>NZ_LQIT01000001.1 GCF_001499965.1 Mycobacterium sp. GA-2829
ACCCGCCGAAACACTCGACGCACTACTGTGCGACCCACTCAATCCACCCGCTGTTGCATAGACGCCTTGAACCCAAGCGGCAACAACCGTGCGCTCGGCGACGTGTCAGGGAGGGTACGGTGATGTGCGCGGACGAGTTGGCCGGGCGACCGCGGACCGGAAACGGTTCGAGGAAAGTCCGGACTTCACAGAGCAGGGTGATTGCCAACAGCAATCCGAGGTGACTCGCGGGACAGTGCCACAGAAAACAGACCGCCACCGCCGAGCTTTCGGGCTCTGCGGTGGTAAGGGTGAAACGGTGCGGTAAGAGCGCACCAGCACCCCGGGTGACCGGGGTGGCTCGGTAAACCCCACCCGAAGCAAGGCCAAGAAGGCCGCACAGCGTGCGGCTGCGCAGGCGCCCGAGGGTTGCTCGCCCGATGCCTGCGGGTAGGCCGCTCGAGGCACCCGGCGACGGTGTGTCCAGATGGATGGTCGCCGCCGTGTGGTCAGCAATGACGACACGGAACAGAATCCGGCTTACAGGCCAACTCGTCCGCCCCTTCGGGCATGCTAAAACGATGTCGAAGCGCCAGGAGTACATCCGCGCTCTCTACGAGGGTTCGCTGGCCGAGCCCGGCGACGAGAACCCCTACCCCGAGGAGTCGTTGGCGCTGTCGAGATTGTGGATGCGGGGCTACCAGCGCATGCTGCGGGTCCGGATCCAGACCGGCCCGGCGATGCAGTCGACGCCGCCGTACAGCCTCAACTGACCTTGCGCATCGCCTTGTCGAGTTTGCGCAGCGCTTTGTCCACCTTCCCGCGCGCCCGCTCGGCGACCTCGGTCTCCACCTGGTGCAGCACCCCGTAGGTGAACGTGTCCTCACCCGCGGCCCGCGCGGCGTCGGCCTCCTGCAGCAGATGCTTACGGCTGACCACGCTGTCCTGGTGGTCGCCGAGCAGCGACTGCACCGCCTTCGCCCGCTCCGACACCTTGCCCGCACCCGTGGCCGATGCGGTGTAGCGAAGGCGCTTGGCGCCCTTGCGGATTCGATGCAACGCCTCGGCCCGGTCGGTCTCGGCGGCCTTCGCGGCCTTCTTGGCGGCCTTGCGGACCCGTTTGTAGGCGGCGTTGATCGTGGTCTGCGACGACTGCTCCCCGTCGGCCGCCGGTTCCGCGCTCACCAGACCCTCGAGCGCGTCGAGCAGCCGGAAGTACCGCTGCGACCGCATCGCGAGCACCGAACGTCGCCACCCCGACTTGTACCGCCGCCGCGCACCGTCGACGAGCCGCTCGCGCACCGGCCCGCGCACCAGTTCGGCCTCCAGCCCGTCGAGCGCCTCGGCGTACCGCTCCGCGAGCACCTCGGCGTCGCGGGCCACCCCGAGCACCGCGGCCAACTGCCGCAGCTCGTCGAGCACCCAGGCGTCGTCGGAGAGCCCGAACACCGACCCGGCGGACTGCAGCAGGCTGCGGATCTTGCGTGTGGTGACCCGCATCTGATGCACGGCGTCCTCGACGTCCGCGCGCACCGCGCGGTCCCACTCGACGAGCTCGTCGACCAGCTCGGTGACCGCGCGGCGCACTGGATCCTCGTCCCGGGTCCGCACCTCGTCGTCGCCCTGACCCGTGCCGAGCACCCTGCCGAGTTTCGATCCGTGGCCGGCGATCGCCGCACCCGCGTCGAGCACCCGGTTGGTCAACCGGTCGAGCAGCTTCGCATCACCCGCCCCGACGAGTTCGAGCTCCCATTCCCGCCACCGCTGTTCGTCGCCGCCCTCGGCCGCCGCGGTCACCTCGTCGTCGCAGAACTCGGCCACCGCATCCCCGTCGGGGCCGTGCAGCATGTCGACCGTGCGCCGGGTGCTGATCCGCGCCACGGGCGCCAGCGAACGGTCCCGCACGATCGCCAGCACCACGTCGCGCAGATCCTCGGGCACCTCGTCCTCCGGTCCGTCCAACGAGGCACGCACCTCCGTGCGCGCGTCGGGCCCGGCGGGCAGCTTCAGATGCCAGCCGGCGTCGGGGCCACCGGTGCGGCGGCGCAACGTGATCCGGTGCGCGGACAGATCCCGTCCCGGGGTGTCGAAGTACACGGCGTCGAGCTGCTGGACGGGCAGCCGCTCCACCCGTGCGATCGCGCTGAGGCCCTCGAAAGAGGGGGAGACGGTCGACTCCGGGACATCGAACTTGCGCTCCACCTCGGTGTGTCGAGAGGTCTTCGGCGTCTTGGCTGCCATGTCCACCTTCGCTCGTCCGTGCGGGCATCCCAGCCTGCCACACCCAGGTGAACGAAACCCGGTGTCGCCGATCGCTACAGTCCTCTCGTGAGCGAATACGAGGCAATCACGTTCGAACAGTCGGGTCCGGTGACGCGGATCGTGCTCAACCGGCCCGATGCGGCCAACGGCATGAACGACACCATGACCGCCGAACTCGCCGACGCGGCCGCCCGCTGCGACACCGCGGGCACCAAAGCCGTCGTCCTCACCGGATCCGGCCGGTTCTTCTGCGCGGGAGGCGATCTCAAGTCCTTCGCGGCGGCGCCGTCGCGGGGCCGCTTCATCAAGGGTGTCGCCGACGATCTGCACCGGGCGATCTCCACCTTCGCGCGTATGGACGCGGTGCTGGTCACCGCCGTCAACGGCGCCGCCGCGGGCGCCGGGTTCAGCATCGCGGTCGCCGGCGATCTGGTGCTCGCCGCCGAATCCGCGTCGTTCACGATGGCCTACACCAAGGTCGGTCTCAGCCCCGACGGCAGCGCGTCCTACCACCTGCCCCGGCTGATCGGGCTGCGCCGGGCCCAGGAACTGATGCTGACCAACCGGACGCTCCCGGCCGCCGAGGCCCTCGACTGGGGTCTGGTCACCGAGGTGGTGCCCGACGCCGAACTCGGCGACCGCGCGACCGCGGTGGCCGAACGGATGGCCGCCGGTTCGGCGTCGTCACACGGTGCGGTGAAGACCCTGCTCGCGGCCTCGTTCACCAACGGGCTGGAGGAGCAGATGGAACTGGAGGGCCGGACCATCGCGCAGCGCGCCGACTCCGCCGACGGCCGCGAAGGCGTCGACGCATTCCTCGGGAAGCGGAAGGCCGAGTTCGCCTAGAACGAGTGCTCGTCGGCCGGGAACACCCCGGCCGCCACCTCGTCGGCGTACTGCGTTGCCGCGCGGCGCAATTCGCCGCCCACATCGCCGAAGCGCTTGACGAACTTCGCGGTCCTGCCCGCGGTCAGGCCTGCCATGTCCTGCCAGACCAGCACCTGCCCATCGCAATTCGGGCCTGCCCCGATGCCGATGGTGGGGATGGTCAGCTTGCCGGTGATCTGGGTGGCCAGTTCGGCGGGCACCATCTCCATCACCACCGAGAACGCGCCCGCCTCCTGCACGGCGATCGCATCGGCGATGGTCTGGTCGGCGGCGTCGCCGCGGCCCTGCACCTTGAACCCGCCGAGGCCGTTGACGCTCTGCGGGGTGAAGCCGATGTGCGCCATGACCGGGATGCCGGCCGCGGACAGCGTCGCGATCTGCTCGGCGACGCGTTCGCCGCCTTCGAGCTTCACGGCGTGCGCACCGGTCTCCTTGAGGAACCGGGTGGCCGTGGACAGCGCGAGGCGAGGGCCTTCTTCATAGCTGCCGAACGGCAGATCCGCGACGACGAGCGCGTGCGGGGCGCCGCGGACCACGCCGCGGACGAGCGGGATGAGCTCGTCGATCGTGATCGGCACCGTGGTGTCGTAGCCGTAGACGACGTTGGCCGCGGAATCGCCGACCAGCAGGACGGGGATGCCGGCGTCGTCGAATGCGCGGGCGGTGGAGTAGTCGTAGGCGGTCAGCATCGCCCACTTGTGGCCTTCGGCCTTCCACTTCTGCAAATGGGTGGTGCGCACTTTGACGCGGGGTTTGGCGGCCTTCTGATCGTCGGCAGCGCCGTACACAGTCTGCTCAGACATCGTTGTCCCTCGTGATGGTCGGTTCGAGCCTCGAGGCCCATCCGGGTCCCCGGGTCGTCTGACGCCCCAAGTCTGCCACTGGTGTAACAGTGACGTGAACGAACTGTTGAGTGGATTTCCTCACACCACCGCTGATCGCCCCTACGCTGAAGCGCATGCAACGGCTCAGCGGGCTCGACGCCAGCTTCCTGTACCTCGAGACCGCTCAGCAACTCCTCCACGTGTGCTCGATCCTCGAGTTGGACACCACGACGATGCCCGGTGGCTACACGTTCGAGAAGCTGCGCGACGCGCTGGCCCGCCGCATCGAATCCATGCCCCAGTTCCGGGAGAAGCTCGCCGACAGCCGGTTCAACCCGGATCATCCGGTGTGGGTGGAGGACAAGGACTTCGACGTCGACCGCCATCTGCATCGCGCCGGACTGCCCGCGCCGGGCGGCCGCGAGGAACTGGCGGAGTTCATCGGCCACATCGCCTCGATGCCGCTCGACCGGTCCCGCCCGCTGTGGGAGAAGTGGGTGATCGAGGGCATCGACGGCACCGATGCCCGCGAGGGCGGCCCGCTGGTGGTGGTGACGAAGGTGCACCACGCCGCCGTCGACGGCGTCACCGGCGCCAGCCTGATGTCGCAGCTGTGCAGCACCGAACCCGACGCACCCGACCCCGAACCCGTCGCGGGCGTGGGCGGCGGGAATCAGGTCGAGATCGCGGTGAACGGGGCGATCCGGTTCGCCACCCGGCCGCTCAAACTGGTCAACGCGCTGCCGGCCACGGTGAACACCGTGCTCGACACCGTCCGCCGGGCGCGGGCGGGGCTGTCGATGGCCCCGCCGTTCGTGGCACCGCAGACCCCGTTCAACGCCAATGTGAGCGGCCACCGCAACATCGCGTTCGCCCAACTCGACCTCGAGGACGTCAAGAAGGTCAAGAACCACTTCGGCGTCAAGGTCAACGACGTCGTGATGGCGCTGGTGTCCGGGGTGCTGCGCAAGTTCCTGGCCGACCGCGACCAGCTGCCGGGCAGCACGCTGATCGCGGCGGTGCCGGTGTCGGTGCACGACAAGTCCGGCCGGCCGGGCCGCAACCAGGTGTCGGCGATGTTCTCCCGCCTCGAAACCCACATCGCCGACCCGGCTGACCGGATCAAGGCGATAGCCGAAGCCAATTCCGTTGCCAAACAGCATAATTCGGCGATCGGCGCGACGCTGCTGCAGGACTGGACGCAGTTCGCCGCTCCGGCGGTGTTCGGCACCGCGATGCGCGTCTACGCCGCGAGCCGGCTGTCCGGGGCGCGGCCGGTGCTCAACCTCGTCGTCTCCAACGTGCCCGGCCCGCAGGTGCCGCTGTACTACCTGGGCAACGAGGTCAAGGCGATGTACCCGATCGGGCCGATCTTCCACGGCTCCGGACTGAACATCACCGTGATGTCGCTCAACGGCAAACTCGACGTCGGAATCGTGTCGTGTCCGGAGTTGCTGCCCGACCTGTGGGACCTGGCCGACGACTTCTCCGCCGCGCTCGACGAACTGCTCGACGCGACCCGGTAAAACGCGGCCCCACCAGCGCTTGCGAGGGTCCGCAGCGGTTCATGGCAGCATGTGGAGCCATGAGGCTTCGGATCGGGGTCGCGGCGACCGTCATCGCACTGCCGCTCGTAGCGGGCTGCAGCAACGTGGTCGACGGTCGCGCGGTCGTCGCGGTGCCGCGGCCGGGCACACCGATCCAGTGGGCGCCGTGCCAGGCCGGCGCCCCGTCGGACCAGTCCCGCATCCCCGCGGGCGCCGAATGCGGCCTGCTGTCGGTGCCGGTCGACTACACCAAACCCGACGGTGACGTGGCGCGGCTGGCGATGATCCGGTTCAAGGCCACCGGCGACAAGATCGGCTCGCTGCTGCTGAACCCGGGCGGGCCCGGCGAATCCGGTGTCGAGGCGGCCGCGTCGATGCTCAACACCATGCCGCCGTCGGTCCGCGAACGGTTCGACGTCGTCGGCTTCGACCCGCGCGGCGTCGGATCGTCCACCCCGGCGGTGTGGTGCAACTCCGACGCCGACAACGACCGGCTGCGCGCCGACCCCCAGGTCGACTACTCGCCGGAGGGCGTCGAACGCATCGAGGGGGAGACCAAGGCGTTCATCCAGCGCTGTGTGGACAAGTCCGGCAAGGAGTTCCTCGCCAACATCGGCACCGTCAACGTCGCCAAGGACCTCGACGCGATGCGCGCCGCGCTGGGCGACGACAAACTGACCTACCTCGGTTACTCCTACGGCACCCGCATCGGTGCGGCCTACGCCGAACAGTTCCCGGAGAAGGTCCGGGCGATGATCCTCGACGGCGCCGTCGACCCGAACGCCGACCCGCTGCAGGCCGACATCCGGCAGGCCACCGCCTTCCAGACCGCGTTCGACAACTTCGCCGCCGACTGCGCCCAGCGCGCCAGTTGTCCGCTGGGCACCGATCCGGCCAAGGCCGTCGAGGTCTACAAGAGCCTGGTCGACCCGCTGGTCGACAAACCGGCCCAGACCGACGACCCGCGCGGGCTGAGCTACAGCGATGCGGTCGTCGGCACCATCCAGACGCTGTACTCGCCGAGCCTGTGGCGCTACCTCACCCAGGGGCTGTCCGAACTGCAGCGCGGGCGCGGTGACACCATGCTCGCGCTGTCCGACCTGTACATGCGCCGGGATGCCAAGGGCCACTACAACAATTCGACCGATGTGCGGGTCGCGGTGAACTGCGTGGACCGCCCGCCGGTGACCGACCGCGAGAAGATCGCCGAACAGGACCGCAAACTGCGCGAGGTCGCGCCGTTCATGAGCTACGGCGAATTCACCGGGCACGCACCGTTGTCCACGTGTGCGTTCTGGCCCGTCGAGCCGACCACCGAACCGCACGAGATCAAGGTCAGCGGGCTGCCCCCGATCCTGGTGGTCTCCACCACCAACGATCCGGCCACCCCGTACCAGGCCGGTGTCGACCTGGCCCGCCAACTGGGCGGCACGATGCTCACCTTCGAGGGCACCCAGCACACCGTGGTCTTCCAGGGCAACCCGTGCGTCGACGACATCGCCGCCACGTACCTGATCGACGTCAAGGTCCCGCCGCCGGACACCCGGTGCCGCTGAACCCGGTCACAGCCCGGTCACCGTTTGCCTGCGGGCTGCGCCCGGGCGCTCCGCCCGTGCGACCATGATCGCCATGAGGCGGGCAGGGTGGGGTTCGATGCTGGCCGCCTTGGCGCTCGTCGCCTCGGCCGTCGCCGCGGGTACGGCGTCGGCGACCCCGGAGGGGCAGGCCACCCAGCGATTCGGTGCACCGCCGGTGTGGGGAACGTGTCAGCAGTGGGTGGACGCGGGCCGTATACCCGGCGCGCAGTGCGGGACGGTGTCGGTGCCGGTGGACTACAACCGACCCGACGGCACCCAGGCCCAACTCGCGGTCATCCGGGTCCCTGCGACCGGTGATCGCATCGGCACGCTCATGGTCAATCCCGGCGGGCCGGGCGCCTCGGCGGTCGACACCGTGGCCGGTATGGGCGCCGCGCTGGCCGACACCGAGATCGGCAGGCACTTCGACCTGGTCGGCTGGGACCCGCGCGGCGTCGGGCACTCCACCCCGCAACTGCGCTGCCGCACCGACGCCGAATTCGACGCCTACCGACGCGAACCGCTGGCCGACTACAGCCCGGCCGGCGTCGCGCACATCGAGGACGTCTACCGCACGCTGGCCCAGCAGTGCGTCGACCGGATGGGCCTCGACTTCCTCGCCAACATCGGCACCGCCGCCGCCGCGCAGGACATGGACGTCGTGCGGGCGGCCCTGGGGGAGAACCAGATCAACTACCTCGGATTCTCCTACGGCACCGAACTCGGCGCCGCCTACGCCGCGCGCTACCCCGACCGGGTGCGCGCGATGGTGCTCGACGGGGCGGTCGACCCGAGCCTGAACCCGATCGACGAATCCGTCGCGCAGCAGGCCGGTTTCCAGCGCGCGTTCGACGCCTACGCCGCGGACTGCGCCAGATCCGCCGGATGCCCGCTCGGCAGCGATCCCACCCAGTTCGTCGCGCGGTACCACCAACTCGTCGACCCGCTGGTCGCCCAGCCCGCGACCACCTCCGACCCGCGCGGGCTGAGCTATCAGGACGCGATCACCGGAACCGGTAACGCGCTCTACAGCCCCCGGTTCTGGCCGTACCTCACCAGCGGGCTGCTCGGACTGCAACGCGGCACCGACCCCGGCGATTTGCTGGCGCTCGCCGACGAGTACCAACGCCGAGACGCCGCGGGGCACTACGCCAACCGGCAGGACGCGTTCACCGCGATCCGCTGCGTCGACGCGCCGTCGCCGACCGAGCCCGCGGTGTGGGTCGAGGCGGATCGGCGGTTCCGCGAGGCCGCGCCGTTCCTGTCCTACGGTGCCTTCACCGGATTCGCCCCGCGCGACATCTGCGCGCTGTGGCCGGTCCCCGCCACCTCGGCGCCGCGGCCCGCGACGAACCCGGGCCCCGGCAAGGTGGTCGTGGTGTCCACCACCGGCGATCCGGCCACCCCGTACGAGGCCGGCGTCGCGCTGGCCCGGCAGATGGGCGCATCCCTGATCACGTTCGACGGTAAGCAGCACACCGTGGTCTTCAACGGCGACGCGTGCGTGGACACCGCCGTGGTGCGCTACCTGGTCGACGGTGTGGTGCCACCCAACGATCTGCAATGCTGAAAAACTCCGGAGCAGCGCCGTAACACAGAATTAACAGCCGGAACCTACGCTCGCGGTCATGGATCGCCAGAAGGAATTCGTGCTCCGCACGCTGGAGGAACGCGATATCCGTTTCGTCCGACTGTGGTTCACGGATGTCCTCGGTTACCTGAAGTCGGTGGCGATCGCGCCCGCCGAACTCGAGGGCGCCTTCGAGGAGGGCATCGGCTTCGACGGCTCGTCGATCGAGGGCTTCGCGCGCGTCTCGGAGGCCGACATGGTCGCCCGGCCCGATCCGTCGACGTTCCAGGTCCTCCCGTGGGCCGACCACTCCGGTAAGCATCACTCCGCCCGGATGTTCTGCGACATCACGATGCCCGACGGATCACCGTCGTGGGCGGACTCGCGCCACGTGCTGCGCCGTCAGCTCGCCAAGGCCAGCGATCTGGGTTTCTCCTGCTACGTCCACCCGGAGATCGAGTTCTTCCTGCTCAAACCCGGCCCCAACGACGGAAGTGTGCCCGTCCCTGCTGATAACGGCGGCTACTTCGACCAGGCCGTGCACGATTCGGCGCCCAACTTCCGCCGCCACGCCATCGACGCGCTCGAGCAGATGGGCATCTCGGTGGAGTTCAGCCACCACGAGGGCGCCCCCGGCCAGCAGGAGATCGACCTGCGCTACGCCGACGCGCTGTCCATGGCCGACAACGTGATGACGTTCCGCTACGTCGTCAAGGAGGTCGCGCTCGGCGACGGCGTGCGGGCGTCGTTCATGCCCAAACCGTTCGCCGAACACCCCGGCTCGGCGATGCACACCCACATGAGCCTGTTCGAGGGCGACACCAACGCCTTCCACAGCCCCGACGATCCGCTGCAGCTCTCCGACGTCGCGAAGTCGTTCATCGCGGGCATCCTCGAACACGCCAGCGAGATCAGCGCCGTCACCAACCAGTGGGTGAACTCCTACAAGCGGCTCGTGCACGGCGGGGAGGCCCCGACGGCGGCGTCCTGGGGTGCGGCGAACCGCTCGGCGCTGGTGCGCGTCCCGATGTACACCCCGCGCAAGGCGTCCTCGCGCCGCATCGAGGTGCGCAGCCCCGATTCGGCGTGCAACCCCTACCTCACGTTCGCGGTCCTGCTGGCCGCCGGACTGCGCGGTGTCGAGAAGGGTTACGTGCTCGCCCCGCAGGCCGAGGACAACGTGTGGAGCCTGACGCCCGAGGAGCGCCGGGCCATGGGCTACAAGGAGCTGCCCAGCAGCCTCGGCGTCGCGCTCGGCGAGATGGAGAACTCCGAACTCGTCGCCGAAGCGTTGGGGGAACACGTCTTCGACTACTTCCTGCGCAACAAGCGCGCCGAGTGGGAGACCTACCGCAGCCACGTCACGCCGTACGAGATCCAGGCCTACCTCTCGCTGTAGGCCGGGCGCGGTAACGTCAGCAGCGTGGCCAGACCGTCGACCGAGCGCTCCAAGCTGCCCAGTGTCGGGCGCCTGGGGCTGGTGCAGGAACAGGCGCCTGCGCTGCTGGATCAGCTGGGCTGGAACACCGACCGCCACGTCGAGCTGCTGTGGTCGCTGTCGCGGGCCCCGGACGCCGACAGCGCGCTGCACACCATGGTGCGGCTGGCCGAGGCGCTCGGCGACGAATGGGACGAACTCAACGGCGTCCTGCTGACCGACAAACCGTTGCGCGGACGGCTGTTCGCGGTGCTCGGTTCGTCGCTGGCCCTCGGTGACCACCTCGTGGCCCATCCAGACAGATGGCGGCTGCTCGCGGGCAAGGTCGCGCTGCCGAGCGCCGAGGCGCTGCGCGAGGAGTTCACCGCACTGGCCGAAGCGGCCGCCGACAGTGCTGCGGCGATGGCGCCACTGCGCAACCTCTACCGCGACCGGCTGCTCGTGCTCGCCGCGCTCGACACCGCGCCGACGGTGGAGAACGAACCCGTCCTGCCGTTCACGACGGTCGGCCGGCACCTGTCCGATCTGGCCGACGCCGCACTCGCCAGTGCGCTCGAGGTGGCGATGCGCTCGGTGTGCGGCGACGGTCAGCGGCCGCGGATCGCCGTCGTCGCGATGGGCAAATGCGGTGCGCGCGAACTGAACTACGTCAGCGACGTCGACGTGATCTTTGTAGTGGGGGAGGCCGCCGAGTCCGACATCCGGATCTCCACCCGGGTGGCGGGGGAGATGATGCGCTTCGCCGCCGACGCGTTCTTCGAAGTCGACGCCGCGCTGCGTCCGGAGGGTAAACACGGCCAGCTGGTCCGCACCCTGGACTCCCACGTCGCCTACTACCAGCGCTGGGCCAAGACCTGGGAGTTCCAGGCGCTGATGAAGGCGCGGCCCGCCGCCGGTGACGCCGAGCTGGGCCGTCAGTACATCGAGGCGCTGGCACCGATGGTGTGGACGGCTTGCGAACGTGAGGATTTCGTCCCCGAGGTGCAGGCGATGCGGCGCCGGGTGGAGGAGCTGGTGCCCGCCGGGGTGCGGGCCCGGGAGCTGAAACTGGGCACCGGCGGCCTGCGCGACGTCGAGTTCGCCGTGCAGCTGCTGCAGCTCGTGCACGGCCGCAACGACGAATCGCTGCACGTGGCGTCGACCGTCGACGCGTTGGCCGCGCTGGCCGAGGGCGGCTACGTCGGCCGCGACGACGCCGCCAACATGACCGCGTCGTATGAGTTCCTGCGGCTCCTCGAGCACCGGCTGCAGCTGCAGCGGCTCAAACGCACGCACATGCTGCCCGAGACCGACGACGACGAGGCGCTGCGCTGGCTGGCCCGCGCCGCCCACGTCCGCCCCGACGGGCAGCACGACGCGCTCGGCGTGTTGCGCGAGGAACTCAAGCGGCAGAGCCTGCGGGTGTCGCGGCTGCACGCCAAACTCTTCTACCAGCCGCTGTTGGAGTCGGTCGGCCAACCCACGGTGGGCATCGAACCCGGGATGAGCACCGCCGCGGCCGAAAGGCAGCTGGCCGCACTGGGTTACGAGGGTCCGCAGAGTGCGCTGACCCATCTGGCGGCGCTGACCGGCGAGGGCACCAGGCGCGGCCGCGTGCAGCGGGTGCTGCTGCCGACGCTGCTGGACTGGCTGTCGGACACCCCCGACCCCGACGCCGGCCTGCTGGCCTACCGCCGCATCAGCGAGGCGCTGGCCGACCAGCGCTGGTACCTGGGCACGCTGCGCGACGAGGGTGCCGTCGCGAAACGGCTGATGCGGGTGCTGGGCACCTCGGCCTACATCCCGGACCTGTTGTTGCGCGCCCCCGAGGTCATCCAGCTGTACGCCGACGGCCCCAACGGCCCGAAGCTGCTCGACACCGAACCGGAGGCGATGGCGCGCGGGCTGGTGGCCTCGGCGGGTAGGCACGCCGACCCGGTGCGGGCCATCGCCGCGGCGCGCACGCTGCGCAGGCGCGAACTCGCGCGGATCGCCTCGGCGGATGTGCTGGGCATGCTCGACGTCACGGAGGTGTGCCGCGCGCTGACCGCGCTGTGGGTGTCGGTGCTGCAGGCCGCGCTCGATGCGGTGATGCGCGCCAACGCCCCCGAGGGCGGCCCGCCGGCCCGGATCGCGGTGATCGGCATGGGCCGGCTTGGTGGTCAGGAACTCGGCTACGGCTCGGACGCCGACGTGATGTTCGTGTGCGAACCCTGCCACGGCGCCGACGAATCCGTCGCGGTGAAGTGGGCGGTCGGCATCGCCGAACGGGTGCGGTCCCTGCTGGGGACGCCGAGTTCGGATCCGCCGCTGGAGGTCGACACCGGGCTGCGGCCCGAGGGACGCAACGGACCGCTGGTGCGCACGCTGGCGTCCTACGAGGCGTACTACACGAAGTACGCCCAGCCGTGGGAGGTGCAGGCGCTGCTGCGTGCGCACCGCGTCGCCGGCGACCTCGAACTCGGTGAGCGGTTCCTGCTCATGGTCGACAAGACCCGGTACCCCGCCGGGGGCGTCTCGGCCGAAGCGGTGCAGGAGATCCGGCGGATCAAGGCCCGCGTCGACGCCGAACGGCTGCCGCGCGGTGCGGATCCCAACACCCACACCAAACTCGGCCGCGGCGGGCTCGCCGACATCGAGTGGACCGTGCAACTCATGCAGCTGCGGTTCGCCCACAAGGTGCCCGCCCTGCACTGCACGTCGACGCTCGAGGCGCTCAACGCGATCGGCGCCGCCGAACTCATCGCCGAGGGCGACGTCGACCTGCTGCGCCAGGCGTGGCTGACTGCGACCCGGGCCCGCAACGCGCTTGTCCTGGTCCGCGGCAAGCCCACCGACCAGCTGCCCGGCCCCGGCCGGATGCTCAACGCGGTGGCGGTGGCCGCCGGGTGGGGCGACGACGACGGCGGCGAGTTCCTCGACAACTACCTGCGGGTGACGCGGCGTGCGAAGACGGTGGTGCGCAAGGTCTTCGGCGGCTGATGAAGTTCTACGTCAGCCCGGCGTTCGTCGACACCAGCGAGATCGTCGAGATCGCCCGCGCCGCAGATGAACTCGGATACGACGGGCTCGGCGTGCCGGATCACGTGGTGAACCTCGAGACGCTCGCGACGCCGTATCCCTATACCCGCGACGGGCAGCGGCGGTGGCAGCCGTTCACGCACTGGCCGGACCCGTGGGTGCTCATCGGTGCGCTGGCGCAGGTCACCACCCGGCTGCGGTTCGTCACCACCGTCTATGTCCCCGCGATGCGCGATCCGTACTCGGCCGCCAAGGCCATCGGCACCGCATCGACGCTGGCCGGCGGCCGTGTCGAACTCGGCATCGGCGTCGGCTGGTGCGAGGACGAATTCCGGTTGATGGGGCAGCGGTTCGACCGCAGGGGCGCTCGCACCGACGAGATGCTCGACCTGTTCAATGCGCTTTGGTCGCCGGGCTGGACCGAATTCGACGGGGAGTTCTACTCGACGCCGCGCCTGGAGATGGAGCCGAGCCCGCCGCACATCCCGATCTACGTCGGCGGCCTGTCCGATGTGGCACTGCGGCGTGCCGCCCGCAACGACGGCTGGATCGGCGATCTGATCACCACCGACCGCGCGATCGCGGTGGCTGGCCAGCTGCGTGAGTTGCGCCGTGCGGCAGGCCTTTCGGTCGACGACTACACGATCCTCACCCCGCTGACCGATGCGCTGGTGCGGGCCGACTACGACCGCGCGGAAGCCGCCGGGATCACCCACATCCTGACCATGCCGTGGATGTTCTACACCGGGGCCGACGCCACGCTGGCCGAGAAGATCGACGGGATGAAACGGTTCCGCGTCGACCTCGGACTGGACACCTGAGGCGAAGGCGGGGCGGCTCAACTCATCTCGTCGCGTTCGGCGTCCCGCGTGCCGAGGTGGTCGAGGATGCCGGTGAGGCCGAGGATCCGTTCGAAGTAGGCGGGCCGGTTGTCGATGTGCAGGTCGACGTTCGCGGCCGCCGCCCTGCGGTCGACGAGCAGCAGCCCGGACAGCCCCACCGAATCGCAGAAGCCGAGTTCGGCGCAGTCGATGTGCAGCGCGCGAACCTCGGGGTGCTCGTCGAGCACGCGGCCCGCGGTGTCGACGAACCCGTCGGTGGTGGCGGCGTCGAGGTCACCGCTGATACGCACGGTGGCGGCGTGGTGTTCGGCGTCGACGGACACGGTGAGGTTCATGCGATCGGCTCCCGGTCGGCGACGGTGCGGCCCAACGCGACCGCGGCGGTCGCGAGCAGCCGCTGAGAGCGGGGGAAGTCGACCAGTTGGCCCTGCAGCGATTCCAGCGCCGGGTGCAGTGAGTCGGCCGGTACGCCGCGGGCGAGCAGGATCTCCGCGGTCCACGTCATGAACCCGGTGAACAGCTCGTCGTCGTCGAGGTAGAGCGCGGTCGCCAGGAAGTCGACGATGTGGGCGATGTCCTCGGCGGTGTGCCGGCGCTGCTGGTCGGTGTAGGTCCGCATGGCCGGGTACCGGTTTTCCAGATCGTCGAGGGTCGCCCGCACCAGTTGCGGGGCCGTCCGGCTGACCATGGTGTACTCCTGGTCGCCGAGATGGGGCAGATCGTCGATGGCTTGATGCGCCGACGGCCGACGTCGGCGCGGCACACCGCGACTGAGGCTTTCGGCGGCCGCGCGGGCATCGGGGCCCCAGCCGTCCGCGCCGAGCAGGCGGGCCCGCCGCCCGTCCGTCCCGAACGCCGCCCCGCCCACGATGACCGGCACACCCGCGGCCTGGCAAGCGGTGATCGCCGTGTGCGCGGTGGGCAGCCCGGTCGGGATGGAGCACGACAGCGCCACCGCGACCGGGCCGGTGCGGTGCACGTGGGCGATGAGGTGCGGGGTCGGCACCTGGGCGCCCAGGAAGTCGACCTGCCAGCCGCGTAGCCGCAGCACCTCGGCGAGCAGACGCGCGGGCAGCGCATGCCATTCGCCGTCGATGCAGGCCACCGTCACCCGGCCCGCCTTCGGCGTCGTCGCGCTAGCGGGGTGGTGAGCCAGCGCCGCGATCACCCGGTCGTTGATGGCGGTGGCGGCATGCTCCTGGGCCACGGTGAGCCGGTTGGCGGCCCACTCGCTGCCGACGCGGTGCTGGACCGGCGCGATGACCTCGAGCAACGCGTCCTCCGGGGCCATGCCCGCGTCGATCGCACTGAAAACCGCTGCGGCCGCGGCATATTCGTCACCGTCGACCACGGCGCTCCACAGCTGCCCGCGCGCGGCCTCGATCGCGGGGCTCACGCGGTGAACCGGCCCGCGGTATGGCCGTCGACCGCGCTCAGGTGCGCGCGGCGCGGCGCGGTGATCGCGACCACGGCGATGTCGTCGTGCTCGCGGCGGTTCACCCACTGCGTCGCGACCATCATGATCCGCTCGACGACGGCCTCGGCGGGAATCCCGGCGCACTGTTCGAGGACCTCGGTGAGGCGCTGCTCGCCGAACATCTCGGAGCCGAGTGGACCGCCGCGGGCCTCGGTCACACCGTCGGTGTAGAGCACGCAGGTCTCGCCGGGCGCCAGTGTGGTCTCGAACGTCTGCGCCCGGATCTGCTCGAGCACCCCGACCAGGTGGCCGTGGGTGTCGGCCTCCTCGACGTGACCGTCGGCGCGCACGATCAGCGGTGCGCAGTGCCCGGCACTGGTCAACCGCAATGCCACCTCACCGTCGCGGCGGACCACCGACGCGAGCACCAGGGTGGCGAACCGGGTGTGGTCGGCCGAGAGCAGCGCGCTGTTGAGCAGCCGCAACACACCGTTGTGGTCGCGGGCCAGGGGCGCCAGCGCCTGCAGCGTGTTGCGGATCTTGCCGGTCATGACCGCGGCTTCCAGACCCTTACCGCAGACGTCGCCGAGTACGACCAGCGTGTCGTCCTCGGGGGTGATGCCGGGGTGCACGTCGTAGAAGTCGCCGCCGACCTCCTGGTGGTCCTCCGAGGCGCGGTATCCGCCTGCCAGTTCGAAACCGTGCACGCGGTGCAGCCGGGGCGGGATCAGATCGCGCATCAGGGTGCGGGTGATCGCCGACTGCTCGGCGTAGAGCGCGGCGGCCGACAGGGCGGCACCGGCCCGGGCCGCGAACAACCGCGCCGAGAGTTCCTCGTCGTCGTCAAAACCGGCTCGGCGGTGCGCCGCATCAGCACCAGCGCGCCGGCGGGCACCCCGAGCCCGGGGAGCGGGGTGATCAACACCGAACCCACCGAACCCCGGAAGTTCTGCGGCACAAGCCAATCCGGCAGTGCGGCGGCGTCGTGCCAGCGTGGCGGTACGGGCGGGAATCCGCGCAGCGCCTCATTGAGGCCCGCGACGACGGCGGGGTCGGCGTCGATCTGGCGCTGCTCCACCGTGCTGCCGTCGCCGCACACCACCGGCAGGATCCGGTGCGCGGTCAGCGGAGCGACGATGGCCGCCGCATCGGCCAGATGCCGGGTGGCCAGCTGGACCGCGGCCGCCGTACAGCGGTCGACGTTGAGGGTGGCCATCAGCACCGCCGAGGCCTCGTCGAGGAACGCGGTGCGGGCCTGTTCGCGGGTCAGGGCCTGCCGGGCGTCACGTAGATCGCCGCCGGCCTCCTCGACCAACCACCACGCCACCTCGCCGTCGAGGACGGTCGGGTGCGCTTCGAAGCGTTTGCCCTGCACCGAACCCGAGACCGGCTGCGGCGCCGATTCGCGATGCGCGTGGGACAGCCAGCGGGGTGCGGCGTCGTCCAAGGGGGCACCCACCACGGCCTGGGGGAGCAGCGTGGTCGCCTTGGCGCTGATGGCGCGGATGATCCCGGCAGCGTCGGCGACGATCACCGGGTGGGGAACGGATGACCACGCGGACCCGAGGCCCATGGCGGTGCTGCCGCCGATGGGACCGTCCCCACCCATGTCGCCTCCTCGCCGCGGAAATCGCCTTTGCCGACGCTACAGTGCCCCGCGGTCGAGGGCCAGCTAGTAGCGCGGCCTGCGGAAGCGGCTGAGCAGGCCGCCCCGGCGCACCGGCTGTCCGGTCGCGTAGCCGGCGGGGGCGGCGGTCCCGGTGACGACGCGGTTGGCCCCGACCCCGCCCGCCAACGTGCGGCCCCGCCGCCGCGAGTCCACCGACCAGGCGCCGGCGCCGAGGCCCGCCAGCGCCAGGAAACCGAAGCAGTACAGCAGGGCAGGCTCGCCGCCGTTGCCGCCGACCCCCGGGTCGTACGGCCAGAACCCGTTCGGCAGGTGCTGCCACAGGTAGGCCACCGCCATCTCACCGGAGGCGATGAACGCCGCGATACGGGTGAACAGGCCGATGGTGATGAGGATGCCGAGGACGAATTCGATCAGACCTGCCCACCAGTAGGGCCAGGTGCCGACGGGGACCGACTGGCCGAGCGGCCAACCGAACAGCTTCATCGAACCGTGCAGTGCGTAGGCCAATCCGAAGACGATCCGGAAGAGGCTCAGGAGCGGTGAGGAGTAGTTCGCCAATCGAGCGTCGAAATTGGTCGCCATGGGCCGACTTTACGCTCAGGCGGCATCGATTTTCAGAGCTCCAGCAGCACTGTTACCGGACCGTCGTTGACCAGTTCCACAGCCATGTGCGCTCCGAAGACGCCGGTCTGCACGTCGGCGCCGAGTTCGCGCAGCGCGTCGCAGAATTCGGTGACCAGCGGTTCGGCGACCGGACCAGGGGCCGCGGCGTTCCACGACGGGCGCCTGCCCTTGACAGTGTTGGCGTAGAGCGTGAACTGGCTGACGACCAGGATCGGTGCGGTCTCGTCGGCGGCGGAACGTTCACCGTCGAGAATCCTTAGCTGCCAGAGCTTTTCGGCCATCTTGCGGGCGACGGCGACATCGTCGGTGTGGGTGACGCCGACGAGGGCGAGCGGACCCTGCGACTGCGGCCGGATCTCGCCGACCACCTGACCGTCGACCGTCACACTCGCCCGCGACACGCGCTGCACCAGAACTCGCATGGGCTCCATCCAAGCGAAAGGGCCGGGCGGCGCGAACGCCACCCGGCCCTTGGACGCTTGATTAAACGTCGTAGTACAGCGAGAACTCGTACGGATGAGGACGGATCTGGATCGGCATGATCTCGTTCTCCCGCTTGTAGGAGATCCAGGTCTCGATCAGATCCTCGGTGAACACCCCACCCTCGGTGAGGTACTCGTGATCCTCTTCGAGCTTGTCGATCACCGCGGCCAGCGAGGTCGGCGCCTGCGGGATGCTGGCGGCCTCGTCCGGCGGCAGCTCGTAGAGGTCCTTGTCGACCGGGGCCATCGGCTCGATCTTCTTCTTGATGCCGTCGATACCGGCCATCAGCATCGCCGCGAACGCCAGGTACGGGTTGCCCGAGCTGTCCGGGCAGCGGAACTCGAGGCGCTTGGCCTTCGGGTTGTTGCCGGTGATCGGGATACGCACACACGCCGAGCGGTTGCGCTGGCTGTAGACCAGGTTGATCGGGGCCTCGTAACCCGGCACCAGACGCTTGTAGGAGTTCACCGTCGGGTTGGTGAACGCCAGCAGCGACGGGGCGTGGTGCAGGATGCCGCCGATGTAGTGGCGGGCCAGGTCGGACAGGCCCGCGTAGCCGGACTCGTCGTGGAACAGCGGCTGGCCGTCCTTCCACAGCGACTGGTGGGCGTGCATACCGGAGCCGTTGTCACCGAACAGCGGCTTGGGCATGAAGGTGACGGTCTTGCCGTTCTTCCACGCCGTGTTCTTGATGATGTACTTGAACAGCAGCACATCGTCGGCCGCGTGCAGCAGCGTGTTGAACTTGTAGTTGATCTCGGCCTGGCCGGCGGTGCCCACCTCGTGGTGGCCGCGCTCGAGGACGAACCCGGCGTTCTGCAGGTTGGTCGCCATTTCGTCGCGCAGGTCGACGTAGTGGTCGTACGGGGCGACGGGGAAGTAGCCACCTTTGGGGCGGACCTTGTAACCCAGGTTGGGGCTGCCGTCGGCCTCGAACGGTTCGCTGGTGTTCCACCAACCCGACACCGAGTCCACCTCGTAGGAGGTGCCGTTGATGCGCGAGTCGAAGGTCACCGAGTCGAAGATGTAGAACTCCGCCTCGGCGCCGAAGAAGCAGGTGTCGGCGATACCAGTGCTGGCCAGGTAGTTTTCCGCCTTGCGGGCCACGTTGCGCGGATCGCGGGAGTAGGCCTCGCGGGTGAACGGATCGTGCACGAAGAAGTTCATGTTGAGCGTCTTCGCGTGCCGGAACGGATCGATGCGCGCGGTCGCGGGGTCGGGCAGCAGCATCATGTCCGACTCGTGGATCGACTGGAAGCCGCGGACAGACGAGCCGTCGAACGCCAGTCCGTCTTCGAAGACGCTCTCGTCGAACGCCGAAGCCGGGATCGAGAAGTGCTGGACGACGCCGGGCAGATCGCAGAACCGAATGTCGACGTACTCGACGGATTCGTCCTTGATCTGCTTGATGATGTCGTCGGCCGTCTTATCTGCCACTGAGTTCTCTCCTTTACTGGTAACCCGGGCGTTGACGCTAGGGACACGATGTTGCACGGTCGTCAACCGCATGTTGCGCCGAAGTTACGGCGGAGCATCACACCCGGGCTCGAGGCGGGCGCGACCTGCCCGCCTATCCTCATCAGTATGGCCCGCGCGCTCGGGTCCTGGCTGTCCGGTCCGGAATCCAACCGCGGACCCGGCGGCCCGGGCCAACCACCGAATGACTATCCGGGTCACCGGCTCGGTCTGCCCGACACCGGCCCCGGCTCGATCGCACGGTTCGGCCGCCGCGTCGCCGCCCTGCTGGTCGACTGGTTCATCGCCTACGGTCTGGCCGCACTCGCGATGACCGTCGGGTGGCTGTCGGTGGGCACGATGTCCACGGCGATCCTGCTGATCTGGTTCCTGCTGGGGGCGGTGTCGGTGCGGTTGTTCAGCTTCACCCCCGGCCAGTTCGCGCTCGGGCTGACCGTGGTGTCGATGGACGCCCGCGCCCACGTCGGCCTCGGCCGCGCGTTGCTCCGCGGGCTGTTGATCACGCTCGTCATCCCGGCGCTGTTCACCGACGCCGACCTGCGCGGCCTGCACGATCTGGCGACCAAGACCGCCGTCGTGCGCCGAACGTGAGCTTCGGCTCGAGAAATCGCGCGGAACTCGCGCACGAGCTCACGCTCGGCCGGCTGCGGCGAGTGCGGCCTCGGTGCGGCCGACAATGATCGCCGGCCGGTACCGCAGCATCTCGGCGTTGACGTGGACGATGCGCCAACCCAGCGCCGCGAGCCGGGCCCGTCGCTCGAGGTCGCGGTCGCGGACCGTCGGGTCGGTCCAGTGCTGCGGCCCGTCGTACTCGACGCCGACCTTCCACCGCAGGTAACCCATGTCGATGCGGCCGACGAAGTCGTAATGGTCGTACACCTCGATCTGGGTGTGGGTCGGGCGCATCCCGGCGGTGGTGAGGATCAGGCGGGTGCGCGTCTCTTGCGGGGACTCCGCTCCGCCGTCCGACAGCGCCAGCGCGCGGCGCAGCTGCACGACGCCGCGGGCGCCCCGATGACGGTCGACCAGGGTCTGGACGTCGTCGACCGGTAGCCGCGTCGCCTGTCGGAGTGCGTCGAGGCGGATGACCGCCAGGGTGAGTCCTTTTCGGCGGCCGAGGTCGAAGGCGGTGCGGGCCGGCGTCGTCGTCGGAATGCCTCGCACGCGGCAGATCTCGCCGTCGGTGAGGGTGTCGCTGTGCAGCAAGATGCCCGCGGTCTTGTGCCTGCTCGGCTGGTTGAGCTCGGCGGGCAGGGCCGCGTCGATCCACTTCGTCCCGTGCAGCGCCGCGGCCGACAGCCCGGCCGCGGTCGCGCGTCGGCCCGACCAGAGCCACGCGCCGACGGCTTTGTCGACCGGCGTGATCGCCTGCCCCTTCGGCACGTACACGTTGCGGAACAACGGGTCGTGGCGGGTCGCCAACTGGTACCGGTTGACGGCTCCGGCCGCCAGCGCTTCGGTGCCGAGGAACGGGTAGTGCACGCCGATAAGACGCCGTCACGCCCGGCGCAGGTTCCATCCCCGCCGAACGTGAGCTTCTTCTCGAGAAATCGCGCGAAACTCGCGCACGAGCTAACGCTCGGCGTCAAGCTTCGTGGCGGATCTGCCCGTTCATCATCGTCAGCGTGACCATCGCCTGGTGGATGTCGTGCGGATCGATCTCGAAGATGTCGCGATCCAACACGATCAGATCCGCCAGCTTGCCCACCTCGATCGAGCCGACCTTGTCGTCCAGCCGGATCTGATAGGCCGCGCCGAGGGTGTTCGCATGCACGGCCTCGGCGACCGTCAGCTTCTCGTCGGCCGGTTCGAGGACCGCCGCATTCGCGTCCTGAACCAGCTGACGCGTCACCCCGACCTGGATCGAGTCCAGCGGTTTGTACGTCGAGAAGTACCCGGCGGCCGGCCAGTCGGTGCCCAGCGAGATGCGCCCACCGGACTTCAGCACGGCCTGCGGCCGGTACATCAGCTCCTTGCGCGGCGACCCATAGCGCGCGCCCATGTTCTCGATGGTGTCGGGGTCGGCCGACATCCAGTTGGCCGAGAACTGCGCGACGACGCCGAGCTCGCCGAAGCGGGGGTTGTCGCTGTCCTCGACGAACACCAGGTGGGCGACGGCGTGGCGGCGGTCTCGCGGGGGATTGGCGGCGATCGCGCGTTCGATGGCGTCGAGCGCGACCCGCGCGGTGCGCTCACCGCAGGCGTGCACGTGCACGTCGTAGCCGGCGGCGTCGACGGCGCCGATCAGCTGATGCCACTGCTCCTCGGTGAACGGTGAACCGCCGGTGGAGTCCGGCTTGTCGGCATAGGGCTCGATCAGCCACGCGGTGTAACCGCCCTGGGTGCCGTCGCCGACGATCTTGACCACGTCGACCGACACCAGGTCCCCGGAGATCTCACCGCGGATCGTGTTGAGCGCGTCGACGGCTCCATCGACCGGCGCCGAACGCACCGAATACGACGCCACCACCCGGAACGGCAGCTGACCGCGCTGTTCGACGTCGGTGTAGAGCCGCAGCAGCGCGGCCTGATCGTCGCCGATCGGCGGCACGCCGGCGTCGAACACCGAGGTGATGCCCGCCGCCGACGCCTTCGGCAGCCAGGCCTCCATCAGCTCGCCCATGGTGTCGGGGGAGATCGGCTCGACGGCGTTGACCAGGCCGAGTACGGCGTTCACCTCGAGGATGTAGCCGGTGGGGTCGCCGTTCGCGTCGCGCGCGTAGTAGCTGAAGCCGGGGATCGGATCGGGGGTGTCGCGGGTGACGCCTGCGATCTCGAGCGCCTTGCTGTTCGCCCACAGGCTGTGCCCGTCGATGGCGAAGAAGAATGCGGGACGGTCGGGGACGACGCGGTCGAGGTCCCCACGGGTGGGGCCGTCGGGGCCGAACATGTCCACGCGCCAACCGAATCCGCGGATCGGGCCGTTCGGATTGGCCTGGGCGTACTGCTCGATGGCGCGCAGCGCATCCTCGCCGGTGGGCACCTGGAGGTCGACGCCGGAGGTGAGGAACGCGCCGAGGAACGGGTGCGTGTGGCCCTCGACGAACCCGGGCATCAGCAGCTTGCCGCCGAGGTCGACGACGCGGGTGGCCGGGCCCGCGAGTGCCATCGCACCGGGTTCGTCGCCGACGTAGGTGATCGTGTTGCCCTTGACGGCCACCGCCTGCGCCCACGGCTGCGGACCCGCGACCGTGTAGACCCTGCCGTTGCGGAACACGAAGTCCGCCGGATCGTCGCCGGCGGCCGACGAGGTCGCCGGACCGGGGGACTGGGAGGTGGTGGAACAGGCCGTCATCGCGGTGGCGGCGGCCACGGTCGCGGCGGCGCGTAACACCGTCCGGCGGCTGGGGCGGTCACCGAACCGCACGAAGTGGGGCGCCCATTCACACGCTGTGCACATCCGCGGAATTATCGCGGGCGTCAGCTCGAAATCAGGTTTTCGACGCGCCGGTCAGCGCCTGCGGACTGTGCGCTGCACCCCGCGCATCTTCGCCTGCGCGGGCATGGGGCCCTTCGGCATCGCCGCGGGCCCGATCTTGGTGCCGAGGGCGACCAGCCGCGACTCCAGCGCGTCGATCTGCTTGACGGTGATGTTGGCGGGCAGCTTGTTGAGGTGGCGTTCGAGCTTGGCCAGCGGGACCTCACCGTCGGCGTTGCCGACGATGACGTCGTAGATCGGGGTGTCGCCGACGAGGCGGGCGGTGCGCTTCTTCTCCTGGGCGAGCAGCGGCTTGACCCGGCCGGGGTTGCCCTCGCCGACGAAGATCACGCCGGGCCTGCCGATCACCCGGTGCACCGCGTCGAAGTGGCCCGTCGCCGCCACACCCGGGGTGACCCGCCATTTCCCGCGTAGGTTGTCCAGCGCCCACGCCGCGGCCCCGGTCTGACCCTCGGCCTTGCGGTACACCGACTTCTGCGCCCGGCGGCCGAAGATGATGAACGCGACCAGCGCGCCGAGGATGATGCCGAGCGGGATCAGCGTGTACATCGTGAACCCGCCCGCGAGGACGCCGATGGTGACCGACACCGCGACGATCAGGACGAACGCGCCGATCATGTACGGCAGCAGCCGCTTGTCCTCTTTGCGCTGGATCTGGAACGCCTGCCAGAGCTGACTGCGCCGTTGCTTCGACGCGGCTTTGCGGGCGGCCTTCGCCTCGGCTTTGGCAGCCTTGGTAGCGGCGGTGTTGCGGGTCTTGGCCATACCCTCAGGATACGGGTGGCGTCGCGGCCTCTTTCAGCCGCGCAGCCTGCGCGTACAACCGGCCAGCCCGATACGACGACCGCACCAGCGGACCCGAGAGCACCCCGGCGAAGCCGAGGCCCTCGGCGTACTCCGCGAACTCGACGAACTCCTCCGGCTTCACCCAGCGTTCGACGGGGTGGTGGCGCGGCGACGGGCGCAGGTACTGGGTGATCGTGACGATGTCGCACCCCGCCTCGTGCAGGTCGACCAGCGCGGTGCGCACCTCGTCGGGGGTCTCGCCCATGCCGAGGATCAGGTTGGATTTGGTGACCAGGCCGTCGGCGCGCGCGGCGGTCAGCACCCCGAGGCTGCGCTCGTAGCGGAACGCGGGCCGGATCCGCTTGAAGATGCGCGGCACCGTCTCGACGTTGTGCGCCAACACTTCCGGACGCGAGTCGAACACCTGCTGGAGTTGCCCGGGGTCGCCGTTGAAGTCGGGGATCAGCAGTTCGACACCGGTGTTGGGGTTGAGCCGTTTGATCTCGCGGACCGTCTCGGCGTACAGCCAGGCACCGCCGTCGGGCAGGTCGTCGCGGGCGACGCCGGTGACCGTCGAGTACCGCAGACCCATCGCCTGCACGCTCTCGGCGACGCGGCGCGGTTCGTCACGGTCGAGTTCGGCGGGTTTGCCGGTGTCGATCTGGCAGAAGTCGCAGCGCCGGGTGCACTGTTCGCCGCCGATCAGGAAGGTGGCCTCGCGGTCCTCCCAACATTCGAAGATGTTGGGGCAGCCGGCCTCTTCACAGACCGTGTGTAGACCCTCGCGCTTGACCAGCGACTTGAGCTCTTTGTACTCCGGACCCATCTTGGCCCTGGTCTTGATCCACGGGGGTTTGCGCTCGATCGGCGTCTGGGCGTTGCGCACCTCGAGACGCAGCAGCTTGCGACCTTCAGGAGGAGTGACTGTCACTGTGTAGATGCTACGCCGGAGGCGTAGGTGTAGATGCTACGCCCGACAGTGCGAGCCGCCCGTCCAGCGCATCGCAGACCCGTTGTGCGACGGCGTCGGTGACCTCCGCGACGGTGACCCGGCGGCCCAGTTCGGCGGTGAGTGACGTCACGCCCGCGTCGGCGATGCCGCACGGCACGATCGCCGAGAACGCCGACAGGTCGCAGTCGCAGTTGAGGGAGAACCCGTGCAGCGTCGTCCCGCGGGACACCCGGATGCCGATGGCGCCGATCTTGCGGGCCGGCCGCGGCCCGTCGGCGGGCAACCACACCCCGGACCGGCCCTCGACCCGTCCCGCGGGCAGGCCGAGTTCGGTGCACACCGCGATCAGCGCCTCCTCGACGCGGCGCACGAAGTTCACCACGTCCAGCGGTTCGGCCAGCCCGATGATCGGGTAGCCGACGAGTTGTCCGGGCCCGTGCCAGGTGATCTTGCCGCCCCGGTCGGTGTCGACGACGGGCGTGCCGTCGACGGGTCGCTCGTGGGGTTCGGTGCGCTTACCCGCGGTGTAGACCGACGGGTGCTGCAGCAGCAGGAGCGTGTCCGGGCCGCCGGCCACGCGCGCGTCGAGGAGGCGGCGCTGCTGCTCCCAGGCGTCCACGTAGTCGACGGTGCCCAGCCGCCGCACCTCAACCGCGACCGCCGACGACCTGATCGAACTCGCCATGTGCTCGACGCTACTCGTCAGGCGTCGCGCGGGCCGGTGACGTAGGCCAGGGCCTCACCGACGGTGTTGTGGTGGAACGCGAAGCCGGCGTTCTCCAGCGCGGCGGGGATGGCGCGCTGACCGCCGAGCAACCCCTCGTCCGCGAACTCGCCGAGCAGCCCGCGCAGGGCGAAGCCGGGCACCATCAGCGGGGTCGGCCGGTTGACCGCACGGCCCAGCGCGGTGGTGAACTCCGCGTTGGTCACCGGGGCCGGGCCGGTGAGGTTCAGCGGTCCGGACACCTCATCGTGGTTGATCGCGAACAGCATCGCGCGGACCTGGTCCTCGAGGCTGATCCACGGCATGTACTGCCTGCCGTTGCCCAGCCGCGCTCCGAGACCCAGGCTGAACAGCGGCCGCAGCCGCGCCAGCATGCCGCCCGAAGGGGAGAGCACCAGACCCGTGCGCAGCAGCACCACGCGGGCGCCGTCGGCCGAGGCCGCCGCCGTCGCCGCCTCCCAGTCCACGCACAACTGCGCGAGGAAACCGTCGCCCGCGGGGCCGGATTCGTCGGTGACCCGCCCGCGGGTGTCGCCGTAGTAGCCGACCGCGCTGGCGTTGACCAGCACCGGCACGCCCGCCTCGGCGACGGCGTTGGCCAGTACCTCGGTGGGCGTGATGCGACTGTCGCGCAGGCTCTGTTTGAACGAGCCCGACCAGCGCCGCTGCCCGACGTTGACCCCGCACAGGTTGACGACGGCGTCGACCCCGCGCAGTGCACCGGGGTCGAAGTCGCCGCTGTCGGGGTTCCAGAACAACTCGTCGGCGTTCGACGGGGCCCGGCGCACGATCCGCACGACCCGACGGTCGGCGGATCGCAGCGCCGAGACCAACGCCGAACCGAGCAGCCCCGAAGAGCCCGCTATCGCGATCGCGGCGGCGTCAGTCACCGGGCGTCACAGCCCCAGGTCTGCCTCGAACGCACCCTCTTCGAGTCGCCGTTTGATCGTGGTCAGGAAGCGACCGGCGTCGGCGCCGTCGATGAGGCGGTGGTCGTAGGTCAGGGGCAGGTAGCACACGGACCGCACACCGATGAGCTCGTTGCCGTACTCGTCGACGATCACCCGCGGCCGCTTCACGATCGCGCCGGTGCCGAGCATCGCCGCCTGCGGCGGGACCAGGATCGGCGTGTCGAACAGCGCGCCCTGGCTGCCGATGTTGGTGATCGTGAACGTGCCGCCCGACAGCTCATCCGGTTTGAGGTCACCGGAGCGGGCGCGCGCCGCGATGTCGGCGATCGCGCGGGCCAGGCCCGCCAGCGACAGGTCGCCGGCGTTCTTGATCACCGGCGACAGCAGACCCTGCTCGGTGTCGACCGCGAAGCCGAGGTGCTCGGCGTCGTAGTAGGTGATCTCCTTGCTGTCCTCGTTGTAGCTGGCGTTGATGTTCGGATGCTGTTTGAGCGCGTCGATGACGGCCCGCGCGATGAACGGCAGGTAGGTCAGGTTGACGCCCTCGCGTTCGGCGAAGTCGTTCTTCGCCTTGGCCCGCAGCGCCACGATCTTGGTCATGTCGACCTCGTGGGTCTGCGTCAACTGCGCTGTGGCCTGCAGGGATTCGCGCGTCTTCTTCGCCGTCAGCTGACGGATCCGGTTGGCCTTCTGCGTGGTGCCGCGCAGGTGCGCCAACGGGGCGTCGGCAGCATTGGCGTTCGGCCCGGCGGTCGAGGCGGCCGGCGTCTTGCCGGGGGCTTCGGCGGCCTCCTCGGTGTCCGACGCGGGGGCCTTCTTCGCCTCCGCCGCGGCGAGCACGTCCTGCTTACGGATGCGCCCACCCACGCCGGTGCCCTTCACCGATGCCAGGTCGACGTCGTGCTCGGCGGCCAGCTTGCGCACCAGCGGAGTGACGTACGGACCGCTGCCGTCGCCGGACTCGGCCTCCTCCTGCTTGGGCTCGGGCTTCGACTCCTTCTTGGGCTCCGGCTTCGACTCCTGTTTCGGCTCGGGCGCGCTCTCCTCCGACGGCTTCGACTCGGGCTTGGTCTGCTTGGGTTCCGGTTCTGGCTCGGGTTCCGGTTCGGGCTCGGGCTCGGGTTCCGGCTCGCTGTCGGCCTCGTCGGCGTCACCGATGCGCGCCAGTTCGCCGCCGACCTCGACGGTGTCGTCCTCCTCGGCGATGATCTCGAGCAGCGTGCCCGCCACCGGCGACGGGATCTCGGTGTCCACCTTGTCGGTCGACACCTCCAGCAGCGGCTCGTCGACCTCGACGGAGTCGCCGACCTTCTTCAGCCACCGGGTGACCGTGCCCTCGGTGACCGACTCGCCGAGTTCGGGCATCTTCACCGGAGTCGCCGAACCTGACGACTTCGGCTTCGACTCCTTCTTCGGTTCGGGCTCCGGCTCCGGCTCGGGCTCGGGCTCGCTCTCGGATTCCTCCTCGGCGGCCGGCTCATCCTGGTCCTCTTCCTCCGACTCGTCATCGGAAGACTCGTCTGAGGATTCACCCGAGTCCTCACCCGCGTCGCCGATGACGGCGAGCTCGCCGCCGACCTCGACCGTGTCGTCCTCCTGGGCCACGATCTTCTGCAGCACACCGGAAGCTGGGGACGGGATCTCGGTGTCGACCTTGTCGGTCGAGACCTCGAGTAGGGGTTCGTCCTGTTCGACCGTGTCACCCTCTTGCTTGAGCCACCGGGTGACGGTGCCTTCGGTGACACTCTCGCCGAGAGCGGGCATCTGAACAGAGACGGCCATGTGTGTTGGCTCCTTCGAACGATCAGTCGCAGGGGTGGGCGAACTCGCGCCCCATCCTTCCACGTTCATACCCAGCTTTCGCCGAGAGACTCGGCAACAGCTCGCTCTGGCACTATCAAGAGGGATCCGACGAGAGCCGAGGACGACGTGGGACTGTTCGACAGGTTGCGCGGGCGCCGCACCGCGCGCGGCGACGGCCGCAATCCCGCGGCCGACCTCCAGTACCTGCGCCAATGGGTGGCCGAACACCGCGGCGTCGAGGCCTACATCGAACCGAAGACCACGGTCACCGACGTCACCGTCGTCCTCGTCGCCGCCGACGGGGAATGGACCAGGCGTCGCGCCGGGGGAGACTCGGGTGCCAGGAAGCTGTCCGACCGACTCAAGATCCCCGTCTACGACGTCCAGAAAGTCGGCTACCCGCAGCGCATGCGCGACTATGACGCCCGCAGGCGTATCGAACGCAAACGCGCCGCCCGCCGCGAACTCGAAGGGTGAACCGCCACATGTCCCGACCCGCACCCCGTTTCGTCGACAGCACCGACGGCGCGCGCATCGCGGTCTACGAACAGGGCAACACCGACGGACCCACGGTCGTCCTCGTGCACGGCTGGCCCGATTCACACGTCGTCTGGGACGGCGTCGCCGCCGAACTCGCCGACCACTTCCACGTCGTGCGCTACGACAACCGCGGCGTCAGCCCCACCTCGGCGCCCAAACGCGCGTCGGCCTACACCACCGCGCACTACGCCGACGACTTCGCCGCCGTCACCGCCGCGGTCGCGCCCGGACAACGCGTCCACGTGGTCGCCCACGACTGGGGTTCGACGGGGATGTGGGAGTACCTGACCCGCGCAGAGGCCGCCGAACGCGTCGCGTCGTTCACCTCGCTGTCGGGTCCGAGCGTCGACCACGTCTACCGCTACGTCATCGACGGGCTCAAACGGCCCTACCGGATCCGCCGCCTCGGGCGTGCGCTCAGCCAGTTCGCCCGGTTGACCTACATGATCCTGCTGTCGGTGCCGCTGCTGGCGCCGGTGCTCGTGCGCGCATTCATCGCCGAGGGACTGCGCCAGTACCAGCGGGTCGGCGAGAAGGTGCCGGCCGACCGGCTGCTGCACTCGGACACCTACCACGCCGACGCCGCGCGCAGCGTGAAGGTGTACCGCGCCAACTACTTCCGCTCGATCCTCTCGCCGCGCCCGGTGCGGCCCGTCGAGGTGCCCGTGCAGTTGATCGTCAACACCGGCGATGCGTTCATCCGGCCCTATGTGTACGACGAGATCGGCCAGTGGGTGCCGCGGCTGTGGCGCCGCGAACTGCGCGCAGGCCACTGGTCGCCGATGTCGCACGCGCCGGTGATCGCCCGCGCGGTCACCGAACTCGCCGAGCACGTCGACGGCGGGCCCGCCAGTCGCGAACTGCGCCGGGCCCGGGTCGGCGAGTCGGGCGAATACTTCTCGGACACACTGGTTTCGGTGACCGGTGCCGGTAGCGGGATCGGCCGTGAGACCGCGCTGGCGTTCGCCCGCGAAGGCGCAGAACTGGTCGTCAGCGACATCGACGAGGCCAGGGCGAAAGAGACCGCGGCCGCGATCGAGGCCGCCGGCGGCACCGCGCACGCCTACCGCCTCGACGTCTCCGACGCCGACGCGGTCGAACGGTTCGCCGACGAGGTGTGCGCCGCCCACGGCGTGCCCGACATCGTCGTCAACAACGCCGGTGTCGGACAGGCGGGCCGCTTCCTCGACACCCCGCGCGACCAGTGGGACCGGGTGCTCGACGTCAATCTCGGCGGTGTGGTCAACGGTTGCCGGGCGTTCGCCCGCCGGCTCGTCGAGCGGGGGACCGGCGGCCACATCGTCAACGTCGCGTCGATGGCGTCGTACGCGCCGCTGCAGTCGCTCAACGCCTACTGCACGTCCAAGGCCGCGGTGTACATGTTCTCCGACTGCCTGCGCGCCGAACTCGATGAGGCGGGGATCGGGTTGACCACGATCTGCCCCAGCACGGTCAACACCAACATCGTCCGGGACACGCGCATCCACGCCCCGGCCGACCGCACCGGCGACGTCGCCGGGCGGCGCGGGCAACTGCAGAAGGTGTTCGCGCTGCGCCGCTACGGGCCGGACAAGGCGGCCAAGGCGATCGTCGCGGCGGTCAAGGCGAACAAGGCGATCCGGCCGGTGATGCCGGAGGCGTACTTCGTCTACGGCGTCTCCCGGGTGCTGCCGCAGGCGTTGCGCAGCACCGCCCGCGGCCGGGTGCTCTAACCCGCCCTGGAGATGTCCTCCAGGACCGCGAACATCGTCCGCGTCGGCACCCCGGTGCCGCCCTTACCTGTGTAACCCCAAGGACCGCCGGAGTTGTACGCCGGACCCGCGACGTCGATGTGCGCCCACTCCACACCGTCGGCGACGAACTCGCGCAGGTAGGTGCCCGCGACGAGCATGCCCGCGAAGCGCGAACCGCTGACGTTGGCCAGGTCGGCGACCGTTGACTTCAGGTCGTCCTTGAGCTCCTCGGGCAGCGGCATCGCCCATGCGTTCTCGCCGACCTGCTGCGACAGGCTCGCCACCCGGTCGCGGAACGCGTCGCTGCCCATCACACCCGGCGTCCGCGAGCCGAGCGCCACGGTCTGGGCGCCGGTCAGCGTCGACGTCTCGATCAGGTAGTCCGGCTCGTCCTCGCACGCGCGCACGATCGCGTCGGCCAGGATCAGCCGGCCCTCGGCGTCGGTGTTGAGCACCTCGACGGTGGTGCCGCCGTACTGGGTGAGGACATCGCCGGGTCGCTGCGCGGTCGCCGACGGCATGTTCTCGGCCATCGGCACGGTCGCGATCACGTCGATCGGCAGGTTCTGCTTGGCCGCCAGCACGACGGTGGCGATCACCGCGGCCGCCCCGCCCATGTCGGAGGTCATGTGGTGCATGTTGGCCGCGGGCTTGATCGAGATGCCGCCGGTGTCGAACGTGATGCCCTTGCCGACCAGCGCGACCTTCTTGCCCTTCCGTTTCGCGCCCTTGTGGCTCAGCCGCACCATCCGCGGCGGCCGCGATGACCCCTTGCCGACCCCGACGATGCCGCCGTACCCGTTCTTGGCCAGCGCCTTGTCGTCGAGGATCTCGACGGTCAGCCCGGCGGACTCACCGAGCGCCCTGGCGCGCTTGGCGAACTCGTCGGGGTAGAGGTGGCTGGGCGGGGTGTTCACGAAATCCCGGGCGGTCGCGACGGCGGTCGCGATGTCGGTGGCGCGCTGCGCGGCGTCGCGGGCGTTGCCCTTGGACTCCTTCGACAGCGCCGTGATCGCGCGCAGACCGCCGTCCTTCGGTGCGGTCTTGTCGCTGCGGAACTCGGTGAAGCGGTAGGCGCCGAGGATCAGACCCTCGATCGCCGCGCCGAGGTCGAGCACCGACAGCGTCGTCAACACCGCGGCGACCTTGTCGAGCGAGCGGGCCGCGACGCCGGACACCCGTCGCACGGTGTCGGCGGGCCACTCGTCGCGGTCCTTGCCGAGACCGACGGTCAGCACGCTGGCGACCGGGAGCGACGACACGACGAGGCGGTGGGTCTGGCCCTCCCCGCCGGTGGCGCCGAGCGCGGTGAGGGCGGCCTCGATCTCGCGGACGGCGTCGTCGGCGAGGAACGGATCGCGGGTGAGGACCGCGGCCGCGTCGCCGCGGGAGACGACCGGGACGATCAGCACGGCCTCGCCCACACCGCGACGCGGGATGGAGGAACTGACGGTGACGACGGGGGCCTGGTAGCCGGGATCGGTGCTCACGAGAAACCACCCTAAGGTGTGAAGCGTGAGTGAACCCCTGCACGGCCCCCTGGAAGACCGGCACCGCGAGCTGGGTGCCACGTTCGCCGAGTTCGGCGGCTGGCTGATGCCGGTGTCCTACGCGGGCACGGTCGGCGAGCACACCGCCACCCGCACGACGGTCGGACTGTTCGACGTCAGCCATCTTGGCAAGGCGCTGGTGCGCGGTCCGGGCGCGGCGGCCTACGTCAACTCCGCGCTCACCAACGACCTCAACCGCATCGGGCCCGGTAAGGCGCAATACACGTTGTGCTGCAACGACTCCGGCGGGGTGATCGACGACCTGATCGCCTACTACGTCTCCGACGACGAGATCTTCCTGGTACCGAACGCCGCCAACACCGCCGCGGTGGTGGCCTCGCTGGCCGACCGTGCGCCCGAGGGGATCACCGTCACCGACGAGCACCGCTCCTACGCGGTACTGGCGGTGCAGGGCCCGAAGAGCGCGGAGGTGCTCGGCGGCCTTGGGCTGCCCACCGACATGGACTACATGGGATACGCCGACGCCGACCTGAACGGCATGACCGTGCGGGTCTGCCGCACCGGCTACACCGGTGAGCACGGCTACGAACTGCTGCCGCGGTGGGACGACGCACCGGCGGTGTTCGACGCGCTGGTGGAGGCCGTGCGGACCGCGGGTGGTGAGCTGGCCGGGCTCGGCGCCCGCGACACCCTGCGCACCGAGATGGGCTACCCGCTGCACGGCCACGAGCTGTCCCCGGAGATCTCGCCGCTGCAGGCCCGCTGCGGCTGGGCGGTCGGTTGGCGCAAAGACGCCTTCTGGGGCCGCGAGGCGCTGCTGGCCGAGAAGGAGGCAGGCCCGAGGCGACTGCTGCGCGGGCTGCGCGCGGTCGGACGCGGCGTGCTGCGGCCGGACCTCACCGTGTTCGACGGGGACACCGCGGTCGGGGCGACGACGTCGGGCACGTTCTCGCCGAGCCTGAAGGTGGGCATCGCGCTGGCGCTGCTCGACACCGACCGCGACATCGCCGACGGGGCCCGCGTCGAGGTCGACGTGCGCGGCAGGCGTGTCGAGTGCGAGGTCGTCAAGCCCCCGTTCGTCACCGCGAAAACCCGCTAGCCACCGGAGATACAATTCTTCCCATGACTGACGGCCCCCTCGAGTTCACCGTTCACCGCAACGCGGAGCCGGCGACCGACGAGGTACGCGCCGAGATCCTGGCCAACCCCGGCTTCGGCCGCTACCACACCGACCACATGGTCTCGATCGACTGGACCGTCGACGCCGGCTGGCACAACGCGCAGGTGATCCCGTACGGCCCGATCCAGCTCGACCCGTCGGCGGTCGTCCTGCACTACGCGCAGGAGATCTTCGAGGGGCTCAAGGCCTACCGCTGGGCCGACGGTTCGGTGGTGTCGTTCCGTCCGGAGGCCAACGCCGCCCGACTGCGCTCCTCGGCGCGCCGGATCGCCATCCCGGAACTGCCCGAGGAGGTCTTCCTCGATTCGCTGCGGCGGCTCATCGCGATCGACGAGCAGTGGGTGCCGCCCGCCGGCGGTGAGGAGTCGCTGTACCTGCGGCCGTTCATCATCGCGACCGAACCGGGCCTCGGTGTCCGGCCGGCCAACGAGTACCGCTACCTGCTGATCGCCTCACCCGCCGGGGCGTACTTCCCGCGCGGCATCAAACCGGTCAGCGTGTGGCTGTCGCACGAGTACGTGCGCGCGAGCCCCGGCGGCACCGGTGCGGCGAAGTTCGGCGGGAACTACGCGGCGTCGCTGCTCGCGCAGGCGCAGGCCGCCGAGAACGGGTGCGACCAGGTGGTGTGGCTGGACGCGATCGAACGCCGCTATGTCGAAGAGATGGGCGGGATGAACCTGTTCTTCGTGTTCGGCAGCGGGGGTTCGGCCCGGCTGGTGACGCCCGAGCTGAGCGGGTCGCTGCTGCCGGGGATCACGCGAAATTCGTTGCTGCAGTTGGCCACCGACGCCGGGTTCAGCATCGAGGAACGCAAGATCGACGTCGACGAATGGCAGAAGAAGGCCGCCGCGGGTGAGATCAGCGAGGTCTTCGCGTGCGGTACCGCCGCGGTGATCACACCGGTCAGCCACGTCAAACACCACGACGGTGAGTTCACCATCGCCGACGGCGAACCCGGCGAGATCACGATGGCGCTGCGCGACACGCTCACCGGCATCCAGCGCGGCACCTTCGCCGATACCCACGGCTGGATGTCGCGGCTCAACTGAGCGATCAGCGGATCAGGAGGCCGACGGCGACCAACGTCGTCGTCACCTCGACCGCGGCGCCCAGCACGTCACCGGTGATGCCGCCGAACCGGCGCACACAGTGCCGGACCAGCAGCGCGCACACACCCGCCGCGACCACCACGGCGAGCGGACCCTGCCAGAGCCGTTCGGTCGCTGGAACAGCAAGTGCGGCAACGACTGTCAGCCACACCAACGCGACCGCGAGCGGCTGGGTGCCCGCCACGCTGCCGCCCAGTGCGCTGCCCGACGCCGCTGGCACCCCGCGCCGGCAGGCCACCAGCGCCGCGGCCCGGCCCGCCGTCACCGCCGCGACCACACTGGCCGCGCCCTGCCACCCACCGGGCAGCGCCGCGAACGCCGACGCCTGCGCGCCCACCGCCACCACCACCGCGGCCACACCGAACGGGCCCGCCGTCCCGTCGCGCATCACCTGTAGCGCACGCTCTGGCGCCCCGTAGCAGCCCAACCCGTCGACGGTGTCCGACAGCCCGTCGATGTGCATGCCCCGGGTCGCGAGCAGCAGCACCGCCACCGCCAGCAGGCCCGTCAACGCGCTGTGCGGCCCGAACGCCCACGCACCCGCCCACAGCACCGCCGCGGCCAGCGCGCCCAGCGCGATCCCGACGACGGGCAGTGCGGTCAGCGTGCCGCGGCCCAGTGTCCCGATGCGCGACGCGGGTACCGGCAGCACGGTTCCGAACGCGAAAGCGCCTGCCAGGGAACGGATCACGACGAGACGCCGGCCTCGTCGAACGTGGCCATCCCGGCCAGCGCGGCGACCGCGGCGCGCACCACCGGCAGCGCCACCGCCGCGCCGGTGCCCTCACCGAGCCGCATGCCCAGGTCGATGATCGGCGTGAGGCCGAGGCCGTCGAGGGCCAGGGTGTGGCCGGGTTCGGGGGAGCGGTGCCCGGCCTGCCACCACTGCCGCGCCCCCGGGGCGAGCCGGTCGGCCGCCAGCGCGGCAGCGGTCACCACGAGACCGTCCAGGAGCACCGGGGTGCGCCGCACCGCGGCCTGTGCGACGAATCCCGCCATCGCGGCCAGATCGGCACCGCCGCAGATCCGCAGCAGCGCGACGGGGTCGGCCGCGACGGTGCGGGCGCGGTACATCGCGTCGCGGACCGCCGCGGTCTTGCGCGCCCAGCCCGCGTCGTCGATGCCGGTGCCGCGACCCACCACGACGACGGGTTCGGAGTTCGTCAGCACCGCGATCAAAGCCGTTGCCGCCGTGGTGTTCCCGATACCCATGTCGCCGGCGATCAGCAGGTCGGCGCCGGAGTCGACCTCGTCGTCGGCCAGGCGTCGGCCGGCTTCGAGCGCTGCCTCGGTCTCGTCGTCGGTGAGCGCGTCCTCGACCGCGATGTTGCCGCTGCCGCGGCGCACCTTGACCGCACCGATCGCAGGTGTCAGCGGCTCGTCGCAGTTCACCGCGACGTCGACGACCCGCACACCCGCCCCGGCCACCTCGGCCAGCGCGTTGATCGCCGCCCCGCCCGCGGAGATGTTGGCGACCATCTGCGCGGTGACCTCCGCCGGATACGCCGACACCCCGGCCGCGGCGACACCGTGGTCCGCGGCGAACACCACCACCCGCGGTCGGCTGAACTGACGCGGCGGGCACACCCCCTGGCAGGCCGATACCCACACCGAGAGTTCCTCGAGCCGCCCGAGCGCACCCGCCGGCTTGGTCAGCCGGCCCTGCCGGGCCTGCGCCTCGGCGGCGGCGCCGGCGTCCGGTGGCACGACATCGGCGAACATCACGACGGCTCCTTCAACGTGAGCGGCTGGCCCGCCACGATCAGCACGACCCGCTCGCACGTCGCGGCCAACCTCTGGTTGAGGGTGCCGAGTTCGTCGGCGAACAGGCGGCCCGCCCTGGTGGCGGGCACGACGGTCAGCCCGACTTCCGGGCTGACCAGCGTCAGGGGAGCGGTGAACGCGGCGACCGCGGCCACCAGCGCGTCGGCGCCGGTCGCCGGTGAGCCCCCGTTCCACGCGTCGCAGCGGTCCATCTCGGCGGTCAGCCAGCCGCCGATGTCGTCGACCAGGGTCGGCGCCGCGGGATCAGTGCGCAGCGCCGCGGCGACGTCGGTGGTCTCCACGGTCGACCAGTCCTCGGGTCTGCGCCGCCGGTGCGCGCTCACCCGCCGCGCCCATTCCTCGTCGCGATCGGCCCGGGCCCCGGTGGCCACGTAGCGGACGGGACCTCGCGCCGCCGCAGCGATGTCGGCTTCGGCCCACTGCGATTTGCCCGAGCGGATGCCGCCGAGTACGAGCGTGCGCACCGTCGCCGGTCGCCTCAGGCGACTTTGGCGCCGCGCTCGACCTGCGGCCGCGGCGCGCGCATGCGGCGCAGCTGCGATGCCCGGCTGGCCGCGTAGAAGCCCAGCCGCCAACCCGATTCGGTGTTGCCGGGGAACTTCTCGTCGACCATGCGGTTGACCTTTCGGCCCACGATGAAGCCGTCGATGATCATGATCACGACCAGCACCAGCATGGCCGGGGACAGCAGCCGCTGCACCTCGATGGACGGGACCGCGAGCATGACGAAGATCAGCGCCAGCGCGGCGGGCATGAACAGGCCCAGCACGTTGCGGCGCGAGTCGACGATGTCGCGGACGTAACGCCGCACCGGACCCTTGTCGCGGGGCAGCAGGTAGGCGTCGTCGCCGGCCATCATCTTCTCGCGGCGCTCGGCCATCGAGGCGCGGCGTTCGATCTTCTCTGCCTTGCGCTCTTCCTTGCTGAGCTTGGGCCCGCGCAGCTCCTTGCGGCGTTTGCGCGCCTCGGCGGCGGTCAGCGGGGCGGGCGCCACCGGACCGCGCCGCTTGGCCGCGTCGCGTTTGGGGGTCGGCCTGCCCTTCGGGGCGGTCCTGCGCTCACGGGCTTCGGCTTCGGTCTCGACGTGTGCCGGAGCCGCGGTCACCGCAGCGTCCTCGGGTCCCTCGTCATCGTTCTTACGGCCCAGCAGTTTCACACCCGCCAGATTACTTGCCGGGGGAGCGGCGTCGGGCCGGCGGGAGTCACACCGGGAATAGGGCGAAAGCAAGGTACCGTTGAGGGAGTGGACCGTCGGCGGACGCCGGCGCGTTCCCCATGAACCAGCAGCAGGGATGCAAAGGGAGAGCAATGACTGTTCAGGACGAGTCGGCGACCGCCACCGCAACCCACGGGGTGGTTCTCACCGACGCCGCGGCCGCCAAGGCGAAGGCCCTGCTCGACCAGGAGGGTCGCGACGACCTGGCGCTGCGTATCGCCGTGCAGCCCGGCGGCTGCGCCGGCCTGCGCTACAACCTGTTCTTCGACGATCGGGCCCTCGACGGCGACCTGACCGCGGTGTTCGGCGGCGTGAACCTCACCGTCGACCGGATGAGCGCGCCCTACGTGCAGGGCGCCACGATTGACTTCGTCGACACCATCGAGAAGCAGGGCTTCACGATCGACAACCCGAACGCCACCGGCTCCTGCGCCTGCGGCGATTCCTTCAACTGATCGGCTAGTACTGGCTGCCGGTGCGCAGCAGGTATGAGCAGACCAGCACCTCGTCGTCACGGATGAGCAGCTGGGCGACCGCCTGCTCCTCCTCGTTGGGCGGCTGCTGGCCGCGGGCACTCCCGCGTGCCGGCGCCACCCGCATCGTGAACAGCACCTGCGCCTGATTCGCCGACCACGGCACGATCGTGTCGATCGACGTCACCTCGGCGCGACTGAACTGCTTGCGGAACGCGTCGGAGGCCAGACCGGCCAGCGCGAGATCCGACTTCTTCTCCGTGACCGCGTCGAACAGGCCGCACAGCGCATGCCGGGCGATCTGCTGATCGTCGCCGCCTGCCAGCGCGTCGAGGTACCCCTGGATGGCCGTGCGGGCCCTGGCGTCGGTCAGCGGTCCCGCGGTCTGCGTGGCGCCGTCGTCACGACTGGCGAAGACGAGCACCCCGGCGACCACCACGGCCACCAGAATCGCCGCGACCAGCGCGAACACTAGTTTCTTTCGGTTCCGCCGCGGGTACTGCACCGGCGGCGGCAGCATGCCCGGATATGCCGACGGCACCGGACCCGGATAGGGTTGCGGTGCGCCCTGCTGCGGCGGAAGCGGTTGCTGAGGGTAGTCCGGATAGGGGTACGGGCCAGCCATCAAGAATGTCGCTCCAAGGGATTGTGAGAACAGTCGCCTGTCTACAGTGACATCGCGGCGACCTGCGCGGGCGGTTGTACGCAGGTTAGCGCACCACCGATGCGCCGCCCGGGGACGAAGGTCTCGAGGCGCGGTTTCCCAGGCCCGGACACTAGGGTCGGGTAGTCGAAACGAAACGAAGGGTGACAGTTCGTGACCATTGCGGTGACCGGGTCCATTGCGACCGACCATCTGATGCGATTCCCGGGCCGCTTTGCCGACCAGCTGCTCGCAGAACACCTGCAGAAGGTGTCGCTGAGCTTCCTGGTCGACGACCTGGTCATCCACCGCGGCGGCGTCGCGGGCAACATGGCCTACGCGATGGGCATCCTCGGCGGTGAGCCGACCCTGGTCGGCGCCGTCGGCAAGGACTTCGACGACTACCGCGGCTGGCTGACCTCCCACGGTGTCGACTGCGACAGCGTGCTGGTCTCCGAGACCGCCTACACCGCCCGCTTCGTCTGCACGACCGATGACGACATGGCCCAGCTCGCGTCGTTCTATCCGGGCGCGATGAGCGAATCGCGCAACATCAAGCTCGCTGACGTGGTGGAGCGGACCGGCACGCCGGATCTGGTGATCATCGGCGCCAACGACCCCGACGCGATGTTCCTGCTCACCGAGGAGTGCCGCAGCCTGGGCCTGGCGTTCGCCGCCGACCCCAGCCAGCAGCTGGCCCGGCTGTCCGGTGACGAGATCCGCAAGCTCATCGACGGCGCCACCTACCTGTTCACCAACGACTACGAGTGGGACCTGCTGCTGCAGAAGTCCGGCTGGTCGGAGGCCGAGGTCATGCAGCAGATCCAGCTGCGGGTCACCACGCTCGGCGAGAAGGGCGTGGACCTGGTCGGCCGCGACGGCACCTTCGTCCACGTCGACGTCGTACCCGAGACCCACAAGGCCGATCCCACCGGCATCGGCGACGCCTTCCGCGCGGGATTCCTCACCGGCCGCAGCGCCGGGCTGACCCTCGAGCGCGCCGCACAGCTGGCCTCGCTGGTCGCGACCCTGGTCCTCGAGGCGCCCGGCCCGCAGGAATGGTCCTGGGACAAGGACGCCGGGGTCACGCGCCTGAAGGACGCCTACGGGGAGGACGCGGCCAAGGAAATCGCCTCGGCGTTGGCCTAGAGCTGAACGGGGTAGTGGGGCTCCTCGATCCGGGGAGTCACACTGCCCTCCACGAAGACGGCGTGCCACAGCATGAAGATCAGCACCGTCCACAATCGGCGGCTGTGATCGCTGACGCCGGTGCGGTGTTCGTCGAGCATGGTGCGCACCGCATCGGCGTCGATCAGATCCCCCGTCTGTGACGCGGTCACCGTCTCGTAGGCCCAGTCCAGCAGCTCGCCGCCCGAGCGCAGCCAGTGCCGGATCGGCACCGGAAAGCCCAGCTTCGGCCGGTGGAGCACGTGTGCCGGCACGATCGGTTCCAGCGCACGGCGCAGCGCGAACTTCGTGGTCGAGCGGGTGATCTTCTGCTCGTACGGCAACCGTGAAGCCACCGCGAACACCTCGGAATCGAGGAAGGGCACCCGCAACTCGAGCGAGTTGGCCATCGTCATCTTGTCGGCCTTGACCAGGATGTCGCCGCGCAGCCAGGTGAACAGGTCGATGTGCTGCATCCGCGCCACCGGATCCCAGCCCGCGGACTCGCGGTAGAGCGCCGCGGTGACGTCGGTGTGCGTCCACTCCGGGGAGAACCGGCGCAGCACCGCGCGCAACTGCGCGTCGTTGAAGCTGCGGGCGTTGCCGTAGTACCGCTCCTCCAGCGTCAGCGAGCCACGGTGCAGCAGGCTCTTACCGCGCATGCCCTCGGGCAGCGGCACCGAGGCCTTGCCCAGCGACCGGCGCACCGGGCGGGGCAGATAGTCGAACGCGCGCAGCGACAGCGGCTCCCGGTAGATGGTGTATCCGCCGAACAGCTCGTCGGCGCCCTCACCCGAGAGCACCACCTTGACGTGCTTACGGGCCTCGCGCGCGATGAACCACAGCGGCACCAGCGCCGGATCGGCGACCGGTTCGTCGAGATACCAGACGATCGCGGGCAGTGCCTCGACGAACTCGGCCTGGCTGACCACCTTGGCGACGTGCCGGGCGCCGATCGCCTCCGCGGACGCGACCGCGACGTCGACCTCGGAGAAGCCTTCACGCTCGAATCCGGTGGTGAACGTGATCAGCCGCGGGTTGTGGCGCATCGCGAGCGCAGCGATCGCCGTCGAGTCGATACCTCCGGACAGGAACGCGCCCACGGTCACGTCGGCGCGCATGTGTTTGGCGACCGAGTCCTCGAGCACCGCGGTGATCTCGTCGTAGCGGGCCTGCTCCGATCCCGGGCGGAACGGCTGGGCGTCGAAGCGGGGGGTGAAGTAGCGGGTCACCACCGGCGCCTGCCCCGGACGCATCCGCAGGTAGCTACCCGACTCCAGCCGGCGCACGCCGCGCTGCAGGGTCTCGGGTTCGGGGACGTACTGCAGCACGGTGTAGTGCTGGACGGCGCGTTCGTCGAGCCCGGTGTCGAGGCCCAGTTCGGCGGCGACGGCGAGCAGGCACTTCTTCTCGCTGCCGACCGCGGTGCCGCCCGGCCCGCTGGCGAGGTAGAGCGGTTTGATGCCGAACGGGTCGCGCGCGCAGAACAACTCACCTTCAGCGGTGTCCCACAGTGCGAACGCGAACATGCCGCGCAGCCGCGACAGCGCGGCCGGACCCCAGTGGTGGTAAGCGGCGATGATCGCCTCACCGTCACCGTCGGTGGCGAACGCGGCCCCGTGGGTGTCGGTCAGTTCGCGGCGCAGTTCGAGGTAGTTGTAGATCTCGCCGTTGAACACCAGTACGTAGCGCTGGGGTGCTTCCGGCGGCCCCCAGCGCAGCGGCTGATGGCTGTGCGCGATGTCGATGATCGAGAGCCGGTTGAACCCCAGCACGATCCCCGGATCCGTGGTGTCGTCCGACCAGGTGCCCGGCTCGTCGGGCCCCCGGTGCCGCATCAGGTCAGCCGCCCCAGAAACCGCGCCGACCAGCGCGGGAGAGGGCTCCGCGGACGGGTCTTTCAGATACGCCAGCAGTCCGCACACGGCGCCAAGTATGCCCAATGCGCCGGCGATGGGGCGCGACGGCACACAAAGGTCGGGTGTGTCGAGACCGTCTTCGGGGCGTGGTCTACGCTGCGTAGTATTCAACGGTGGCATGGACCGCACAGCGGTCGGCTCAGTGGACTTCTAGGAGGCGCCGACGTGACCCCTCGCGGGCTGAAGGCGGTGGCACGCAAAGCCGCACTGGTGGTGGTTATGGGTACCACCGCATTGCTGCTCAGTGGCTGCAGCTGGAGAGACGTGATCGGGCTGGGCTGGCCGGAGGGCATCACGCCCGAGGCGCATCTCAACCGTGAGCTGTGGCTGTGGTCGATGATCGCCGCGCTGGTCGTGGGCGGGATCGTGTTGGCCCTGATCTTCTGGGTGAGCGCATTCCACCGGAAGAAGGCCACCGACACCGAGCTGCCGCGTCAGTTCGGCTACAACATGCCGCTCGAGCTGGTCCTCACGGTCATCCCGTTCCTCATCATCTCGGTGCTGTTCTACTTCACCGTCGTGGTCCAGGAGCGGATGGTCGCCAAGGAGGACAACCCCGAGGTCGTCATCGACGTGACGGCGTTCCAGTGGAACTGGAAATTCGGCTACAACAAGGTGAACTTCGCCGACGGCACCCTGTCCTACGACGGTGTCGACGAGGAGCGCAATGCCGCCGTCGCGTCACGCCCCAGCGAAGAGGGCGCAGGCGCCGTGGGCGAGCCCCACGCCGCCGAGACCGAACACGGTGCGATCGCGGGCCAGAACCCCGAGGACCGCAGCTACCTGGCCTACGACGACGTCGAGATCCTCGGCACCAGCGAGGAGATTCCCGTCCTGGTGCTGCCCTCGGAGAAGCGCATCGAGTTCCGGCTCGCGTCCGCCGACGTCGCACACGCCTTCTGGGTGCCCGAGTTCCTGTTCAAGCGGGACGTCTACCCGAACCCCGAGCAGAACAACTCGGACAACATCTTCCAGATCAGCGAGATCACCGAGACCGGTGCCTTCGTCGGTCGTTGCGCCGAGCTGTGCGGCACCTACCACGCGATGATGAACTTCGAGGTCCGGGTCGTGCCGCCGAACGACTTCAAGGCCTACCTCGATGAGCGCAGGGCGGGTAGGACCAACGCCGAGGCGCTGATCGCCATCAACCAGTCGCCCACCGCCGTCACGACCAAGCCGTTCGACACGCGGCGCGGTGAGATGGCCCCCCAAGCGAGCAGGTAGGACTTCGCGATGCATATCGAAGCCAGGTTGTTCGAGTTCCTGACGGCGTTCTTCGCGCTGTCGGCCGTCGTCTACGCCACGCTGACCGCCATGTTCGGCGGCGGCGGCGTGGAGTGGGCGGGCACCACCGCGCTGGTGCTCACCACCGGCCTGACCCTCATCACGGGTACGTTCTTCCGGTTCGTCGCCCGGCGCCTGGACACCCGCCCCGAGGACTACGAGGACGCCGAGATCAGCGACGGCGCCGGGGAACTCGGCTTCTTCGCCCCGCACAGCTGGTGGCCCATCCTGATCGCGCTGTCGTTCTCGACCGCCGCCGTGGGCACCGCGCTGTGGCTGCCGTGGCTGATGGCCGCGGGCATCGTGTTCGTCCTGGCCTCCGCCGCCGGCCTGGTCTTCGAGTACCACTGGGGCCCCGAGAAGCACTGACCGGGAGTCCGCACGGGTCGGAAGAAGATCACGAATCAGGCAACAGTTGGCCGGCGAACCGTGCTGTGACGGTCGCCGGCCACTTGTCGTTGGGTAGTGTTGCCGAGGTGCGGTGCGCCGTTCAGGCCGAAGTCCGCGCCGGTGACGCAGTCGAGAAGGATAGGCGTAGATGAGCGGGCCGAACCCCCCAGGGCCGGACTCGCCGGGACCGGACCAGCCCGAGCGGGAGGGCGGCAGGCACTCGGCACCCGACGATGCGACCGAACAGGTCGGCCCGGCCGACGAACCTGCGGCCGCAACGGGTGAGACCGAGTTCTACTCGCAGGCGTACTCCGCCCCGGAGTCCGAGCAGTTCAGCAGCGGGCCGTATGTGCCCGCGGACGCGGCGCTGTACGACTACGACACTTACGAACCGGTCGTCGACCCCGACGAGCAGTCCCCGCCGCGCTGGCCATGGGTCGTCGGCGTCACCGCGATCATCGCCGCCATCGCGCTGGTGGTGTCGGTGGCGCTGTTGGTGACGCAGACCGACACCGATCAGCTGGCCACCCCGGCGACCACCACGACCACACCTCCGCCGCCGGTGCAGGACGAGAACACCACGACGACGCCCCCGCCGCCGCCGACGACGACCACACCGGCCGGCCCCCGCCAGGTCACGTACACCGTGACCGGCACCAAGGCGCCGGGCGACATCATCACCGTCACCTACGTCGACGCGTCGGGCCGGAGCCGCACGCAGCGCAACGTGTACATCCCCTGGTCGCTGACGGTCACGCCGATCTCGCAGTCCGAGGTCGGATCGGTGCAGGCGTCGAGCCTGTTCCTGGTCAGCAAGTTGAACTGTTCGATCACGACGAGCGACGGAACGGTCTTGTCCTCCAACAACGGCAACGCTGCACAGACGAGCTGCTGATGACCTACAGCGAACCCGCCCCCGCCGGACCCGGTGTGGGCGCCGAGAACCTCAACCGCATCCTGCTCGGCGTCTGCGCGGCCGTCTGGCTGGGCGTGCTGGGTACGGCCGTGGCCGCCGTCGTGGCGCTCACCGAACTCGGCCGCAGCGAACCCGTCGCGGCCTCCGACGGGGATACGCCGTGGCTGCTCTACACCGTCATCGCGGTGTCGGCGGTGGTGATCGTCGGCGCGGTACCGCTGCTGCTGCGGGCCAGGAGAAGCGCCCAGGCCGAGCCGGAGCCCGTCGTACTCACGCGCGAACGATCCACGGCCACAGACGAACCCGCGACCGAGAAGATCCGTGCGGTCAACACGCTCACCCAGCCGGCACCCGGTCGTTTCCTACCCGATGAGCCGGGTGGACCGGTCGACCACCTGTGGTTGCAGTGCGCGCTGGTGCTCGGCATCGCGATGGGCGCCGCGAACGTCGCGATCGGTGTCGCCACCTACCTGATGGCCGTCGACAACGACACGATCGCCTGGGTGCTCTACGCGGTGGCCGCGGTGATCACGCTGGCGATGCCGGTAGCACCGTGGTGGTATCTGCGCCAGCTGCGTGAGCTCACCGAACCCTTGGTGTAGGACGGTCGTTTCGCGCTCGCGTTCGCGAGGCTGACGCTGTGCAGCAGAAGTGCGAGTAGAGACCTGCGTCAGTGCAGTCTCGCGGTGAGGCTCGCGTGGTTGCGGCTGGGTACACGCGGTTTGGGTTCGCGAGGCTGAAAGTATGCAGCAGAAGTGCGAGTGGGGGCCTGCGTGGGTTCAGCCTCACGCTCAGCCCGCCCCCCGATGGGGTAGGGGAGTGGACCCCGATACGACGAAACGGCCGCCGCGACCTCCCAGAGGAGGATCGCGACGGCCGTTCCGTCGTTTGCGATCTAGTGGTGACCGTTGGAGCCGTCGCCGTCGCCGTTGCCGTGCCCGTCGGCGGACCCGTTGCCGTCCTGCCGTTCGCGGAGCGCGGTCAGCGAGCGACGGTGTGCGGCGTGCGAGGCCTCGGTCAGCGCCTCGTGCTCGACGATCGGATCGGCGAACAGGAAGCTGCCGGTGCCCGGCGCCCCTCCGGAGCCCAGCTTGTTCATCCGCTTGGGCAGAGGTGCGCCCTGGTACTCCAGCGGAATCGGGTGGCCGTGGCCGTCGACCGGGCCGAGCGGCTGGTGCAGCTCGATGTAGGCACCGTGCGGAAGCCGCTTGATGATGCCGGTCTCGATGCCGTGCTCGAGCACCTCACGGTCGCTGCGCTGCAGCGCGATGGCCCAGCGGTATGTCGTGTAGTACACGATCACCGGCAGCACCACCATCGCGATACGCCCGATCCACGTCGTCGCGTTCAGCGAGATGTCGAACTTCAGCGCGATGATGTCGTTCATGCAGGCGAACGTCAGCAGGATGTAGAACGCCACGGCCATCGCGCCGATCGCGGTGCGGACCGGTGCGTCACGCGGACGCTGCAACAGGTTGTGGTGAGCGTGGTCGCCGGTGAGCTTCTTCTCGAGGAACGGATACACCGTCAGCAACCCGAGGATGAGGCCCATCAGCACCGCGATCCACACCGGCTGCGGGATCGTGTAGTTGCCGATGTAGAACTCCCACGCCGGCCACAAGCGGATCAGGCCGTCCGTCCACATCATGTAGAAGTCCGGCTGGCTGCCCGCGGACACCTGCGACGGCTTGTACGGGCCGAGCGCCCAGATCGGGTTGATCTGCAGCAGACCGCCCATCAGGCCGAGGATGCCGACCGTCATCGCGAAGAATGCACCGGACTTCACGGCGAACACCGGCATGACGCGCACGCCGACGACGTTCTTCTCGGTGCGGCCGGGGCCGGGGAACTGGGTGTGCTTCTGGAACCACACCAGCGCCAGGTGGGCCGCGATGAGCGCCAGCATGATGCCGGGGATCAGCAGAATGTGCAGTGCGTAGAGGCGCGGGATGATGATCGTGCCGGGGAAGTCGCCGCCGAACAGCGCCCAGTGCATCCACGTGCCGACGACCGGGATACCCATCGTGATGCCGGACAGGGCGGCGCGCAGGCCGGTGCCGGACAGCAGATCGTCGGGCAGCGAGTAACCGAAGAAGCCCTCGAACATCGCCAGGATCAGCAGCAGCGAGCCGATGACCCAGTTGGCCTCACGGGGGCGGCGGAACGCACCGGTGAAGAAGATGCGGGCGAGGTGCACCATGATCGACGCCGCGAACAGCAGCGCGGCCCAGTGGTGGACCTGCCGGACGAACAACCCGCCGCGGATCTCGAAGCTGATGTCGAGTGCAGATTCGTAGGCCTTCGACATCTGCACACCGCGCAGCGGCTGGTACACGCCGTCGTAGACGACCTCCGCCATCGACGGGTCGAAGAACAGTGTCAGGTAGACGCCCGTGATCAGCAGGATGATGAAGCTGTACAAGGCGATCTCACCCAGCAGGAACGACCAGTGGGTGGGGAAGACCTTGTTGAGCTGTCTACGGACCGCCGCTGACGGGTGGTAGCGCGAATCCATCGCGTCACCCTGGGCTGCGAGCCTGGCGGCCATCTTCGAACCACTCTGTGCACTCATGATGTCTTCCGTTCCCAGAATGCCGGCCCGACGGGTTCGATGAAGTCGCCGTTGGCGACCAGGTACCCGTCCTGGTCAATGGTGATGGGCAACTGCGCGAGGGCACGCGCAGCCGGACCGAATATGGGTTTTGCGAAGTGCAGCGCATCGAACTGCGACTGGTGGCACGGGCACAGGATGCGGTGGGTCTGCTGTTCGTACAGCGACGACGGGCAACCCAGGTGCGAGCAGATCTTCGTGTAGGCGAAGAACTCGCCGAAGTTGAAGCTCTCCTGACCCTTGCGCTTGACGACCTTGGACATGTCCTCGGGACGGAAGCGGATGAGCATCACGGGATTTCGCACGCCCATGATGATCTCGGTGTTCTTGTGGCTGGACTCCACCGTGGTGCCGTCACCATCGGATTCGCGCCACGGGTACACCGTCTCCATACCGCCCGCGTCGAGGTCTTCGGGGCGCATCTTCGCGAAAGTGCCGCCGTGGCCGGTGTTTCCGGTCGCGCGGGCCAGGTAGATGGTCTCGCCGGTGAACCGGGGGGTCCATCCGGAGGTCCACAGCACGGCCTTGGGGCCTTCGGCCGTGGGCACGACGGGCTTCCACGGGTTCTTGATCAGACCGCCGATGAAGGCCACCGCGGTGCCGAGGCCGAACGCGCCGAGGCCGATACCGAGGGAGGCGCCGATCATCTTGCGGCGCTTGATCGTCGAGCCCTCGAGGGCGTCGGTCAGGTTGGCCGCGACCGTCTTGCGCTGGATCTCGGGGGAGGCGCCGTCGTGGCGGTCCTGGATCGAGATCTCCTCGGGGATGAACCGCTTCTGGTAAAGCACGGCGCCGATGCCGATCGCGAGGATCGACAGGCCGAAGAACAGACCGTAGAGAGGGGTCGCCAGCGAGTACATGAACTCGCCCTCGGAGCCGTACGGCTGCCACTCCCACGGCCAGAACAGGAAGACGAGCAGCAGGAGCAGACCGGCGATGCCGCCGATGAGCAGCCACGTCGCGACGCCACGCTCGGCGCGCTTCTCGGCGCGGGTCCCGGCGACCGGCCACCGCGGTTCCTTGTAGACGGTCTCGACGCCGTCGAGCCGACCGCCGAGTTCGACCAGTTCCTCACGCGACATCGCGGCCAGTTCGGCGTCGGTCGGCTGACCCGGCACCCCGCCGTGACCGGGGGCGTCGGTGCCCTTGGGGGCGCCGCCCGGCGTGCTCGTCACGTCGTCATCCTTCCGTTCGTCACTCATGCCCGTGCCCCGATCCAGAGCGCCGCACCGATGACGGCGACCATGCCGATGATCCACGCGGCCATACCCTCGGACACCGGGCCGAAGCCGCCGAGTCCGTAGCCGCCGGGGGGCGGTGTGCTCCGCGCTTCCTCGATGTAGGCGATGATGTCGCGCTTCTCCTCCGGCGAGAGCTGCCGGTCGGAGAACTTGGGCATGTTCTGCGGACCGGTGGTCATCGCGGTGTAGATCTGCGCGGGGGAGGCCTTGATCTCGGGTGCGTACTTACCCGACGACAGGGCGCCGCCCCGGCCGGTGAAGTTGTGGCACGACGCGCAGTTGAGGCGGAACAGGTCGCCGCCGCGGGCGACGTTGTCGCCCATCAGGGACTGGTTGGCGATCTCGCCGTTCTCGTCGCGCGGAACGACGGGACCGCCGCCATTGGCCTGCACGTAGGCGCCGAGCGCGTCGATCTGCGCCTCGTCGAAGTCCGCGGGCTTGTCGGGGGCCTGCGCCTCGTTGCGCCGCGCGGGCATCCGGCCGGTGGAGACCTGGAAGTACACCGCTGCCTCGCCGACGCCGATCAGGCTGGGGCCGCGGTCGTCCACGCCTTGCAGGTTGCTGCCGTGGCAGCTCACGCAGGACATGTCGTACAGCTCCTTGCCGGTGCGCAGCAGCGCCGACTGCGATTCGTCGGCAACCGCGACCTGCGGTGTGGGCGTCAGCGTGGCGGCGACGCCACCTGCGACGCCAAGTCCGGCCAGCAGCAGCACCGCTGCCGACAGACGCCGGCGGAACCGTCGGCGGGACTTGCTGGTCATCGAACCCCTTCTCGTCGGCTGCGGATCCTGAGAGCTCATCTCTGCCGAGCTCATCGGACGAAGTAGATGGTCGCGAACAGCGCGATCCAGACGATGTCGACGAAGTGCCAGTAGTAGGACACGACGATCGCCGCGGTGGCCTGGGCGGGGGTGAACTTGCTCATCTTCGTGCGGGCGAGCAGGAAGATGAACGCGACCAGACCGCCGATCACGTGCAGACCGTGGAAGCCGGTGGCGAGGTAGAAGACCGAGCCGTAGGCGCTGCCGGGGATCGTGGTGCCCTCGTGCACGAGGTGGACGTACTCGTAGCCCTGGCCGAGCACGAAGAACAGACCCATGAGGAAGGTCACGACGTACCAGCGGCGCAGGCCGAAGACGTCGCCGCGCTCGGCGGCGAACACACCCATCTGACAGGTGAAGGACGACGCGATCAGCACCAGCGTGACGGGTACCGCCAACGCCAGGTTCAGTTCGGTGGGCGGGGGTGGCCACTCGCCGCCGGACTGGGCGCGTGCGGTGAAGTACATCGCGAACAGTCCAGCAAAGAACATGAGCTCACTGGAAAGCCACACGATGGTGCCGACACTGACCATATTCGGCCGGTTCAGCGAATGCACGCGCGAGGTGATCGCGGTTCCCGAGGTCCCAACAGCACTCGTCACACCGCAAGTATGACGCTTTGTAGTTGTCGAACTCCACCCGGGTCGCCTATTCGTCATATGTGGCGTTCGGACGGGTCTGATGCGACCGTTGGGAAGTTCCCAGCTGTCGTGGGAACATCTGCGCGTGACTGATACTCCCACGTGGCCGTCGATCCTGGGGCGGTTGACCACCGGACAGAACCTGGCGACCGGACAGGCCGGCTGGGCGATGGACCAGATCATGACCGGCGCGGCGACCCCCGCCCAGATCGCCGGGTTCGCGGTCTCGATGAAGATGAAGCGGCCGACGCCCGCGGAGGTGACCGAGCTGGCCGACGTGATGCTCAAGCACGCGCGCCGCATCCCGACCGACACCATCGGCAACGAGACCGTCGACATCGTGGGCACCGGAGGCGACGGCGCCAACACCGTCAACCTGTCGACGATGGCGGCGATCGTGGTCGCGGCAGCGGGCGTGCCGGTGATGAAGCACGGCAACCGGGCCGCGTCGTCGCTGTCCGGCGGGGCCGACACGCTCGAGGCGCTCGGCGTGCGGATCGACCTCGGGCCGGATCAGGTGGCCGCCTGTGTGGCCGAGGTCGGCATCGGCTTCGCGTTCGCCAACCACTTCCACCCCTCCTACAAGCACGCGTCGGTGGTGCGCCGGGAACTCGGGGTGCCGACGGTGTTCAACCTGCTCGGCCCGCTCACCAACCCCGCCCGCCCGAGGGCCGGCCTGATCGGCTGCGCGTGGGCGGAACTGGCCGAGGTGATGGCCGGGGTGTACGCGTCGCGTAACTCGAGTGCGTTGGTCGTGCACGGCGACGACGGCCTCGACGAACTGACCACCACCACGACCAGCACGATCTGGCGGGTGCAGGCGGGCACCGTCGAGCGGTTGACGTTCGACCCCGCGGCCTTCGGGTTCGCCCGCGCCCAGCTGTCCGAACTCGTCGGCGGCGACGCCGAACACAACGCCGCCGAGGTGCGCGCGGTGCTCGGCGGCGCCAAGGGCGCGGTGCGCGACGCCGTCGTGCTCAACGCCGCGGGTGCGATGGTCGCCCATGCCGGCCTATCCAGCGACGCCAAATGGGTGCCTGCCTGGGAGGCGGGATTGGCCAGGGCGGCCGAGACAATCGACTCCGGGGCGGCCGAGAAGCTGCTCGCGCGTTGGGTGCGGTTCACCCAGAAGCTCTGAACGGTCGGCCTGTTCGGCGGCCAGCCGCGCCGAACGGGCCGTATCCGCCCATCCCAGCCAGCGGCCCGCCGCCCCGATCGGGGTGGCATAGCCGGGGTCGCAGCGCACGATGCGCACGCCGGGACCGGCCAGCCAGCGGGCGATCAGTCCGGTCTCCTCGACCAGGGCCCCGCCCAGCGGTGCCGCGTCGGGGAGCACCGTCTGCGCGCCCGCGGTCAGCGCATCGATCACCGGCATCGGCGGCACTCCGCGCCGGGCGCAGCCCGCGGCGGCCAGCCGTCCGTACCGCACCACGGCCAGCTCCCAGCCGCCCGCCCCGTCCGGGCGCGCGGCGACCAGTTCGGTCTGCTCGGCCAGCGCGCGCAGCCGCTGTCCGCGCCAGAGCACCTCGATGCCCGTGGCGGCGTGGTCGCGCAGGCGTGCGGCCGATTCGTAGCGGTCGGCGGCGGCCAGCTCGGCGATCCCGTCGATCACCGCGTCCAGCGCTGAGCCGTCGCGGCCGTCGATGAGCTCGGCGGCGCGGTGCGGGGCGGGTGCGTATGCCGCCGCGTCGATGTCGCGGGGCGCCGGACAGGGCGACAGTTCGCGTTCGGGGCAGGCCGCGCCGTGCCGGGCCGCGCGGGCCAACCGGGCGGTGCACGTCCGCACCCCGGTGAAGCGGGCGAGCAGTTCGGCGGTCTGGACGGCGTCGCCGCGCACCCGGAACGGCCCGATCGCCGAGCCGTGTCGCGGTGCGCGCACCACCGAGAACCGGGGGAACGCCTCGTCGGTCAGCACCACCCACCAGTGCCGCTGCGGGAACTTCGACCGGCGGTTGTAGGGCGGCGCATGCGCGGCCAGCAGCCGCAGCTCCCGCACGCCCGCCTCGAGTTCGTGCGCGCACTCGACGTGGTCGACCCGGGTGGCCAGCGACGCCATCTCCTTCATCCGGGCCCGCGGGTCGGCTCCGGTGAAGTACTGCCCGACGCGGCGGCGCAGGTCGACCGCCGTGCCGATGTAGAGCACCTCGTCGCCGGGGCCGCGGAACAGGTACACCCCGGGCCGGTGCGGCAGACCCTCGGCGAGCCTGCGGTTGCGGCGCTGTGCCGGTGTCACGTCGGGCAGGTAGGCGCGCAGGTCGGTGTAGCTGTGCACGCCCTGGTTGCCGATCCGCTCGATCAGCCCGTGCAGCACGTCGACGGTGGCCCGCGCGTCGTCGAGGGCCCGGTGGGTGGGGGTGGTCTTCGCGCGGAACAACTGCGCCAGTGCCGACAGCCGCACGCTGGGCGCCTCGTCGCGGGTCAGGACGCGGCGTGCGAGCTTGACCGTGCACAGCACCGGGGGACGCGGCCACGTCAGCCCGCACTGTTCGGCGGCCGCCTTCAGGAACCCGATGTCGAAGCCGGCGTTGTGGGCGACCAGGACCGACCCGCGGGCGAATTCGAGGAACGCGGGCAGCACCGATTCGATCCGCGGTGCGGCGCACACCATCGCCGTGGTGATGCCGGTCAGCGCGACGATCTGCGGCGGGATGGCGCGGCCCGGGTCGACGAGTGTGCCCAGTTCGCCGAGCACCTCACCGCCGCGGACCTTGACCGCGCCGATCTCGGTGATCGCGTCGGGCCGGTCGCCGGTGGCGCGGCCGCCGGTGGTCTCGAGGTCGACGACCACGAATGTGGTGTCGCGCAACGAAAGTGACTCCATGTCGAACGACAGCTGTTCGGCCGGAGGTCCGACGGCACCCCCGCTGCGCTGACCCATGGGAGGACCGTAGGGAACGGCACCGACACGACGGCGATGCCACGCGGGTCGGACGCGAGGCGGCGGGACGTGTCGGTGGCCGCCGTTACCGTGCGGGCACCATCGATCGAGAGGACGGCCACATGGCTCAGGGTTATCAACCGCACGGGGCGGATCCAGGCGCGGCGGCGGACGGCAATCCGGATGTGGTGACCATCGACTGCGATGATTGCGCGGTTCGCGGGCCGGGATGTCAGGACTGTGTCGTGAGTGTGCTGCTGGGGGTGCCGGAGACGTTGCTCGTCGACGAGCGCCGCGCCCTGGAAGTGCTGGCCGAGGCGGGTTTGGCACCGAGATTGCGTCTGGTTCCGATTCACCGGCAAAACAATTCGGGCGTTGCCTGATCTACGACGGCGGTGGAGTGAGGGCGGAAAGGGGACTTGGCACCTGTTAAATTTGGATCTCCTGTTGGACAAGCCCGATGCCGTTTCGTAACCTGTCTGAGACCTTGGAGCAGTTCGAGGCGGCTCGTTACGCCAGTTGAAGGACGCAATCATCTTGAGGCTCGTTCGCGCGCAGTGGGGCATCCGTGTTCTTAAGCGACCCGCCGTCGGTGCGATAGCGGCTCTGGCCGTGTTCTCCTCGGTTCTGGCAGGCAGTGCTTTCGCCGATCCTGCGGACGACGCGCTGGCAAAGCTCAACGACCTGTCGCGGCAGGCCGAGCAGACCACCGAGGCGATGCACTCGGCGCAGCTCGACCTGAACGACAAACTGGCCGCCCAGCAGGCCGCCGAGGCCCGGCACTCCGCCGACCTCGCCGCCGCCGAGCAGGCCAAGGCGCAGCTGGCGGACTTCCAGTCGGCGGTGAACAAGGTGGCCGCCACGCAGTACATGGGTGGCCGCACCGACGGGATGAGCGCGATCTTCACCGCCGGTTCGCCGCAGCAGTTCATCGACCAGCTCTCGGTGCAGCGCGTGATGGCCGGCGAGATGGCCGCCCGGATGGCCGGCTTCCGCGACGCCACCACCAGGGCCGCCGCCGCCGAGCAGGCGTCCGCGAAATCGGCCGCCGACGCCAAGACCGCCGCCGAACAGGCCGCCCAGGTGCGCGCCGACCTGCAGAACAAGCAGAGCCGTCTGCAGACCCAGATCGCCGTGGTCAAGTCCCAGTACGAGGCGCTGACCCCCAGCCAGCGCGAGGCGCTGGCCGCCATGCCGCCCGCCCCGGCCGCACCGCCGGCCCCCGGCCCGGAGGCCGCACCGCCTGCGCCTCCGACGGATCCGGGTATGCTCGCCGCCCCACCCGCGGCCATCCCGCCGGGTGACATCGCCCCGCCGCCCGGTGGCGCCAGCCGCGCGGTGGCCGTCCAGGCTGCGTTGAGCCGCATCGGTTCGCCGTACTCGTGGGGCGCCGCGGGGCCCAGCTCGTTCGACTGCTCCGGGCTGGTCATGTGGGCCTTCCAGCAGGAGGGCATCTCGCTGCCGCACTCCAGCCAGGCGCTGGCGCGTGGCGGACAGCCGGTGTCGATGGACCAGATGCAGCCCGGTGACCTCGTCACCTACTACTCCGATGCGTCGCACGTCGGCATCTACATCGGCGACGGGATGATGGTGCACGCCTCCACCTACGGCACCCCGGTGCGCGTGGCTCCGGTGAACAACGCGCCGATCCACAACGTCCGCCGCTACTAGGTCCGGCCGCCATCAAGCCTCGGCGGCTTCTCCTCGCTCTGCTGTTGGCGGAGTTCGTGTCCGCGGTCCTGCTGCTCGACCGGCCGGAAGGGCCGACCGCACCGCCCCCGCTGGCCGCGGCCACCGCGCAGACGCCGGACGCCGCCGAACCCGCTGAGCCCGGGCCCACCGCCGTCACCACGCAACTGCCCGACGGCCGCAGCGCGGAGTTCGTCGCCCTCGGTGGCCCGGACACGACCCGGCTGCTGTCCCGCGTCGCCGCCGAACTGCCCGCCGCCACCGATGCGGTGAGCCGGTTCTGGGGGCCGGACTGGCGGCGGGAGCTCGTCATCGTCGCGACGGCCTCGTCCCCGCAGTTCACCGCCCTGGCGGGCGGAGGCGCCGACATCGCCGCCGCCACCACCGCCGACCGCATCCTGTTCGCGCCGGGCGCCGTCGGGATGAACGACGCCGACCTGCGAATTGTGTTGCGCCACGAACTGTTCCACCACGCCGTCCGCGACGTGACCGCCGCGGACGCGCCGCGCTGGCTGACCGAAGGGGTCGCCGACTACGTCGCCCGAACGCCCGAGGCCGCCGCAGTGCCCGATCCCACCGTCACCCTGCCCACCGACGCCGACCTCGACGCCGTGGGACCGGTGCGGTCGCAGGCCTACGACCGGGCGTGGCGGTTCGCCGCTTACGTCGCCGACCGCTACGGGCCGCAGCGGTTGCGCGCGCTGTACGTCGCGGCCTGCGGACCCGACCACGTCGACGTCCCCACCGCGGTACGCGAGAGCCTGGGCGTCGACGTCGACGAGGTGCTGGCCGGGTGGCGGCAGTGGCCGCCCGGCTAGCCTGAGTCCCGATGTCCCGAGTGCTGCTGGTCACCAACGACTTTCCGCCACGTGCCGGTGGCATCCAGAACTATCTCGAAGCGTTCGTCGACCAGGTCGTGGCCGCGGGCGTCCATGAGGTGAGCGTCTACGCCCCGGCGTGGCGCGGCGCGGCGGACTACGACCGCGCCGCCGCATTCGAGGTGGTGCGTCACCCCGGCACGCTGATGCTGCCCGAACCGTCGGTGGCGGGCCGGATGCGCGGTCTGATCGCCGCCCACGGCATCGACACGGTCTGGTTCGGCGCGGCCGCACCGCTGGCGCTGCTCAGCCCGATCGCCCGCCGGGCCGGCGCGGCCCGGGTGGTCGCGAGCACGCACGGCCACGAGGTGGGCTGGTCGATGTTGCCCGTGGCGCGCACGGCGTTGCGCCGCATCGGCGACGGCACCGACGTGGTCACGTTCGTCAGCCGCTACACCCGCGGCCGCTTCGCCTCGGCGTTCGGGCCGCGCGCGGCGTTGGAGCACCTGCCGCCCGGGGTGGACACCGACCGGTTCGCCCCCGACGCCGCCGCGCGGGCCGAACTGCGCAGCCGCTACGGCCTCGGCGACCGTCCGGTGGTGCTGTGCCTGTCACGACTGGTCCCGCGCAAGGGACAGGACATGCTGATCAAGGCGTTACCCGCGATCCGGCGGCGGGTGCCCGGCACCGTGCTGCTCATCGTCGGCGGCGGACCCTACCGCGACGCGCTGCGCCGCCTGGCCCACGAGCACGGGGTGGCAGACGACGTGCGGTTCACCGGCGGGGTGCCCAGCGGGGAGTTGCCCGCCCACCACGCGCTGGCCGACGTGTTCGCGATGCCGTGCCGCACCCGCGGCGCCGGCCTCGATGTCGAGGGGCTCGGGATCGTCTATCTGGAGGCCTCGGCGAGCGGGGTGCCGGTGGTGGCGGGCCGCTCCGGCGGTGCCCCGGAGACCGTCCGCGACGGGGAGACCGGAATCGTCGTCGACGGCACCGACGTCGACGCGATCGGAACCGCGGTCGGCGATCTGCTGGCCGATCCGGTCCGCGCCGCGGCCATGGGCGCCGCGGGACGGCAGTGGACGCTGCAGAACTGGCAGTGGCCGACCCGCGCCGCCCGCCTGGCCGAACTGCTCTAGGGAGGGCATGGTCGTCGCATGACCGACCACATCCTGGGCGCCGTACCCGCCACCGAGGTACCCCGCTACGCGGGCAAGAGCACCTTCGCCCGCATCGCCGACATCAGTGAGGTCGGCGACTACGACATCGCGATCCTCGGGGTGCCGTTCGACGGCGGCACCTCCTACCGACCGGGCGCCCGCTTCGGCCCGATGGGGGTCCGCCAGGCCGCCCGCACGCTGCGGCCCGGCTACCACGTCGAACTCGACGTCGCGCCGCTGGAGCGGGTGCAGATCGTCGATGCAGGCGACGTCACCGTGACGCCGTACGACATCGCCGAGGCGTGCAGGCAGATCCAGCACCACGCCGCCGACATCCTCGGCGGCGGCAACCGGCGCATCGTGTCGATCGGCGGCGACCACACCGTCGCCCTGCCCAACCTGCGCGCCCTGCACGCCGTACACGGTCCGGTGGCGTTGGTGCACTTCGACGCCCACCTCGACACCTGGGACACCTACTTCAACGCGCCGGTGACCCACGGCACGATCTTCCGGCGTGCGTTCGAGGAGGGTCTGCTCATCGAGGACCATTCGATCCACGTCGGCATCCGCGGACCCATCTACGACCGGATGGACCTGCGCGCCGACGCCGAGATGGGGTTCAGGATCATCCGGGCGGGCGACCTCGACGAACTGGGTGTCGACACGGTGGTGGACACCATCCGTCGCCGGGTCGGGGATGCGCCGGTCTATCTGTCGGTCGACATCGACGTGCTGGACCCGGCGTTCGCCCCCGGCACCGGCACTCCGGAATCCGGTGGGCTGACCGCCCGCGAGCTGCTGCGCACCCTGCGGCGGCTGCACGGGCTGAACATCGTCGGCGGGGACGTCGTCGAGGTGGCCCCCGCCTACGACCACGCCGAGATCACCTGTGTCGCAGCGGCAACCGTCGTCTTCGACCTCGTCTCACTGATGGTCGCCCGCGGCTAACCGGCGTAGATCGCCTCGATGTCCTCGGCGAACTTCTCGACGACGACCTTGCGCTTGACCTTCAGCGTCGGGGTGAGCTCACCGGTGTCCTCGGTGAAGTCGACGGGCAGGACGCGGAATTTGCGGATCGCCTCGGCCTTGGACACCGCCTGGTTGGCCTCCTTGACCGCGGCGTCGATCTCGCCGACCAGGTCGGGGTCGGTGGCGAGGTCGCCGACGGTCGCCCCGCCGTCTTTGCCGTTGCGCTGCTTCCAGCCCTCGAACGCTTCGGGGTCGATGGTGATCAAGGCGCCGATGAACGGCCGGGCGTCGCCGACGGCCATCGCCTGGCTGATCAGGGGGTGCGCCCGCAGCTGATCCTCCAGGACGGCGGGGGCGACGTTCTTGCCGCCCGCGGTCACGATGATCTCCTTCTTGCGGCCGATGATCGTGAGGAAGCCGTCGGCGTCGATCGCGCCGAGGTCGCCGGTGTGGAACCAGTCGTCGGTGAAGACCTTCGCGGTCTCCTCGTCGTTGTGCCAGTAGCCCTTGAAGACCACGCCGCCGCGGACCAGCAGCTCGTCGTCCTCGCCGAGCCGCATGCTGTTGCCGGGCAGCAGCTTGCCCACCGAACCGATCTTGATGTCGCCGACGCGGTTGACCGTGATCGCGGCGCTGGTTTCGGTCAACCCGTAGCCCTCGTAGATGGTCAGCCCGACGCCGCGGTAGAAGTGGCCGAGCCGGGCGCCCAGCGGTGCGCCGCCGGAGATCGCGGCGTTGCACTGCCCGCCGAGCGCGGCGCGCAGCTTGCCGTAGACCAGCCGGTCGAACACCGCGTGCTTGGCGCGCAGCAGCAGCCCGGGCCCGCCGGCATCCAGCGCCCTGCTGTACTCGATCGCCGTCGCCGCCGCGATGTCGAAGATGCGCCCCTTACCGTCGTTGCGGGCGTTCTGTTCGGCGGTGTTGTAGACCTTCTCGAACACGCGCGGCACCGACACCACCAGCGTCGGCTGGAACACCGCGAACGTGGGGACGAGGTTCTTGATGTCGCTGGTGAAGCCGAGGGTGACCTTGTTGGCGAACGCGGCGATCGTGATCGCGCGGGCCAGCACGTGCGCCAGCGGCAGGAACACCAGCATCCGCTCACCCTTGGCGAGCTGGGTGGGGAAGCAGCTCTTGGCGCCGCGGATCTCGTAGACCAGGTTCGAATGGGTGAGCTGGCAGCCCTTGGGCTTACCCGTGGTGCCGGAGGTGTAGATCATCGTGGCCGGATCCGCCGAGCGCAGGCCCGCGAGCCGGTTGTCGAGCTCTTCGGGCGGCACGTCACGGCCGGCCTGGGCCAGCGCCTCGAGCGCCGGGGTGCCTGACCCCTCGATGCGCAGCACCGTACGCAGGTCGGGCAGTTGGGCGCGCAGCGCCTCGATCTTCTCGGCGTGGGAGTCGTTCTCCGCGATCGCCACCACCGCACCGCTATCCGAGAGCACCCAGCGCACCTGCTCGGCCGAGGACGTCTCGTAGATCGGGACGGTCAGGCCGCCGACGGCGAGGATCGCGAAGTCGATGATCGGCCACTCGTACCGGGTGGCCGACAGCAGCGCCACCCGATCGCCGGGCTGCACGCCTGAAGCGATCAGACCCAATGCGGCCGAACGGATCTGGGCGGCCGCCTGCGCGCACGTGACGTCACGCCAGGCGCCGTCGACCAGCCTGCGGAAGATGACGTGGTCGGGGTCGCTGCGCTCGTGGTCGAAGACGGCGCTGACGACGGTGTCGCCCTCTCCTACGGTGAACGGCGCGGGCACACTGAACTCGGGCACGCGTTCAGCGTAGTCGGCCGCCGGGGCACGGCACGGGCCTGTGTGTGAAGCTTGGGAGACGATGAACAGCATCCAGATCGCCGATGAGACGTTCGTTGCCGCCGACCCCGCCGAGGTGGGGCGCGCGGTCGCCGAACCGGCCAACTGGCGGCGCTGGTGGCCGGACCTGCGGCTGACCGTCGTCGAGGACCGGGGCCCCGTCGGACACCGCTGGACGGTGACCGGGGCGCTGATCGGCACCATGGAGGTGTGGCTGGAACCCTCGCTCGACGGGGTGATCCTGCACTACTTCCTGCACGCCGAACCCGCGGGCGCCTCGGCCCGCGAGCTGGCCAGGATGAAGCTCGCCAAAGTCAACCACGACCGGCGGGTGGCGGGTAAGAAGATGGCGTTCGAACTCAAGCGGACCCTCGAGGCGGCGCGGCCGGTGGGGGTGTCGCGGCTGGCCTGACGGTGGGTTCAGCCGCGAACGCGAGGGTACATTTCGGCTCGAGGAGGGCGGGGCACGTGGCGGACAAGACGGCGCAGACGATTTACATCGATGCCGATCCTGCGACGGTGATGGACGTGATCGCCGACATCGGGTCCTATCCGGACTGGGTCAAGGAGTACCGGGAGACCGAGGTGCTCGACACCGATGACGAGGGCTATCCCAAGACGGCGCGCCTGGTGCTCGACGCGGCCGTGCTCAAGGACACCATGGTGCTGGCCTACGAGTGGCCCGCCGACCGCAAGTCGGTGACCTGGACGCTGGTCTCGAGCTCGTTGCTGAAGTCGTTGGAGGGCGCCTACCGGCTCACCCCGAAGGGGTCGGGTACCGACGTCACCTACGAACTGGCCGTGGACCTGATGATCCCGATGATCGGCCTGCTCAAACGCAAGGCCGAGCGCAGGCTGACCGAGACCGCGCTCAAAGATCTGAAGAAGCGGGCCGAGGCTGAGTGAACCCGGTCGGCACGCCCGCCCGCATCAGCCTGTTCGTCGGCAAGGGCGGGGTGGGCAAGTCCACGCTCGCGACGGCGACCGCTGTACGCGACGCTCGCTCGGGCGCCCGGGTGTTGATCGTGTCGACCGATCAGGCGCATTCGACCGGTGACGTGCTCGGGGTGACGGTCACCCCGACCGGTCGCCGGGAGCCGACCCGTATCCTCGCCGACCTCGACGCGGGCCTGCCCGACGCGGGTGGCTCGCTCGACGCGCTGGCCCTGGACACGCTGGCCCTACTCACTGAGCGATGGCGCGAGATCGCCGGTCCGGTGACCGCGAAGTTCCCCGACTCCGATCTCGGAGATGTTGCGCCCGAAGAACTCTCGGCGCTGCCCGGTGTGCAGGAGGTGCTCGGGCTGCACGAGGTCGCCGAACTCGCGGCCAGCGGGCAGTGGGAGCACGTCGTCGTCGACTGCGCTTCCACCGCCGACGCGCTGCGCATGCTGACCCTGCCCGGCACGCTGGCGCTCTACCTCGAACGTGCGTGGCCGCGGCACCGCCGCCTGTCCCGGGGCGCCGATGATGCCGCGTCGGCCGCGATGGTCGACCTCGTGGAGCGGATCGACGCGGCGGCGCAGCGGCTGACCGCCCTGCTCGCCGACGAGGCGCAGGTCGGTGCGCATCTGGTGCTGACCCCCGAGCGGGTGGTCGCCGCCGAGGCCTCTCGCACGCTGGGTGCACTGTCGCTGATGGGAGTGCGGGTCGCCGAGCTGATCGTCAATCAGGTTCTGCTGCAGGATGATTCGTTCGAGTACCGGAACCTGCCCGAACATCCCGCATTCGGTTGGTACGCCGAGCGCATCGCCGAGCAGAAGACCGTGCTGGACCGCCTCGACACCGTGATCGGCGACGTGGCGCTGGTGCTGGTGCCCCATCTCGCGGGGGAGCCGATCGGGCCCAAGGCGCTCGGGGAGTTGCTCGACGCCGCCCGCAGGCGCGACGGCGGGGCCCCGCCCGCACCGGTGCGGCCGGTGGTCGACCGCGAGTCGGGAACCGGTCTGGATGCGGTGTACCGACTGCGGTTAGAGTTGCCGCAGGTCGATCCCGGCGAACTCAAGTTGGGCCGGGTCGACGACGACCTGATCATCGGCGCAGGTGGTATGCGGCGCCGGGTCCGACTCGCATCCGTGCTGCGCCGATGCATCGTCACCGACGCCGCACTGCGGGGAAGCGAGTTGACCGTGCGATTTCGCCCGAATCCGGAGGTGTGGCCGGCGTGACCGCTGATCATCCCGAGCTCGGTCCCGAGCTGAAGGCGCTCGCCCAGACGATCCTCGAGCGCGTCGACCCGTTCATCCGTTTCGCGGCGGCCAGGGCGGCCGCAGGCGCCGAGCGCGCGGGCAACTGTCAGCAGGTGTGGTGCCCGGTGTGCGCACTGGCCGCGCTGGCGCAGGGGCAGCAGCACCCGCTGCTCGACGTGCTGGCCGAACACAGCGTCGCGCTGCTCGACCTGGCCCGCGCGCTCGTCGACGACGCGGCCACCCCCACGACGGATCCGACACCGCCGTCCTCACCCGAGCCGCCTCCCGAGCCGCCGCAGCCCGAGGCGCCCGGCCGGTACCAGCACATCCCGGTGACCGTCGAGGACTGACGTCCGCGTTTGTGGTCGAGTCCTCAGTGCCTGGGTAAGGTTGTCGCAGAGCACCGTCCGGTGCGGCCGATTGCGGAGGGTCCATGTGGTATTGGCTGTTCAAGTACATCTTCATGGGCCCGCTGCTGACCTTGTTCGGTCGGCCCAAAGTGCAAGGCCTCGAACATCTTCCCCGTTCGGGTGCGGCGATCCTGGCCAGTAATCACCTGGCCGTCGCCGACAGCTTCTACCTGCCGCTGGTGGTGAGCCGGCGGATCACGTTCCTCGCCAAGGCCGAGTACTTCACCGGTACCGGCCTCAAGGGCTGGTTCCAGCGCTGGTTCTACACCGTCGCCGGCCAGGTGCCGATCGACCGCACCGACGCCGACTCCGCGAAGAGTGCACTGACCACCGCCCAGCGCATTCTGTCCGAGGGCAAACTGCTCGGCATGTACCCCGAGGGCACCCGGTCACCCGACGGCCGGCTGTACAAGGGCAAGACCGGGCTGGCCCGCCTCGCCCTGGAGACCGGGATGCCCGTCATCCCCGTCGCCATGATCGGCACCGACGTCGTCAACCCGCCCGGAAGCAAGATGTGGCGGTTCGGCAAGGTCGAGGTCAAATTCGGCAAGCCGATGGATTTCACCCGGTTCGAGGGGCTGGCGGGCAACCGCTTCATCGAGCGGGCCGTCATCGACGAGGTGATGTACGAGCTGATGCGCCTGTCCGGTCAGGAGTACGTCGACCTGTACGCCGCCGACGTCAAGGAGGGCACCGCGGTCGCTCAGCCGGCCGCGCGACTGCCCGAGGCCGCCGCCGGCTGAACCGGTTCGGCCGGATCGGGGCGGTGCGTGAGCCGCGCGGACAGCGTGCCGGCGGCGACGAGCACCAGCAGCGCCCACCACACGTAGGACCCGCCGACCAGCTGCCGCCACAGCGGCGCGGAGGTCTCCTGGTGTTCGGGTAGCAGCGTGATCGGCGACCACACCATCAGCGCGCAGCCGACCGCGCCCGCGACGGCCAGCGGGACGTGCCGGGTGCGGTAGGCCACCACGAACGACACCACCACCACGGGCAGCGACCACACCCAGTGGTGTGACCACGACACCGGTGAGACCACCAACCCGAACACCGCGACGCACACCAGCGCGAGCACCGGTTCGTCGGCGCGCAGTGCCCTGGTCGCCGCCCACACCGTCACCGCCAGCACGGCGAAGCACGCCGCCACCCAGAGGAGATACCGGAGGTCCTCGCCCAGGCCCAGCCGCGCCAGCGTCCCGGCGATGTTCTGGTTGGTGTTCAGCGTGGCGGTGCCGATGCGGTCGGTGTTGCGCACCGTCTCGGTCCAGTACTCCCAGGAGTCGCGCCAGGACAGCGCGAAACCGAGCACGGTCAGGGTGACCGCCGACGCGGCGGTGACCAGCAGGGCGCGGGTGTCGCGGCGCAGCAGGAAGTACAGCAGGAACACCGCCGGAGTGAGCTTGAGTGCGATCGCCACGCCCAGGAGCACCCCGCGCGGCCACGGGGTGCGGCGCGGTACGCAGTCGGCGATGACCAGCGTCATCAGCACGACGTTGATCTGGCCGAAGCTGAAGTTGGCCTCGATCGGTTCGAAGTGGATCACCGCGATTGCCACGATCGCCGCGGCCAGCCACACCCGCCGGCCCGGTGTCCACACGTCGAGGCGGGTCAGCACGATGAGCACGGCGACGACCAGCAGCAGCAGCGTGATCGCGGTGATCACCACGCTCGCCGCCGGTAGTGACATCAGCGCGAACGGCGAGAACACCGTCGCGGCGAGCGGGGGATAGGTGAACGGCAGGTCGAGGCCGCCCTGGGTGGCGAACATCGCGCCGTCGGCGTACAGCGGGTCACCGTCGAGCCAGGCTCGCCCGCCCATCCGGTAGACGTCGATGTCGATGCGGTAGGGCGCGTGCCCGAGCAGCCGCCAGCCGGCCCAGCCGAACCCGGCGAGGGTGAGGAGGCAGAACGTCCGCCATGCGAGGGTTGGCGCCCAAGCAGGCGACCGCCGTGTACTCATGTCGCCACCAGAGTATCGGGGGGCTTCGGCGCGTCGGCCGATATCCCGGTCGCGCCACGCGCAGGTCGGCGTAAGTTTTCGACCGTGCACCTGACCCTGCAGCTGGACTTCCTCACCCTCGATCGCCTGCCGCTGTTGTGCTGCCTGGTCGCCTTCATCCTCACCTTCTTCGTGACGCGCACGATCGTGCGCTACATCCGAAGCCACGCAGGCAGCACCGCCCCCCGCAAGTGGTGGCAGCCCCGCAACATCGCCGGCGCCGGTGGGATGCACATCCATCACGTCGTGATCGGCGTGATCCTGGTGATGGTGTCGGGGCTCACCATGGTCACGTTGGCCGTCAACGGGGGGGTACCCGAGTTCACGGTGGCGGCAACCATTTTCGGGATCGGCGCCGCGCTGGTGCTCGACGAGTACGCCCTGATCCTGCACCTGTCGGACGTGTACTGGTCCGAGGACGGCCGCACCTCGGTCGATGCGGTCTTCGCCGCCGTCGCGGTGGCGGGACTGCTCATTCTCGGGTTCAATCCACTGTCGTTCTTCGATGTCGGCATCTGGCGCGACGACCACAGCATCGCGGCGCGCGCGAGCGTGATCGCGCTGGCCGTCGGGACGCTGATGCTCGCGATGGTGGTGCTTGCCAAGGGAAAGGTGTGGACCGGGTTGGTGGGCATGTTCATCACGCCTCTGCTGATCGTGGGGGCGGTGCGGCTGTCGCGTCCGCACGCGCCGTGGGCGCGGTGGCGCTACACGAACCGGCCGCGCAAGATGCACCGGGCGCTGGAGCGGGAGCGCTGGCTGCGCCGGCCGGTCGTGCAGGCCAAGCTGTGGCTGCAGGACGCGGTCGCCGGGATGCCGCGGTTTCCCGACGACGCGAAGGTCGACGAACAGCTCGACCGCGAGATCCACGCCGCACCCGCCCCGCAGAAGGCCCCTGACCCCGGCAACCCTGTCGAGAAGGCAGCCGTCTAGATGCGCTACTTCTACGACACCGAGTTCATCGACAACGGCCGCACCATCGAGCTGATCTCGATCGGGGTGGCCGCCGAGGACGGCCGCGAGTACTACGCGGTGTCCACCGAGTTCGACCCGGAGCGCGCGGGCAGCTGGGTGCGCAAGAACGTTCTGCCGAAGCTGCCGTCGCCCGCGTCGAAATCGTGGCGCTCCCGCCGCGAGATCCGGTCCGAACTCGAGGACTTCTTCGGCATCGACGGTGACGAGCCGATCGAGCTCTGGGCGTGGGTCGGCGCCTACGACCACGTGGTGCTCTGCCAGCTGTGGGGCGCCATGACCGCCCTGCCGCCCGCGATACCCCGGTTCACCCGTGAGTTACGGCAGCTCTGGGAGGACTCCGGGTGTCCGCGGATGCCCGCGCGACCGCGCGACTCCCACGATGCGCTCGTCGACGCACGCCACAACCTGCTGCGCTACCAGGTCATGACCGGAACAGCGCGGATGGACGGCCGGACCCGGCGCTGACTTACCATGAACGGGTGAACTGGACCGTCGACATCCCCATCGACCAGCTCCCCGACCTGCCGCCGCTGCCGGATGAGCTGCGTCAGCGCCTCGACTCCGCACTGGCCAAGCCGGCGCTGCAGCAGCCGAGCTGGGACGCCGACGCGGCCAAGGCCATGCGCACCGTGCTCGAGAGCGTGCCGCCGGTGACGGTGCCCTCGGAGATCGAGAAGCTCAAGGCTCAGCTCGCCGACGTCGCGCGCGGGGAGGCGTTCCTGCTGCAGGGCGGCGACTGCGCCGAGACCTTCGTCGACAACACCGAACCGCACATCCGCGCCAACATCCGCACGCTGCTGCAGATGGCGGTCGTGCTGACCTACGGCGCCAGCATGCCGGTGGTCAAGGTGGCCCGCATCGCCGGCCAGTACGCCAAACCACGGTCGTCGGACATCGACGCGCTGGGGCTCAAGTCCTACCGCGGCGACATGATCAACGGATTCGCCCCCGATGCCGCGGCCCGCCAGCACGATCCGTCACGACTGGTCCGCGCCTACGCCAACGCCAGCGCCGCGATGAACCTGGTCCGCGCGCTGACCTCGTCGGGGATGGCGTCGCTGCAGGGGGTGCACGACTGGAACCGCGAGTTCGTCCGCACCTCGCCCGCGGGCGCGCGCTACGAGGCGCTGGCGGGGGAGATCGACCGCGGCCTGCGCTTCATGAGCGCCTGCGGGGTCAACGACCGCAACCTGCAGACCGCCGAGATCTTCGCCAGCCACGAGGCGCTGGTGCTGGACTACGAACGGGCGATGCTGCGGCTCTCCGACGAGTTCCCCACCCACGCTCCGGAGCCGCGCCTGTACGACCTGTCGGCGCATTACGTGTGGATCGGTGAGCGCACCCGCCAACTCGACGGCGCGCACATCGCGTTCGTGGAGACCATCGCCAACCCGATCGGTATCAAACTCGGGCCGACCACCACACCGGAACTGGCCGTCGAGTACGTCGAGCGCCTCGATCCGCAGAACCAGCCGGGCCGGCTCACGCTGGTCACCCGGATGGGCAACAGCAAGGTGCGTGACCTGCTGCCGCCGATCATCGAGAAGGTGCAGGCCAGCGGCCACCAGGTGATCTGGCAGTGCGATCCGATGCACGGCAACACCCACGAGTCCTCGACCGGGTACAAGACCCGCCACTTCGACCGCGTCGTCGACGAGGTGCAGGGGTTCTTCGAGGTGCACCGCGCGCTGGGTACCCACCCGGGCGGCATCCACGTCGAGATCACCGGCGAGAACGTCACCGAATGCCTCGGCGGCGCCCAGGACATCTCCGACACCGATCTGGCCGGCCGGTACGAGACGGCGTGCGATCCGCGGTTGAACACGCAGCAGAGCCTGGAGCTGGCGTTCTTGGTCGCGGAGATGCTCCGCGACTAGAGCAGGTTGGTCAGGTTGCTGCCGAGGACCCATGCGCCCGCGGCCAGCAACCCGGCCAGGGTGATCACCGCGACCACCCACATCAGCAGTGCGCGTTTGGCGCGTTGACGCGCCCAGTAGAACTCGTCGATGTCGATCCCGGCGAAATGCTGTGCGGGAGCGGAGAATCCGCCGTCGGGGCGGTCGTAGACCCGCGTGTGCTGCCGCGGTGCGGGCGCCGGTGGCGGCATCTGGGCGGGTGGACGCGCCGCGGTGTCGGTCGTGACCTGCTGATCCTGTAACCGGCTGTGGTGCAGCACCGCCGAGGCGTGCTGGGCGGAGTTGCGCGGTGCGGGCACCCGGAACGGCGGTAGCCGCAGATCGGCGGCGATCTCCTCGAGGTCGCCGCCCATGTCGAGGGCGTCGCGGTAGCGGCTGTCGGGATCGCGGGCGGTCGCGCGCAGCACGAGGTCGTCGAATTGCGGTGGCACACCACTGATCACCGTGCTCGGCGCCGGGACGTCGTTGTCCATCCGCTGATACGCCACCGACAGCGCGCTGTCCCCGGTGAACGGGGTGCGGCCGGTGAGCAGTTCGAAGGCCATGACACCGACGGAGTACACGTCACTGCGCGGGTCGGCGTCGCCGGTGCTGACCTGCTCGGGGGAGAGGTAGGCCGCGGTGCCGAGAATCACACTGGTCGAGGTGATCTTGGCTTCGGCCACGGCGCGCACCAGTCCGAAGTCGGCGATCTTGACCTCACCGTCGTCGGAGATCAGCACGTTCTCCGGTTTGACGTCGCGGTGCACCAACCCGGCGCGGTGCGCGACGGCCAGTCCCGAGAGCACCGGGGCGAGGACCGCGGCCGCCGCGTGCGGCGGCATCGGCCCGCGTTCGCGCAGCAGCTCGCGCAGGGTGCCGCCCTCCACGAGCTCCATGACCAGGAACGGGTACTGGCCGTCGATGCCCTGGTCGTACACGGCGACGAGGCCCGCATCCTTGAGCCGCGCGACGGCCTTGGCCTCGCGCTGGAACCGGGTGAGGAACTGCTGATCGCCGGAGTAGCGGGGGTCCATCACCTTCAGCGCGACGGGCCGGTCGAGACGCACGTCGAGCCCCCGGTACACCGTCGACATCCCGCCGGTGGCGATCGGGGTGTCGACGCGGTAGCGGCCGTCGAGTACGGCGCCGACGAGCGGGTCCGACTGCGGGTAGGCCTCCACCGAACACATGTTACGAGCCGCGCCGGTGGCTCTAGACTCAGTGCGGTGAGCAGCATTCCGGCCGCGGACGACATCCTCGACCCCGACGAACCCGTCTACGACCTGCCGACCGTCGCCGACATGCTCGGGATGGCCGTCACCCGCGTGCACCACCTGTTGCGGCAGAGCCAGCTGCTGGCCGTGCGGCGCGACGGGAAACTGGTGGTGCCCCGGGTCTTCTTCGACGACCGCGGCCACGTCATCAAACCGCTGCCCGGTCTGCTGGTCGTGCTGCGCGACGGCGGCTACCGCGACACCGAGATCGTGCGGTGGCTGTTCACGCCGGATTCGTCGCTGACCATCAGCCGTGACGGCTCCACCGAACGCACCCCGAACGCCAGGCCCGTCGACGCGTTGCACTCACACCAGGCACGTGAGGTGCTCAGGCGGGCTCAGGCTCTCGCTTACTGACGGGTCTTGCCAGCGAATACCACGCCAGCACAGCGCATCCCAGCGCCAGCAGTACGTGTAGCCACGAGTACATGCCGTGCGCGCCGTCGGGTTTGAAGATCACCATGATCCAGGTCGAGAACCCCGCGATCAGCGCGATCGACCGCCTCGACTGCGCGAGTGCCGAGACCACGGCCAGCGGCCAGGTGTAGTACCACGGCAGCGCCGCGGGGACGAACAGCACGACGACGAGCATCACCGACGCGATGCCGATCAGCGCCTCCCGGTCGTCGTGGCGGAATCGCCACCACAGCAGCGGAAGTGACACCGCGATGATCGCCAGGCCGATGATCCGGGTGACGTCGATGACCGCGTAGAAGTTCACCGGAAGGAACAGCCCGCCGACGGCGTTGGTGAGGTTGGCCACCGCTGTCGGCACCGTCAGCCAGTTGATGATCTTGACGTTGCCCGCGGCCAGTGCGGTCAGCCAGCCCAGCCCGACACCGGCCACCCAGGACAGCACCGCGAACACGACGAAGAAGATCGCCAACCCGGCGGCCGTCGCGGCCGTGAACGCCACCGGTGGACGGTAGCCGCGGCGCTCGCGGATCTGGCGCATCCAGATCCACACCGCGAACGGCAGGGCCAGTCCGGCAGTGGCTTTCACCGCCACGGCGACCACGATCACCGCGACGCCCAGCGCCGGACGCCTGGCCAGCAGCAACGCCAGGCCGGCCATCATCAGCCCGACCATCAGCATCTCGTTGTGGACGCCACCCATCAGATGGATGATCACCAGCGGGTTGAGCACGCAGATCCACAGCGCCGCTGCGCCGCTGGCCCCCACGTGCCGGGCCACCCGGGGGGCCGCCCAGATCAACAGGATCAGCCCGGGCAGCATGCACAGCCGCAGCAGCATCGTGCCCGCGACGACGTCCTCGCCGACCAGCATCGTCACGAACTTCGCCACCAGGATGAACGCCGGACCGTAGGGCGCCGTGGTGGTCGTCCAGATCGGGCTGACGTCGTCGAGCAGGGGATTGGGGTTGGCGACGGGACCGACGACGTAGGGGTCGAGCCCGTCGCGCAGCAGCGCCCCCTGCGCCAGGTACGAGTAGGTGTCGCGGCTGAACACCGGGACGCTCAGCAGCAGCGGCGCCAGCCAGAACCCGGTGGTGGCCACCATCGTGTACTCGTCGGGCCGCTGCCCGGGGTCGCCGCCCACGAGGCGGCGGCCCAGCCACAGCCAGGCCAGCAGCATGAGCGCGACCCCACCCCACAGCAGCACCGAGGACAGCACCAGACCGTGGCCGAACCGCAGCCAGGACAGGTGCAGCGATTCGAGCAGTGGGTCGTGTACCCGGGTGCTGCCCGCGCCGAGCCCGCCTGCGGTGATCAGCACCGCACCGAGGAAGCCCAGCAGGGCGGGTTTGGCGGACGGTGACGAGGCGAAGGCGATCAGGCGCGAGACATGTTGCGCCAAGCCCGATCTCGGCATCTCCGTCGGAGTAGGGGTGGCCATCTCAGGCGGACCGGTTGGCGGCCAATCTGGCGAGTTCGGTGAGTCCTGCCTTGGCCTGGGGGGCGATCGGGGCCGCCTCCAGCGCCGCCAGCGAGCGCCGGGTCAGCAACTCGATCCGCTCCTCGACCGCGGCCAGCGCGCCGACCGACTCGATGGCCGAACACACCTCGCGCACCTGTGCGTCGGTCAGATCGGTGCCGATCGAGGACCGCAGCAGTGCGGCGGTATCGGGGTCGGTCTTCTCGGCCAGCTCGACCGCTTCGGCGAGCAGCACGGTGCGCTTACCCGACCGCAGGTCGTCGCCGGAGGGTTTCCCCGTCACGGCGGGGTCGCCGAAGACGCCGAGGACGTCGTCGCGCATCTGGAACGCCACGCCGATGTCGGTGCCCCACTGGTGGAACAGCTCCTGGACATCGGGGCGGTCGGCGGCCGCGGCGGCGCCGAGCTGCAGGGGCCGCGACACCGTGTAGGAGGCGGTCTTGTAGGTGTTCACGTTCAGCGCGGACGCGACGGTGTCGGCGCCGCTGGCCTCGGCGGCGATGTCGAGGAACTGCCCGCCGAGCACCTCGGTGCGGATGTCGGCCCACACCCGCTGCACCCGGCGGTGCGCGTCGAGCGGCAGGTCGACCGTGGCGACGATGTCGTCGGCCCACACCAGCGACAGGTCGCCGGCCAGGATCGCCGCGGACAGCCCGAACTGTTCGGACGATCCGTGCCAGCCGCGTTCGGCGTGCCGGTCGGCGAAGATCCGGTGCACGGTCGGCAGCCCGCGCCGGGTCGCCGAGGCGTCGATGACGTCGTCGTGCACCAGCGCGCAGGCGTGCAGCATCTCCAGCGCGGCGAACAGCAACAGGACACCGCTGTCGGCGGGCCGGTCGGCCACCGCGCGGTAGCCCCAGTAGGCGAAGGCGGGCCGCAGGCGTTTACCGCCACGCAGCACGAACTCCTCGAGTGCGGCGGTCAACTCCGCGTAGTCCGAGCCGATGTAGGCGGCGTCGCGCCTGCGGCCGGACAGGTAGTCCCGCAACTGCTCGGTGACGGCGCCTGCCAACTCGGCGGCTGACGGTGCCGCGGCGTCCACGCTCAGCGGGGGCCCCTTTCCTCTGGTGGGTACGGATCGGCCAGGGTCGGCGAGCGGTCCCGGCTGGTCCAGGCCAGCCCGCCGATGATGCCCGCCACCACGAGCGTGGCGACGGTCAGCCAGATGGCCGCGGTGGTGAACGACCGCGCGCTCGGGTCGGTGTAGCGGGCCTGGGCGCTGAGGGTGGAGACCACGCCGGGGTTGAGCTTCCACTCGACCACCTCGGAACTGACCTGGTCGCCGTTGGTCGAGGTGACCTCGCCGGGGAACGCCACCGACAGCGACACGTCGGCCTCCGGATCGCTCACCGACGTCAGGTCGACGCGGCCCTCGAGGATCACCAGATCGCCCGCGCGGCGCAGCGAGATGTCGACGCCTGCGGCGTCGCGGTTCATGTTGGCCAGCTGCGGCAGTTCGGCGAAGGTGAGGTCGGAGAACACCGCCTGTGAGCCGACGTAGTCGTCGCGGTTGTAGTCGGAGACGGCGACCTTGGTGGCGAAGGGCAGGTTGTTGAGCAGCTGGGGACCCTTGTCCTCGGGTCCGCGCGGTTTGGCGGCCGCGACGATCTGACCGGACACCCGGTCGTCGGGGGACACCGTGATCGAGGCGCGTACGCGCACGCAACCCACCACCATCGGCAGCATCATCAGCAGCAACACCCAGGCCACCAGGCGGGTGCGTTGTCGGCGGGCGTGCACGGGGGTCATCGTGCCAGATGCGGGTCTACAGCGGCAGTGCGCGGCCCAGGATCGCGAACGCCCGCGGGTCCCCGGCGAAGTGGTAGCCGCGGATGACGTCTGCGAACCCGAGGCGACGGTAGAGCCGCCACGCCCGGTTGGCCTCGCCGTTGATCTCGGGCGTGGAGAGCAGGACGTGCTTCTCCTGTCTGCCGTGCAGCAGCCGGCGGGTCAGCGCCTCACCGAGCCCGCGGCCCTGGGCGGTCGGGGAGATGTGCAGTTCGGTCAGCTCGAAATAGCTGTTCATCAGCTCGTCGATGCGGTGCTGTTCGGCGCCGACCCGTCTGAGTCCGGCCACCACCTGCTGCTGCCACCACTGGTCGGGTGCACCGCAGTAGCCGTAGGCGACGCCGAGCAACGGTGCGTCGACGTCGGCCGTCTCGAGCACGGCATCGACCACTCCGACGGCCTTCCACCCTCGCCGCCGGGTGTGCTCGATCCACATCGAGGCGCGCTGGTCCTCGGTGCCGCGGGGGTAACGCATGGCGTCGACGTAGATGCTGAGCGCCTCGCCGAGGCGCCGCTCCATGTCGGTCGGCGTCAGATCGATGAGATGCGGCGCCAATGTCGTTGCCCTTCGGTCCGTCGAGCGGGTGTCACGCGAGTCGTCGGTCCCATTATGTCCGGGTGCCGCCACGGACAGCCGGTGTCCTTCCGGGGGCGGCGGAGGTCATACAATCGTGGGGCGAAGTAGGTGGTACGGCTCAGATCGACCTCGTATCATGACTGTTAGAGGTCCGTGAATGCGGGCACACCCGAGTTTGAACGAACGGCCGCGGGCGGCGAGGAGGGACGAATGCCACTCTCCGATCATGAGCAGCGCATGCTCGATCAGATCGAGAGCGCGCTCTATGCCGAGGATCCCAAATTCGCGTCGAGTGTGCGCGGTGGGACTCTTCGGGCACCGTCGGCGCGCCGCCGCCTCCAGGGGGCGGCGCTGTTCGTCGTCGGGCTGGCGCTGCTGGTCTCCGGGGTGGCCTTCAAGGCCACGATGATCGGAAGCTTCCCGATCCTGTCGGTGATCGGGTTCATCGTGATGTTCGGCGGCGTCGTCTTCGCCATCACCGGCCCCCGGGTCGCGGGTGGCGCCAAGGACCGGTCGGCGCCGGCCGTCGGTGGCGGCGGTGCTCGGTCCAAGCGGTCCAAGAGCGGCGGTGGCTCATTCACCAGCCGCATGGAGGACCGGTTCCGCAGGCGGTTCGACGAATAGTCGAACGACACGCTGAAGGGGTAGCCCCATCCGGGGCTGCCCCTTTTTTCGTGCCTCCGGCAGCACAGCGTCCCCCACAACGCCCCACCACACCCTGAACGGCGCCGACCTCGGCTTTCGTCCGTCGGTCGGGCGTCTGTTGGCGTCCCCGGGCGGCCCGTTTCGTCGTCCGGCACCCGCGCAGTGGGGTGTGATGGCGATCCAGACCCAATTGATGGCGCAAAGTGGGGGATTGTGGGGTAAAGTGGCGTGCAGCGGAGCAACCGGGGCTCCCAGTGGTGCAGGAGGTGGCCAGGATGTTTCTGGGCACCTACACGCCGAAGCTCGACGACAAAGGGCGGCTCACACTGCCCGCCAAGTTCCGCGACGCACTGGCAGGAGGGTTGATGGTCACCAAGAGCCAGGACCACAGCCTCGCTGTCTACCCGCGTGCGGAGTTCGAGGAATTGGCCCGCCGGGCCTCGCAGGCGTCGCGGAGCAATCCGGAAGCACGCGCCTTCCTGCGCAACCTGGCGGCATCGACCGATGAACAGCATCCCGACGCCCAGGGCCGGATCACGCTGTCGGCCGACCACCGTCGCTACGCAGGCCTGTCCAAGGAGTGCGTGGTGATCGGTTCGGTCGACTACCTCGAGATCTGGGACGCCGCGGCGTGGCAGGAGTACCAGCAGGCCCACGAAGAGAACTTCTCCGCGGCGACTGATGAAACTCTGCGCGACATCATCTGAACCGGCCCGTGCAGCGTGGCCTCTGTCCGAACCGGCCCTGGCGTACTTCCCCGACGCCAGGTCCGCCTCGGGCAGGGACCTCGCTGCAGGGGCGAACTACCCGGGGGTGGCGATGGAGCAGCACATTCCGGTCCTGCTGGACCGCTGCGTCGAACTGCTCACCCCCGCGCTGACCCGCCGCCATCCCGACGGCCGTGGCGCCGTCCTGGTCGACGGCACGCTCGGCGCGGGCGGCCATGCCCACCGCTTCCTCACCGACCTGCCCGGGCTGCGGCTCATCGGACTGGACCGCGATCCGCAGGCGCTGCGGATCGCCGGCGAGCGGCTCGCCCCGTTCGGTGACCGGGTCACGCTGGTGCGGACCCGCTACGACGGCATCGACGACGCCCTCGCCACCGCCGGGGTCGACACGGTCGACGGTTTCCTCTTCGACCTCGGCGTGTCGTCGATGCAACTCGACCAGACCGAGCGCGGGTTCTCCTACAGCGCCGACGCACCGCTGGACATGCGCATGGACAGCGACGCCCCGCTGACCGCCGCCGACATCGTGAACACGTTCGCGGAGAAGGACATCACGCGGATCCTGCGCGAATACGGCGAGGAACGGTTCGCGAGCCGGATCGCCAAGCACATCGTCCGCCGCAGACCGCTGACCACCACCGGCGAACTCGTCGAGCTGCTCTACGACGCGATCCCCGCACCCGCCCGCCGCACCGGCGGACATCCGGGCAAGCGCACCTTCCAGGCGCTGCGGATAGCGGTCAACAGCGAGCTCGACTCGCTGCGCGCGGCGATCCCGGCGGCGTTGGCCGCCCTCGGCGCCGGCGGGCGGATCGTCGTGATGGCCTACCAGTCGTTGGAAGACCGCATCGTCAAGACCGAGTTCGCCGCGGCCACCGCATCGCGTACCCCACCCGGTCTGCCCGTCGAATTGCCCGGCCACGAACCAGAGTTCACCGCACTCACCCGTGGTGCCGAACGGGCGACCCCGGAGGAGATCGAACGCAATCCGCGCAGTGCGCCGGTCCGGTTACGCGCATTGGAGAAGGTCGCCAGCAGGTCGGACACGGCCAGGAGGGACGCGCCATGAAGGCAAAGCGGTCTGCACCGGTGCGCGGTGAAGAACGACGGCGCAAACCAGGTCAACCGGTCCGCAAGGCGACGCGCCGGGGCGTCGAGCCCGCACCCAGGCGCGCCCGGCCCACTCGTGACGCCCGGTCGGCGCCGCAGACCGCGCCGATTCCTCGGCCGGTGGAACGTCCGGCGCGGCCCAAGAACGCCAGCCAGGCCAAGGCTCGGGCGAAGGCGCGGAAAGCCAAGGCGCCGAAGGTCGTACGGCCCCCGCTGCGGGAACGGCTGCTGGTCAGGCTCTCGTCGATCGAGCTGAGCCCGAAGGCGCTGATCGCCCGGGTGCCGTTCGTGGTGCTGGTGATCGGCTCGCTCGGGTTGGGCCTCGGCATCACGCTGTGGCTGTCCACCGGCTCGGCCGAACGGTCCTATCAGCTCGGCGCCGCGAAGCAGACCAATCAGGCACTGGCCCAACAGAAAGAGGCCCTCGAACGCGACGTCCTCGAGGCGCAGGCCGCCCCCGCGCTGGCCGAGGCGGCCCGCAACCTGGGCATGATCCCGTCCCGCGACACCGCGCACCTGGTGCAGGATCCGGCGGGCAACTGGGTGGTCGTGGGGACGCCGAAGCCGGCCGAAGGGGTCCCGCCGCCGCCGCTGAACACCCCGATCCCGGACGTCACGCCGACACCGAAACCGGCGCCGCCGCCCGCACCACCGGGTGCACAGGCCGCACCCCGCGTCATCGATCCGCGGGAGGTGCCCGTCCGCATCACCCCCGGCCCGCAGGCTCCCGTCGCCGCCGGTGAGGTGCCCCACCTCGCCGCAGGCGCCCAGCCGCCCGCACCGGGCCCCGTCGACCCTGCCCTGGCCGTCCCGGCCCCGGTCGCGGCGCCCGTCCCGCCCGGACCCGTCGACCCGGCCCTGGTGCCCGACCATCTCGTCGCGCCGCCCGCGCCCGTCATCGCGGGACCGCCGGCATGAGCCCTCGCCGCACCCCGAAGGCGCCGCCGCAGGGCCGTTCGGCCAAGGCGCGGCGCACCCGCAAACCGATCGCCGCCGAGAGTGGTTCGAACAGATCGACATTCGTGTTCCGGCAGCGGGCGGGGATGGCGATCATGATGGCGATGCTGCTCGTCGCGGGCGCCCAGCTGTTCAACCTGCAGGTGCCCCGCGCGGCGGGGCTGCGCGCCGAGGCGGCGGGTCAGCTCAAGGTCACCGACGTCCAGAAGGCGGTGCGCGGCAGCATCGTCGACCGCAACGAAGACAAGCTCGCGTTCACCATCGAGGCGCGCGCGCTGACCTTTCAGCCCACCAGGGTGCGCAAGCAACTGGAGGAGGCGCGCGCCAAATCCGATGAGGCGCCCGAGCCCAAACGCCGCCTCGCCGAGATCGCCGACGAGGTCGCCGCGCGGCTGAACAACAAGCCCGACGCGAAAACCGTACTGCGCAAGCTCAACAGCAACGAGACGTTCGTCTACCTCGCCCGTGCGGTCGATCCGGTGATCTCCGATGCGATCATCGAGAAGTTCCCCGAGGTCGGTTCGGAGCGGCAGGACATCCGGCAGTACCCCGGTGGTTCGCTGGCGGCCAACGTCGTCGGTGGGATCGACTGGGACGGGCACGGACTGCTCGGCCTCGAGGACTCGATGGACGCCGTGCTCGCGGGCACCGACGGTTCGGTCACCTACGACCGCGGTTCCGACGGTGTGGTGATCCCCGGCAGCTACCGCAACCGCCACGATGCGGTCAACGGTTCGACGGTCCAGCTGACCCTCGACGACGACATCCAGTTCTACGTCCAGCAGCAGGTCCAGATGGCCAAGGACGCCTCCGGCGCCAAGAACGTCTCGGCGGTGGTGCTCGACGCGAAAACCGCTGAGGTACTGGCGATGTCGAACGACAATACGTTCGACCCCAGCCAGGACATCGGCAGGCAGGAGAACCGCCAGATCGGCAACCTGCCGGTGTCCTCGCCGTTCGAGCCGGGTTCGGTCAACAAGATCATCACCGCCGCCGCGGCGATCGAATACGGGTTGACCACCCCCGACGAGGTGTTGCAGGTGCCGGGTTCCATCCACATGGGCGGCGTCACGGTCGGCGACGCGTGGGAGCACGGCACCATGCCGTACACCACCACCGGCGTGTTCGGGAAGTCCTCGAACGTCGGCACGTTGATGCTCGCCGAACGCATCGGCGAACAGCGCTACGCCGAGATGCTCAAGAAGTTCGGCCTCGGCCAGCGCACCGGGGTCGGCCTGCCCGGTGAGAGCGCGGGCCTCGTCCCGCCGATCCACCAGTGGTCGGGCAGCTCGTTCGCGAACCTGCCCATCGGACAGGGCCTTTCGATGACGCTGCTGCAGATGGCGGGGATGTACCAGGCGATGGCCAACGACGGGGTGCGCATCCCGCCGCGCATCCTCAAGGCCACCATCGCCCCCGACGGCACCCGCACCGAGGAGGAGCGGCCGGAGGGCATCCGCGTGGTGTCCCCGGAGACCGCGCGCACCGTGCGCAACATGTTCCGCTCGGTGGTGCAGCGCGATCCGATGGGGGAGCAGCAGGGCACCGGTCCGGCCGCCGCGGTCGAGGGCTACCAGATCTCCGGCAAGACCGGCACCGCCCAGCAGATCAACCCGGCGTGCGGCTGCTACTACAGCGACGTCTACTGGATCACCTTCGCCGGAATGGCCACCGTCGACGATCCGCGCTACGTGATCGGGATCATGATGGACGCCCCGCACCGCGCGGCCGACGGTTCGCCCGGCTCCTCGGCCGCGCCGCTGTTCCACAACATCGCGTCGTGGCTGCTGCAACGGGAGAACGTGCCGCTGTCGCCGCCCACCGAGCCGCTGACCCTGCAGGCGACCTGACCGACGAGTCGGGCCGACCGCGGCTCGGTACTGTGTCAAAGCCATGAAGCTCCGCCCCAGCCGACCCGTCGGACACGCTCTCGACGCCCTCGCCGAGCAGGTTCGGGCGGTCCCCGCCGCCGGACTTCCGGTGTCCGACATCCGGATCACCGGCGTCACGCTGCGCGGTCAGGACGCCCTGCCCGGTGATCTGTTCGCCGCGCTGCCCGGTTCGTCGGCGCACGGCGCCCGGTTCGCCGCCGAGGCGGTCGCCGGCGGCGCCGCCGCGATCCTGACCGACGCCGCGGGGGCGGGCGCGCTCGGCGCCGAGTTGGGGGTGCCCGTGCTGGTACACCCCGATCCGCGGGCGGTGCTCGGCGAGGTCGCCTCGACGGTCTACGGACACCCGTCGCGGCACCTGCGCGTGGTCGGGGTGACCGGCACGTCGGGCAAGACCACCACCACCTACCTCGTCGACGCCGGGCTGCGGGCGGCCGGTCGCGTGGCCGGGCTGATCGGCACCGTCGGCATCCGGATCGACGGACGCGACCAACCCAGCGCGCTGACCACCCCCGAGGCGCCGGATCTGCAGGCGCTGCTGGCCGTCATGGTCGAACAGGGCGCCGACACCGTGGTGATGGAGGTGTCCAGCCACGCGCTGACGCTGGGCCGGGTCGACGGCGTGCGGTTCGCGGCGGGCGGGTTCACCAACCTCTCGCGCGACCACCTCGACTTCCACCCCACGATGGCCGACTACTTCGAGGCGAAGGCGCGGCTGTTCGACCCGGCGTCGCCCACCCACGCCGAGACGTCGGTGGTGTGCGTCGACGACGACGCCGGCCGCGCGATGGCCGCCAGGGCGAACCACGCGGTGACGGTCAGTGCCGCCGGCAGGCCTGCGGACTGGCGGGCCGAGGACATCCGCGCCGTCGAGGGCGGCGCGCAGGAGTTCACCGCGCTCGACCCGGCCGGCGTGCACCACGGTCTGCGCATCGGCCTTCCGGGCCACTACAACGTCGCCAACTGTCTGCTGGCCACCGCACTGCTCGACGTCGTCGACGTCTCGCCCGAACAGGCCGTGCCGGGGCTGCGCACCGCGACCGTGCCCGGCCGGCTCGAGGCGATCGACCGCGGTCAGGACTTCCTCGCCCTGGTGGATTACGCCCATAAACCGGGCGCGCTGGCCGCGGTGCTCGAGACCCTGCGCGGTCAGACGACGGGCCGCATCGCGGTGGTGTTCGGCGCGGGCGGCAACCGCGACGCCGGGAAACGCGAGCCGATGGGCCGGGTCGCCGCCGACCTGGCCGACCTGGTCGTGGTCACCGACGACAACCCGCGCGACGAGGAGCCTGCCGCCATCCGCTCGGCGGTCCTCGCCGGTGCCCGCGAGGCGGTGGCCGGCGCCGAGGTCGTCGAGATCGGAGACCGCCGCGACGCGATCGCCCACGCCCTGCGCTGGGCCCGGCCCGGCGACGTGGTGCTCGTCGCGGGTAAGGGCCACGAGACCGGCCAGACCGTGGCCGGCCACACGCATCCGTTCGACGACCGCGTCGAACTCGCCGACCTGTTGGAGAAACGCGGGTGATCGAACTGACCCTGGCCCGGGTGGCCGAGATCGTCGGGGGCACGCTCGCCGACATCACCCCTGAAGACGCCGCCGCGACCCGGATCACCGGCACCGTCGAGTTCGACTCCCGCGCCGTCACCCCCGGCGGGCTGTTCCTGGCCCTGCCGGGCGCCCGCTCCGACGGGCACGACTTCGCCGCCGCCGCGGTCGCCGCAGGCGCGACCGCGGTGCTCGCGGCCCGCCCCGTCGGCGTGCCCGCGGTGATCGCTCCACCCGCCGAGGGGCCCGAGGGCACCGGGGTGCTCGAACACGACACCGACGGCGCCGGAGCCGCGGTGCTGGCCGCGCTGGCCCGGTTGGCCGCCGCTGTCGCCGCCGAACTGGTCGCGGGCAAGCTGCGCATCGTCGGGATCACCGGATCGTCGGGCAAGACCTCGACGAAGGATCTGGTCGCCGCCGTGCTCGCCCCGCTGGGCGACGTGATCGCCCCGCCGGGGTCATTCAACAACGAACTCGGCCACCCGTGGACGGTGCTGCGCGCCGACCGGGAGACGGACTTCCTCGTTCTGGAGATGTCGGCGCGCCACCCCGGCAACATCGCCGCACTGGCCGCGATCGCGCCGCCGTCGATCGCGGTGGTGCTCAACGTGGGCACCGCCCACCTCGGCGAGTTCGGCTCCCGCGAAGCCATCGCCGCCACGAAATCCGAACTGCCGCAAGCAGTTCCGGCTTCGGGTGTGGTGGTGCTCAACGCCGACGACAGCGCGGTCGCCGCGATGGCCGACGTGACCGAGGCCCGGGTGGTGCGGGTGTCCCGCGATCCGGGCGCCGACCTGTGGGCCGACGAGGTGGCCCTCGACGAACTGGCCCGGCCGCGGTTCACCCTGCACGCCGCGGGCGGCGCCACCCCGGTGACGCTCGCCGTGCACGGCGACCATCAGGTGTCCAACGCGCTGTGCGCAGCCGCGGTCGCGCTGGAGTGCGGCGCCACGCTCGACCAGGTCGCGACCGCGCTCGCCGGCGCCGGTCCGGTGTCGCGGCACCGCATGCAGGTGAGCACCCGCGACGACGGGGTGACCGTCGTCAACGACGCCTACAACGCCAACCCGGATTCGATGCGGGCCGGCCTCAAGGCGCTCGCGTGGATGGCCCGATCCGGTGGCGCGCCGCGCCGCAGTTGGGCGGTGCTGGGGGAGATGGCCGAACTCGGCGACGATTCGATAGCCGAGCACGACAGCATCGGCCGACTGGCGGTGCGATTAGATGTCTCACGACTCATCGTCGTCGGAACTGGGAGGTCAGCGAGCGCCATGCATCAGGGGGCGGTCATGGAGGGGTCGTGGGGGGCGGAGGCCACCCGGGTCGACGACGCCGACGCTGCACTGGCGCTGCTGCGCGACGAACTGCAGCCCGGTGACGTCGTGTTGGTGAAGGCGTCGAATTCGGCGGGGCTCGGTGTGCTGGCCGACGCGCTGGCCGCCGGAGAAGACGGGGCCACCGCCCGATGAGACAGATCCTCATCGCCGTCGGCCTCGCGCTGGCGGTGTCCATCCTGCTCACCCCGGTGCTGATCCGGCTGTTCACCCGCCAGGGGTTCGGCCACGAGATCCGCGAGGACGGCCCGCCGACCCACGCCAAGAAGCGCGGCACGCCGTCGATGGGCGGGGTGGCGATCCTGGCCGGTATCTGGGTCAGCTACCTCGGCACGCACCTGGTCGGGATGGCGCTGGACGGCAACGGGCCGTCGGCCTCTGGTCTGCTGGTCCTCGGCCTGGCGACCGCGCTGGGCGTCGTGGGGTTCGTCGATGACCTCATCAAGATCCGGCGCGCCCGCAACCTCGGGCTGAACAAGACCGCCAAGACCGTCGGCATCCTGGCCGCCGCGCTGCTGTTCGGCGTGTTGGCCCTGCAGTTCGGCAACGCCGACGGGCTGACCCCAGGCAGCGCCGAACTGTCCTACGTCCGCGAGATCGCCACCGTGACGCTGGCGCCGCTGCTGTTCGTGCTGTTCTGCGTCGTGCTGGTCAGCGCGTGGTCCAACGCGGTGAACTTCACCGACGGGCTCGACGGTCTGGCCGCCGGGGCGATGGCGATGGTGTGTGCGGCGTACGTGCTGATCACGTTCTGGCAGTACCGCAACGCGTGCGCGACCAGCCCGGGGTTGGGCTGCTACAACGTCCGCGACCCGCTGGACCTGGCGCTGGTCGCCGCGGCCGCCGCCGGCGCCTGCATCGGCTTCCTGTGGTGGAACGCCGCCCCGGCCAAGATCTTCATGGGCGACACCGGCTCGCTGGCCCTGGGCGGCATCATCGCCGGGCTGTCGGTGACCAGCCGCACCGAGATCCTCGCGGTCGTGCTCGGCGCGCTGTTCGTCGCCGAGGTGACCTCGGTCGTCGTGCAGATCCTGGCGTTCCGCACCACCGGCCGCCGGGTGTTCCGGATGGCGCCGTTCCACCACCACTTCGAACTCGTGGGCTGGGCCGAGACGACCGTGATCATCCGGTTCTGGCTGCTCACCGCGATCGCCTGCGGGCTGGGCGTGGCGCTGTTCTACGGCGAGTGGCTCACCGCCGTCGGGGCCTGACATGACCCGTGCCGTCGTCGAACCCCTGACGCCCGGGGCCCGGGTGCTGGTCACCGGCGCCGGGATCACCGGACGCTCGGTCAGCGCCGTACTGGAACCCACCGGGGTGCGGCTGACGATCTGCGACGACGATCCGCTGGCGCTGCAGCGGCTGGTCACGCCCGCCACGGTGGTCACCACCGATGAGGCGGTGGCCGGGATCGCCGACTACGCACTGGTGGTCACCAGCCCCGGGTTCGCCCCGACCACCCCGGTGCTGGCGGCGGCCGCCGCGGCCGGGGTCCCGATCTGGGGTGACGTGGAACTGGCGTGGCGGCTGGACCGGGCGGGCTGGTTCGGGCCGCCGCGGCGCTGGCTGGTGGTCACCGGCACCAACGGCAAGACCACGACGACGTCGATGCTCTACGCGATGCTGCAGGCCGCGGGCCGCCGCGCGATGCTGTGCGGCAACATCGGCAATCCGGTGCTCGACGTGCTCGGCGAACCGGCCGAGGTCTTGGCGGTCGAGCTGTCGAGTTTTCAATTGCACTGGGCGCCGTCGCTGCGCCCGGACGCCGGGGTGGTGCTCAACGTCGCCGAGGACCACCTCGACTGGCACGGCTCGATGACGGCCTACGCCCGCGACAAGGCCCGGGTGCTCGACGGCCGGGTGGCCGTGGCGGGCCTCGACGATCCGGTGGCCGCCGACCTGCTCACCACCGCGGCCGCGCCCACGCGCGTCGGGTTCCGGCTCGGGCCGCCGGTCGCGGGACAGCTGGGGGTGCGCGACGGCTGGCTCGTCGACAACGCGTTCGCCGCCGACCTGGGGCTGGCCCGCGTCGACGACATCCCGGTCGCCGGCCCCGTCGGCGTGCTCAACGCTCTGGCGGCCGCCGCACTGGCCCGCGCGGACGGCGTGCCCGCTGAGGCGGTGGCGGCGGCCCTGGCGTCCTTCGAGGTCGGGCGGCACCGCGCCGAGGTGATCGCCGTCGTCGACGGGGTGACCTGGGTCGACGACTCCAAGGCCACCAACCCGCACGCCGCCAGGGCCTCGATCGCCGCCTACGACCGCGTCGTGTGGATCGCCGGCGGACTGCTCAAGGGTGTGTCGGTGGACGCGCTGGTCGCCGAGGTCGCCGACCGGCTGGCCGGCGCCGTGCTGATCGGACGCGACCGCGCCGTGGTTGCCGAGGCGTTATCGCGACACGCACCGGATGTCCCCATCGTCGAGCTTGTGACGGGGGAGGATTCTGGGGTGCATGGGACAACTGAGTCAGGTGTGAATCTTGTGACTCGAGTGATCGACACCACGGGACGGTCACTACCCGACGCCGTGATGGGGGCGGTGGTCGACGCCGCCCGACGCATCGCCCGCCCGGGAGACGCGGTGCTGCTCGCGCCGGCGGGCGCATCGTTCGACCAGTTCAGCGGCTACGGCCAGCGCGGCGACGCCTTCGCCGCCGCGGTACGCGCCGACCTCGGGTAACCGCCGTGGCGACCATCCTGGCCCGGCTCCGCGGTAAGGCGCCCGGCCCGTCCGGGGCTTCCGACGACACCGACGCGCCGACCGCACCCACCCCCGCCCAGCCCCCGAGATTGGCCCGCACCCGCTTCGCCGCGTGGCTCGGCCGCCCGATGACGTCGTTCCACCTGATCATCGCCGTCACCGGGCTGCTCATCACGCTCGGGCTGACCATGGTGCTGTCGGCCTCGGGTGTGTACTCCTACGACTCCGACGGCTCACCCTGGTCGGTGTTCGCCAAACAGGTGCTGTGGACCGCCGTCGGGCTGGTGGCGTTCTACCTCGCGCTGCGCATGCCGGTGAAGACGCTGCGGCGACTGGCCTTCCCCGGTTTCGCGTTCACGATCGTGCTGCTGATCCTCGTGCTCATCCCGGGTATCGGCAAAGTGGCCAACGGGTCGCGCGGCTGGTTCGTCGTCGCCGGGTTCTCCATGCAGCCCTCCGAGCTCGCCAAGATCGCCTTCGCGATCTGGGGTGCGCACCTGCTCGCGGCGCGCCGCATGGAGCGGGCCACCCTGCGCGAGATGCTCATCCCGCTGGTGCCCGCCGCGGTCATCGCGCTGGCGCTCATCGTCGCTCAGCCCGACCTCGGCCAGACCGTGTCGCTGGGCATCATCCTGCTCGCCCTGCTCTGGTACGCGGGTCTGCCGCTGCGGGTGTTCCTGTCGTCGCTGGTCGCGGTCATGGCCTCGGCGGTCGTGCTGGCGCTGGCCGAGGGCTACCGGTCGGCGCGCGTGCAGTCCTGGCTCGATCCGAGCGCCGACGCGCAGGGCTCGGGATATCAAGCGCGGCAGGCGAAGTTCGCGCTCGCCAACGGCGGCGTGTTCGGCGACGGCCTCGGGCAGGGCACCGCGAAGTGGAACTATCTGCCGAATGCCCACAACGACTTCATCTTCGCGATCATCGGCGAGGAACTCGGCTTCGTGGGCGCGGCCGGTCTGCTCGGACTGTTCGGGTTGTTCGCCTACACCGGGATGCGTATCGCGCGCCGGTCGGCCGATCCGTTCCTGCGGCTGCTCACCGCCACCGCGACCACCTGGGTGCTCGGGCAGGTGTTCATCAACGTCGGCTACGTGGTGGGCCTGCTGCCCGTCACCGGGCTGCAGCTGCCGCTGATCTCCGCGGGCGGCACCTCGACGGCGACGACACTGCTCATGCTGGGTCTGATCACCAACGCCGCGCGCCACGAACCCGAGGCGGTCGCCGCGTTGCGGGCCGGCCGGGACGACCGGGTCAACCGGCTGCTGCGGCTACCGCTGCCAGAGCCCTACGTGCCCACCCCGCTGGAGGCGGTACGCGACCGGCTGCGCTCGAAGACGGGCAAACCGGCCGCACCCCGGGCGGCACGACCGGCCCGCGCACCCCAGCGGCCCAAACCCCCAGCGGCTGACAAGCGGGTGCGGCGCGCAGGGCATCATGTAGGCGGTCAGCGGTCGGCGGCGAGCCGGACCGGGCAGCGCCAACAGGGTCGACGAGGTCGGCCCAGGGAAGGTCAGCGTTACGGGTGAACGGCACCATCTCGGTCGTCCTCGCCGGCGGCGGAACCGCGGGGCACGTCGAACCGGCGATGGCCGTCGCCGACGCACTGGCCACGTTGGCACCCGGGGTGCGGATCACCGCACTCGGCACCGAGCGGGGGCTCGAGACGCGGCTGGTCCCCGAACGCGGCTACGACCTCGAACTGATCACCCCGGTCCCGCTGCCGCGCAAACTCTCCGGTGACCTGGCCCGGCTCCCGCTGCGGGTGCGCCGCGCGGTGCGCGAGACCCGTGCGGTGCTCGACGCCGTGCACGCCGACGTCGTGATCGGATTCGGCGGGTACGTCGCGCTGCCCGCCTACTTCGCGGCGCGGCGCAACCGGGTGCCGATCGTCGTCCACGAGGCCAACGCCAGCGCCGGGCTGGCCAACAAGGTCGGCGCGCGGTTCGCGTGCCGGGTGCTCGCCGCGGTGGCCGATCCGGGTCTCGGCCCGGTCGAGGTGGTCGGCACGCCGGTGCGGGCGAGCATCACCGAACTGGATCGGGCGGCGCTGCGCGCCGAGGCCCGCGCGCACTTCGGCTTTCCCGACGACGCGCGCGTACTGCTGGTGTTCGGCGGTTCGCAGGGCGCCCGCTCGCTCAACAACGCCGTCTCCGGAGCCGCCAAAGCCCTTGCCGCAGCGGGCATTTCGGTGCTCCACGCCTACGGGGCCAAGAACACCCTCGAGCTCCCGGAGCCCGCGGCGGGTGATCCGCCGTACGTCGCGGTGCCGTACCTGAGCCGGATGGACCTGGCCTACGCCGCGGCCGATCTGGCGGTGTGCCGGTCGGGGGCGATGACGGTCGCCGAGGTCACCGCGGTCGGACTGCCCGCGGTGTACGTCCCGCTGCCGATCGGTAACGGCGAACAGCGGCTCAACGCCCGGCCCGTGGTCGACGCCGGCGGCGGCCTGGTGGTCGACGACGCCGACCTGTCGCCGCAGTTCGTCGCCGACACGATCGTCGGCCTGCTCACCGACACCGGCAGGCTGCAGACGATGACCGCGGGTGCCGCGGTGGCGGGACACCGCGACGCGGCCCGTCACGTCGCCGACGTGGCCCTCGACGTGGCCCGCGATCTGCCCGACGCGCGGAAGCGGGTCCGGTGAGCACTCCGCCGCCGCTGCCCGAGGAACTGCGCCGGGTCCACATGGTGGGCATCGGCGGCGCCGGGATGTCCGGGATCGCGCGCATCCTGCTCGACCGCGGTGCGCTGGTCTCCGGTTCGGACGCCAAGGAGTCGCGCGCGGTGGTCGCGCTGCGGGCCCGCGGCGCCGCCGTGCAGATCGGCCACGACGCCTCGTCGCTGGACCTGCTGCCCGGTGGCCCGACCGCGGTCGTCACCACCCACGCGGCGATCCCGAAGACCAACCCCGAACTGGTCGAGGCCCGGCGCCGCGGCATCCCGGTGATCCTGCGGCCCGTGGTGTTGGCCAAGCTGATGGACGGCAACACCACGCTGCTGGTCACCGGCACCGCGGGCAAGACCACCACCACCTCGATGCTCATCGTCGCGTTGCAGCACTGCGGGATGGACCCGTCGTTCGCCGTCGGCGGTGACCTGGGCGAACCAGGCACCAACGCCCATCACGGCAGCGGCGCCTACTTCGTCGCGGAGGCCGACGAGAGCGACGGTTCGCTGGTGCAGTACCGGCCCGACGTCGCGGTGGTCACCAACATCGAAGCCGACCACCTCGACTTCTTCGGCACCGAACAGGCTTATGTCGACGTGTTCGACGCATTCATGGAGCGGCTGCAGCCGGGCGGCGCCGTGGTGGTGTGCGTCGACGATCCCGGTGCCGCCGCCTTCGCCGAACGCACTGCGGCCCTGGGCATCCGGGTGCTGCGCTACGGCAGCGGCGTGCGCGCCGACCTCGCGGGCGCACTACTGGACTGGGAGCAGCGCGGCACCAGCGCGGTGGCCACCGTGCGGCTGGCGGGCGAGGACCGGCCGCGGACCATGCGGTTGGCGGTGCCGGGCAGGCACATGGCGCTCAACGCGCTGGCCGCACTGCTGGCCGCGGTCGAGGTCGGGGCCGCGCCGGACGACGTGCTCGAGGCGCTCGCCGCCTTCGACGGTGTCCGCCGCCGGTTCGAACTGGTCGACATCGCCGCCGGTGTCCGGGTGTTCGACGACTACGCCCACCATCCGACGAAGGTCACCGCCGCGCTGACCGCGGCCCGCGCGCTGGCCCGGGAGCTGGGCGGCCGCGCCGTCGTGGTGTTCCAACCACACCTGTACACCCGCACGCAGACCTTCGCCCGCGAATTCGGTGCGGCGCTCAGCGCCGCCGACCTGGTGTTCGTGCTCGACGTCTACGGCGCCAGGGAACAGCCGATCGCCGGGATCAGTGGCGCGAGCATCGCCGAACACGTCGAGGCGCCCGTCACCTATGTGCCCGACTTCTCGGCGGTGGCCGAGAAGGTGGCGGCCGCGGCGCGGCCCGGGGACGTGGTCGTCACGATGGGTGCAGGCGACGTGACCATGCTGGGTCCGGAGATCGTCACCGCACTGCAGTCCAGGGCGAACCGAACCGTGCCGGGGGCCGGCGCGCGATGACGCAGCCGCCGTCCGGTCCGGCTCCGGATCAGCCCGAGGCGGCACCGGAGGAACCCACCCCGCCGCAGGCCGAGGAACAGGAACCCGCTCCGGAGGAGGACCTCGAGGGTCCCCGCCGCCGGGCCCGCCGCGAACGCGAGCAGCGCCGGGCGGTCCAGGACCGGGCCATCGCCCTGGAGGAGGCGCGCCGCGAGGCCAAGCGCCGGGCCACCGGCGGACCCGCCCGCGAGGTCACGCCGATCGCGCGCGGGGCGGTGCGCGGGCTCAAGGTGCTGGTGTGGTCGGCGCTGCTGTCCGTGGCCGCGGTCGCGCTCGGCCTGCTGCTCTACTTCACCCCGATCATGTCGGCGCGCAGCATCGACGTCGTCGGCCTCGAGGCGATCCCGCAGGAGGAGGTGCTCGCCGCCGCCGCGGTGGTGCCAGGGACCCCGCTGCTGCAGATCGACACCGACGCCGTGGCCGAACGGGTTGCGACGATCCGGCGGGTCGCCAGCGCCCGGGTGCAGCGCGAGTATCCGTCGTCGCTGCGCATCACCGTCGTCGAGCGGATTCCGGTAGTGGTCAAGGACTATCCGGACGGACCGCATCTGTTCGACCGCGACGGGGTGGACTTCGCGACCGCACCGCCGCCGCCGGGGCTGCCGATCCTCGAGACCGCCACGCCGGGCCCGAGCGATCCGGCGACCGAGGCGGCGCTGCAGGTGATGCTGGCGCTGCCGCCCGAGGTGGCCGCCCAGGTGGGGCGGGTTGCGGCGCCGTCGGTGGCGTCGATCACGCTGACGCTGGTCGACGGCCGGGTGGTGGTGTGGGGGACCAACGACCGCACCGACGAGAAGGCGCTCAAGCTGGCGGCACTGCTGACCCAGCCGGGCCGGACCTACGACGTGTCCAGTCCCGATCTGCCGACGGTCAAGTAGAAATTCGCGCCGGGCGTCGGCGCGCCTTCGGGGTTCCTCGTCGCGGTCGCCCTACCGTTCTGGTTGCGCGGAACTACTTGACATAACTCTAAGCCTATGGTTGAGGTTGAGGGTTTTGGGGGAAGGCTTCGCATGAGAACTGGCAACCAGGCAGCAGAAAGGCGACCGCTCATGGGCGCGAAGAAGGTCGACCGATGACCCCGCCGCACAACTACCTCGCCGTCATCAAGGTGGTCGGCATCGGCGGCGGCGGTGTGAACGCCGTCAACCGAATGATCGAACAGGGCCTCAAGGGCGTCGAGTTCATCGCGATCAACACCGACGCGCAGGCGTTGTTGATGAGCGATGCCGACGTCAAGCTCGACGTGGGCCGCGACTCCACCCGCGGACTCGGCGCGGGCGCCGACCCTGAAGTGGGCCGCAAGGCCGCCGAGGACGCCAAGGACGACATCGAGGAACTGCTGCGCGGTGCCGACATGGTGTTCGTCACCGCCGGTGAGGGCGGCGGCACCGGAACCGGTGGCGCACCGGTCGTGGCGTCGATCGCCCGCAAGCTCGGCGCGCTGACCGTCGGCGTGGTGACGCGGCCGTTCTCCTTCGAGGGCAAACGGCGCAGCAACCAGGCCGAGAACGGCATCCAGGCGCTGCGCGAGAGCTGCGACACGCTGATCGTCATCCCCAACGATCGGCTGCTGCAGATGGGCGACGCCGCCGTCTCGCTGATGGACGCCTTCCGCAGCGCCGACGAGGTGCTGCTCAACGGTGTCCAGGGCATCACCGACCTGATCACCACTCCCGGTCTGATCAACGTCGACTTCGCCGACGTCAAGGGTGTGATGAGCGGGGCGGGCACCGCCCTGATGGGCATCGGCTCGGCCCGCGGCGACGGCCGCGCGCTCAAGGCCGCCGAGATCGCGATCAACTCCCCGCTGCTGGAGGCCTCGATGGAGGGCGCCCAGGGCGTGCTGCTGTCGGTGGCCGGCGGCAGCGACCTCGGGTTGTTCGAGATCAACGAGGCCGCCTCGCTGGTGCAGGATTCCGCGCATCCCGAGGCGAACATCATCTTCGGCACCGTCATCGACGATTCGCTCGGCGACGAGGTGCGGGTGACCGTGATCGCGGCCGGATTCGACTCGGTGAGCCCGAGCCGCAACCCCGTCACGAGCGCGGACGCCCAGAACGTCCCCAGCGCCGCACCGACCCAGCCGATCGCTCCCGGGCGGGCGGGCAAGGTCTCGTCGTCGCTGTTCGAACCGGCCGATCCGGCGAGCGTGCCGGTGCACTCCAACGGTGCAACCGTCAGCATCGGCGGAGATGACGGAGGCATCGCCGACGACGACGTCGACGTGCCGCCGTTCATGCGGCACTGATCCGGGTCCGATACTGGGAACGTGACCGTTCGCGTGCGGCGGGTGACCACGACCCGCGCCGGCGGCGTCTCGGCGCCGCCGTACGACACCTTCAACCTCGGCGACCACGTCGGTGACGATCCGGCCGCCGTCGCCGCCAACCGCGCCCGGCTGGCCAAGGCGACCGGGCTCGACGGTCGGCTGGTCTGGATGCACCAGGTACACAGCGACCGCGTCGTGCGCGTCGACGGCCCCGCAGACGGGCCGGTGCACGACGCCGACGGGGTCATCACCACCACCCGGCGGCTCGGTCTTGCCGTCGTCACCGCCGATTGTGTGCCGGTCCTGCTGGCCGATGCGCGCGCCGGGGTGATCGGCGCCGTCCACGCCGGACGGGTCGGGGCGCGCAACGGGGTGGTGCTGCGTGCGGTGGAGGCGATGCAGGAGGCCGGTGCGCGGCTCGAGGACATCTCGGTGCTGCTCGGCCCGGCGGTCAGCGGCGCCAACTACGAGGTGCCCGAGGAGATGGCCGCCGATGTGGAGGCCGCACTCCCCGGCAGCCGCGTCAGGACCACCCGCGGCACCGCCGGACTGGATCTGCGCGCCGGAATCGCCCGTCAGCTCACCGATCTCGGCGTCACGGCCATCGACGTCGACCCGCGGTGCACCGTCGCCGACCGCAATCTGTTCAGCCATCGCCGCAACAACCCGACCGGCAGGCTGGCGTCCCTGGTGTGGATGGAGTGACCACCGTGGGAAGCGACCGGGAATCGGAGTTGGCCGCCTCGCTCGCCGCGGTCCGGGATCGGCTCGAACGTGCGGCGCAGGTGGCGGGCCGCGATGCGGGCGACATCACGCTGCTGCCGGTGACGAAGTTCTTCCCGGCCTCCGACGTCCGCATCCTCTACGGCCTCGGCTGCCGCGACTTCGCCGAGTCCCGGGAGCAGGAGGCCTCGGCGAAGGCGGCCGAACTCGCCGACGAGTTCGCGGGCGATCCGCCGCGCTGGCACATGGTGGGCCGGATCCAGCGCAACAAGGCCAGGGCCGTCACGCGCTGGGCACATTCGGCGCATTCGGTCGACAGCGCCAAACTCGTCAACGCACTGGACCGCGGTGCGGCCGACGCGCTGGCCGACGGCCTGCGCAGTGCGCCGCTGCGGGTCTACCTCCAGCTCAGCCTCGACGGTGACGTCGCCCGCGGCGGTATCGACGTCGGGCAGTCGGCGCAGGTCGACGAGCTCTGTGCCGCAGTCGATTCCGCCGAGGCGCTGGAGTTCGTCGGGCTGATGGCCATCCCGCCGCTCGGCGCAGACCCACCTTCGGCGTTCGCGCGGTTGCGGGCCGAACTCGAACGGGTACAGAGCCACTACCAGCAGCGCCTCGAGATGTCGGCGGGTATGTCCGGCGACCTCGAGACGGCGGTGCAACACGGCTCGACGTGTGTGCGTGTCGGTACCGCGCTTATGGGACCTCGTCCTCTAACGTCACCGTGAGTAGTCACTCCAGTCACACCATCATCACAGACACCACAGCTTTGACGGTCATGAGAAGGGTCGCGCGATGAGCACACTGCACAAGGTCAAGGCCTACTTCGGTATGGCGCCCATGGATGACTACGAGGACGAGTACTACGAGGACGACGACCGCGGCGAACGCCCGGCCCCTCGTGGGTACGCCCGCCGCCCCCGCGAGGAGCGGTTCGAGGAGGACGGGTACGGCCGCGAGTACGACGATCGCCCCGCCCCGCGCGAATACGACGAACCGCCGATCTACCGCGGCGGATACGACGAGCCCCGGTTCGAGCCCCGGATGCGGGGTCCGCGCGAGTTCGACCGCGCCACCCCGCCGCCTCGGCTGGGCGCGCTGCGCGGGTCGACCCGCGGCGCGCTGGCGATGGACCCGCGGCGGATGGCGATGCTCTTCGAGGAAGGCAGCCCCTTGGCCAAGATCACGACCCTGCGCCCCAAGGACTACAGCGAGGCCCGCACCATCGGCGAGAAGTTCCGCGACGGCACCCCGGTGATCATGGACCTGGTGTCGATGGACAACGCCGACGCCAAGCGGTTGGTCGACTTCGCCGCCGGGCTGGCGTTCGCGCTGCGCGGATCGTTCGACAAGGTCGCCACCAAGGTGTTCCTGCTGTCGCCGGCCGACGTGGACGTCACCGCCGACGAGCGCAGGCGCATCGCCGAGGCCGGCTTCTACGCCTATCAGTGACCCCTGCTGCCCATGACGGCGCTTCGGCCCGGCAGGTAGGCTGACGAGGTCGTTTCCCGCCTGTCCCGCATGTCGTGACTGCCTGTAGCCCCGTAGTGAGGTCGAGCTTCCGTTGGCGCTGTTCTTCGAAATCCTTGGTTTCGCTCTGTTCGTCTTCTGGCTTCTGCTCATCGCGCGGGTCGTCGTCGAGTTCATCCGGTCCTTCAGCCGGGACTGGCATCCACGCGGGTTCACGGTCGTCGTGCTCGAGGTGATCATGACGCTCACCGATCCGCCGGTGAAGTTGCTGCGCAGGCTCATTCCGCAGCTCACCATCGGCGCCGTGCGTTTCGACCTGTCGATCATGGTGCTGCTGTTGGTCGCATTCATCGGTATGCAATTGGCGTTCGGCGCCGCGGCCTGAACCCGCCACCGGCGAGTTTGCCCGGATCGGACGCGAACGTGGCAAAAATTGAAATTCGGTCTTAAAATCTGACCTCCGCTGCGACCCTCGGGTCTGGTGTGACAGGATGGACGCCAGTTGCGATCCATGCAGGCTTTACACTTTGACTTCGGTTGACGGTCCAGACGCAAGGGGGCAGACCATGCCGCTCACACCCGCCGACGTTCACAATGTCGCGTTCAGCAAGCCACCCATCGGCAAGCGCGGTTACAACGAGGACGAGGTCGACGCCTTCCTCGACCTGGTCGAGAACGAGCTGACTCGGCTGATCGAGGAGAACACCGACCTGCGTCAGCGGGTCTCCGAACTGGACCAGGAGCTGGCATCGGCCCGGTCCGGCGGCGGGGTGTCGCAGCCGCAGGCCGCCCCGGTCTACGAGCCCGAGCCCGAGCCGACTCCGCCGCCCCAGCCGGTGTACGAGGCGCCCGCGCCCGCCGCCGCGCCGTCCCCGCAGCAGAGCGAGGACTCCGCGCTGCGCGCGGCGAAGGTGCTGAGTCTGGCCCAGGAGACCGCCGACCGCCTGACCAGCACCGCCAAGGCCGAATCGGACAAGCTGCTCGCCGACGCGCGGGCCCAGGCCGACGCCATGGTCAGCGACGCCCGGCAGACCGCGGAGACCACCGTCACCGAGGCCCGCCAGCGCGCCGACGCGTTGCTCGCCGACGCGCAGAACCGCTCGGAGACGCAGCTGCGGCAGGCGCAGGAGAAGGCCGACGCGCTGCAGGCCGACGCCGAGCGCAAGCACTCCGAGATCATGGGCACGATCAACCAGCAGCGGACCGTCCTCGAAGGCCGGCTCGAGCAGCTGCGGACCTTTGAGCGCGAGTACCGCACCCGCCTGAAGACCTACCTCGAATCGCAGCTCGAGGAGCTGGGTCAGCGTGGCTCGGCCGCCCCGGTCGATTCGAGCGCCAACAACGACGGCGGCGGCTTCAACCAGTTCAACCGCGGCAACAACTGACGCGGCGGCGCTGATCGATGCTGATCATCGCGCTCGTCCTGGCTGTCATCGGGCTCGCCGCCCTGGTGACGGCCGTGGTCACGGGCAACGCTCTGATCGCTTGGGTCTGCATCGTCGCCAGCGTCGCCGGGGTGGTGCTGCTGATCGTCGACGCGGTCCGCGAACGGACCCGCACCGCGACCAAACGCGGCGGCGCGACGGCTGCCGTCGCTCCGACCGACGACGCCGACCAGCCGACCGAGCAGTTCGACGCCGAGTACCCCGACGAGACCGAACCGGAGCCTGAGTCCGAACTCGAGCCGGAACCCGAGCCCGAGCCCGAACCGGTCACCGACGAGGTCGACCACCCCGAAGAGCCGACCACGCGTTAACGGGGCGGGGTGCTCAGCAGGTCGCGGACCTCGTCGTCGGTGACCTGGTGGAAGTCGGCGTACACCTGCCCGACGGCCTCGAACCGGTCCGGCATCGTCGCGCACACCACCGTGTCGGCCTCGGCGCCGATCTCCCGGCACGCCGACGCGGGTCCGACCGGAACGGCCACCACCACCTGCGCCGGTTGCGCCGCCCGGACCGCGCGCACCGCGGCCAACATGCTTGCGCCGGTGGCGATTCCGTCATCGGTCAGGATCACCGTCTTCTGTTCGAGCGCGGGCGGCGGCCGGCCCTGCCGGTAGGCGGACTCCCGCCGGTGCAGCTCGGCCGTCTCGCGTTCGATCGCCCGCTGCACCGCATCCTCGCTGATCTCCAGGCGCGCCACGAGTTGATCGTTGAGGACCACGCCTCCGCCGGATGCGATGGCGCCCATCGCGAGCTCTTCCCATTGCGGCACACCGAGTTTGCGTACCAGGAACACGTCGAGCGGGGCGCCCAGGTCGCGGGCCACCTCCCAGCCCACCGGGACACCGCCGCGGGCCAGACCGAGCACCACCACGTCGTCGCGCCCACGGTAGGCCGCCATATCGCCGGCGAGAACCCGGCCGGCCTCGCTGCGGTCCGCGAAGGTGCGCCAGGCGCCGATGCGACTGGACATGCCGGTGGCGTACCCGTTCGACACAGGGGCAATCCACCCGGTGGCGGGCCTCGAATACCGGGCAGACCGCGGTGACAGGGAGGGCCATGGGCATCGAGTTCGAGAGCATCGTCGACCATCCGCTGGACGAGGTGTTCGCCTGGCACGCCCGCCCGGGCGCCATGCCGCGGCTGGTCCCGCCGTGGCAGCCGATGACGGCGGTGGCCGAGACGCCGTCGCTGGCCGACGGTCGGGCCGTGCTCGCGCTGCCCGCAGGGCTGCGGTGGATCGCCCAGCACGACCCGGCGTCCTACGACCCGCCGCACCGCTTCGTCGACGCCCTGTCGTCGGCCGGGCTGCGGACGCTGCCGCCGCGGGTGATCGGCTGGTGGCGGCACACCCACGACTTCGCCGACGCGGGTCAGGGCCGCACCCTCGTGCGGGACCGGGTCGACACGACGGTGCCCGGTGCGGCGCTGCGCCCGACGTTCGTCTACCGGCACCGCCAACTCGCCGACGACCTCGCCGCACACCGCGACGCCGCCCTGGCCGGCTGCGGCCCGCTGGTCGTGGCGGTGAGCGGCGCCTCGGGGCTGGTGGGATCGGCGCTGACCGCGATGTTGACCAGCGGTGGGCACCGGGTGATCCGGCTGGTGCGGCGGACGGTCGGGGGGCCCGACGAGCGGCAGTGGGATCCGCAGCGGCCCGCACCCGATCTGCTCGCCGGGGTGGACGCCGTCGTCCACCTGGCCGGTGCGTCGATCGCCGGCCGGTTCACCGCAGGCCACCGCGCCGCGATCCGGGACAGCCGCATCGCCCCGACCCGCGCGCTCGCCGAGGTGGCGGCGCGCAGCGGGGTGCGGTCGTTTGTCAGCGCATCGGCGATCGGCTGGTACGGCTACGACCGCGGTGACGAGGCGCTGACCGAGGACAGCGGGCGCGGCGACGGCTTCCTGGCCGATGTGGTCGCCGAGTGGGAGGCCGCCGCCGGGTCCGCGGCCGAGGCGGGGGTGCGGGTGGTGACCGTCCGCACCGGCATCGTGCAGGCCGCCGCGGGCGGGACACTGCGGCTGTTCCGGCCGCTGTTCCTCGCGGGGCTGGGCGGGCGGCTGGGCAGCGGGCGACAGTGGCTGTCGTGGATCGGACTCGACGATCTGCTCGACGTCTACTACCGCGGGCTGTGGGACGACCGGCTCGCCGGGCCGGTCAACGCCGTCGCACCGGAGCCCGTCCGCAACACCGACTACACCGGCACCCTCGCGCGGGTACTGCACCGGCCCGCGGTCGTGCCCGTCCCGTCAGTCGGTCCGCGGTTGCTGCTCGGCGCGCAGGGCACCCGCGAACTGGCCCTCGCGGACCAGCGCGTGGTCCCGGCGAAGCTGACCGCGCTGGGCCACCGGTTCCGTCACCCGCACCTCGCCGGTGCGCTGGGCCATCAGCTCGGGCACGGCGCCGGGGCGACCTGAGTGAGGAACGCGTTCACCAGGCTGCGGATCCTCCTCGCCGCATCGTCACCGAGTTGCCTTGTCTGCGAGAGCAATTCGGCGTGGTCGAGCCCCATGCCGATGGCTTCGCCGTCGCGGTCGTCGGCCAGCCAGCCGAGCAGGAGTTCGTGGTCGACCTCGGGGTGGAACTGCAGCGCCAGCGCACGGTCGAGGATGAATGCCTGCGACGCGTTGTCGGTTCGGGCGATTTCCACGGCGCCGGGCGGCAGCGTCCACCGGTCGAAGTGCCATTCGAACCACGGGCCCTCGGACACCAGGTCCGGCCGGTCGGTGGTGACGTCGTACCAGCCGATCTCCGGCGCCGGGGCGCGGCTGACCGAACCGCCGAACGTCTGGGCGATCAGCTGTCCGCCGAAGCACACCCCGAGCAGGGGCACCCCGGCCGCGGCCGCCTCGCGCAGCATCGCCATCTCCGCGCCGACCCACGTGTCCAGCAGCGCCTGGTCGTACACCGGCCACTGCGCACCGAGGGGGACGACGACGTCGTAGTGGGTGGGATCGGGGAACACCACGTCCAGGGCGGGGTTGTCGGCCCGGTCGGCGGGGACGACGGTGAAGGTGTCGATGTCGAATCCGGCTTCGGAGAACGCTTCTCCCAGCAACGCTTCGGTCGCCACAGGATCGTTGTAGAGGAACAGGACGCGGGGTTTCACCCGGACATTATGACCGGGGCATCGGCGGGGCGTCCTCGGGTGCGATTTCGGCCGCGATGCGGGCGAAGAGGGTCTGCGCGGAGTTGTTGTAGTCGCCCTGGGCGTCGAACGCCCCGGGGGCGAAGGTGACCGCGACGGCGATCGCGAGTCCGCGGCCGGGCAGGTACGCCTCGACGGCACCGCAGCCTGCGAGCATCGGATTCTGCAGCAGCCAGTCACCCGAGATCACGATGCCCAGCCCGTAGGTGTAGGCGTCGGTCATCGGCTCGCAGGTGCTGCATCCGGGCTGGGCGTGGGTGCGCCCGCGCAGGTCGGTCGAGACCATGCGGCGGTAGGACTCGGGGGACAGCAGCGTGCCGGAGCCGATGCCCACGGCGGTGGCCTCCAGGTCGCCGATGGTGGAGGTCTGGATCGCGCCGTGGGTGATGGTCCAGGACGGATCCCAGTAGGTCGACTCCTCGTAGAACGTTGTGTCCGAAGGGATTCGTAGTGCAGCGCGGCGTTCGGAGGTGAACGTGTGCAGTGCGGGCTCGGGGATCTCGGCGGTCGGGGAGGCGCGGGTGGCGGTCAGCCCGAGCGGTTCGAGGACCTTCTCGTCGAGCAGGTCCGCCATGGGGCGGCCGGTCGCCTTCTCCAGCGCCAGGCCCAGCAGCACGTAGTTGGTGTGTGCGTAGTTCCAGTTGGTCCCGGGTTCGTAGAGCAGTGGCCGGTGCACCGCGAAGTCGAGGAGTTCTTCGGGGGTATAGGCCCGGAATGGGTTGGTGTAGTAAGCCTTCTCGAAGTCCTCGTTGCCGATCACGTAGTCGGGGTAGCCGGATGTCATCTGCGCCAACTGGCCGAGCGTCACCCGGTCAGCGTGCGGGATGTCGGGGAGCCAGCGCGAGAGCCGGTCGTCGAGGCCGACGGTCCCGTCCTCGACGAGGAGTAACAGCAGCGTCGAGACGTACGAGATGGCCACGGCGCCATTGCGGAAATGCATGTCGGTGGTGGCAGGGACCCCGGTCATCGAATCGCCGACGGCGCGGTCGACGACTTCCTCACCGTTGTCGGTGACCCGGACGAGCACCGCCCTCAGGTGGGCGTCGGCCATGGTGTCATGCACGATCCGCATGATCGCGTCGGCACGGGGATCGGGGCCGCGGTCGGCCGGCGTGGTGCACGCAGCCACCAGGAGGAGTGCCGCGAACACAGTGACGACGCGGCGGGTGACGGGCATGGTCGATACTAGCCACTATGGCGGACCTGTCGGACTGGTTCTTGTCGGCGGCCGAGCGCGGCAACCCGGCGTCCCGACTGCCCGCGTTCTGTGACGGGAATCTCGTCGAACCGCTGGTCCACGGCGCGACGTACTTCGACGCCCTGGCCGCCGAGGTGGAGGCGCTCGAACCGCGGGACCACCTGTTCTTCACCGACTGGCGCGGTGATCCGGACCAGAAACTGCGCGACGACGGCCCGACCGTGCGCGAGTTGTTCTGCCGCGCCGCCGAACGCGGCGTGGTGGTCAAGGGTCTGGTGTGGCGGTCGCATCTGGACCAGCTCTCCTACAGCGAGGACGAGAACCACCACCTCGGCGAGGCCATCGAGCAGGCGGGCGGGGAAGTGCTCCTCGACCAGCGGGTGCGCATCGGCGGGTCGCACCACCAGAAACTCGTCGTGATCCGCCACCCCGATGCGCCCGAACGGGATGTGGCGTTCGCCGGCGGTATCGACCTGTGCCATTCGCGGCGCGACGACGCATCCCACCGCGGCGATCCGCAGGCCATCGAGATGTCGAAGCGGTACGGCCCCAACCCGCCCTGGCACGACGCGCAGCTGCGGCTGCGGGGGCCCGTGGTCGGCGCGCTGGACAGCACCTTCCGCGAACGCTGGAACGATCCGGCGCCGCTGGACACGCTCAACCCCGTCGCCTGGGTGGTGGACCGCCTGCGCGGTTCGGACCTCAAGGCCGATCCGCTGCCGCCACAACCGCCGAACCCGCCGCCGTGCGGACCGCATGCCGTGCAGGTGCTGCGCACGTATCCCGACGCGCACTTCACCTACGACTTCGCCCCCCGCGGCGAGCGCAGTGTGGCGCGCGGCTACACCAAGGCGGTGCAACGGGCACGGCGGGTGATCTACCTCGAGGACCAGTACCTGTGGTCCAAGCAGGTCGCCGAACTGTTCGCCAAGGCGCTCGCGGCGAACCTGGAGCTGCATCTGATCGCGGTGATCCCGCGGTATCCCGACGTCGACGGCCGGTTGGCGCTGCCGCCGAATCAGGTGGGTCGCAGCCAGGCGATCGAGGCGTGCCGGGCCGCCGGTCGGGACAGGGTGCACGTGTTCGATGTCGAGAACCGCGAGGGCACACCGGTTTACGTGCATGCCAAGGTGTGCGTGGTCGACGACGTGTGGGCGTGTGTGGGCAGTGACAACTTCAACCGGCGGTCGTGGACCCATGACAGTGAGTTGTCGTGTGCGGTGCTCGACGACACCCGGGATCCACGCCCACCTCGGGATCCGGGTGGGCTCGGTGACGGGGCGCGGGTGTTCGCCCGGGACCTGCGGTTGCAGTTGATGCGGGAACACCTCGACCGGACCGACGACGAAGGCTTGGTCGACCCGTCGGATGCGGTGCGTGAGATCGTCTCGGCGGCAGAGGCTTTGGATGCGTGGTACGACGGGGGACAGGTGGGGCCCCGGCCACCGGGGCGGTTGCGGCCGCACCGGTCCGAACGCCTTGGACCATTGACGCGGCTGTGGGCGGTCCCGGTATACCGGATGATGTACGACCCCGACGGCAGGTCCTACCGGGCCCGGCTACGCGGCGAGTGGTGATCAGTGCCCGGTGTCGAAGGCCAGCGGCAGCGTGGCGGGGCCGCTGATGCCGGTGAGCGGTTTCCACCGTTCGGGTGCGGTGCGGCGCGGGTGCGGCATCCGGCGGGTGAGGACGGCGAGGGCCTCGACGAGTTCGGTGCGCGCCAGATGCGAGCCGAGGCAGTAGTGCACGCCGCCGCCGAATGTCAGCATGGCCGTGGCGTTTTCCCGGGTGACATCGAGGTGGTCGGGTTGGGCGAACGCGGCGGGGTCGCGGTTGGCCGCGGCGATGTTGACGATCACCATCTCACCGGCGCCCACGCGCAGTCCCGGTAGCTCGACGTCCTCTCGGGCGGTGCGGATGGTGGTGAAGATGACGGGACAGAACCGCATCAATTCGTCGACCGCACGCGGGATCTGGCCCGGATTGCGGGACAGGAACTCCCACTGCTCGGGGTGGTCGCAGAGGACGCCGATCGCCGCCGCGAGCTGGTTGCGGGTCGTATCGGTTCCCGCCATCAGCAGGCTGCCCGCCAGCATCAGGAGTTCGTCGTGGGTGAGGCGGTCGCCGTCGATCTCGGCGCGGATGAGATCGGAGAACAGGTCGTCGGTCAGCGCATCGCGGCGCGCTGCAATCAATGTGTCGTTGTAGGCGTCGAGTTCGGCCCACGCGCGGACGATGTCGTCGGCGTCCGCGGCGACGTTCCAGTTGAACACCTTGAAGATGTCATCGGCCCAAGCCGAGAAACGGGCCCAGTCCCGCGCGGGCGCACCGAGTAGCGCACAGATGACCGGGACCGGGTAGGGGCGGGCGATGTCGGTGACGACGTCGACGGTGCCGGTCGCGGTGTGCGGGTCGATGAGGTCGTTGACGACGCGGACGCACGTGTCACGCAGGCGCGCAGAGGCTTTCGGGGTGAACGCCTTGCACACCAGCCGGCGCAGCCGGTGGTGGTCCTCGCCGTCGAGGCTCAGCAGACCGTTGACGACGCGGTCCCAGAGCGGTCCCGACGTGATGCCCTGGGCGGCCAGGGCCAAGCCTCTGGGGGTGGCGAAGCGGTCGTCGCGCAGCACTGTGCGCGCGAGTTCGTAGGTGAGGATCTCGGGCCCGTGCGGGCCGAGTGCGACGGGTGCCCGCTCTCGGGCGGCGGCGAGGATGCGGTGGGCCTCTTCTGGATCGCGTTCGTTCTCGTAGTCGACCGACGGCAACCCGAGGTCCAGCGTTGTCATGCCTCTTTTGTCCCTCAAGATCAACCGTCGGCGCATCAGCCGAACGGTTGAGATCGTTGCTACACCGCCGGGAACGCACCCATCTGTGCCAACACCATGGCCATGTCCAGGTAGGCCTTCTCGCAGAGGAGCTGCCCGCCGTCGAACTCGAAGATCGCCACCATCGGCACCCTGACATGGTTGCCGCTGGGCGGGACGCCCGCCCATTCGCCGTCGTGGGTACCCGTGATGAGACCTTCGACCAGGACACCGTCATCCAGGTGTCGCATCGTGGTTGTCTCGGCGTGCAGGTCGGGCAAGGCGTGCATGAGGCTCCGCAGTAGTTCGCGGACGGCCTCCTCGCCGTCGCTGGGCTCACCGTTGACCTCGTAGCGCGGGCGGTGGAACGTGGCGATCGTCGCCTCGATGTCGTGCCGGTTCTCGGCCTCGATGTGCGCTCGGACGGTGGTCTCGCGCTGCTGGCGCAGGCTGGTGGTGGTTTCGATGGCTGTCACGGTGCACCTCCTGCATCGTTTGTCCTCCGAGCTCGCCCGCCGGCGCATCACCCGAACGACTGAGATCGACGTGTCGGTGGGTCGAAGTAGGCTCGTACACATGTTCGAAGGCGTACCCGATGCGGAGCTGACCGAGGCGATCGCGGACTCGTATCGGCAGGAGTCGGTGCTGATGGGGCGCCGGATTCACGCGGTGGCCGAACTGGTCAGCCGACGCATGTGGGAGGCCGAGGCCGAGGATCCCGACTGCGGGTACATGGTGGTCACCGGGTTGCAGCGGGCCGGTGCGGAGGTGGCCGCGGCGATGAACCTTCCGCCGGGGATCGCCAACGCTCTGGTGTGTGACGCCCACGAGGTCGACGGGGCGTTCCCGAAGGTGCTGGCGGTGCTGTGCGCCGGTGACACCGATTGGCGCACCGTGCAGATCATCCTCAGACGCACCAAGAGTGTGTCCAGCATTTCGATGCGCGCCGCCCTGGACGCCCGCCTCGCGGCGGCGATCGGGCGGTGGCAGTCCTGGTCGCGCAAACGTGTCGCCGACACCGTGGACGCCCTGGTGAAAGAGTTGGATCCCGATGCGGTCGCCGAACGTGAACGCGCTGAAGATCAGCGGCGTCTGAACATCACTCCGTCCGGGGATGGGACCGCCAAAGTCGACGGGGTCCTCGACGCCGAATCAGCGGTGATCGTCGACGACAAGATCTCCGATCTGGCCAACGGGGTCTGCCCGAATGATCCGCGCACCATGGACCAACGCCGCGCCGACGCCATGCCGGCGATGGCCCAGGGCCAGCGTTTGGCGTGCCGGTGCCCCGACTGCACCGGCACCGCGCCCGCACCGGATACCGGTGGGGCGCGGGTGGTCGCCCACCTCGTGGCCGATCAGTCCACGGTGCTCGGTGAATCCGATCACCCGGGGTATCTGTCGGGGTTCGGGGTCATCGACGCCGAGCAGGTCCGCCGGATGACCACTCGGGCCCGATTGCGCACGCTGACCCCACCGATCGTGACCGACGAGGAACGGTGGCGGTATCAACCTAGTGCGGCGGTGGAACGCTACGTACGCTGGCGCGACCTGACGTGCCGGTTCCCCGGATGCGACCGCCCCGCCGAGCGTTGCGATCTGGACCATACGATCCCGTTCCACCACGGCGACCCCACCCGTGGTGGGCCCACCGCCCCGGAGAACCTGAAATGCCTGTGCCGTCAACATCATCGGCTCAAAACTTTCACCGGCTGGCGTGATGAACAACTGCCCGACGGCACCATCGTGTGGACCGCACCGGGCGGGGCGATCTACCGGACCACCCCCGGCGGGGTCGAGCTGTTCCCCCGTCTCGGGCCGCTGCCGTGCGTGGCGCCGAAACCCCGGCGGCGCAACCCCACCCGTGAACGCGCCCGCCGCCTCGCCAAGGTCCGGGCCAAGAACCGCACCCTGCGCCCGATCAACGCCGCTCGCCGCCGACTGGAATACGCCCGCAGCTACGAGATCGAGAACCGCAAACACCGCAACCGACGCCGCCGCACCGCCCGACTCGAAGCCCGAACCGGCCAGTCCACCCTCTACCAACGCTGGCTCGACGAACCCTTCGAACCCGAAACCCTGCCGCCGGACTGGCAACCCCCACCCGAACCCGACGAACCGCCCTTCTGAGGGGTCAGCCGGCGCGGCGCGTCAAGACCTGCGGTCCGTCCTCGGTGATCGCGATGGTGTGCTCGCTGTGCGCGGTGCGGGAGCCGTCGGCCGACCGGATGGTCCAGCCGTCGGGGTCGTAGACGATCTTGTCGGTGCCGCTCGCGAACCACGGTTCCAGCGCCAGAGTGAGCCCGGGCCGCAGCTTCAGGCCCCGCCCGGCGCGGCCGTTGTTGGACACGTGCGGATCCTCGTGCATGGTGCGGCCGAGCCCGTGCCCGCCGAACTGCGTGTTGACCGGATAGCCGTAGTCGGCGGCCACCGCGCCGATCGCCGCCGAGATGTCACCAAGGCGTCCACCCGGGCGGGCGGCGTCGATACCGGCCACGAGGGCGCGCTCGGTCGCCTCGATCAGCCGCTGGTCGTCGGGCCGCGGAGTGCCGACGATCAGGCTGCGCGCCGAGTCGGCCACCCACCCGTCGATCGACACCGCGATGTCCATGCTGAGCAGATCCCCGTCCCGCAACACGTAGTCGTGCGGAAGCCCGTGCAGCACAGCATCGTTCACCGACAGGCAGATCACGTTGCGGAACGGCCCGCGGCCGAAGGACGGTGCGTAGTCCCAGTAACACGACTCGGCACCGCGCTCGGCGATCAGCTCCCGGGCGCGCTGCTCCAGGTCCAGCAGGTTCACCCCCACCTGGGCACGCGCCTCCAGGTCGTCGAGCAGTCCGGCGATGAAGGCGCCGGTGGTACGCATCGCCTCGATCTCCCGCGGCGTCTTCAGTTCCAGCACGCGATCAACCCTCCTTCGGTATAGAAATACCACCCTAACCCCAGTATCCTCGACCCCATGGTGCGATCACCCCTGACGCCGCAGCAGATCGCGGCCGGTAAGCGACTTGGAGCCCACCTGCGCCAGGCGCGCGGCGATCGCAAACTCGTCGAGGTGGCCGCGGCCGCATCGATCTCGCCTGAGACGCTGCGCAAGATCGAGACCGGCCGACTCGCCACCCCCGCGTTCACCACCGTGGCGGCGTTGGCAGCCGTGCTCGAGATCCCACTCGACGACCTCGCCCGCATCTGCGTCCCCGCGCCGGGCAATTACGCGCTGATGCGGTAACGCCGCTCCGGGCGCCCCACCCCGTACTGCAACCGCAACTCCAACGCGCCTGCGCCCAGGTAGTGCTCCAGGTACCGCCGTGCGCTCACCCGCGAAATCCCCACCAGCTCAGCGCATTCGGACGCCGACACCTCACCGGCCCGCTGCACCGCGTCGAGCACCAGCCGTCCCGTCTCGGTGCCCAACCCCTTCGGCATCACCTCGCCACTCGGTCTGCCGAACAACGAGTCGATCAGCGACTGGTCCGCGCCCCCCGCGGATTCCAGCGCATCCGCGCGCGCGGCGAACGCTTCGAGTTTCGCCCGCAGCTGTGCGAACTCGAACGGTTTGATCAGATAGTCCGCCGCACCGCCGTCGAGTGCCGCGCGCACGGTGTCGAGCTCCCGCGCCGCGGTGATCATGATGACCCCGACGCTGTTGCCGTCCGACCGCAGCCGGTGCAGTACCTCCACCCCGGTCATATCCGGCAGGTACACGTCGAGCAGGATCAGCTGCGGCGCGAGATCCCTTGCGGCAGTAAGGGCTTCCAAGCCCGTTCGCGCCACACCCGCCACCTGGAAGCCCTCCACCCGATCGACGAACCTGCGGTGGATGTCGGCGACCATGAAGTCGTCGTCGACCACGAGCACATCACGCATGGGCCGCCACCCGGGTCCGCGGCATCCGCACGGTGAACACCGCGCCGCCGTCGGGCCGGTCCGACACCGAAACCGCGCCGCCGTGCTGCGCGGTGACCAACCGCACGAGCGCCAGCCCGATCCCGCGGCCACCGGGGGCGTCCGCTTTCGACGTGACCCCGCGCGCGAAGATCTCCTCCCGCAGATGTTCGGGGACACCGGGTCCGGTGTCGGCCACCGTGATCGCCAACCCGTCTGTGTCGTCGATCGACACGGCCACCTCGGCCGTCGCCGACCCCACCGAGACGTCGACCGCATTGTCGATCAGATTGCCCAGCACGGTGATCACGTCGGTGGCCAGTGCCGGCTCCAACGCACCGAGATGCGAACCGGGGTCGAGGCGCAACGTCACCCCGCTCTCGGCGGCCAGCGTGGTCTTCGCGATCAGCAGCGCCGCGACCGCCGGATCGGCGATCCGCCGCGTCACCGCATCGCTGATCTCCGCGCGCCGCCGCGTCAGCTCACCGATGAGATCCCGCACCGCGTCGTACTCACCGAGCTGCACCAGGCCCGAGATCGTGTGCAGCTGATTGGCGAATTCGTGGGTCTGCGCGCGCAACGTGTCGGTGACGCTCTTGTGTGACGACAACTGCGCCTGCAGGGCGGCCAGTTCGGTGCTGTCGCGCATCGTCGTCACGGTACCGATCCACCGCCCGCCGCTGGACGCCGAACGGCGGTTGAGCGCCAACACCCGGGTGCGCGTGGCGATCACGACGTCACGGCCGTCCTCACCCGACAGCAGGAACTCGACGACCGCGGGATCGAGACCGACGGCATCGGCCCGCAGGCCGACCGCGCCCGCGGTGAGACCGAGCAGTTCCTGCGCGCTGTCGTTGAGCAGCGTGATGACGCCGCCGGTGTTCACCGCCACCACACCCTCACGGATGCTGTGCAGCAACGCTTCCCGGTGCTCGGCCAACCCGGCGATCTCGGCGATCTCCAGCCCCCGGGTGTGCCGGTTGATCCGCCGCGACAACACCCACGACGCCACCAGCCCCAGCGCCGCGGCCAGGCCGAGATAGAGCAGCAGCCGTTCGCCGGCACCGCTGAGCAGTTGCCACGCCGACGGATACGGTTCGCTCACCGACGCGATCGCCAGCACCTCACCGCGACTCGACAGCGCGGGCACCTGACCGATCAGGCTGTGCACACCGTCGACGTCGTCGTCACCAGACCAGGCGCGGCCCTCGTCGGCCCGGGTCGACGACAGATCGACCCGCACGCCCACCCGAGACGGGTCCGAGGACGCCAGCACCCGGCCGTCCGGTGCGAGGATCTCCGCCAGTTCGGCGCCCGACAGCGCCACCGCCCGGTCGAGTTCGGGCGCCAGCACCCGCGCGGCGAACGGATCGGCGAAGCGGTCCCGCACGATCGGCGTCGACGCGACGTTCTCGGCGACGGCGATCATCCGCTGCCCCCGGGTGTCGCGGAACTCCCGGGTGGACTGCGCGACCGACACCGCCGCCACCGCCAGCAGCACCACCGCCACCACGAGCAACTGGAACACCAGGAACCGCGCGGCCAGGCTGCCGAACCAGCGTGAACTCAACGACCAAAACGTCCTTTGCTTCCGAATCAGTGACTCACGTCACGTTGCGGGTCCAGTATGACGATCGTGACACGAGTTCGAAGCCTGGCCGTCCTGCTGCTGGTGGCGATGCTGCTGACCGCGTGCGGGGTGACGCGGGGCAACGAGGACGAAGGCCTGCACCGGCTCCGCATGATGGTGCCCAACAGCCCCGGCGGCGGCTACGACCTGACCGCCCGCACGGCGGTGAAGATCATGGAGGACACCGACATCACCGGCCGCATCGAGGTGTTCAACGTGATCGGTGCGGGCGGCACCGTCGCGATGGCCCGCTTGATGAACGAGCGCGGCAACGGCGACCTCATGATGACGATGGGGCTCGGTGTCGTCGGCGCCACCTACACCAACGGTTCGGCCATCAAGGCCTCCGACGCCACGGCACTGGCCAAGCTCATCGAGGACCCCGGGGCGATCTTCGTCCCGGCCGACTCGCCGTTCCAGACCGTGCAGGACTTCGTCGCCGCCTGGAAGAAAGATCCGGCTGCGGTGACGATCGGCGGCGGATCGTCGCCCGGCGGGCCCGACCACCTGTTCCCGATGGAACTCGCCGAAACGGTCGGTGTGGACCCCAAGGCCGTCAACTTCGTGACCTACGACGGCGGCGGTGACCTGCTGACTGCGCTGCTCGGCAAGAAGATCACCGCGGGCACCTCGAGCCCGGGGGAGCTGATCGACCAGATCGAGGCCGGCCAGCTGCGCGTGCTCGCCGTCTCCAGCGACGAGCGGGTCGAGGGCGTCGACGCGCCGACGCTCAAGGAGTCCGGAATCGACCTCACCTTCGCGAACTGGCGCGGAGTCCTTGCCCCACCGGGCATCTCGGACGACGCGAAACAGGCGATGATCCGCGCGCTCGAGGAACTGCACGGCACCGAGCAGTGGAAGGAGGCGCTGACCAAGAACGGGTGGACCGATGCCTTCGTCACCGGGCCGGCGTTCGAACAGTTCCTCGTCGACCAGGACAACCGGGTCTCGTCGACCCTGACCGAACTGGGGCTGGTATGACCGTCACCGACAAACCCAAGCGGATCGACCGGGCGCAGTACCTGATCTGCATCGTGCTGGTCGCGGTCGGCGCGTTCCTCATCGTCGACGCGCTGCGGCTGACCGCCGGGTTCGCCAAGGTCGATCCCGTTGGGCCGAAGGCGTTCCCGATCGCGATCGGTGTGGTGCTGATCGTGCTGGCGCTGATCCTGGCGGTCGCGATCCCACGCGGTTCGGTGGGGGAGGCCGACGCCGGCGAGGACGTCGATCCCGACGCCCCGAGTGACTGGCGCACCGTCGGACTGCTCGTCGGGTTGTTCGTCGCGGTGATCCTGCTGGTGAAACCGCTCGGCTGGGTCATCACCGGCACGCTGCTGTTCGCCGGGGCGGCCGCGATCCTGGGCAACCGGCACTGGATCCGCAACATCGCGATCGCGCTGACGCTGTCGCTGGTGAGTTTCTACGCGTTCTATTCCGGGCTCGGAATACCGCTGCCCGCAGGCATTTTGGACGGGATCCTGTAGATGAACAATCTGGACTGGCTCCTTGCCGGCTTCGCGGAGGCCGCGACGCCGATGAACCTGCTCTACGCGGTCATCGGGGTGCTGCTCGGCACCGCGGTCGGGGTGCTCCCGGGCATCGGACCCGCGATGACGGTCGCGCTGCTGCTGCCGATCACCTACAACGTCAGCCCCAGCGCGGCGTTCATCATGTTCGCCGGCATCTTCTACGGCGGCATGTACGGCGGGTCGACGACCTCGATCCTGCTCAACACCCCCGGTGAGTCCTCGTCGGTGATCACCGCGATCGAGGGCAACAAGATGGCCAAGGCCGGGCGCGCGGCCCAGGCGCTGGCCACCGCCGCCATCGGATCGTTCGTCGCGGGTGCGATCGGCACCGCGCTGCTCGCGGCGTTCGCGCCGCCGATCTCCCGGTTCGCGGTCACTCTCGGCGCGCCGTCGTACCTGGCGATCATGGTGTTCGCGCTGGTCGCGGTCACTGCGGTGCTCGGCGCCTCCAAACTGCGCGGAGCGATCTCGCTGTTCCTCGGCCTGGCGATCGGGGTGGTCGGCATCGACTTCCTGACCGGTCAGCCGCGGGCCACCTTCGGGTTGCCGCAGCTATCCGACGGTATCGACATCGTCGTGATCGCGGTCGCCATCTTCGCCGTCGGCGAGGCGCTGTGGGTGGCCGCGCACCTGCGCCGCAGGCCCGCCGAGGTGATCCCGGTCGGGCGGCCATGGATGGGTCGCGAAGACTTCCGGCGGTCGTGGAAGCCATGGCTGCGCGGCACCGCCTACGGATTCCCGTTCGGTGCGCTGCCCGCGGGCGGCGCCGAACTGCCGACGTTCCTGAGCTACATCACCGAGAAGCGACTGTCGAAACACCGCGAGGAGTTCGGTAGGGGCGCCATCGAGGGCGTGGCCGGTCCGGAGGCCGCCAACAACGCGTCGGCGGCGGGCACGCTGGTCCCGATGCTGTCCCTCGGCCTGCCCACCAACGCCACCGCCGCGGTGATCCTGACCGCGTTCGTGTCCTACGGGATCCAGCCCGGCCCAACGCTGTTCGAGAAGGAGCCGTTGCTGATCTGGACGCTGATCGCCAGCCTGTTCATCGGCAACCTCCTGCTCCTGCTGCTCAACCTGCCGCTGGCGCCGCTGTGGGCGAAGCTGCTGCGCACCCCGCGGCCGTACCTGTACGCCGGCATCCTGTTCTTCGCGACGCTGGGGGCGCTCGCGGTCAACATCCAGCCGCTCGACCTGGCGCTGCTGTTGGTGTTCGGCCTGCTCGGCTTGATGATGCGCCGGTTCGGGCTGCCCGTCCTGCCGCTGATCATCGGGGTGATCCTTGGCCCGCGCATCGAACGGCAACTGCGGCAGAGCCTGCAGCTCGGCGGCGGCGACTGGACCAGCCTGTTCACCGAGCCCGTGGCGATCGTCGTCTACGTGCTGATGGCGCTCCTGCTGCTGGCGCCGCTGGTGCTCAAGCTCATGCACCGCGACGAGGAGACGCTGCTCATCGTGGAAGACGACGTGGATCAACAGGAGAAGGCGGCACGCACATGATTGTGGTCGGATACACCGCGGACCGGTACGGCGAGGTGGCCGTCGAACACGCGATCGCCGAGGCCAGGCGGCGCGGGACCGACGTGCTCGTGGTGAACTCGACGGCCGGGGACTCTTACGTCGACGCCGCGTTCGCCCACGGCAAGGACGTCAGCGGCCTGGAGGCGCAACTGGCCGACTGCGGTGTGCCGTACGAAGTCGAGCAGCCCGTCGGGGTGTACGCCGCCGACGCGCTGCTTACCGCGATGGAACGCGACGACGCCGAACTGCTGGTGATCGGTCTGCGCCACCGAAGTCCCGTCGGAAAGCTGTTGCTGGGCAGCGTCTCTCAGCGGATCCTGCTGGAATGCCCGAAGCCGGTGCTGGCGGTCAAACCCGACGAGGGCTGACCGGCTACCACTGCGCCAGGACGTTCTCGCCGATCTTCGCGGCGATCCGCACCGCGGTGTCCGCCGGGTCGGCGCTGCAGGTGTTGACGTCGACGATGATGTTGTTGCGCAGCGCCAGCGCCCGCCCGCAGCCCCAGCCCGGTGCCTTGGCCTCCTGCATGATCGAGGTGGTGCTGAGGATGTGGTCCTCGTTGACGATCTGCCCCACGTCGTACACGTATCCGCTCTGGGTGTGGGTCAACTGACGGCACGCGGGCCACTGGTGGGCCGACGCCTCGTAGAACGCCGCGGCCTTCTCCCGGTACGGGAACAACACCACGGTCTGTTTGGCGTAGTGGGTGAAGTCGTCCCCGTTGTTCATGCTCACACCGCGTTCGGCCCAGTAGTCGCTGCCCTCGTAGACCTTCGCCTCGGCGGCGGCATCGACGGCCAGACACTCGCGCGGCTCCACGATCCCGCTGTTGTCCTCCATGGCGGTCTCCGAACCGACGACGGCCATCCCGGTGGTCCCCATCAAGGCGGACACCTCCTCGGGCGCGAGTAGCAGGCCGGGCAGCTCCCGTTCGACGAGCGGACGGGGGATCATGGTGCGGCTCGGGGTGGTGGACTCGGCGGCGTTGACGGTGGTCGCGCAGCCCGTGACGGCGACAAGGCAGAGGCCTGCGACAACAACCCGTGCTCTCGATGTGCGCATACCTCAAATGGTGCGCCATATGTCGTCTTACCTTGGCGAATTCCGCGGCGATTCCTGGTCACGATGCATCAAGATCCCGGTAACGATTCGAGTGCGGGTCACCGCGGACGAGTCGCACCATGCCGTCCACCACGGCGACCGAATAGCTGCGGACGGACAGATCGGCACCACCAGCCTCCGCACCGGTACACAGGTCGAAGGTGTGCCCGTGCAGCGGGCACACCACCACCCGCGCGTCGGCCAGCCCGTCGGCCAGCGGGCCGCCGCGATGCGGGCACACCGCATCGAGTGCGCGCAGCGAGCCGTCCCGCAGCCGGAACACCGCGATCTGCTCGCCGTCGACGGTGAAGGTGCGGCCCTCACCGACGGGGATCTCGTCAAGCGCGCCGAGCGCCACCTCCGTCACCGCACCGGCACCCGGGGGAGCGGCAGAAGCGGCAGCGCGCTCCGGAACTGGCCGGGGGTCACCGGTTCGCGGCCGTCGTGCCACGGGTCGCGGTAGGCATCCACGGACTTCTGCATCCTGGCGTCGAGGCCCTCGGCATCCTCGGCGATCGCGGCGCGGATCGCCTCGACGCCGACGCGGGGGACGAACGCGTAGGTGCGTTCCAGCCAGTCGGCATTCTCCCGGTAGTACTGCAGGAACCGCCCGGTCAGCGTCATCACCTCGTCGGGGGAGTCGACAGTGGCCAGCAGGTCACCCTTACGGATGTGCGCCCCCGCCGCGCCGCCGACGTAGATCTCCCAGCGACCGCCGTCGACCGCGACGACACCGAGGTCCTTGCACAGCGCCTCGGCGCAGTTGCGGGGGCAGCCCGTCACCGCGAGCTTCATCTTCGCCGGGCTGGCGAGGCCCTGGTAGCGGTCCTCGACGGCGATGCCCAGCGCGGTCGAGTCACCCAGACCGAAGCGGCAGAAGTCGCTTCCCACACAGGTTTTCACCGTTCGGAAGCTCTTCCCGTATGCATATCCCGACGGCATGTCCAGATCCGCCCACACGGCAGGCAGATCGTCCTTGCGCACCCCGAGCAGGTCGATGCGCTGACCGCCGGTCAGCTTGATCATCGGGATCGCGTACTTCTCCGCCACATCGGCGATGCGGCGCAGTTGCCACGGGTTCGTGACGCCGCCCTTCATCTGCGGCACCACCGAGAAGGTTCCGTCGCGCTGGATGTTGGCGTGCACCCGGTCGTTGATGAACCGAGCGTCGCGTTCGTCGACGAACTCGTCGGCCCACATCGTCTCCAGCAGCGACGCCAGGGCCATCTTCGAGCCCGCGTCCTCCTTACCGTCCGGGGCCAGCGCGGCGAACACCGACGACACCGAATGCAACTGCAGTTCGCGAATGTGGTGCATCAGCGTCGGCTTGTCGTAGGGGATGGCCGGGACGTACCAGGACGCCGACGGATCCTCGGTGACGGCGCCGTCGGCCGCCCATGCGACGACCTGCCCGACGAGTTCCTTGCACGAGCCGCAGCCCTTGCCGGCCTTCGTCTTCGCCATCACCTGTGACACCGACGTCTCCCCGTCGCGCACGCACCCCACGAGCGTGCCCTTGGAGACGCCGTTGCAGTTGCAGACCTGCGCGTCGTCGGCGAGCTCGGCCACCCCCACCTCGACGTCGGGGGTGCCGATGTCGAACATGAGTGACACCCGCTCGTCGGGCAGCGGCAGCCCGGTGTCGAACGCCTGGGTCAGGAACGCCACCTTGCTGACATCGCCGAGAAGCGTTGCGCCGACCAGCTTTCCGTCGCGGATGACGATGGTCTTGTACACCCCGTGCCGGGGTTCGGAGTATTGGACGAATTCGTCGTCGGGCAGTTCGGGCGCTTTGAGTCCCATCGAGGCGACGTCCACTCCGGCCACTTTGAGCTTCGTCGCCGTGCGCGACCCGTGGTAGGCGGCGGTCGGGTCGGTTCCGGTGAGATGGTCGGCCAGCACGCCGGCCTGCTCCCACAGCGGCGCCACGAGTCCGTAGACCTGACCGCGGTGCTGGGCGCATTCGCCGACGACGTAGATGTGGTCGTCGTCGACCGACCGCATGTGGTCGTCGACGACGATGGCGCGCTCGACGGTCAGCCCCGCACGCTGCGCCAGACCGACATTGGGCCGGATCCCCGCGGCGACCACCAGCATGTCGCAGTCGATCGCGTTGCCGTCGGAGAACACGATGCCGCACAGTTTGCCACTGTCGTCGGTGCGCACCTCCGTGGTGCGTTTGGCCATGTGCACGGTGATGCCGAGGCGTTCGACCGAACGCCGCAGGATCGCCCCCGCGGTGTCGTCGAGCTGGGCGTTCATCAGCACCGGCCCGGCGTGCACCACCTCGACCGCCAGCCCCCGGTTCTGCAGTCCGCGGGCGGCTTCCAGACCCAGCAGGCCGCCGCCGATCACCACCGCCTTGGTGCGGTGGTCGGCCTCGCTGATCATGCCCATGCAGTCGTCGAGCGTGCGGAACCCGAACACCCCGTCGGTCAGCGTCTTGTCGTCGGCCCACAGACCTGTCATCGGCGGGAAGAACGACCGGCTGCCGGTGGCGATGATCAGCTCGTCGTAGCGCAGCATCGTGCCGTCGTCGGCCTGCACCAGGCGCGCGTAGCGGTCGATGCGCACCACCCGCACCCCGGCCCGCAGGTCGATGCCGTTGTCGGTGTACCAGTCGACGGGGTTGAGGTAGATCTCCGAGGTGTCATCGCTGCCGGCGAGCACGTTCGACAACAGGATGCGGTTGTAGTTGCCGTACGGTTCGTCGCCGAACACGGTGATGTCGAACAACTCTGCGCCACCGCGGGCGAGGACCTCCTCGATGGCGCGCACCCCGGCCATCCCGTTGCCGATGACCACGAGGCTGCGGGCCATCAGATCTCCACCAACCCGAGGTCGACGATCAGAGTTCCGGCGCAGCCCGCCGGTGCGGCGACGAATAACTCCAGCGTGGTGTCGCCGAGCAGGTCCTCCACGACGCGCAGCGCCACATGGGTGGCGCCCCGCGCGGCGATCGGGAAGTACCGCATGGGTTTGCCGTCCCGGAACAGGACCGCGGTGACCATCTCGTCGCTCGAGTTGCCGCCCCGGAAGTAGACCGGCTGGGCCACCGCGCCCGCCGGGACCACGTAGCGCAGACCGGCGTCGACCGGCATGGGTTTGTCCAACCCGTTGCCCTCGAACTCGAACGCGCCCTGCAGGAACCGGGGTGTGCTGCCGTCGCTCATGCCTTCGACAAGGTAGGGCGCCCATGTTTCGCAACCGTTTCGGTACCGGGTCCGCCGTGAGTCCCGTTGCTCACCGCCACCGCTCACGGCGCCCCGATACCGGCGGTGAGGACCAATTGACCTGTCCCTAACGTCATCGGAAACGAACCGGAAACAGGCCGGGCGAAGCATGGCGGCCATGGCGGTGACCAGGACGGCGTGCTCGTACTGCGGTGTCGGATGCGGTATCGAGGTGCAGACCCGCAACGACGGCGGGCGGCCCGTCATCGCCCGGGTGTCCGGTGACCGGCTGCACCCGACCAACGCGGGCAGGCTGTGCACCAAGGGTGCGACGCACGCCGAGCTGATGGGTGCCGACGACGGACGGCTCACCTCGGGACTGATTCGTCCCGCCCGCGGCGAGGACGCCGTGCCGGTGCCCGCCGACGACGGCGGCGGCGGAGCCGGCCGCCGCCTGCGCGCGATCATCGACGAACACGGGCCCGATGCGGTCGGCATCTACGTATCCGGGCAGATGTCGCTGGAATCCCAGTATCTGGCAACCAAACTCGCGAAGGGTTTCCTGCGCACCAGGTACCTGGAATCCAACTCCCGGCTGTGCATGGCCAGCGCGGCCACCGGCTACAAGCAGTCCCTCGGCGCCGACGGCCCGCCAGGGTCTTATGAAGACCTCGACGTCACCAACCTTTTCTTAGTCATCGGGTCGAATATGGCCGACTGCCATCCGATCCTGTTCCAGCGCATGGTCGACCGGCTCAAGGCCGGCGCCAGACTCATCGTCGTCGACCCGCGTCGCACCGCCACCGCCGACCGCGCGGACCTGCATCTACCGATCCGGCCCGGCACCGATCTGGCGCTGCTCAACGGTCTGCTGCACCTGCTGGTCGAACGCGGCGACATCGACGAGCAGTTCATCGCCGAACACACCGAGGGCTGGGCGGGAATGCCCGACTTCCTCGCCGACTATTCGCCGTCGCGGGTCGCGGCCATCACCGGCCTCGCCGAGTCCGACCTGCGTGCGGCGGCCGCGATGATCGCCGACGCCAAGGACTGGGTGACGTGCTGGGCGGTGGGGATGAACCAGAGCACCCACGGCACCGCGAACACCACCGCGATCTGCAACCTGCACCTGGCCACCGGCGCGATCTGCCGTCCAGGGGCGGGCCCGCTGTCGCTGACCGGGCAGCCCAACGCGATGGGCGGTCGCGAGATGGGGTACATGGGGCCCGGCCTGCCCGGACAGCGGGCGATCACCTCGGCCGGGGACCGGGCGTTCGTCGAACAGCGGTGGGGGCTGGCCCCGGGGACCATCCGCGACGACGCCGGCCCCGGCGCGGTCGACATGTTCGAACGCCTGGCCGCGGGCGCGATCAAGGCCTGCTGGATCATCTGCACCAACCCGGTGGCCACCATGCCCAACCGCGCGACGACGATCGCCGGTCTGGAGGCCGCCGAACTGGTGATCACCCAGGACGTCTACCGCGACACCGCCACCAACCGCTACGCCGACATCGTGCTGCCCGCGACGCTGTGGGCCGAATCCGACCAGGTGATGGTGAACTCCGACCGCACGCTCACGCTGCTGCAGCAGGCCGTGCCGCCACCCGGGCAGGCCCGCCCCGACTGGCGGCTGATCTGCGAGGTCGCCGCCGAACTGGGCTTCGGCGCCGACTTCGCCTACACCGACAGCGCGCAGATCTTCGACGAGATCCGCGAATTCAGCAATCCGCGAACGGGTTTCGACCTACGCGGTGCCGACTACGAGCGGCTGCGCCGGACCCCGCTGCAGTGGCCCGTGCCGCCCCGGGACGCGCCCGGTGGGCAGGACGCCCGGCATCCGATCCGCTACCTCAACGACGGGGTGAGCCAGGCACTCCACGTCGACGCCGACGGCCACCGGCCCCGGCTGGCGTTTCCCACCCCGTCGCGGCGCGCGGTGTTCCACGCCCGCCCGCACACCGACGCCGCCGAACTGCCCGACGCCGACTATCCGTTCGTGCTGAACACCGGCCGGCTGCAACACCAGTGGCACACCATGACCAAGACCGGCCGGGTCGACAAGCTCACCAGGCTCAACGGCCGCCCGTTCGTCGAAGTCCACCCGCACGACGCCGCCACGCTCGGCGTCGTCGACGGGCAGCCGGTCGAGATCGCCTCCCGCCGTGGACGCGCGGTGCTGCCCGCCGCGATCAGCGACCGGGTCATGCCGGGCAACTGTTTCGCCCCCTTCCACTGGAACGACGAACACGGCGAGTACCTCACCGTCAACGCCGTCACCAACGACGCCGTCGACCCCGACTCGCTGCAGCCGGAGTTCAAGGTCAGCGCGGTGGCGTTGCGCCCCGTGCAGACCGTGACCACACCCGTGTCGACGCGGCGCGCCCCGGTCCTCCAGGTCACCGACGGGCCGCTGGTGCTGTGGGCGTCGCAGACCGGCACCGCCGAGGAGTTCGCGACCGCGGTGGCCGCCCGGCTGCCCCGCGCGCAGCTGGTCACCATGGACGAGCTGCCGCTGCCCCGGTTGGCCGAGGCCCGCGAGGTCGTGGTCATCACCAGCACCTTCGGCGACGGCGGCCCACCCGACAACGGCGCGGACTTCTACGACCGGCTGCAGGGCCCGGACGCGCCGAAACTCGACCGGGTGCGGTTCGCGGTGCTGGGTATCGGCGACCGCGCCTACAGCGACTTCTGCGGACACGCGAGGTCCCTCGACGGGCGGCTGGCGGCGCTGGGGGCCACCCGCATGCTCGACCGCGTCGACTGCGAGGCCTACGACCGGGACCGGTTGGAGCGCTGGGCCCAGCAGATGAGCCACCTGCTCGACCCCGACGGCGACGGCGCCACCGGCGGGGGTGTGGCGACACTGACGCGCACGGTCGCCGCCCCGTTCACCCGGGCGCGGCCACTACTCGCGCCGCTGTCCCGCAACACCCTGCTCACTCCGACGCACGCGCGAAAAGAGGTGCGTCACTTCGGGTTCGACATCTCCGAACACGACGTCACCTACGCCGCAGGCGACTCGCTCGGCGTCCACGCCACCAACAGCGCCGCCGCCGTGGACGGCTGGCTGGCCGCGACCGGCCTCGACGGCGCCGAGACCGTCGACGTCGACGGTGCCGCGCTGGCGCTGCGGGAGGCGCTGACAGTCAGCTACGACTTCTGCCGCCTCACCCCGGATCTGCTGCGGTTCGTGGCCGAACAGTGCCGCGACCGGGCTTCGGTCAAGGCGCTGCGCGCGGCGCGCGAAGATCTCGACGCGTGGTCGGTCGGCCGCAACGGACTGGACGTGGTGCGCGAGTTCACCGTTCGAGCCGCACCGCAGCAGTGGCAGGAGGTGCTGGTGCGGCTCACGCCGCGGCAGTACTCGATCAGCAGTAGCCCGCTGGTCAGCCCGCACGAGGTGCAGTTGACGGTGTCGGTGGTCCGGTACCGCGGCCGCGACGGCGGGGCGCGCGGGGGAGTGGCGAGCTCGTTCCTGGCCGACCGCGCCACCGCGCCGGTGCCGGTGTTCCTGCAACGCTCCCCGCATTTCCGGCCGCCGCACGATGCGCGGACCCCGATGATCATGATCGGGCCCGGCACCGGGGTGGCGCCGTTCCGGGCGTTCCTGCAGGAGCGTCGCGCGCTCGGCCACACCGGCGACAACTGGCTGTTCTTCGGGGATCGCCACCGCGCCGAGAACTTCTACTACCGCGACGATCTCGAGGACATGGTCACCGACGGCTTCCTGCGTCTGGACCTCGCGTTCTCCCGCGATCAGCCCAAGCCGGTGTACGTCCAGCACCGGATGCGCGAACACGGTGCGCAGCTGTGGCGGTGGCTCGAGCGCGGGGCGCACCTGTACGTCTGCGGTGACGCCACCCGGATGGCCAGAGACGTCGACGACGCACTCACCGCGATCATCCGCAGGCACGGCGGGATGTCGGAATCGGCCGCGCGCGAATACAAGAAGGGCCTGGTCGCGGACAAGCGCTACGTGCGCGACGTGTACTAGTGCGCCTCTTCGGCGAGGTACCGGTCGTGTTCGGCGTGCGCGCGGCGCAACAGGTCCATCAGCTCGTCCTCGCGGCGGATCATGGCCCGGTACTTCGGCGGCATCTCCTTGATCTGCTGCTCCTCGGAACACAGCTTCGCGAACGCCTTCTCCCGTTCGGCCGCGTCCGCCCCGTAGTAGGCCTTGTCGAGGTAGCTCTTGGCGTGCCGCTGGGCGTTGCCGATCGCGTTCTTGACCTTGCCCTTCGGGGAGACCAGCGAGGCCACCGTCGTGAGCACCAGCAGGCCGATGATCACGCCCAGTGAGACGGGGGTGCTGACCTCGACGACGTCGACGGGTTCCCCGTTGTTGACGAACGGGACGTTGTTCTCGTGCAGGGCGTGCAGGAACAGTTTGACGCCGATGAACGCCAGGATCGCCGCCAGCCCGTAGTGCAGGTAGATGAGCCGGTCCAGCAGCCCGTCGATCAGGAAGTACAGCTGGCGCAGACCCAGCAGGCTGAACGCGGTGGCGGTGAAGACGATGTAGACATCCTGCGTGAGGCCGAAGATCGCCGGGATCGAATCGAGTGCGAACAGGATGTCGGTGCCGCCGATCGCGACCATCACCAGCAGCATCGGCGTCAGCATCCGCTTGCCGTCCTGGACGGTGAACAGCTTGTCGCCGTCGTACTCGTCGGTGGTGCGCAGGAAGCGGCGGGCCAGCCGGATCACGATGTTGTCGGCGCCGCGGTCGTCGTCGGAGGGTTTGATCAGCTGGCCGGCGGTCAGCAGCAGGATCAACCCGAACAGGTAGAAGATCCAGGCGAACGCGTTGATCAGCGCGGCGCCGACGAAGATGAGGCCGGTGCGGGCGATGAGCGCGAAGACGATCCCGAACAGCAGCACCTTCTGCTGATCCGCGCGCGGCACGGAGAAGCTGCCGATGATGACCAGGAAGACGAACAGGTTGTCCACCGAGAGCGCCTTCTCGGTCACGTAACCGGCGAAGTACTCGACGCCGGCGTCAGTGCCGCCGAAAACCAGTACGGCGAATCCGAACAGCACCGCGACGCCGATGTAGAACGCCGACCACACCGCGGCTTCCCGCAGCGTCGGGATGTGGGCCTTTCGGACGTGGAAGACGAAGTCGAACAGGACGAGCGCGGCGATGAGGGCGATCGTCAACGCCCACACCCACTGCGGGACGTTCACGGGACCGGGCAGTCGAGGGGCATGACCGCAGAGTGCCCACGATCAGTACGGGTCACGCATGTCCGTCGCTGACACCTGCTTGCCCGTGCGCATCACCGGACGACCAGAATTGAGGCGGGATGACGGCTGGCGTTATTTGCCGACGCGGAAATTTGCTGCTTGTTTGAATTTGCATATTCATTGGTCCGGCGAAGATGGGCGGACCACGGTTTGCGGACGTTACGCGCGCGTCTATTTGCTGCCTTCGGCGGTCTACGGTAAGTACCGTTTTGACGTCGTGCTATGCCAGGCTTTGCGGTCCAGCGACGGCATGCGGATGGTCTTCTCGTAGTGCGAATCGAGTTTCCTCGAACCGCACTGATGAAACCCTACCGGGCGGTAAGTTGACGTCCCGATCGAGCAATTTCGAGGAGAGGAAGTTTGCAATGAACACGGCTGCTCGTTCGTATCTGACCACCGGCGTGGCGTTGGTGGGAGCCGGCGCCATCGCGGTCAGTCCCGTGGCGCCACCGATTCCGGCCGCCGAGCCCGTCGCGGCGCCGGTCGTCGCGGCCGCGGATCTGCAGCTGTCCGCGTTGGCCAACCCGTTCGCCGTCTACGGCCAGGTTTTCGAGAACACGCTGGAGAACCTCGGGCTTCTCGGCGAACGCATCCTCGACGACCCGGCTCCGATCCTCGCCCAGATCCTGCGCAATCAGTGGAGCAGCGCGGAGACGTTGATGGGCGCGCTCGACCGGGCCGGCGAGAGCCTGGCCAACTCCTTCTCGGCCGACAACCCGTTCGGGGTGCCCGCTCTGCTGCGGGCGGCCGGTGACGACTTCGCGGCGGGTGACCTGGAAGGCGCGATCAACAATCTGTGGCAGGTCGCGATCACGCCACTGCTCGGCCCGGCCGTCGAGCTGATCCCGGCGATCAATGCGGTGATCCGGCAGCCGGTGCAGAACATGCTCAATGTCATCGATCAGACCCAGCTGCCGATCACGCTGTTCGCGATCGGCGTGTTGAGCCCGATCTACGCCGGTGCGGTCAAGGCCGGGGGCGCGTTCGTCCAGGACGTCTTCGACGCGGTGCGCACCGGCGACCTCGAAGGGCTCGCCAACGCGTTCATCACCGGACCCGCCGCGATGATCGACGGATTCCTCAACGGCGACGAAATCGACGCGGGCTTCCTCAGCCCCGGGCTGGGCACGATCAGCGGGTTGCTCAACATCCGCGACGCCATCGCCAACGCGCTGAAGCCGCCGTCGACGGCCGGGATCGCGGCCATCGACTCGACCACCACGGATACGACGGCCCGCACGGTGTCGGTGACCGTGGAGGCGCAGGCGGAGGAGAGCGAGGGCTCGGGTAAGGATCCCGAGCCTGTCGCGAAAGCCGCTGTGCTCGACGGTGATTCGACCAACGCCGACGTGTCCGAGGCCGCCGAGGAGCCGTCCGACGAGGTGACCGATGAGGAGGTGACCGATGAGGACGTCACCGACGAGGAGCCGTCCGACGAGGAGGTGACCGACGAGGAGGTGACCGATGACGAGGTGACCGATGAGGAGGTGACCGACGACGAGGCCGCCGCGGACGACGACTCCGATTCCGACTCCGCCGCAGATACCGGCGGTGACTCCGACCCCGGCTCGGACGCCAACTCGGACTCCGGCTCGGACTCCGGCACCACCGAATAGCAAGCGATGGGCCCCGGCTTCGTCGAAGCCGGGGCCCATCCGCTGGTGTCCGAGGGGGGACTTGGCCACTTACGACACGGGTTCTGACCTGGCGAATCGGTACCTGATCGTCATCCATGCCGGGGTCGACCCACCTCTGACGTCGAGCGGTCGGATTAGCGGTCGAGTTGGGCGGGGGCGAGTCGGCACCCGGCGGCTTGGGCTCCGGCGTGCAGGCGTCGGTCCCAAACGGCGACGATCAGGCCGGGGTCGCCGACTGCCAACGCGCTGGCCAGATGGACAGCGTCGGCTCCGCGCAAGGCATGGGCGCGGGCGAGGCGGCCGGCGTGCTGTTCAATTGTCGCGGTGAGTTCGACTGGGCGGGTGGCGGCCCAGAAGTCCTCCCAGTCACGCTCGGCAGCGGCGAGCTCGGATTCAGTTAGGTCGTGATTGCGGGCTGCTGCAGCGAGTGCGGCGCGGACTTCGGGGTAGGCCAGACGGCTGGACAATGCGGCGTCGCAGCCGTCCCATAGCGCGGACGCCAGCGAGCTCCCTGTCTCGGTGGTGAGAAGTTTGACGAGGGCGCTGGCGTCGAAGTAGACGAGCGGCACCGGTCAGCGCCGCTGGTCGCTGACCTGGTCAGACACCGGCCGCCGCGGCCTGGGCCGGGACCGTCCCGCAGCGACGGGCCGCTGCGCGGTGGCCCTGCCAATCACGCCTTCGGCCGTGAGACGCTCCAAGGTGCCTGCGCTGTCCAGCGCAGCGAGTCGCGCGACCGGAATCCCGCGGTCGGTGATGACGACCTCACCACCAGCCCGAACTCGATCGAGCCAATCGCTAAGGTGCGCGCGCAACTCGGTCACGGATACCTCCACACCGTGAACTGTACACTCGCTGAACCGTGATTTGTACATGTCACTCCTGAGTGTGGCAACGACGACCTGAGAGATTGACCTGCGCAAGCCGGAGGCGAGGTGGCAACGGGCCGGTACACCGATTCGTCCGCGGTGCTGGCGACGCCGAGACGGTCGATATCATGGTGGCTGGTGGCCTTCCGTCCAAGCTGCATCCGAAGGTGTTGCGGCGGAAGGTGTTTGCCGTTCCCGGTGGGACTTCGGCGCAGCTGGCGTTCGTGGTCAGCTGCATGGAGGCGGCAGCGCCTCGGTGTCGGACGCCGGGTCTAGCTTGCAGCAGCGGACTCTTGAATTCTCTGCTTGAGGTGCTGTGTGCGGTGACTGCTGGCGATCGCCTTCATTGGCGTTCTGTTGCCAGCGACCCGATTGAACGACTCTCCCAGTAGTAACAGTTGGCCTGAGTCGCGAAGAACCTCGACATGCCTTGGATCGTATTCGTATGACGGAGCGTGCTTCAGCTGGCGGCTTGACTCACGAAAAGTGCCCGCGAAACGCCCTCGGTGCCTCACGTAAGAATGCCCGCGAAATGGTGATCGTCGTGGAGCATGGGAAGTGGGTTGTCGATGGCGTCTCGTGCCGAGGTCACCGCCAGGTACGCCAAGGCGTATGTGAGGGCTTCGAAGAAGGACCGGGGCCGGATTCTGGATCAGGTGGTCGAGGTGACCGGCTGGTCGCGTGATAACGCCCGCCGGCGGCTCACGGTAGCGGCCAGGCGCCCGCCGGGTGCGGGCCGCAGTGTCGCAAAACGGCCGCGCAAACCGCGCTCGCCGAAGTACAGCTATGACACCCGTAAGGTGCTGCAGAAGGTCTGGGCCGCCTCGGGTGGGCAGTGCGGCAAGTACCTGGCTGCTTCGATGGCCCTGCAGCTCGACGGGTTGGAGCGCCACGGCGAGTTGGTCTTTGGCCGTGACCGTTACAGCCCGACGGTGCGCGAGGAGCTGTTGGCGATGAGCGCGGCGTCAATCGACCGCTATCTGGCGCCGGTGAAAGCCAAAGACCAGATCAAGGGCAAGTCCACCACCAAGCCCTCGCCGCTGTTGCGCTCGTCGGTCAAGATTCGCAAGGCCACCGACGAAATCGAAGCTGCGCCAGGCTTTTTCGAAGGAGACACCGTCGCGCACTGCGGGCCGACGTTGAAGGGCGAGTTCGCCCGCACCCTCAACCTCACCGATGTGCACACCGGCTGGACTTTCACGCGGACCGTGCGCAACAACGCCCACACCCACATCCTGGCCGCCCTGAAAGCAGGTGTGCATGAAATACCGTATGAGGTAACTGGTTTGGACTTCGACAACGGCACCGAGTTCCTCAACAAAGCCGTCATCAAATGGGCCGGGCAGATGGAGATCTTCTTCACCCGCTCCCGGCCGTACAAGAAGAACGACCAGGCCACCATCGAGTCCAAGAACAACCATCTCGTCCGCAAGTACGGGTTCTACTACCGCTACGACACCGACGAGGAACGTGCGGTGCTCAACCGGCTCTGGCCTCTGGTCAACGACCGGCTCAACTACCTGACCCCCACCATCAAACCCATCGGCTACGCCAGCAGCGGTGACGGCCGGCGCCGCCGTCTCTACGACCAGCCCAAGACCCCACTGGACCGGCTACTGGCGGCCGGCGTCCTCTCACCAGCCCAAGAATCGGAGCTCCTGACCTACCGCGACAGCCTGAACCCGGCCGCGATGGGACGCCAGATCGCCGACCTGCAGAACCGACTTCTCCAGCTGGCCAAGGAGAAAACCGAACAGCTCTACCTCGCCAGCATCCCCACCGCCCTACCCGACACCCGCAAAGGCATCCGGATCAAGGCCTCCTGACCCAACGCCGTTTCGCGGGCATTCTTACCTGAGGCATGGATCAGATTTCGCGGGCATCTTGATCTGAGGCATCACGGCTGGTGTAGGCGTCCCAGAACAGTTGGCTCCACATGTTTAGTTGGTGGCATTACCCCGAGACCGTGGCTATGAGACCGAAATCACAACTACCCGTTTGAAATTCAATAGCCCACAACTGACTAGGAACATAAGGGGTAACCGAGCTTCAACTTGGGTGCGATTGCTGAACAACCGGTTTTTACTCAATCGTCACGTCGAGGGGCTCGCCCATCGGGCGGCCAGGAGTCGGTACCCGACTCAAGCGGAATATTCAAGGATCGAAGCAGGATCGAAAAGAGCCGCCAATTGGCGATCGCTCCGACAAGTTCGACCAAAACCGCGTGATCGCCATTGAATGCCTTGTGGCACGCGGCCCAGTTTTCCTCGGCAATGACCCCGTCACGTACCACATCATCGGTCGCCGCCAGGACTGCACGCTCGGCATGGCCCAGACGATTGGAACTTTGCCAGTCACGCACCGCCAGAAGGTCATCCGAAGCCACACCGAGCAGCGTCGCGATTCGCCAATGCTGTGTCCACTCATATACCGACCCCGTTACCCAGCCGATGCGCATGATGATCAATTCGCGTAGCCGGGCGTCGAGCACACCGTTAAATAGCAGCGCCTCGAGCATTCCGTACAGGGCCACTGCGAGGCTCGGCTGGTGAAGTGCCACGCGAAATACTGACAGTTCTGCCATCTCTTCGGGCAGCCCACACTCGGCAGCCCGCAGCCGGGCCTGCTCAAGGTCGAGCATCGGTACGCGTTCCGTCCTCGTCACGTGACCTTTCTCTGTTGAAGCTCCGCATGCTGTGAGGGCGTGGGCACGAAGACGTTGTGCAGGGCCGCACTCGATTTGGCATTTTCATCTGCAAGCGAACTGAGCAGCGGCGCGAGACCAGCGAATCCGGTTGATTCTCTTGTGATCCGGTCGAACGGCCAGCGGCGCGTGGCCAGAATCTCGAGGGCTGCCCGGTAGGCGGGATACTCCACGCCGAGTGCACCGGAGATGTGTAATTCCTTATACACCAGCGTGTCTGGTTCAAAGCCGGGCGCGCCGCCTCCGCCGCGGGTGCCGGCAACCACGACCGTGCCGCCAGGCCTGGCAAGGGCGACGGCGTCGGCGAACGCGGAGGGTGCTTTGGCGGTGACATCGACGACCACGTCGGCAAGCTGTCCGCCTGTCTCACGCTGGAGCGCTGTCACTGCATCGTCCTGCGATACGTCGATGGGCAGGTCGACACCGAATGATCTGGCTATGGCCAGTCGCTGATCGTCGCGTGGACCGATGCCGGTCATCGCGACGAAAGCGGCTCCCGCCTCTTTCGCCGCCACCGCCGCGCAGATCCCGCGGATGCCCGGTCCCAGTATCGCTACGATACCCCCCGCCTTGGTGTCGGGAAGAGATTTCCCCCATTGGATACCGGCCCCGAGAGGGTTGAACAACGTGGCGAGAACGGGGTCCATGTCTTCGGCAATCGGGAGTAGCATCGCGTCCCACGGAAGCTCCACATGGGTGGCGTATCCGCCCCATAACCCGGCGCCGATCTCCACGTCGACGAACCCGAACATGGTGGCGATGCCGTTCACCGCACATCGCCGGTATTCGCCGCGGCGACACTCCGGGCAGTCTCGGCAGGACCGGAACACCTCGACGGCCACGCGCTGGCCGGCCTGGACGCACAAGCGTTCGCTGGCCGCATTGCCGACATGTTCGACGATGCCGACGATTTCGTGACCTGGAACGAATGAGAAGCCGGCAGGCAGGTGTCCGGTGAATTGTTCGTGATCTGTACCGCATAGACCACATGCTTCAACTCGCAGGATCGCACCGCGGTCACCGACGTCGGGGATGGTCATCTGGCGCCGCTCCAGATTCCGCGGTCCGGTCAACACCATGGCCTCGGCGATCATGGAAGCTCGAATCCCGTGGACGACCCTGTGTTTCGGAGGCAAACCGTTCTGCCAACGTACATCTCGCCCGCCATCGCCTCGGCAATCTGCGGATCGTCGCTGCGTGCGACGACTCTTCGCCCGTCGGACAGGTGCGCGATGATCGGTGTCCATCGAGGTCGCCCGTCTCGGTCGTATTCGACCGTGTACCCGTCCACTGTCGCGCGACCGGTCGCCTCGTCGACGCCTGCGACGGCCAGCCGCGATGAATCGATCTGAGCTTGTTCGTCTGCCGTGTCGATCAGTCGCCACCCGGTTGGTGGAGGGGTGGCCGACCACACACCGACCGAATGTTTCGTCGAATACCAACCGAGGCCGGTGACGACGTCGTCCCCGCGATGGGTTACTTCGCCTACGCCGACCACCACCGGAGTACGCGCTTCTACCGACAATCGATCACTCGCTCAGGGCCACGGGCTGTTGTGAGACACGAATGCGATGGTGTCATATCTGCAGTCAAGCCACAATGGTGTGCGCCCGCGGCATACTGGCTGTTGTGTCGACGAAGTTGGTGCGATGGGGTGCCGCCGCGCCGTCAGATCGTGGTTCCGCTCGCGACCGATTGCTAGATGCTGCCGAGCGGTGCCTAGAGAGTTGCGGCGTGGTAGGCACGACCATGGAGGACATCGGCAGAACAGCGGGTGTCTCCAGGGCAACGGTGTATCGCTACTTCCCTAATCGGGAGGCGGTGATGTCGGGCGTCATCATTCGCGCCGCCGAGCGCTATCTCGATCGCATCAACCCCCGGATCGCGGAGCACACCGATCTGGGCTCCGCTCTCGTCGATTTCGTGGAATACACAGTTGAGGCCGCGCGCCGCGAAGAGATCATCGGATTGTTGTTCGGCAGCGACGAGGAACTCGCCGGCGTTGGCCTCGCGGCGGGGACCTCGACGTCACTCTTCGAACTCGTCACCGAGTTTCTCCGTCCCATCTTCAGGAGACACTGGAGTTACGTAGAACCGGGCGTCTCCGTCGACGACGCCGCCGAGTGGGTTCTCCGCACGATACTGAGCCTGCTGACTGTTCGAGGACCGCGGGAGCGCAGTCGTGACGGGCTCCGGACATTTCTTTCAAGGTTTCTCCTTCCCGCAATCCTGGCGAGCGACCATTGTCGACCGATGTGACAGACAAGGCGTAATGTCTCAACCACAGCTGAGGTAGGAGGCCGGACATGTCTGTGCAGTTCACCACGTTCAACCAGCAGGTCGCTGAACAACTGCAGAGCGCAGCAGAAACCACGGGCGGGTTGGCCGGTTACCTCGGCTTCCGGCACACTGACTTCACTGCTGGACGGCTCGTCGCGGAGATGGACGCACGCGACGACCTGAAGACGCCTTTCGGCAACTTGCATGGCGGCTGCTTGTCGGCCATGGTCGACCATTGCCTTGGAGTGGTGTTTTATCCCGTGATTCCGATGGGATCCTGGGTCGCGACGACGGAGTTCAAACTGAATTTGCTTCGTCCAGTTTCCAGCGGAACCTGTGTAGCCACGGCTGAGATCATCTCGCTGGGCAGAACCAGCGGTGTGGCACGTATCGACATCTGCAACGACGGCAGAGCGGTGTGTGCGGCGCAGGGCACCGTCACCGTCGTCGCACCGAAGGCCATCTCTTGATGTCTGCAAACAGAGCACATGATTTGTCCGCTCCTGTCGTCGAGCGCGTGCCCACGGTGGATGGGCTCTCGCTGGCGGTCGACTTCTACCGCTGTGACGGACCGCGGGCGGTCGTGTTGCTCCTTCACGGCGGTGGTCAGAGCCGGCACGCCTGGGATGTCACCGCCCAACGATTGCATCAGCGGGGCTACACCGTTGCCGCCTACGACGCAAGGGGACATGGTGACAGCGACTGGGATCCAGACGGACGCTATGACATCGAACGGCTGGGGTCCGACCTGTTGGCCGTGCGCGCGTACGCCGGCTCCGCCCGCCCAGTTGCCGCGATCGGGGCATCGTTGGGCGGTTTGACCATCCTCGGCACGCACTTGCTCGCCCCATCGGAGCTATGGCAGGCCGTCGTCCTGGTTGACATCACTCCGCGAATGCAGATGCACGGCGCCCGCCGAGTCCTATCGTTCATGTCGGCCCATCCCGAAGGTTTCGACAGCCTAGAGTCGGCCGCTGACGTGATCGCCGCCTACAACCCGCACCGCCCTCGCCCCGAAAACGTCGACGGCCTTCAAAAAGTCCTCCGCCGACGTGGAGACGGTCGCTGGGCCTGGCGATGGGATCCGGCGTTTGCGACGTCGAATTTTCAGTTCCTGCAGAGTGATTCAGACGACGGCGCAGAGGAGTTCGAGATGATGAGCGCATTCCTTGTCGATGGCGCGCGACAGGTGTCCGCGCCGGCGCTGCTGGTCCGCGGCCTGCTGTCGGACATAGTCTCCGAAGAGACAGTGAAGGATTTCCTCACCTTGGTTCCCCACGCGCAAACCGTTGACGTGTCAGGCGCGGGCCACATGGTTGCTGGCGACAACAACGACGCATTCTCGACGGCGGTCGTCGACTTTCTCGACCGTACCGTTTGACGCCAGTCGTCGGGCTGCGCGGGAGATCCCAGTTCGCCACCTATTCTGCTCGTATGCCAACTGATTCGGCGCGGATGTCGTTTCGCCGACATATCCGCGAGCAGGTCTTGAGGGCGACACGGGAACTCACCATTGAGAAGGGCTGGGAACAAGTCCGAGTGAGTGAGGTCGCCGAACTTGTCGGCGTCTCCCGACCGACGCTATACAAGGAGTTCGGCGATAAGCAGGGACTTGGTGACGCGCTCGTGGTGGCCGAGGGTCAGCGCTTCCTGGAGGGTATCCACGCCATTCTCGCCGAACACACCGGCGACGTTCAGGGCGGCATCACCGCAGCGGTGCGGTTCACCCTGCGTGAAGCAGAAGCCAGTCCGCTCCTGAAGTCGGTGCTGACGTCCAACCACTCAGGGGATGATCGCGCCGGTGCGCCGACGACGGGCGTTCTTCCTCTCCTGCCGACATCGGCGTCCCTGCTCCAGCTCTCCTCCGCGGCTTTGGTCGCGTGGTTTCACGACCACTTCGCCGATCTCGACTCCGAAGACGTCGAGGAGGTCGCAGACGTTCTGGTGCGGCTCACCGTGAGTCACGTCGTTCTTCCCTCCGCGGACATCGCCACCACGGGTGCGCGGATCTCGCGGGTGGCGCTCCGCTACCTCGGCGTTGGCTATAGATAGCTGTGACTTGAGCGGTCTTGGCCTCGATCCACTGACAATGGACTGTTTGTCGGGGTGTCGGGATAAGGAAAGTGCGTTCTGAGCTGGGAAGATTGATATTGTTCAGGCAACAATCGGTCCAGTTCGAGAACGGCACTTCCGGCGCGAGTGTCCCACACGTTCACCCCGCGGTCCGATGTGTTCGATGAGGATATCTGGTGTCGTGCGCGGGCCTGGTGCCGGTGATGGCGCTGGCTGAGCAGGCAGGCCTATCGGAGTTGTTGGCCAACAAGATTCACATCGCAGCTCCCAGGGTCAAGTCGAGGTCGGCCAATCCGGCTCCGAAACTGGCCACCCTGATCGCGAGCATGTAAGCGGGCGCGGATTACATCGATGATGTCGACCTGGTCCGCGCTGGCGGCATAAATCCCTTTTTCCGCCGGGTGTATCCCCCGTCAACGATGGGAACGCTGTTGCGGGAGTTCACTTTCGGTCATGCCCGCCAATTGGATTCGGTGCTGGCCGAGCATCTGGCCGGCTTGTGTGACCGGGTGAATCTGCTGCCCGGCGCGCAGGCTCGGGCCTCCATCGAACACCCGGGGAGAGGCGACGCTGCAGAAAGACGCCGCAAAGGTCGGATCTCCGGACCCGCCGGGACAGCTCAATGTGGTGAGAGCCGGAACTCGCTCGGAGAGCGGCCGGTCCATCGCTTGAAGGCGTGTGAGAAGTTGGCGAGGTCGCTGTATCCGAGATCCGTGGCTATCTCACTCACCGATAGGGATCGGTCGAGTAGCTGCAGCATCGCGCGCTCGCGCAGGAATGCTTGGCGCAACTCGCGAAAGGTGGTCTCCTCTTCGGAGAGGCGCCGCTTGAGTGTGCTGGTGGACATTGACAGCTCATGTGCGAACCAATGTTTACTTCGGCGTCCGGGCTCCTTCTGCAGCAGCCGTCTCACCTTCTCCGAGAACGACGTGGTTTCGCTCCGCTGGTCGAGAGTTCGCTGCAGATCGACGATGGCGAGTCGGTATGCGACGGGATCGGAGAACCGGCACACCTCGTTGAGCGTGTCCGCGGGAACATGGAGGAAGGACATCGGAGCGTCGAAGAACAGGCGCCCGGCGGTAAGGTCGTCCTCGCGATCTTTCAAGGCGGCGGGCGCTGGCCAACTCAAGTGGAGTGTGAGGGTCGGCGCCGCACGGACGAGCATGTCCAGCAGTCGCAACAACGCCAACCCGGCGTACGTGACGGCGAGGCAGTCCAGGGCCCGATCGCTGGTGTGTCCCCAGAGCCCGACGGTGAGGCCTTGGTCATCTGGATGAAACTGTGCTTTGACAGCCGTCGTGATCAACGGCAGATAAGTCAGCAGCTCTACGATCTCGGCCACTGAGCCCGCGCTGACCAGCGGAACACTCAGCGGGCCGAAGGACGTCAACTGTGCCTGTTCGGCTAACGCAAATCCGAGCAGCGTTGCCTGATCGATGTCTAGACCGGGGTACGCCTCACGAAACCACCGTAACGGGGCCTGGACATCACGCTGAATCAGCGTCGCCTCGTCGGTTCCTTCGCGAGCCATGATGTTGCGAAGCCGCGCGACGGCGTCTGGGTCAAACGCCGGGCTCTCGAGCATTTGCACGAATGCGAGTGGGGGCACACCCGCGTCATTGGGGTTCACTGACCATGGCCCCTTTGAGCCGAAATCACAAGTTTCTGACTCCGGCGAACATAGCCGCAGCGCTCATCTGGCGCAAGACTTGTGTCAAGTAACTGAGGACACGCAAGGAGCCTGGCTATGGCAGTTGTCACATTTGTCTCCCACGGCGGCGAGAAGTATGAGGCGCCTCTCGAGGAAGGTCAGTCACTGATGCGGGTCGCGACCAACAATGCGGTGCCCGGCATCGACGGCGACTGCGGAGGCGAAGCCGCGTGCGGCACCTGCCATGTGATCGTCGATCCGCAATGGTCCGATCGGGTCGGCCTCTCCGGGGCCAATGAAGAGGAGATGCTCGCGATGAACCCCGAGCGTCAGCCGACCTCCCGGCTGTCCTGCCAGATGCAGGTCTCTGAGGCGTGGGACGGTTTGATCGTCCATCTGCCCGAGTTCCAACTGTGATGACGAAAGAGAGGTGAGACGTGAGCAATATTCGCGAGGCAGTCACTGCCAAGGCTCAGGCAACAATTCCGATGGACCGAATAATCCAGGGCGCCCACCTCTACGACAGAACGCGGCGCTGGGTCACCGGCACCAACGGTGAAAAAATCTTCATCGAGCGACCGATCCCGCCGGCTGACGAGGTTGAACTGACCGACATCGACCTTAGCAATCCTTTCCTCTATCGTCAGGGTCGCTGGAAGTCCTATTACGAGCGCCTACGCAACGAGGCTCCCGTGCACTATCAGGCCCACAGCGCGTTCGGCCCGTTCTGGTCGGTGACGCGGCATGCCGACATCGTGGCCGTCGACAAGAACCACGAGGTCTTCTCCTCCGAGCCGTTCATCGTCATCGGGAGCCCGCCGCGCTTCCTCGACATTGCGATGTTCATCGCGATGGACCCCCCGAAACACGACCGGCAACGGCAGGCTGTCCAGGGTGTGGTCGCACCGAAGAACCTGCGTGAGATGGAGGGCCTCATCCGCGAGCGGGTGGTAGACGTGCTCGACGCTCTGCCGCTTGGCGAACCGTTCAACTGGGTGCAGCACGTCTCGATCGAGCTAACCGCGCGCATGCTGGCCACGCTGCTGGACTTCCCGTACGAGCAGCGGCGCAAGCTCGTCCAATGGTCCGATCTCGCCACCTCCATGGAGCAAGCCAACGGTGGGCCCTCGGACAACGACGAGATATTTCGCGGCATGGTCGATATGGCTAGAGGTCTCAGCGCTCACTGGCGGGACAAGGCAGCCCGGAAAGCTGCCGGAGAGCTGCCCGGCTTCGATCTGATCACCATGTTGCAGAGCGACGAGAGCACCAAGGACCTGATCGATCGCCCGATGGAGTTCTTGGGCAACTTGGTATTGCTGATCGTGGGTGGCAACGATACGACCCGCAATTCCATGAGCGGTGGTGTTCTGGCGCTGAACGAGTTCCCTGACCAGTTTGAGAAGCTGAAGGCGAACCCCGAGCTGATCCCCAACATGGTCTCGGAGATCATCCGGTGGCAAACCCCGCTCGCGCATATGCGCCGGATCGCCAAGGCCGACACTGTGCTCAACGGGCAGTTCATCCGCAAGGGCGATAAGGTCCTGATGTGGTACGCCTCGGGCAACCGCGACGAGCGCGTGTTCGATCGGCCCGATGACCTGATTATCGACCGGGCCAACGCCCGTAACCACATCTCCTTCGGTTTCGGCGTGCACCGCTGTATGGGTAACCGGCTGGCCGAGATGCAGTTGCGGATCCTGTGGGAGGAGCTGCTTCCGCGGTTCGAGAACATCGAGGTCGTCGGTGAGCCCGAGTACGTGCAGTCCAACTTCGTGAGGGGGATCAGTAAGCTGATGGTCCGCCTCATCCCGAAAGGTGGCGCATGACCGTGCAGCGAGCGGTCATCGCGGGGGCCAGCCACGCGGGCACCCAGCTCGCCGCCAGTCTTCGCCGAGAAGGGTGGGACGGCGAGATCGTCCTCGTCGGCGATGAGTCGGCGTTGCCCTACCAGCGGCCCCCGCTGTCCAAGTCGTACCTGGCCGACAAATGCGAACTGGCCGAACTCGCGATCCGCAACTCGGATTTCTACGCCAAGCAGCGGATCCGACTCCTGGATGCGACGGTGGCGGCGATCGACCGCTCGGCTGGTCATGTCGTGCTGAGTACCGGCGACGCACTGCCCTACGACAAGCTCGCGCTGTGCACTGGCGCCCGGCCTCGTCGGCTCCCCACCCCGGGAGCGGACCTGGCCGGAGTCTTCTACCTACGCACCGCCGCGGACGGCGAGATGATCCGAGAGGCCGCCGGCCCCGGGCGTCGGGCGGTGATCGTGGGCGGCGGCTACATCGGACTGGAGACAGCCGCCTCGTTGCGTGCACTGGGTCTGGAGGTCACCCTGCTCGAGGCGACCGGGCGCGTCCTTGAACGGGTCACCGCCCCGGAGGTATCGGAGTTCTTCGACCGGATCCACCGGGAGGAGGGCGTCAACATCCGGACGGGCACGCTGGTCGAGGCTCTGTCCGGCGACGGCAGGGTCCGCGAAGTAATCCTGGCCAGTGGCGAATCAATTCCCGCCGACCTCGTCATTGTCGGCATCGGCGTGGAGCCGAACACCGAGCTCGCCGCCACCGCGGGCCTGGTCGTCGACAACGGCGTCGTGATCGACGATCGGGCCCGGACTAGCGACCCCGACATCGTGGCCGCCGGGGACTGCGCCAGCCACGACATGGCCCGTTACGGCCGTCGCATCCGCCTGGAGTCCGTGCCGAGCGCGGCCGAGCAGGCCAAGGTCGCCGCCGCGACCGTCTGTGGGAAGTCCAAGAAGATTGCGGCCCTTCCATGGTTCTGGTCAGATCAATACGACCTCAAGCTCCAGATCGCCGGTCTCAACACCGGGTACGACGAGGTCGTCCTCAGCGGCGACCCGACCCGGGACCGCGACTTCACCTGCTTCTACCTCCGTGCCGGCGAGCTCATTGCCGCCGACTGCATCAACCGTCCCCGCGACTTCATGTTCAGCAAGCGGGTCATCACGCAGCAAGTCGCCGTCGAACGGGCCGAACTGGTGCTCGCCGGCTCGGACTGAGGTGCCGGCGGTGCGTAGGCGGTGGGAACGACGACGGCGGATGCGACGCGTGTCTTGGAGAGGTACTTCAGTGACAATTGCCATCCAGCCCCGCTGGCAAAGGAACGCTAGCGGCTGCCCGGCGGTCGCCTTGGCGCAGCGCATCAGGACCTAGTGGGGTTTCCCAACGAGCATGACGATTCTATCCGGAGGAGCAGCGTCAGAAGTCGGTGCCTGTTCTGTTCTGTTCTGTTCTGACAATGAGGTTAGTTGAGGTTGACGGTGGCGGTATTTAGGGACGAGGACGAGGTCTATGCCTTCCTGGGCGGGATCTTTCGGCGGGGTTTGGAGAAGGAAGGTCTGGCGGACAAGCTCGCGAATTCGGGTGTGGTGTTGCGGGTGCATTACACAGATCCGGATGCGGTTGTGACGGTGGACATGCCGAACAAGGTGGTGGAGACCGGAGCGGCCAGTACCGCGGTGCCCAACGTGGAGTTGTTCATGTCGGCAGACACGGGGAACAAGTTCTGGTTGGGGAAGGTGAACTTGACGATGGCGATGGCCAAGGGAACGGTACGTGCGAAAGGTCCGGTGCCGAAGTTGATCAAGTTGATCCCGCAGGCCAAGAACCTGTTCCCCGAGTACCGGTTGATGCTGGAGAGCCAGAATCGGCAGGACCTCATCGATGCGTGACCCTCGCCTCACCGCGGGCTGTAGGGCGGGTGTGCGATGAGGAGCACGATGCAGGACGTTGCGTTGACTGTGCCCGCGATCGTGGCCCATGCTTCGGCAGTTCATGGCGATCGCGAGGTGCTGACTGCGCGCGGACCCCGGCAGATCTCTGGGGTGTCCTATCGCGAGGTGGGTGAGCGTGCGGCACGGTTGGCAAATGCTCTGCGCCAGATCGGCATCCGTGGAGATGAGCGTGTCGCGACGTTACAGTGGAGCAACCAGGAGCATCTGGACTGTTACGCGGCGGTGCCGTCGATGGGCGCGGTGCTGCATACGTTGAACCTGCGGCTGCCGCCGGAACAGCTGACGTGGATCGCCAATCATGCCGAGGATCGGGTGATCATCGTCGACAGTACGGTGCTGGCCCTTTTGGCGGCGGCGTTGCCGTCGATGACCTCGGTGCGCACGGTGCTAGTGACCGGAACCGGCGATCTTGCCGCGGTCGAGGGGTGCGGAAAGGACGTCCTACGGTACGACGATGTGGTGGCCGCCCAGTCGAGTACGTTCGACTGGCCCGACGTCGACGAGCAGTCGGCCGCAGCGATGTGCTATACGAGCGGTACCACCGGGCACCCGAAAGGTGTTGTCTACAGCCATCGTTCGACGTGGTTGCACTCGCAGGCGGCGTGCACCTCGAATGCCTTGGGCATCGGTCATGACGACACGGTGTTGGCGATCGTTCCGATGTTCCACGCCAACGCGTGGGGGTTGCCGTATGCGGCGATGATGGCCGGCGCGCAGCTTCTGCTGCCTGACCGTTTCCTGCAGGCGGGGCCTCTAGTGGAGATGATCGAGGCGGTGCGACCGACGATGGCGGGGGCGGTGCCGACGATCTGGACCGATGTTCTGCACTACCTGCGCGACAATCCCGGCCATGACGTGAGTTCGCTGAAGATGGTGGCCTGCGGTGGTTCGGCGGTTCCGCGGTCGTTGATGACCGCCTATGACGAGCTGGGCATCCGCATTGTGCAGGCTTGGGGGATGACTGAGACTTCCCCGCTGGCCTCGGTCGCTCTGCCGCGGAGTTCTGATACCCCGGAGAGGTCGCTTCACCTGCGCGCAACCCAAGGCCGGGTGGTGGCCGGTGTGCAGGCCCGCATCGTCGATGACAGCGGTGCAGAACAACCGTGGGACGGAAAATCGGTGGGGGAGATTCAAGTCCGCGGCCCGTGGATCACTCAGTCGTATTACGAGAATGACAGTCCGGCGGCGTCGCCGGACGGGTGGTTGCGTACCGGGGACGTCGGGACGATCAGCGCGGACGCGTTCATCGCGCTGACCGACCGCTCCAAGGATGTCATCAAGTCCGGGGGCGAATGGATCTCCTCGGTGGAATTGGAGAACGAGTTGGCCGCTCACCCTGCGGTGCGCACCGCCACGGTGATTGGAGTGCCCGACGACAAGTGGCAGGAACGGCCGCTGGCGGTGGTCGTCCTGGCTGCCGACCGCACCGCCACCGCGGCGGAGCTGACCGAATTTCTGCGTGCGCGGGTGGCCAAGTGGTGGCTACCGGAACGGTGGGCGTTCGTCACCGACATTCCGCTGACTTCCACTGGCAAGTTCGACAAGAAGAAGCTGCGCCGCCAGTTCGGCGACGGTGACCTCATCATCGAGACGCTGGCGTGAATCATCAATCCACTGCGACCGAAACACTGACGTTAAGGAGACACACATGAAGACACGTGCTGCAGTGCTGTGGGGCCTAGGAGAAAAGTGGGAAGTCGAGGACATCGAGTTGGATCCTCCCGGCCCCGATGAAGTGCTCGTCCAGCTGACCGCGACCGGGTTGTGCCATTCCGACGAACACCTCGTGACCGGCGACCTGCCCATTCCGCTGCCCGTCGTCGGTGGCCACGAGGGTGCCGGCACCGTGGTCGAAGTGGGTGCGGGTGTCGAGAACGTCGCCGAGGGCGATTCGGTGATCCTGACGTTCCTGCCGTCGTGTGGGCACTGTTCCTATTGCGCGCGGGGGATGGGGAACATGTGCGACTTGGGTGCCGCGCTCATGATGGGACCCCAGATCGACGGCACTTACCGTTTCCATGCCCGGGGTGAGGACGTCGGCCAGATGTGCCTGCTGGGCACGTTCTCGGAATACACCGTGGTCCCCAAGGCGTCTCTGGTCAAAATCGACCAGGGGACACCGCTGGACAAGGCGGCGTTGATCGGGTGTGGTGTGACGACCGGGTACGGGTCGGCGGTGCGCACCGGTGAGGTGCGTGCCGGGGATACCGTGGTAGTGATCGGAGCCGGTGGCATCGGCATGAATGCGATTCAGGGTGCCCGCATCGCGGGCGCGTTGAACATCGTGGCTGTCGATCCGGTGGCGTTCAAGCGTGAACAAGCCGGCGGTTTCGGTGCGACGCATGCCGTTGCCACGATCGACGAGGCCTGGTCACTGATCAGTGACATCACCCGCGGCAAACTCGCCGATGTCTGCGTCTTGACCACCGATGTCGCCGAAGGGTCCTACATCGGCGAGGCGCTGTCCTTGGTCGGTAAACGCGGCCGTGTGGTCGTTACCGCGATCGGGCACCCCGAAGACACCTCGATGTCGGGTTCACTGCTGGAATTGACGCTGTATGAAAAGCAGATCCGCGGCGCTCTGTACGGTTCGTCGAACGCCGCCCACGACATCCCGCGGCTCGTCGAGCTCTACAACGCCGGACACCTCAAGCTGGATGAGCTGATCACCCGTGAGTACACCCTCGATCAGATCAACGAAGGCTACGCGGATATGCGATCGGGCCGCAACATCCGAGGACTCATCCGATTCTGATAAAGCAGCCGAAGCGCGGGAGCGCGACCACGGGAGCAAGCGAGCTGAGTACAACGGTTGAGTGCTGCGCGTCTGTGGCTCTTACCGTTGACGTGTTGATGCAGGACTAGCGATCGAAAGTCAATGTGCCCCATCGCCATAGGCGGTCGAGATGCGCGGCTGAGGTTGGCTGCGGTCACGCGTGTTGGTGTTGGCACCTACTGTCAGCCGGGAAGCCGTGATGAAACGTAGCTTTTGACGAGTCTCAACAGTGCTACTGACAAGGAAGGAAGCGGCGATGACGAGGATTCAAATTCCCTATCCCCATAGGAGGGGAGGGCACTGTGGTTCCGGTGCGCTTCGTGACCTTACTGAATGGGCCCAACTCGGATGGGGGACAGAAGCACTCAGTGAAGGATTGGTCTTCACCCTCGGCGGAGCCTTGGACTTCTCGTACGTCCGCTCTACGCAGTTGTTCCCCCAGGTGTACCTGGTAGGACGAGGAAGCGACCTGGAACAGGATTACCTCTCCCGGGTTGGCGCAAAGTTCGTCGTGCGATCGACCGATGACCCGGACGTGGGATGGGCATTTGTGACCGACGAAATCGACAAAGGTCGACCCGTCATGGTCTGGGCTGACATCGGCGAACTTCCTTACCTGCGCGTCCGATTGCACATGAGCCGTCACGACATTGTCATCACCGGATACGATGACGAACAACGGGTCGCCTATGTGGTCGATAATGACCGCGAGACAACCCAGACGGTGGCCTACGACGACCTACGCCGGGCGCGGTCCTCGGTCGGGTTTCCCACACCTACCCGGCACACCACATATCACGTCGACTGGCCAGAGCGAGTGCCAGACCTTGGGCCGATCGCGGCCGCTGCACTCGCCGCGAGCGCAGCGTTCATGCGCGGCGGTGCCGTAGGTGCGCCGCTACTGCGCATCGAGGCAGCTGAAGTCGAATCTTCCGGTTTGAAGGGTGTGCAGGACTTCGCCGATGACGTAGGGCATTGGCCAACGCTGTTCGATGACGATGCCCTGACCGCGGCATTGTTCGGGCTCGGGGCGTTCATCGAGAAAGCCGGTACCGGCGGCGGGCTCTTTCGTACGCTGCAGGCAGACGGTTGCCAGAACATCGCCGATCTCCTAGATGACGCCGCCACTGCCGAAGCGGCTGCCGCGGCCCGACATGCTTCCAAAGCGTGGTCTACGCTTGCGGCCGCAGCCACGGATGCCGGCACATCGCTACGGAGTCGTAGTCTAGCTGCGGCCAAAGTCGCCGCGACGATCCCGGACGCCGAAACGCGCCTCGTCGAAGCCCTCGAAACGGCCAGTCGATCCGTTGGCACTGTCGATACCGGCATCGAAGCTCATCTGAAAGGCTATCCGTGAGTGGCACTTCAAATCAATCGAGTTTCCTGAAGACTACTGGTTTCTCGATTGGCAGCATGACGATGTTCAGCGCTTCGCCCAGAACGCGGTCGGTGACGTTCGTGACCCTTGTGCAGAAGGCGAGGTTGACCGTCACCGCTGTGGGGGACAGGATTTGGTATGACCCCTATAGCACCGACGACGACCCCGAGCATTATCGGGCGAGCTATGCGGCGACAGCGTCGAGGGCGTATTGCGGGGCAGGACCAAATGGCTGATAGTGACGGAACTGGAAGGTGTACCGCAGCGATGATCTCGGCGGGCTAACGAGTCCTTTACATACTCTTCGGGCGATCAGCCCAGCCGACGTCGGCGCAGTTCTTCAGTCGCATGGTGGTCCATGCACTGCGTGGTCCTATTTAGGAGGATTTCGTCATCGACGAGCAAGCGGAAGAAGATTCGGCCATCGCGTGGTGGCATAACTTTCAGAATCGTGTTATCGCCGCCGACGGCGACTACCTCGATGCGCACCATCCGTGGTGCCTTGGTTGCGGCACAGACAATCCGCACGGTCATCGCCTGCGAGCGCGTCGGCGTGGCGACGGGGTGGGCGCCAGGCATATCTTCGACGGCCGACATCGCGGCGCACCCGGGATCGCACACGGCGGCGCAGTCATGACGGTTCTTGACGACACGGTGGGCATGCTGCTCTACGTCGTCGGTGAGATGGCCGTCACCCGTAAGCTCGACACCGAGTTCTTCGCGCCGGTATTGCTGGGGGTTCCCTACGAGGTCAGCGCGGAGCTCGTGTCCAGAACCGGCCGGAAACTCGAAGTGCGGACAGAATTGCGCGAGGAAGCCACCGGCCAGCTGGTCGCGTCCGCGTCCGGGTTATTCGTCGTCGTCACGCTGGATCACTTCACTAGCTCCATACAGAAGGCGTCGTCAATACGCTGCACTGCGCGACCACCCTGGGAAGGATGACTCAACCCGTAAATCTGCTCATTTTTCAACCGGCGCAGGCTGCTCAGGATTGAACCGGGGCCGACAGGGGGTTTGCTAAGCAAACGCGTACTCGACCACATCGTGGTGTACCAGCCTTCGGTAGCGTGACGCCGCAGCGTGTCGGCGAAAATACCGCCGGTCTCATCTGTTGTGGCCCGCCGGGGAGTTGATATCGACCTGGATGTGCGAAGCGGCCGGGTCAGGTTTCTGGCCGAGGGTATACAGGCCAAGACTGCCGAGAAAACCCGCACAATGCTCGATAAGCACTTCGGTCGATAGGTTTAGTTGTCCGTCTATCCAGCGACGGAGAATCTCGAACAGGCCCCCGACACCGTAGGTAGCGGCGAGATCTGCGACCTGAATCACCTCGCTGGGTATATCGAGATGCAGGCGGGCCTCTCTGAGGACGAGCTCCGCAAATTCGGACATCAGTTCGCTTCGCAGCTGCCGAAGCAGGGGTTCAGCGCCCGATTCGACAAACAATATGCGGGCCATGCTGGGATCGTTCTCGATCATCTGAACCAGGGCCTTTATCGGAGCGTAAGCGAGTTCTTGAGGAGCAACGGTGTCATCCGGTATCGCCTTGGTGATCACGGCTTGGAAGGTGGTGGAGATCTTGGTGAACATCGCACGCAGGAGCGCGTCTCTGTCGCGAAACTGCTGGTAGAAGTACCGGCTCGTCACTCCTGACTCCGTACACACAGCGGTCACGGTGCACGCGGCGGCTCCCTGCTTGCCCATGAGCGCGACCGCGGCGTCAATCAGCAGTGCGCGGCGCTGCGCATCGCGTTGAGTTGCGGACAGCCCGCCATAAACACGTGCTGGACTCATGCCCTACATTCTGGCAGTCTCATGTGACAAGGCCTAAAGTCAGATCACGCAACGGAGGAAGGACCCCGTCAAGATGCCGGAAGATCGAGCCTCGACCAAGAGCCGTGTATTGCCAAAACCCCGGCGCGTTCGTTTCCCCATGCCCACCTCCACGAAGCGGCGACACTTCGTGGATGGCGACCTGGTGATGAGCCATTTCATCTCGGTGCTTTCTGCGACCTTCCCGGAAGGGGAAGACTTCTTCATCCGCTCGGTCAAGTATTTCCAGAGTTCCATCGACGATCCCCAATTGCTGACAGCGGTCAAGGGTTTCATCGGGCAAGAGGCCACACACCGACACCAGCATCGGCTCCTCAACGAACGGCTCCAGGCCATGGGTTATCCGACCGCGCGGATCGACCGCCACGTCGCACGCCTGATCAAGCGATTGGAGCGGCGCTTTTCGCCAGAAATGCGGCTGTCGATGACCTCTGCATTGGAGCACTACACCGCGACGCTCGCTGAAATCATTCTCACCAGCGATGACGCGCAGAAGCTCATCGGACAGACAGAGGTTCGACCGATTCTGCTGTGGCATGCGTTCGAGGAGTCGGAGCACAAAGCCGTCGCCTTCGACGCCTATCGGCTGATTGGAGGCACCGAGCGCACCCGCGTACGGGGCATGCGGATCGCCTCTGCAATTCTGTTCGGCGAACTCATTCTGCAGACTGCGCTGTCGATGGCCTCTGACAAGGCCTCGTATAACCCGGTCACGTTGGTGCGTAGCCTACGTCGCTTCAGTCGCACCCCGATGTTCACCGCCGATGCGCTGCAGCGATTCCGTTCGTACAACCGCCCCGGCTTCCACCCTGATGATTGGGACAGCACCGCGGTCCTGGAGCGATGGAGCAAGGAACTGTTCGACCAAGACGGCTCACAGAAGGTCATCGCTCAGCCGGGGTAGCAAAAGTGCGTGAGGAGGGCGACGCAGAAAGACACTGTTTCTGCGTCGTTCCTCCAAACAAGCGACAGCGCGCCTGTCGTCACGGATTGGATGCCCGGTGGCGGGTCAAGGCGACAGTCATACAGACAAGTGCAGTCGGCCTCGAAACTCACGGAAAGGTTAAGCCTCAGCCGCTGACGACGTAGCGTTGAGCCAAGGTTTCAGCCAGTCGGCTCGTGTGCGCGACCACTTCCTTTTCGGTCACCGCGAGCAAACCGGAGTGCCAGGCCGTGATGACTTCGACGAACCCCCCCACCGCAACCAAAGTGTCCATACGAAGGGCCGTCTCGTCGGCGTCTTCTCTGAGATGTGGCCGGCTTGCCTCGACGACCAACTGCGTTGCGTCCTGCAGCGCCACAGCGCGGCGATCTTGCAGCGGTGAGCTACCTACATGCTGAGCGAGGAGGATGTGCGCCCGGCCAGGATCGCGTGCGATCCGGTCGACCACGATGGCGATCGCCGCGGTGATGGTTTCGATCGGCGGCCGATCCACACGCTCGTCGAAGAGCGCGGAAACCTCGCCGAGCATGTCATTGCGAACGCCATCCCACGCTGCGACGAGAAGATCCTCGCGCGTCTTGAAGTCCTCGTAGAAGTATCGATCGTTGAGCCCTGTCCGGGCGCACACGCCGCGCATAGTCACTGCGGCCCAACCGCTCTCACTCCAAATCTCGGTCGCAGCCTCGATCAATTGCTGCCGTCGCTCTGCTCGACGCTCAGCACCGGTCCGACCACCCCAGCGCGTGTTTCTCGACCGCACATCAAACATCTTGACAAAACGTCGGGCTCACGACCAAACTGGTGGCATGCGACACCAATGGTGGCTGATGCCCCCAAATCAATGGTCTCCCGCACCGGAAATCAGTGTCGCGATCCGAAAGGCAAGCAGATGAGGTTCTTGCCGTTCGGTAGTTCACCAGGTAGAACCCACCGCGCCCACGCAGTAGTCACAGGCGCAGGGAGCGGTATCGGCCGCGCGTTCGCCGTTGAGCTTGCACGCCGAGGTGGACGTGTTGTGTGTGCGGACAAAGACCCCATCACTGCGAAAGAGTCGGCCGAGTTGGTGAGGCAGGCCGGCGGCGAGGGTTTCGACGTCGTATGCGACGTCACCGACCTTGAGCAGGTCCGTAACCTCGCTGATGCCAGTGAAGACTGGTTTGGCAAGGCGGCGAGCCTGGTGATCAACAACGCCGGAATCGGTGCGGGCGGCAATCGCATCGGCGCTACGTCGGTCGAGGACTGGAACGCTGCGATTTCTGTCAACCTTTGGGGTGTTATCTACGGGTGCGAGACTTTCGTTCCCCGGCTCCGGAGCAACGGCCGTGGCGGAGTGATCAATGTGGCGTCCGCCGCGAGTTTCGGCTCGGCGCCCCGAATGGGGGCATACAACGTGAGTAAGGCCGGAGTGCTCGCTCTGTCCGAGACCTTGGCGGCCGAACTGAGCGGTACTAACGTCAATGTCACAGTGCTTTGCCCCACCTTCGTCAAGACGAACATCGCCAAAAATCCTCAGATTGAGGAGTCGGCGGCGAAACTCGCGACCAACCTGATGAGGTGGACCGGCATTTCGCCGGATCAAGTGGCTCGAACGACCTTGAACGCGCACGATCGCGGACAAATCTATGTAGTGCCCCAACTGGACGCGAAAATTTTGTGGCAACTGAAAAGAGCTTTACCCGGTCAGTTTACGCGGGCGTTGGGGCTGGTGGAGCGCGTGGCCTCATGGAACGATCCAGCCGAACAGAGGGAGCAGTGAAATGGCGTTCGCATATAGCGACATGCTCGAGACGATCAAGAACAAGCAATGGGCTCTCGCCGATATCGATTGGGGCGCCCCTGGTGCGGAGTTGATCACCGACGAACAGCGTCCCAAACTCAAGCAATTCATGTCCGACGTGGTGTGGATTGAGCATGTCGGAGCGCGCGCCTTTGCTGCGATGGCCCCGAAGGCGCCCTTCGAAGCGCTCGGAGACATTTACCGTTACTTTCACGCCGAGGAGCAGCGTCACGCCAACGCCGAACTTGCTCTGATGCGTCGCTGGGGCATGATCGAGGAAGGCGAAAAGCCTGTACCGAATAAGAACATCCGTCTCGTGATCGAGTGGCTAGATCGGTACGCTGAGGCTCTTCCTCTGACTGTCATCGGCGCCGCGATTCCCGCACTGGAGACCGCGCTGGACGGGGCCCTGCTGAAATTTCTCCTTGATGAGGTCGACGACCCAATTTGCGGGGAAGTATTCAATAAGGTCAACAGCGACGAATCGCGGCACCTTGCAGTAGGTTTTCAAGTCCTGAATGACCTCGGCGCCAGTCCCATGCGAATCCATGCAATCCAAACGGTCGGCGCTGTGATGGACCCCCGTATTCTCACTGGCGCGTTGCTGTATATACCGCTTCTCACGCGCATGTTGATGAATCTCAACGCGATGGGGCTATCCGAAGAGAAGCTGTACAACGCGGTGACGCGATATGGCAATGTCGGGGACCGCAGTGAGCACACGCGGAGGGTGCCTGGATATCACATCTTGAAGGCCCACATGTCCTCCTCGATCAAGCGGTCCCAACCCCTTCACTTCGTTTCCCAGCGCTTAGGCAATGCGATCGACATCTTCCCCGTGCAAGTACTCGGGCGACCGCCTTCATGGACGGATGAACTGACCTATGAACCGGTCGCTAAATGACGGACACGGTAACGACTTTGATCGTCGGCGCCGGCTTCGCGGGTATCGGTACGGCGATGAGAATGCTTCAAGCGGGCGTTAACGACTTTGTCATCTTGGAGCGATCACATCGCGTCGGGGGCACCTGGCGTGACAACACTTACCCCGGCGCCGCCTGCGACATTCCGTCATTGCTGTACTCCTACTCGTTCGAGCCGAACCCAGGCTGGACTCGCGCATACTCGGGGAGCGCAGAGATCCTCGCCTATATCGACGCGATTGTCGCGAAATACGATCTTGGGAGGTTCATTCATTTCGGTGCGGACGTGAGTGCACTGGAATTCGACGAGGATGCCGGAGAGTGGGTTGTCGACACGACCGGCGGCAGGCGGTATCGGGGCCGTTCAGTCGTGATGGCTAGCGGACCACTTGCTGACGCCAGTTTCCCGGATATTCGTGGCATCGAGTCGTACGAGGGGAAAAAGATTCACAGTGCTCGGTGGGACCACTCCTATGACATGAGCGGTAAGAGGGTGGCGGTTATCGGGACCGGGGCGAGCGCTGTGCAGATCATCCCCGAATTAGTCGGGTTGGCGGCGTCGGTCAAGGTGTTTCAGAGGACGCCCGGTTGGGTGCTACCGAGGGTCAATTTCCGGCATCCGGCCTGGGCGCGTTCGACTTTCAAGCGCACGCCGGCAACCGAACAGGCCCTACGAGGTGCGTGGTTTTGGGCGCATGAGGTCATGGCCGTGGGCATGGTTTGGGATACCGCTGCAACATCTGTCATCCAAGCGGTCGCAAAGGCGAATCTGCGTCGGCAGGTGAAGGACACCTGGTTGAGACGTCAACTAACGCCGCAGTTCAGACCTGGGTGCAAACGCATGCTTATGACTAGCGACTATTACCCTGCGCTCCAGGCCGATAACTGCAAACTCGTCAGCTGGCCGATCGCCACACTGGCTCCGAACGGAATTCGAACCGCCGACGGCATCGAGCATGAGGTGGACTGCATAGTATTCGCGACAGGCTTCGATGTGTGTAAACGCGGTACGCCATTTCCGATCCGGGGGCGCGACGGGCGAAAACTCGAAGACGAGTGGTCTGAGGGGAGATTTGCCTACAAGAGCGTGAGTGTGGCCGGCTATCCGAATTTGTTCTTCACTTTCGGGCCTAATTCCGGTCCTGGCCACAACTCCGCTCTTCTATATATGGAGGCGGCAATCGATTACATCGTAAAAGCAATCGAGCTCTTGCGCGACCAAGGCAACGGAGTCCATACCCTGGATGTGAAAGAGAATAGCCAAAACGCGTACCACTCCAATATTCAGCGGCGGTTACGGCGCACCACATGGAACTCGGGTTGCAACAGCTGGTATTTGACGGAGGATGGCTATAACGGCACGATGTATCCCGGCTTTGCGACTCAGTTCATTAGGGAACTGTCCCGTCTGGATATGCGCGATTACGAGATCACTCGGCGTGACGATGCTGACCTGAAGTTGACACAAACACGCTGAACCGAAGCAGCGGATATAGGTTGGACATCGAAGCGCACGTGAGGAAGTAATGGGTTCTGAGTCTGGGCAGCACTACGAAATTGCAATAGTCGGAGCCGGGTTTTCTGGGATTGGTACAGCGATCAGCCTGTTGAAGGCCGGATTTACGGATTTTCTGGTAGTCGATGAAGCCGATGGCGTCGGCGGTACATGGCACTGGAATACGTATCCGGGAATAGCGGTCGATATTCCGTCCTATAGTTACCAGTTCTCTTATGAGATGCGAACATCCTGGTCACGAACTTATGCTCACGGGAATGAGCTGAAGGCTTATGCAGAGCGGTGCGTAGAAAAATACGGACTCCAAAATTACATCCGGTTCAACACGACTGTGGACGAGGCTTGTTTCGACGAATGCGCAGCACTATGGCGGCTGAGCTGCTCCTCTGGTCAGAATCTGACCGCGCGTTTTGTGATAAATTGCTCTGGCGTCCTCAGTCGGCCGAAGTGGCCTGATATTCCAGGAGTGCGCGACTTCGCCGGCGTGACGCTGCATACGGCCAGATGGGACCATACGAAAGATCTCACCGGTAAGCGGGTGGCGGTGATCGGGACTGGGGCATCTGCGGTGCAGCTGATTCCCGAAGTCGCGAAGATCGCATCAAGTCTGACGGTATTCCAGCGAACGCCGATTTACTGCTTGCCGAAGCCGGATTTCTCCATACCGAGCTGGGCCGCGACAGTGATGCGGTTGGTGCCGGGGGCACAGCTGATGACGCGCACTGCGAGTCAGGTGTTCGTCGAGTTCACATTTCCCATCGCAGCTCATTTTCACTCGTTGATCCCTGTGTCGGATCTCATGGAAGAGGCGGCGAAACGCTATATGCGTCGGGCGGTCGATGATCCGGTGACTCGAGACCAACTCATTCCTCGCTATTCGTTGGGTTGTAAGCGACCGAGTTTCCACAATTCCTATCTCGCGACGTACAACCGTCGCAATGTTTCGCTCGAGACCAGCGGCATCACCCATGTCGACCATGCCTCGGTTCACACTGAAGATGGCAAGAATTATCCGATCGATGTCATGGTCTTGGCCACCGGGTTCAAAGTGATGGAGTCGGGCAATATGCCGACTTATGTGCTGAAGGGACGCGGTGGAGTGGAGCAGTCTGCTTGGTGGGATGAGCACCGCCTCCAAGCCTTCGAGGGTGTGAGCGTCCCAGGGTTCCCGAATCACTTCAATATCTTCGGCCCCTATGGTTACAACGGCTCCTCGTACTTCACACTCATCGAGGCGCAAAGTCGGCATATCGTCCGCTGTCTTCGTCGTGCGCGCACGCTGAAGGCTGATCACGTAGAGGTCAGACAGCAGGCGAACGACCGCTACTTCGGTGACATGATTAGCCGCCGACATCGACAGGTTTTCTGGCAGCCGAGCTGTTCCAATGCCAACAGTTACTATTTCGACAAACACGGCGATGTTCCGTTGCGTCCGTCAACTACCCTGGAGACTTACTGGCGTAGCCGCACCTTCCGGCTCTCCGATTACCGATTTGAACGTCGCGCAGAATCCGTTGGCGCACGGTGACCAACACTGATGCGGCGGACCGGCGCCCCAGTCTTGCAAGTCATTTCGTGGCAATGACTTCGCGAAACACACTGCGTCCGCTGTCGCAACTCATCCCGTCGAGCGCCCACGGCCTCGCGGTGATGGATCGCGTACTCCGGATGGCGCTTGTGGGATCGCGGCCCCGCCGAAGCGTGGCGGTTCGCACAATAGATACCGAGTTCGCCGGGAATCAGATACGCGGGGATTGGATCACTTCTCCTGCGGTCGATCCACACGCGGTTCCGTTGCTCTATATTTATGGCGGCGCCTACTCCATGTGCTCACCGGCTACCCACCGCGGCCTGCTCGGTGAACTTGCCTCCGCGAGCGGTCGGCCCATCTTTGCCGTGAGGTATCGGCTAGCTCCACGCTATCCCTTTCCCGCTGCCGCCGACGATGCACTGAACGCATACCGCTGGCTCGTCACCGGGCAGCCATCGGCTTCCGGCGAACGCGGTGTTGCGGTGGCCGGGGACTCGGCGGGCGGCCAGCTCACGATGGCCACCGCCCTTGGCGCACGTAGTGACGGACTGCCGCTGCCGGATTCGATGCTTCTCATGTCTCCGGTCCTGGATCTGACATGTGAACTCGCGAGGGCACGCGAACTTCGCCGCCGTGATCCTTTCGCCTCTGCTCGGTCCGCGGCCCGCGCTCTTGACCTGTACGTGGCTGGTGCAGATCACCGCAATGAGCGACTCAGCGTGCTCGACGCAGACCTCAGGTCCATGCCACCGATCCTGATTCAGGTAGGCGGAAGAGAAATGTTGATCGATGACTCGAGGCATCTTGCCGACCGTCTCCGATCGGCCGGATCAAGCGTTGAGATACAGGTGTACCGGGGACAGATCCACGTGTTCCAAGCCATGTTCCGAATCCTGCCCGAGGCTCGTGAGGCGATCCACCGCGCTGGAAACTTCCTGAAAGCTTCGGCCCACCGGTGAAAGTGTTGGGACCGTGGATGCTCCACTGCCACCGCGCCATCAACTGCTTCTTAGCTGTCTCATGACAGGCGGCTTTGCGAGGGATCCCCGAGGACACGATCCGTCGATAGTGATCATCGGGGCCGGCGTCGCGGGTATCGCCATGGCCCATCAGCTGAAGAGAGACGGATTCACCAACTTCACCATGGTGGAACAGGCTGCAGACATCGGCGGCGTCTGGCGCGACAACACCTATCCAGGAGCGGCTTGCGACGTGCCGTCAGCGTTGTACTCACTCTCGGACAAGCCCAACACTCGTTGGTCGAGACGTTATGCAGAACAGCCCGAGATACTCCAATATCTTCGCCGACTCGTCCTGGCCGACGGAATGGACCTGCAGCTGCGCACGCGGACCGAAGTCGTCGAGATGACCTTCGATGAACAGGCCGGCCGTTGGCGTTTGGTGACCGGATCCAGCGAGACGATCTGGTGCGATGTCGTGATTTCGGCCGTGGGGCAGCTCTCGCGACCTCATACGCCGAATATTGCCGGCGAAGACACCTTCGAGGGGCCGCGTTTTCATTCGGCGCGTTGGGACCATTCGGTATCGCTGCGCGGCAAGGAAGTAGCCGTCATCGGGACAGGCGCAAGCGCGATACAGTTTGTGCCACGGATCGCACACGAGGCACAGCGCGTAACGCTGTATCAGCGCACGGCGCCTTGGATTTTGCCGAAGTGGGACAGCAGGTACGGACGTCTTCACCAACAGCTGATTAAGGTTCTGCCGCTGTGGCTGCGTCTTGAGCGTTTCGCGGTATGGCTGATTTTTGAAGTGCTCGCAGTGACGTTGGTCGACGCGAAGCCCTTGTCACGCATTCTCGGCGCGGTCGCCCGCTACCACCTCCATCGGCAGGTTGCCGATCCAATGCTGCGCCGGCAACTCACGCCATCAGATGCGCCGGGGTGCAAGCGGGTGTTGTTCTCGAATGATTACTACCCCGCGATTGCCAACGGTGAAGTCTCGTTGGTGACCAACGCGGTTGCGAAGCTTTGCGACAAGGGAGTCGTGACCGACGATGGCGTACTCCATCGCGCGGATGTCGTCATTTACGGAACAGGTTTCCGCGCTACCGACTTCCTCGCCCCGATGCGTGTTCGCGGCTGGGGCGGAGTGACTCTGGACGAGGTGTGGGGGACGCAGGCGCACGCATACCTGGGCATTACAGTCCCGATGTTCCCGAATCTCTTTCTCCTCTATGGCCCGAACACGAATGTCGGTTCCGGGTCGATCATTTACATGATCGAGTCTCAGGTCCGCTATGTCGGTGCCCTCATCAAGATTTTGGCGAGTGACCCAGGGCGTACGGTCGACGTCAGGCCAGACATCGAGCAAAGCTACAACACACGATTGAGCCGGCGGCTGCGAAGGTCGGTGTGGGCGCTTTGCGCGAGCTGGTACACGACCTCGAGTGGCGCGATCCCGACGAACTGGCCTGGGCCTACATTTGCCTACCGGATCCTCACCCGCAAACCACGCAGTCACGATTATCTATTCAGGCACGTTGAACGCCTTCAGTTAGACGGCCCGAGTGAGAACCGCGCGAGGCTGCGCAGATGATCCGGGTCGCAGGCGGTGTCTAACATTTCACTGTTAACTGTTCGAATATTGACATTCAGCACATCTATGTAAACTACTACCAGATATCCGTGCAGCAGAGCGCCCAGGAGGCATCGTGGCTAATCAGCTTCTCGCAATCACGCGTCACCCCAAGGAGCGGTTGACGTCTGTCCTGTTGGCGCCCGCCCCCCGCGTCGTCGATGACAAATGGCGACAGTGGAGTCGGGACTGGAGAGTCCGGGAACTTGCGCCGGCCCCCGCCGGATCTGGGCTGAGAGCCGTCCTAGGGGACGCTGGACTCCCGTTGCTGGGGCACACTGTCGACTACATCCGATTTGGTTCAGAATTCAGTCGGGAGCGTTACGAACGTTTGGGCTCGGTGTCGTGGATGGGCGCATTCGGTACCAAAATGGTGGTCATCGCCGGTCCAGACGCAACGCGTGAGGCGTTCACAAGCGAAGCCAAGGCCTTTTCTCAAGATGGCTGGTCCTTCCTGATCGATGCTTTCTTCCATCGCGGGTTGATGCTCATGAGCTTCGACGAACATTTGATGCACCGGCGCATCATGCAGGAGGCGTTCACGCGTCCTCGCCTGACCGGATATGTCGGGCAGGTGGCCCCGTGCGTTCGCGCAGCCGTGCCCGCGTGGCCGACCGGTCCGTCGGTCCGGATCTACCCGTTGTTGAAGAATCTCACCCTCGATATTGCCACGGATGTCTTCATGGGTGGCCGCGGCAAGGACGAGAGCGCTGCTGTCAACGAGGCGTTCGTGTCCACTGTTCGCGCGGCGAGTTCCTTTGTGCGAGTTCCACTCCCGGGCACCAGGTTCCGCGCCGGCGTGCATGGGCGGCGCGTGTTGGAGGACTACTTCTCCCGACACCTGCCGGCCGCGCGTGCAGGCGAGACCGACGATCTATTCGCCGCCCTCTGCCAGGCGACCACAGAAGACGGTGAACGGTTCTCCGACGAGGATGTGATCAACCACATGATCTTTCTCATGATGGCCGCCCATGACACCTCCACGATCACCACCACTGCTGTCACCTACTTCCTCGCTAAACATCCTGAGTGGCAGGAGAAGGCAGCGGCGGAGGCGCGGTCCTTCGGTCACGATTCGCCAGATATCGACGAACTGGAGCGGATGACGGTCCTCGATCTGATCCTCAAAGAAGCTCTGCGTCTGCTGGCGCCCGTTCCGCTGGTGATGCGCAAGACCGTCCGTGATGTCGCCATCGACGGCTATCACATCCCCCGTGAAACCTTGTGCGCAATCACACCCGCCGTAAATCACTTCGACCGCAGAATATGGAGCGACCCGGACCGTTTCGATCCGTCGCGCTTCGATGAGCCCCGGCGCGAGGACCAACAGCACCGATTCGCCTGGGTGCCGTTCGGCGGGGGGGCGCACAAATGCATTGGGATGCAGTTCGGCACACTCGAGGTGAAGGCAATCCTGCACCAGATGTTGCGTACCTACGCTTGGACGGTCCCAAACGACTATCACGTGCGTTGGGACAACACCTCGCTGCCCATTCCCGTGGACGGACTGCCTGTGACGTTGCGGCACCGATGAGCGGTGAGAACTCGCCTTACCTGGAGCCCACGGAGTTCCTCGATTGGCAACATGAATCGGTACGCGACTTCGTTGCATCGGCGACCCGCGGCGCGGTCGACGACACCATGAAGGCCATAGCCATCTTCACTGCGGTCCGCGACTCGATTTGGTATGACCCCTACACCGTGACCGATGACCCGCATGCGTATCGCGCCAGCACCATCGCAACTGCAGACCGCGCTTACTGCGTCCCGAAGGCGGTGCTCTTGACGGCGGCCTGCCGAGCAGCAGGCATCCCAGCGCGGCTGGGGTTCGCCGATGTCCGAAACCACCTTCAGACCGAGACATTGCGTGAGCGGATGGGCGGTACCGACGTCTTCGTCTACCACGGATACAGCCTCATGCATCTCTGCGGTGTCTGGGTCAAGGCAACTCCGGCGTTCAATCGCGAGCTATGCGCACGGTTCGGCGTCCCGCCAATTGATTTCGACGGGCGCACAGACGCCCTGCTGCACGGGTTCGCCGGTGACGGCACACAACACATGGAATATCTGAGGGATCGAGGCGCCTTCGACGATCTACCGCTGGCAGAGATCCTGCAAGCGCTCAGAACCCACTACGGGACGCTCATAGGCGATGCGAGTCGCCATCCAGACCTGTTCGCCTGAAGGGCCGATGCGTAATGCACAGCACGATGCAAGACGTCCAGCTCACAATCTCGGCAATTGTCCGCCATGCCGCCTCCATTCACGGAAACAGCGAGGTGATCACCCCCGACGGAATTGGATACCGAAGTATGTCCTACCGTAGCGTCCTGGGGCGAGCGGGCCGACTTGCCAATGCGTTGCGCGGGCTCGGAATAACGGCAGATCAACGGGTGGCCACTTTTCAGTGGAGTAACCAAGAACATCTCGAGGCCTACTGCGCGGTTCCCTCCATGGGCGCGGTGCTGCACACCCTCAACATTCGTTTGGCTCCAGAGCAACTCGCGTACATCGCCAACCATGCCAGCGATCAGATCATCCTGGTGGATGCGTCGGTTGCGCCATTGTTGGCTAGTGCGCTACCAGCGATGGAGTCGGTGCATACGGTCATCGCCACCGGGGGCGGCGACCTCGCTCCGCTGCAGCGATGCGGGAAGACGGTGTTGCGTTACGAGGAGATCCTGGCGCAGCAACCGGAGACTTTCGATTGGCCCGAGATCGATGAGCGTTCCGCCGCGGCCATGTGCTACACCAGCGGGACTACTGGAAATCCCAAAGGTGTTGTCTACAGCCACCGTTCGACCTACCTACATGCACTGACCGCCTGCACGTCGAACGCCCTGGCAGTGAGCGAGGCCGACCGTATCCTGGCCATTGTCCCGATGTTTCACGCCAATGCGTGGGGACTGATCTACGCGGCGTTGATGTCTGGTGCGGACTTGGTATTACCCGATCGCCATCTGCAAGCCGCGCCGCTGGTGTCGATCATCGAAGAGACTCAGCCGACTATCGCCGGTGCAGTGCCGACGATCTGGAACGATGTCGATCGATACCTGGAATCGAATCCCGCCCGGGACATCTCCTCACTTCGGCTGGTTGCCTGCGGCGGATCGGCAGTCCCCGTCTCGCTGATGCGGGCATTCGAAGACAAGTACAACGTGCCTATCGTGCAGGCATGGGGCATGACCGAAACCTCGCCGCTGGCTACCGTCGCACGCGCAGCGCACGGAGTAGGCGAGACCCGTGCGTGGGAGATGCGCGAAAGCCAGGGTCGGCCGATGTGCGGTGTCGAGATCCGGTTGCGTGACGACCACAAGAAGACAGTGCCGTGGGACGGTCGATCAGCGGGTGAAATACAGGCGCGAGGCCCGTGGATCACCGGCGCCTACTTCGGCGACGATGATCCGGACAAGTTCGACGGAGGGTGGCTGCGCACCGGCGACGTCGGCCGGATCGACCCGGACGGGTATCTCACGCTGACCGATCGTGGGAAGGACGTCATCAAGTCAGGTGGAGAATGGATCTCCTCAGTCGAGCTGGAAAACACGCTGATTGGTCACCCGGCGATCTACGAGGCTGCGGTGGTGGCAGTTCCCGACGACAAATGGCAGGAAAGACCGCTCGCCCTGGTCGTGGTTCACCGTGGAGCCGAGGTCGACATCGACCGACTGCGCGCGTTTCTGTTGGACAAGGTCGCCAAGTGGTGGATCCCGAAGCGGTGGAGCTTCGTGTCTGAGATTCCTCGAACAAGCGTCGGAAAATACGACAAGAAGGCCATACGCGCGCGTCACTCCGCCGGCGAGTATCAGATCGAAACGTCCTAAGAAATCAAACCCATTGATATTGAACAGCCGAGAGGGAATCCTGTGACAGCATCAATTTCTCCCTGGATGAGCGCCGAATTGCTCGAGCTTCGTGACCTTGCCGCGAAGTTCTTCTCGACCGAATTGGCACCACATGCGCAACGTTTCGCAGACCAGCACCAAGTTGACCGAGAATTGTGGCACAAAGCCGGCGAACTAGGCCTGCTCTGCATGTCCATACCCGAAGAATACGGCGGGGGAGGCGGCACATTCGCGCACGAAGCCGTCGTACTCGAAGAGCAAGCCCGAGTCGGGGACAGCTCATGGGGCGCAGGGCTGCACAGCGGAATCGTCGCGCACTACATCCTCCAGTACGCGGCCGAAGAACTACGGAGGCAGTGGCTGCCCAAGATGGCCTCAGGCGAAATGATCGGTGCTATCGCCATGACGGAGCCAGGGACCGGTTCTGATCTGCAGAGTGTCAAGACCAAAGCAATTCTTGACGGTGACGAGTACGTGATCACCGGCGCAAAGACCTTCATCACCAACGGTCAGCAAGCCGACCTGATCATCGTCGTCGCCAAGACAGATCCAAGTCAGGGCGCCGCCGGCATCTCGCTGATCGTCGCCGAAGCCGATCGACCCGGATTCCGGCGCGGCAAGGTCCTCGACAAAATCGGCCAACGCGGACAAGACACCTCCGAGTTGTTCTTCGACGACGTAAGAGTTCCCCGCTCGCACCTCCTGGGCGAGACCGAGGGTCAGGGTTTCATTCAGCTGATGACGCAGCTACCTCAAGAGCGGCTCATCGTCGCGGTTGGGGCGGTCGCGGCGATGGAACTTGCCGTGGAGCAGACACTCAAATACACCCGTGAGCGGGAAGCGTTCGGACGGCCCGTCTTCGGCTTTCAGAACACGAAATTCATCTTGGCCGAAGCTGCAACCGAAACGCGCATCGCACGAGTATTTTTGGACTACTGCATCGACCTACACCTCGCGGGCCAACTCGACGTCCAGACCGTCGCCATGGCGAAATGGTGGACCACTGAGCGAGCGATGAAGGTGCTCGATGACTGTTTGCAGCTCCACGGCGGATATGGGTACATGACCGAGTATCCCATCTCGAGATTGTGGGTGGACCAGCGCGTGCAGAAAATCTACGCCGGCACAAATGAGGTGATGAAGGAAATCATCTCGCGTTCCCTATGACCCTGAACGATTAGCCACCTGCACATTACTCACCTGGGAGGAGGATTGATGGCATCTACAGAGGTGCCATATCGCCACGAAATGGGTGGACATTGCGGATCGGGTGCCCTTCGGGAGTTGATACCAGATGCTCCTATCTTCAGGCAATGAGTTCGTTGGTTCTTCTGCTGGGTTGGCGGAGGGCATGGTAGATCTCGCGGGCGATGTAACGCTTGATGCAGCGCATGATCTCGTTCTTGGTTTTGCCTTCGGCCAGGCGGTGAACGAAGTAGTCGCGGGTGGGCTGGTGACGGCGCATGCGCACCACCAGGATGACGTGCAGGGCACGGTTGGCGTCGCGATTGCCTCCCCAATTGAGCCGGTGGCGGATCGTTTTGCCGCTGGAGGCTTCCAGTGGGCTGACCCCGCACAGTTTGGCGAAAGCGGCGTCGCTGCTGATCCGAGCGGGGTTGTCGCCGAGGGCGGTCAGCAGCGTGGCAGCGGTGTCGGGCCCGACGCTGTAGCTCGGGTGCGGCGGTGGCGGTGATGGTGTCGACGTGGCGTTCGAGTCGGGCGGCTGCGGTGTCGAGCTGGTGGCAACGTGCCGCCATCGACTTGATAGCAGTAAAGAAAGTTCTCACATCGCAGGCCAGCGGCGGTCAGGCGGGCGTTGGTCGCGCCTGCTGCCCGCGGCGTCTCGATGCGGCGAGGAGCGAGGAGTCCTGGCTTGTCGTGGTGCCAGGATGCCGTGGCCGTTGAGATGTACAGCGCTCGTCGTCGTGTGCAAGCTTGTGTGGCGGCGGACGGAGGGCGAAGCGTAGCGAGCGGCGCGGACGGGAGCGCCAGCGGACGGGAGCAGAGGGAGCGTAGCGAAGCCCGCAGGTAGCCGCCGGTTCCTCGCGGGCTATGGCGGCCCGGGCTCCGCTGAGCATCAGTTGCGGGTCCGCGCCATGGCGATGGGACTCGTAGGATGGCGGTTGTGAGCGGGATGCTGGCGCAGCGTGCACGGCGAGAGGCCGAGGCACGGCTGGCGGGGCAGCCTCGGCGGCTGGCGCATGTGCGGGGTGTCGCGACGACTGCCGAGCGGCTGACTCGGCGTTTCAATGCGCAGACAGCGGACTGTCTGGTGGCGGCGGCGTGGCTGCACGATATCGGCTACGCACCATCGGTGCGCCAAAGTGGGTTTCATCCGCTCGATGGCGCGGAGTTTGTCCGATCGGCCGGCTTTGGGGAGATGGTCGCCTCCTTGGTGGCGTTTCATACCGGAGCGCGCGTGGAAGCCTCCGAGCGGGGCCTGTCGGGTTTATCGGAGTTCGGCGAGCCGCCCAGCGATGTTCTGGATGCGTTGAACTATTGTGATCTAACGACCGGACCCGACGGGTCGCCGATATCGCCGCAGGATCGACTGGGTGACGTGTTGGCGCGCTATGGGCCCGAGGATCCGGTGCATCGAGCGGTCGGTGCGGGCCGCGAGGATCTGCTGGCGGCGGTGCGGCGGGTACGCCATTGGCTGTAGCAGCCGTAGGTCAGCCGAGGTAGGGGCGGTCGCGGTGCTGCAGGTAGTGCTCGATTCGCAGACGCATCGACGGATGCATGTCCAGGTTGGGGATGTCGTCGGGGGCAGTCCAGGCGATGTCGGTGCTTTCGTGGTCGATGGCCAGCTCACCGCCGAGCACGGTGGCGGTGAAGCACAGGGAAAATTGTTGGCGGACTTCACCGTCGGTGAACGCGACGACGTGGTGAGGGTTGGTGTAGACACCGACCAGGCCGGTGACTTCGACGTCGAGACCGGTCTCCTCTTTGATCTCGCGCACGGCGGTGTCTGCGATGGTTTCGCCGATGTCGTGTCCGCCGCCCGGTAGCGCCCACAGCGTATTGTCGCGGCGTTTGATCAGCAGGATACGACCGTGTTCGTCGGTGACGATGGCCGAAGCCGACGGGACGACACTGTTAGGTGCCGGAGCGTTGGGGTCGTTGTAGTAGTCGATGCGCATCGAGGGTCAGCCTTTCGCGGTCAGGGGTGTGGCGTGGTCCCAGACCTGGGTAAAGGCCTGTTCGAGAGTGGCCCAGAGCCGGGGTTCGTGGTGGCGCGACAGCGCCAGCACCGGGTTGTTGCGCCCGGGTGAGCCGTAGATGTGGAAGTTGACGATCATGGCGTCATCCACCCGAAAGATCGACGTGTACAGCATCGTGTCGTGGGTGCGAATGTCCAGGCCCGGTGTGCCGGCATGCGGGGCGAGTAGTTCCACGGAGGTGCGGCAGCGGGCTATGACGGCTTCGCCGATGCCTTCCTCCTCGCCGCGCAGGATCATGGTGGGCGTGTCGGGGTCACCGACGAGAAACCGCACCGCAACGCCGCGGGCGGCGGCGTCGAGCAGGGTGTCGAGGAATCCGTCGAGGGTGTCGAACAGGAACGTCGCCGCCAGGACGAGGATGTCGATGCCGGTGGTGGCGCCGGCGAAATGCTGCTGCCATGCAGTGATCGGTAACTGGGTGCGGCTGGCATACAGCGTCGCGGTGAACGGACCACCCAGCGACGTCGTCGCCAGCGCGCTCGCGGTAGGGGCAGGATACTGGTTGGGCCACAGGTTGTGCGGTGTGCAGCCAAGCAGCTTAGCGGCGCGGCGGGCGTTGTCCTCGCGGACGTTGTAGTCGATGTTGGCCAGCCAGCGGCGCACCGTCTTGATATCCACGCCCACCGCAGTGGCGAACCTCTGTGGGGAGAGTCCCTTGGCGTGCAGCCGTTGGGTGAGGCGATCGTTGGGGATCGTGGCGGCCTCGGCGTCGCCGTCCTGATCGCCCATCGTCTCAGCGCACATCTTTCCGTGTCATCCCTGTCCATCCTCAGCGCGTGGTTCCTAGTTTGCCATGCGACTGCCGCCGCCCCGCGGCGGTGATGCCCGTCCGATGCCCACGGGCATGTCCCTGTCGTGTCCGAAATGTCTGCGGCAGTGTCGGCAATGCCTGCCAACGTCCCTCGCTACGTCCGCGATGTCCACGTGAACTGAGCCCAGCGCCGCAACGGGCGCAAACAGATCACGAAAGGAACAGCGGGACAATGCGTTTAAGGATCGACACATCAGGCACACGGTTCATCGTCACCCGAGCGGCCGAGCCGCGGCTGAACTTCGAGACCGGCAGCCCAAAAGTGGACACCGCCACCGGCGTGCCACTGTATGCCGCGCAGCTGTTGGCGTTGGATGACACCGGTGGTGAAGTGCTCAACGTCACCGTCGCCGGGGATCCGAAAGTGACAGTCACCCAACCTGTTTCAGTCGCGGGTCTGGTTGCTATCCCTTGGGCTCAAGGTGATCGCAGCGGCGTGGCGTTCCGTGCCGACGCCATCACCCCCACCAACCCCGCGGCTGCGCCGAGCGATCAAGCGTCCCGCGCGCAGAAATAACCCCATTTGCTGGGGCGCGGCGCTCGTGGGTGTCGCGCCCCAGCACGTGAGCTGCTATCGACCATTCACTCACCAGAGGGACGCCTGTCATGGCATCAAACTACAAAAACAGCAAGAACTCTCAATCCAACGACGACGACTGGATCACCGACCTCATCCTCTCACTGTTCAAAGCGGCCGGGTATCTGCTGTGGTGGGCGGTCCTGTTCCCGGCCATCAGCATCCCGATCATCGCCAGCGTGGCGATGGCCATTACCCATGGCTCACGCGCGGGTCTGATCATCGGTATTGCTTTCGCTGCCGCGTATGCGGGCTGGGCGTGGCTGGACCCGCGATCGTTTCACGGATGGGTCACCGAGCCGGTGCGGCGGCGCTGGTTGACCTGGTCGCGCTACACCCGCACCTGGCAATCGGTGTGCACCCTGCACGGCCTGACCGCCACACTTGGCGAACGCACCTTGGTGCCGACCTTGCAGTCGGTGCGCATCGGCAAGACGACCGACGTCCTGGCGCTGCGAGTGGTCACCGGCCACTCCCTGGCTGATTGGCACAAGCAATCGGAGGCGCTAGCCGCCGCCTGGCGTGCCGACCGGATCGCCATCCGCGCGACCGCGCCCGGAGAGCTACGCATCACCCTGATGCGCGGCGACGTGCTGGCCGACCCGATTGCCCTGCCCATGCCCACGACGGCGACTGCGGTGGATGTGGGGTCGGTGCGGGTCGGGATCACCGAAACCCGCCACTGGTGGCACCTACCTCTGCTTGGCCACCACCTGCTCGTGGCTGGCGCGACCGGCGCGGGGAAAGGTTCAGTGTTGTGGTCACTGATCGCTGGCCTCGCCCCCGCCGTGAAAACCGGACAAGTGCGGCTCTGCGTCATCGACCCGAAAGGCGGCATGGAACTGGGCGCCGGAGCACCCATGTTCACGGTGTTCACCCACGACGCCACTGGCACCACCCTGTACCTGCTGCGGCAACTAGTGGAGGTGATGCACGCCCGCGCCAATCGGTTACGGGGCAAGACGCGCATGCACACCCCGACTCCGACTGAGCCGTTATTCGTGGTGGTGATCGATGAGATCGCCGCGCTGACTGCGTATGTGACCGACCGCAAGGTGCGCAGCGAAATTGAACAGCTGTTGGGCCTGCTGCTCTCCCAAGGCCGGGCCGTCGGCATTTCGGTGGTGGCAGCGGTGCAAGATCCGGCCAAAGACACCCTGCCGGTGCGGCAGCTGTTTACCGTGCGAATCGGGTTGCGGTTGACCGAAGCCACCCAAACCACCATGGTTTTGGGCCAGGGCGCCCGCGACGCGGGGGCCGACTGCGATCACATCCCCGACACCACTCCCGGTGTGGGCTACATGATGATCGATGGCACGGCCCAACCGGTGCGGGTACGGGCATTTCACGTCGCCGACCACGACATCGCCACTCTGGCAGCACGATTCCGGCCACCTCGTGCCGCGACCCGAACCAACCAGTCCAACAGCGGGCGCACCGACACCGCCCGGGGTCAACGGTGACTACTGCAACGACAGCCCCCACGCTGGTGTTGCCCGGGGTTCCCGGCTCGATCGACACCAATGCGGTGGTGGATCAGATGGTGCGCCGCGCGTCCTCGACGGGGTTCGAATCGTGGTGGCGGCGCGCGGAATCTGTTGGCTTCTGCGCCCACCCCATCCAACTCAGAGGTACCGACGAGATAGGCCGCGATCGGGTGGTGTGGACACGGTGCAACAACCGCCGCGCTCAGGTATGCCCATCGTGCTCAGACCTGTACGCCCGCGACACGTGGCAGCTCGTGCACGCTGGCACCGCCGGCGGCCACCACAACATCCCCGCAGCAGTGGCCGATCGTCCGCAGGTGTTCGTCACCCTCACCGCACCTAGCTACGGGCCTGTTCACGCCGCCGCGCGTGCAGGCGACAAGAAGCAGCGTGTGTGTCGCGACCACCACCACACTGGCGGCTACCGCCGTTGCCCGCATGGAAAACCACTGTGGTGCAGCACAACCCACGGCGAAGGTGATATCTATGCGGGACAGCCGATCTGCGCGGACTGCTACGACTACACCGGGCATGTCCTGTTCACATGGCACCTGCCCGAACTGTGGCGACGCTTCACCATCACCCTGCGACGCACACTGCGCCGAGAGCTACGCGCTTCGGGCGCCGACCCGGATGCGGTGCAGGTCAGCTTCATCAAAGTCGTCGAACTGCAAGCCCGGCTCATCCCGCACATTCATGCCCTGATCCGCCTCGACCCGCCCGACAGCGATGACTCTGGCGGTCATGACTGGCATGCGCCCCTTGCGGCAACCGAACTGGCCACCATCATCCAACAGGCCGTTCGAACCGTGGCCGTGACGGTCACCGACTCATCCTCAAATACAGCGACACGGGTGATCAGGTTCGGCACACAAGTCGACACCCAACCCATCGACAACCGGCACGCCGGCACGGACGGCTCTGCTGTGCAGGAGGATTCACCACACGGCGGGGTTCTTCCAGGCCGCCGCGTAGCTCGCTACCTCGCGAAATACGTCACCAAATCCTTAGCTGACGTCGGGATCAGCGCGCGACGCATCTCCACCGAGGCCATCGCTGACCTCGATGTCTGCGACCACGTTCGGGCGATCCTGACCGCCATCAGCCAACTCGCCGATAAGGGACTGGCCGGTGTCGGTCGGTGGCTGCACACCCTGGGCTACCGGGGCCACATCACCAGCAAATCCCGCCGCTATTCCACCACGATGACCGCGCTGCGCGAACGTCGCGCGGCCTGGACCCGTGAACAACGTTTAAAAAGCACTGCGCACCAACATGATCTCGGCCTCGACTCCACCGATGGCGATGATCTGGTGGCATGGGAATTCGATCGTGCCGGCCCCACCAGCCTCGGCGACCGGACCCTCATCTACTCCGCGGCCGTCCAACACATCCACACCCGCCGCATCGGACTGATCGAAGTCCGTGGCCAAGCCCGCAATCAACAATGGGATCCGCCAGGGGGAAGCGATGGCTGACAGGTCCCGAGCAGCACGTGCTCGCTCCGGGTGTGACGCTCGTCCCGATGCGCCGACGGTGTCAGAGGGGGGTGTTGAAATTGTTGTGCCCAACCAATATCGACTTCCGTCCGAGGCCAACCGCGCGCTGGTACACGTGATAATGGCTGTGCGGGACCGGATGCTTGGATCAGGGAGGGGAGTGGCGTGAGCCTGAGGTTCGCCTTCTATGGCCGAGTGAGCACGGAGGACGCTCAAGACCCGGAGGCGAGCCGCAGCTGGCAGAAGCGGCGTGCCATGGACCTGATCACTCCGCACGGCGGATTCATCGCCGCCGACTACTTCGATGTGGGACAGAGCCGTTCACTGCCGTGGAAGCGCAGGCCAGAGGCGTCACGTCTGCTTGCTGATGTCGCTTGTCGGGACCGTAGCTTTGATGCCGTAGTGATTGGGGAACCCGCCCGTGCGTTCTACGGGCCGCAGTTCGCGCTCACCTTCCCTGTCCTCACGCACTACGGAGTTGGCCTGTGGGTACCCGAGGTCGGCGGAGCGGTCGATCCCGGCTCCGAGGCACACGACCTGGTGATGACTCTGTTCGGCGGCATGAGCAAGGGAGAGCGCGCTCGAATCCAAATGCGCGTCCGTACGGCGATGTCAGCACTCGCGCAGGACACCGCCAGATATCTCGGTGGTCGACCACCCTACGGTTACCGGCTCGTCGATGCCGGCCCGCATCCAAACCCTGCCAAGGCCAATCTTGGGCAGCGGCTTCACCGCCTCGAACCCGACCCCGCGACATCTTCGGTCGTCGAGCGGATCTACCGCATGTACGCCGACGGAGCGGGCCTGCGCTATATCGCGCAACTGCTCACCGACGATGGTGTACCGTCACCGAGCCAGTACGACCCGGCACGGAATCGGCATCGTGACCCACGAGGATGGTCCCATTCGGCGATCCGCGCGATACTCGACAACCCGGCGTACCGCGGTATCCGTGTTTGGGGCAAGCAGGAGAAATACGAGGTTCTGGTCAACCCCGATGATGTCGCTGCGGGGTATGAGACTCGTATGCGGTGGCGTGATGAGGCCGACTGGATCGCACCAGAACGCCGCACGCATGAAGCGCTGATCCGTGACGAACTAGCGCAGGCTGTCCGTCTTCGGATGCAGGCGCGGCGGGGTCCCGGTCTTGTTTGCAGCAGAGAGTCAACAGTGCCATATGCACTGCGTGGGCTGCTGTTCTGTGCCGCATGTGGACGGCGGATGCAGGGCGCTGCCCGCGTCGGGAAGCGAACAACACGCATCCTCTACCGTTGTGAGCTCGGTAAGTCGCGTTCGGTACCCGCGGACCTGAGTGATCACCCGCGCACCGTCTACCTCCGTGAAGATGAGGTGACTGCGCGACTTGACGAATGGATCGCCACCCTGGCCGATCCGGCCGACTTGGCACGCGGGCAAGACGCGGACCCGGTAGCAGGGGCTGGCTACGCGGCCTTGCAGCGCCAGCTCAGCGAGGCGAATGCGAAGGTTGCTGCTCTGGTTACCGCCGTGGAGTCTGGTGTGGCCGTTGAGGATTTGACTGTTGCATTGCGCCGCCGCACCGCCGAGCGCGACGAGCTGAAGGTCCGTCTTGAGCAAGCGGAGCGACCTCGCGTCATGACTGCCGCACAAATCAGCGAGTTGGTTGAGGAATTGGGCGGGCTGTCAGCAGTGCTTGGTGAGGCAACCGGGGCGGAACGCGCTCAGGTATACGCAAGCCTGGGCCTGCGCCTCGACTACGACCCGCATCTTCAGCGAGTCACGGCGACTGCCGACTTAAGTCGTGTCGCCGGACGTGTCCGAGGGGGGACTTGAACCCCCACGCCCGTTAATAGGGCACTAGCACCTCAAGCTAGCGCGTCTGCCATTCCGCCACTCGGACCCGTCCCGCATCCCGTGCGGGCAGCTAAGGCTATCGGATGAGGCAGCCCGAACCCAAACCCGGTGTCCCTGGTACGAATGGTGATTGTGACAGGACCCGCCGATGAGGTGGTCGAGCTCGTCAGTCAGCTGATCCGCTTCGACACCTCCAACACCGGAGACCCGGCCACCACCAAGGGTGAGGGTGAGTGTGCCCGCTGGGTGCAGGCCCAGCTCACCGAGGTCGGCTACGAGTGCGAATACCTCGAGGCCGGTGCCCCGAACCGGGGCAACGTATTCGCCCGGCTGCCCGGCGCCGATCCGTCGCGCGGTGCGCTGATGATCCACGGCCACCTCGACGTGGTGCCCGCCGAACCCGCCGACTGGAGTGTGCACCCGTTCTCGGGGGCGATCTCCGACGGTTATGTGTGGGGCCGTGGCGCGGTCGACATGAAGGACATGTGCGGGATGATGATCGCCGTCGCCCGCCACTTCAAGCGCGAGGGCATCGTCCCGCCGCGTGACCTGGTGTGGGCGTTCGTCTCCGACGAGGAGCACGGCGGCACCTACGGCGCGAACTGGCTGGTGGACAACCGGCCCGACCTGTTCGACGGTGTCACCGAGGCGATCGGCGAGGTCGGCGGGTTCTCGCTGACCGTACCGCGCCGCGACGGGGGCGAACGCCGCCTCTACCTGATCGAGACCGCCGAGAAGGGCCTGACGTGGATGCGGCTGACCGCGCGCGGTCGCGCAGGCCACGGCTCGATGGTGCACGACGACAACGCCGTCACCGCGGTCGCCGAAGCCGTGGCCAAGCTGGGCAGGCACCAGTTCCCGCTGGTGCTGTCCGACACGGTGCAGCAATTCCTCACCGCGGTGGCCGAGGAGACCGGCTACTCGTTCGACATCGACTCCCCGGACCTCGACGGGTCGATCGCCAAGCTCGGCGGGATCGCCCGCATCGTCGGGGCCACCCTGCGCGACACCGCCAACCCGACCATGCTCAAGGCGGGTTATAAGGCCAACGTCATCCCGCAGACCGCCGAGGCCATGGTCGACTGCCGCGTGCTGCCCGGGCGCAAGGAGGCGTTCGAGCGTGAGGTCGACGCGCTGATCGGACCCGACGTGGTGCGCACCTCCGAGCGGGACCTGCCCTCGTACGAGACGACGTTCGACGGCGACCTCGTCGACCAGATGAACGCCTCGCTGCTGGCGCTGGACCCCGACGCCCGCGCCGTGCCCTACATGCTCTCCGGCGGCACCGACGCAAAGTCGTTCCAGCGGTTGGGAATCCGCTGCTTCGGCTTCATCCCGCTGCGGCTGCCTGCCGAACTCGACTTCGCCGCCCTGTTCCACGGCATCGACGAACGGGTACCCGTCGACGCCCTCGAATTCGGCGCGAAGGTTCTGCAACACTTTCTCGAGCACTGCTGAGCGGTTCCCTCACACGCGAAAGGACATCATGGCTTTTCCGTACAACCCTTACGAGTTCCTTCCGGAGCTGCCGTCGTTCACGCTGACCTCCGAGTCGGTCACCGACGGCCAGCCGCTGGCCAATGACCAGGTCAGCGGGCTGATGGGCGCAGGCGGCTCCGATGTGTCGCCGCAGCTGTCCTGGTCGGGCTTCCCGGAGGAGACCCGCAGCTTCGCCGTCACCGTCTACGACCCCGACGCCCCGACCGGATCCGGGTTCTGGCACTGGGCGGTGTTCAACCTGCCCGCCACGGTCACTGATCTACCCGCGGGCGTGGGTGACGGCAGCGCCAAGGGCTTCCCCGGCGACGCGGTGACGCTGGCCAACGACGCCGGGATGAAGCGCTTCGTGGGCGCCGCCCCGCCACCGGGCCACGGTCCGCACCGCTACTTCATCGTCGTGCACGCCGTCGACGTGGAGAAGCTCGACATCCCCGAGGACGCCACCCCGGCGTATCTGGGCTTCAACCTGTTCAGCCATGCGATCGCCCGCGCGATCATCCACGGCACCTACGAGCAGAAGTAGGGCGAGAGGGCTACCTCGCGACCAGACACAGATTCGCGTTCCGGCGCCTCGAATCACGCGATTCTGTGTCTGCTCGCGCGACAAGTGCTACCTCGGGCGGGCGCTGATCTGCGACTGGGACCGCACGTAGAGGCGCGTGCGGTCCGCGCGGAACAGGTCGATCGAGTACTCGACCGCGCGGCCGTGCTGGTCGTACCCCGTCCGCAGCACCTCGAGCACCGGGCTACCCGCCGCCCGGCCCAGTAGCGCCGCCTCCGCCGCGGGCACGGCCGCCACCTCGATGGATTCGTCGGCCACGCAGATCTGTAGCCCGAACTGGGTGCGCAGCGTGCGGTAGATCGAGCTCATCGGCGTGCGCAGGACGCCGGCGAGTTCGGGGAGCAGATACATCTGTTCCAGTGACAGCGTGTCCCCGTCGGCGTGCCGCAGCCGCAGCAGCGACACCGCCTGCTCACCGGCGGGCAGTCCCAGTGCCGCCCGGACGTCGGGCCCGGCGGTGACCATCCGCGCGGCGATCACCGACGTGCCGTCGGCGAAGCCCTGTTCGTGCAGGATCTCGGGGATGCCCTTGACCGTGTTCAGGCTGCGCAGCACGCCGCGGCTGCGGCAGTACGGCTGCGCCGACCGCGGCGACACCTCGCGCGCGGGCACACCGGTGAGGTAGGCGCCGCCGGCGCGGCCCTTGACCCGTTCGATGGTGCCGTCGTTCTCGAGCAGTTCGAGTGCCTTGCGCACGGTCGTGCGGGAGGTGCCCAGCCGCTCGGCCAGCGCCCGCTCGGTGGGCAGCCGCGCCTCGCCGCGGGCGGTCAACTCCTCGGCGAGGCGTTGCAGGGCGGTGTGCGCATGACTGAGCGCAGGCATGGTGTTCACGGTAGTGCCGACGGTGGTCCGCCGCAGTGCCGGCGCAGAGCGTTACGTGCAGTTAACACGAGGTCCCATGAACCAGAAATGGTTCAGCGCGATCGTGGGGACGATGAACGAGATCCGCAGCGAGCGCGTCCGGCTCGGGCTGGCCATGGCCGCCGAGGCCGGCCGGCTGTCGGACCGCTGGTTCGGCGCCCGCGGGCTCGACGTCGAGGTCAAGGCCGACGGCTCACCGGTCACGCTGGCCGACAGGGAGATCGAGCTGACCCTGCGCGACGCGGTGGGCGCCGCGTTCCCCGACGACGGTTTCTCGGGGGAGGAGTACCCCGACACCGACGGCGACAGCGGCTTCCGCTGGATCGTCGACCCGATCGACGGCACCAAATCCTTCGTCCGGGGCGTGCCGCTGTACGCGAATCTCATTGCGCTGCAGGAGGGTGACGAGATCGTGTTCGGCGTCATCAACCTACCCGGCGCCGGTGTCGTCGTACACGCCGAACGCGGCCACGGGTGCTGGCGCAACGGCGTACAAGTGCAGGTGTCGGACCGGCCCGTCCTCGACGGCGCGTACGTGATGGCCACCTGGCTGGAGGACTGGGACGCCGGCCTGATCGGAGACCTGCACACCCAGGGCGTCGTATTGCGCACCTGGGGTGACGCATTCGGCTACGCGATGGTGGCGTGCGGCCACGCCGACGCCGTCGTCGACTACCGCGCGCACGCCTTCGACCTGGCGCCGATGCCGGTGATCATCGAGGAGGCCGGTGGCCGCTTCACCAGTCTCGACGGCCGCCGCGTCATCGACGGGGGCGACGGAATCGCGAGCAACGGGTTGATCCACGACGCACTGCTGCCGTGGGTCGCGCCCTCAGATATCCACCAGGAGCGGGGAGTTCGATCATGACGGAGTACATCAAGAGGCTGGACCGGCGCAGCATCGTCGTCTTCTTCGGCACGCTGTACGCGGTGGCGTTGCTGTTCGCCCTCTTCCCACCGCTGTACCTGTGGGGCAGCGGAATTCGGTACGAGGTGTTCGGGATGCCGTTCGCGATCTCGTACTGGATCATCGACGCGCTGGTCCTCGGGCTGACGCTGACCGCGTTCTACGTCGTCGAGGACATCCGCGGGGAACTCGACGACGACACCACCGAACCCGTGACCGAGATTACCGGAGGCTGATATGTGGGTGATGCTCGGCATGCTGGCGGCGTTTTACGCCGTGGTGGTCGCCATTCTGTATGTGACACAACAGAAGACGGCGCCGACGTTCGACGAGTACGCGGTCGGTGGTCGACGCTACGGGCCGTGGTACGTGGCGATGAGCTACGTCAACTCGTGGTGGCCCGGGTCCACCTTCATCGCGTTCTTCGGATTGGCCGCGGGCGCAGGTGTGTTCGGGATGTACGGGCTGGCATACTCGAGCCTGGGCGTGGCGATGATGTACTTCATGGCCACCAGGGCGTGGCGTTGGGGTAAGCGCTACGACCTGCGCTCGCAGCCCGATCTGCTCGGCAAGCGCTTCGACTCGTCCGCGGTCCGGGTGGTCGCCAGCGTCATCGGCATCGTGTCGCTGTTCCCCTGGGTGGTGCTCGGGATGCAGGCGCTCGGCACGGTGTTCGAACTCGCCAGCGACGGCGCCTGGTCGGTGACGACGTGCCTGCTCATCGGCCTCGCCGTCATCGTCATCCGCCAGTACTGGACCGTGCGGATGGGGATGCGCGGGCTGATCATGACCGACGCGTTCCAGGGCACCGTCGCCTACGTCTTCGCCGCGGTCGTCTGCGTGATCCTGCTCTCCGGGGCGGCCGGTGGACCGGTGAGCTTCGCCGCGCTGGGCGACGTCGCCGACGAATACCTGCTGCTGCCCGGCGACGGCGACGCCTACGGTCCGCTCTACATCTTCGCGCTGATCTTCACCGGCGTGGTCGGATCACTATGCTGGCCAACGAGTTTCCAGCGAATCTACACCGCCTCCAGTGTGCGGTCGGTGAAATCGGGCACGTTGTGCACGGTGCTGATCTCCGGGGTCTTCTACACCCTGCTCATGCTGCTGGGCATCGCGGCGACCGGGATGGCGAGTGTCGCGGACAATCCGCAGGACGGATGGTTCGCGATCATGAGCTCCTACGGCGGCACCTGGCTGCTCGGCCTCGGCATCACCATCGTGTTCGCGGCCTCCATGGGCCACATCGACGGCAGTGTGCAGGTCTGCGGTCTGCAGATCGCCAACGACCTGGTCAACACCGAGAAGCGGCCGCTGTCGGACAAACAGCTCACCTACGTGGCGAAAACCTCGATGATCGTGTTCATGGCGTTGGCCGGCATCGTCGCCTACGTCACCTTCAGCATGACCCGGCTGCAGTTGCTCGCCCAGATCTCCTATCAGGGTGTCGTCCAACTGGCGGTGCCGTTGTTCCTCGGCATCTTCTGGCGCGGCGGCAACAAACAGGGTGCGGTGGCGGGAATGGTCTCCGGCTTCGTCGTCGCGATGGTGCTGACGTGGATCTACCCCGACGACATCCGGGCGCTGGGCAGCCTCACCGGCGGCATCGTCGGGATCGTCGTCAACCTCGTCGTGTATCTCGTTGCCGCACTGGTCATCCGGACCGACGACGCCGAGAAGGCCAGGGTCGCCGCGATGTTCGACGCGGCGAAGACGACGGTGCGCGGCGCCGCCCCGGTGCCCGACGAATCCCTCGACGAGCAGCTGCACGATCTGGCCGCCGAATCCCGCGAACGGCAGGCGCCGCGGAGGGGACGCCCTGATGCCCGCACCGCTCGACACGGCGGCGTTCCTCGCCGACTTCGCCGAACTGTCCGCGATCGGCGCGACCCCCGCGGGCGGCGTCCACCGCGAAGCCGCCACTCCCGCCGACGGACAGGCCCGGGAGTGGTTGCGCCGCTGGTTCGACCGACACGGGTTGCAGACCCGGATCGACGCGGTGGGCAACATGTTCGGGTGCGCGGAGTTCGCCCCCGACGCCCCCTACGTGCTCATCGGCTCGCATCTGGACAGCCAACCGACCTCGGGCCGGTTCGACGGCGCGTACGGGGTGCTGGCCGGGGCGTACGCCGCCGCGACCCTGGCGGCCGCCCCGCCCGACGGTGCCCGGTTCAACGTCGCGGCGGTGAACTGGTTCAACGAGGAGGGTTCGCGGTTCTCGCCCAGCCTCATGGGCAGCGCCGTCTACACCGGCAAACGCAGCGCTGACGAGGTGCTCGAGACCGTCGGATTCGACGGCGTGACCGTCCGGGACGCGTTGACCCACATCGGTTTTCACGGATCCGACGCACCACCGGAGGCCGCGTCGTTCCTCGAGATCCACATCGAACAGGGCCGCACCCTCGTCGACGAGGGCTTCGACATCGGGGTGGTGACCCAGAACTGGGCGGCCTGCAAGTACGCGGTGACCGTGCTCGGAGCAGTCGCACACGGGCGCCACGCACATGCGTTACCGTCACGACGCCCTCGTCGGCGCCAGCCGGGTGGTCCTGGCGGTGCGGGCGGTCGCCGAGGAGTTCGGCGTACTCGGCTCCGTCGGATACTTCACCGTCGAACCCAATTCGCCGGTGGTGGTGCCCTCGCGGGTGCGCCTGGCCGCCGACCTGCGGTCACTCGACGCCGACCTGCTCGAGCGCGCGCACCGCGCGCTGCTGGAGCGGCTGAACACCGTCACCGCCGACGGCGAGGTCGAGGTACGGGTCGATTCGGCGGCCCTGCGGCAGGCGGGCCCCTACCACTCCGCGGGCATCGCGGTGGCCGGCGACGTCGCCGACGAACTGGGCCTGCGGTGGCGGACCCTGCCGACCATGGCCGGACACGATTCGGTCAACCTGCGCGACACCGTGCCGACGGTGATGCTGTTCGTGCCCAGCATCGACGGGATCTCCCACAACGAACGCGAATACACCACCGACGAGCAGATGGCCGCGGGTGTGCGCATGCTGACCGCGACCGCCGGTGCGGTGGTCCGCGGAGCGCTCGAGGCGGCCGGCGTCCGATGACCGACCACCTGCTCGACGGTTCCGCCGACGCGCTGCGGGAGGCCTACCGCACCGGTGAGGCGACCCCGGAGGACGTGCTCGAGCACACGCTGGCGCGGATCGACGCCGCCAACCCGGCGATCAACGCGATGGCCTTCGTCGCGGCGGATGCGGCACGCGAGACGGCGCGGGAGTCGGCGCGGCGGTGGGCCTCAGGTGCGCCCCGCTCACCTCTGGACGGCGTGCCGGTCACGATCAAGGACAGCGTGCACGCGACGGGGATGCCCTGGCGCCACGGGTGCGCGGCCAACCGGTTCCTGCCGCATTCGACGGTCGACGCCCCGCCCGCCGCGCGGCTGAAGGAGGCGGGTGCGGTCATCGTCGGGAAGACGACCATGCCGGACTTCGGCATGATGGCCGCCGGGGTGAGCTCGCTCTACGGCGTCACCCGAAATCCCTGGGATCCGTCGCGCAGCACCGGCGGTTCGAGTGCGGGCGCGGGGGCGAGCCTGGCGGCGGGCATCGGTTTCTCGGCCGTCGGATCGGACATCGCGGGGTCGGTGCGGCTGCCCGCCGGCCACTGCGGGCTCGTCGCGCTCAAACCCACGCAGGGCCGCATCCCGCACCTGGCGCCGTCGACCATGCGCTCGGCCGGACCGATGGGCCGCACCGTCGACGACGTCACCGACCTCTACGACGTGCTCAGCGGCCCCGACCACCGCGACATCTGGAGCCTGGCGGCCGAGAACCGCCCGCCCTCACGGGAGCCGTTGCCGCCGAGTGGATTCCGAATCGGCGTGCTCACCGAGCTCGGCTACGGCGCCGAACCCGCCACCGCGGTGCTGGCGGCTCTCGAGGACGCGGCCGCCGCACTGCGTGACGGCGGCGCGACGGTGTCCGCGATGGCGCCGGTGTTCACCGACGACGCGCACCGGGCGCTCGACCGGGTGTTCCAGGTCCGGGCGCTGGCCGAGTTGCAGGCGATCCCGGCCGAGCGGCACGAACTGGTGCACCCGGTGATCCGCGCCTGGTGTGCCCCGGCCGCGCGGTACTCGGCCACCGATGCCACCCGCGACGGGGAGGCGGTCATGCGATCGGCGGAGCTGATGCGCAGCGCCTGTGCGGCCTACGATTTCGTCATCGCACCGGTCATCCCCGCCGTCGGGTTCGGCGCCGACGACACCGGACTCGACCCGCACGAACCGCTGGCCCACTGCGGGTACACCGCGTGGTTCAACCAGACCGGACAGCCGGCGTCGGCGCTGTGCTTCGGCCGCGCCGACGCGATGCCGGTCGGCATCCAGGTGATCGGGCCACGCTTCGCCGACCGGGACGTCCTGCGCCTGACCAGCTGGCTCGAGGCCCGGCGGGCGTTCACCCTCGACTGGCCGGTGCGCGCGGCCCAGACGACAGGAGGCCGACCATGACGACCGTGACCGAGCCCCCGGTGGCCACGCGGCTGCGGGCACTGGGACTGTTCTCGGGCGCCGACATCGCCGCCGACCCCACCCCGGTGATGGCCAGCCCCAGCTGGTGGGGTGCGGACTCCGAGGGCTTCGACGTGCACGCCGGCGACGAGCGGGCGTTCGTCAAGGCGATGGCGCCGCACGCGGGGGCCTACGTCGACATCACCCAGGCCTTCGCCGCGGCCACCGAAGCCGGCGAGTGCGGGGTGGGCCCGCGGGTGTACGCCGCCGATGCGGCGGAGTCGCTGCTGGTGCAGGAGTTCGTCGACGGCCACACCGCGACGCTGAACGTGTTCGACGACGATGCGCGGCTGGCCGACCTGATCGCGCTGCGCGCCCGGGTGCACGGATTCACGTCCATCACCCGGCGGGCGACGGTGTTCGACGACATCCGCGCGCTGTCGGCGCTGGCCGCCGCACGGTCGGTGGCACTGCCCGCCGACTTCAGGTGGATGTGCCGCCACCTCGATATGGCCGAGAAACGGATCGTCGCAACGGGTTTCGACACCGTACCCGCACACGGCGACGGCAACGTCTCCAACGTGCTGCGCACCGCCGAGGGCGGCCTGCTGCTCGTCGACTGGGACGTCGCGGCCGTGATGGATCCGCTGCAGGACATCGGCGCGCTGCTGGCCGAGGTGCGGCCCTTCGACTCCGACGCCCGCGTCGCCTTCGAGATGGCCTGGGGCAGTTTCGATCAGGCGTTGTTCGACCGCGCCCGGGTCTACGGCGTCGCCGATTGCGTGCGGTGGGGGCTGATCGGGGCGTACGCCGACGCCGCCCGTCCGGGGACCCTGGAGTACTCGAAGTTCTCGGACTGGCAGTTCCTGCGGGCCAGAGCCGGGCTGACCGATCCGCACTTCTGTGACCGATTGGGGAACCTGTGACCGTGACTGCCCCCGACGACACCGGCAACCGGACGCTGGGCACCGCGCGCACCGCCGTCGAGCGGCGGGTCGAGGACGTGCTGGGGCGGATACCCCGCTGGGCGGGCAAGGCGGTGCGCTACGCGCCGGTGCACGGCGGGCTGCAGAACAGCAACTGGCGCATCACCGTCGAGGGGGACGACCGCCGCTTTTTCCTCAAGATCCCCGGCGACGGGTCCGATGCGTTCATCGACCGGGCGCTGGCCAACGAGGCGGCCCGGCGCGCCGGCGAACGTGGAATCGGCGCGGAGGTGGTCTATTTCGACCCCGACAGCGGGGTGGAGGTGATCGAGTTCCTCGAGGGCCATCGCGCCTGCACCAACGGCGACTTCAAGGATCCCGAGATCCCGCACCGGATCATCGACATCTACCGGCGCATGCACCACGGGTCGCTGCTGAGCGGGACCAAGACGATGTTCGACATGATCGACGAGCATCTGGCCCAGGCCACCGAGATCGGGGTGCGGCTGCCCGCGGACTGGGAGCTGGTGGCGGGGGAGTACCGCGTGGTCAAGGCGGCCCTGACGGCGTCGGGCCTGGATCTGGTGGCGTGTCACAACGATCCGATGCCCGGCAACTTCCTCGTCGCCGACGGCGCCCCGATGCGGATGGTGGACTACGAGTTCGCGTCCAACAACGAACGCGCCTACGAGCTCGCGTTGCTCATCACGGAGAAGTTCTACGGCGAGCAGCAGATGCTCGCACTCGTCGAGGACTTCTACGGCAGCACCGATTTCGCCACGCTGGCGCGGGTGCAGGTGTGCGGCGCGCTGGCCGACGTCAAATGGGGGCTGTGGGCGTGCGTCAACCAACAGCTGAACACCAGTTGGGATTTCGATTACCACAAGTACGGCTACTGGAAGCTGATGCGGGCCCGGCTGAAGATGACCGACCCGAGGTGGGCGTTCTGGGTCGACGCGCTCTGACCACGACCGCCGCCACCTGCACGACTGGCTTTTCCCCGGTTTCCACGTATGGTCGCGATCGAGTGGTTGTCACTTCGATCAAGGAGCGTCAATGGCTGACAAAAAACCCGGTAGGAACCTGAAAAAGCCTGCGGCACGGTCGCTGAAGGAGCGCCGGGCGGAGAAGCGGGAACGCGCCGTCGAGGCCGGTGAGCGGGTCCGCAAGCGGAAGCGCTGAACTACCGCCCGCGCATCGCGGAGCCCACCGCCGCCGACAGCGAGGCGAAGCCTTCGGCGTGCAGGCGCGCGGCGAGCCCGTCGTGAATCTGCTTGGCCCACAGCCCGCCTCCGTAGACGAAGCCGGTGTAGCCCTGCAGCAGCGAGGCGCCGGAGGTGATGCGCTCCCAGGCGTCGTCGGCGGTCTCGATTCCGCCGACACTGATGAGCACCAACCGGTCTCCGGCGCGGCGGTACAGTCGGCGCAGCACCTCGAGTGAGCGGGCGGCGACCGGCGCACCGGAGATCCCACCCGGGCCGAGGTCATCCACCCCCGGGGTCTGCAGCCCCGCACGCGAGATCGTGGTGTTGGTGGCCACGATGCCGGCGAGACCCAATTCGACTGCCAGATCAGCGATCTCGTCGACGTCGGCATCGGACAGATCGGGGGCGATCTTCACCAGTACCGGCGTCGAGGTCTGCGTCCGCACCGCGGTCAGGATCGGGCGCAGCGCCGCCACGGCCTGCAGATCGCGCAGGCCGGGAGTGTTGGGCGAGCTGACGTTGACCACCAGGAAGTCGGCGAGCGGTCCCAGCTGGCGCGCGCTGTCGGCGTAGTCGTCGACCGCCTGTTCGGCGGGAGTGGTCTTGGTCTTGCCGATGTTCACCCCGATCGGGGCGTCGGCGGTGTGCCGGGTGAGCCGCTGCGCGAGCCGGGCCGCCCCGTCGTTGTTGAACCCCATGCGGTTGAGCAGGGCACGGTCCTCGGGCAGCCGGAACAGCCGCGGCTGCGGGTTGCCGGGCTGCGGCCGCGCGGTCACCGTGCCCATCTCGGCGAACCCGAACCCCAAAGCGGGCCAGGTGTGCAGGCCGCGGCCGTCCTTGTCGAAGCCGGCCGCCAGCCCCAGCGGTCCGGGGAAGCGCACCCCGAACACGGTGCTGGCGAGCACCGGATCGGTCGGAGCGAGGCGGCCGCGCAGGGCGCTGCGCAGCGGGCCGGGCGTGGTGGCGGCGCGCAGCAGCGCGAACACCCAGTGGTGGATGCGCTCGGGGGAGATGAGGAACAGCACCCGCCGCAGCGCGTGGTAACCGCTCACTGACCCGGCTGCTCAGGAGTGGCCGAGGTCTTACGGCGCCGCAGCAGCACCCGGCGGCTACCGTCGGTGTAGGCGCGGACCCGGGTGAGCTCCCAGCCCCGGTACTCGGCCTCGATGGACAGCCGGATCGACGCGGTGACCCTCGTCACGTCGGGTGGCAGCCGCAACGGCACCCATTCCCATTCGTCGGAGGCCTCGGCGACCACCTGATCCCAGGCGGCGGGCATGCGGCCACGGGCGACACTCACCGCGGCCCCGCCGCACCCGTGATCACCTGCACACCCGCTCCCGTTCCGGACACCACATACAGCGTGCCAGACGCATCGTCGTAAGCGAGCAGATTCGGTTGCTGCACGGTTCGGTGACGCACCCTCTCGACGGGGATTCCGGTGGACAGATCGTAGCCAATGACGGCGTTGGCCGCGGTCTGCGACACCCAGGCCAGCCCGGGTGACCCGGCCAGGCCGTAGGGCGCGTCGTACACCGGGTAGCGCTGCCGCATGATCAGCGGGTCGGTGCTGAACACCAGCAGTTCGTCGCCGCGGGTGTCGGCGACCAGGATCCGGCCCTGCGCATCGGCGGCCATCGTGGTGGCGCCCTCCCCGGCGCGCAAGGCCTGGGCCACCTTGGTGCCGTCGGTGTCGAGTGCGCTCACCGAGGTCTGGGCGCGGTCCAGCACGATGGCGGTGTCCCCGCGCGCGACGAGCGCGTCCACCCGCGCGAAACCGCCCACCCGGGCGCCCACGGCGGTATCGGAGTCCAGCGTCAACACCGATCCGTCGGCGGTGCCGAGCACCACCCGGCCATCCGCGCGGCGCGCGATCGCGGTGACGTCGGTGTCGGGTTCGCCGTCCACCTCGATGCGGTCGACGCCGCCCGCGGCGATGTCCAGCCGCAGGTAGCCGCCGCGCGTGGCCAGATAGGCGGTGCCGTCCGCGCCCGCGGTCAGCGCCGTCGCGGGTTGGGGCAACCGGACGGTGCGCGGCCGGCCCTCGGTGACCACCGTCACCGCAGGTCCAGGCTCCAGGATCACCAGCGACCGGGTCGCGGCGTCGAACAGGGCAGCCCTGGCGTCGGGGCCGAACGGCAGCACCGAGCCGGCCGGGGCGCCGGTGGCGGGCGGGGACTCCGCGGCGGTGGCGGGCGCGATCGTGGGGGGCGGTGGATCCGCCGGATTCGACGAGCATCCGGCCCCGGAGATCGCCAGCACCGCGACGGCAGCGCCGAACAGCCGGGAACGTGGGTTTGAACGATGCGGCAAGGGGTAGCTCTCGGTGCGTGCGAACGGAAGTTCTGGGCCTTCGGGGGTCGGTGCGCCAGTCTAGGCAGATTCGGACCGACCAATTCCCGCCAATGTCTAGACCGACTTACATAAGTCTGGATATGGTGGCGCTATGACGCTGCTCACAGAACGCTACGCGAGCGCCGCCGGTTTCGAGTTCGAAGACATCTCCACCGGCGTCCACGCCAGCGGCTTCGGACAGGTCGGCGACGGCCGCAGCTTCTCGTTCCATCTCGAGCGTCAGTACCTGGTCGTCGAGGTGTACCGGCCGCGGCTGCAGGGTCCGGTGCCCTGTGAGGACGACATCGTCGCGCTCACCACCCGCACGCTGACCGACATCGATCTGACCGACGAACGCAGCCTCGCCGCCGCCGTGCGCGACGCGGTCTGGACCGCCCAGCCGGTGGCGCGCCCCGGTCGCTGACAGCCCGGCCACGGTAGGTTCGTCGACGTGATCGACGCACCGGCCATGTCGTGGTTGCAGGTCATCGTCCTCGCCGTCGTGCAGGGCCTCACCGAATTCCTGCCGGTGTCCTCGTCGGGGCACCTCGCGATCGTCTCCCGCGTCTTCTTCGCCGACGACGCGGGCGCCTCCTTCACCGCGGTCACGCAGCTGGGCACCGAGGTCGCGGTCCTGGTGTACTTCGCCCGCGACATCGCGCGCATCGTCCGCGCCTGGTTCGCCGGCCTGCGCGATCCGGCCCGCCGCGACGCCGACTACCGGCTCGGTTGGTACGTGATCATCGGCACGATCCCGATCGGCGTCATCGGCCTGCTGCTCAAGGACGAGATCCGTACCGCCGCACGCAATCTGTGGGCCATCGCGATCGCGCTGATCGTGTTCTCCGCGGTCATCGCGGCCGCCGAGTACTTCGGCAGGCAGGTCCGCCACGTCGAACAGCTCACCTGGCGCGATGGCGTCATCGTCGGGTTCGCGCAGTGCCTCGCGCTGCTGCCCGGGGTGTCGCGGTCGGGCGCCACGATCAGCGCCGGGCTCTTCCTCGGCCTCGACCGGGAACTGGCCGCCCGGTTCGGTTTCCTGCTCGCGATCCCCGCCGTGTTCGCCTCCGGCCTGTTCTCGCTGCCCGACGCGTTCGCACCCGTCGGGGAGGGGATGAGCGCGACCGGACCCCAGTTGCTGCTCGCGACCGTGATCGCGTTCGTGGTGGGCTACGCCGCGGTCGCCTGGTTCCTGCGCTTCTTGGTCCGTCACGGCATGTACTGGTTCGTCGGCTACCGCGTGGTGTTGGGTGTGGTGGTGCTGATCTTGTTGTCCACCGGTGTGGTGGCCGCGACGTGACCGTGATCCTGCTGCGGCACGGCCGCTCCACGTCCAACACCGCCCACACCCTCGCCGGCCGCAGTCAGGGCGTCGACCTCGATGACCGCGGCGCCGAACAGGCCCGCGCCGTCGTCGGCCGGATCGGCGAACTGCCGGTGCGGGCGATCGTGCGGTCCCCGCTACTGCGGTGCGAGCGGACCGTCGAACCGCTGGCCGCCGCCCTCGGCCTCGACCCCGTCGTCGACGAGCGGCTCACCGAGGTCGACTACGGATCCTGGACCGGCCGCAAGATCAGCGAGCTGGTGAAGGAACCGCTGTGGGCGGTGGTGCAGCAACAGCCCAGCGCCGCGGTGTTCCCCGACGGCGAAGGGCTGGCCCAGGTGCAGGCCCGTGCGGTGGCCGCGGTCCGCGAACACGACCGGCGGCTGGCCGAGGAGCACGGCGGCGACACCCTGTGGGTGGCGTGCAGCCACGGCGACGTCATCAAGGCCGTGCTGGCCGATGCGCTGGGCACCCACCTCGACAGCTTCCAGCGCATCACCGCCGACCCGGCGTCGATGAGCGTCATCCGCTACACGACACTGCGCCCGTTCGTCGTCCACATCAACCACACCGGAGCCGAACTCGCCGCCGGCCTGGCCGCCAAACCCGCCCCCGCCGACGGCCAACAGGACGTGCCCACGGAGGACGCGGTGGTCGGCGGTTCCACCGGTTGACCCGTCACCCGGTATTTTGGAAGGTGCCATGGCCCGAGCAATTCACGTCTTCCGCACGCCCGACCGCTTCGTGGCCGGGACGGTCGGGCAGCCCGGCAACCGGACGTTCTACCTACAGGCCGTCCACGATAAGCGCGTCGTCTCGGTCATCCTCGAGAAACAGCAGGTGGCCGTCCTCGCCGAGCGGATCGCGGCGCTGCTGCAGGAGATCAACCGCCGGTTCGGCACCCCCATCCCGCCCGACACCGGTGAGGTGGACGACCTGAGCCCGCTGGTGACCCCTGTCGACGCCGAGTTCCGGGTCGGCACCATGGGCCTCGGTTGGGACTCCGAGGCGCAGACGATCGTCGTGGAACTGCTCGCGGTGTCGGAGACCGAATTCGACGCCTCGGTGGTGCTCGACGACGCCGAGGACGGACCCGACGCCGTGCGGGTGTTCCTCACCCCGGAGTCGGCCCGCCAGTTCGCGACCCGCTCCAACCGCGTCATCTCCGCCGGCCGCCCGCCCTGCCCGCTGTGCGACGAACCCCTCGACCCCGAGGGCCACATCTGCGTACGCACCAACGGCTATCGGCGCGGCGCGCTGACGGAGACCGACGATGACGCCGACATCTGAGGCCTTGGCGCGCGGCGAGTTGACGGTCATCGGCCGGATCCGCTCGGCGAGCAACGCCACGTTCCTGTGCGAGGCGCACCTCGACGGCGCGCAGGTGCACTGCGTCTACAAACCGGTCGCCGGGGAGGCGCCGCTGTGGGACTTCCCCGACGGCACGCTGGCCGGCCGGGAGTACGGCGCCTACCTCGTCTCGGCCGCGCTCGGCTGGGACATCGTGCCGCAGACCATCATTCGCGACGGCCCCGCCGGCGCCGGCATGGTGCAGATCTGGGTGGACCAACCGGGCGACGAGTCCGACGAGGACTCCGGAAGTCCAGCGGGCCCCGATCTGGTCGACCTGCTGCCCGCGGGCAAGGTCCCGCCCGGGTACCTGCCGATCCTGCAGGCCTACGACTACGCGGGCGACGAGGTCACGCTCGTCCACGCCGACGACGCCCGCTTGCGCCGGATGGCGGTGTTCGACGTGCTCATCAACAACGCCGACCGCAAGGGCGGCCACATCCTCGCCGGGGTGGACGGCCGGGTGTACGGCGTCGATCACGGGGTGAGCCTGCACACCGAGGACAAACTGCGCACGGTGCTGTGGGGCTGGGCGGGCAAACCGGTCGACGACGACACCCTCGAGGTCGTCGCGTGTCTCGGCGACCAGCTGCGCGACGGTGACCTCCGCGACCGGCTGCGCCCGCACATCACCGCCCGTGAGATCGCCGCGCTGCACGCGAGAATCGTTGACCTGCTGGACAATCCGGTGATGCCCACACCGGACCGCCGCCGGCCCATCCCGTGGCCGGCCTTCTGATGCTGACCGATGCCGAACTGGCCGCGGTGGTGGCCGCCGAAGCCGGTGAGATGCTCGTCGCCCTGCGCGAGGAATACGACTTCTACCACCCCTACGACCTCGGGGACATGGGCGACAAACGCGCCAACGTCCTGATCCTCGACCGGCTGCGCCAGCACCGACCCGACGATGCGGTGCTGTCCGAGGAGGCCGTCGACGACCTGAGCCGGGTGCACGCCGACCGGGTGTGGATCGTCGACCCCGTCGACGGCACCCGCGAGTACTCGCTGCCACCGCGCACCGACTGGGCCGTCCACATCGCGCTGTGGCAGCGCGTCGGCGGACCCGACGGCAGGCTCACCGACGCCGCCGTCGCCCTGCCCGCCCGCGGCGAGGTGTACCGCACCGACACCGTCACCCCGCCCGCCCCGCGCCGGGACGGCCCCATCCGCATCACCGCCAGCGCCACCCGGCCGCCCGCGGTGCTGTGGTGGATCCGCGACCGCCTCGACATCGAGATGGTCCGCATCGGCTCGGCCGGCGCCAAGGCGATGGCCGTCGTCCGCGGCGAGGTCGACGCCTACCTGCACGCCGGTGGGCAGTGGGAGTGGGATTCGGCGGCCCCGGCGGCGATCGTGGCGGCGGCGGGCCTGCACGCGACACGGCTCGACGGGTCACCGCTGCGGTACAACCGGGAGGACCCCTACCTGCCGGACCTGCTGATGTGCCGGCCCGAGGTGGCCGACGTGCTGCTCGCCGCGATCCATTCGGCGTACTGAGTGGCGGGAATGAAACGACAGCCGCGGTTGTCGCACTTCGCGAGACTGCGCACCAGCAGGAGGCTGCCCTGATCGAACAACCTAGAGTCGACGTCATGCAATCGTGGTCCGCGCCGGAAGTCCCGGCCCTGCCGGGCCGTGGCCCGCAGTTGCGGCTCTACGACAGCGCCGACCGTCAGGTCCGGCCGGTGTCACCGGGCGAGACGGCCACCATGTACGTCTGCGGCATCACTCCGTACGACGCCACCCACCTCGGGCACGCCGCCACCTATCTGGCGTTCGACCTCGTGCACCGGCTGTGGCTGGACGCCGGACACCGCGTCCACTACGTGCAGAACATCACCGACGTCGACGATCCGCTGTTCGAACGCGCCGACCGCGACGGCATCGACTGGCGCGAGCTGGGCGCCCGCGAGACCCAGCTGTTCCGGGAGGACATGGCCGCGCTGCGGGTACTGCCCCCGCACGACTACGTGGCCGCCACCGACGCGATCGCCGAGGTGATCGAGCTGGTGGAGAAGATGCTGGCCTCCGGTGCGGCCTACGTGGTCGAGGACGCCGAATACCCCGACGTCTACTACCGCGCCGACGCGACCGTGCAGTTCGGCTACGAGTCCAACTACGACCACGAGACGATGCTGCGGCTGTTCGCCGAACGCGGCGGCGATCCCGACCGGCCCGGGAAGGTCGACCGGCTCGACGCGCTGCTGTGGCGCGCGCAGCGCCCCGGCGAGCCGAGCTGGCCGTCGCCGTTCGGGCCCGGCAGGCCCGGTTGGCACGTGGAGTGCGCCGCGATCGCGCTGGACCGCATCGGCACCGGTCTGGACATCCAGGGCGGCGGCAGCGACCTGATCTTCCCGCACCACGAGTTCTCCGCCGCCCACGCCGAATCCGTCACCGGGGAGCGGCGCTTCGCCCGCCACTACGTCCACGCCGGGATGATCGGCTGGGACGGCCACAAGATGAGCAAGAGCCGCGGCAACCTCGTGCTGGTGTCCCGGCTGCGCGCCGACGGGGTCGACCCGTCGGCGATCCGGCTGGGCCTGCTCGCCGGGCACTACCGTGCCGACCGCTTCTGGAGCGACGACGTCCTCGCCGAGGCGCAGGACCGGCTGCAGCGCTGGCGGCGTGCCACCGCGCTGCCCGCCGGGCCGGACGCCACCGACGTGCTCGCCCGGGTGCGGACCTACCTCGCCGACGATCTGGACACGCCCAAGGCGCTCGTAGCACTCGACGCGTGGTGTACCGAGGCGCTCGAGGGGCTCGGCACCGACACCGATTCGCCCAAGACGGTCGCGGCGGCCATCGACGCGTTACTCGGAGTTGCGCTCACCGTGGAGTAGCTTTGCAGGCCATGACATCCGTGCGCGGCAAGGTCGTGGTCATCACCGGTGGAGCTAGGGGAGTCGGGGAGGAGTTGGCCCGGCGGCTGCACGCCAAGGGCGCCAACCTGGTCCTCACCGACCTCGACGAGGGGCCGCTGTCGACGCTGGCCGCCGACCTCGGCGACGAGCGGGTGCTGACCGCGGTCGCCGACGTGAGCGACCTGAAGTCCATGCAGTCGGTCGCCGAAAAGGCGATCGCCCGCTTCGGCGGTATCGACATCGTCATCGCCAACGCAGGTATCGCCAGCTACGGGTCGGTGCTGGTGGTCGACCCGGATGCGTTCCGGCGGGTGCTCGACGTCAACGTGGTCGGCGTGTTCAACACTGTGCGCGCGACGCTGCCGTCGGTGATCGACCGCAAGGGCTACGTGCTGGTGGTGTCGTCGCTCGCGGCGTTCGCCGCCGCCCCGGGAATGGCGCCCTACGACGCGTCGAAGGCCGGCGTGGAGCACTTCGCCAACGCGCTCCGCCTCGAGGTCGCCCACCACGGCGTGACGGTCGGCTGCGGGCACATGTCGTGGATCGACACCCCGCTGGTCCAGGACACCAAGGCCGACCTGCCGAGTTTCCGCACGATGCTGGACTCGCTGCCCGGACCGCTGAGCCGAACCACCTCCGTCGAGAAGTGCGGCGAGGTGTTCGTCAAGGGCATCGAACGCCGCAGAGAACGCATCTACTGTCCGTGGTGGGTCGGTGTCATGCGCTGGATCAAACCGGTGCTGACCACCCGCATCGGCCAGGCTTCGCTGCTGAAGGCCGCACCGACGGTGTTGCCGCAGATGGACGCCGAGGTCACCGCGCTCAAACGCTCGCTCGGCGCCCGCACCCACGGTCTGGGCAAGAAGTGATCCGCCGGCTGATCGCGCTGGCGGCGGTCGCCACGCTCGCGGGCTGTGCCGGCGGCGACGAGGACGAGGCGGCGCCTGCCCCGTCGAGCGCGCCCCCGACGGCGGAGGCGACGCCGGCCGAGGCCCGCGCGATCGCCAAGGAGGCCTACATCTACGGCTTCCCGATCGTCGACAACTACCGGGTGCAGTACGCCTACTACGTCGACCGGGACAATCCGGAGTACAAGGGCGGCTGGAACGAGATCCACAACACCGCACGGGTTTACACCCCCGAGGACAAGGCGGTGCAGACGCCGAACTCCGACACCCCGTACTCGATGCTCGGCACCGACCTGCGCGCCGAACCGCTGGTGCTGACGGTGCCGCCGATCGAACAGGACCGCTACTACTCGCTGCAGTTCATCAACGGCTACACCAACAACATCGCCTACGTCGGCAGCCGCACCACCGGCAACGGCGGCGGGAAGTACCTGCTGGCCGGCCCCGGCTGGCACGGCGGCACCCCCGACGGCATCGACGAGGTGATCCGCTCCGACACCGATCTGGCCGGGGTGATCTACCGCACGCAGCTGTTCGGGCCGTCGGATCTCGAGCAGGTCAAGAAGATCCAGGCCGGCTACCAGGTGGCGCCGCTGTCGGTGTACCTCAACACCGAGCCGCCGCCCGGGGCGCCGCCGATCGACTTCGTGCCCCCGCTGACCCCCGAACAGCAGAAGACCTCACCGCAGTTCTTCGAGATCCTCAATTTCGCGCTGCGCACCGCGCCGGTGCTGCCGAATGAGCGCGACCTGCGAAACCGCTTCGCGCGCATCGGGATAGGCCCCGACGGTGACTACGACGCCGACCGGCTGACCCCGGAGATGAAGACCGCCATCGAGGACGGGATGGCCGACGCCTGGGCCGAACTCGACACGTTCCGCAAGAACGAGGTCGACACCGGCAAGGTGGGTGCGGCGCAGTTCTTCGGCACGGCCGACGACCTCAAGGGCAACTACCTGTACCGGATGGCCGGTGCGGTGTGGGGTATCTACGGCAACACCGCCGCCGAGGCGCTCTATCCCGGGCTGCTCCACGACTCCGACGGCCAACCGCTCACCGGGGCGAACAACTACACGGTGCGGTTCGCACCCGGGCAGCTGCCGCCGGTCAATGCGTTCTGGTCGCTCACCATGTACGAGATGCCCGCCAGCCTGCTGGTCGCCAACCCGATGCAGCGCTACCTGATCAACTCGCCGATGCTGTCGAGCCTGGTGCCCGACCCCGACGGCGGCTACACGATCTACGTGCAGAACGCCTCGCCGGGCCCCGGCAGAGAGGCGAACTGGCTACCCGCGCCCAAGGGGCCGTTCCAGATGGTCATGCGGCTGTACTGGCCGAAACCCGACGCCCTCAACGGCACGTGGAAGCCGCCGCAGGCCGTGAAGGTCGCCTGACCACCCCGCCGGAATAAGGTTCCGGCACGCCTTCGGACCGGTTCGCGTGCGGTAACCCTGATCTCGGCGCCGCTGACGTCAGCTGTTGCGGAAGCCCGGCCCGCGCCGACGCAGGTACCGCTCGAACTCGGCGGCCAGCGCGTCGCCGTCGATCTTGCCGAGCACCTCGGTCATGTCCACCTCGGCGTCGCCGCGCTCCTCGAGGGAGGCCACGTACTCGGCGATCTCCTCGTCCTCGGCGGTCATCTCGGTGACCGCCTGCTCCCACTCCTCGGCCTGGGTGGGCAGATCAGCCAGCGGCACCTCGATGTCGAGGACCTCCTCGACCCGGCGCAGCAGCGCGACGGTGGCCTTGGGGTTCGGCGGCTGCGACACGTAGTGCGGCACGGCGGCCCAGAACGTCACCGCGGGGATCCCGGCCTGCACGCACGCGTCCTGGAACACCCCGGCGATCCCGGTGGGCCCCTCGTAGCGGGTCTCCTCCAGGCCGAAGAACTTCGCCGACTCCGACGAGTACGCCGCCCCGGACACCGGCACCGGGCGGGTGTGCGGGGTGTCGGCGAGCAGCGCGCCGAGGATGACCACGGTCTGCACGTTGAGCTTGTCGGCGATGTTGAGCAGCTCGGCGCAGAACGTGCGCCATCGCATGTTGGGTTCGACGCCGTGCATCAGCACGATGTCCCGGTCGGCGCCGGGCGGGCGGCAGTGCGAGATCCGCATCGAGGGCCAGACGAGCTCGCGGGTGACGCCGTCGACCATCCGGATGACCGGCCGGTTGACCTGGTAGTCGTAGTACGACTCGTCGTCGATCTCGGCCAGCGTCTCCGCCTCCCAGATCGCGTCCAGGTGCTCGAGGGCGTCGCTCGCGGCGTCTCCGGCGTCGTTCCAGCCCTCGAACGCGGCGACGACGATGGCGTCGCGCAGCTGCGGCAGGTCAGGTCCCTTCGCTGGGCCGAAGTCCGAGGGGGTCACCAGTTCAGCCTAAGGCCTGGGGGACATGCGCGAGCCCCATCGCCCCACGCGGCGGTTTGCGGCGGCCACTACCCTGGCTACGTGAGTGCTGCACCGAAATACCTGTGCCCGCACTCCCGTTGGACGGATGACCTGGGCGTCCAGACGTCGGTCGGGCGACGACGTAGACTTTTCGGGGCCGAGAGGCGTTGCAACGGATTCTCGGGGGGCCGGGCGCCCCTCGGTATCCGCCACGCTCGGCAGAGTCAAGGACGCCTTCCGTAATGGAAGGACCGCACGTGAGCTCAGTTGAGTCGACCACTTTCGCGCAGAACGTCCGTCCCGACTGCACCGACGAACTGACCGCGTCCCTGCGCCGGCGCATCCTGGTGATCGACGGTGCGATGGGCACGGCGATCCAGCGGGACCGCCCGGACGAGGCCGGCTACCGCGGTGACCGGTTCAAGGACTGGCCCAGCGATGTCGTCGGCAACAACGACCTGCTCAACCTGACCCAGCCGCAGATCATCGAGGGCATCCACCGCGAATACCTCGAAGCGGGCGCCGACATCCTCGAGACCAACACGTTCAACGCGAACGCGATCTCGCTGTCCGATTACGGCATGCAGGAGTTGAGCTACGAGCTGAACCACGCGGGCGCCGCGCTGGCGCGGGCCGCCTGCGACGAATACAGCACCCCCGACAAACCGCGCTACGTCGCCGGGGCGCTGGGCCCGACCACGCGGACCGCGTCGATCTCCCCGGACGTCAACGACCCCGGCGCCCGCAACGTCGGCTACGACCAGTTGGCCGAGGCCTACCTCGAGGCCGCCAGGGGCCTGGTCGACGGCGGCGCCGACCTGATCATCGTCGAGACCATCTTCGACACCCTCAACGCCAAGGCCGCGGTCTTCGCGGTGGAGACGCTGTTCGAGGAGCGCGGCCGCCGCTGGCCGGTGATCCTGTCGGGCACCATCACCGACGCCTCCGGCCGCACGCTGTCCGGTCAGGTCACCGAGGCGTTCTGGAACTCGATCCGGCACGCCAAACCGCTCGCCGTCGGCCTCAACTGCGCCCTTGGCGCCCCCGAGATGCGGCCCTACATCGCCGAGATGTCCCGCATCGCCGACACCTTCGTCTCCTGCTACCCGAACGCGGGCCTGCCCAACGCGTTCGGCGAGTACGAGGAGTCCGCGCAGCGGCAGGCCGGCTACGTCGCCGAATTCGCCGAGGCCGGTTTCGTCAACATGGTCGGCGGGTGCTGCGGCACCACGCCCGCGCACATCGCCGAGATCGCCAAGGCCGTCGAGGGCAAGGCGCCGCGGCAGGTGCCGGAGATCCCGGTGGCCACCCGTCTTTCGGGTCTGGAACCGCTCAACATCGACGACGAGTCGCTGTTCGTCAACATCGGTGAGCGCACCAACATCACCGGCTCGGCGCGGTTTCGCAACCTGATCAAGGCCGAGGACTACGACACCGCGCTGTCGGTGGCTCTGCAGCAGGTCGAGGTCGGTGCGCAGGTCATCGACATCAACATGGACGAGGGCATGATCGACGGCGTCGCCGCGATGGACCGGTTCACCAAGCTGATCGCGGCCGAGCCCGACATCAGCCGCGTGCCGGTGATGATCGACTCCTCCAAGTGGGAGGTCATCGAGGCGGGCCTGAAAAATGTCCAGGGCAAGCCGATCGTCAACTCGATCTCCATGAAGGAGGGCGAGGAGAAGTTCGTCCGCGAGGCCCGGCTGTGCCGCAAGTACGGCGCCGCCGTCGTCGTGATGGCGTTCGACGAACAGGGGCAGGCCGACAACCTGGAGCGCCGCAAGCAGATCTGCGGGCGGGCCTACCGGATACTCACCGAGGAGGTCGGGTTCCCGGCCGAGGACATCATCTTCGACCCCAACTGCTTCGCGCTGGCCACCGGCATCGAGGAGCACGCCACCTACGGCATCGACTTCATCGAGGCCTGCCGCTGGATCAAGGAGAACCTGCCCGGGGTACACATCTCCGGCGGCATCTCGAACGTGTCGTTCTCGTTCCGCGGGAACAACCCGGTCCGCGAGGCGATCCACGCGGTGTTCCTCTTCCACGCCATCAAGGCGGGCCTGGGCATGGGCATCGTCAACGCCGGTGCGCTGGTGCCGTACGACTCGATCGACCCCGAACTGCGGGACCGCATCGAGGACGTCGTGCTCAACCGGCGCGAGGACGCGGCGGAACGGCTGCTGGAGATCGCCGAGCGCTTCAACAGCAAGGAGAAGGGTGAGGATCCCGCCGCTGCCGAGTGGAGGTCCCTCCCGGTCCGCGAACGCATCACCCACGCGCTGGTGAAGGGCATCGACGCCCACGTCGACGACGACACCGAGGAGTTGCGCGCCGAGATCGCGGCCGCGGGCGGACGTCCGATCGAGGTGATCGAGGGCCCGCTGATGGACGGGATGAACGTCGTCGGCGACCTGTTCGGCTCCGGCAAGATGTTCCTGCCCCAGGTCGTCAAGTCCGCGCGCGTGATGAAGAAAGCCGTGGCGTACCTGCTGCCGTTCATCGAGGCGGAGAAGGAGGCCAACGGTACAGCGGCGAGCAAGGACACCAACGGCACCATCGTGATGGCGACCGTGAAGGGCGACGTCCACGACATCGGCAAGAACATCGTCGGGGTTGTCTTGCAGTGCAACAACTTCGAGGTCATCGACCTCGGTGTGATGGTGCCCGCGCAGAAGATCCTGGACGCGGCCAAGGAGCACGACGCCGACATCATCGGCCTGTCCGGTCTGATCACGCCGTCGCTGGACGAGATGAGTAACTTCGCCGTCGAGATGGAACGCGCCGGGCTGGAGATCCCGCTGCTGATCGGTGGCGCGACCACGTCGCGCGCCCATACGGCCGTGAAGATCTCGCCACGCCGCAGCGGCCCGGTGGTCTGGGTCAAGGACGCGTCCCGCTCGGTGCCCGTCGCGGCCGCGCTGCTCGACGACCGGCAGCGGCCCGCGCTGCTCGAGGCGACCGAGAAGGATTACGCGTCCCTGCGGGAACGGCACGCCCAGAAGAACGAGCGGCCGATGCTGACGCTGGAGAAGGCCCGCGCGAACCGGACGCCGGTCGACTGGAACGGTTACACCCCGCCGGCACCCGTGCAGGGTCTGGGCGTCCGCGAATTCACCGGCTACGACCTCTCGGAGCTGCGGGAGTACATCGACTGGCAGCCGTTCTTCAACGCCTGGGAGATGAAGGGCCGGTTCCCGGACATCCTCAACAACCCGGCGTCGGGGGAGGCCGCGCGCAAGCTGTACGAGGACGCGCAGGAGATGCTCGACACCGCGATCAAGGAGAAGTGGCTGACCGCCAACGGGGTGATCGGCTTCTTCCCCGCGAACGCGGTCGGCGATGACATCGAGGTGTACACCGACGAGACCCGCACCGAGGTGCTGACCACGCTGCACAACCTGCGCCAGCAGGGTGAGCACCGCGACGGCATCCCGAACCGTTCGCTCGGCGATTTCGTCGCGCCCAAGGACACGGAGCTGGCCGACTACGTCGGCGCGTTCGCGGTCACCGCGGGCCTGGGCAGCCAGGACCGGATCATGGAGTTCAAGGCCGCCAACGACGACTACAGCGCGATCCTGCTGGAGTCCCTGGCCGATCGGCTGGCCGAGGCGTTCGCCGAGCGGATGCACGAGCGGGTCCGCAAGGAGTTCTGGGGCTACCAGCCCGACGAGCACCTCGACAACGAGGCGCTGATCGGTGAGAAGTATGTGGGAATCCGCCCGGCGCCCGGGTATCCGGCCTGCCCGGAGCACACCGAGAAGACGACGTTGTTCGACCTGCTCGACGTCACTGAGCGCACCGGCATCGAGCTGACCGAGTCGATGGCGATGTGGCCCGGCGCCGCGGTCAGCGGTTGGTACTTCTCGCATCCGCAGTCGCAGTACTTCGTCGTCGGCCGGCTGGCCCAGGACCAGGTCGCCGACTACGCCAAACGCAAGGGCTGGACCCTGCAGGAGGCCGAGCGCTGGCTGGCGCCCAACCTCGGCTACAACCCGGAGGACTGAGCCCGAACGTGAAGTCATGCACGAGGATTCGACGGATATTCGAACACGAGCTCACGCTCGGCGGAAGGTTGCGGCCATGAGAGCGGTCCTTTTCGATATGGACGGGACGCTCGTCGACTCCGAGAAGCTGTGGGACGTCTCACTCGCGGCGCTCTACGACCGCCTCGGCGGGGTCATCACCGACGAGTTGCGCACCGCGCTCGTGGGCAGTTCGGCGGAGAACACCATCAAGACGATCTTCGCCGACCTCGGCCTGGATCCGGACCCGGTCGCGATGGCCGAGGCCGACCGCTACCTGCACACCTACACCGGTGAACTGTTCGCCACCCGCGGCCTGCCGTGGTGCGACGGCGCCCGCGAACTGCTGGATTCCCTTGCGGGCGAAGGTGTTCCGATGGCATTGGTGACCAACACCCAGCGCGAGCTGACCGAGCAGGCGCTGGGCAGCATCGGGCGCCACTACTTCACGGTGACCGTCTGCGGTGACGAAGTGCCGCACGGGAAGCCGCGGCCCGATCCGTATCGCCTCGCCGCGCGCCTGCTCGACGTCGAGCCCGGGCACTGTCTGGCCGTGGAGGACTCGGTCACCGGCACCCTGGCCGCCGAACTCGCCGGCTGCCCGGTGTTGGTCGTGCCCAACGACGTCGTGGTGCCCCGCACCCCGCGCCGCCACCACCTCGAGTCCCTGCGGGGGCTCGCCGTCGACGATCTGCGGACCATCCACGCCGAGATCGACGCCGCCTCCGGGGAACGCACGGCCTGAGGCGCAGCGCGGTTTCGTCGCGCCCGCTTGTGGGAACCCGCCTTTTTCCGGCCGGATCAGTGCTTCAATGTGATTCCGGTCACGCGACGATGCGCGGGAAAGGACGTTCCGATGGCGGGTCACGGCGGGGCACCGGTCGGGGGAGATCTGCCGGTCGGAGACGAACAGTTCAACTCGGGCAAGACCGCCGTGCGGATCGCCTCGGTGGCCGCGCTCGGCGGGTTGCTCTTCGGCTATGACAGCGCGGTGATCAACGGCGCCGTCGACTCCATCCAGGAAGACTTCGGCATCGGCAACGCCGAACTCGGCTTCGCCGTCGCCTCGGCCCTGCTGGGCGCCGCGGCGGGCGCGATGACCGCGGGCCGCGTCGCCGACAGGATCGGCCGCATCGCGGTGATGAAGATCGCCGCAGTCCTGTTCCTCATCAGCGCGTTCGGCACCGGCTTCGCCCACGAGGTGTGGGCCGTGGTGCTCTTCCGCATCGTCGGCGGCATCGGTGTCGGCGTGGCGTCGGTGATCGCACCCGCCTACATCGCCGAGACCTCACCGCCCAGCATCCGCGGCAGGCTCGGGTCTCTCCAGCAGCTCGCGATCGTGTCCGGCATCTTCCTGTCGTTCGCCGTCAACTGGCTGTTGCAGTGGGCCGCAGGCGGACCCAACGAACCGCTGTGGCTGGGCGTGGACGCCTGGCGCTGGATGTTCCTGGCGATGGCGGTGCCCGCCGTCGTGTACGGCGCACTGGCGTTCACGATCCCCGAGTCGCCGCGTTACCTGGTGGCCAGCCACAAGATCCCGGAGGCCCGCAAGGTGCTGAGCACCCTGCTCGGCCAGCGGAACCTCGAGATCACCATCACCCGCATCCGCGAGACGCTGGAGCGCGAGGACAAACCGTCGTGGCGCGATCTGCGCAAACCGACCGGCGGGATCTACGGCATCGTCTGGGTGGGCCTCGGGCTGTCGATCTTCCAGCAGTTCGTCGGCATCAACGTGATCTTCTACTACAGCAACGTGCTGTGGCAGGCGGTCGGATTCAGCGCCGACGAGTCGGCGATCTACACCGTCATCACCTCGGTGATCAACGTGCTGACCACGCTCATCGCGATCGCGCTCATCGACAAGATCGGCCGCAAACCGCTGCTGCTGATCGGATCGTCGGGCATGGCGGTCACGCTGATCACCATGGCGGTCATCTTCGCCAACGCCACGCTCGACGCCGAGGGCAACCCGAGCCTGCCCGGCGCGTCCGGCGTGATCGCGCTCATCGCAGCCAACCTGTTCGTGGTCGCCTTCGGCATGTCCTGGGGCCCGGTGGTGTGGGTGCTGCTCGGTGAGATGTTCCCCAACCGGATCCGTGCGGCCGCGCTCGGCCTGGCCGCCGCCGGACAGTGGGCGGCCAACTGGCTCATCACCGTCACGTTCCCGGGTCTGCGCGAACACCTCGGCCTGGCATACGGCTTCTACGGGCTGTGCGCGGTGCTGTCGGGGCTGTTCGTGTGGCGCTGGGTGATGGAGACCAAGGGCGTGTCACTGGAGGACATGCACGGCGAGATCCTCAAGGGCGAGCACCTGCCCACGGCCGCCAAGGAGGGCTGAGGGCTGTGCCGGGCTGATGCGGGGGCGTGGGAGAATCGCAGCCTGTGAAGACCTTCGATGCACTGTTCGACGAGTTGACCGAACGGGCGCGCACCCGGCCTGAGGGCAGCGGCACCGTGGCGGCCCTCGACGGCGGCGTGCACGGCCTCGGTAAGAAGATCCTCGAGGAGGCCGGCGAGGTGTGGCTGGCCGCCGAACACGAGAGCGACGACGCCCTCGCCGAGGAGATCAGCCAGCTGCTGTACTGGACGCAGGTGCTGATGATCGCCCGCGGTCTGTCGCCCGCCGACGTGTACCGCAAGCTGTGAGCCGCATGCTGCGCGTCGCCGTCCCCAACAAGGGCACGCTGAGCGAACCCGCCGCCGAGATCCTGTCGGAGGCCGGCTACCGGCGCCGCACCGACTCCAAGGATCTGACCGTCGTCGACCCGGCCAACAACGTCGAGTTCTTCTTCCTGCGGCCGAAGGACATCGCGATCTACGTCGGATCAGGGCAGCTCGACTTCGGCATCACCGGACGCGACCTGGCCGCCGAATCCGATGCGCCGGTGCGTGAACGGCTGGCGCTGGGTTTCGGTTCGTCGACGTTCCGCTACGCCGCACCTGCAGGCCGCGACTGGACTCCCGAGGATCTCGACGGTAAGCGGATCGCCACCGCGTTCCCCAATCTAGTGCGAAAAGATCTGGCCGCCAGAGGAATCGACGCCACCGTGATCCGGCTTGACGGGGCGGTGGAGATCTCCATCCAGCTCGGCGTGGCCGACGCGATCGCCGACGTCGTCGGATCGGGCCGCACGCTGGGACTGCACAACCTGGTCGCCTTCGGTGACTCGCTGTGCGATTCGGAGGCGGTGCTGATCGAAGGCGACGGCGCCGGTGCGGAGAGCGCCGCTGCCCGTGACCAACTCGCCGCCCGCGTCCAGGGTGTGGTGTTCGGCCAGCAGTACCTGATGCTGGACTACGACTGCCCGCGCTCGGTGCTCGACCGGGCCGCGGCCGTGACGCCGGGACTGGAGTCGCCGACCATCGCCCCGCTCGCCGATCCCGACTGGGTGGCGGTACGGGCGCTGGTGCCGCGACGCGAGGTCAACGCGATCATGGACGAGTTGGCCGCGATCGGAGCGAAGGCGATCCTCGCTTCCGACATCCGGTTCTGCCGAATCTGATCTTGTGCTCGACGCCCTGTGCGGGCGGGAGATGCGTGCTAGCGTCCGGGTGACTTCATCGTCGGCCGGAGGTTGCCATGACGCATGCCCTTGTCCTGCTCCTCGCGTTGCTGATCGGTGTGGTCGCCGGCCTGCGAACGTTCACCGCACCCGCGGTGATCGCGTGGGCCGGGATGCTCGACTGGATCGCCCTCGACGGCACCTGGGCGCAGTGGGTGGCACACCCGATCGCGGTCGCCGTGTTCACCGTCCTGGCCGTCGGTGAACTGGTCACCGATCAGCTCCCCAAGACGCCGAGCCGCAAGACGCCGATGCAGTTCGTCCCCCGGCTGGTCTCCGGCGGATTCGCCGGCGCGGTCCTCGGCACCGCGTTCGGGTACACCTTCGGCGGACTGGGCGCCGGGGTGATCGGCGCCGTCATCGGCACGCTGGGCGGATACGAAGCGCGCAAGCGCCTCGTCGCCAGGAACGGCGGGCGGGACCTCCCTATCGCGCTGCTCGAGGACGCCGTCGCGGTGATCGGCGGCGTCGTCATCGTCTTGGCTGCGTCGGTGATCTGAGATGACCTCGCAGCCAACCACTTTCGATGCCATCATCATCGGCGCGGGGCAGGCGGGCCCACCGCTGGCAGGCCGGTTGACCGAAGCCGGTCAGACGGTCGCGGTGATCGAACGCAAACTCGTCGGCGGCACCTGCGTGAACTACGGGTGTATCCCCACCAAGACGCTGGTCGCCAGTGCACATGCCGCGCACCTGGCCCGGCGCGGCGCCGAATACGGTGTCGGCACCGGCGAGATCACCGTCGACATGGCGAAGGTCAAGGCCCGCAAGGACAGGATCATGCTCGACGACCGCAACGGTGTCGAGTCGTGGCTCGAGGGCATGGACGGCTGCACGTTCCTGCGCGGGCACGCCCGCTTCGAGGATCCACACACCGTCCGCGTCGACGATCAGGTGCTCAAGGCCGACCGCATCTACCTCAACGTCGGCGGCCGCGCCGTCGCGCCCGACATGCCCGGACTCGCGGACATCGATTACCTGACCAACGTGAGCATCCTCGACCTCGACGTCGTCCCCGAGCATCTCGTGATCGTCGGCGGCAGCTACATCGCGCTCGAGTTCGCCCAGATGTACCGCCGGTTCGGCGCCCGGGTCACTGTCGTCGAACACGGGCCCCGGCTGACCTCCCGCGAGGACGAGGACGTCTCGGCGGCCATCAAGGACATCCTCGAGGCCGAGGACATCGACATCGTGCTCGATGCCAGTGACATTCGATTCACCAAGCGCGACAACGGTTTCGAGCTCACACCGCGGGAGGGTGCCGAGCCGATCGCGGGCAGCCACCTGCTGATGGCGGTCGGCAGGCAGCCCAACACCGACGATCTCGGACTCGATGCCGCGGGTGTGCAGACCGACGAGCGCGGCTACATCGTCGTCGACGATCAGCTGCGCACCAGCGTCGACCACATCTGGGCCATGGGCGACTGCAACGGCAAGGGCGCGTTCACCCACACGTCCTACAACGACTTCGAGATCGTCGCCGCCAACCTCCTCGACGACGACCCGCGGCGGGTCAGCGACCGCATCACCACCTACGCGCTCTACATCGACCCGCCGCTCGGGCGGGCCGGGATGACCGCCGACCAGGTTCGCAGATCGGGCCGAAAAGCGTTGGTGGGCAAGCGTCCCATGACGCGCGTGGGCCGGGCCGTGGAGAAGGGGGAGACCCAGGGGTTCATGAAGGTGGTGGTGGACGCCGAGACCGAGGAGATCCTCGGCGCGGCGATCCTCGGCGTCGGCGGCGACGAGGTGGTGCACGCGATCCTCGACATCATGACCGCGAAGAAGCCCTACACCGCGATCTCCCGCACCATGCACATCCACCCGACCGTCAGCGAACTGGTGCCGACGCTGCTACAGGATCTGAAACCGCTGACGTGACACGGCGGCCCGCGGTGAACTGCGCGGCCACCAGCGCGACCCGGCGGCCCAAGTGCCCGCAGGTCCGCACGTCGGAGGGGTGCACACCGTCGGGTCCGGCGTCGACGTCGGTCTGCGCGCCTGCGCCGAGGAAGAACCCGAGCCGGTTGAGGTCGTCCGGGCTGCTCACCGAACTGTTCCAGCCCGCCACCAGGCCGAGGTTCACCCAGTGCATGTGGTGCTGGGCGGCGAACACCGCGAGGGACATCAGTGCGGCCACCTTGTCGCCGCTCTTGGCGCCGGAGTTGGTGAACCCCGCGGCCAGCTTGTCGCGCCAGGTGCCCTCCTGACAGCGGCGCCCGGTGCGTTCGGCGAACGCCTGGAAGGCCGCCGAGACATTGCCCATGTACGTCGGGGTGCCGAACACGATCGCATCAGCGTGGTCGAGGGTGGTCCAGTCGGTGTCGGCGAGCGCGTCGAGCGCGACCAGCCCGACGACGGCGCCGGCCGAGCGGGCGCCGTCGGCCACTGCGTCGGCGAGTACGGCGGTGTGACCGAATCCGGAGTGGTAGGCCACCGCGACGTGGGGTGCGTGATCAGCGGCGAGCATCGTCGACCTCCTGTTTGCGGGTCAGCCAGTCCGGCAGCTCGGCGCCGGACAGATGGGATTCGAGCCGGTCGAGGAAGGCGTGGGTGCCGCCGAGGAAGCCGGACGCGTTGCGAATCCCCAAGCCGCGGTGCGTGAATCGCAACAGCGTGCCGTTCCCGTCGGGGCGCAGTTCGTAGCGCACGACGCCGTCCTCGACGATCGGCTGGCGCCATTCGTGTTCGAACACGTGCGGTGGGTCCCAGACGAGGATGCGTCCGGTCATGCGCTTGCGGTCCTCAGGCAGCGGGGGACCGGTGGCGACCATCTCGATGGTGCCGCCTTGGCGCGCGTCGATGTTGGTGGCGCCGAACCACTGTCCGCGTTCGTGCGGATCGGTGATCGCCGCCCACACCGTTTCCACCGGGAACGGCAGCCGCCGCTCGAAGGTCAGCACCGCGCGGTCGCCTTCGACGGTCAGTCGGCCCTCGCGCCCGTTCACCGGGACTCCTCGGCGCGCCGGTGCAGATGCTGTTCGAGGTCGTCGAGGTGGCCGGCCCAGAAGTGCCGGTAGCGGTCGATCCACGCCCCGATCTCGAGCAGCCCGTCGGCGCGCAGTGCGTAGATCCGGCGTTGCGCGTCCGGCCGCACCTCGACCAGGCCGACCTCGCGTAGCACCCGCAGGTGCCGGGAGACCGTCGGCTGGGTCAGCCCGGGCAGGGTCGCGACCAGCTCGCCCGCCGTGCGCTCACCCCCGGCCAGTTCGTCCAGCAGCACGCGCCGACTCGGTTCGGCGACGGCTTCGAATACGTCCATGCCCACAGTATCGCACCTGATCTATATAGATACAAGAGCATATACAAGGGGCGGTCAGACCCACTGCACGAACTGCACGATGATCCCGTTCGGATCCTCGAACTGGCAGTACCGCTCGCCCCACGGTTCGGTCTCTGGCGGGGTCACGACGGGCGCGCCGCCGCCTCGCACCGATTCGAAGGCCGCGTCGACGTCGTCGACGACGAAGACCAGCAGCAGGCCGTCGCCCGCACTGCCCGCGCGGTGGGTCGGTTTGAAGGTCGGCAGACCGGTGCGCAGGTAGACGACGTTCGGCGCGCCACTGCCGTGTTCGAGCGAGACGAACCCGTCGTCCTGCATGGCCACGGTGTAGCCGACGTGCCGGGTGAGGAAGTCGGCCGAGGCCTGCGGGTCGGGAACGTTGAGGGAGACGGCGGTGGCGGTGACGTTCATGGACACCTTTCTCGTATCGTGTACGAGATCAAGTATCCGTATTCTGTACGGAAATTCAAGTGAGGACCCATGGACACCATCGACCTGCTGTGGCGACACGAGAAACCCCTGCCCGCCCGCCGCGGCCGCCCGCCCCGATTCACCGCCGATCAGGTGGTGGCCGCGGCGATCGCCGTCGCCGACCGGCTCGGCCTGCCCTTCACGGTGCGCGATGTCGCCGCTGCCCTGGAGGTCCCCGTGATGACGCTCTACTCCTATGTGCGCAGCCGCGAACAACTGCTCGAACTGATGGCCGACCAGTGCAGGTCCGAGATGGACGTCACCGAATCGGCCGGCGACTGGCGCGCCCGGCTGGCCACCGTCGTCGCCGACAACATGCGCCTGTTCGAGCGGCATCCCTGGCTGGCCGAGATCGAATCCGAACGGGCCGTTCTCGGCCCCGGCACCCTCGCCAAATACGAGCGCGAGCTGGCCGCCGTCGATGCGCTGCCGCTCGACGACGCCGACAAGGACGCGGCCCTGGCCCTCGTGCTCGACTTCGCCCGCTCCTGCGCCCGCGCGCTGGCACACGCGCGGCGGGAACGCGAACAGGAGACGCCGTTGCAATGGTGGGACCGGGAGGGCGCCAAACTGGCCGCACTGGGGATCGCGGACCGTTATCCGCTGGCCTCGCGTATCGGCAGCGCCGCCGGCCAGGCACAGGGCGCCGCCCGCGACGCCGACGCCGCCCTGGCGTTCGGGCTCGACGTCCTGCTCACCGGGCTCAGCGCGATACCGCGTGCAACAGGCGGAGTTGACCGATCTCGGCGACGTTCTTCGTGAGCTCGACGTGCAGCCACAGCACGGCGTCGGCGACGGTGTGACCGCTGTCGGGGCCCCACGGAAATTCCGCTGCCGCTTCGAGATCCGCGGCGTCCAGCCGGCGGAGGGCCGCGCGCCAGCCGGCTGCCAGCTCTCGGATCCGCTGCACCGCCGCCGCGCCGCCGGGCCAACTCACCTCGGTGCGGTCGGGTACGGCCTCGCCGTCGAGGTGCGCCAGCGTCACCGACCACCACCAGATGATGTGCCACGTCAACCAGCCGATCGTGGGCACCGGAATCGGGTCGGGCTCCTCGTCGGACCAGTCCGGCCACCACCGACCCGACGCGTCGGGCCGCACGGTCCACACGACGTCGGCGGGCTCCCACAGGAAGTCGTCCGCCGAGAGCGCCGACAGGTGCAGGTCGGCCAGCGCCCACGCCAGGTCGAACTGCCCGACCAGACCGTTCACGGCTGCCGCTGCACCAGCAGCGTCTGCGCCGAGGTGCCGACGAACCCGCGGCGGTCGAAGATCTCGGCCGTGGTGACACCGATGCCGTCGGGGCCGATCGACGCACGGGTGCGCAACCCGAAATCCGAGCCTTGCGGCAACCGGTGCAGGTGCACCGAGGTGTCGGTGTTCATGAACAGGAACCGCCGCGGATCGAGCGCGGCGCCGATGCCGTTGGCGGAGTCGACCACCATCGCCAGCCGCTGCAGCGCCGTCGTCGGTTCGTCGTCGATGAGGGGGACCAGCGGCGTCAACCACGCCACCGCCGACGAGCCGTCGTCGGCTTGTCGGCGCCAGTCCACGGTCTCCAGGTAGCCGGGTGCGCCCTCCCACGCGTGCGCGACGCCCACGGCCTGGCCCTCGGTCAGCGGCGGGTGCCGGTCGGTCGCGGCGTCGGCGGTGTCGCTGGTCGCCAGCAGCCACGCCGTCACCCGCGCGACGGCGCGGTGGCTGCCGTCCGGGCGCGCGGCCAGCATGTCCGCGGCCATCAGCGAGATCCGGTTGCCCGGCCGCACCACCTCCGCCCGCACCCACACCGGCGCCACCGGGATCGCGCCGAGGATGTCGAGCGTGAGCCGGCCGACCCGCAACCCGGTGCCCGCCGCGAGGTCCTCGATGGCCCGGGTGAGCAGCGCCAGCGGCGGCGACCCGTGCTGAATCGCCGGATCCCAGTTGCTGCGGGTGTCGGCGGTCGACTCGAACGCCGCGAGCCCGTCGTCGTCGGGGAGGCGGTGATAGAGGTGCCCGATCACGCGGCGGGCACCTCCGGCCACCCCGGATACGGCGGCGGGGTGCCGCCGAAGGCCGGGCACAGCGCCTGATGCGCACACCACCCGCACAACCGCGACGGGTTGGCCCGGAAGTCGCCGGTCGCACCGGCGGCCATGATGGCACGCCAGATCGCGGTCAGCGTGCGCTCGAACCGGACGAGCTCTTCGAGGTCGGGGGAGTAGTCCAGCACCTGACTGTCGGCGAGGTAGAGCAGCCGCAACCGGGTCGGCAGCACACCGCGCGACCGCAACAGCGCGACCGCGTAGAACTTCATCTGGAACAGCGCCTTGGCCTCGGCCAGATCCCGCGCCTCCGGCGGGGCCTTCCCGGTCTTGTAGTCGACCACCCGCAACTCGCCGGTCGGGGCGACGTCGATGCGGTCGACGAAGCCACGCAACAACGTGCCGTCCTCCAGTTCCACCTCGACGTGCTGCTCGCAGCACTGCGGGTCGAACCGCGTCGGATCCTCCAGCCGGTAGTACCCGGACAGCAGCGCGCGGGCCTCACCGAGCAGCGCCTCCCGCACGGCGGGGTCGATGTCGGCCGCCACGTCGGAGCGTTCGGCGAGCACCCGCTCCCACGCGGGCGCGACCAGCGTCAGCGCGGTCGCTGGCACCCGGTCCGCGGCGGGCAGCGCGTAGAGCTGCTCGAGCGCGGCGTGCACCACCGACCCGCGCAACTGCGCGACCGACTGCGGTTCGGGCAGCCGGTCGATCGCACGGAACCGGTACAGCAGCGGGCACTGCTTGAAATCGGCGGCCCGCGACGGCGACAGCGCGGGACGCCGGACCGGCGCGGGCTGTTCACTCATGTGGTCAGCGTATGACGTGACCCCGACAGATCAGCCCAACCCCGCGGACCCGCTGCCTCGTGCCGACTGGCAGGCTGAACAGCTATGCCCAGAACCGGTCCGTTCGCCGTCGGAGACCGCGTCCAACTCACCGACGCCAAGGGGCGGCACTACACGATGCTGCTCACCCCGGGCGGTGAGTTCCACACCCACCGCGGGATGATCGCGCTCGACACCGTCATCGGACTGCCCGAGGGCAGCGTCGTGAAATCCACCAGCGGCGACCAGTTCCTCGTGCTGCGGCCGCTGCTGGTCGACTACGTGATGTCGATGCCGCGCGGCGCGCAGGTCATCTACCCCAAGGACGCCGCGCAGATCGTCCACGAGGGCGACATCTTCCCGGGTGCGCGCGTGCTGGAGGCCGGCGCCGGTTCGGGTGCGCTGACCTGTTCGCTGCTGCGCGCGGTCGGACCGCACGGCCGGGTCACCTCCTACGAGGTGCGCGACGACCACGCCGTCCACGCCGCCCGCAACGTCGACACGTTCTTCGGTGAGCGCCCGGACAACTGGGACCTCGTCATCGCCGACCTCAACGACTACAGCGGCGGTGAGGTCGACCGCGTGGTGCTCGACATGCTCGCGCCGTGGGAGGTGCTCGACACGGTGTCGCGCCACCTGGTGCCCGGCGGTGTGCTGATGATCTACGTCGCGACCGTGACACAACTCTCGCGCGCGGTGGAAGCGCTGCGCGCACAGACGTGTTGGACCGAACCGCGCGCCTGGGAGAGCATGCAGCGCGGCTGGTACGTCGTCGGTCTGGCCGTGCGCCCCCAGCACACGATGCGCGGGCACACCGCGTTCCTGATCAGCGCCCGCAGGCTGGCGCCAGGGGCCGTCGCGCCGATTCCGTTGCGGCGCAAGAGGCAACTGGCCGCCCCGGCGGAGCAGGCCGAGGCTTGACCGTCGGCGAGCCGACGATTCAATCCTCGTCGTCGCTGCGCCGCAGCGCGCGGCGCGCCGACAGCAGCTCCATCTCCGGGCGGGCGGCCACCAGTCGCTCGGCGGCGTCGAGGACGTCGACCACATGCGCCCGGTCCGCCGCCACCACGGCCATGCCGATCTCGGCGCGGCGGTGCAGATCATGGGCGCCGGTCTCGGCGGCCGACACCATGAACCGGCGCCGCAGTTCGGCGATCACGGGCCGGATCGCCGACCGTTTCTGTTTGAGCGAGTGCACATCGCCGAGGAGCAGGTCGAACTGCAACCAGCCGATCCACATGTCAGCGCGGCGGTGCCTGGCCGGCGTCGACCTCGAACAGGAGGTCGGCGCTCTCGCGGCTGAGCTGGAACCCGCCGTCGGGGGTGCGGGCGAAATCCATCGGGAACGTGAAGTCGCCGCCGGTGCGCTCGGGCGGCGTCCTGGCGATCACGGTCGCCACCACGACATGACCGGCGTCGACCCCGTCGCCCGCCCACGCCAGATCCGCGGCGTCGAACGTCATCGGGTGATAACCGTTGTCGCCCAGCGCCTTGGTGAACCGGTCGAGTGCGACGGCGTCGGCGGGGTTCGACTCCTGGATCAGCGCGAGTTTCTCGCCGCCGGGCACCGCCGGATCGGTCAGCCGGTACAGCACATCGGTCAGCGCGCTGGGCGGCGGCAGCGGTGCGGGCGGCGGCGGACCCACCGGCGCGGCGGAGGGGCTGGACGCCACCGGTGTCGGCGGCGCGGCGGGCGGTTTGTCGCTGCCGCACCCAATCAGACACCAGGAAAGACCGAACGCCGCCACCACGAGGGTGACGGCGCTTCGGGTCATGACGGACATGGTGCGGTACAGCACCGGCAAACGGCTCAGCCGACCGCCGAGAGCAGGTTCAGCGCCGAACCGCGCGAGATCTGCCAGCCGGTCGGGCTCGGGCCCGCGGTGAACACGATGTTCTGCGTCGCGGTGCCACCGGTGGGGGCGGTCGCGGTGACGTCGGCCGTGGCCACGCCACCGTTCATGTCGATGTTGGCGAGGTTGAAGGCCAACGGGAACTTGCCCTGGGCCGCGGCATTCTGGTACGCGCGGTCGGCGGCGACCGCTTCGATCCTCCCGATGCCGCCCTGAATGAACGGCGCCTTGCCCCGGAAAGACCCGGGTCCGGCCAGCGCCTGCAGCGTCTGGGTCAGCGGACCGGCCAGATCGGGTGCGGGCACCTGGGGCATCGGAGCACCGAAGACGACGGGCGCCACGGTAGGCGTGGCTGCCGGAGCCGCGGTGGTCGATGCAATGGAGGTCACACCTGCCGCTCCACCTGCTACGACAGCTGCCGCTGCGAAGCCGGTTACGAGGGTTTTCAGGGTCACGACGGTCCTTTCGATCTGGCTGACTCGAATCCGAGGTTAACAGCGCGGCTGGTGTGTCGAATCCCCTACGCCGCACACAAAGTCTGAATCGCCGGTAGCGTTGAAGTCGTTACTGCACCACTATGCGGTGCGGGAAAGGGGCGCAACATGAGTGAGTCACAGCGTCACGAAGCCAGAGAAGATGGTTTCACGACACCCCATGAGTCCGGCCTGTCCAGTGAGGACGCCGCGGAGTTGGAGGAGCTGCGCCGTGAGGCGGCCGCACTCCGAGAACAGCTCGAGAACGCGGTAGGCCCATCCGGAAGCGCCCGCAGTGTCCGTGAGGTCCACCAGCTCGAAGCGCGGATCGATTCCCTGGCCGCGCGCAACGCCAAATTGATGGACACCCTCAAGGAGGCCCGCCAGCAACTGCTCGCCCTGCGCGAAGAGGTCGACCGGCTGGGTCAGCCCCCGAGCGGTTACGGCGTGCTGCTGGCCGCCCACGAGGACGACACCGTCGACGTGTTCACCTCCGGCCGCAAGATGCGGTTGACGTGCTCACCCAACATCGACGTCAAAGCCCTCAAGCAGGGGCAGACCGTACGCCTCAACGAGGCGCTGACGGTCGTCGAGGCGGGCACCTTCGAAGCCGTCGGCGAGATCAGCACCCTGCGCGAGATCCTCTCCGACGGGCACCGCGCGCTGGTCGTCGGCCACGCCGACGAGGAGCGCATCGTCTGGCTGGCCGAACCGCTGGTGTCGGTCGAACACCTGCCCGACGACGAGGTCGCCGGCACCGAGCTCGACGACGACCGCCCGCGCCGGTTGCGGCCGGGTGATTCGCTGCTGGTCGACACCAAGGCTGGATACGCCTTCGAGCGGATCCCGAAGGCCGAGGTCGAGGATCTGGTCCTCGAAGAGGTGCCCGACGTCAGCTACAGCGACATCGGCGGTCTGGGTCGTCAGATCGAGCAGATCCGCGACGCCGTCGAATTGCCGTTCCTGCACAAGGAGCTCTACCGCGAGTACTCGCTGCGGCCGCCGAAAGGTGTGCTGCTCTACGGGCCGCCAGGTTGCGGTAAGACGTTGATCGCCAAGGCCGTCGCCAATTCGCTGGCCAAGAAGATGGCCGAGGTCCGTGGCGACGACGCGCGCGAGGCGAAGAGCTACTTCCTCAACATCAAGGGTCCGGAGCTGCTGAACAAGTTCGTCGGCGAGACCGAACGACACATCCGGCTGATCTTCCAGCGGGCGCGTGAGAAGGCGTCCGAGGGCACCCCGGTGATCGTGTTCTTCGACGAGATGGACTCGATCTTCCGCACCCGCGGCACCGGTGTGAGCTCCGATGTGGAGACGACGGTGGTTCCGCAGCTGCTGAGCGAGATCGACGGCGTCGAGGGCCTGGAGAACGTCATCGTGATCGGCGCCTCCAACCGCGAGGACATGATCGACCCGGCGATCCTGCGGCCCGGCCGCCTGGACGTCAAGATCAAGATCGAGCGGCCGGATGCCGAGGCGGCACAGGACATCTTCAGCAAGTACCTCACCGAGGAACTGCCGGTCCACGACGACGACCTCTCGGAGTTCTCGGGTGACCGGTCGCTGACCATCAAGGCGATGATCGAGAAGGTCGTCGACCGGATGTACGCCGAGATCGACGACAACCGCTTCCTCGAGGTGACCTACGCCAACGGCGACAAAGAGGTCATGTACTTCAAGGACTTCAACTCCGGCGCGATGATCCAGAACGTCGTCGACCGGGCCAAGAAGTACGCGATCAAGTCCGTCCTCGAGACCGGGCAGAAGGGTCTGCGGATCCAGCACCTGCTCGACTCGATCGTCGACGAGTTCGCCGAGAACGAGGACCTGCCCAACACCACGAATCCGGATGACTGGGCGCGGATCTCGGGTAAGAAGGGCGAGCGGATCGTCTACATCCGCACGCTGGTCACCGGTAAGAGCAGCAGCGCGAACCGGGCGATCGACACCGAGTCCAACCTCGGCCAGTACCTCTAATCACGTGTCGTCGCGGCCCGTCACCGGATTCGGTGACGGGCCGCTTCGCGTCGGACCGACCGTCGATTTCGTTGAAACCGCGCGGAAGCGGGCTTTGCTGTAGCTAACCTCTCGCCTGACGGGGCTTCGGGGGAGGGGCGACATCGACATGAGGGTGGGAGATCCCTGGCGGTCATCGCCGCGGACGGCGATCACGGCCGGCGTCATGGGGACTGCGTTGGTCACGGCGGGCGCATGGGTGCCCGCCGGGTTCGGCTCCCGGTCCACGTTCACGAAGGGGCCGTTGCGGTTGATCGAATACCGCCCGGCGACGAACGGCGGCGCAGTGGACGCCGGGCGCCGAGCGGCTCGGTGATCCGGAGGGAAAACAGCCCGTCAACTGCCGCCCACCCGGGCCCTCGACGCGTCACCTAGTCTGAGGTCATGCAGCGGATCATCGGAACAGAGGTCGAATACGGCATCTCCTCACCCTCCGATCCGACCGCCAACCCGATCCTGACGTCGACACAGGCGGTCCTGGCCTACGCCGCGGCGGCAGGCATCCAGCGCGCCAAGCGCACCCGGTGGGACTACGAGGTGGAGTCGCCGCTGCGCGACGCCCGCGGATTCGACTTGAGTCGGGCCTCCGGGCCGCCACCGGTCGTCGACGCCGACGAGGTCGGCGCGGCCAACATGATCCTGACCAACGGCGCCCGCCTCTACGTCGACCACGCCCACCCCGAGTACTCCGCGCCCGAGTGCACCGATCCGCTCGACGCGGTGATCTGGGACAAGGCAGGCGAGCGCGTGATGGAGGCCGCCGCCCGCCACGTGGCCAGTGTGCCCGGCGCTGCCAAACTGCAGCTGTACAAGAACAACGTCGACGGCAAGGGCGCCTCCTACGGCTCCCACGAGAACTACCTGATGAGCAGGCAGACGCCGTTCTCCGCGGTGATCGCCGGTCTCACCCCGTTCCTGGTGTCGCGGCAGATCGTCACCGGATCCGGACGCGTGGGCATCGGCCCCTCCGGCGACGAACCCGGCTTCCAGCTGTCCCAGCGCGCCGACTACATCGAGGTCGAGGTCGGACTGGAGACCACGCTCAAACGCGGCATCATCAACACCCGCGACGAACCGCACGCCGACGCCGACAAGTACCGGCGGCTGCACGTCATCATCGGCGACGCCAACCTCGCCGAGACGTCGACCTACCTCAAGCTGGGCGCCACCTCGCTGGTCCTCGACCTGATCGAGGAGGGGATCGACCTTTCGGATCTGGTGCTCGCCCGGCCGGTGCACGCCGTGCACGTGATCAGCCGCGATCCGTCGCTGCGCGCGACCGTCGCACTGGCCGACGGCCGCGAGATGACCGCGCTGGCCCTGCAGCGCGAGTACCTCGACCGGGTCGCCAAACTGGTCGACTCCCGCGACCCCGATCCGCGGGCGTCCCACGTCGTCGAGACCTGGGCCGAAGTGCTCGACCTGCTCGAACGCGATCCGATGGAGTGCGCCGAGATCCTCGACTGGCCGGCCAAGCTGCGGCTGCTCGAGGGGTTCCGGCGCCGCGAGAACCTGGGCTGGTCGGCGCCCCGGCTGCACCTGGTCGACCTCCAGTACTCCGACGTCCGCCTGGACAAGGGCCTGTACAACCGGCTGGTCGCGCGCGGGTCGATGAAGCGTCTGGTCTCCGAACAGCAGGTCCTCGACGCCGTCGACAGCCCGCCGACCGACACCCGCGCGTACTTCCGCGGTGAGTGCCTGCGCCGCTTCGGCGCCGACATCGCCGCCGCGAGCTGGGACTCGGTGATCTTCGACCTGGGCGGCGACTCGCTGGTGCGCATCCCCACGCTGGAACCGCTGCGCGGCAGCAAGGCGCACGTCGGGGCGCTGCTGGACTCGGTCGACAGCGCGGTGCAACTCGTCGAGCAGCTCACCGCGACCTGACCTGGCGTCGTGGAAAGCCAGGCTATCCCGGGCAATTCAGGCGTCGCCCGGTAGTGTGGAGGAACCGGTGGGTGGTCGTGAGCCCGCCGATGACAAGTGCAGGAGGCGGCGATGGCGCAGGAGCAGACCAAGCGTGGTGGTGGCGGCGGCGAGGACGACGACCTCACCGGCGGCACGGGCGCCGGGCAGGAGCGTCGCGAGAAGCTCGCCGAGGAGACCGACGACCTGCTGGACGAGATCGACGACGTCCTCGAGGAGAACGCCGAGGACTTCGTGCGGGCTTATGTCCAAAAGGGCGGACAGTGACCTGGCCGCACCTTCAGCAGCTGGCCTTTCCTCAACTCTCCCGAGATCCGTCCCATCCCACTACCCGAGGGGTTCCCTCCGTACCCATGGACTTGTCGTCCTTCTCCGACATGCTGCGCCGTCAGGCGCCCCATCTGTTGCCGTTCGGCGGTGAGCCCACGCTGACCCCGACCGACACCGTGCCGCACGGCACCACGATCGTCGCGTTGAAGTTCCCCGGCGGCGTGGTGATGGCCGGTGACCGCCGCGCCACCCAGGGCAACATGATCGCCAGCCGCGACGTGCAGAAGGTGTACATCACCGACGATTACACGGCCACCGGTATCGCAGGCACGGCCGCCATCGCGGTGGAGTTCGCCCGGCTCTACGCCGTCGAACTCGAACACTACGAGAAGCTCGAGGGCGTCGCGTTGACGTTCGCGGGCAAGGTGAACCGGCTCGCCACGATGGTGCGCGGCAATCTCGGTGCGGCGCTTCAAGGTTTCGTTGCACTGCCGTTGCTGGCCGGTTTCGACCTCGACGACCCCGACCCGCAGGCCGCGGGCCGCATCGTGTCGTTCGACGCCGCGGGCGGGCACAACCTCGAAGAAGAGGGCTTCCAGTCGGTGGGGTCGGGCTCGATCTTCGCCAAGTCCTCGATGAAGAAGCTCTATCACCAGGTGACCGACGCCGATTCGGCGCTGCGGGTGGCCGTCGAGGCGCTCTACGACGCCGCCGACGACGACTCCGCCACCGGCGGACCGGATCTCGTGCGCGGGATCTTCCCGACGGCCGTGCTCATCACCGCCGAGGGGGCCGAGGAGGTCACCCAGGAGCGGATCGCCGAGCTCGCCCGTGAGGTCATTCAGAACCGTTCCCGCGCCGACACTTTCGGCCCTGACGCGCATGCGCCGCGAGGTACAGATTCGTGAGCTTTCCGTATTTCATCTCGCCCGAGCAGGCGATGCGCGAGCGTTCCGAGCTCGCCCGCAAGGGGATCAGCCGCGGCCGCAGCGTGGTCGCACTGGCCTATGCCGACGGTGTGCTGTTCGTCGCGGAGAATCCGTCGCGGTCACTGCAGAAGGTCAGCGAACTCTACGACCGGGTCGGCTTCGCCGCCGTCGGGCGTTTCAACGAGTTCAACAACCTGCGCAGCGGCGGCATCCGGTTCGCCGACACCCAGGGGTATGCGTACTCGCGCCGCGACGTGACCGGCCGCCAGTTGGCCAACGTGTACGCGCAGACGCTCGGCACCATCTTCACCGAACAGGCCAAACCGTACGAGGTCGAGCTGTGCGTGGCCGAGGTCGCACACTTCGGTGAGTCGAAAGCGCCGGAGCTGTACCGGATCACCTACGACGGGTCGATCGCCGACGAACCGCATTTCGTGGTGATGGGCGGGACGACCGAACCGATCACCGCCAAACTCAACGAGTCCTACACGGAGAACGCCGAACTCGCCGACGCCGTGCGCATCGCGGTCGAGGCGCTCGAATCCGGCGGGAACGGCACGGAACCGCGCACGCTGGGCCCCTCGACGCTCGAAGTGGCGATCCTGGACGCCAACCGGCCCAGGCGCGCCTTCCGCCGGATCACCGGTGCCGCGCTGGAAGGGCTACTGCCGCAGCGCGATCCGGAGTCACCGGCCGACGGCGAGCCGGCGCAGCCGACCGAATAACCGCGCGCCTCAGCGCTGCCAGGCCGAGTACAGGATGGCGGTGAGCGCCGCCATCCGCGCGGCGCGCACCACACCCACCAGCGGACGCAGCGCGTCGCTGGCGAGCTGCACCGCCGACGAACTCTGCAGCCCGATCGGCATCAGACCGGAACTCACGGTGATGATCGCGTCGACGTGCGCGGCGTTCTCCAGCACCCGCACCGCCCGGTGCGGCGCGTGATCGGGCAGGCGGTGACCCCGGCCGGACTCCAGCACCTGTTCCACCAGACCGCGCGGATCGTCGACGTCGGCGCCCGCTGTGCCGGCCTGCAGGGCGCCCAGCGCGTCGGCGGCCGCGCGGACCGCTGAGCGCAGTTCGTACTCCGCCTCACCGAGGTCGACGTAGGGCGCCGGGGCCGTCGCGGGTGCCGAGTACACCGTCCACGACAGCGCCGACACCTCGGGATCGAACTCCGGATCCTCGCCGACCTCGTCGAACTCGAAGTCGGGGACCAGGCCGACCGCTTCTGACGGCACGTTCGGATCGGTGACGATCAGCGCCTCACCGACGGCGATCGCGTCCTTCTGGAACTGGGTGCCCGGCGGGAGCCCGCGCACGTCACCGGGCACCGGCAGCGCCACCGACATCGTCGGCTCGGAGGGATTCGGCCCGGCCGCCGTGCGCAGCGCCTGCAACAGCGACACCCCGCCGGAGGCGTTCAGATCGGGCCACGGCAGTCCGGTCCGGTCCGCCGCGGCGGAGTCGTACGCCGTCACCAAATGCCTTGGTGCCCAAGCGGACAGCGAATCGAGCACGTCATCGGGCGCGGCGGTACCCGCGAGCCACGAATTGGCCCACACCGCCAGCGTTGCACTGGGACACCACATGATGCCCGCAGTGTAGTTGTTCGACGCTGTCCCAGCCGGTTGCACAGTAGGCTGGCGACATGCCCGTTTGGCTGATCTGGCTGATCCTCGCGATTGCGCTGGCCGGGGCAGAAGCGCTCACCGGCGACATGTTCCTGCTGATGCTCTCCGGCGGTGCGCTCGCGGCGACCGGGACCAGCCTGCTGTTCGACTGGCCCATCTGGGCCGACGGGGTGGTCTTCCTGCTGGTGTCGGTGCTGCTGCTGGGTCTGGTGCGGCCGATGCTGCGGCGGCGCTTCACCGCCGGTGCCGGGCTGCCGGAACCGGCGAAGGCGCTCGAGGGCAAGACCGCCCTGGTCCTCGACCGCGTCGCGCAGCACGCCGGCCAGGTCAAGCTCGACGGCGAGGTCTGGACGGCCCGGCCGCTGGACGACAACGATGTGTACGAACCGGGCGACCAGGTGACCGTCATGCGGATCGACGGCGCCACCGCGGTCGTCTGGAAGAACCCCTGAGTCGAAGGGAACCCCGCCATGGATGGTGCCGTCGCCGGCCTGGTCCTGCTGCTGGTGCTCGTCGTATTCGCGGTGATCGTGGTGGCCAAATCGGTCGCGCTGATCCCGCAGGCCGAGGCCGCCGTCATCGAGCGGCTCGGCCGCTACAGCCGCACCGTCAGCGGTCAGCTCACCCTGCTCATCCCGTTCATCGACAAGATCCGCGCCCGGGTCGACCTGCGTGAGCGGGTGGTGTCGTTCCCGCCGCAGCCGGTCATCACCGAGGACAACCTGACCGTGGCGATCGACACCGTCGTCTACTTCCAGGTCACCAACCCGCAGGCGGCGGTCTACCAGATCAGCAACTACATCGTCGGCGTCGAACAGCTCACCACCACCACGCTGCGCAACCTGGTCGGCGGGATGACGCTGGAGCAGACGCTGACCTCCCGCGACCAGATCAACACCGCGCTGCGCGGCGTGCTCGACGAGGCCACCAACCGGTGGGGGCTGCGGGTGGCCCGCGTCGAACTCCGCGCGATCGATCCGCCGCCGTCCATCCAGGACTCGATGGAGAAGCAGATGCGCGCCGACCGCGAGAAGCGCGCGATGATCCTGACCGCCGAGGGCAGCCGGGAGGCGGCCATCAAACAGGCCGAGGGCCAGAAGCAGGCGCAGATCCTCGCCGCCGAGGGCGCCAAACAGGCCGCGATCCTCGCCGCCGAGGCCGAACGGCAGTCGCGCATGCTGCGCGCCCAGGGTGAGCGCGCCGCCGCCTACCTGCAGGCCCAGGGCCAGGCGAAGGCCATCGAGAAGACGTTCGCCGCGATCAAGGCGGCCCGGCCCACCCCGGAACTGCTGGCCTACCAGTACCTGCAGACCCTGCCCGAGATGGCCAAGGGTGAGGCCAACAAGGTCTGGGTGGTGCCCAGCGAGTTCGCCGGCGCGCTCGGCGGTTTCACCAAACTGCTCGGCGCGCCGGGCGACGACGGCGTGTTCCGCTACACCCCGTCGCCCGACGACGGCCGCCCGCCCGCCGAGGACGACTCCGACGAGGTCGCCGACTGGTTCTCCACCGAGACCGACCCGGCGATCGCGCAGGCCGTCGCCAGGGCCGAGGCCGAGGCCCGCACCCCGGTCGACGGGCCGGGACTGGCACCGCCCAGTGAGCTGAGCGCGCCGCGGCATGGGAATCCGGAGCCGTGAGCGCGCTGACCGGGCAACGGACCTACGCGATGCTCGCGGCAATGCAGGTCGCCGACGCGGCGGCGTGCGTCAAGCCGATCGCCCCGATCAAGAAGGCGTTCGACACAGTGGGACTGCCCGAGGAACTACGGCCGGTCATCCCGGTGGTCAAGGTCGCCAGCGCGGTCGGACTGCTGTCGGTGTTCCGCTGGCCCGCACTGACCCGACTGACCACGTTCATGCTGACCGTCTACTTCGTGCTGGCCGCCGGCTCCCACGTCCGGGTCCGGGACTGGAGCCCGGGTCTGGCGGCGTCGTCGTCGCTGCTGGCGCTGTTCGCCGCGATGACCGTGAAGGGTCCCGACCTCAGGGCGTCGTGACCGGCGTCTGCCGCCGCCGCTGCACGCGGTTCTCGTAGAGCAGCACGAGTACGCCCAGGCTCGCGGTCGCAGCCGAGATCAGCACCAGCAGCGGGTCGACCCGGCCGGTGAGCGCGTCGCCGAGGATCACCACCGCCGCGGTGCCGGGCAGCAGCCCGACGAACGTGGCGACCGCGTAGGGCAGCAGCCGCACCGCCGACGCACCCGCGGCGTAGTTCAGCACCGCGAACGGCACCGCAGGGATCAGCCGCAGTGCGATCACCGACGGCCAGCCGCGCTGGCGTAGCCGCTCGTCGATGCGGTCGACGGCGGGGTGGCTGACCAGATGGCTCAACTGCCAGCCCAGCGCGCGGATCAGCAGCACCGCCAACAGCGCGCTGATCGTGCTCGCGGCCACCGCGATGGTCACGCCCAGCAGCGGTCCGAACAGCAGGCCGGCGGCGAGCGTGAACGCGGTGCGGGGGAACGGGAACGTCGTCACCACGATGTGGGCGGCCAGGAACACCAGCGGGAACCAGGCGCCGACCGAGGTGGCCCAGTCGCGCATCTGCACCGCGGTGGGAATCGGCACCCACCAGGCGAGTGCGACGAGAATCACAATGGCCGCCGAGATCGCCGCGAGGCGTCTTCCGGAGACCTGCAGGGCCGCCGCGGCCACGGTGGCCTGTACGGCCCGCACGGTCCTGACGACGGCTTTCACGTCTGCCAAGACTACGGCCCGGCGCGGACGGATGCGGCCCTGCGCGTGGGCCGACCGGCAGGCAGGCGGGTGATCCCCATCATTTAGCCTGATGACGGATACGTCAGTCACACGCTGCGACAACAGGAGATGCCGGTGTCTGTGCACGGGGCCAGTGCTGTCGAGTCCGGCTTGGAGCAGTGGCGCTCCGCGGTGGCCGGGGTGTTGGCCAAGAGCACCCGCAAGGACCCCGCCGACCTGCCCGCCGAACCCGACCGGTTGCTCGATACGCCGACCTATGAGGGTTTCGCGATCCGACCCCTCTACACCAGCCTCGACGCGCTGCCCGAGCCGCCGCTGCCGGGCCAGTGGCCGTACGTGCGCGGCGGCGACGCCCTGCGCGACGTCATATCCGGTTGGAAGGTCGCCGAGACCTTCCCGTCCGCGCCGGGCGCCGTCGAGGAGGCCAACGGCGCGGTGCTGCTGGGCCTGACCGAAGGGGTCAGCGCGCTGGTGCTGCGCATCGGCGCCGACGGGGTGGCCGCCGCCGACCTGCCGCGCCTGCTCGACTCGGTGTTCCTCGACCTGGTCCCCGTGCAGCTGGAGGCGGGCGCCGACTACACCGCCGCCGCCGAGGCGCTGCTGACGCTGCTCACCGACCTCGACGACGACCAGCGCGCACGGCTGTCGGTGGATCTGGGCGCCGACCCGCTGACCGCCCCTTTCAGCGACCGTTCGACACCCGACGTCGCCGAGGTCGTCGCCGCCGCGGCGAAGGTGACCGGCTACGGCGGCCATGTGCGCGCCGTCACCGTCGACGGGCCCGCACTGCACAACCGCGGGGCCAGCGCCTCGTGGGAACTGGCGGGCGCGGTCGCCGCCGGGGTGTCCTATCTACGGCTGCTCGAAGAGGGCGGTCTCCCGGCCGCCGATGCGGTGCGCCAGATCAGCTTCCGGCTCGCCGCCGACGACGACCAGTTCATGACCATCGCGAAACTGCGGGCCGCGCGCACGCTGTGGGCGCGGGTGTGTGAGGTCGTCGGCGCCGCCGACGCCGGTGCGGCCACCATCCACGCGGTGTCGTCGCTGCCGATGATGACCCAGCGCGATCCGTGGGTGAACATGCTGCGCACCACGCTTGCGGCGTTCTCTGCGGGGGTCGGGGGAGCCGACACTGTGCTGGTGCACCCGTTCGACGTGGCGATCCCCGACGGAAACCCTGGCACCTCACGGGGTTTCGCCCGCCGCATCGCCCGCAACACCCAGCTGCTGCTGCTCGAGGAGTCCCACGTCGGCCGGGTACTCGACCCGGCAGGCGGGTCGTGGTTCGTCGAGGACCTGACCGCGCAACTGGCCGAGCAGGCGTGGAAACACTTCCAGGACATCGAGTCCCGCGGCGGATTCGTGGCCGCCCACTCCTACGTCGCCGCGCAGATCGCCGAGGTCGCCGCCCGGCGCACCGACGACATCGCCCACCGGCGCACCGCGCTGACCGGGGTCAACGAATACCCCAACCTCGACGAGCCCACCTTGCCGGCCGGTGAGGCGTTCACCGCCGTCACCCGGTACGCCGCCGGGTTCGAGGCGCTGCGCGACCGCTCCGACGCCTACGTCGCCGAGCACGGGGGCCGCCCGCGAGTGCTGCTGCTGCCGCTGGGACCGCTCGCCGAGCACAACATCCGCGCGACGTTCGCGAGCAACCTGCTGGCCTCCGGCGGCATCGAGGCCGTCAACCCCGGCCCCGTCACCGCCGACGGCGTCGCTGCGGCCGTGGCCGATGCGGGCACCCCGTCGGTGGCCGTGATCTGCGGTACCGACACCCGCTACGGCGCCGAGGCGGCGGGCGTGGTCGCGGCCGCCCGGGCGGCCGGCATCAGCCTCCTGTACCTCGCGGGCCCGGAGAAGGCCGTCTCCGACGCCGATCAGAAGCCCGACGACTACCTGACCGCGAAGATCGACGCGGTCGCGGCCCTGTCGAACCTCCTCACCCGATTGGGGGCCTGAGATGACCGCTTCAACCGGAATCGGGAGCTTCGCCGACGTCCCGCTGCGCAGCGAGCGCGCCGGCGCCCCGGCCACCGAGGGCGCGGTCACCGAACAGATCGCCGCCGCGGCCGCCGCCCACGGCTACACCCCTGACCAGCTGGACTGGGTGACGCCGGAGGGCATCGACGTCAAACCGGTCTACGTGGCCGCCGACCGCGACGCCGTCGCCGCCGCGGGCTACCCGCTCGACACCTTCCCCGGCGCCCCGCCGTTCCTGCGCGGCCCGTACCCGACGATGTACGTCAACCAGCCCTGGACCATCCGCCAGTACGCCGGTTTCTCCACCGCCGCCGAGTCCAATGCGTTCTACCGCCGCAACCTCGCCGCGGGTCAGAAGGGGCTCTCGGTCGCATTCGACCTGGCCACCCACCGCGGATACGACTCCGACCACCCGCGCGTGCAGGGTGACGTCGGCATGGCGGGCGTGGCGATCGACTCGATCCTCGACATGCGCCAGCTGTTCGACGGGATCGACCTGTCGTCGGTGTCGGTGTCGATGACCATGAACGGCGCCGTGCTGCCGATCCTCGCGCTCTACGTGGTGGCCGCCGAGGAACAGGGCGTACCGCCGGAGAAGCTGGCCGGGACCATCCAGAACGACATCCTCAAAGAGTTCATGGTCCGCAACACCTACATCTATCCGCCCAAGGCGTCGATGCGGATCATCTCCGACATCTTCGGCTACACCAGCACGAAGATGCCGAAGTTCAACTCGATCTCGATCTCGGGCTACCACATCCAGGAGGCCGGGGCGACCGCCGATCTGGAGCTGGCGTACACGCTGGCCGACGGTGTCGAGTACATCAAGGCCGGCCTCGACGCCGGGCTGTCGATCGACAAGTTCGCGCCGCGGCTGAGCTTCTTCTGGGGCATCGGCATGAACTTCTTCATGGAGGTGGCCAAGCTGCGCGCGGGCCGGCTGCTGTGGAGTGAGCTGGTCGCCGAATTCGCCCCCGAGAACGAGAAGTCGCTGTCGCTGCGCACCCACTCGCAGACCTCCGGCTGGTCGCTGACCGCCCAAGATCCGTTCAACAACGTCGCGCGCACCTGCATCGAGGCCATGGCCGCGACCCAGGGGCACACCCAGTCGCTGCACACCAACGCCCTCGACGAGGCGTTGGCGCTGCCCACCGACTTCTCCGCCCGCATCGCCCGCAACACCCAGCTGCTGCTGCAGCAGGAGTCGGGCACCACCCGGCCGATCGATCCGTGGGGCGGGTCGTACTACGTCGAGTGGCTGACCCACCAGCTGGCGACCGCAGCCCGGATGCACATTGGCGAGGTCGTCGCCCACGGCGGGATGGCGCAGGCGATCAGCGAGGGCATCCCGAAGCTGCGCATCGAGGAGGCGGCCGCCCGCACGCAGGCGCGGATCGACTCCGGTGCGCAGACCGTGATCGGCGTCAACAAGTACCAGGTGCCCGAGGACCACGAGATCGAGGTGCTCAAGGTCGAGAACAGCCGGGTGCGTGCCGAACAGCTCGCCAAGCTCGAGCAGCTGCGGGCCGATCGGGACGAGGACGCCACCCGCGCCGCGCTCGACGCGCTGACCCGCGCGGCGGGCACGGAGGGCCTCGCCGGTGAGGACGGCCTCGGCAACAACCTGCTGGCGCTGGCGATCAACGCCGCCCGCGCCAAGGCGACGGTGGGGGAGATCTCCGACGCGCTGGAAAAGGTCTACGGCCGTCACGTCGCCGAGATCCGCACGATCTCCGGGGTGTACCGCGACGAGGCCGGGACGGGTGACAACATCTCTCGCATGAGCACGGCCACCGAACTCGTGGAGAAGTTCGCAGAGGCCGACGGCCGTAGGCCGCGCATCCTCGTCGCCAAGATGGGGCAGGACGGGCACGACCGCGGCCAGAAGGTCATCGCGACCGCGTTCGCCGACATCGGTTTCGACGTCGACGTCGGCTCGCTGTTCTCGACGCCCGACGAGGTCGCCCAGCAGGCCGCCGACAACGACGTGCACGTCGTCGGGGTGTCCTCGCTGGCCGCCGGCCACCTGACGCTGGTGCCCGCGCTGCGCGACGCACTGGCCGCGGTGGGCAGGCCCGACATCATGGTCGTGGTCGGCGGCGTGATCCCGCCCGGGGACTTCGACGAGCTCTACGCCGCCGGTGCCGCCGCGATCTTCCCGCCGGGCACCGTGATCGCCGACGCCGCGACCGGGCTGCTGCACAAGCTGGCCGAGCGGCTCGGTTACGACCTCGCCTAGATGTCTAAACCGGTGATGAACCAACCGGTCGACGAACTCGCCGCCGCACTGCGCGGCGGCGACCGTTCCGCGCTCGCGCGCGCGATCACGCTGGTCGAGTCGACGCGCGCCGACCACCGCGAGCGGGCCCAGCAGCTGCTGCTGGAGCTGACGCCGCAAGCGGGCAGCGCGCTCCACGTCGGCATCACCGGCGTGCCGGGGGTGGGGAAGTCGACCACGATCGAGGCGCTCGGGATGTACCTGATCGAGCAGGGTCACCGGGTGGCAGTGCTGGCGGTCGACCCGTCGTCGACGCGCACGGGCGGGTCGATCCTCGGCGACAAGACCCGGATGGCGAAACTCGCCACGCACCGCGACGCCTACATCCGGCCGTCGCCGACCTCGGGGACGCTCGGCGGCGTGGCCAAGGCGACGCGCGAGACGATCGTGCTGCTCGAAGCCGCCGGGTACGACGTGATCCTGGTCGAGACCGTCGGGGTGGGGCAGTCCGAGGTGACGGTCGCGAACATGGTCGACACGTTCGTGTTCCTCACCCTGGCCCGCACCGGCGATCAGTTGCAGGGCATCAAGAAGGGCGTGCTCGAACTCGCCGACGTCGTGGTGGTGAACAAGGCCGACGGGGAACACGCCATCGAGGCCAAGCGGGCCGCCCGCGAACTCTCCGGTGCCATCCGCCTGATCTATCCGCGCGAAACGCTCTGGCTGCCACCGGTTTTGACGATGAGCGCCTTGGAGGGCACGGGTCTGCGGGAGCTGTGGGAGACGGTCGAGAAGCACCGCGACGTGCTGTGCGAGGCGGGGCAGTTCGAGGCGAGGCGCCGTCAGCAGCAGGTCGAGTGGACGTGGTCGATGGTGCGCGACGCCGTGCTCGACCGGGTGCTGTCCCATCCCGAGGTCCGCCGGATCCGCGTCGAGGTCGAGCGGCAGGTTCGCGACGGCGAGCTCACCCCGGCGCTGGCCGCCCGCGAGATCCTCGACGCCGCGCGCTGAACCGGTCCCTGACCTGGTCTTTAACGCTTCAATAACGCTCTGATCGGCTCTGTTTAACCTGGCATTCCGCAGGATAGATTGGTAGCTGTGACCAACCTCTCATCGCGGGGCCGCGGCGCTGGTCTCCCGCACGGTGTCCAGGGCGCGGCGGACGACGCGTTCGTCCGGACCCTGCAGGGCTTCTCGCAGCTGTTCCCCGGCCGCCGGTTCGGCGGTGGAGCGTTGTGCATCTACCTCCACGGCGAACCCGTCGTCGACGTGTGGACCGGGTACTCCGACCGGCGCGGCCGCGACTACTGGACCGCCGACACCGGCGCGATGGTCTTCTCCGCCACCAAGGGGATGGCCTCGACGGTCATCCATCGTCTGGTCGACCGCGGCCTGCTGGCCTACGACGCGCCCGTCGCCCAGTTCTGGCCGGAGTTCGGCGTCAACGGGAAGGCCGACATCACGGTGCGCGACCTGTTGCGCCACCGGGCCGGCTTGTCCCAACTCAACGGGGTGCGCAAAGCGGACCTGTTCGACCACGTCGGGATGGAGCAGCGGCTCGCGGCGGCACCGGTCAACCGGCTGCTGCGCGGTCAGCCGGCCTATCACGCGCTGACCTACGGCTGGCTGGTATCGGGGTTGGCGCGGGCGGTGACCGGACAGGGGATGGGTGACCTGATCCGCACCGAGTTGGCCGAACCGCTCAACACCGACGGACTGCACCTGGGCAGGCCGCCGGCATCGGCGCCGACCCGGGCCGCGCAGATCCTGGCCCCGCAGAGCACGCTGGCCAACCCGGTGTTCAACCTGGTCGCACCGCGGGTCGCGGCGTTGCAGTTCTCCGGGCTCTTCGGATCCATGTATTTCCCGGGGATGAAGGCCGTGGTCCAGGGCGACACCCCGTTCCTCGACGCGGAGATCCCGGCGGCCAACGGTGTGGCCACCGCCCGCGGGCTGGCCCGGATGTACGGCGCGATCGCCAACGGCGGCGCCATCGAGGGCGTGCAGTTCCTGTCGCCGCGGGTGGCGGCCGATCTGACCGGGCGGCCCAATCTGCGCCCCGATCGCAACATCGGCATCCCGCTGGCGTTCCATCTCGGATACCACAGCCTGCCGTTCGGCCTGATGCGCGGATTCGGCCACGTCGGGCTCGGCGGGTCCGTCGGCTGGGCCGATCCGTCGACCGGTCTGGCGATCGGGTTCGTGCACAACCGGCTGCTCACCCCGATGCTGCTCGACATGGGCTCCTTCGCGGGCCTGGGCGTGCTCATCCGGCGCGACGTCGCCCGTGCCCGCAGGCGTGGATACCAGGTCGTGCCCGATCTCGGCGCCCCGTTCGCGGTGCCGAAGCCGGTTGCCGGGTAGGGTCCCCGACCCCCTCTCAGGTGGCTCCGAACCCCCTTTTGTGGGGTTTTTCACCACGTTCACTGACAACGATTGTTGTCCCTGGAAAAGATTGTCCGACAGCTGAATTCACCTTTGCTTGCGCAAAGACAGTTTGCCTGTGTTCTTGCTGTGCCTGCCCCTTTCGGCCTTTGCTGGTGGCGCGAAACACATCACGATCGTTATTCGGGCTTCTGTTGCCATCGCACAGAAGTCCTGACTATTGCAATTATCAGCACACTCGGCCGACGCCACGGACACCTGTCTGATCGAAGTGATGTTGAGGTCGCAAAAAACCCCCTGTACTGCTGAAACAAGATCAGCAGCCGCCTCGAAAGCGCCGTGTGTATCCGCCGGGTCGGGCCGTAACTCGATTTACAGCAACATGCAGGAGACCTGCTAATTAGTTTGCTGAGTTCTTGCACAGCGAAAAACCTGAGAGGAACCCAAGAAAGTGCCAAGATTGACATTAGAGTTAAAAATCACTGTAACTGCAGGTCAGAGGCCTGCAGAAGGATGAATCTGCGATCTTGTCCTTGCTCGTGTAACGTTTTGGCCGCGGACATAGATCTAGCAACAGCCGAGAGGGATTTGCTCGGTACTTGCACCGGAGTCGGCGCGAGCGGTTACGCTCCGACTCGGCGCCAAGAAGGCCAAAGAGATGCAGAGGGGAGCGGACGGAGCGCGCCGAAAAGTGCTGAATTTCCGAAACTAATCGATTTTCAATCCGTCTCGAACTCCGCATCCAGTTTTAGAAGAGGTTTGCACACGTGGTCGATGCACCGGTCACTCCCATTGCCGTCATCGGAATGGCCTGCCGGCTGCCAGGGGGAATCGACTCTCCCGAGCGGCTCTGGGAGGCGCTTCTGCGCGGCGACGATTTCGTCACCGAGGTGCCACTCGACCGGTGGGACGCCGAAGAGTATTACGACCCGGAGCCCGGCGTTCCGGGCCGGTCGGTGTCGAAGTGGGGCGCATTCCTCGACGACGTCGCGGGCTTCGACGCCGAGTTCTTCGGTATCAGCGAGCGTGAGGCGACGGCGATCGACCCCCAGCACCGGCTCCTCCTGGAGACCGCGTGGGAGGCCGTCGAACACGCGGGTATCGACCCCGCCGCCCTCCACGAGACTCTGACCGGTGTCTTCATCGGTATGACGCACGGCGACTACCAGCTGGTCGCCGCCGACGCCAACGCGATCGAGGGCCCCTACGGCTTCACCGGCAACAACTACAGCATGGCCTCGGGCCGGATCTCCTACGCGATGGGGCTGCACGGCCCGTCCTTCACCGTCGACTCGGCCTGCTCGTCGAGCCTGCTGGCGATCCACATGGCCTGCCGCAGCCTGCACGACGGCGAGAGTGACATGGCGCTGGCCGGCGGTGTGTCGATCATGCTCGAACCGCGCAAGATGTCGTCGGGCTCCGCCCAGGGCATGCTCTCGCCCACCGGCCACTGCCACGCGTTCGACGTCGGCGCCGACGGCTTCGTCTCCGGTGAGGCGTCGGTCGTGCTCATGTTCAAGCGGCTCGACGACGCCCAGCGCGACGGCGACCGCATCCTGGCCGTCGTCAAGGGTTCGGCGGCCAACCAGGACGGCCACACCGTCAACATCGCCACCCCGTCGCGCACCGCGCAGGTCTCGGTCTACCGGTCGGCGCTCGCGGCGGCCGGGATGGATCCCGCGACCGTCGGCATGGTCGAGGCGCACGGCACCGGAACCCCGGTCGGCGATCCGATCGAGTACGCCGGCCTCGCCGAGGTGTACGGCACCGCCGCTCCGACCGCGCTCGGCGCGGTCAAGACCAACTTCGGCCACGGGCAGTCCGCCTCAGGCGCGATCGGCATGATGAAGGCGATCCTGTCGCTCCAGCACGCCACGGTGCCGCAGAACCTGCACTACACCCGCATGCCCGACGAGATGGCGCGGATCGACACCAACCTCTTCGTGCCGCAGGAGATCACCCCCTGGCCGCACGGCGACCGGCAGCCCCGGCGCGCCGCGGTGTCGGCCTACGGACTCTCCGGCACCAACGTGCACGCGGTGCTCGAGCAGGCGCCCGAGGCGCCCGCACCCGTCGTCGGTGAACCCACCACCAAGGCGATGCTGTTCCCGCTGTCGGCCACCTCGGCCGAAGAGCTGCGCCGCACCGCGGCCCGCCTCGCCGACTGGGTGGACGCCCAGTCGAACAGCGACCTGCGCGATCTGGCCTACACGCTGGCGCGCCGCCGCGGGCACCGACCGGTCCGCACCAGCGTCGCCGCCGCCACCCGCGAGGAGCTCATCAAGGCGCTGCGCGAGATCGCCGACGGTGAGACGCCCTACGAGCCCGCCGTCGCCAAGGGCGAACGCGGCCCGGTGTGGGTGTTCTCGGGTCAGGGTTCGCAGTGGGCGGCCATGGGCAAGGGTCTGCTCGCCACCGAACCGGTGTTCGCCGCCGCCGTGGCCGAACTCGAACCGCTGATCGCCCGCGAGTCGGGCTTCTCGGTCACCGAGGCGATGTCGGCCGCGGAGAAGGTCACCGGAATCGACCGGGTCCAGCCCACCGTCTTCGCCGTACAGGTCGCGCTCGCCGAGACCATGAAGTCCTACGGGGTCACCCCCGGTGCCGTCATCGGCCACTCCATGGGCGAGTCGGCCGCCGCGGTCGTCGCGGGCGGCCTGTCGCTGGAGGACGGCGCCAAGGTCATCTGCCGCCGCTCCAAGCTGATGGCGCGCATCGCCGGTTCCGGTGCGATGGCCTCGGTGGAGCTGCCCGCCCAGCAGGTGCTCTCGGAGCTCGCCGCGCGCGGCATCAGCGACGTGGTGCTCTCCGTGGTCGCCTCACCGCAGTCCACCGTCGTCGGCGGGGCCAAAGAGGCCATCGCTGAACTCGTCGCCGAATGGGACAGCCGCGGGGTGATGGCCCGTGAGGTCGCGGTCGACGTGGCGTCGCACTCGCCGCAGGTCGATCCGATTCTCGACGAGCTCACCGAGGTGCTCGAGGACATCGAGCCGATGGAACCGGAGATCCCGTACTACTCGGCCACGCTCTACGACCCGCGCGATCCGGCCGAGTTCGACGCCTACTACTGGGTGGATAACCTGCGGCACGCCGTGCGGTTCTCCGCCGCCGTGCAGGCCGCGCTCGAGGACGGGTTCCGCGTGTTCGGCGAGCTCGCCCCGCACCCGCTGCTGACCCACGCCGTCGACCAGACCGGACGCAGCCTCGACATGAGCTTCGCCGCGCTGGCCGCCATGCGGCGGGAGCAGGAGCTGCCCGACGGACTGCTCGGCTTCGTCGCCGACGTGCACAACTCCGGTGGCGCCGTGGACTTCGCGGTGATGTACCCGGACGGCCGGCTGGTCGACGCACCGCTGCCGACGTGGACCCACACCCACCTGATGCTGACCCGCGACGGTCAGGAGCAGGCCCAGGGCGGTTCCACCGTGGCCGTGCACCCGCTGCTCGGGGCGCACGTGCGGCTGCCCGAGGAGCCGGAGCGCCACGTCTGGCAGGTCGACCTGGGTACCGGCACCCAGCCGTGGCTGGGCGACCACCAGGTGCACAACGTCGCGGCGCTGCCCGGTGCGGCGTACTGCGAGATGGCGCTGGCCGCCTCGCGCGCGGTGTTCGGCGAGACCTCCGAGGTCCGCGACATCAGCTTCGAGGCCATGCTGCTGCTCGAGGAGCAGACGCCGGTCTCGTCGGTCGCCACCGTGAAGCGGCCCGGGGTCGCGGAGTTCGTCGTCGAGACCTATGACGAGGGCGCCGAGGTGCGCCGCGCCGCCGCCGTCCTGCACGGTGACGACGCCGCCGAGGCACCCGCCGCCTACGACATCGACGAACTGCTGACCGCCCACCCGGAGCGCCGCGAGGGCGCGGACCTGCAGAGCTGGTTCGCCGACCGCGGCATCGTCTACGGGCAGGCGTTCTCCGGCCTGGTCGCGGCGAACACCCGCGACGACGGTGGGGACACCGTCCTGGCCGAGGTGGCGCTGCCCGGGTCGATCCGCTCTCAGCAGAGCGCCTACGGCATCCACCCGGCGCTGCTCGACGCCTGCTTCCAGGCCGTCGGCGCGCACGCCGCCCTGCAGGCGGATGCGAGCGGCACGCTGATGCTGCCGCTGGGGGTGCGCAGGCTCACCGCGCACGCCTCCACCCGCAACGCCCACTACTGCTACGTGACGGTGACCAACGTCAGCGCCGCCGCCGTCGAAGCCGACATCGAGGTGCTCGACGAGGACGGTGCGGTGCTGCTCACCGTCGCCGGGCTGCGGCTTGGCAGCGGCGCGACCGCGGGCGGCCAGCGGGAGCGGCTGCTGGGCGAGCGCCTGCTCACCATCGAATGGCGCGGCCAGGACCGGCCGGAGGCCGGTCACGACGACGCCGGACGCTGGCTCGTGATCGCGACCTCCGCCGACGCCGAGGATGAGGCGGTCCGCCTTGCCGACGCACTCACCGGTGCCGAGGCCCAGGTGACCACCACCGTGTGGCCGGCCGACGGCGCCGACGCTCAGGTCGCCGCGCAGGTGCGCGAACAGCTCACCGCCGACCCCCACAGCGGTGTGCTCGTGGTGACCGCACCGGCCTTGGGCGAGCACGCCCCGGCCGCCGGTGCGGATTACGTGCGCCGACTCGTCCACATCGCACGCGAACTGCCCGAGATCCCCGGCGAACCGCCGCGGCTGTTCGTGGTGACCCGCAACGCGCAGACCGTGCTCGACGGCGACGTCGCCAACCTCGAGCAGGGTGGGCTGCGCGGGCTGATGCGGGTGCTGGCGATGGAGCATCCGGCACTGCAGCCGACGCAGATCGACCTCGACGCCGACACCGCCGCCGAGCATGTCGCCGCGCAGTTGCTGTCCGGGTCGGAGGAAGACGAAACTGCTTGGCGCGGCGGCGAATTCCACGTCGCCCGGCTGGCGGTCAGCCCGCTGCGCCCCGAGGAGCGGCGTACCACCGTCGTCGACCACGAGACCCAGGGCATGCGGCTGCAGATCCGCACGCCCGGTGACCTCGAGTCGCTCGAACTCGTCGCATTCGACCGGGTCGCACCGGGGCCGGGGGAGATCGAGGTCTCGGTGACCGCGTCGAACCTGAACTTCGCCGACGTTCTCGTCGCCTACGGGCGCTACCCGAGCTTCGAGGGCCGGCTGCCCAACCTGGGCGGCGACTTCGCCGGTGTGGTCACCGGCGTGGGTCCCGGGGTCACCGAACACCAGATCGGCGACCGCGTCGCGGGCATCTCGGCCAACGGCGCGTGGGCGACGTTCGTCACCTGCGACGCCAACCTCGCGGTCAAGCTGCCCGAGGGGCTGCCGGAGAAGCAGGCGGCCGCGGTGCCCAGTGCGCACGCCACCGCCTGGTACAGCCTGCACGACCTGGCCCGTATCGGCGCCCGTGACAAGGTGCTGATCCACTCCGCGACCGGCGGTGTGGGACAGGCCGCGGTCGCGATCGCCAAGGCCGCCGGGGCGGAGATCTACGCCACCGCGGGCAGCCCGGATCGTCGGAAGATGCTGCGGGACATGGGGATCGAGCATGTCTATGACTCCCGCAGCACGGCGTTCGCCGACGAGATCCGCCGTGACACCGACGGTTACGGCGTGGATATCGTGCTGAACTCGCTGCCGGGCGCCGCCCAGCGTGCGGGTCTGGAACTGCTGTCGTTCGGTGGCCGCTTCGTCGAGATCGGTAAGCGCGACATCTACGGCGACACCAAGATGGGCCTGTTCCCGTTCCGGCGCAACCTCGCGTTCTACGCGGTGGACCTCGCGCTGCTGACGCTGACGAACCCGAGCATCCTGCGCCGGCTGCTCGAGACGGTGTACCAGCAGATCGCCGACGGCGTGCTGCCGGTCCCGGAGACCACGCACTACCCGCTCGCCGACGGTGCCACCGCGATCCGCGTGATGGGCGCGGCCGGCCACACCGGCAAGCTCGTGCTCGACGTCCCGCACACCGGGCAGAGCACCGCGGTGGTCGCACCGGAGAACGCCGCGGTCCTGCGCGGCGACGGGGCCTACGTCGTCACCGGCGGTATGGGCGGGCTCGGCCTGTTCCTGGCCGAGAAGATGGCGGCGGCCGGTTGCGGCCGGATCGTGCTCAACGGCCGCTCGGCGCCCGGCGCCGAGGCGACCGCGGTGATCGACCGCATCCGCGCCACGGGCACCGAGGTCGAGGTGACGCTCGGCGACATCGCCGACCCAGCCACCGCCGAGCGCCTGGTCGCCGCGGCGACCGCCACCGGACTGCCGGTGCGCGGCGTGCTGCACGCCGCGGCCGTCGTGGAGGACGCGACGCTGCCCAACATCACCGATGAGCTCGTCGACCGTGACTGGGCGCCCAAGGTGCACGGTGCGTGGAACCTGCACGCCGCCACCGAGCGTCAGCCGCTCGACTGGTTCTGCTCGTTCTCCTCGGCCGCCGCGATGGTCGGTTCGCCCGGGCAGGGGGCCTACGCGGCCGCCAACAGCTGGCTCGACGCGTTCAGCCAGTGGCGGCGCGCCCAGGGGCTGCCCGCCTCGTCGATCGCGTGGGGCGCATGGGCGGAGATCGGCAAGGGTCAGGGGATGGCCGAGGACACCGCGATGGCGATCCTGCCGGACGACGGTGCCGACGCCTTCGACGCGCTGCTGCGCCACGACCGTGGCTACAGCGGTTACGCACCGGTCGCGGGTGCACCGTGGCTCACGGCGTTCGCCCAGACCAGCAAGTTCGCGGAGGCTTTCGCGTCCATCGGGCAGAGTGGCGCGGGCACCAGCGCGTTCCTGACCGAACTGTACGAACTCCCGCAGGAGGAGTGGCCGGGTCGGCTCCGCAAACTGGTCGCCGACCAGATCGGGCTGATCCTGCGCCGGTCGGTCGACGCGGACCGGCCGCTGTCGGAGTACGGTCTCGACTCGCTCGGGACGCTGGAGGTGCGGACCCGCATCGAGAACGAGACGGGTATCCGCATCGGATCGACCGACATCACCACGGTCCGTGCGCTGGCTCAGCGTCTGGCCGACACGCTCGCCGGTGATGCGGCCACATCGAGTCCGTCGTGAGGACGGCACACATGGCGTCGACGAAGTCGCCCGGGAACACACATGAAGCACGGGAGGTCTGATGGTTGCCATCAAAGCGATCCAGGACTGGATCGGCGCCCCGGGTGAGCTCGTATCCTGGGGTCCGTCGGCCACGTCGCTGGCCAAGATGGCGGATGCGCCGCGCAGCTCGGTGCCGGTGAGTTATCAACAGGAGCAACACATCCGGAACTACCGGAAGCACGTGTTGCAGGGCACCGACATGGCGCGGCTCAACATCCCCGCCTGGGACATGCCCGGCCAGTGCGACGTCCGCGCGATGACCCATGTCATCAACGCCTACATCCGCAGGCACGACACCTACCACAGCCGGTTCGAGATCACCGAGGCCGACGAGGTCGTCCGGCACACGATCGGTAACCCGCGCGACATCAAGTTCGTGCCGACCAAGCACGGCGAGATGACCGCCGACCAGTGGCGCGCGCATGTGCTGGCCACCCCGGATCCGTTGCAGTGGAACTGCTTCGGCTTCGGTGTGATCCAGCGTGCGGACCACTTCACCTTCTACATCAGCGTCGACCACGTGCACACCGACGCGATGTTCATGGGGCTCGTGCTCGTCGAGATCCACATGATGTACGCGACGCTCGTCGGCGGCGGTGCGCCGCTGAAACTGCCCGACGCGGGCAGCTACGACGACTACTGCGTGCGTCAGCGGCAGTACACCGACTCCCTGACGCTGGAGTCGCCGGAGGTCCAGGACTGGGTCCGGTTCGCCCAGAACAACGACGGCACGCTGCCGCATTTCCCGCTGCCGCTTGGTGATCCGGCCGAACCGTGCTCGGGTGAACTGCTCACGGTGCGCCTGCTCGACAAGGCGCAGGCCGAGCGGTTCGAAGCGGCGTGCAACGCCGCCGACGCCCGGTTCATCGGCGGGGTGTTCGCCTGTGCGGCGCTGACCGATCATGCATTCACCGGTGCCGACGACTACTACATCATCACGCCGACCACCACCCGCCGCACTCCCGCGGAGTTCATGACCACGGGGTGGTTCACCGGACTGGTGCCGGTCACCGTCTCGGTGGACCGCAACAGTTTCGGCGACACCGCCCGGTCAGCGCAGAAGTCGTTCGACTCCGGTCTTGACCTCGCGCACGTGCCGTTCGAGCGGGTACTCGAACTCGCCGAGTCGGTGGGCGTGCGGCCCGCCGACCCCGGGGTGCCGATGGTGTCCTACCTCGACGCCGGGTTGCCGCCGCTGTCGCCGAGCGTCATCGCGCAGTGGGAGGGCATGAACGGCAAGGTCTACAGCGATGCCCGCGCCGCGTTCCAGGTCGGGATGTGGGTCAACCGCACCGAGCGCGAAACGACTGTCACCGTGGCCTTCCCGGACAACCCGACCGCCAGGGAGTCGGTGAACCGCTACCTGCAGGTGATGATGTCGTGGTACCAGCGGGTGGCCGACGGTGACACAGGCGCTTTCGGTCGGCCCGGTGCCGGTGGGCGGCGTCGTGATGAATTGGTTCCCGTAGTCGGAGGTTGAGAAGTTGTCGACGCAGATCAGGCCTGCGCGGTTGCGATCGGGCAGGTCTTTTCGCGGTCTTGCGCCGAAAATCGAAGAGCGGCCGGGTGATCGGCTGTCATATCTGGACCAGGCGTTGTTCCTCGGCCTGCGGGCCACCGGACAGGCCGCGGTCATGCAGTGTGTGTGGGTCTACGAGCACGCCGTGGATTTCGAGGGGTTGCGGCGTTTCCACCACAACTTCGGATACGGGCTCGCGGGACGGCGGATCGAACCGTCGCCGCTGCCGTTCGGCAGGCACCGCTGGGTGTCCTCGCTCGGTCCGCCCTCGAGCATGGACATCGAGCAGACCCCGCGTCCGCGTGCGGAACTGAGCGACTGGATCGATGAGCACGCCCAGTTGCCGGTCGACCCGCAGTGGGGCCCCGCCTGGCACATGGGTGTGCTGCCGATGACCGACGGTTCGACCGCAATCAGCCTGGTCGGCTCCCACTGCATCGGCGACGGCGGCGGGGCGCTGCTGACCGTGTTCAACGCCGTCACCGGCAACACCCCCGACCTCGGGTACCCGATGCCGGGGGAGCGCACCCGGATGCGCGGGCTGGCCGCCGACGCCCGCCAGACCGTGCGCGACGCACCGGAGATCGGCCGGACCCTGGTCGCGGCGGCCAAACTCGCCTACCGCAAGCGCAAGGACTTCACCCGCTCGGGCAAGGACGCGGTCGAGACACCGCTGCGCGACGAACACGTCGTGGTGCCGTCGGTGACGTTGTTCGTCGACGGCGACGACTGGGACGCGCGGGCCGCGGCGCTGGGCGGCAACAGCTACTCGCTGCTGGCCGGGTTCGGTGCCACGCTGTCCGAACGGATGGGTCGCCAGCAGCCCGGTGACGGTTTCGTCCCCTTCATCATCCCGATCAACGACCGCACGCTCACCGACACCCGCGCCAATGCGGTGAAACTCGCCAACGCCCGGATCGATCCCCGCGGGGTGACCGAGGACCTCGCGCCGGCGCGGGCGGCGATCAAGCAGGCGCTCAAGAAGATGCGCGAGGAGCCCGACGAGACGCTCGCGCTGCTGCCGCTCACCCCGTTCATCCCCAAACGCGCCGTGAAGTCGACAGCCGATGTGGCATTCGGCTTCTCGGACCTGCCGGTGTCGTGTTCGAATCTCGGCGATCTGCCGCCGGAGATCGGCCGCATCGACGGATCCGACGCCGAATACGTGATCCTGCGCGGCGTGGACCAGTTCATCCCGCGCTCGGTGCTCGAGCAGCGCCGCGGGCTGCTGACCGTGATCGGCGCGCGGGTCCGCAACAAGATGATGGTCGCGGTGATCGCGTACCACCCGGGCGCCACGAACACCAAACCGCATCTGCGCGAACTGACCACCGCGGCGCTGGGCGACTTCGCCCTGACGCCCACGGTCATCTGAGGGGGTTGTCGATGGCGATCCAGATGCGCCCCGCGACGGCGACGGCGGGGCGGGGCGGCACCGGTGCGGTCTCCGACGACCACCTGGCCTACATCGACCAGGCGGCCTATCTGCAGCAGCGCGCCACCGGCGTCGGCAAGCTGGCGCAGGCGGTGTGGGTGTACGAGCACCCGGTGGACATGAACGCGCTCAACAGGTTTCACGCCAACCTCGACCACAGCCTGATCGGGCGCCGGGTCGAGACGTCGGTGCTGCCGTTCGGCCGCCACCGGTGGGTGAGTGCCAAGGGTGCGCCGATCGCGGTGTCCGCGCCGCGGCCCCGCGCCGACCTCAGCGACTGGATCGACGAACGGTCGGCAGTGCCGATCGACCCCGAGTTCGGCCCCAGTTGGCATCTGGGAGTGTTGCCCATGGATGACGGTTCGACCGCGATCAGCCTGGCGGCGTCGCACGTCGTCACCGACGGGATCGGATTGCTGCGCTCGATCGCCGATGCCGCCGAGGGGCGCACCCGCCACCTCGGATACGCCCCTGCCCGTTCGCGTTCCGCGCTGACGGCGCTGCGCGCCGACCTGCGGCAGACCGCCAGGGACATGCCCGAAGTCGGGCGCACCGTGGCCGCGGCGGCCAGGCTGGCCTACCGGCGGCGCCACGAACTGCGGCAGCCCGGCGACAAGCGCGCGGCCGCGGCGACCGTCGCCGAGGGCGGGGAACCGGTGATCATCCCCGCGATCAACGCGTTCATCGACGCCAAGCACTGGGACGCCTGCGCCGAGATGCGTAACGGCACCACGTATTCGCTGCTCGCCGGGTTCGCGGCGCGGTTGGCCGAACGCACCGGAAGGCACCGCCCCGACGACGGTGCGGTATCGCTGTTGATCGCGATCAGCGAGCGCACGCCCGACGACACCCGCGCGAACGCGGTGGCCGTGACCAATGCGTGCGTCGATCCCGCGCGGGTGACCGTCGACCTGACGGAGAGCCGCACTGCGATCCGGCAGGCGATCACGACGCTGCGCGAAGTCCCCGACGAGACGTTCGCACTACTGCCGCTGAACCCGTTCGTGCCCAGGCGCGCGGTAAAGCGCGCCGCGGACATCATGTTCGGCGATCTGCCGGTGTCGTGTTCCAACCTCGGCGAGATCGACCCCGCGGTGGGGCGGCCCGACGGTACCGACGCGGATTACTTCATGCTGCGCGGTGTCGACCAGAACCTCACCCGTGACCAGATCGAGCGCACCGGTGGGCAGCTTGTGGTGGTCAGTGTGCGGTTGGGCGACATGATCTCGCTCGGCATCGTGTCGTACCAGCCCGGCGGTGCCAACACCAAGCAGCACCTGCGGGACCTGACGACGCTGACGCTGGCCGAGTTCGACCTCTACGGCGAGATCGTCTGATCATGGCGGCGCCCGTGACGCGCCGTATCTTCGAGAAGGTCGGCCGCGGTACTCACACTCGTGGCCGGTGTCGTCATCTCCGCGGCGGCCTCGCGCGCGCGCTCGACGTAGCGCGGGCCCAGCACCCGGTGCAGCGCCTGGCGCAGCGATTTGCGGGTGGTGGACGAGAACCGTTGATAATCACCGACTCCGAGAGCCTTGACCCGGGCACCCCAGATCGGTTGTTCGGCGCCCACCCACAACACCAGCGTCGGCACCCCGGCGCGCACCCCGGCCGCCGTCGTCCCCGCCCCACCGTGGTGGACCACCGCACGGCACAGTGGGAAGACCGCGGCGTGGTTGACGCTGCGCACCACCTTCACATGCGGGCCGTGCCGCAGCCCCTCGATGTCCCACACACCCGAGCAGATCAGAGCCCGCTCACCGAGATCGGCGCACGCCGCGTCGATCATCGCGACCGCGTCGGCGGGCGACTTGACCGGCATGCTGCCCCATCCGAAGTAGACCGGTGGGGTGCCTGCGGCGATCCAGGACAGCACGTCGGCGTCGGCGTCGGTGTGCTTCTCGAGTGTGATTCCGCCCACCAGCGGCCGGTCCGGGCCCCACTCGTCGACGAGACCCGGGAAGAAGATCCTGTCGTAGGCCTGGATCTCGAGCGCGCCCGCGTCGAGCATTCGGCGCACCGCGCGGGTCTTGGCCGGTGGCAGGCCGAGTTCGCGTCGCTGGTCGTCCTCGGCGCCCTTGAGGACCCGCCAGTGCGCCCATTCGCCGACCGTCCACGCCGGCCCGATCACGGCCGAGGGCAGCGGTACGGGCAGCACCTTGGTGTTCGGCCGCACCGGGAAATAGTGCAAAGCGGCCAGCGGGATGCCGTGGGCCGCAGCGACATTCGCGGCGAGTTCCTGATAGGTGGTGCCGGTCAGGATCAGGTCGGCGCCGTCGGCGAGCGCGCTCAGCGAGCTGCTCATCTCCGCCCAGCCCTCGACGACGTATTCGCGCGCCTCCCGCAACACGGTGAGCGGATTACGCAGCTTGTACCACTCGCGGAAGATGTCGGCGTCGAGCTGCTGCTGGGAGTCCACACCGTAGGACACCGGGACACCGAGGCCGCACTCCTCGACGAACCGAACGAGGTTGGGCGGCACCGCGGTCCGCACCTCGTGTCCGCGCCGGGCCAGTTCGAGTCCGACGGCCGCGCAGGGTTCGACGTCACCCCTGGTGCCGTGGACGGCGACCACGAACTTCATCGGTTGCGCTCGCGACGGGCGACGGGGTGTAACGGCGGCAAGGGCACACCCGATTACAACATGACTTGTTCTGTGAATCGTCTCGACGGGTGCTCGGCGCCAGGGGTTTTGATCTTGTGAGCCGTGTAGCGTGAAAATCATGTTCGACCGCACCAGGCTCCGTGGTGCGTTAGCCGACGGGGGACTTCCCCAACTCGGTCGATTCATCGTCCGCCATCCCGTTCTCATCATCGTCGCCTGGGTGGCGACGGCCGCGGTGCTGTTCCTGCTCATCCCGCCGCTCGCCGTGGTGTCCCAGAAGAACCCGCCGGAGTTCCTGCCCAAGGACGCGCCGGTCATGGTCGACAGCAAGAAGATGAGCGATGCGTTCAAGGGTGCGGCGGAGACCAACACCGGCAACCTCAACGTCGTCATCCTCAGCAACGACAACGGGCTGCAACCCCAGGACGAGGAGACCTACAAGACCCTCGTCGAACGCCTGAAGGCCGATACCGAACACGTCATCTCCACGCAGGACTTCGTCACCACCCCGGAACTGCGGGAGGTGATGACCAGCGAGGACGGCAAGGCGTGGAACCTGCCTGTGAGCCTGAAGGGCAACATGGGCACCCCGACCGGGCAGGCGGCTTACCGTGCGGCGTCCAAGATCGTCAAGGAGGCGACCGCCGACACCACCCTCCAGGCGAACATGGTCGGGGCGGCCGCCACGCTCGAGGACATCAACGCGATCGGCGCGCGCGACCAGCGGGTGATCGAGATCGCCACGGTCGGGACGATCTTGACCATCCTGCTGGTGGTCTACCGCAGCATCGTCGGGATGCTGATCCCGTTGCTGACGATCGGGCTGGCACTGGGGGTGGCCAACCAGGTCGTCGCGGGGTTGGGTGAACTCGGGCTCGGACTGGGCCCGCAGACCATCGTGTTGATGACCGGCATGCTGATGGGCGCGGGCACCGACTTCTCCATCTTCTTCTTCAGCCGATATCACGAACTGGTGCGCGAAGGCCTGGAGTCCGACGACGCGATGATCGGTGCGCTGGTCACGATCGGCAAGGTGGTCGCGGGGTCCGCGGCGACGACGGCGATCGCGTTCCTCGGCCTGGCGTTCACCACCCTTGGTGTGTTCGCCACCGTGGGGCCCGCGCTGTCGGTGACCATCGCGATCGGCTTCCTGGCGTCGATCACGCTGCTGCCCTCGCTGATCGTGCTCGCCGGGCGGCGCGGCTGGGTCAACCCCCGCAAGGACCTCACCGGGCGGTTCTGGCGTCGCTCGGGTATCCACATCGTCCGCAGGCCGGTCGTCCACCTCGTCGGCAGCCTCGCCGTGCTCATCGCGCTGGCCGGCTGCGCGGCGTTCATCCAGTTCAACTACGACGATCGCAAGGCGCTGCCCGCGGACTCGGAGAGCAACCGCGGCTACGAGGCGATGGACGACCACTTCCCGATCAGCACGACGATGCAGCAGTTCGTCGTGATCCACGCGCCCGATCAGGACCTGCGGTCCCCCCGCTCGTTGGCCGACATGGAGGAGATGGCGCAGCGGATCGCCGCGCTGCCCGACATCGACATGGTGCGCGGCATCACCCGGCCGACGGGGGAGATGCTCGAACAGGCCAAGGCGACCTACCAGGCCGGTGAGGTGGGCGGAAAGCTCGACGAGGCGTCCACCCTCATCGCCGACAACGACACCAACCTCAACACCCTCAGCGGCGGCGCCCACCAGCTCGCCGACGTCCTCGACCAGATCCGCGACGGTGTGATGGGCGCGGTCGGCAGCGTGCGCGGGCTGGCCGGGGCGCTCGACGAGATGTCGAACAAGTACGGCGGCGCCAAGACCCTCGACGAGATCGACCGCACGGCGCGGCTCGTCACCAACATGCGCGACCTGGGCAACGCGATCGGCGTCGACGTCAACCGGATGACCGACGTCTATGCCTGGGCCGACCCGGTGCTGCGGTCCCTGGACACCAGCCCCACCTGTGACGCGGACCCCGAGTGTGTGCAGTCCCGCGAGGACATGCGCCGGATCGTCAGCACCCGCGAGAGCCCGTACCTCAACGCGATCTCCGACCTGGGCAGCCAGCTGCAGGACACCGAGGGTTACCAGACCCTCGACGAGACGATCCAGGGGCTGAGCAAGAACCTCAAGATCGCGACCTCCGCGGCGCGCGAACTCGGTCTCGATGAGCCGAACGGCGTGCAGAACAAGATCAAAGAGGTCACCCAGGGCGCCAACACGCTGGCCGATTCCAGCAGGCAGCTCGCCGAGGGCGTGCAGCTGCTGGTCGACCAGACCAAGAACATCGGCGGCGGCCTCGATCAGGCGTCGGACTTCCTGTTGGCGATGAAGCGCGACGCCGCCGACCCCAACCAGTCGGGTTTCTACATCCCGCCGCAGATCCTCACCCAGCCGGAGTTCAAGAAGGCCGCGAACCTGTTCGTCGCCAAGGACGGGCACACCGCGCGTTACCTGGTGCAGACCGCGCTGGACCCGTTCGGCACCGAGGCGATGGACCAGGTCGCCGACATCATCGCCGCCGCCGAGAGCGCTCGGCCGAACACCACGCTGGCCAACGCCGAGGTCACAATGGTGGGCTTCTCACCGGTGCAGGACAACCTGCGGGAGTACTACAACGGCGACATCCGGTTCATCATCATCGTCACCCTGCTGGTGGTGTTCGTGGTGCTGGTGATATTGCTGCGGGCGATCGTGGCGCCGATCTACCTGGTGGCCTCGGTGGTCCTGTCGTACGTGTCCGCGATCGGCATCGGCGTGCTGTTCTTCCAATTCATCCTCGGCCAGGAGTTGGCCTGGACGGTGCCCGGCATGGCTTTCCTGGTGCTGGTGGCCGTCGGCGCCGACTACAACCTGCTGCTGATCGCGCGAATACGCGAGGAGTCCCGCGACGGGATCCGCACCGGCATCATCCGTACCGTGGGAGCCACCGGCGGCGTGATCACCTCTGCCGGACTGATCTTCGCGGCGTCGATGCTGTCGCTGACGGTCAGCAGCATCGGCACGGTCATCCAACTCGGGTTCGTCATCGGCGTCGGCCTGCTACTCGACACGTTCATCGTCCGCACCGTCACCGTGCCTGCGGCCGCGGTGCTGATCGGCAAGGCGAACTGGTGGCCGTCGAAACCGAAGTTCGAGGAACGTCCACCGCGGGCCGAGGTGGGCGAAGACGAAGGCGACACCGAACCGCTGGCGGTCCCGCTGCGCGGTCGGGCGCGCGTGCGGCAGAGTCTGCTGGAGGCCACGGCCTCGCACCGGCGCTCCCGCAGTGGTGGGCGAGTACTCAGTGGCGGACAATAGTCCGGCGTCACCGTGGGGGGAAGGGGAAGCTGTGACCGTCGATAACGACTCCGAGGTCGCGCGGGCGGGGGTGCCTGCGCCGCCGGAGCCGAGGATGACCGCCGCCGAGGTGAAGACATTGGCGGTCGCGGAGATCCACCGCTGGTGGCACAAGCTCTCGGGCACCGCGCTCGGTCGTGAGCGCCGCTACGTCAAACGGGGGATCCGGGAGTACAGGCGCAGCACCGGGGCCGGCACCGCCGTGCACCTGCTACGGCGCAACGTGCACCGCGTCGAGAAGGGGCTGACGATGCGGCCGGCGCGAACCCAGTTCGCGACCGACTACATCGGCGAGACCGTCACCGCGTTCCGCGCGGCACTCGACTCCGGAGCCCTGCGGCCGCAGCTCCCGGAATTCACCTGGATGTACTCGGTGCTCGAACGCTATTTCGAGGTCACCGCACCCTCGACGCACAAGTCGATCGTCAACGCGCGCAAGGTGTTCGCTGACACCGTCGGCGCCATCGAACCCGTCGCCGTCGAGGCGGGCCCGCATCTGGCCGTCCCGCTGGTGCCGACGGTGAAGATCGATGATCTGGAGGCGCTGGCCGAGGGACGGCGCTCGGTGCGTTGGTTCACTCCCGAGCCGGTCTCGCGCGATCTCGTCGACCGAGCCGTCGCGATCGCGGCCGAGTCGCCCACGGCGTGCAACCGGCAGCCGTACCGCTTCGAGATCTTCGACGATCCCATCAGCACCGCCAAGGTCGCCGCCGTCCCCATGGGCACCGACGGCTACGAACACCAGATCCCCGGCCTGATCGTGATCGTCGGCAATCTCGGCGCGTTCTTCGACCGGCGCGACCGCCACCTGATCTACATCGACAGCTGCCTGGCGGCCATGGGCCTGATCTACGGACTCGAGGCCCAGGGCGTCAACAGCTGCTGCATCAACTGGCCCGATATCCCGGAGCGCGAGGCGCAGATCCGCAAACTGCTCGACCTTGCGCCCTACGAGCGGGTCGTGATGCTGATCGCCTACGGATACGCCGATCCTGAAGCGTTGGTGCCGTTCTCGGCGAAACGTCCTGTCGAGGACGTCCGGAGGTACCGGAGCCTATGATCGTCGAGATCCGGGGCACCAACACCGTCAACAAGGGTGCCCAGCTGATGCTGCAGGCAATCTGCGCGCGGCTCGACGGACGCTACGAACTGAGTGTGCCGCCCCTGATGACCGACTACGCGGTGCGGTCGCATCTCGGGCTGCGCCAGACCCTGGCCGATCCGATGGTGCCCCGGATGACGGCGGCGCTCGGCAACGCGGTGCCGCGCCCGGTCAAGAAGGGGCTCGGACTGACCGGCGACCGCGAGATCGGCGGGGTGCTCGATGCGTCCGGGTTCCACTTCTCCGACCAGTTCCCGGTGGCCTTCGCGAGGCGCAGTGCCATGGCCGGCCGGTCGTGGGCGCGCAGGAGCGTCCCGAAGGTCGTTCTGCCCCAGGCCTTCGGGCCCTTCGAGAAGCGCGGGACGCGGCGCTGGACCCGCGAGGCACTCGACCAGGCCGATCTCGTGTTCGTCCGCGACGGGATCAGCGAAGGCCATGTGCGCGGGCTAGGGCTCGGCGTGCGGATCGTGCGCAGCCCCGACTTCACCATCGGGTTGCACCCCGCCGGCGTCGCACCGGTGTCGGATCGGCCGTTCCTGGCGATCGTGCCGAACACCAAGATGATCACCAGCGGCAGGCTCGGCCGCGCGGCCTACGTCGACGCACTCGCCGGATTCCACCGCGCCGCGGACGCCCACGGGTTGGAGTCGGTGATCGTCGTCCACGAGGCGACCGACCGTGACGTCGCCGACGAGCTCGCACGCCGCACCGGCGCCCGGGTCTTCGCCGACGAGGACCCGCTGGTACTCAAAGCCGTTCTCGGACAAGCGTCCGCCGCGGTCGCCAGCCGGTTCCACGCCGTCGTTGGTTGCGTGTCCCAGTCGGTTCCGACCCTCGCTTTCGGGTGGTCGCACAAATACCGTGAACTGCTCGACGACTTCGGGGTGGCCGACCGGCTCGTGACACCGGAGACCGACCCGGCCGCGGCGATCGACCGGCTGCTGACAGACACCGCCGGTGACGCCCGGCAGAAGGACCGGTTACCAGCGCTGCTCGAGAAAATCGAGCAGATGTGGGATCAGACCATCGAGACACTCGACGAAAGGACCGCGCCGTGAGGATCAGTGTCTTCGGAACCGGCTATCTGGGCGCGGTGCACGCGGCCTGTATGGCGAAGCTGGGCCACGACGTCGTCGCATTCGACACCGACGCCGCGAAGGTCGCCGGGCTGGCGCGCGGCGAATCCCCGTTCTACGAGCCGGGCCTCGACGAACTGCTGACCGAGGTGCTGGCCACGGGGCGGCTGACGTTCACCGATTCCGCCAGCGAGGCGGCAGCGGGGGCGTCGGTGCACTTCGTGTGCGTGGGCACGCCGCAGCTGCCGGATTCCGACGCCGCCGACATCCGCTACGTCGACAGCGCCGTGAAGATGATCGCGGCCAATGCCGACTGCGACGGCATCATCGTCGGCAAGTCGACGGTGCCCGTGGGCACCGCCAAACGGCTCAGCGACGAGGTCGCCGCACTGAACCCGGACCACCGGCTCGAGGTGGCCTGGAATCCGGAGTTCCTGCGCGAGGGCAAGGCCATCGAGGACACGCTGCGGCCCGACCGTCTCGTGTTCGGTGTCACCTCCGAACACGCCGAGAAGACGCTGCAGGAGGTGTACAGCGCGCTGCTCGGCGACGGTGTACCCCACCTGACCATGGACCTCGCGACCGCCGAGATGGTCAAGGTCGCGGCGAATTCCTTCCTGGCGACCAAGATCTCGTTCATCAACGCGATGGCCGAGATCTGCGAGGCGGTCGACGCCGACGTGGTCGCGCTCAGCGAGGCACTCGGCTACGACGACCGGATCGGGCGGCGCTTCCTCAACGCGGGCCTCGGCTTCGGCGGCGGGTGTCTGCCCAAGGACATCCGGGCGTTCAGCGCCAGGGCCGGTGAGCTCGGCGCCTCGGCGGCGCTGACCTTCCTGCACGAGGTCGACAAGATCAACTTCCGCCGCCGCGACAAGGCCGTCTCCGTCGCGGGCACGCTGGTGGGCGGGGAATTCCTCGGCCGCAACATCGCAGTGCTGGGTGCGGCGTTCAAACCCGACAGCGACGACGTCCGCGACTCACCGGCACTCAACGTGGCCGCGGCGATGCACCTCAAGGGTGCCAACGTCCGCGTCCACGACCCCAAGGCGATCGCCAACGCACGGGCCCGGTTCCCCACGCTGAACTACTGCGAGGACCTCGAAGACGCCTGCCGCAACGTCGATCTCATCGTGCTCGCCACCGAATGGGACCTCTACCGGGCCATGGATCCGGTGGCGTTCCGCTCGGTGGTGCGGGCACCGCGTCTGCTGGACACCCGCAACGCCGTCGACCACGACTACTGGGCCGGCGCCGGCTGGCAGGTGTACGCGCTGGGGCGCGGCACCCTCAACAGCATCCGATAGGAGACACATCCGATGGCGGGCACTTCGATCGAGGTCATCATCCCGGTCCGCAACATGGCGTCGCATCTGACCAAACTGCTGCCGCCGTTGATGGAGCAGCTCAGCGGTGGTGATGTGGTCACGGTCATCAACGACGCCTCGACCGACGACACCGAGAAGGTGGCGCGATCGGAGGGGGCGGACGTGGTGACGCTGGCCGGCAGCCGCGGCCCGTACTACGCCCGCCAGATCGTGGCCTCCCGGTCGACCGCCGACATCCTGCTGTTCGTCGACGGGCGGTGCCGTCCGCTGCCCGGTCTGCTCGACGCGCACCGGCAGCTGCAGGCGCAGCCCGGCGTGGCGCTGTCGTGCACAGACGTGCTCACGCTGTCCGGTCCGACGGTGGCCGCGCGGATCGCGGCGCTGGTGCAGCCGTTCCGGGTGCCCACCCGCGGTGCGGTGCCGGGCAAGCCGCCGTACTACCCGACGTCCAACCTCGGGGTGGACAAGGCGGCCTTCGACGCGGTCGGCGGGTTCCGGGCCATGCGCAGCGGTGGGGACTCCGACATCTGCTGGCGCATCCAGGAGCAGGGGCACGGCAGGCTGGCGGTGGATCCGCGGGTGTTGATGCACTGGGAACCGCGGCAGTCGCTGAGCGAGTTGGCCAGCCAGTGGAAGCGCTACGGCCGGGGCACCGCATACCTGCGGTGGGCCTACCGGATGGAGGACGGGCCGCGCCCGACGCTGCGGCAGCGCGCGGTCGCGGCGGCCAAACCGGATCTGACGGATCTGCGTGCACAGCTGGGCAAGTCGCCGGCGCAGCTGCTCGCGGGCGCCGCGGTGAACGTGATGTTCCAATACGGGTACCACGCGGAGAAGCGCAAGACCGCGGAGTTCACGATGCCCGTGACCTACGACCTGCCGTGAGCGATCAGGTCTCGCTGCCCGCAGCGCGGCGGTAGCCGCGCACCGCGAGCGGTCCGAACACCGCCGCGAAGACGACGAACCAGGCCAGCGCCCACAGCAGCGAAGAGCCCGCGGGTGCGCCCGTGGCCAGCGACCGCATCGCTTCGATCGTGGGCTTGAGCGGTTGGTACTGGATGAGCGGCCGCACGAACGGGGGCACCACCTCGGCGGGCGCCACCCCGGCGAACACCATGCCGATCGAGCCCGTGCTCAGCCACGTCAGCATGGCCCGGCTCTCCGCGCGCACCGCGATGGTGATGACGATCAGCGCGTAGACGATCACGACGAGCACTGGAATCGCCACGAACACCGCGAGATCGATTGGCCCACCGGCGAATTCGAAGCCCAGCGCGAACCCCACCACGGTGATCAGCACGGTGCCCGCCACGGTCCGCAGTGCCTCGGCGAGCAGCGTTCCGCTCAGTGGGCTGGCGCGGTGCACCGGCATCACGAAGAACCGGCTCAGCAGCCCGTTGTCGCGTTCATAGGGCACGGTGAACGCCGATCCCAGCGCTCCCGACATCGCCCCGGCCACCGCGCACAGCGCGATCAGCGCATCCATGCTGTCGGTGCCGGTCACCCGGGTCATCGACTTGCTGACCAACAGGCTGTAGATGATCAGCAGCACGGTCGGGAACAGCAGCGCCTGGATCGGCACGATGGGGTAGCGCCGCCAATGGGTGAACAGGCGGCCGGCGAAGACGGCGCTCTCGGCCGCGAACGAGGCGGGACTCGGCGCGCTCATCGTGTCCGCCTCTGCATCCGTACCGCGATAGCCCCGAACAGCACGAGCAGGCCCAGGCACCACGCCGTCGTGGCCGCGAGGTTGCCGTAGTCGATCTGCCCGCTGGTGAAGTCCCGCATCGTCTCGGTGATCTGGGAGATCGGCTGGTAGCGCACGAAGGGGTGCAGCCAGCTCGGGAACGATTCGACGGGCGCCATCCCGGTGGACAGCAGAACGAGCAGCAATTGCGGGACCAGGAGCAGCTGGCTGGCCACCTCGGTGCGTTTGGCGCGGGTCCCGGTGGCGTCGGCGCCCAGCGACAATGCCAGCGTCAGCACCAGCGCGATCGCGACGAAGCCGACGCCGTAGAGGAACCCGCCGGTCATCCGGAATCCGAGCGCGTACGCCGTCGCGACTGCGGCGGCCACCGCGAACACGCCGCGGATCAGGCAGTAGATCATCCGCGCGGCCAGCGGTGCGAGCGCCGAGATCGGCAGGGTGCGCAGCCGCGCGCCCAGACCGGTGCTCTGCTCGACGGCCGCACGGTCGGTGGTGGTCAGCGCGCCGAAGAGCATCGCCTGCACCACCACGGCGGGCAACACGTACTGCGTGTAGTCCATGCCTCCGGTGTCGATCACGTTCCGCAGGGCCAACGTGAACCCGATCAGCGTGGCGATCGGGGCGACGACGGCGAACAGCAGGTCGAGATCACGGGTGGCGCGGAAGACGACGCGTTCGGTCAGGGCGACGAGCGCGGTCATGTCGTGACGGTCGGCACGGTGAGGTGCATGAAGACCTCATCGAGCGACGGTTTGCGCAGGGAGATGTCGAGCAGTTCGACGCCCAGCGCATCGATGCGGCGGAACACCTCGGCGAACGTGGTGACGTGGTCGGGGGCGGGCACCGAGACGCTGTTGGCGTCCGTGTCGACCTCGACGCCGTCGAAGTCGGCCAGCGCGGCGGCGGTGCGTTCAAGGTCGGCGGGGTTCTCGGGGGTGACCTGGCAGTAGCTGAACCCGATCCGGCGTTTGAGGTCCTCGGCGGTGCCGCTGGCGACCACCCGGCCTGCGTTGAGGATGACGATCGAATCGCTCAGCACGTCGGCTTCCTCGAGGTACTGCGTGGTGAGCAGGACAGTGACGTCGTCGGCGGCCAACGCCGACACAAGATTCCACACGTCGCGACGGCTACGGGGATCGAGTCCGGTGGTCGGCTCGTCGAGGTAGAGCACCTTCGGCGCGACGACCAGCGCGACCGCGATGTCGATGCGGCGGCGCATCCCGCCCGAATATGTCTGCACCCGGCGGTCGCGGGCGTGCTGCATGTCGAACTGCTCGATGAGCTCGTCGGCGCGGCGGCGGGCCTCCTTGCGCCGCAGCCCGCGCAGGCGGCCGAACAGTACGAGGTTCTCCCAGCCGGTCAGCCGTTGATCGAGTGCGGCGTCCTGGCCGGTGACCCCGATGTTCTCGCGGACCTTCGCGGCGTCGCGCACGACGTCGTAGCCGGCGACGATCGCCTGCCCGCCGGTCGGCTGGATGAGCGTGGAGAGGATGTTGACCGTGGTCGTCTTGCCTGCGCCGTTGTGGCCGAGCAAAGCGCAGATCGACCCGGTCGGGACGGAGAAGCTGACATCCTGCAGTGCGGGAACCTGACCCGCGAACGTCTTCGCAAGATGGCTGACTTCGATCACGGATTACCACGATACCGTGGTGAATCGGCTCGGCTCACCACACCGGGGGCCGCGACGACCCCGCCGAAATGCATTGTGAGCTGCCACGTCTGGTGCACGACGGGCAGTGGGCGGTTGCTGGCGCGCACTCGAAATCTCGTTCTCGCAGATGGTCACGAGCGCTCGGCATCCGGCGAAGTCGCTGGAACATGCAAGGACGTCACCGGCGCAGGCGGGCGCCGCGGCGGGTGCGCGCCACCCGGCCCGGCAAAATCTCACCGAGATAGGGTGATCGCACTGCCGATCGATCGAGGACCGCGTGACCAACAACCCCGAACGCCTGCCGATCGTGGCGGCGATCCCGAACTACAACATGGGCTCACACCTGCGCCGCCTGCTCCCGCAGGTGCTGGAGCAGGGGTACGACCACGTCTACGTCCTCGACGACGCCTCCACCGACGAGAGCGTCGAGGTGGTGTCGGGGTTCGGCGATGCGGTCACCATGGTGCGCAGCGGCGCCAACCAGGGCGCGGGCGCCAACCGCAACCAGATCATCGGCCAGGTGGACGACGCCACGGTCATCCACTTCATCGACGCCGACATGGACATCGCCACACCGCGGTCGGCCGACGTCGCCCGCGAACTGTTCGCCCGGTACGCCCCCGACGGGGTGGGCGCGATCGGCGGCCTGGTCCGCCGCGCCGACGGCAGCCAGGAGCCGTTCAACTACGGGCCGGTGTTCGCGTTGCGCACCAACGTCACCTCGGTGCCGTGGATGGTCGACCGGATCCGGCACCATCCGCGACTGGTCGCGGTGTTCCGCCGCACCGGGATGCCGGGCACCAGGCAGTGGCCCAACATCCTCGACACCCCGAAACCGACCGAGACGTACTGGCTGCACGAGGGCAACATGCTCATCCACGCGGGCGCGTTCCGCCGGATCGGCGGCTACGACCGGCGGCTGCGCTCCCACGAGGCCCAGGATCTCGCGATCCGGCTGGACGGGATCGGGGTGAAACGCCGGTTCGACCCCGGCCTCGAGGTCGTGCACCACTACATCGACGTCCGCGGCAAGAACCGCAGCCGGTACGAACGCGACGCCGTGCGCTACCTGATCCGCAAACACGGTGTGGTGCGGTTCCTCACCGACCACTGACCCTCACGCGTCGAGGCGGGTGAACGCGCCCTCCCGGTAGAGCTCGGCGCACGAGGCGCGCCGCACCTTGCCGCTGGTGGTGATCGGGATCGACCCGCGCGGCACGAGCACCAGATCGGCGGCGCTGATGCCGTGCGCGGTGGAGATGGCGCTGGTTATGCGGTTCTTCAGATCGTCGAAGTAGGCGGCCACATCCGCGTCGGTGTCGCCGCGCCTCTTCGCCTCCACGATCGCGACCAGCTGTTCGGTGCGGTCCTGTTCGACCGAGATCGCCGCGACCCGGCCGCCGGAGATCTCCTGGATCGTGCCCTCGATGTCGTCGGGGTAGTGGTTGCGGCCGCGCACGATCAGCAGATCCTTCAGGCGGCCCATGATGAACAGCTCGTCGTCGGACATGAACCCGAGGTCGCCGGTGCGCAGCCACGGCCCGGTGTCGGTACCGGCGGACGGCGATTCGAGGTAGGCGTTGAACACCTCTTCGGTCTGCTCGGGTTTGCCCCAGTAACCCAGGCACACGTTCTCGCCGCGCACCCAGATCTCGCCGATCGCGCCGGCGGACAGTTCCCGGCGGGTCTGCGGGTCCACGATCCGCACCGTGGGGGAGTCGGGCGTGCCGTAACCGACCAGCGCGGTGCCGTTCGCGGTGCGTTTGGCGTGCCCGGCCGAGAGCTTCTCGGGTTCGAAATGCACGATCGTCGGCGGCTTCTCGGGCCGGTCGGTCGCGACGTAGAGCGTCGCCTCGGCCAGCCCGTACGCGGGGCGCAGCACGTCTTCGGAGAGATTGAACTTGCGGAACCGCTGCGCGAACCGCTTGAGCGTGGCGTCGTGCACCCGCTCGCTGCCGCTGATGATGATGCAGGTGTTGCCGAGGTCGTAGTCGGCCATGTCCTCGTCCGAGGTCTTACCCGCGGCGAGTTCGAACGCGAAGTTGGGGCCCGCGGTGATCGCGTGCGGGTGGCTGGCCACCAGCTGCATCCAGCGCGCCGGGCGGGCGAGGAACGACAGTGGGGTGGTGAACACCGTCGTCCAGCCGCCGAGGATGGGGGCGAAGACGCCGAGCAGCAACCCCATGTCGTGGTAGAAGGGCAGCCACGTCACCGCGGTGGTCCCGGGCGGCGCGATACCGCCGTGGTGGGCCAGGAACGCCGCCATGATCTGTTCGAAGTTCGCCGACAGGTTGCGGTAGGAGACCATCACACCGGCCGGGGTGCGGGTCGAACCCGACGTGTACTGCAGGTAGGCGGTCTCGGGCCGGTCCACCCGCCGCGAGGTGCCCTTGCGTCGGGTGTCCAGGTCCAGCGTGTCGACCTCGATCAGCCGGGCGCCGGCTTCGCCGTCCTGCGGTTCGGTGTACTCGGCGACCATCGCCCCGATCGAGGAGGTGGTCAGCACAACGGTGGGGGCGGCGTCGCGCAGCACCGCGCTGGTCCGCTCGTCGTGCACCCCGGGCATCGGCGTGGACAGCGGCACCGCGATCAGCCCCGCCTGCAGGCAGCCGAGGAACGCGACGAGGTAATCCAGCGACTGCGGCGCGACGATGACGACCCGGTCACCGGGCTGGGCGAGTTCGCTGAGCTCATGGGCGAGGTTGACGGTGCGGCGGTACAGTTGCCCCCACGTCAGGGACTCTGGGACGCCCTCGGTCGCCTTGTCGTAGTCCATGAACGTGAACGCCGTGTCGTTGGGCTGCAGACTCGCACGTTCCCGCAGCACGGTGGGAAGTGATGACGCAGTCATAGCGGGCCCTTCGTCCTTGCCTTAGCGAACAATGGTTCCGAGCATAGGCCAACCGTTGCCCAAACCCCGCATTCGCCGGCGGCGCCGAAAAGCGGTGTGAGCGTTGCGGATGGACCGGCCGGCCCCGGCCGTCCTACCTTCCGAAATGTCCGGAAACGGTTGCTGTCGTCGCGCTGTTCAGCGGCGTGCGGAGGTGAACCACTTGGTCTTGATGCGCCACGAGTGTGCGGACGCGAGAGCAAAGCCGGCGCCGCAGAAACACGCGAACACCCAGACGAGCGTGCCGCCCTCGATGGCCTGCAGCCACGGCACGAAGGCGGTGGCGATGCGGATCGCGCAGGCAATGATGCCGCTCGCGGAGGCGACCAGGTAGATGTTGGCGATGCGCCGCGAGCGGGGGTCCTTGCGCAGCACCAGCAGGGCCCGACCGCCGTAGCCGAGTAGATAGATCAACATGGCGCACAGCATCAGCCAGTAGGCGCTGAGCCAGAAGTCGGTGGGGGTCTTGAAGAAGTCGGCCGAGTACACCTTGGCCCCATTGCCCGCCGAGAACGCCGCCAGCAGCAGCGGGATGCACAGGGTGGCGGGCAGTTCGACGTAGCGTTTGAAGGACGTCTGCATGGCGTGGTCGTCCTGCAGGCGGCCCAGGGTGTTGTAGACGACCGCGGACGCCGCCACGATGTACATGTCGTGGGCGATGTAGTCCTCGAGATTCCACTTCCCGGTCAGGTCGTGGAGCAGATGCCCCAGCGTGCGGGACGCCAGCGGGGACATCAGGATCACCGCGCCCAGCTGCAGCGCGATGTTGAGGGTGGCGGCAACCTCCCAGCGACAACTCCAGGTCACCCGGCGTATCCACAGACTCCACGCCATGCACGCAATCGTGATGGCAATGAGTACCGCGAGTGTCATCGGAAGCCGCTCTCGTGCTGAAAGACTTTCAGCAAATTGTACGGCCTACAGCGGCGGTGCGTCGGGGCGCGGAGCCAATTCGGAGAGTTTGGGCAGGCGGCGCGTCGTGGGCGCCGCCTCAGCAATCGGGGTGACCGTGCCGACCGCCATCCGGGCGGACTCCACGTAGTGCCACACCTCCTGCCGGCTCATCAGGCCGAAGCGGATCTGGAGGTCCGGATAGCTCAGATCGAACCGGTCCGCGACGTGCCGGAGCTCTTCGGCGTCGGGGTAGTCGGGTTCTTTGATCCGGCGGTAATAGGTGCTGCTCGAGATGCCGAGCGCATCGTAGATCGCCTTGGCTTCCACGTCGCCGTCGAGCAGATAGTCGAGCAACGCTTTCAGCTGCCTGCCGTTCTCGTCAGTCCGAGGCATCCGTCCACGATAGACGGTTTCCCGCCAATGGGCACTGGCAACCTCTATTCGGACATCCACACCCTTATTGACACGGCCGTCACAGTTTTGGCAGTGGTCTCCCATTTCTGGGACACAGCGCGTAGCGTGTCCGGCATGGTCGCTCCCCATCTGGCTAAACCGCACGACTTCGCGACGGACGTCGTCGCCCCCGCAGCACGTATGCGGGTCACCGATCGGGACGCGCCCCACGGCGTCGATCTCGGCGAGCGGACCCGGCTCAGCGCCCCCTCGACGAGGTGCTGACGCTCGAACTCGACGGCGCCGCGTTCGCGCTCGGCGTCGCCGCCGACGAACTGCTGCTCGCGGCACTCGGCCGCACCGTCGCACGCACCATGGGTGAAGGCGTCGTCGCGCTCGACGTCGTGCGCGACGGTCGCGCCGTCCCGGCGATGCTCGACCTGAACTGCGTCGGGGAGGGGCATCTGGACGCGACCGGGATGGTGCTCATGGCCCACCACGCGCTCGCCGACCTGCCCACTGCCCGGCTCGGTGGATTCTTCGGCGGCGGCGAACCCGTCGCGGAGGTGTTCTTCACCTATGGCGGCGCGGCGGCGCCGAACACCGACGCGCCGGTGCTGGGGCACGCACTGGAGATCCGCGCCTACCGCGAGGGCGGCAGCATGCAGGTCGACTGGTGGTACGACGGCCAACGTTTCGACCACGCGACCATCCAGGAACTCGCCGAGCAGTTCCCGTTCGCGCTCATCGAGCTGACCTCGGAAGCGATGCCCGCGGCGTAGCCGCTAGAATCGCTGTTCAGCGGCACTGATCCGGCCATCACCGGGGAGCCTCCGGAAGAACGGGCTTCAGCTCTGTCGAGAAGAGAAGCCCCAGTAGAACCGGACGGGTAGGCCCGTCACAGCCTCAATCAAGCGGCGCACCCCTGCGGTGCGCAAGCGGGGTGGTACCGCGGCGCTCACGCAACGGCGTGACGTCGTCCCCGTGCCGGAACATGTGGCACAGGAGACAACGCGAGTGACCGCCTACCCCAAACCGGCCAGTGGTGCGCCGAACTTCCCCGAGCTGGAAGCCGACGTCCTGGGTTACTGGGACAGCGACGACACCTTCCGCGCCAGCATCGCCCGCCGGGACGGCGCCCCCGAGTACGTGTTCTACGACGGCCCGCCGTTCGCCAACGGGCTCCCGCACTACGGCCACCTGCTGACCGGCTACGTCAAGGACATCGTCCCGCGCTACCGCACGATGCGCGGATACAAGGTGGAACGCCGCTTCGGCTGGGACACCCACGGCCTACCCGCTGAACTCGAGGTGCAGCGTCAGCTCGGCATCACCGACAAGGCCGACATCGACGCGATGGGCATCGAGAAGTTCAACGACGCGTGCCGTGCCTCGGTGCTCAAGTACACCGACGAATGGCGCAGCTACGTCACCCGTCAGGCCCGGTGGGTCGACTTCGACAACGACTACAAGACGCTCGACCTGAGCTTCATGGAGTCGGTGATCTGGGCGTTCAAACAGCTGTGGGACAAGGGGCTGGCCTACCAGGGCGTGCGGGTGCTGCCGTACTGCTGGAACGACGAGACCCCGCTGTCCAGCCACGAACTGCGCATGGACGACGACGTCTACCAGAGCAGGCAGGACCCGGCGATCACCGTCGGCTTCCGGGCGGTCGACGGTCCGCTGGCCGGATCGCATCTGCTGGTGTGGACGACCACGCCGTGGACGCTGCCGTCGAACCAGGCGGTGGCGGTGCACCCGGACGTCACCTACGTCCAGGTCGCCGTCGGGGGGAAGAAGTACGTGCTGGCCGAGGCGCGGCTGGCCGCCTATGCGCGCGAACTCGGCGAGGAACCCGAGGTGTTGGGCACGGTCACCGGCAGCGAGCTGCTCGGCACCCGGTACCTGCCGCCGTTCCCGTACTTCTCCGATAAACCTGAGGCGCACAACGCTTTTCAGATGCTGCGCGGCGACTTCGTCACCACCGAGGACGGCACCGGCATCGTGCACATGGCGCCCGCCTACGGTGAGGACGACAAGGCGACCACCGACACCGTCGGTATCACCCCGGTCACCCCGGTCGACTCCAAGGGGCGGTTCGACGCGACCGTGCCGGACTACCAGGGTCAGCACGTGTTCGACGCCAACCCGCAGATCATCCGGGATCTCAAGAACGGCACCGGATCCGCGGCCGCGAACGGTGCGGTGCTGGTGCGGCACGAGACCTACGAGCACTCCTATCCCCACTGCTGGCGCTGCCGCAACCCGCTGATCTACCGGGCGGTGTCGTCCTGGTTCATCAAGGTCACCGAATTCCGGGACCGCATGGTCGAACTCAACCAGGAGATCACCTGGTATCCCGAACACGTCAAGGACGGTCAGTTCGGCAAGTGGCTGGCCGGCGCCCGGGACTGGTCGATCTCGCGAAACCGCTACTGGGGCACGCCGATCCCGGTGTGGCTGTCCGACGACCCGCAGTACCCGCGGATCGACGTATACGGCAGCCTCGACGAACTCGAACGCGACTTCGGGGTGCGCCCGACCAACCTGCACCGGCCGTTCATCGACGAGCTGACCCGGCCCAACCCGGACGACCCGACGGGGCGTTCCACCATGCGCCGCATCGAGGACGTGCTCGACGTGTGGTTCGACTCCGGGTCCATGCCGTACGCGCAGGTGCACTATCCGTTCGAGAACGCCGACTGGTTCGACGGTCGTAACGGTCAGGAACCGCACTTCCCCGGCGACTTCATCGTCGAGTACATCGGCCAGACCCGCGGCTGGTTCTACACCCTGCACGTGCTGGCGGCGGCGCTGTTCGACCGGCCCGCGTTCAAAACCTGTGTGTCCCATGGCATCGTGCTCGGCAACGACGGTCAGAAGATGAGCAAGTCGCTGCGCAACTACCCGGACGTCACCGAGGTGTTCGACCGCGACGGCTCCGATGCGATGCGCTGGTTCCTGATGGCCTCGCCGATCCTGCGCGGCGGCAACCTGGTCGTCACCGAACAGGGCATCCGCGAGGGGGTGCGGCAGGTGCTGCTGCCGCTGTGGAACGCCTACACCTTCCTGGCGCTCTACGCCCCGAAGAAGGGCACCTGGCGCACCGACTCCACCCACGTGCTCGACCGCTACATCCTGGCCAAGCTGGCCCAGCTGCGCGACGACCTCACCGAGTCGCTGGACACCTGTGACATCTCCGGGGCGTGCGACCAGCTGCGGCAGTTCACCGAGGCGCTGACGAACTGGTATGTGCGGCGGTCGCGTTCGCGGTTCTGGGAGGAGGATCCCGACGCGATCGACACCCTGCACACGGTGCTGGAGGTGACGGGCCGGCTGGCGGCGCCGCTGCTGCCGTTGACCACCGAGGTGATCTGGCGCGGCGTCACCGGGGAGCGGTCGGTGCACCTGACCGACTGGCCGTCGGCCGACGAGCTGCCCAAGGATCCGGCGCTGGTCGCGGCGATGGACCAGGTCCGCGCGGTGTGCTCGACCGCCTCCTCGCTGCGCAAGGCCAAGAAGCTGCGGGTGCGGCTGCCGCTGCCCAAATTGACTGTGGCGGTTGATGATCCGGTGCAGCTGCAACCGTTCTCGGATCTGATCGCCGATGAGCTCAACGTCAAGGCCGTCGAGCTGACCGACGACATCGCCACCTACGGCCGCTTCGAGCTCACCGTCAACGCCCGCGTCGCGGGCCCGCGGCTGGGCAAGGACGTGCAGGCGGCGATCAAGGCGGTCAAGGCCGGCGAGGGGGTGGTGAACCCCGACGGCACGCTGAGCGCCGGACCGGCGGTGCTGCAGCCCGAGGAGTACTCGTCGAAGCTCGTCGCCGCCGACCCGGAGTTCACCGCCGCGCTGCCCGACGGGGCGGGGCTGGTGGTGCTCGACGGCACCGTCACCCCGGAACTCGAGGCCGAGGGCTGGGCCAAGGACCGCATCCGGGAACTGCAGGAGCTGCGCAAGTCCAGCGGCCTCGATGTCTCCGACCGGATCGCGGTGGTGATGGCGGTGCCGCAGAGCCACGAGCAGTGGGCCCGCACCCACCGCGATCTGATCGCGGGGGAGATCCTGGCCACCAGCTTCGAGTTCGGGGAGCCGGCCGACGGCGCCGAGATCGGCGACGGTGTGCGGGTGGCCATCGCCAAGGCGTGATCAGCCGCGCGGCGCCGCCCCCACGACGAAGCTGACCGTGGTGGCGGTGCTGCCGCCGATGTTGAGCGTGCCCAACCGGGTCGCGCCGTCGACCTGGTAGTCGCCCGCGGTGCCGCTGACCTGCTTCGCCGCGTCGACCAGCATGCGGACGCCGGTGGCGCCCACAGGGTGGCCACCGCCGATCAGCCCGCCACTGGGGTTGATCGGCAGCCGCCCGCCGAGCGCGATGTCGCCGCTCTCGACGGCCTGCCAGGACTCGCCGGGCGCGGTCAGCCCGATATGGTCGATCGCCAGGTACTCGCTGGGCGTGAAGCAGTCGTGCACCTCGAAGCCGTCCACCGCCTGCAGGTCGATCCCGGCGCGGCGGAACGCGTCGTGGACCGCGTCGCGGACGTGGGGTAGCACGTACGGCGAGTCCCGGTCGCGTCCGAGCTTCTGCGCCAGTCCGAGCCCGACGGTGCGGTGCCCCCAGCCCTCGATGCGCGCCAGCGGCCTGGCGTCCGGGTGGGCGCGCAGGTAGTCGTCGGTCACCAGCACCAGTCCCGCGCCGCCGTCGGTGAGCTGACTGCAGTCGTAGCGCCGCAGCCGGCCCTCCACCACCGGGTTGCGCTCGTCGTCGGCCTCGGCGAGGTCGGGCACCGACCAGCCGCGGGTCTGGGCGTCGGGGTTGCGGCGGGCGTTGCCGTAGTTCAGTTCGGCGATCGCCCGCAGATGCGCCTCGTCGAGGCCGTAGCGCCGGTCGTACTCGTCGGCGACCTCCGAAAAGGCCTGCGCCCAAATATTTCCGTGTCCGCGCCCTCATAACCGGCCCACGCCGCAGCGGCCAGATGCGCCGCGCCGACCGGACCCGGAACGGTCTTCTCCAGTTCCACACCGGCGACCAGTGCCACGTCGTAGGCGCGTGAGCGCAGGTCGGCGATCGCGGCGAGGGTCGCGACACTGCCGGAGGCACACGCCGCCTCGTGGCGGGTGGCGGGCACGCCCCACAGCGCGGGTTCGACGGTCGCGGGCATCGCCCCGAGATGGCCCTGGCCGGCGAACAGTTCGCCGAACGCGTTGCCGACGTGGACGACCTCGACGGCGTCGGCGGCGACCCGCGCTGAGGTCAGCGTGCACTCGACGACCTCGGCGGTCAGCGCGGCGAAATCGCCGCCCTCCCGGGTGAGGTTGCGGGCGAAGTCGCTCTGGTAGGCGCCGAGGATCCAGATGTCCTGCATGACGCTCATAGTTCAATTGACAGAGTGACTCTGTCAACTGTAGTTTCCGGCCCATGCGAGTGGAACGCCTGCACACGTTCGAATCCACGCTGCCCGCCGACGACGATCATCCGTACCGCACCGGCCCGTGGCGTCCGCAGGTCACCGAATGGCGCGCCGACGACCTCGACGTGGTGGCCGGTGAGGTGCCCGCCGACCTCGACGGGATGTACCTGCGCAACACCGAGAACCCACTGCACCCTGCGGCGACCTCGTACCACCCGTTCGACGGCGACGGCATGATCCACATCGTCGAGTTCGGCGGCGGGAGAGCCTCTTACCGCAACCGGTTCGTCCGCACCGACGGTTTCCTCGCCGAGAACGAGGCGCGCGGTCCGCTGTGGGCCGGGTTCATCGAGATGCCGTCGGCGGCCAAACGCACCGACGGGTGGGGTGCGCGCACCCGGATGAAGGACGCGTCGAGCACCGACGTCGTCGTACACCGCGGCACCGCGCTGACGAGCTTCTACATGTGCGGCGACCTCTACCAGGTCGACCCGTACACCGCCGAGACCCTCGGCAAGGAGACCTGGCACGGCGAGTTCCCGGCCTGGGGCGTGTCCGCACACCCCAAGGTCGACCCGGTCACCGGGGAACTGCTGTTCTTCAGCTACAGCAAGGAGGCGCCGTACCTGCGTTACGGCGTCGTCGACAAGGACGCCAACCTCGTGCACCAGACCGACGTGCCGCTGCCGGGTCCGCGGATGCCGCACGACATGGCGTTCACCGAGAACTATGTGATCCTCAACGACTTCCCACTGTTCTGGGAGCCGTCGCTGCTCAAACAGGACATCCACGCCCCGGTCTTCCACCGCGACATGCCGTCCCGGTTCGCCGTACTGCCGCGCCGTGGCGACCAGTCGCAGGTGCGGTGGTTCGAGACCGCCGCGACCTACGCCCTGCACTTCGTCAACGCCTTCGAGGACGGCGACGAGATCGTGCTCGACGGGTTCTTCCAGGACAACCCGTCGCCGTCGACGAAGGGCGCGAAATCGTTGGAGGAGGCGGCCTTCCGCTACCTCGCCCTCGACGGCTTCGAATCGCACCTGCACCGCTGGCGGTTCAACCTCGTTACCGGGGCGGCCACCGAGGAGCGGTTGTCGGAGCGCCTCACCGAATTCGGCATGATGAACGGCGACTTCGCCACCCGGCAGTACCGCTACGTCTACGCCGCCACCGGCAAACCCGGCTGGTTCCTGTTCGACGGTCTGGTCAAACACGATCTGCGCGACGGGGGTGAGGAGCGGATCTCGTTCGGGGACGGCGTCTTCGGCAGCGAGACCGCGATGGCGCCGCGCATCGACGGCGGCGCCGAGGACGACGGCTACCTGGTCACCCTGACCACCGACATGAACGACGACGCCTCCTACTGCCTGGTGTTCGACGCCGCGGACATCACCGCCGGTCCCGTGTGCAAACTGCGCCTACCCGAACGGATCTGCAGCGGTACGCACTCCACCTGGGTGTCCGGCCCGGAGCTGCGGCGGTGGCACGCCCCGCGGTGACCGACGACGGTGAGGTCAACGCGATAGGGCGCATGCTCGGACTGCTCGGCGACGAGTGGACCCTGCTGATCGTGCGCGAATCCCTCATGGGCGCATGGCGATTCACCGATTTCGCGGCGATGAATGTGTCGCGGCCGATCTCGAACGCGGTGCTCACCAACCGGTTGCGGGTGCTGGTGGGGGACGGCATGCTCGACCGGCAGGTGTACCAGGAGCAGCCGCTGCGCGCCGGCTACGTGCCCACCGAACGGTGCCGTGCGCTGTGGCCGCTGCTGGTGTCGATCTGGCACTGGGAGCGGACCTGGGTGCCCGACCACGCCGAGCCCCTGCCCGCCATGCGCCATCGCGGATGCGGGCGGGAATTCTCCCCGGCGCTGCGCTGCGCCCACTGCCGCCGCCAGGTGGCGGCGACCGATCTCGACGCGCGGTGGGGCCCCAGCGGCGGCTGGGCGCGGTCCGTGCCGCGCGGCACCACCCGCAGACGCGCCAGGGACGCCACCGCGCAGGCCGGGCTGTTCCCGGAGACGATGGCGATCTTCGGCAACCGCTGGGCCGCCGCGATCATCGGCGCGGCGTTCCTCGGCACCCGCCGGTTCAGCGACTTCCAGGGCAGGCTCGGCGCACCGGCGGCCCTGGTCGCCGAACACCTTCGGGTGTTCTGCGATATCGGGGTGCTGCAGGCCGCCGCCCACCCGCGGCGCGCGGACTGGTCCGAATACCACCTCACCCCCAAGGGGCAGGCCTTCTTCCCGGTCGTCGCGTCGGCGATCGGGTGGGCCGACCAGTGGTTCGGCGCCCCCGAGGGGCCCGCGCTGACCCTCACCCACACCGCGTGCGGTCGGGGCTTCGTACCGCAGCTCGGCTGCGATCAGTGCGCCGACGCGCTGGCCGGCGACACCGTCGAGATCGTCGACGTGCTCAGCCGCGGGTGACCCGTGCGGAGGTGTCCCCGTAGGTCACCGTGTCCCCGGGCCGCAACTGGCGGCCCCGGCGCACCTCGACCTCACCGTTGACGCTGACCAGACCGTCGGCGATCACCGCCTTGGCGTCGGCGCCGCTGTCGATCAGCGAGGCGAGCTTGAGGAACTGACCAAGCCGGATGATGTCGTCCGCGATCGGAACCTCGAGCGCCGCCATGCCCGTCAGGCTAACGCCCTAGCATCTGCAGGTGTGGACGTGCGCTGGGTCCTGCACCTGGACATGGACGCGTTCTTCGCGTCGGTCGAGCAGTTGACCCGGCCCACCCTGCGGGGGCGGCCGGTGCTCGTCGGCGGTCTTGGCGGGCGCGGTGTGGTGGCGGGCGCCAGCTACGAGGCCCGCGTCCACGGTGCGCGCTCGGCGATGCCGATGCACCAGGCCCGCAGGATGGTCGGCGCGCCCGCGGTGGTGCTGCCGCCGCGCGGCGTCGTCTACGGCCTGGCCAGCCGCCGCGTCTTCGACACCGTCCGCACCCTGGTCCCGGTGCTCGAGCAGCTGTCGTTCGACGAGGCGTTCGGCGAACCGGCCGAGCTGGCGGGCGCCACCGCCGCCGAGGTCGAGGAGTTCTGCGAACGGCTGCGGGCACGGGTGCTCGAGGAGACCGGTCTGGTGGCCTCGGTGGGCGCCGGTTCGGGTAAGCAGATCGCCAAGATCGCCTCCGGGCTGGCCAAACCCGACGGCATCCGGGTGGTGCCCCGCGACGCCGAGCGCACCATGCTCCACGGGTTGCCGGTCCGCAAGCTGTGGGGGATCGGACCCGTCGCCGAGGACAAACTGCACCGCCTCGGCATCGAGACCATCGGTCAACTCGCCGCGCTGTCGGAGGCCGAAGTCGCCGACGTCCTCGGCTCCGCGGTGGGTCTCGCGCTGCACCGCCTCGCCCGCGGCATCGACGACCGGCCCGTCGCCGAACGTGCCGAAGCCAAACAGATCAGCGCCGAGTCGACGTTCCCGGCCGACCTCATCACCCTCGACCAGGTCCGCGAGGCGATCGGCCCGATCGCCGAACACGCGCACCGCCGGCTGACCAAGGACGGCCGCGGCGCCCGCACCGTCACGGTCAAGCTGAAGAAGTCCGATATGAGCACGCTGACCCGGTCGGCCACGCTGCCGTCGGCCACCACCGACATCGGCACGCTGAGCGCGACCGCCCGCAGGCTGCTGATCGACCCCGTCGAGATCGGCCCGATCCGCCTTGTCGGCGTTGGGTTCTCGGGTCTGACGGAGGTACGCCAGGAATCGCTGTTCCCCGACCTCGAACTCGTCGAGGACGAGTCGGCACTCCGGGCCGCGCTACCGCCGACGGTCAGCGAGGCCGCCGCGGTGCCACCGGCCTGGCGGGTCGGTGATGACGTCGCCCACCCCGAACTCGGTCACGGCTGGATCCAGGGCGCGGGCCACGGCGTCATGACCATCCGGTTCGAAACCCGCAGCACCGGACCGGGTCCGGCGCGCACCTTCGCCCACGACCTGCCCGAGATCGTGCGCGCCAACCCCGTCGACAGCCTCGACTGGCCGGACTACGTCCGCGGTCTGGAGGACTACCAGAGCACCCCGTAGGTGGCCGTCAACCCCACTCGGCGAGTGCGTCGGCGGCGGGTACCCGCGCGGCGAGAGCGCCCATCAGCAGCACCCGGGCCTGTGAGGGACGCAGCGTGGGCACCACCAACGCACCGGCGTCGACGAGGTCGCGCCCCGGCCCGTACGCCGGCCGCACCCGTCCGCCGGGTACCCGCGTCGACACCGCGACGACCACACCGTCGGCGCACAGCCGCCGCACCCCGTCGATCACCGGTGCGGGAGCGTTACCCGCCCCCAGCGCCTCCAGGACGACCGCACGGGCGCCCGCCGCGGCGCAGGCGTGCAGCGCCGTGGCGTCGCCACCGGGGTAGGTGGCGACGATGTCGACCCGCGGCGCGTCTGCCGCCGACAGTTCGCCGAGATACGGCCGCCGCTTGGGCCCGGCGAGGGCGAACCGGCCCTCGGCGACCGCGCCGACCACGAGCCCGTCGAATCCGTCGAGGCTCTCGGTCGCGACCTTGTGCAGGCCCAGTGGCGCGCGGACCCGGCCTGCGAACCCGACGAGCACCCCGAGTCCGCGGGCGTCGGCGGCCGCGGCGACGGTCAGCGCATCCCGCAGGTTGCCCGGACCGTCGGCGTCGGGCGCGTCCGCGCCGCGCTGCGCGCCGGTCACCACCACCGGCGTCGCGCCGGCGTAGGTGAGCTCCAGCCACAGCGCGGTCTCCTCCATGGTGTCGGTGCCGTGGGTGATCACCACACCGCCCGCGCCGTCGGCGTCGGCCGCCCGCACCGCAGCGCCGATGCGGTCCCAGTCGGCGGGGACCAGTTGGGAGCTGTCCTTGCCGAGCAGATCGACCACCGCCACGTCCAGGCCCGCCGTCAGGTCCGCGCCGGTGCGGGTGGGGCGACGCACACCGTCGGCGTCGGTGCTGGTGGCGATGGTGCCGCCGGTGGTGATCACGACGAGGCTCACGTGCGGAATTGTTCCCTATGCGCGGTTTGGGATGATGGTGTGGTGACTGACGAAACATCGGGTGACGCCGAGCCCACCACCCCGGTCGAGCCGGCGCCCCGCCCGCGACGGCGGTTGGGCCTGCTGTTGTCGGTCGCGGCCGTCGTCCTGGTGCTCGACATCGTGACCAAAGTGCTCGCCGTGCGGTTGCTGACTCCTGGTCAGCCGGTATCGATCATCGGCGACACGGTGACCTGGACGCTGGTGCGCAACTCCGGTGCGGCGTTCTCGATGGCGACCGGCTACACGTGGGTGCTCACGCTGGTGGCGACCGGTGTGGTGATCGGCATCGTGTGGATGGGCAGGCGGCTGGTGTCGCCCTGGTGGGCGCTCGGGCTGGGGCTGATCCTCGGCGGTGCGATGGGCAACCTCATCGACCGCTTCTTCCGCTCGCCGGGACCGCTGCGCGGCCACGTCGTGGACTTCCTGTCCATCGGCTGGTGGCCGGTGTTCAACGTGGCCGACCCGTCGGTGGTCGGCGGGGCGATCCTGCTGGTGGTGCTGTCCTTGTTCGGCTTCGACTTCGACACCGTGGGTCGGAGGCAGCCCCAGCCGTCTGTTCAAGCCGAGGCCGACCGGTCATAGTGTCCACACGGTCGATGCCCGTGCCGGAGGGGCTGGGCGGAATGCGGGTCGACGCCGGACTGGCGCGGCTGCTGGGACTCTCGCGCACCGCCGCGGCGGCGCTGGCCGAGGACGGCGGGGTGGACCTCGACGGCGTGCCCGCGGGCAAGTCCGACCGGCTCACCGCGGGTGCCTGGCTGGAGGTGCGGCTGCCCGCGGCGCCCCCGCCGGTCGAGAACACCCCGGTCGAGATCGAGGGCATGTCGATCCTGTACTCCGACGACGACATCGTCGCCGTCGACAAGCCGCCGGGGGTGGCCGCCCACGCGACCGTCGGCTGGCACGGTCCCACGGTGCTTGGCGGGCTGGCCGCGGCCGGGTTCCGGATCAGCACCTCGGGGATCCACGAACGGCAGGGCATCGTGCACCGGCTCGACGTCGGCACCTCGGGGGTGATGGTGGTGGCGTTGTCGGAACGCGCGTACACCGTGCTCAAGCGGGCGTTCAAGCAGCGCACCGTCGACAAGCAGTACCACGCACTGGTGCAGGGGCACCCCGATCCGAGCAGCGGCACCATCGACGCGCCGATCGGCAGGCACCGCGGCAACGACTGGAAGTTCGCGGTCACCGAGGGCGGCAGGCACAGCGTCACCCATTACGACACGCTCGAGGCGTTCCAGGCCGCCAGCCTGCTCGACGTCGAGCTGGAGACCGGCCGCACCCACCAGATCCGGGTGCACTTCGCCGCCCTGCACCATCCGTGCTGCGGTGACCTGACCTACGGCGCGGATCCGACGCTGGCCAAACGCCTCGGTCTGGAACGGCAGTGGCTGCACGCCCGGTCGCTGGCGTTCGCGCATCCGGCCGACGGCCGCCGGGTCGAGATCACCAGCCCGTATCCCGCCGACCTGCAGCACGCTCTCGACGTGCTGCGTCAGCACGCGCGGTGACCCGGCGCAACGGCGGCCTGCTCTACGGTCTCGGAGCGTACGTCTGGTGGGGCCTGTGTCCGGGCTTCTTCCTGCTGTTGCTGCCCAGCGGTTCGCTGGAGATCCTGGCCCACCGCATCGTGTGGAGCGTGGTGTTCCTCATGCTGCTGCTCGCGGTCACCCGCCACCTGGGCGACCTGCGCCGGCTGGGGTGGCGCACCTGGCTGCTGCTGGTCGTCGCATCGGCGCTGATATCGATGAACTGGGGGGTCTACATCTGGGCGGCCACCCACTCCCACGTGGTCGACGCCGCCCTCGGCTACTTCATCAACCCGCTGATCAGCGTGGCGATCGGGGTGCTGGTGTTCCGCGAGCGGATCAACCGCTGGCAGCAGGGAGCGCTGGCGCTCGCCGTCGGCGCGGTCGTGCTGCTGACCGTCGAGGTCGGCGAACCGCCCTACATCGCGTTCGCGCTGGCGCTGTCGTTCGCGTTCTACGGTCTGGTGAAGAAGGTGGTCACCGCGGACCCGCGGGTCAGCGTCGCGGTGGAGACGCTGGTCGCGCTGCCGTTCGCCGGTGGTTACATCATCGCGCTCGAGGCCACCGGTGCCGGTCACTTCCTCAGCGAGGGCGCCGGGCACGCCGGTCTGCTGCTGCTCGCGGGCCCGGTCACCGCGATCCCGCTGCTGCTGTTCGGGGCGGCCGCGCAGCGGTTGCCATTGGTGACGATGGGGCTGTTGTTCTACGTCAACCCCGGTCTGCAGATGGCCTGGGGGGTGTTCATCGGTCACGAGCCGATGCCAGTGGGCCGCTGGATCGGCTTCGCGCTCATCTGGGTCGCGCTCACGCTGCTCGCCGTCGACGCGGTGCGGCGCAGGCCGGTGCGCGACACCCAGACCGAGCCGAGCGAGGGGCAAATACCGGCCCGGGAGGGCTAGCGCCCCTCATCAGGTAACACGGAACCGGCGTTCCGTTATGGCAACCATTGTTGTCGACACGACATTACGTTTGCCGGACAGACAGTTGCCTAGCGTAACAGTGTGTCTTACCGTTTGCTGGTGCAGCGGAGGGGTCGGACGAGGGCGGTGACGCGTGCACGCGGTCGCCCGGTGGGGGCCGATTCCGCCGAAACCCGCCGCCAGATCGTGCGCGCCGGCCGGATCGTCCTGATCGAACGCGGCTACTCCGGGATGACGTTCCAGGCCATCGCCGAGCGGACCGGGCTGAGCAGGCCCACCCTGCACTACTACTTCGCCACCCGCGAAGAGGTCTTCGAGGCGATCATCACCGAGATCGGCGACATCGTGCGCGACAGCGCCGCGCAGGCCTTGCGGCACGAGCGATTACTGGACCGGCTGGCGGCCTTCGTGGAAGACATGCGCCGGGTGGACGCCAGGGACACCTCGATCGTGCCGTTCCTCATCAGCGCGCGGCTCGAACCCCAGCGCAACCCCGAACTGCAGGTGTTCAGCGAATCGCCGGTCCGCGCCTTCCTGGTCCGGCTGGTCGACGACGCGGTCCGGCGCGGGGAGCTCGACGAGGACACCGACGTCGACGGTGTGGCGGACCTGATCCACGTCGTGCTCTACGGGATGGCCTTCTACGCGGGCTTCACCGACGGCCCCGCCAGCCTGGGTGTGATCGCCGATCAGCTGTTCGGGATGTTCGCCCGCGGGCTCGTGCCGGCGCCCCGCGAGGACGTGGCCGAAGACACGCATCACGACACGCCGAAGGGTGTCGGACGGCGGTCCTAGACTGACGACCCTATGAGTGGTTCAGACGGTCGGTCCTCGGGGTCTTTTGTTCACCTGCACAACCACACCGAGTATTCGATGCTGGACGGTGCCGCCAAGGTCAAACCGATGCTGGCGGAGGCACAACGCCTCGAGATGCCCGCGATCGGCATGACCGACCACGGAAACATGTTCGGCGCCAGCGAGTTCTACAACGCGGCCACCGACGCGGGCATCAAACCGATCATCGGGATCGAGGCCTACATCGCACCCGCGTCGCGCTTCGACACCAAGCGCGTCCTGTGGGGCGATCCGAGCCAGAAGTCCGACGACGTGTCGGGCAGCGGTTCCTACACCCACATGACGATGGTCGCCGAGAACGCGACGGGTCTGCGCAACCTGTTCAAGCTGTCGTCGCTGGCCTCGTTCGAGGGGCAGCTCGGCAAGTGGTCCCGCATGGACGCCGAGATCATCGCCGAACACGCCGAGGGCATCATCGCCACCACGGGCTGCCCCTCGGGCGAGGTGCAGACCCGGCTGCGCCTCGGCCACGACCGCGAGGCGCTGGAGGCCGCCGCGAAGTGGCGGGAGATCTTCGGCCCCGACAACTTCTTCCTCGAACTCATGGACCACGGCCTCGACATCGAGCGCCGCGTCCGCGAGGGACTGCTCGAGGTCGGCAAGAAGCTCGGGATCCCGCCGCTGGCCACCAACGACTGCCACTACGTCACCCGCGACGCCTCGCAGAACCACGAGGCGCTGCTGTGCATCCAGACCGGTAAGACCCTCTCGGACCCCACCCGCTTCAAATTCGACGGGGACGGCTACTACCTGAAGTCCGCGGCCGAGATGCGCGCGCTGTGGGACGGTCAGGTCCCCGGCGCCTGCGATTCGACGCTGCTGATCGCCGAGCGCGTGCAGTCCTACGCCGACGTGTGGACCCCGCGCGACCGGATGCCGATCTTCCCCGTCCCCGAGGGGCACGATCAGGCGACGTGGCTGCACCACGAGGTGATGGCGGGGCTGGAACGCCGCTTCAAGCACGCGGGCGGGGCGGTGCCGGGCGAGTACGTCGAACGCGCCGACTACGAGATCAAGGTCATCTGCGACAAGGGTTTCCCGTCGTACTTCCTCATCGTCGCCGACCTGATCAACTACGCGAAGTCCGTCGACATCCGCGTCGGTCCCGGCCGCGGGTCGGCGGCCGGTTCGCTGGTGGCTTACGCCCTCGGCATCACCAACATCGATCCGATCCCGCACGGGCTGCTGTTCGAGCGGTTCCTCAACCCCGAACGCCCGTCCGCCCCCGATATCGACATCGACTTCGACGACCGTCGCCGCGGCGAGATGCTGCGCTACGCCGCCAACAAGTGGGGCAGTGACCGGGTCGCCCAGGTCATCACCTTCGGCACCATCAAGACCAAAGCGGCGCTGAAGGATTCGGCGCGCGTGCACTACGGCCAGCCCGGTTTCGCGATCGCCGACCGGATCACCAAGGCGCTGCCGCCGCCGATCATGGCCAAGGACATCCCGGTGTCGGGCATCACCGACCCCACCCACGAGCGGTACAAGGAGGCTGCCGAGGTCCGCGCGCTGATCGACACCGACCCCGACGTGCGCACCATCTACGAGACCGCCCGCGGGCTCGAAGGCCTCGTGCGCAACGCCGGCGTGCACGCCTGCGCGGTGATCATGAGCTCCGAACCGCTCATCGACGCGATCCCGCTGTGGCGCCGCCCGCAGGACGGTGCGGTGATCACCGGGTGGGACTACCCGTCGTGTGAGGCCATCGGCCTGCTGAAAATGGACTTCCTCGGGCTGCGGAACCTGACGATCATCGGGGACTGCATCGAGAACATCAAGGCCAACCGCGGCATCGACCTGGATCTGGAATCGCTGGCCCTCGATGATCCGAAGGCCTACGAACTGCTCGGCCGCGGCGACACCCTCGGGGTGTTCCAGCTCGACGGCGGCCCGATGCGGGATCTGCTGCGCCGCATGCAGCCCACCGAGTTCAACGACATCGTCGCGGTGCTGGCGCTGTACCGCCCCGGTCCGATGGGCATGAACGCCCACAACGACTACGCCGACCGCAAGAACGGCCGCCAGCCGATCAAACCGATCCACCCCGAACTCGAGGAACCGCTCAAGGAGATCCTCTCCGAGACCTACGGCCTGATCGTCTACCAAGAGCAGATCATGTTCATCGCCCAGAAGGTCGCCTCGTACACGATGGGCAAGGCCGACGCGCTGCGTAAGGCCATGGGCAAGAAGAAGCTCGAGGTGCTCGAGGCCGAGTACAAGGGCTTCCGGGAGGGTATGACCGCCAACGGGTTCTCCGAAGGTGCGGTGAAAGCCCTGTGGGACACCATCCTTCCGTTCGCCGGGTACGCGTTCAACAAATCGCACGCCGCGGGCTACGGGCTGGTGTCGTACTGGACGGCGTACCTGAAGGCCAACTTCCCGGCCGAGTACATGGCGGGTCTGCTCACCTCCGTCGGCGACGACAAGGACAAGGCCGCGGTGTACCTGGCCGACTGCCGCCGCCTCGGCATCACGGTGCTGCCGCCCGACGTCAACGAGTCGGTGCAGAACTTCGCCTCCGTCGGCAACGACATCCGGTTCGGCCTCGGCGCGGTCCGCAATGTCGGCGCCAATGTCGTTGCCTCGCTGGTGAACACGCGCACCGAGAAGGGTAAGTACACCGACTTCTCCGACTACCTCAACAAGATCGACATCGCCGCCTGCAACAAGAAGGTGACGGAGTCGCTGATCAAGGCCGGCGCGTTCGACTCCCTCGGGCACCCCCGCAAGGGGCTCTTCCTGATCCACACCGATGCGGTGGATTCGGTGCTCGGGACCAAGAAAGCCGAGGCGATGGGTCAGTTCGACCTGTTCGGCGGCGCGGACACGGCCACAGATTCGGTGTTCAGCATCAAGGTGCCCGACGAGGAGTGGGAGGACAAGCACAAACTCGCCCTCGAACGGGAAATGCTGGGCCTCTATGTGTCCGGGCATCCGCTCAACGGGGTCGCGCACCTGCTCGCCAACCAGGTCGACACGCAGATCCCGGCGATCCTCGACGGTGACGTCGCCAACGATGCGCAGGTGCTCGTCGGCGGCATCCTCGCGTCGGTGAACCGCCGGGTGAACAAGAACGGATTGCCCTGGGCCTCAGCGCAATTGGAGGACCTCACCGGCGGTATCGAGGTGCTGTTCTTCCCGCAGACGTACTCGGTGTTCGGCGCGGAGATCGCCGACGACGTGGTGGTGCTGGTGAAGGCCAAGGTCGCCGCCCGCGACGACCGCATCGCGCTGATCGCCCACGAACTCGTGGTCCCCGACTTCTCCAGCGCCCAGGCCGACCGGCCGCTGGCGGTCAGCCTGCCGACCCGGCAGTGCACGGTCGACAAGGTGACCGCGCTCAAACAGGTGCTGGCCAACCATCCAGGGACGTCAAAGGTGCACCTCCGGCTGATCAATGGTGAGCGGATCACCACCCTGGAGCTGGACCAGTCGCTGCAGGTGACACCGTCGTCGGCGCTCATGGGTGACCTCAAGGCCCTGCTGGGCCCGGGCTGCCTCGGCGGCTGAATTGGAGGCGGGTTCTGTTGATCCGCCCCCTTCGCCCGCACCGGGACTCACAATCGGCGGTAGGTGACCTACTGCGATCACGACGGTGAGGGGGACCCGATGGCCGGTGAGCTGGTAGTCGAGAGCGATGTCCGAACGGTCACCGGCGGCCACCTGGTGACCGAGGACTACGACCGGCACCCGAGACCGTGTCGCCACGGGATCTGGATCGGATGGCAGCAGACCTTCACTCAGACGGTCACGTTGTCATTCCAGCATTCGGGCCATCCCTATGTCGGATGGTCGGTCGACGGGCAGATGCTCGTCGACCCGGGCGGCGGATCGGTGACGCAACCACCCGGTGATCCGCTGCCCGGCATACAGGGCGTGGTCTACAGCTGTCCGCTCGGCGGGTACTGGCACCGCATCTCGTTCACCTCGACATCCGCTGTGCCACAGACGTGTTTCCAGGTGCAGGTGCTGTTCCGGGAACACGGCGAACACGGTCACCCACTGCACGACGGCCCCGCCATGCGGCTGTGCTTGGCCGGGTCGGACGTCGAGTGGCCGGCGTTCCAGCTGCTCGAGGAGAGGGCGTGCCTGCGGCGATGGTGGGATGTCCTCCAGCGATACGCCGAAGTCGCCGACGTCGGCCCACTCGATCCGGTCGCCTTCCTGACGGCGCTCCCGGGCCGAGACCTCACGATGTTGCAGGCGGCCGCGCGGACGCTGGACGAGCTCGACGCGGACGCGCAGCCGGTGCTGGCAGATGCGTTGCGAGACCGAATCGTCGGCATCCTGCGCTCTCGGCCGGCGACCGGTCCGGTGCGTACCTAGAACTCGACGCGCACGATCGCGCTGTCCTCCCACACGCCGCGGTCACGGGCCTTGCGCAGTTTCTCCCGCAGCGGCAACCCGCTGTGCACGTTACGGACGCCGGGGATCCTCAGTAGCGGCACGATGTTGTACTGCCAGCCGTAGCGCCGGTGCAGCGCGCGGTTCGCGGACTGCGCGTCCGCTCCGCGCAGGATCGTCGCACGGCCGGCCAACGCCGGGGCGTCGTCACTGACCCGACCGCGGTGGTCACAGACGCGGACCTCGACGCCGGGATTGCGGCTGATCCGCGTGGTCTTCGGACCGATCTTGGTGCGGAAGACCAGCGTCGCACCGTCGAGGTGGAACCAGATCGGGGTGTCGACCGGGGTGCCGTCGCGGCGGTAGGACCGCAGCAGTGCATAGCGGGACCGGCGTAGTGCGGCGAGGGCGTCCATGGTTGCCAGTCAACGACTTAGAGTCGACTCGAAGTCAACCCCGGGAAGGAGCCGACGGTGGCGGATCTGACGATCGGTGAGGTGGCGCGCCGCACGGGTGTCGCGGCGACGACGCTGCGGTACTACGAGCAGGTCGGGTTGCTGTCCGCGGCCCGGCGCTTCGGGGGGCAGCGCCGCTACGACGCATCGGCGCTGACCCGGATCGAGGTGATCCGGTTGTGCAAGGTGGCGGGCTTCCGGCTGGACGAGATCGCGGTGCTGTTCGCCGACACTGGTCCCGGCCGGTTGGCCAGCCGCGAACTGGGCGCGGCCAAGCTGATCGAGATCGACGCTCAGATCGACGCGCTGAGACGAGCGCGCGAGGTCGTCGAGTGGGGGATGCGGTGCACGTGTCCCTCGCTCGACGACTGCACCTGCGGCATCCACGCGCCCGTCGACCAATGCGAGACGATGGCGTGATGCACAACGACACCGAGTCCCGGCACATCGCGGTCTGGATCCAGGCGGCTGCCGAAACGGTCTACGACTTCACGGCCGATCCGCAGACGTGGCCGCGGTGGGCGGCCGGTCTGGCGTCGGGCGATCTGCGGCAGGGCCCGCAGGGCTGGGTGGCCGACTCGCCGATGGGCGAGGTCGTCGTCGAGTTCTCCCCGCCCAACGCGTTCGGTGTACTCGACCATCTGGTCCGGCTGCCCGACGGTGAGGCGGTGTACAACCCGCTGCGCGTGGTGCCCGCCGGACCGGGGGAGCCGCGCTGCGAAGTGGTGTTCAGCCTGCGGCGGCGGGCCGGGATGTCCGACGAGGAGTTCGAGGCGGATGCGGCCGCGGTGCTCGCCGACCTGGAGACGCTGCGCGACCTGGTCGAGGATTAACGGCGGCTGGCGCAGACCAGGCCGAAACCGACCCAGCTGACCGTGGCGATACCCGCTGCGGACAGCACAGCGGGTGCGGCGCTCATCGTGAAGGCGCCGACCACGAGGAAGGTGGCCAAACCGGCGAGCAGCGCGATCACCTTGTAGGCCGGCCACGGAACCCCGGCGACGCTCACGTCGCACGCCGCGCGAGCGACGGTCGAGCGGAAGTTGCCTGCCGTGGTCATAGTGTCAACGATACCTCTCAACAAAGTTTTCGGCTAACCGAAACTCAGGTTCAGGACGACTGACTTGTACCCGCCTAAGCTGGTTTCATGCCACTCATCGGAGAATATGAACCCAGCACATCGGATTGGGCCCGGGAACAGGCCGAGAAGTACATGGAGTCGGGTGGGACAGAGGCCACCGAACTCAACGGCAGACCGATCATCCTGCTCACCACCGTCGGCGCGAAGAGCGGCAAGCTCCGCAAGACGCCGCTGATGCGGGTCGAGCACCAGGGCGAGTACGCGGTCGTCGCGTCGCTGGGCGGCGCGCCCAAGCACCCGGTCTGGTACTTCAACATCAAGCAGAACCCGCGGGTGGAACTCCAGGACAAAACCGTCACCAAGGAGTACGACGCACGCGAGGTGTTCGGGGAGGAGAAGGCGCAGTGGTGGGAGCGGGCCGTCGAGGCCTATCCCGACTACGCCGACTATCAGAAGAAGACCGACCGGGAGATTCCCGTGTTCGTGCTCACCCCGGTGGAGTGAGAATTTCCCTCTCGAAACGGGGCAGTGGCACCATTGACCGGTGTCCGCCGAACTGAGCCAAGCCCCCCGTACGTCGCCGATCACCGCGGCCGGCATCGACGAGGCCGCTCAGCGAATTCTCGACGTGGTCATCCGCACGCCGCTGCAGTTCTCCGAGCGGCTCTCCGAGATCACCGGCGCGCAGGTCTACCTCAAGCGCGAGGACCTGCAGGCCGTGCGCTCCTACAAACTGCGCGGCGCGTTCAACCTGCTCTCGCAGCTCACCGACGCCGAGATCGCCGCGGGTGTGGTCTGCTCGTCGGCGGGCAACCACGCCCAGGGTTTCGCGCTGGCGTGCCGGACGATGGGCATCAAGGGCCGGGTGTACGTCCCGGCGAAGACCCCCAAGCAGAAGCGTGACCGGATCCGCTACCACGGCCGCGATTTCATCGAACTGATCGCCGTCGGCGCCACCTACGACCTGGCCGCCGCGGCCGCGATCGACGACGTCGCCCGCACCGGCGCCACGCTGGTGCCGCCCTACGACGACATCCGCACGATGGCCGGTCAGGGCACGATCGCCCCGGAGATCCTCGACGACCTCGACGCCGAACCGGATCTGGTGATCGTCCCGGTGGGCGGCGGCGGCTGCATCGCAGGCATCACCACCTACCTCGCCGAGCGCACGTCGAACACCGCGGTGCTCGGCGTGGAACCGGCGGGCGCGGCATCGATGATCGCGGCGCTGACGGCGGGGGAGCCGGTCACCCTCGACCACGTCGACCAGTTCGTCGACGGCGCCGCGGTCAACCGCGCGGGCCGGCTGCCGTTCGCCGCCCTACAGGCCGCGGGTGACATGGTGTCGCTGACCACGGTGGACGAGGGTGCGGTGTGCACCGCCATGCTCGACCTGTACCAGAACGAAGGCATCATCGCCGAGCCGGCGGGCGCGCTGTCGGTGGCCGGACTGCTCGAGGCCAACGTCGAACCGGGTTCGACCGTGGTCTGCCTGATCTCCGGCGGCAACAACGACGTCTCCCGCTACGGCGAGATCCTCGAGCGGTCGCTGGTGCATCTCGGCCTCAAGCACTACTTCCTGGTCGACTTCCCGCAGGAGCCGGGCGCGCTGCGCCGGTTCCTCGACGAGGTGCTCGGGCCGAACGACGACATCACGCTGTTCGAGTACGTCAAGCGCAACAACCGGGAGACCGGCGAGGCGCTGGTCGGCATCGAGCTGGGCTCGGCCGCCGACTTCGACGGGCTGCTGACCCGCATGCGCAGCTCGGACATGCACGTCGAGGCGCTGGAACCCGATTCGCCGGCCTACCGCTACCTGCTCTAGCCGGCGCGCCGCACCACCGCGAACGAGTGGCCGTCCAGTCGCGTGCCCTCACCCTCGGCGGTCGGGTCGCCCCACGCCAGCACCACCTCACCGCTGACGGGAACCGTCGCCGCGTCGGTGCCGAGGTTGCACGCGATCGACAGCGCACCCCGGTGCATGACGATCCACTTCGCCGCTTCGTCGTAGTCGACGCGCAGATTGTCCAGCCACGGATCGGCGAGGTCGGATTCGTTGTGCCGCAATGTAATCAGCTCGCGGTAGAGCTGCCGTAGCCGGCCGTGGTCGCCCTCGTCGATCTCGTCCCACTTGAGCTTGGACCGCAGGAAGGTCTGCGGATCCTGCGGATCGGGGATCTCGTCGGCGTCCCACCCGTGTTCGGCGAACTCCTTCTTGCGGCCTTCGGCGGTCGCCCGTGCCAGCTCCGGTTCCGGATGGGAACTGAAGAACTGGAACGGTGACGACGAACCCCACTCCTCACCCATGAACAGCATCGCGGTGTAGGGCGAGCCGAGCGCCAGCGCCGCTTTGACCGCGAGCTGACCGGTGTCGAGGTTCTGCGACGGCCGGTCGCCGACGGCCCGGTTGCCGACCTGGTCGTGGGTCAGCGTGTAGGCGAGCAGGCGGGTGGCCGGGATGGCGGTCGTGTCCAGCGGGCGGCCGTGGCGGCGGTGGCGGAACGACGAGTACGTGCCCGCGTGGAAGTACCCGCCGCGCAGCGTCTGCGCCAGCGCCTCGATGGTGCCCCAGTCGCCGTAGTAGCCCTGCGTCTCACCCGAGACCGCGGCGTGGATCGCGTGGTGGATGTCGTCGTCCCACTGCGCGGTCATGCCGAGGCCGCCCTGCTCGCGCGGGGTGATCAGTCGCGGGTCGTTCATGTCGCTCTCGGCGATCAGCGACAGCGGCCTGCCGAGTTCTGTTGCCAGCGCGTCGGTTTCGGCGGACAGTTCCTCGAGGATGTGGATGGCGGTGGTGTCGACCAGTGCGTGCACCGCGTCGAGGCGCAGCCCGTCGGCGTGGAAGTCGCGCATCCACCGCAGCGCGCAGTCGAGGATGTAGCGGCGGACCTCGTCGGCCTCGGCGTCGGCGATGTTGATCGACTCACCCCACGGGTTGCTGCCCGACGACAGGTAGGGCCCGAACTTCGGCAGGTAGTTGCCCGACGGTCCGAGGTGGTTGAACACGGCGTCGATGAGCACGCCGAGCCCCTTGCCGTGGCAGGCGTCGACGAACCGGATCAGCGCGTCCGGGCCGCCGTAGGGTTCGTGCACGGCGTACCAGAGCACCCCGTCGTAGCCCCAGCCGTGGGTGCCGCCGAACGCGTTCACCGGCATCAGTTCGACGAAGTCGACGCCGAGGTCGACCAGGTAGTCGAGCTTGCCGATCGCGGCGTCGAGCGTGCCCTCCGGGGTGAACGTCCCCGTGTGCAGTTCGTAGATCACCTGGCCCTTGTCGGCGCCCTCGATCGCGCGGCCGGCCCAGGCGTCGTCGGTCCACGCGTCGGCCGCGGGCTGCCACAGCTGGGAACGTTCGTGCACCCCGTCGGGCTGGCGGGCCGAGCGCGGATCCGGCAAGATCTTCGGATCGTCGTCGAGGACGAAGCCGTAGCGGGCGTCGGGGGCGGCGTCCACCTCAGCACGCCACCAGTCGTCCTCACCTCGTGTCATCGGGTGCAGCGTCCCGTCGACGTCGAGTTGCACCCGGTCGGGCCGTGGCGCCCACACCGCGAATTCAGGCATGGTCACGCTCCAGCAGGACGGTGGGCAGTTCGGCGAACAGATCGGCGGCGGCGACGGTGCCGCTGAACGCCTTTCCGGTGATGCGGTCGGTCCACGTACCCGCGGGCAGTGCGACTTCGGTGTCGCCCCAACCGGTTTCGTGCAGCCGTACGGTGTGGCGGGTGACGGCGGTGAGCACGTCGTCACCGCGCAGGAACGCCACCACGTGGTCGGCGGCCGCGCCGCGCGCCAGGACCGGGGTGTATCCGCCGTCGAGGAACGTCTGCGGCCGGTCGCGGCGCGCGTGCAGTGCGGCGCGCACCACCCGCAACTTGGGATGCTGCAGCGTCTTCAGTTCGGTGCGGCGCTGCGCGTAGTCGACCGGACGGCGGTTGTCCGGGTCGACCAGGCTGTCCTCCCACAGCTCGGTGCCCTGGTACACGTCGGGCACCCCCGGCCCGGTCAGAGCCAGCAGCTTCTGGCCGAGGCTGTCCGTGCGGGCGTGCGGGTCGAGTTGTTCGACCAGTCGGGTGAGTTCGGTGCCCACCGGACCGTCGATGATGCTGTCGATCCAGGTGTGCACACCGGATTCGAACTCGCTGTCCTGGTCGTTCCACGTGGTGTGGACGGCCGCTTCGCGGATCGCCTTCTCGGCGTAGGCGTGCAACCGCTGCCGCAGCTCGTCGGTGACCGCACCGCTGGTGGGCCACACCCCGAACATGTTCTGCAGCAGGAATAGTCCCGTCGCGGCGTCGGGCGGCGGGGTGCGCTGCGTCCACGCCTCGACGTACTGCGCCCACAGCGACGGCACCTGTGAGAGCACCCCGACGCGGGCGCGCACGTCCTCACCGCGTTTGGTGTCGTGGGTCGTCAGCGTGGTCATCGCCTGCGGCCACAGCGCGGCGCGGGCGGCGGCACGCTGGTGGAACTCGGCAGGCGACACCCCGAACCACTCCGGTTCGCCGCCGACCTCGTTGAGCGACACCAGACGGGCGTCGCGGTAGAACAGGCAGTCCTCCATGGCCTTGGCGGTGGCCGCCCCGCACAGCTGCTGGAACCGCACCGCGGTCTCCCGGCTGCCCGCGACCGCGGTGGCGAAGATCTCCAGCGCCGGTGCGAAACTCGGCTGCTCCGAGAGCGTTTCGGCGATCGCCATCGGCAGGACCATCGACAGAGCCGGATAGTCCGACCGGTACACCCCGAGGTTGCTGATCACCGCGGCGATCGCGGTCGGCAGGTCGGGGTGGTCCTGACCGGTGGCGGCGACAACCGTCCGGCACAGGCGTGCCAGCTCGCTGCCCAGCGTGGTGGTGACCGCTTCGACCTTCAGCGCGCGGGCGGCCTTCGGCATCGCGGCGTAGTCGGCGCCGGTGGTCTCGTAGAGCGTGGTGAGCGCCTCGGCGCCGGCCGGGTCGATGAAGACCCCACCGGTCTCGCGCAGCGCGTCGTAGCCGGTGGTGCCCGCGACCGGCAGGGTCGGGTCCAGCGGCTCGTCGACGGCAAGGATCTTCTCGATGACGATCCAGGCCTGCGGGCCGACGAGGTCACGCAGCCACCTCAGGTAGCCGGGCGGATCGGACAGACCGTCGGGGTGGTCGATGCGGATGCCGTCGACGATGTCGTCGGTGAACCACCGCTTGACCTCGGAGTGGGTGGCCTGGAAGACCGCGGGGTCCTCCTGGCGCAGCCCGGCCAGCGAGGTGATCGAGAAGAACCGGCGGTATCCGCAGATGCCGTTTCGCCAGCCGATCAGCCGGTAGTGCTGGCGGTCGTGCACCTCGGGGCCTGCACCCTCACCGGTGCCGGGTGCGACCGGGAACACCAGGTCACCGAGGCGCAGGGTGTCCCCGTCGACGGTCAGATCGGCGACGTCGGAATCCGACCCCAGGACGGGCAGCAGGATGCGCCCGTCCGGATCGGCGGTCCAGTCCACGTCGAAGTAGTCCGCGTACTGCGATTCGCGGCCGTGGGTGAGGAGATCCCACCACCACCGGTTCTGCTGCGGATCGTCCACACCGACGTGGTTGGGCACGATGTCCACGACCAGCCCGAGCCCGCGGGCCTTGGCCGCCGCCGACAGCGACGCGAGCGCGTCGGCGCCGCCGAGTGCGGCCGACACCGTCGTCGGATCGGTGACGTCGTAGCCGTGGGTGGAGCCCTCGACCGCGGTGAGGATGGGGGACAGGTACAGGTGGGAGACGCCGAGGTCGTCGAGATAGTCGACCAGCTCCTCGGCGTCGGCGAGGGTGAACGCGTCACCGCGCATCTGCAGCCGGTAGGTCGACAGCACGGGCCGGGGCGCCATCACGCCGTCTTCCGCAGAACGAGCAGCGAGCGCGGCTGCAGCGTGATCTTCTCGCCGGCCGGGACCACGACGTCGGTCTCGCCGGCCGGGTCGGCGGTGTCCAGGTCGCCGGTCCACATCTGGGCGTAGTCACCGTCGGGGGTGACGAAGTCCTGGACGTGGTCGTGGGAGTTGAAGCACAGCAGGAACGAATCGTCGACGACGCGCTCGCCGCGGGAGTCGGGTGTCGGGATGGCCTCCCCGTTGAGGAACACCGCCACGCAGCTGCCCAGCCCCGCACCCCAGTCCTCGGGGGTCATCTCCGAGCCCGCGGGTGTCAGCCACGCGATGTCGCGGACCTGGTCGCCGCTGCGGATCGGTTTGCCCTCGAAGAACCGGCGGCGCCGGAACACCGGGTGGCGTTTGCGGAACGCGACCACCTTACGGGTGAATTCCAGCAGGTCGGCGCTGGTCTCACACAGCGACCAGTCCATCCACGACAGCTCGGAGTCCTGGCAGTAGACGTTGTTGTTGCCCTGCTGGGTGCGGCCGATCTCGTCGCCGTGGGCGATCATCGGCGTGCCCTGGCTGACCATCAGCGTGGCGAGCATGTTGCGCATCTGCTTGTCGCGCAGCGCGTTGATCTCCGGATCGTCGGTGGGGCCCTCCACCCCGCAATTCCACGACCGGTTGTGGCTCTCGCCGTCGCGGTTGTCCTCGCCGTTGGCGAAGTTGTGTTTTTCGTTGTAGGACACCAGGTCTCGCATCGTGAACCCGTCGTGACAGGTCACGAAGTTGATCGATGCGCTGGGTCGCCGTCCGGTGGCCTCGTACAGGTCCGATGACCCCGTGAGCCGGGAGGCGAATTCGCCGAGGGTTGCGGGCTCGCCCCGCCAGTAATCACGCACAGTGTCGCGATATTGCCCGTTCCACTCGGTCCACAAACCTGGGAAATTGCCGACCTGGTAACCGCCCTCGCCGATGTCCCACGGTTCGGCGATCAGTTTGACCTGACTGACCACCGGATCCTGCTGGACGAGGTCGAAGAACGCGCTGAGCCGGTCGACGTCGTGCAGTTCGCGCGCCAGCGTGGAAGCCAGGTCGAACCGGAACCCGTCGACGTGCATCTCCAGCACCCAGTACCGCAGCGAGTCCATGATGAGCTGCAGCGTGTGCGGATGGCGGGCGTTGAGGCTGTTGCCGGTTCCGGTGAAGTCCTTGTAGTACCGCTTGTCGTCGTCGAGCAGCCGGTAGTAGGCGGCGTTGTCGATGCCGCGGAAGTTCACGGTGGGCCCGAGGTGGTTGCCCTCGGCGGTGTGGTTGTAGACGACGTCGAGGATGACCTCGATACCGGCGGCGTGGAATGTCCGGACCATGGCCTTGAACTCGGCGACCGCACCGCCGGCGTACTTGGTCGCGGCGTACTCGTTGTGCGGGGCGAAGAAGCCGAAGGTGTTGTAACCCCAGTAGTTACGCAGTCCGAGGTCGAGCAGCCGGTGGTCGTGCATGAACTGGTGCACCGGCATGAGCTCGATCGCGGTGACGTTCAGTGACTTCAGGTGGTCGATGATGGCCGGGTGGCAGAGCCCGGCGTAGGTGCCGCGCAGTTCCTCGGGGATCGCGGGATGGCGCTGGGTCATCCCCTTGACGTGCGCCTCGTAGATCACCGTGTCGTGGTAGGGGGTACGCGGCGCGTGGTCCGAACCCCACTGGAAGAACGGGTTGATCACGACGCTGGTCATGGTGTGGCCCAGCGAGTCGATGCCCGGGGGAGTGCCGCCGGAGGCGAGGTCCTCGGCGGCCATGTCGTAGGAGTAGAGCGCCTGCCCGAATTCGAAGGCGCCGTGGAAGGCCTTGCCGTAGGGGTCGAGCAGCAGCTTGCTCGGATCGCAGCGGTGTCCGGCCGCCGGATCCCACGGCCCGTGCACGCGGAACCCGTACCGCTGCCCGGGCGCGACCGTCGGCAGATAAGCGTGCCAGACGTAGCCGTCGACCTCCTCGAGGCCGATGCGTTCCTCGGTGCCGTCCTTGGCGATCAGGCACAGCTCGACGCGTTCGGCGACTTCGGAGAACAACGAGAAGTTGGTGCCCGCGCCGTCGTAGGTGGCGCCGAGCGGGTAGGCCTCACCGGGCCAGACGGAGTGCGGGGCCATGCGTCACCACCAGCCGGTGGCGGCGGCGATCTGACGACCCAGTTCCGCGGTCATCGTGCGCATGTAGGTGGCCGAGATGTGGTGCGCATCGTGGTAGATCAACACGTTCCCCTCCACCACGCGGCAGTAATTCTCGCGGCACACCGCGTTGCTCATGTCCAGCGGTTTGAGCATCGGGAACTTCTTGACGTAGTCGAGTGTCGGGTTCCGGTCGGACAGTACCTTGGACCGTTCGACGCCGCAGGACACCGAGTCGCCGCCGTCGGCCAGGCAGTCCGCGGGGATGTACGGTTCGCCGTCGCGCACCAGCCACGGGGTGTCCCGCATGGCGAGAATCGGGATCTTCTTGCGCGACAACGCTTCCCAGATGCCGAGGTAGTTGCTCGGCATGACGTCGCCGTCCTTGATGTTCCACGGCCGCGTCGAGGTGGTGAACACGTAGTCGGGTTTGTCGGCGAGCAGTTTGGGCATCACCCGCGAGTTCCACTCATGGCACTTGGGGTACGGGCGGTTGTCGCCCATGACCAGCGGCATCTCCTCGGTGGTCAGCGGGCAGCCCATCTTGAGATAGGTGACGACCTTGAAGCCGTGCATGCGGCCGAGCAGGTCCAGGGCGGTCACCCAGTGTTCGGCGTGCGAACCGCCTGCCAGCGCGATGGTGCGCGGTGCGGTCTTGTCGCCGTAGGTGCAGTTGATGACCCCGACGTTGTCGAAGTCGCTGATGCAGCCGTCGATGGTGCTGGCGGGCAGATCCTTCTTGGCCTCGAGCACCGACGGCCGCATCGGCAGCTTCGGCACGCGCACCTTCTCGACCAGCGCCCTGGCGCCCGGATAGTCGCGCGGGTTCAGCCCGGCCAGTTCCGCACCGCTGGCCCGCTGGACGGTCACGTGCTCACGCCAGGTGAACGACGTCGCGGTCAGCGCCACCCCGAGCAGCGCGACCACCGAGCCCAGCACGATCGTCGGCCTGCGCATGCGGGTGCGCAGGGGGACCGCGGTGACCGCGGGCGCCGACGCGCGGTAGCGCAGCGGTTCCTCGATGTAGCGCATGGTCAGCCAGGCGAGCACCGCGGAGACGGCCAGCACGCCCGCGCCCTGCCAGAAGTCCACCCGGTTGTGCCCGCTGTAGGACAACCAGAAGATCAGCAGCGGCCAGTGCCACAGGTACAGCGAGTACGCCATCGACCCGAGGGTGACGAAGGGTTTGGTGGCCAGCAGCCGGTTGGGCAGCGGCAGGCGCTCGGAGCGGCCGCGGTTGGCCGCCGACAGGATGAACGCGATGGCCGCGCCGACCGGGACCAGCGCCCACGGTCCGGGAAACTCCTTGACGCCGTCGATCAGCCAGCCGCACGCCAGGATCGCGCCCAGCGCGACGGTCCCGACGACGGTGCGCAGCCACGTCGGCCATTTGACGTAGGGCACCAGCGCCCCCGCCAGCGCGCCGAGGAGCAGTTCCCACGCCCGGGCGAAGCTGTTGTAGTAGGCGGTGGCCTGATCGGTGTTGTGGGCGATCACCGCGTAGACGAACGAGGCGACGGTCAGCGCGGTGAGCAGCACGATCAGCACGGCCCGCAGGTGCCGCCGGATCACCCGGCGCAGCGGCAGCGCGACGGCGAAGATCAGCAGCAGGAAGGCGAGATAGAACTGACCCTGCACCGACATCGACCAGATGTGCTGCAGCGGGCTGACCGTCTCACCGGCCCGCAGGTAGTCCGATGCGGTGATCGCCAGTTCCCAGTTCTGGAAGTACCCGAGGCTGGCCAGGCTCTGGTCGGCGAAGGTCTCCCAGCGGGTTTCCGGCTGGATCAGGATGGTCAGCACCGCCGAGGCGGCCAGCACCACGACCAGGGCGGGCAGCAGCCTGCGGATGAGCCGGGTGACCTCGGGGACGGGGCGCAGCGGACCGCCCCGGGTGAGGACCATGCGCAGCAGCCGGCCGCCGAAGAAGAAGCCGGACAGGGCGAGGAAGACGTCGACGCCGCCGGACACCCTGCCGAACCAGATGTGGAAGACCGCGACGAGCGCGATCGCCACCCCGCGCAGACCGTCCAGATCGTGGCGGTAGAAACCTGAGGACCGGGTCCCCGTCGCGGTGTTCCGGACGGTACCCGGGTCGGTGCCAGCCGCCGGCCGGTGGGGGGCGAGGGTGTTCATGGTCGGCGGCTAATTTACCCGCTAACGGCGCACACCTCATGCCGCGCACAGTCCGGGGGCCTCCGCGGGGGGACGCATTAGTGTCGAATTCCGTGCCCGCATTGACCCCCGAACAGATCAGTGCGCTGGACGCCGCGCACGTCTGGCATCCCTACAGCACCATCGGCGCAGGCGCGTTACCGCCGGTCGTGGCGCTGGCCGCCAAGGGTGCGTGGATCACGATCGCCGACCCCGACGGAGGTGAGCCCGTCGACGTCATCGACGCGATGAGCTCGTGGTGGACGGCCATCCACGGGCACGGCCACCCCGTGCTCGACGCGGCGATCAGCGCGCAGTTGGCCACGATGAACCACGTCATGTTCGGCGGCCTCACCCACGAACCGGCCGCCCGGCTGGCGCAGCTGCTCGTGGAGATCACGCCCGCCGGTCTGGACACCGTGTTCTTCTCCGATTCGGGGTCGGTGTCGGTCGAGGTGGCGGTGAAGATGGCGCTGCAGTACTGGCGTGCGGCCGGGCGGCCCGCCAAGACGCGGCTGATGACGTGGCGCGGTGGCTACCACGGCGACACCTTCACCCCGATGAGCGTGTGCGACCCCGAGGGCGGCATGCACGACATGTGGACCGACGTGCTGACCCGTCAGGTGTTCGCGCCCCCGGTGCCACGGGACCACGACCCGGAGTACGTGGCGGCGTTCGAACGCCTGCTCGCCGAGCACGCCGACGAGGTGGCCGCGGTGATCGTCGAACCGGTGGTCCAGGGTGCGGGCGGGATGCGCTTCCACGATCCGCGCTACCTCACCGACCTGCGGGAGCTGTGCGACCGGCACGGCGTGCTCCTGATCTTCGACGAGATCGCCACCGGTTTCGGCCGCACCGGTGAGCTCTTCGCGGCCGACCACGTCGGCGTGCGGCCCGACATCATGTGTGTCGGCAAGGGGCTGACCGGCGGTTATCTGACGCTGGCCGCGACGCTGTGCACCGCGGAGATCGCCCACACCATCAGCACCGGCGACGCGGGTGCGCTGATGCACGGCCCGACGTTCATGGCCAACGCGTTGGCCTGCGCGGTCGGGGTCGCCGCCGTCGAGCTGCTGCTGGCGGGGGACTGGCGCACCACGATCGCGGCCATCGAACGCGGGCTCGCCGACGGGCTGGCCCCGGCCCGCGAGGTGCCCGGTGTCGCCGACGTGCGGGTGCTCGGCGCGGTCGGGGTCGTGCAGATGGACCGGCCGGTGGACGTGGCGACGGCGACCGCCGCGGCGCTGCGCCACCGCGTGTGGCTGCGGCCGTTCCGCAACCTCGTCTACGTGATGCCGCCGTACATCTGCACCGGTGAGGAGGTCGCGCAGATCACCTCGGCGGTGGTCGGAGTGGCGCGTGCTCTAACCTGAACGGTGTTCAATTGTCGGCTCGCCGACGTGTTCAATTCTCAAGGGAGGCGCCCGTGACCCGTGCTGGTCTGTCCCCGCTGGCCTGGCTCGACGAGGTCGCCGACCAACGGCGCGCCGCCGGGCTGCGCCGGACGCTGCGCCCCCGCCCACCGCAGGCCGCGACGGTCGACCTGGCCTCCAACGACTACCTCGGGCTGGCCACCGACCCGCGGGTGATCGAGGGCGCCGTGCGCGCCGTGCGCGAATGGGGTGCCGGCTCGACCGGTTCGCGCCTGGTCACCGGCAACACCGAACTGCACGAGGGCTTCGAGTCCGCGCTGGCGGCGTTCACCGGCGCCGAATCGGCGCTGGTCTTCTCCGCCGGCTACACCGCCAACCTCGGTGCGGTGGTCGCGCTGTCCGGCCCCGGATCGCTGCTGATCTCCGACGCGCTCACCCATGCCTCCCTCGTCGACGCCTGCCGGCTGTCCCGGGCGCGTGTGGTGGTCACCCCGCACCGCGACGTCGCCGCGGTCGATGCCGCGCTGGCCGCCCGCGACGAACAGCGCGCGGTCGTGGTGACCGATTCGGTGTTCTCGGCCGACGGGGTGCTCGCCCCGCTGCCCGAACTGCACGAGGTCTGCCGCCGTCACGGCGCCCTGCTGATCGTCGACGAGGCCCACGGCCTCGGCGTGCGCGGCGACGGCGGTCGCGGCCTGCTCGAGGAGACGGGTCTGGCCGGCGCGCCCGACGTGGTCATGACCACCACACTGTCGAAGGCGCTGGGCAGCCAGGGCGGTGTGGTGCTCGGCCCGGCCGCCGTGCGGGCGCACCTCATCGACGCCGCGCGCCCGTTCATCTTCGACACCGGTCTGGCACCCGCGGCCGTCGGCGCGGCGTGGGCGGCGCTGGACGTGCTCATCGCGGAACCGTGGCGCGCGCGGGCGGTGCTGGACAATGCCGCCGCGCTGGCCGAGGCGTGCGACGTCCCCGGTCGACCCGACTCCGCCGTCGTATCGGTGATCCTCGGCGAACCCGAGGTGGCGTTCGCGGCCGCGGCGGCATGTATGGAGCGCGGTCTGCGCGTCGGGTGCTTCCGGCCGCCGACCGTCCCCGCGGGCACCTCCCGGCTGCGGCTCACCGCGCGGGCGTCGCTGAGTCCCGACGACCTCGACACCGCCCGGCGGGTGCTGGCCGACGTGCTGAGGGCGGCCCGCGCGTGAGCGTGCTCGTGGTCACCGGAACCGGCACCGGCGTCGGCAAGACGGTGGCCACCGCCGCGCTCGCGTGTGCGGCCCGGCTGGCCGGCATCGACGTCGCGGTGTGCAAACCCGTCCAGACCGGCACCCAGGACGGTGACGACGACCTCGCCGAGGTAGGGCGGCTCTCGGGCGTCGAGGACCTGCACCCCGGCTGGCGGTACCCGGAACCGCTGGCGCCCGTCGCCGCCGCCCCCCCCCCCGGCGCCGCCCTGCCGACCCGGGCCGAGCTGATCGACCTCATCCGCGCCGCCGACGGCCCCGACCGGCTGACCCTGGTGGAGGGCGCCGGTGGGCTGCTGGTCGAACTCGGCCGCGACGGCGTCACGCTGCGCGATCTCGCCGGTGAACTCGCCGCACCCGTGCTGGTGGTCGTCGCACCGGGGCTGGGCACGCTCAACCACACCGCCCTTACCCTGGAAGCGCTTGCCGCCCAAGGTATTCCGTGTGCCGGTCTGGTGATCGGGGCGTGGCCCGCGCAACCCGGGGCGGCCGAGATCGACAACCGCGACGCGCTGGCGCGGCTGGCGACCGTACGCGCGGCGCTGCCCGCGGGTGTCGGCTCGGTCGGCGCCAACGACTTCGAACGGATCAGCGCGACGGCCTTCGACCGGACCTGGCTCACGGGTCTGCGGTAGATGGTCCACTCGGTCGAGCTGCTCTTCGATCCCGACACCGATGCGGCCGTCCGCCGGATCTGGGCCGACCTCAGCCGCGCCGGGATCCGCAGCCAGGCCGCCAACCGGTCGCCGAGCAACCGGCCCCACGTCACGCTCACCGTCGCCGACGAGATGACCGGCGGCGTCGACGACGCCCTGCGGCCGCTGCTGGAACTGCTGCCGTTCGACGGCGTGATCGGGGCGCCGATGCTGTTCGGCAGCCGGTCGCTGATCCTCGTGCGGCTGCTCGTCCCGTCGGCGCCGCTGCTGGAGTTGCACCGCGAGGTCGACCGGGTGTGCCGACCCCACCTCCCGGGCGGCCCGCTGTCGCACACGGCGCCCGGTCAGTGGACGCCGCACGTCACGCTGGCCCGCAGGCTCCCGCCCGACCAGCTGCCCGACGCGCTCGCCGTACCGGGGCTCGGCAGCGACATCGGCTGCCGGATCGTCGGGCTGCGCCACTGGGACGGCAACAACCGGATCGAGTATCCGATCAGCTGATCGCCCGCGCCCCGCGGGAGTAATTTACGCGGCAGTGGCCAAACGATCCGACGAGCAGTCCTACTGGAGTCCGGGGCGACTGCACTGGTGGACGACAACGGCGATCGCCGTCGTCGGCGCGATCGTGGGTGGCACGTCGCTGATCATGAACTTCTTCTATCACCCCGGGGCGCCGCCGACCACGATCGAGTCCGGCCACTCGGAGTTCATGAAGCTGAGCTATTCGGACCGGATCGACCGTTGCGTTCCATACATCTCGGAGCACCTCGACTCGTGGCGCGATCGGTGGCGTAGCGCGCTGACCGAGACCGGCGGCTCACACCAGAAGCCGCCGGTACCGTTCGCGGCGCTCGGCGATGCGGGCGCCTCGGGACAGGCGATCGTCAACACCTACCTCGCGGTGGTCGACTACGCCGAGAAGCTGGCGCCCACCGACGAGGGCGAGAACCTGCTCTCGTGTGTCTATTCGCCCGCTTTGAGGACGGGGCCGAGCAACGCCTATCCGGACGTCGAGGCGCTCGTCGGCAGCGGTAACGACACCCCCAAGGCCGACAACCTGGTGATCGCGGAAAGCCCCGTCTACCTGCAGGGCGAATTCGCGGGTGTCACCGCCGAGGGACGTGCGAACAAGATCGTCGAGGTGGTCATCCGCCCGGGACCGAGCGAGACCCGTCGCCAACTCGGCTTCGCGGTGGTGTCCGGTCACGACCAAGGGGTTCAGATGTGGGCGCTGACCGCATCGGTGGACGCCGGTGACCCGCGGTGGATGACCGACGTCGCCGACTACCGCGGCTTCTGATCGAGTCGGGTCTGGGCGTGCATACCGTCCACGAGCAGGTCCAGCCCGAACGTGAACCGGACCGTCGGGTCGTCGGTGAGCGGCGATTGCTCGTCGGGGAGTTCGGCGCCCGCGGCGTCCCACTGGAGACGCGACTGTTCGTCGACGGTGAAGCCGAGCACGTAGTAGACGACGGTGCGGGCCGCCAGGTCGGCGTGTTCTCGCGCGACGCCGGCGTCGGTCGCGGCGGCGGCCAACCAGCCAAGGATCCGGGTCATCGCCACCGACTTGCCCGCGGCGAAGCTCGCCGACACCAGTTCGGCGCCGTCGGTGTGGGACAGCAGCGCATCGCGCAGCGCAGTACACAGCGCCGTGACGCGGTCGGGGCGATCATCGGCCACCTCGTCGACGGAATCCAGGATGCGGTCGGCGACCGCGCCGAGGAGCTCCTGTTTGTTGGCGAAATGCCAGTACAGCGCGCCGGGGGAGACGTTGAGTTCGCGAGCCAGCCTGCGCATGGTGAGGTCGGCGATCCCGTAGTCGTCGAGGATCGCCGTCGCGGCATCGACCACGTCGTGTTTGTGCAGTTGCACGCCCCTAGCTTAACCTGAACGCCGTTCAGCTTGAACGGTGTTTAATTGTCGGCTCGGCCGACGTGTTCAATGGTCAAGAGGAGACGCAGGTGACCGACATTCTGGCCGTGGCGCGCGAGCAGGTGCTCGAACGCGGCGAGGGCCTCGATCAGGACCAGACCCTGCAGGTGCTGCAGCTGCCGGACGATCGGCTCGACGATCTTCTCGCGCTCGCGCACGAGGTCCGGATGGCGCACTGCGGCCCCGACGTCGAGGTCGAGGGCATCATCAGCCTCAAGACCGGCGGCTGCCCCGAGGACTGCCACTTCTGCTCCCAGTCCGGGCTGTTCGCCTCGCCCGTGCGCAGCGCCTGGCTCGACATCCCCAGCCTGGTCGAGGCGGCCAAGCAAACCGCCAAGACCGGTGCGACGGAGTTCTGCATCGTCGCCGCTGTCCGCGGCCCCGACGAACGCCTGCTCGCGCAGGTCGCCGCGGGGATCGAGGCCATCCGCAACGAGGTCGACATCCAGATCGCGTGCTCGCTGGGCATGCTCACCGCCGACCAGGTCGACCGCCTCGCGGAGATGGGCGTGCACCGCTACAACCACAACCTCGAGACGGCGCGGTCGTTCTTCACCAACGTGGTCACCACCCACACCTGGGAGGAGCGCTGGGACACGCTGCAGATGGTCCGCGACGCCGGCATGGAGGTCTGTTGCGGCGGCATTCTCGGCATGGGCGAGACCCTGGAGCAGCGCGCCGAGTTCGCGGCGAACCTCGCCGCCCTCGATCCGCACGAGGTGCCGCTGAACTTCCTCAACCCGCGTCCGGGCACCCCGTTCGGCGATCTCGAGGTGCTGCCCGCCGCCGAGGCGCTCAAGGCCGTCGCCGCGTTCCGGCTCGCGCTGCCGCGCACGATGCTGCGCTTCGCGGGCGGCCGCGAGATCACGCTCGGCGATCTCGGCGCCAAGAAGGGCATCCTCGGCGGCATCAACGCCGTCATCGTCGGCAACTACCTGACCACCCTGGGCCGCCCCGCCGAGGCCGATCTGGAACTCCTCGACGATCTGCAGATGCCGATCAAGGCGCTCAACGCCACCCTGTGATGGTGCCGAAGTTCAACGTCTACACTGGCGAACCCGCAGGCGGTAGCGTCCCGTCCGCCGCCCAACTGGGCCTGGAACCCCCGCGGTTCTGCGCCGAGTGCGGCCGCCGCATGGTGGTGCAGGTGCGCCCGGACGGGTGGTGGGCGAAGTGCTCGAGGCACGGCGTCTCAGATTCCACGGACTTGGAGACTCAACGGTGAATGACGGTGCGGCCCCTCGGTTTTCGCGACGACGGGCCGCACTGACCACGGTGGCCGGGCTGACGGTCGCCGGGGCGGCCACCGGGGCGCTGTGGGCGCTGCTCGCCCCGCCGGTGCGGGGTGTGGTCGCGTTGACCCGTTCCGGTGAGCGGGTGCGGGCCCACATCGGCAGCGAGGCCGACAACTTCTTCACCGCGGCGTTCCTGTTCGTCGGCATGCTCTCGGTGGTCATGGTCGTGGCGGCGGTGCTGCTGTGGCAGTGGCGGGCGCACCGCGGGCCGGTCCTGATCACCGCGCTGACCGCCGGCGGCGTGATCGGCGCGGCGGCAGCAGCAGGCGTCGGTGCGCTGCTGGCGCGATTGCGGTACGGGACCATCGACGTCGCAGGCGCCCCCGTCACCCCCGAGCACCGGGTCCACTACGTCACCGAGGCGCCCGCGGTGTTCTTCGGGCACACCCCGCTGCAGATCGCGTGCTCGCTGATCTTCGCGGCCGGGCTCGGCGCCCTGGTCTACGGGATGTGTGCGGTCGCGGCGGCGCGCGACGACCTCGGGGGCTGGCCGCCGCAGGAATCCGTACCGGTCAGCTGTCCAGGTGTGACAGCGGTCGACGCTCAACCCGTCGGCCCGCAATCACCTTCGCACTGATCATCGCCAGCCGCACCATGCCGCGGTAGGTCGACGGGTTGAACAGCGTCGGCCACTTGGTGCGCACGACGTCCTTGCTCAACGGCCGGCCCGAGAAGCGGTCCCGCAGCCAGCGCAGCGTCATCGGCGCCGACATCGGATGCAGCAGGATGTGCTCGCTGAACAGGTCGCGGTGGTAGGTGACGTGGGCGCCGCCGTTGCTGTAGGTGTCGGTCAGCGCGTCGATGTCGTCGACGGAGACGATCTTGTCGTGCACGGCCTGCACGATCAGCACGGGCGGGGTCGGCGTCGTGGTGCCGAGTTTGATGTCGTCGAAGACGTGCTGGACCTCGGGGGTCTGCAGGATCTCCTCGAGCGGCTGGTCGACCAGCTTGTCCATGTCCATGCCGACCCACCGCAGCACCGCGTGCGCTGTCGTCATCTTCTGGATGCGCAGCAGCATCGCCTTACCGGTGTCGGTGGCGTGCTCCTGGATGACCCGGTCGAGGTCGGGGTAGGTCTGCGAGAGCGCCGCGACGACCATCGCGGGCAGGCCGGAGAACAGGCTGCCGTTGAGCCGGCGGAATGCACTGCCCAGGTCGGCGACCGGCGAGCCGAGCACCGCGCCGACGATGTTGAGTTCGGGCGCGTACTCGGCGTACGCCTCCGCGGCCCATGCGCTGGCCAGGCCGCCGCCGCTGTAGCCCCACAGCCCCACCGGGGCCTGCTCGGACAGTCCGAGGCGGTCGCAGTTCAGTGCGGCGCGCAGCCCGTCGAGCACGTGGTAGCCGGGTTCGTGCGGGGCGCCCCAGATGCCGTTGCGGCCCTCATGGTCGGGCACTGAGACGGCCCAGCCCTCCGCGAGTGCGGCGGCGATCAGCAGGAACTCCGCCTGCGCCAGGGCGCCGACGGCCTTGGCGCCGCGCCGTAGCGCGTAGGAGGGGAAGCACCGGCCGGTGACGGCGTCGATCGCGCACTGGTAGGACACGATCGGGCACGGCTGCTTCGGATCGCGTTCGGTCGGGGCGACGACGGTGGTGACCGCGGCCTGCGCGTCCCCGCGGAAATCGGTGGTCCGGTAGAGCAGCTGGGTGGCGGTGAACTGCTGCGGGATCAACCCCATGAACGCCAGCTCCACGTCACGGGAGCGCAGGATGGTGCCGGGCCTGGCGTGTTCGAAGCCCGACGGCGGTTCGTAGAAGGGGTCCTCGGACGGCAGCGACGGGCGGGCACCGCGGACGATCTGCTCGTGGTGCGGCTGGCCGATCCACTCGGCGCCGGTCTCCCGCGCCACGCTGCCAAAGTCCATCCGGCCAAGGTTACTTAAGAGGTCTATAAGATTCCAACTCGACTCACCCGGGCGGACGCAGCGCGGCGAACTCGTCGGTCACGCGGTAACGGGACTCGGTGAAGCGGTACAGCGCGGGCGGACGGCCACCGGCCCGCCCCGAGCGGGCGGTGGATCCGGTGCGGGTGATGACGTTGCGGCGTTCGAGGACGCGTTGGAGGTTGGTGGCGTCCACCTGGTAGCCCAGCGCGGCGCCGTAGATGTCGCGCAGCGTCGAGATCGCGAATTCCGTTGGGGTAAGAGCGAATCCGATGTTCGTGTAGGACAGCTTCGCGGCCAGCCGGGTGTGGGCGTGCTCGACCATCGGGCGGTGGTCGAACGCCATGTCGGGCAGTTCGGCCACCGGGTGCCAGCGTGTGTCGGCGGGCAGCGCCGGCGTCGCGGGGGAGGGGACGAGTCCCAGGAATGTCGACGCGATGGTCCTGGCCCCCGGGACGCGCGAGGGGTCGGAGAACACCGCCAGCTGTTCGAGGTGGGCAACCTCACGCAGATCCACCTTTTCGGCCAACTGGCGCCGAACCGAGGTGGTCAGGTCCTCGTCGTGGCCCAACCGGCCGCCCGGCAGCGACCACCGGCCGCGTTCGGGGTCGAGCGCGCGCTGCCACAGCAGGACGTGCAGCGCAGGCTGACCCTGACCGGGTTCGAGACCGCGTATCTGGAACACGACGGCGAGCACTTCGTGTGCGGTGCTAGTATGTGGCATGTTTTCGATTATAAGTCGAAAACCGGATCGACACCGAGGAGCCCACCGTGACGCTGCTTGACGAGACCCGCTCGGCGCAGCCCGGAGCCGACGTCGCGCCCACCGAGGAGTGGGCTGCCGAGGTCCGCAGGCTGGCCCGGCAGCGCGGCGCGACCCTGCTCGCGCACAACTACCAGCTGCCGGAGATCCAGGACGTCGCCGACCACGTGGGCGACTCGCTGGCGCTGTCGCGGATCGCGGCCGAGGCGCCGGAGGACACCATCGTGTTCTGCGGGGTGCACTTCATGGCCGAGACCGCCAAGATCCTCTCGCCGGACAAGACCGTGCTGATCCCGACCGCCGAGGCCGGCTGTTCGCTCGCCGACTCCATCACCGCCGACGAACTGCGCGAATGGAAGGCCGAACACCCCGGCGCGGTCGTCGTCTCCTACGTCAACACCACTGCCGCGGTGAAGGCCGAGACCGACATCTGCTGCACCTCGTCCAACGCCGTCGACGTGGTGGCCTCCATCCCCGCCGACCGCGAGGTGCTGTTCTGCCCCGACCAGTTCCTCGGCGCCCACGTCCGCCGCGTCACCGGCCGCACCAACATGCACGTCTGGGCCGGGGAGTGCCACGTGCACGCCGGAATCAACGGCGACGAACTCGCCGATCAGGCCCGCGCCCATCCCGATGCCGAACTGTTCGTGCACCCCGAGTGCGGCTGCGCCACCTCGGCGCTCTACCTCGCCGGTGAAGGCGCGTTCCCGGCAGACCGGGTCAAGATCCTGTCCACCGGCGGCATGCTCGACGCTGCCCGGGAGAGCAAGGCCAGCCAGGTGCTGGTCGCCACCGAGGTCGGGATGCTGCACCAGCTGCGCCGCGCGGCCCCGGAGATCGACTTCCAGGCCGTCAACGACCGCGCGTCGTGCCGGTACATGAAGATGATCACCCCGGCGACCCTGCTGCGCTGCTTGACCGACGGCACCGACGAAGTCCACGTCGACGCCGAGACCGCGCGACTGGCCCGGCGCAGCGTGCAGCGGATGATCGAGATCGGTCAGCCCGGCGGCGGGGAATGACGGTGCCAGGGGGCTGGAGCGGCTGCGGCGGTTCCCCGCACTGGCAGCAGCGCGCCGACGTCGTGGTGATCGGGACCGGCGTCGGCGGCCTGGCCGCCGCGCTCGCCGCGCATCGCCACGGCCGCAGGGTCGTCGTGCTCAGCAAGGCCGGGTCGACGGCGACCGGATACGCCCAGGGCGGTATCGCGGTCGTGCTGCCCGGCACTGACGACTCGGTCGACGCGCACACCGCCGACACCGTGGCCGCCGGTGGCGGGCTGTGCGATCCGGAGGCCGTGCGCTCGATCGTCGCCGACGGGCACCGCGCCGGGCGCGGCCTGGTCGGCGACGGCGCCCGCTTCGACGAGGCCACCCCGGGCAGGTGGGCGTTGACCCGCGAGGGTGGGCACACCCGGCGCCGCATCATCCACGCCGGCGGGGACGCCACCGGCGTCGAGGTCCAGCGGGCCCTCGACCGGGCCGCGGCCGTCCTCGACATCCGCCGCAACCACGTGGCGGTGCGGGTGCTCCGGGACGAGGACGCGGTCACCGGCGTGCTGGTGCTCGGCGAGGACGGTCTCGGCGTCGTGCACGCCCCCTCGGTCGTCCTCGCCACCGGCGGGCTGGGCCACCTGTACGCGGCCACGACGAACCCCGAGGCCTCCACCGGTGACGGCGTCGCGCTGGCGCTGTGGGCCGGGGTGCCGGTCAGCGACGTCGAGTTCGTGCAGTTCCACCCGACCATGTTGTTCGACGGACCCGCGGGCGGCAGGCGTCCGCTGATCACCGAGGCGCTGCGCGGGGAGGGCGCCCGATTGGTCGACACGCACGGCGATCCGGTGACCGCGGGTGTCCACCCGATGGGCGACCTGGCACCCCGCGACGTCGTCGCCGCCGCGATCGACGCCCGCATGAAGGCCACCGGCGATCCGTGCGTCTACCTCGACGCCCGCCACCTCGACCGCGTGGCCGAGCGCTTCCCGACCGTCACCGCCGCCTGCCTGCGCGCCGGAGTGGACCCCGCGCGCGACCCCATCCCGGTCGTCCCCGGCGCGCACTACAGCTGCGGCGGTGTCGCCACCGACGTCGACGGCCGCACCACGCTGCCCGGCCTGTTCGCCGCGGGTGAGGTCGCCCGCACCGGGATGCACGGCGCCAACCGGCTGGCCTCCAACAGCTTGCTCGAAGGCCTGGTCGTCGGCGGCCGGGCCGGACGCGCGGCGGCCGAACACGCCGTCGCCGCTGGACCCACTCGTGCCGTCGCCCCAAAGCGTCTGGTGGCCGACACGCTCGACCGGCGGCAGCTGCAGATCGCGATGAGCCGCGACGCCTCCGTCGTCCGCGACGCCGACGGGTTGACCGGGCTGAGCGCCCTGCTCGCGGCGACGCAACCGCGCCCGCTGCGCACCGCCGCCGACGTCGAGGACGCCGCGCTGACGCTGACCGCCAGGGCGGTGGCCGTGGCGGCGCTGCAGCGCGCGGAGTCGCGCGGCTGCCACCACCGGGGCGATCGCCCCGACAGCGATCCGGAGCAGTCGGTGAGCAACCCCGTCGAACTGGACGACAACGGACACCCGCGAGTGAAGGTGAGGGTCGGCGCATGCTGACGAAACAACTGTCCGAGTTGGAGATCGCCGAAGCGCGTGCGGTGGTCGCGCGCGCACTGGACGAGGACCTCCGATACGGCCCCGACGTGACCACATGGGCCACCGTGCCGGCCGACGCGACCACCACCGCGGCGATGCGCACCCGCGAACCCGGCGTCGCGGCCGGTGTGGACGTGGCGCTGCTGGTGCTCGACGAGGTGCTCGGACCCGACGGCTACCACGTCCTCGACCGCGTGGAAGACGGCGCGCTGCTGGCCCCCGGCGCGGCGCTGCTGACCCTTCAGGCGCCGACTCGAGGTCTGCTGACCGCCGAGCGCACCATGCTCAACCTCGTCTCGCACCTGTCGGGCATCGCGACCGCGACCGCGGTGTGGGTGGACGCGGTGGCGGGCACCAACGCCAAGATCCGCGACACCCGCAAGACGCTGCCCGGGCTGCGGGCGCTGCAGAAGTACGCGGTGCGGGTCGGCGGCGGGGAGAACCACCGCATGGGTCTGGGTGATGCGGCGCTGATCAAGGACAACCACGTGGCCGCTGCCGGCTCGGTGGTCGCCGCGCTGCGCGCGGTGCGGGCCGCCGCGCCAGGACTGACGTGTGAGGTGGAGGTCGACTCGCTCGAACAGCTCGACGAGGTGCTCGCCGAGGACGTCGAACTGGTGCTGCTCGACAACTTCCCGGTGTGGCAGACCCAGATCGCGGTGCAGCGCCGCGACTCCCGCTCACCGCGGACGAAACTCGAGTCCTCGGGCGGGCTGACGGTGGACACCGCGGCCGAGTACGCAGGCACCGGCGTCGACTACCTGGCCGTCGGGGCGCTCACGCACTCGGTGCGGGTGCTCGACATCGGTTTGGACGTCTAAGCCGACGCGGGGCCGCGCCGCACCAGTGACAGCACCACCGCCGCCACCGCGAACAGGCCCGAGAAGGCCCGGTTGAGCAACGTCTGCTGGCGCGGCGTGTGCAACCAGCGCACGAGCCGCACCGACATGGCGGTGTAGACGCCCATCACGACCAGGTCCACCACGGTCATGGTCACGCCGATCGTCAGGTACTGCGGCAGCAGCGGGGCCGTCGGCACCACGAAGTGCGGGATGACCGCCAGGAAGAACACCAGACCCTTGGGGTTGGTGGCGTTGACGAGGAAGCCGCGGACCAGGAGCGCGGTCCGCCCGCCGGCGGCCACCTGGCCGATCTGGTCGCGCAGGTCCACCGACGCGGTCCGCCACTGCCGGACCGCCAGGTAGAGCAGATATCCGACGCCGACCCACTTGATGACCTGGAACGCGAGCACGGAGTTCGTCACGACCGCGCCCAGTCCGACCGCGACGAGGGCGAGCTGCAGCATCAGACCGACTTCCAGGCCGGCGATGCTCCAGTAGCCGCGCGCCACCCCGTGGGACAGGCCCGTCGCCATCGACTGCACGGCACCGGCGCCCGGTGACACGCTGATCATGACTGCCGCGACGAGGAAGGTCAGCCACAGGTCCCACGCCATCGGACCAGTGTGTCAGCCGACGTCGGCGACGAACACCGCCAGATTGCGGGCCTGGCGGCGCGCGTAGGACGGCAGCGCCGCCACATCGCGTCCGTTCGGCACGATCCGCGGGTTGACGATGTGCACTTCGTCACGGAAGAGCTTGAGGTCGGCGCCGCCCGCGGCCTGGGCGTTGCGGGCCCAGTCGGTCATCCCGTGGCCCAGCACGATCGCCACCTCGCCGCCCTTGCGGTAGGCGGTCACCGGTGTCTCGAAGCGCCGTCCGGACTTCCTACCAGTGTGTTTGATGAGTGCCACCCCGGGTACGCGGCCGGCCAACGGCCTGACGACCGGGTTGAAGTACTTGATCTGGAGGCGGTCCAGCCATTCCGGGAACATCTTGGGCAGCTCGTTCACGACGGCTCCAATCCGATTTGGCCTGCTCTGGGAGAATGGACAGCGTGAATGTATCGCCGGTGACGATGGCCCGCATCGACTTGCGGGGCAGGACCTTGTCGGCCGCCCAGTTGCGGTCGGCGCTGCCGCGCGGCGGTGTCGACGTCGACGCCGTGGTGCCGAAGGTCCGCCCGATCGTCGACGCGGTCGCCGAACGTGGCGCCGAGGCGGCCCTCGAGTACGGCCAGTCGTTCGACGGTATCCGTCCCGACACCGTCCGGGTGCCCGCCGAACGGCTCGCCGCGGCGCTGGCCGACCTCGATCCCGACGTGCGCACCGCGCTCGGGGTGGCGATCGAACGGGCGCGCGCCGTGCACGCAGATCAGCGCCGCACCGACACCACGACCACGCTGGCGCCGGGCGCGACGGTCACCGAACGCTGGGTGCCGGTCGAACGGGTGGGGCTCTACGTGCCGGGCGGCAACGCCGTCTACCCGTCCAGTGTGGTGATGAACGTGGTGCCGGCCCAAACGGCGGGCGTCGACTCCCTGGTGATCACCAGCCCGCCGCAGGCCGAGTTCGGCGGCCTGCCACACCCGACGATCCTGGCCGCCGCGGCGCTGCTCGGCGTCGACGAGGTGTGGGCCGTCGGCGGCGCCCAGGCCGTCGCGCTGCTGGCCTATGGCGGCACGGACGTGGGGGCCGCAGCCGGGACCGAGCTCGCGCCCGTCGACATGATCACCGGCCCCGGCAACATCTTCGTCACCGCCGCCAAGCGGATCTGCCGGTCGGCGGTCGGCATCGACGCCGAGGCGGGGCCCACCGAGATCGCCATCCTCGCCGACCACACCGCCGATCCGGTGCACGTCGCGGCCGATCTGATCAGCCAGGCCGAACACGACGAGATGGCCGCCAGCGTGCTCGTCACCACCAGCACCGACCTCGCCGACGCCACCGACATCGAACTGCGGCGGCAGCTGGAGACCACGGTGCACCGCGAGCGGGTCAGCGCCGCGCTGACCGGTCAGCAGTCGGCGATCGTGCTGGTCGACGACCTCGACGCCGGCGTGCGGGTCGTCAACGCCTACGCGGCCGAACACCTCGAGATCCAGACCGCCGACGCCGCCGCCGTCGCGGGCCGGATCCGGTCGGCCGGTGCGATCTTCGTCGGCCCGTACGCCCCGGTCAGCCTCGGCGACTACTGCGCCGGCTCCAACCACGTGTTGCCGACCGCAGGCTGCGCGCGGCACTCCAGCGGGCTGTCGGTGCAGACCTTCCTGCGCGGCATCCACGTCGTCGACTACACCGAGGCGGCGCTCAAGGACGTCTCGGGTCACGTGATCACGCTGGCCAACGCCGAGAACCTGCCCGCGCACGGCGAAGCGGTGCGCCGGAGGTTCGAAAGGTGACCGTCGGAGGAAACATCACGCTCGCCGATCTGCCGCTGCGCGAGGACCTGCGCGGCAAATCGCCCTACGGCGCACCGCAACTACAGGTGCCGGTGCGGCTGAACACCAACGAGAACCCGCACCCGCCCAGCCGGGCGCTCGTCGACGACGTCACCCGCTCGGTGGCCGAGGCCGCCGCCGAACTGCACCGCTATCCCGACCGCGACGCCGTCGCGCTGCGGGCCGACCTCGCCGAGTACCTGAACCTGCGGACCGGTGTCGAGTTGACGGTCGAGAACCTCTGGGCGGCAAACGGTTCCAACGAGGTGCTGCAGCAGCTGCTGCAGGCGTTCGGAGGGCCCGGCCGCAGCGCGATCGGGTTCGTGCCGTCCTACTCGATGCACCCGATCATCGCCGACGCCACCCGCACCGAATGGCTGCAGGCGTTGCGCGCCGACGACTTCGGCCTCGACGTCGACATCGCCGTGCGGGAGATCGAGACGCACCGACCGGATCTGGTGTTCGTCACCAGCCCCAACAACCCGTCGGGACAGAGCGTTCCGCTCGACGATCTGCGGCGGTTGCTCGACGTGATGACCACCGGCGTGTTGATCCTCGACGAGGCCTACGGCGAGTTCTCCTCGCAGCCCAGCGGTGTCGCACTGATCGACGAGTACCCGACCAAGCTGGTGGTGAGCCGCACCATGAGCAAGGCGTTCGCGTTCGCGGGCGGGCGGCTCGGCTACCTGGTCGCCGCACCCGCGGTCATCGACGCGATGCTGCTGGTGCGGTTGCCCTACCACCTGTCGGTGCTGACCCAGGCCGCCGCCCGTGCCGCACTGCGCCACGCCGACGACACCCTGGCCAGCGTCGCCACCCTGGTCGCCGAACGCGAACGCGTCGCGAACACGTTGAGCCAGTTGGGTTTCCGCGTGGTGCCCAGCGATGCCAACTTCATCCTGTTCGGGGAGTTCGCGGACGCGCCCGCCACCTGGCAGCGCTACCTGGATGAGGGTGTGCTCATCCGCGACGTGGGCATCCCCGGATACCTGCGCACCACCATCGGGTTGGCCGAGGAGAACGACGCCCTGCTGGCGGCCTCCTCGCGACTCGTCGAGACCGAACTCGCCGCAAGATTAGGAGCCTCATGACCGACATGCTGACCGGCACCCGCCGTGCCCGCGTCGAACGCAGGACCAAGGAGTCCGACATCGTCGTCGAGCTCGATCTCGACGGCACCGGGATCGTCGACATCCGCACCGGCGTCCCGTTCTTCGACCACATGCTCACCTCGCTGGGCAGCCACGCCAGCTTCGACCTCACTGTGCACGCCACCGGCGACATCGAGATCGAGGGCCACCACACCGTCGAGGACACCGCGATCGTGCTGGGGCAGGCGCTCGGTCAGGCGCTCGGCGACAAGAAGGGCATCCGCCGCTTCGGCGACGCGTTCATCCCGATGGACGAGACCCTCGCCCACGCCGCCGTCGACGTGTCGGGGCGCCCGTACTTCGTGCACACCGGCGAACCGGACTACATGGTCGAGTTCACCATCGCGGGCTCGAGCGCGCCGTACCACACGGTGATCAACCGGCACGTGTTCGAGTCGCTGGCGTTCAACGCGCGCATCGCACTGCACGTGCGCACCATCTACGGCCGCGATCCGCACCACATCACCGAGGCGCAGTACAAGGCGGTGGCTCGCGCGCTGCGCCAGGCCGTCGAACTCGACCCGCGGGTGAGTGGTGTGCCGTCCACGAAAGGCTCGTTGTGAGCAAGAGAGTTGTCGTCCTCGACTACGGGTCGGGGAATCTGCGCTCGGCGCAGCGCGCGGTCGAGCGCACCGGAGCCGACGTCGAGGTCACCGCGGACGCCGATACCGCGCTGAACGCCGACGGGCTCGTGGTGCCGGGCGTCGGGGCGTTCGAGGCGTGTATGGCCGGGCTGCGGGAGATCGGCGGCGACAAGATCATCGCCGAACGGGTCGCCGCGGGCCGGCCGGTGCTCGGGGTGTGCGTAGGGATGCAGATCCTGTTTTCCCGCGGCGTCGAGTTCGGGACCGAAACCACCGGCTGCGGTCAGTGGCCCGGGTCGGTGGTGCGTCTGGACGCACCGGTGATCCCGCACATGGGCTGGAACGTCGTCGACGCCCCGGCCGAGACCACGCTGTTCCGGGGTCTGGACCCCGACACCCGCTTCTACTTCGTGCACTCGTACGCCGCGCAGAAGTGGGAGGGCAATCCGGACGCCCGTTTGACCTGGGCGACCCACCACGTGCCGTTCCTCGCCGCCGTCGAGGACGGACCGCTGTCGGCCACCCAATTCCACCCGGAGAAGAGCGGTGACGCCGGTGCGACGCTGCTGCGCAATTGGGTCGAGGGGCTCTGATCTAAGGTTGTCCGCCGTGTCCGAGAATTCCGTGTCTGAAAAGCCGTTGATCCTGCTGCCCGCCGTCGATGTCGTCGAGGGCCGTGCCGTCCGCCTGGTCCAGGGCAAGGCGGGCAGCGAGACCGAGTACGGGTCCGCGCTCGACGCCGCGCTCGGCTGGCAGCGCGACGGCGCGGAGTGGATTCACCTCGTCGACCTCGACGCCGCCTTCGGCCGGGGGTCCAACCGCGAACTGCTCGCCGACGTCGTCGGCCGGCTCGACGTGGCCGTGGAACTGTCCGGCGGTATCCGCGACGACGAATCGCTGGCGGCCGCACTGGCCACCGGATGCGCGCGGGTCAACATCGGCACCGCCGCGCTGGAGGATCCGCAGTGGTGCGCGCGGGCGATCGCCGAACACGGTGACCGGGTCGCGGTCGGGCTCGACGTGCTCATCGAGGGCGACAGGCAGCGCCTGCGCGGACGCGGTTGGGAGACCGACGGCGGTGACCTGTGGGAGGTGCTCGAACGCCTGGATTCCGAGGGCTGTTCGCGCTACGTCGTGACCGACGTGACGAAAGACGGCACGCTGGGCGGTCCGAACCTCGACCTGCTGGGCAGCGTCGCCGACCGCACCGATGCCCCGGTGATCGCCTCCGGCGGTGTGTCCAGCCTCGACGACCTGCGCGCGATCGGCACGTTGACCGGCCGCGGGGTCGAGGGCGCGATCGTCGGGAAAGCGTTGTACGCCGGGCGGTTCACGCTGCCCGAGGCGTTGACCGCGGTGGGGCAGTAGGGCGTCGATGGCACTGGACGGGACCGACCTGCAGGGTCTGGTCGACGCGGCCGCGGCGATCCTGGACACCGCGTCCGAACCCTTCATCAGCGGCCACCGCGCCGATTCCGCGGTGCAGAAGAAGGGCAACGACTTCGCCACCGAGGTGGACCTGAAGATCGAACGCCAGGTCGTCGAGGCGCTCACCTCGGCCACCGGTATCGAGGTGCACGGCGAGGAGTACGGCGGGGCCGACATCGACTCACCGATGGTGTGGGTGCTCGACCCGATCGACGGCACGTTCAACTACGCCGCCGGATTGCCCACCGCGGCGATCCTGCTGGGGCTGCTGCGCGACGGTGAGCCGGTCGCGGGGTTGACCTGGCTGCCGTTCATGAACCAGCGGTACACCGCCGTCGTCGGAAACCCGTTGTACGTCAACGGCGTTGCCCAACCCACGCTGGAGACCGGTGCACTGTCGGACTGTGTGATCGGCACGGGCACGTTCAACATCGACTCCCGCGGCCGGTTCCCCGGCCGCTGGCGGGTGGCGCTACTGGAGAACCTGAGCAGGCACTGCAACCGGATGCGGATGCACGGCGCGACCGGGCTGGACCTGGCCTACACCGCCGCCGGGGTGCTCGGCGCGTCGATCAGCTTCGGCCACCACATCTGGGACCACGCCGCCGGTGTCGCGCTGGTGCGGGCCGCGGGGGGAGTGGTCACCGACCTGAGCGGGGCGGAGTGGACGCCGAAGTCGAAGTCGGTGCTCGCCGCGTCGCCGCAGGTACACGGGGAGATGCTCGAGATCGTCGCGTCCGTCGGGGCGCCGGAGGAGTTCTGAACATGGCTGCCGACAGGGGACTCGCCGTCCGGGTGATCCCGTGCCTCGACGTCGACGCGGGCCGCGTGGTCAAGGGTGTGAACTTCGAGAACCTGCGTGACGCAGGCGATCCCGTAGAACTCGCCGCGGTCTACGACGCCGAGGGCGCCGACGAGCTGACGTTCCTCGACGTCACCGCGTCGTCGTCGGGCCGGTCCACGATGCTCGACGTGGTGCGCCGCACCGCCGAACAGGTCTTCATCCCGCTGACGGTGGGTGGCGGCGTGCGCGCGGTCGCCGACGTCGACGCGCTGCTGCGCGCCGGTGCGGACAAGGTGTCGGTGAACACCGCCGCGATCGCCCGGCCGGAACTGCTGGCCGAACTGGCCCGCCAATTCGGATCGCAGTGCATCGTGCTGTCGGTGGACGCCAGGACGGTGCCCGAGGGCCAGCCGCCGACCCCGTCGGGCTGGGAGGTCACCACGCACGGCGGCCGCCGCGGCACCGGGATCGACGCCGTCGAATGGGCAACGCGCGGAGCCGAACTCGGCGTCGGCGAGATCCTGCTCAACTCCATGGACTTCGACGGCACCAAGGCCGGATTCGACCTGCCGATGCTGCGCGCGGTGCGCGCCGCGGTCGGTGTGCCGGTGATCGCCAGCGGCGGGGCCGGTGCGGTCGAGCACTTCGCGCCCGCGGTGCACGCGGGCGCCGATGCGGTGTTGGCGGCCAGCGTCTTCCACTTCAAGGAGCTGACGATCGGCGAGGTCAAGGCGGCGATGGCGGCGGAAGGGATCACTGTCAGATGAGTCTCGATCCGGCGATCGCGTCACGGCTCAAGCGCAACGCCGACGGCCTGTTCGCCGCCGTCGCTCAGGAACGCGGCACCGGTCAGGTGCTGATGGTGGCGTGGATGGACGACATCGCGCTGGACCGCACCCTGCGCACCCGCAAGGCCACCTACTGGTCGCGCTCGCGCGGTGAGCACTGGGTCAAGGGCGAGACCTCGGGCCACACCCAGTACGTGCACTCGGTGCGGTTGGACTGCGACGGCGACACCGTGCTGCTCGAGGTGGACCAGACCGGCGCGGCCTGCCACACCGGTGAGCACACCTGCTTCGACGCCGATGTGCTGCTGGCCCCGGAGGCCTAGGCGGACTGGCGCTGCCGCAGCACCGTCAGCGCCTTGTCGGCGTGTGCCTCCATGTTGAGCTCACTGGAGATCACCTCGAGCACCGTGCGGTCGGTGTCGATGACGAACGTGGTCCGCTTGACCGGCATCAGCTTGCCCAGCAGGCCGCGCTTCACGCCGAACCGCTGCGCGACGGCGCCGTCGGCATCCGAGAGCAACGGGTAGTCGAACCGCTGCGTGTCGGCGAATCGGGCCTGTTTGTCGACGGCGTCGGTGCTGATCCCGACCCGCACGGCGCCGACGGCGGCGAACTCGGCGGCCAGGTCCCGGAAGTGGCACGCCTCCTTGGTGCAACCCGGGGTCATCGCCGCCGGATAGAAGAACAACACCACCGGTCCGTCGGCCAGCAGCGCCGACAACGTGCGCACCTCACCCGTCTGATCGGGCAGTTGGAAATCCTCGACTCGATCACCGCGTTTCATGAGGCGTGACGCTACGCCTCCTCGTGGCTCGCCGGCGGGCGCCGGTCTGGGAGAATCGTGGGGTGCAGACGACTACCGCCCCCGGCGCCTCGCTCGCGACGACGACCTCCCGCGAGGATTTCCGGGCGCTGGCCGCCGAGCACCGGGTGGTGCCGGTGGTTCGCAAGGTGCTCGCCGACAGTGAGACGCCGCTGTCGGCGTACCGCAAGCTCGCCGCCAACCGGCCCGGCACCTTCCTGCTGGAATCCGCCGAGAACGGCCGGTCCTGGTCGCGGTGGTCGTTCATCGGTGCGGGCGCACCGTCGGCGCTGACCGTCCGCGACGGCGAGGCGGTGTGGCTCGGGGTGACGCCGCAGGACGCGCCGACCGGGGGCGACCCGCTGACCGCGCTGCACACGACGTTGTCGCTGCTGGAGACCGCCCCGCTGCCGGGGTTGCCGCCACTGTCCAGCGGGCTCGTCGGCTTCTTCGCCTACGACATGGTCCGCCGGTTGGAGCGACTGCCCTCGCTGGCCACCGACGATCTCGGCCTGCCGGACATGCTGCTGCTGCTGGCCACCGACATCGCCGCCGTCGACCACCACGAGGGCACGATCACGTTGATCGCCAACGCGGTGAACTGGAACGGCACCGACGAGAACGTCGACGGGGCCTACGACGACGCCGTCGCGCGCCTGGACGTGATGACGGCGGCGCTGGGCCAGTCGCTGCCGTCGGCGGTCGCCACGTTCTCCCGGCCCGCGCCGGAGCACCGCTCGCAGCGCACGGTCGAGGAGTACACCGCGATCGTCGACAAGCTGGTCGGCGACATCGAGGCCGGTGAGGCCTTCCAGGTGGTGCCGTCGCAGCGGTTCGAGATGGACACCGCCGCTGATCCGCTTGATGTCTACCGGATGCTGCGGGTCACCAATCCGAGCCCGTACATGTACCTGCTCAACGTGCCGGACGCCGTCGGCGGGCTGGACTTCTCCATCGTCGGGTCGAGTCCGGAGGCGCTGGTGACCGTCGCCGACGGCAAGGCGACCACCCACCCGATCGCGGGAACCCGGTGGCGCGGTGACACCGAGGAGGAAGACGTCCTGCTCGAGAAGGAGCTGCTCGCCGACGAGAAGGAGCGCGCCGAGCACCTGATGCTGGTCGACCTGGGCCGCAACGATCTGGGCCGGGTGTGCGAACCGGGCACCGTCCGCGTCGAGGACTACAGCCACATCGAGCGCTACAGCCACGTCATGCACCTGGTGTCGACGGTGACCGGCCGGCTCGCCGAGGGCAAGACCGCACTGGACGCGGTGACGGCGTGTTTCCCGGCGGGCACGCTCTCGGGTGCCCCGAAGGTGCGGGCGATGGAGCTCATCGAGGAGGTGGAGCTCACCCGCCGCGGCCTCTACGGCGGGGTGCTGGGCTACCTCGACTTCGCGGGTAACGCCGACTTCGCGATCGCGATCCGCACCGCGCTGATGCGCAAGGGCACCGCCTACGTGCAGGCCGGCGGCGTCGTCGTCGCCGACTCCAACGGCCCCTACGAGTACAACGAGTCCGCGAACAAGGCCCGCGCCGTGCTGGCCGCGATCGCCGCGGCCGAGACGCTGAGCGAACCATGACCCGCATCGCCCAGCTCGTCCTGGTCCTCGGTGCCGCGGTGCTGTGGGTGGCGTCGCGGCTGACCTGGGTCGACGTGCACTCCTTCGACGGGCTGGGGCAGCCGAAGACCTCGACCCTGACGGGCTCCCAGTGGGCGGCGGCGCTGATCCCGCTCGCGCTGTTGGTGCTTGCGGCGGCCGTCGCGGTGCTCGCGGTGCGGGGCTGGGCGCTGCGGATCCTGGCGGTGCTGGTGGCCGCGGCGAGCGCGGGGATGGCGTATCTGGGGATCACGCTGTGGGTGACCGTCGATGTCGCCCCCCGCGCGGCCAACCTGGCCGAGGTCTCGATCATCGACCTGACCGGCACCGAGCGGCACTACACCGGAGCGGTGCTGACGCTGGTCGCCGCGGTACTGGTGCTTGCGGGCGCGGTGCTGCTGATGAGGTCGGCGGTGCGCGGGCGCGCCGCAGCCACCGCCGGCAGGTATGTCGCTCCCGCGGCACGTCGCGCCACCGCGGTCAAGCAGGAGGAAGAGGGGGAGCCGATGTCCGAACGCATGCTGTGGGACGCCCTCGACGAGGGGCACGATCCCACCGACCACGACACGAAGGGGCGGTGACGGGTGATGCAGCGACGGCGACTACCCTTCGTGGAGAACGATCCGGCAGCTGCCGGCGAAGTACCAGAGGGGGAGCGACGGCTATGACGGCCACCGTGCTCGACTCCATCATCGAAGGAGTCCGCGCTGACGTCGCAGCCCGTGAGGCCGTCGTCAGCCTCGCCGAGATCAAGGAACGCGCGCAGGCCGCCAAGCCTCCGCTCGACGTGTTCGCGGCGCTACGAGAAGACGGCATCGGCGTCATCGCCGAGGTCAAACGCGCCAGCCCGTCGAAGGGTGAACTCGCCTCGATCGGTGATCCCGCCGACCTGGCCCGCGCCTACGAGGACGGCGGCGCCCGCGTCATCAGCGTGCTGACCGAGGAGCGCCGGTTCCACGGATCGCTCGCCGACCTCGACGCCGTCCGTGCCGCGGTGTCCATCCCGGTGCTGCGCAAGGACTTCATCGTCCGGCCGTACCAGATCCACGAGGCCCGCGCCCACGGCGCCGACATGCTGCTGCTGATCGTGGCCGCCCTCGAGCAGCCCGCGCTGGAGTCGCTGCTGGAGCGCACCGAATCGCTCGGGATGACCGCGCTGGTCGAGGTGCACACCGAGGCCGAGGCCGACCGTGCGTTGCAGGCCGGAGCCCGCGTCATCGGCGTCAACGCCCGCAACCTCAAGACCCTCGAGGTGGATCGGAACTGCTTCGCGCGGATCGCGCCGGGGTTGCCGTCGAACGTGATCCGCGTGGCGGAGTCCGGGGTGCGCGGACCCGCCGACCTGCTGGCCTACGCCGGTGCGGGCGCCGATGCGGTGCTCGTCGGGGAAGGCGTCGTCACCGCCCGTGATCCCCGCAGCGCGGTGGCCGATCTGGTGACCGCCGGGACCCATCCTTCCTGCCCGAAACCGTCCCGGTAGTCGTGGCCGAGCTCCTCGATTCGGACCTGCCGCGCTCGAGCGCGGGGGTCGCCGAACCCACCAGTCACGACCCCGACGCCCGCGGTCACTTCGGCCCGTACGGCGGACGCCTCGTCGCCGAGGCGTTGATGGCGGTCATCGAAGAGGTCACCGCGGCATACGAAAAGGCGCGCGGCGACCAGACGTTCCTCGACGAACTCGACCGGCTGCAGAAGCACTACAGCGGGCGCCCGTCACCGCTGTACGAGGCCACCCGCCTCAGTGAGCACGCCGGCGGCGCCCGGCTGTTCCTCAAGCGAGAAGACCTGAATCACACCGGATCTCACAAGATCAACAACGTGCTGGGGCAGGCGCTGCTGGCGCGGCAGATGGGCAAGACCCGGGTCATCGCCGAGACGGGCGCGGGTCAGCACGGTGTTGCGACGGCCACCGCGTGCGCGCTGCTCGGTCTGGACTGCGTGATCTACATGGGCGCCGTCGACACCGCGCGGCAGGCGCTGAACGTCGCCCGGATGCGGCTGCTCGGCGCAGAGGTGGTGTCGGTCGAGGCGGGTTCGAAGACGCTGAAGGATGCGATCAACGAGGCGTTCCGCGACTGGGTCACCAACGCCGACGAGACCTACTACTGTTTCGGCACGGCCGCGGGACCGCATCCGTTCCCGTTGATGGTGCGCGACTTCCAGCGCGTCATCGGGCTCGAGGCGCGGGCCCAGATCCAGGCACAGGCCGGTCGGCTGCCCGATGCCGTGACGGCGTGCGTCGGCGGCGGATCCAATGCGATCGGCGTCTTCCACGCGTTCATCGACGATCCGGGTGTCCGGCTGGTCGGCTACGAGGCGGCCGGTGACGGCGTCGAAACCGGAAGGCACGCCGCGACTTTCACCGGCGGCACGCCCGGCGCGTTCCAGGGGTCGTTCTCCTACCTGCTGCAGGACGAGGACGGTCAGACCGTCGAATCGCATTCGATCTCAGCGGGTCTGGACTATCCGGGTGTCGGGCCCGAGCACGCGCTGCTCAAGGACGTCGGGCGGGCCGAGTACCGGCCGATCACCGACACCGAGGCGATGGACGCGTTCTCGCTGCTGTGCCGCACCGAGGGCATCATCCCGGCCATCGAGTCCGCGCACGCGGTCGCCGGTGCGCTCGAGCTCGGCAAGGAACTCGGTCCGGGTGCAGTGATCGTGGTCAATCTGTCGGGACGCGGCGACAAGGACGTCGAAACCGCGGCGAAGTGGTTCGGTCTGCTGGACAAAGGCGGTTCATGAGTCGGTTGGGTGATTTGTTCGACGCTTGTCGCGCGGAGCAGCGGGCGGCGCTGATCGGATACCTGCCGACCGGGTTCCCCGATGTGCCATCTTCGATCGAGGCGATGACGACGCTGGTCGAATCCGGTTCCGACATCATCGAAGTCGGCATTCCGTACTCCGATCCGGGGATGGACGGACCGGTCATCGCGGCGGCCACGGAGGTGGCATTGCAGGGCGGTGTGCGGGTCCGAGACACGCTCGCCGCCGTCGAGGCGATCAGCAACGCCGGGGGCCGCGCCGTCGTGATGACGTACTGGAATCCCGTGCTGCGGTGGGGGATCGACGCGTTCGCTCGCGATCTCGCGGCCGCGGGCGGTCTGGGACTGATCACGCCCGACCTGATCCCCGAAGAGGCCGACGAGTGGATGGCCGCGTCCGAGGCGCACGATCTGGATCGGATCTTCCTGGTCGCGCCGTCGTCGACCCCAGAGCGGCTGGCCAAGACCGTTGAGGCAACCCGCGGATTCGTCTACGCCGCATCGACGATGGGCGTCACCGGCGCCCGCGACGCAGTCTCCAGTGCGGCGCCCGAACTCGTGGCGCGCGTCAAGGAGGTGTCCGACATCCCGGTCGGAGTCGGCCTCGGCGTGCGGTCGCGGGAACAGGCCGCGCAGATCGGTGCGTACGCCGACGGGGTGATCGTCGGGTCGGCGCTGGTGTCGGCGCTCAAGGATGGTCTGCCCGCGGTGCGCGCGCTGACCGAGGAACTAGCTGAGGGAGTGCGCCAGAGGGTGACGGCGTGACCTCGACGCTGGCGTACCTTCCGAGCCCGCCCCAGGGCGTCTGGCAGTTGGGCCCGTTCCCGCTGCGGGCGTATGCGATCTGCATCATCGTCGGCATCATCGTGGCGCTGGTGCTGGGCGACCGTCGCTGGGCAGCGCGCGGTGGCGAGCGTGGCGTCATCTACGACATCGCGTTGTGGGCGGTGCCGTTCGGGTTGATCGGTGGTCGGCTGTACCACGTCATCACCGACTGGCGGACCTACTTCGGGCCTGATGGCGCGGGTCCGATCGCCGCGTTCCGGATCTGGGAAGGCGGCCTCGGCATCTGGGGCGCGGTCGCACTCGGTGCCGTTGGCGCGTGGATCGCGTGCCGACGGCGCAATATCCCGCTGCCCGCGTTCGGTGACGCCATCGCGCCGGGAATCATTCTGGCGCAGGCGATCGGCCGGCTCGGGAACTACTTCAACCAGGAGCTCTACGGCGGCCCGACGACGCTGCCGTGGGGTCTGGAGATCTACGAGCGGCTCGACGCCAACGGCCGCCCCAACGAACTCATCGGGGTGTCGACCGGGCGGGTGCTCGAAGTCGTCCACCCCACGTTCCTGTACGAACTGCTGTGGAACGTCCTGGTTTTCGCACTGCTGATCTGGGCGGACCGGCGCTTCAAGCTCGGTCACGGGCGGCTGTTCGCGCTGTATGTCGCGGGCTACTGCCTGGGTCGCTTCTGGATCGAGCTGATGCGCACCGATATGGCGACGCACATCGCGGGGATCCGGATCAACTCATTCACGTCGATGTTCGTGTTCATCGGGGCCATCGTGTATCTGATGGCGGCTCCGCGCGGCCGGGAGGATCCGGCGACGCTGCGGGGCGATGTCGATGAAGAGGTCGAGGCCGCGGCCGTCTCGCCCGACGATTTCGAGGCCGATGCCGTCGAACCCGTTGCCGATGAGGACGACGACGCCTCGACTGCAGAATTGCTCAAGGAGGTCGCGGCCGCGACGACCGGTGTGGGCATAGCGGCCAAGGTCGCGGGCGATGACGACGCTGACGAGCCTGCGGAGGAGCCTGCGGAGGCCGTCGTCGAGGCTGAACAGCTGGCTGAGGATGTGGAGTCGGCGTCGTCGGGGGACATTGCTGAGGCGGTGGCGTTCGCCGAAGCGGGTGAGGCTGCGGAGGAGTTGTCGCCGGAGGAGGTGCACGAGGCCGCGGTTGCGCAGGCCGTGGCGGGGGCGGACGAGTCCGAGGAGCCTGTGGAGGCCGTCGTCGAGGCTGAACAGTTGGCTGAGGATGTGGAGTCGGCGTCGTCGGGGGACATTGCTGAGGCGGTGGCGTTCGCCGAAGCGGGTGAGGCTGCGGAGGAGTTGTCGCCGGAGGAGGTGCACGAGGCCGCGGTTGCGCAGGCCGTGGCGGACGCGGACGAGTCCGAGGAGCGTGTGGAGGCCGTCGTCGAGGCTGAACAGTTGGCTGAGGATGTGGAGTCGGCGTCGTCGGGGGACATTGCTGAGGCGGTGGCGTTCGCCGAAGCGGGTGAGGCTGCGGAGGAGTTGTCGCCGGAGGAGGTGCACGAGGCCGCGGTTGCGCAGGCCGTGGAAGCTGGTGCTGGCGCCGGCACCGCGGAGGAGGGGCTTGGCTCAACGCCGAGTGTGAAACGTCGTCGAATTTTCGGCCGTTTGCTCGCAAAGGGTTCACACTCGGCGGAGCCACAGCCGCAGGCAGCCGGTGAGTCCCAAGCCGAGGCCGCCCCGTCGACCGTGGGTGCGGTTGAGGGTGAGGATGCGGTCGCGGCTGAGGAGTCTGCCGCGGAGGCGCACGCGGCTGCCGTCGAGCGTGCTGAGGAAGCTGAGGCTGTTGCGGATGAGGCCGCTGCCGACGAAGCCGTGGGTGAGGCCGCCGATCGCGAGCCGTTGACGACGAGCAGTGCAGCGGATGAAGCCGCTGATGCGGCGCCGTCGACTGTGGGTGCGGTCGAGGGTGAGGAAGCGGTCGCGGCTGAGGAGTCTGTCGAGGAGGCGCACGAGGCTGCCCTCGAGCGTGCTGAGGAAGCTGAGGCCGTGGAGGCCGCTGCCGAAGGCGAAGCCGTCATAGCGGTTCCGTCGACTGTGGGTGCGGTCGAGGGCGAGGACGCCGTTGCGGCTGAGGAGTCTGCCGTGGAGGCGCACGAAGCCGCGGTTGAGCGTGCTGAAGAAGCTGAGGCCGTGGGGGCCGCTGCCGAGGACGAAGCCGACATAGCGGCGCCGTCGACTGTTGGTGCGGTCGAGGGTGAGGATGCGGTCGCGGCTGAGGAGTCTGCCGCGGAGGCCCACGAGGCTGCGGTTGAGCGTGCTGAGGAAGCTGAGGCCGTGGGGGCCGCTGCCGAAGGCGAAGCCGTCATAGCGGCGCCGTCGACTGTTGGTGCGGTCGAGGGTGAGGACGCCGTTGCGGCTGAGGAGTCTGCCGTCGAGCGGGCCGAGGAAGCAGAGACCGCTGCCGACGAGCCCGAACCAGAGGACCTCGAAGCTGCCCAGGAGCGCGCGGACGAGGCAGAGTCCGTCGCCGAAGAGATCGCCGTGGCCGACGCCACGGGCGAGTTCGCCGACGAGGAACCCGTCGAAACCGAAACCGAATCCGACACCCAGGAAGAGACCGAGCCCGGAGACGACGCCGACGCAGGGGCCGACTCGGCCGCCTACCGGATCGTCACCGCGCCCGAACCCAGCCAACAGCGTCGCCGGTGGTGGCGTCGCCGCAACTAACCTGCGCCGACGTCCGACGGCTCATTCGTGTCAGACCCCCCAATTACAATCGAACACATGATCGAGGAGTCCGGAACGGCCGCCCGGTCCCTCGTGGACCGCGTCACCGCCTCGGCTCGCGCGTCCAACCAGGCGACGGCCCGCATGCTGGTCGCCATCGGCGATCTCTACCACCTCCGTCTCCGCGAGCTCGGCGACAAGGCGTACGCCGCGAGTGACACCTTCGACACGGTCACGGCCGAAGTCTCGGCGGCGCTGACCATCACCAAGGGGCTCGCCAAGAGCCACCTGCGCCATGCCCTTGCGCTCCAGGAACGCCTCCCGCAGGTTGGCGCAGTGTTCGTCGCGGGCGACATCGACTACTTCACCTTCCAGACGATCGTCACCCGCACCCTCCTGATCATCGACCGCGAAATCATGCAATGCGTCGACGGCCAGGTGGCGGCATGCATCCGGCGGTGGACCAAGCTATCCCAGAAGAAGATCGCCGCCCAGGTCGATCGGATCATCTCCCGCATCGATGCCGACGCGGTGCGCAGACGCCAGGAGGCCGCCGCGGATCGCGAGGTCTGGATCTCTGACCGCAAGGACGGGACGTCTCAGCTCGGCGGACAACTGAGCACTCCCATTGCGCATGCCTTCGACCAGCGCCTCGACGAGTTGGCGAAGACTGTGTGTGAATACGATCCGCGCACCCCCGACCAGCGCCGCGCCGACGCGGTCGAGGCGATGTCGGCCGGGGCCGATCGCATGTCCTGCCGTTGCGATCGGTCTGACTGCACGGCCGGGGGCCGGACCGCCGGCAATGGAGTCATCCACATGATCGCCGATCAAGCCACCGTCGAGGGGCGGGGCACCAACGAGGGTTCGCTGATCGACGGTGACGGCGTGCTGCCTCCGGAAGTCATTGCCGAACAGGCGAAGTCGTCAAAGATCCGCCCGCTCCACATCCCCACCAACGATCCGCCGGAACCGCATTACGCACCCTCTCGCGCACTGGCCGATTTCGTCCGGTGCCGCGACCTGACGTGCCGCTTCCCGGGATGCGACCGGCCGGCGATGTTCACCGACATCGACCACACCGTGCCGTGGCCGTGCGGTCCCACGCAGGCGTCCAACCTCAAATGCCTCTGCCGCACTCACCATCTGATCAAGACCTTCGGCGGCTGGAAGGACCAGCAGCTGCCCGACGGCACCGTGATCTGGGTGAGCCCGACGGGGGACACCTACGTGACGCTGCCGGGGAGCGCGTTGCTGTTCCCGCACCTGTGCGCACCGACCGCGCGCAGCAAGCCGAGGAAGGTGGCCGACGGCTCCGGCGGCGCCCGGCTCGCCAAGATGCCGCAACGCCGTCGCACCCGTGCGCAGAACCGGGCCGCGGCGATCACCCGGGAACGGGCCCAGAACCGGGCTGCGCGGGAATGCAAGCCCGACGACGCGTATGCCTTCCTCACCGGCAGCGGTTCGGAAGCTCCCGACGACGACCCGCCTCCGTTCTGACGCCGCGGACGGCGGGGCTTCTGGCATGCTGAATCACATGACCGATCCCTCGCAGTTCGGCAACAACCCCGACGGCACTCCGCCTCCGCCGCCCAGTGGCTACCCGCCGTCGTACCCGCCACCCCCGGGGAACTACCCGCCGCCCTACTACGATCCGTCGGCGCCGTACGGCCGGCATCCGATGACCGGAGAGCCCTACTCCGACAAGTCGAAGGTCGTTGCGGGCCTTCTGCAGCTCGTGGGGCTGCTCGGAATCGTCGGCATCGGCCGCATGTACCTCGGGCAGGTCGGCCTCGGTGTCGCCCAGCTCGTGGTCGGACTGGTCACCTGCGGCATCGGTGCGGTCATCTGGGGGATCGTCGACGCGGTCCTCATCTTCACCGACAAGGTCCGAGACCCGAACGGTCTCCCGCTCCGCGATGGCACCTGACGCGCCTGCCCCACCAACCCGCCGCGCGCCGCTCTACGTCACGCTCGGCACCGGCGCACTGTTCGCAACTGCGCTGGCCTACATCGGCACCGTCGACCCGCACCGGCCGGGCTTCTTCGCCCCACCCTGTCCGTTCAAACACATGACGGGATGGGACTGCCCGGGGTGCGGCGGCCTGCGCATGACCCATGACCTCCTGCACGGCGACCTCGCGGCCGCACTCACCGACAACGCCTTCATCCTCATCGGCCTGCCGCTGTTGGCGTTGTGGGTCTTCGTCCGACGACGCCAACACAAACCGGCCATGCCGATGCCCGCGATCGTCGTCATCGCAGTGGCCACAGTCACGTGGACGGTAGTCCGCAACCTCCCCGGATTTCCGCTGGTCCCGACGCTGCTGCCCGGGTAGGCCCCGACCTGGGCTGATACACTAGAACCTCGGGCCGTCGCAGTCCCGGTAGCGAATTCTTCCGGAACTGCGGAGGTGTACTCCATGCTCTACTCGGCCACGCCCGCCGCCCAGGGGCTCTACGACCCCGAACACGAGAAAGACTCGTGCGGTGTCGCCATGATCGCCGACATCCAGGGCAGGCGGTCACATTCGATCGTCGCCGACGGGCTGGTCGCACTCGAACACCTCGACCACCGCGGCGCGGCTGGCGCCGAGACCAACAGCGGCGACGGCGCCGGAATCCTGTTGCAACTGCCCGTCGAACTGTTCCGCGAGGTCCTCGACTTCGACCTCCCGCAGCCCACCGCCGACGGATGCAACACCTTCGCCGCGGGCATCTGCTTCCTCCCGCAGGACCGGACCGCCCGCAGCGAGGCCACCCGGCGTATCGAGGCGCTGGCCGCCGAGGAGAACCTCGACGTGCTCGGCTGGCGGGCCGTGCCCGTCGACCCCATCGGCGCCGACATCGGCTCGACCGCGCTCAACTGCATGCCCTACATGGCCCAACTGTTCGTCGCCGCACCGGAAGTCGACGGCCCCCGCCCCGGCGGCCTCGACCTCGACCGGCTGGTCTACCCGCTGCGCAAGCGCGCGGAGAACCCCGCCGACGTCTACTTCCCGTCGCTGTCCAGTCGCACCATCGCCTACAAGGGCATGCTCACCACTGTGCAGCTCCCGCTGTACTTCAGCGATCTGCGCGACGCCCGCTGCACCAGCGCCATCGCGATCGTCCACAGCCGCTTCTCCACCAACACGTTCCCGTCCTGGCCGCTGGCGCACCCGTTCCGTTTCGTCGCCCACAACGGCGAGATCAACACCGTCCGCGGCAACCGCAACCGCATGCACGCCCGCGAAGCCATGCTCGAGAGCGCCAACATCCCCGGCGACCTCAGCAGGCTCTCGCCGATCTGCACGGCCGACGCCTCCGACTCCGCGAGCTTCGACGAAGTCCTCGAACTGCTCCACCTCTCCGGCCGCAGCCTGCCCCACGCGGTGCTCATGATGATCCCCGAGGCGTGGGAGAACAACGCCTCGATGGACCCCGACGAGCGCGCCTTCTGGCAGTTCCACGCCTCCCTGATGGAACCGTGGGACGGTCCGGCCTGCGTCACCTTCACCGACGGCACGCTGGTCGGAGCGGTGTTGGACCGCAACGGTTTACGCCCCGGCCGCTGGTGGCGCACCCTCGACGACCGCATCATCCTCGCCAGCGAGGCCGGTGTGCTCGACGTGGCCCCCGACCAGATCGTCGCCAAGGGCCGCCTGCAGCCGGGCAAGATGCTGCTCATCGACACCGCGGCGGGCCGCATCGTCAGCGACGACGAGCTCAAACTCGAACTTTCGCGCGCCGAGGCCTACCGCGAATGGCTGCACGCCGGCCTGCTCGAACTCGCCACCCTGCCCGACCGCGCGCGGGTGCAGCCCAACCACGAATCGGTCGTCCGACGCCAGATCGCCTTCGGGTACACCGAAGAGGAACTGCGCATCCTGCTGACCCCGATGGCCGCCTCCGGCGCCGAACCCCTCGGCTCCATGGGCACCGACACCCCGCCGGCGGTGCTCTCCGACCGGTCCCGGCCGCTCTACGACTACTTCGTCGAACTCTTCGCCCAGGTCACCAACCCGCCGCTGGACGCGATCCGCGAAGAAGTGGTGACCAGCATGTCCCGCGTCATGGGTCCCGAGCAGAACCTGCTCGAACCGACCGCGGCCTCCTGTCGGCAGATCCTGCTGAAGTGGCCGGTGCTCGACAACGACGAACTCAACAAGATCGTCCACATCAACGCCGACGGGGAACACCCCGGCCTCAAGGCGACGGTCCTCAAGGCCCTGTACTACGTCGAACGCGGCGGCGAAGGTCTGGCTGAGGCCATCGACGACCTCCGGACCCGCGCCAGCGAGGCGATCGCGAAAGGCTCTCACACACTGGTCATCTCGGACCGCGACTCCGACCACACCCGCGCACCGATCCCGTCGCTGCTCGCCGTCTCCGCGGTCCACCACCACCTCGTGCGCACCAAACAACGCACCAAGGTGGCCCTGGTCGTGGAATCCGGCGACGCCCGCGAGGTGCACCACATCGCGATGCTCATCGGTTTCGGCGCCGCCGCGGTCAACCCGTATCTGGCCTTCGAATCGATCGAGGACCTGATCCGCGAGGGCGAACTCACCGGCATCGAACCCGCCGCCGCGGTCCGCAACTACCTCAAGGCCCTCGGCAAGGGCGTGACCAAGGTGATGAGCAAGATGGGCATCTCCACGGTCGCCTCCTACACCGCCGCGCAGGCGTTCGAGGCGGTCGGCATCGACCGCGACGTGATCGACGAGTACTTCACCGGGACGCCCACCCAGTTGGGCGGTATCGGCCTCGACGTCATCGCCGAGGAGGTCAGACTCCGGCACCGCCGCGCCTACCCCGAGAACCCGACCGAACGGGTGCACCGCAGGCTCGAGGTCGGCGGCGAGTACGCGTTCCGCCGCGAAGGCGAACTTCACCTGTTCACCCCCGAAGTCGTGTTCCTGCTCCAACATTCGACGCGCACCGGCCGCGAGGACGTCTTCCGCAAGTACTCCGCCGAGGTCGACCGGCTCTCCCGCGAAGGCGGCACCCTGCGCGGGCTCTTCGACTTCAAGAAAGACGGTCGGCCACCCGTGCCTCTCGACGAGGTGGAGCCCGCGAGCGAGATCGTCAAACGCTTCAACACCGGGGCGATGAGCTACGGCTCCATCAGCGCCGAGGCCCACGAGACCATGGCCATCGCGATGAACAACCTCGGCGGCCGGTCGAACAGCGGTGAGGGCGGCGAGGATGTCGACCGCCTCTACGACCCGCAGCGCCGCAGCGCGGTCAAACAGGTCGCCAGCGGTCGGTTCGGCGTCACCAGCGACTACCTGGTCAACGCCACCGACATCCAGATCAAGATGGCCCAGGGCGCCAAACCCGGTGAGGGCGGCCAACTCCCGGGCTACAAGGTGTACCCCAACATCGCCAAGACCCGGCACTCCACACCCGGCGTGGGGCTCATCTCGCCGCCGCCGCACCACGACATCTACTCCATCGAGGACCTCGCCCAGCTCATCCACGACCTCAAGAACGCCAACGACCAGGCCCGCGTTCACGTCAAACTGGTCAGCAGCGTCGGCGTGGGGACCGTCGCGGCCGGCGTCTCCAAGGCGCACGCCGACGTGGTGCTGATCTCCGGACACGACGGCGGCACCGGCGCCGCCCCGCTGACCAGCCTCAAACACGCCGGGGCGCCGTGGGAGATCGGGCTGGCCGACGCGCAGCAGACGTTGGTGCTCAACGGGCTTCGCGACCGCATCACCGTGCAGTGCGACGGCGGCATGCGCACCGCCCGCGACGTGATGGTCGCGATGCTGCTCGGCGCCGAGGAGTTCGGCTTCGCGACGGCGCCGCTCGTGGTCGCCGGCTGCATCATGATGCGGGTCTGCCACCTCGACACCTGCCCGGTCGGCGTCGCCACGCAGAACCCGGAACTGCGTGCCCGGTTCAACGGTAAGCCCGAATTCGTCGAGAACTTCTTCCGCTTCATCGCCGAGGACATCCGCCGCCATCTCGCCGAACTCGGCTTCCGCAGCGTCGACGAGGCCGTCGGCCACGCCGAACTCCTCGACACCGCAGGCGGAGTGGAGCACTGGAAGAGCAAGGGGCTGGACCTCACGCCCGTCTTCGCCGTCCACACCGACGCGCACAGCGGAAAACCCCAGCGCCGCAAGCTCAAAGACCAGTACCACGCGCTGGATCAGGCACTCGACCAGACCCTGATCCAGCTGTCCGAGGGCGCCCTGGAAGACGCCCACCCTGTCACGTTGGAACTGCCGGTGCGCAACGTCAACCGCACCGTGGGCACCATGCTCGGCGCCGAGGTCACCCGCCGCTACGGCGCCACCGGACTGCCCGACGACACGATCCGCGTCAAACTCACCGGTTCGGCGGGCCAGTCGATCGGCGCGTTCCTGCCGCCCGGCATCACCATCGAGCTGACCGGTGACGCCAACGATTATGTCGGCAAAGGCCTTTCGGGCGGCCGCGTCATCGTCAAACCCGACGACGACGTGCTGTTCCTGCCGGAGGACAACGTCATCGCCGGCAACACCCTGCTCTACGGGGCCACCTCCGGGGAGGTCTTCCTACGGGGCCGGGTGGGGGAGCGGTTCTGCGCCCGCAACTCCGGGGCGCTGGCCGTCGTCGAAGGCGTCGGCGACCACGCCTGCGAGTACATGACCGGCGGCCGCGTCGTCGTGCTCGGCCGCACCGGGCGCAACATGGCCGCGGGCATGTCGGGCGGTATCGCCTACGTGCTCGGGCTCAACCCGGCCAAGGTCAACACCGCGATGGTGGAGCTGCAGCGGCTTGACCCCGAAGATTTGACCTGGCTGCACGACGTGGTCACCCGGCACGCCCGCCACACCGGCAGCACCGTGGCCACCTCGGTGCTCTCGGACTGGCCGCGCCGCAGCGCCCAGTTCACGAAAGTCATGCCCCGCGACTACCAGCGCGTCCTCGAGGCCACCCGGATGGCCAAGGCCGAGGGACGCGACGTCGACACCGCGATCATGGAGGCCAGCCGTGGCTGATCCCACCGGATTTCTGAAGGTACCGAAGATCGAGGCCGCCAAGCGGCCCGTCGACGAACGCGTCGGCGACTGGCGCGAGGTGTACGAGCGCCAACCGCTGCCCCAACGCGCCGAGGAGGTCTCCCAGCAGGCCCGCCGCTGCATGGACTGCGGAATCCCGTTCTGCCACTCCGGATCCGCGGGCTGCCCGCTGGGCAACCTGATCCCGGAGTGGAACGATCTGGTGCGCCGCGGCCGCTGGGACGCCGCCAGCGAACGCCTGCACGCCACCAACAACTTCCCGGAGTTCACCGGTCGGCTGTGCCCGGCGCCGTGCGAGGCGGCGTGTGTGCTCTCGATCAGCGAGGACCACACCGGCGGCAGCGTCACGATCAAGCGCATCGAGAACACCATCGCCGACCAGGCCTGGGCGCTCGGGCTGGTCGAACCGCAACCCGCGTCGATCCGCACCGGTAAGCGGGTCGCGGTGGTCGGCTCGGGGCCCGCGGGATTGGCTGCGGCACAACAGCTCACGCGTGCCGGACACGACGTGACGGTCTTCGAGCGCGACAACCGCATCGGCGGCCTCATGCGTTACGGCATCCCCGAGTACAAGCTCGAGAAGAAGACCCTCGACCAGCGGCTGGCGCAGATGCGGGCCGAGGGCACCCGGTTCGTCACCGACACCGAGGTCGGCGTCGACGTCAGCGTCGAGCAGCTGCGGGAACGCTACGACGCGGTCGTGCTCGCCGTCGGTGCGCTGCGCGCCCGCGACAACGACGTCGAAGGCCGCGACCTCGAGGGTGTGCACCTGGCGATGGAGCACCTGGTGCCCGCCAACCGAGAATGCGAGGGCGACGGCCCGTCGCCGTTGTCCGCCCGCGACAAACACGTCGTGATCATCGGCGGCGGTGACACCGGCGCGGACTGTCTGGGCACCGCGCACCGGCAGGGTGCGGCGTCGGTCACCCAGCTCGACTACAACCCCGAACCGCCCGAAACGCGCGACGACACCCGTACGCCGTGGCCGACGTGGCCGCTGGTGCTGCGCACCCGCCTGTCCCCGGCGCACGCCGAGGGTGGGCACCGCCGCTACCAGGTGGCCGTGCAGCGCTTCCTCGGCGACGAGCGCGGGCACCTACGGGCGATGGAGATCGCCGAGGTTAAGGTCGAACGCGATGCCCATGGCCGCAGGCAGATCGTCCCGGTGGGCGAGACCCTCGAGATCCCGTGCGACATGGCGCTGCTCGCGATCGGCTTCGAGGGCGTCGAGCACATGCCGCTGCTCGACGGCCTCGGCCTGCAGTTGAACAACCGCGGTGCCCTGCCCTGCGGCAGCGACTGGCAGACCGACGCGCCCGGCGTGTTCGTCTGCGGTGACGCACATCGCGGTGCCTCGTTGATCGTGTGGGCGATCGCCGAAGGCCGCAGCGCCGCCCACGCCGTCGACGCCTATCTGATGGGGGAGTCGGACCTGCCCGCACCGGTGCGACCGGGCGCGCTTCCGCTCGCCGTCGTCTGAAGCACCGTCTGAATCGTCATCTGAATCGATCAACGACTACGATGAGTCAACGTGAATAGACGCGGGAAGATCGTCTGTACCCTCGGTCCGGCCACCGGCTCCGAAGAGGCAGTCCGAAAGCTGGTCGAGGCCGGAATGGATGTCGCCCGGCTCAACTTCAGCCACGGCGACTACCCCGACCACGAAGCGAACTACAAGCGCGTCCGTGCGGCCTCCGACCGCACGGGACACGCCGTCGGCATCCTCGCCGACCTGCAGGGCCCGAAGATCCGGCTGGGCCGTTTCGCCGACGGCCCGACGGAGTGGAAGGACGGCGAGACCGTCCGCATCACGGTCGACGACATCGAGGGCACCCACGACCGGGTGTCGACCACCTACAAGCGGCTCGCCGAGGACGCCACCGCCGGGGACCGCGTGCTGGTCGACGACGGCAACGTCGCGCTGGTGGTCACCGCGATCGAGGGCACCGACGTGATCTGTGAGGTCACCGAAGGCGGGCGGGTCAGCAACAACAAGGGCATGTCTCTGCCGGGGATGAACGTCTCCGCGCCCGCGCTGTCGGAGAAAGACATCGAGGACCTCGAATTCGCGCTGCGTCTGGGCGTCGACCTGATCGCGCTGTCGTTCGTGCGTTCACCCGCCGACATCGAACTCGTCCACGAGGTGATGGACCGGGTCGGCCGCCGCGTGCCCGTCATCGCCAAACTCGAAAAGCCTGAGGCGATCGACAACCTCGAGGCGATCGTGCTGGCGTTCGACGCGATCATGGTCGCCCGCGGTGACCTCGGCGTCGAACTGCCGCTGGAAGAGGTGCCGCTGGTGCAGAAACGCGCCATCCAGATGGCGCGCGAGAACGCCAAACCGGTCATCGTCGCCACGCAGATGCTCGAGTCCATGATCGAGAACTCCCGGCCCACCCGCGCGGAGGCCTCCGACGTCGCCAACGCGGTGCTCGACGGCGCCGACGCGGTGATGCTGTCGGGGGAGACGTCGGTCGGCAAGTACCCGCTCGAGGCGGTGCGCACGATGGCGCGCATCATCACCGCCGTCGAGGAGAACTCCGTCGTCGTCCCGCCGCTGACCCACGTGCCCCGCACCAAGCGCGGCGTGATCTCTTACGCCGCCCGCGATATCGGGGAACGGCTGGACGCCAAGGCGCTCGTCGCGTTCACCCAGTCCGGTGACACGGTGCGCCGCCTGGCGCGGTTGCACACCCCGCTGCCGGTGCTGGCGTTCACCGCACTGCCCGAGGTGCGCAGCCAGCTCGCCTTGACCTGGGGCACAGAGACTTTCATCGTGCCGCAGATCGGCACCACCGACGGCATGATCCGGCAGGTCGACAAGTCGCTGCTGGAACTGGGCCGCTACAAGCGCGGCGACCTGGTGGTCATCGTCGCGGGTGCGCCGCCCGGCACAGTAGGCTCCACGAATCTGATCCACGTGCACCGGATCGGGGAGGACGACGTCTAGGAGGACGGGTTTTGAGTTCCAGCGACTTCGAGGAGCTGCTGGCTCTCCTGGACCTCCGCGCGGCGGACGGCGACACGTTCATCGGATCGCATCCGAGCAAGAACCCGGTACGCACGTTCGGCGGCCAGATGATGGCGCAGGCGTTCGTCGCGGCCAGTCGCACCGTGGATCACCGTATCTCGCCGAGCGCGCTGTCGGCGCACTTCATCAACGGGGGTGACCCGGCCAGGGATCTCGAGTTCCGGGTGACCCGGCTGCGCGACGAACGGCGGTTCGCCAACCGCCGGATCGACGTGTGCCAGGGCGACGACCTGTTGACCACGGTGCTGGTGTCCTACATGAACGGTGGCCGCGGCCTCGAACACGGCGTCGCCGCGCCCGAGGTCCCCGGACCCGAGGAACTGCCCAAGATCGGTGAACTGCTCCGCGGGTACGAGGACACCGTCCCGCAGTTCGCGAACGCGTTGCGCCCCATCGAATGGCGCTACACCAACGACCCGGCGTGGGTGATGCGCGACAAGGGCGGCCGGCTCGACCACAACCGGGTGTGGCTCAAGACCGAGGGTGCGATGCCCGAGGATCCGGTGCTGCACACCGCGGCGCTGGTCTACTCGTCGGACACCACGGTGCTGGACTCGATCATCACCACCCACGGTCTGTCGTGGGGATACGACCGTATCTTCGCGGTGACGATGAACCATTCGCTGTGGTTCCACCGCCCGGTGCGCTTCGACGAGTGGGTGCTGTACTCGACGGCCTCACCGGCGGCCGCCGAATCCCGCGGGCTGGGCGCCGGTCACTTCTTCGACCGGTCCGGTGCGCTGCTCGCGACGGTCACCTCCGACGCGATCGTGAAGTACTTCCCCGGCCGTTAGGGCGACGGCGTCAGCGTCACGCTGAACTGGTCCTCGATCTTGCGCTGGAACTGGTCCTGGCACTGCTGCTGCGCCTCGGTGTCGTTACCGGCCTGCTGCAGGCACTCGAACAGATCGCCCGCGCCGACCTCCCGCGCGAACATGACCGTCAGCGCGATCGCGACGATAGACACGATGACCCCGAGTACGCCGAGCACGATGCCCGCCATCGCCACACCGCCGTTGGTGGCCTCACCGCGTTTGGCCCGGCCGCGTCCGATGACACCGAGGATCACCGCGACGATGCCGAGGACGAGGCCGCCGAACACCGACAGCAGGCCGATGATCGCGACGACCAGCGAGGCGATGCCGAGTCCGTTCTTCGGGGCGCTCTGCTGCGGGTAGCCGTAGCCGTACTGTCCCGGCGGCGGGGGATAGCCGCCCGGGTACGGGCCGTACTGGTACGGCTGCTGCTGCGGCGGGTACGGGGGCGGCGGCGTCGACGGCGGCGGGGTCTGCTCGGACTCGCTCATAGGAGGTGACGTTACCCGGTGGCGGCCAGATTCAGGCGTAGACAGTCAACGTCGTCGCCGGGCAGGTGGTGGGTGGCCACCACGACGGTGCGGTCGGCGGGGAAAAGCGCACCGGGAGTGAGGAGTTCGGTGAGCATGCGGGCGCCGTCGGCGGCGTCGAGGTGTTCGGTCGGCTCGTCGAGCAGGACGACAGGGAACGCCGAGACGAGCGCGCGGGCCAGCAGCAGCCTCCTGCGCTGACCGGCCGACACCGCCGCGGCGCCCCCGACGAGCATCGTCGACAACCCGTGGGGCAGTTCGTCGAGCCACCGTCCCAGCCCGACCGCGGCGAGTGCGCGGCGCAGTTCGTCGTCGTCGGCGTCGCCGCGGGCGACCAGCAGGTTGTCCCGGACCGTCGTGGAGAACAGATGGGCGTCCTCGGCGAAAAACGCCCGCTCGTCGTCGTTCTGGGCCATGGCCATCAGCAGTGTGGTCTTACCCGATCCGCTCGGCCCGGTCACGGCCAGCCGGTCACCGGGGTACAGCGGTACCGGTGTGGCGACGGGTCGGCGCCGGTCCTGCGGCGCCGGACGGGTCAGGTCGACCAATCGGCGCGCGGCGATCCGCGACCGCGTCAGCTGTACCGCCGCGGCGGGCAGCGCCGCCGTCGCCTCGAACGCCGACAGCGGCAGCAGCATCAGGATCGCCAGCGTCGTCGGCGCCACCGCACCGGACAGCGCGATGCCCGCGACCACCGCGCCCACCACGCTCACCCCGGTCGCCAGCCCGGGGACGGCGCCCGCCAGCGCCGCGGGAGCCGACGCGCGATCGGCAGCCTCCCCCCAATCCCGCTGCCGCCTTTGCGCTTCGGCGACGACGCCGGCCAGCCGACCGCTCACCCGCAGTTCGGCGGCGTGGTCGAGCGCGAGCATCGCCGCGACGTCACGGTCGGCGTGGTGGCCCGCCGCGGCGGTCTCGGCCGCGGTGACCGCCCGTGCGGCCATCGCGGGCGCGGCGACCCCGGCCACCGCCAGGCAGACCGCGAGCATCAACGCCGCGGCCGGGGAGATCACCGCGAGCACCCCCACCGCGGCGACCGACAGCACCGCGGCCACCGCGATCGGCAGCAGTGCGCGGACGATGACGTCGGCGAGATCGTCGACCGACGCACCGACACGGGCGACGAGCTCGCCGCCGGGCAGCCGCATCGACACCTCCTGTGGCGCCTCGGCGAGCGCGCGGTACAACCCGGTGCGGGCCTCACCGGCGGCGCGCAACGCGGTGTCGTGCGCGGCGAGCCGCTGGCAGTAGCCGAGGATGCCGCGCGAGATACCCAGCGCCCGCACCGCGACCGCGGCCACGCTCAGGTCGAGCACCGGTGGCATCTGCCAGGCGCGGGTGATCAGCCACGCGGCCACACCGGCCAGCGCCAGCGCACTGCCCAACGACAACACGCCGACGACGACCGCGAGGACGAACCGGCCCATGCGGGGCCGCAGCAGGTCACCGAACAAGGAGCTCACCCCCCATGCGTACGACGTCGTGGCCTGCGGCCAGCACGGTGTCGCGGTGCCCGACCACCAGCACCGTCGCCCCGGCACGCGCGCGGGCGGTGATTGCCGACAGCACCCGGGCCTCCAGCGCGGCGTCGAGGTGGGCGGTCGGCTCGTCGAGCAGCAGCACCGCGGCCTCCGAGCCCAGCACCCGGGCCAGCCCGAGACGCTGCCGCTGGCCGAGCGACAACCCCACCCCGTCGCGGCCCAGGACGGTGTCCAGGCCGTCGGGCAGCCCGCGCAGCACCTCGTCGAAACCGGCGTCCGCGCAGGCGGTGTCGAGGTCGGCCAGCGGGCCGAACAGTTCGAGGTTGGCGCGGACGGTGCCCGGAATCAGCACCGGCCGGTGCGGCAGCCACGCGATCTGAGACCACCAGTCGGGTAGTGCGAGGTCGCCGACGTCGACCCCGTCGACGGTGACCCGGCCGGTCCGTGGTGCGTCGAGGCCCAGGATGGTCTGCAGCAGTGTGGACTTTCCGCAGCCGTTGGGTCCGGTCAACACCGTCACCCGCCCCGGCCGCAGATCGGCAGCGACCTCGTCGATGTGGATGACCGCACCGCGCGCGGTGACCGCCCGGCTGCCCGAGCGGATCCCGGTGTCCGATTCCAGGAGTGCGAACGCCCGGTCGGCGGCGGCCTTGCCGTCCTGGGCGGCGTGAAACTCCACGCCCACGCGGCGCAACGGCCAGAACGCCTCGGGTGCCAGCAGCAGCGCCGCCAGGCCGGTGAACAGCGTCATCTCCCCGAACACCAACCGCAGCCCCACACTGACCGCGACCAGCGCGACGCCCAGCGTCGCCAGCAGTTCCAGCACGAGCGCGGACAGGAACGCCACCCGCAGCGTCGCCATCGCCGAACGCCGGTGCGCGGCAGACAGTTCCGCGATGCGCTGCGCGGATCCGGCGGCGCGGCCCAGCGCGGCCAGCGTGGGGATACCGGCGACGAGGTCGAGCAGCCGGGACTGCAGCGTCGTCATCGCCGCCAACGCGGCCGCCGACCGATCCCGGGTGACCAGCCCGATGAGGATCATGAAGATCGGGATCAGCGGCAGCGCGATCACCACGATGGCCGCCGAGCGCCAGTCCACCACCGCGATCGCCAGAACCGCTGCGGGCGTGAGGATTCCGGCGAGGAACACGGCGGGCAGGTATCCGGTGAAGAACGGGCGCAGGCCGTCGAGGCCGCGGGTGACGACGGTCGCGGCGTCCTCCCGCACCGCCGCCAGCCGGCGCGGCGGCAGCGCGGTCACCGTCTGCAGGACGTTCGCCGACAACTCGGCGATCACCGCGGTGGCGCCCCGCTGCGACAACCGGCCCTGCAGCCACTGGGCCGCGAAGCGTAGCGTCCACAGCGCCGCCAGCAGCGCGAGCATCGGGTACCAGGCCGCGAGTGTCCGTGTGGCCGGATCGGTGATCACCCCGGCGACCACCCACGCCAGCGTGACCGCCGAGGCGATGGTGGCCGCGCTGATCACCACCCCGCAGGCCACCGACGCGGCGAGGAACCGCCGCATCGCCGGTGACCCGCGCCAGAGGTTCACACCGGCCGCCGCAGGAGCCCGGTCGGCGCGGGGATGCGTTCGGCGGAGATCCGCTTGCTGAACACCCAGTACGTCCAACCCTGGTATGCGATCACCAGCGGCGCGAAGATCAGCGCCGCCCAGCTCATGATCGTCAGCGTGTACGGCGAGGACGACGCGTTCTGGATCGTCAGACCCCACTCGGGGTTCAGCGTCGACGGGATCAGCTCGGGGTAGAGCGATCCGAACAGCAGCGTCACCACCGCCGCGACCACGACCGCGGTGTAGGTGAACGCCCAACCCTCCCCGGCGCGGCTCCACACCCGCACCACCGCGGCCAGCTGCGCGACGACCGCGACGCCCAGTACCCACCACGTCCAGCTCTTGCCGTAGGACAGCTGGGTCCACACGCCGAACCCGGCGACGAGCACGGTGACGGGCAGGGCCAGCGCCCCGGCGAACCGGAGGGCGTCATCCCGAACGGCCCCTTCGGTTTTCAGCGCCGTAAACACCGCGCCGTGCAGCAGGAACAGGCCGCAGGTGGCCGCCCCGCCGAGCAGGGTGTAGGCGTTGAGCAGATCGCCGAACGTCAGGTGGATCTGTTTGTCGGCGTCGACCGGCAGACCGCGCACCAGCGCGGCGAACGCCACCCCCCACAGCACGGCGGGCACCCACGAGCCGACCGCGATCCCGAGGTCGGCCCAGCGCCGCCAGCCCGGATCGTCGATCTTGCCGCGCCATTCGATCGCCACCACGCGCAGGATCATCGCGAACAGGATCGCCAGCAGCGGCAGGTACAGCCCGGAGAACATGGTGGCGTACATGTCGGGGAACGCCGCGAACATCGCCCCGCCCGCGGTGATGAGCCAGACCTCGTTACCGTCCCAGACCGGGCCGATCGTGTTGAGCGCGGTGCGCCGGTGCATCTCGGCGGCATCCTCGCCGCGGTCGCGGGCGGCTCGGCCGAAGAAGCTCATCAGCATCCCGACCCCGAAGTCGAAACCCTCGAGGACGAAGAAGCCGAGGAATAGCACGGCCAGCAGGATGAACCAGAGTTCCTGGAGTCCCATCGTCGGTCATCCCCTCAGTACGCGAAGGACAGCGGTGCGACCTCGTCGTCACCGGGTGGAGCGGGGGGAGTGGGTTCGCAGTCGTGGTCCTGCGGGCCCTCGGCGACATAGCGCCGCAGCAGCCAGAACCAGACGACGGCGAGCACGCCGTAGACCAGCGTCAGGGTCACCAGCGAGGTGACGACCATGCCGACCGCGTGCCCGGACACCCCGTCCGCGACGGTGAGGCGGATGCTCTCGTCACCGTCGAGGTTGGGTACCACCACCCACGGTTGCCTGCCCATCTCGGTGAACACCCATCCGGCGCTGTTGGCGAGGAACGGGGTCGGCAGGGTCAGCAGCGCGAAGCGGGCCAGCCAGCGCTGGTCGGCGACGCGCCCACGGCGGGTCAGCCACAGCGCCGCCAGCGCGAACAGCACCGGCACCGCCATGAACCCGATCATCGCGCGGAACGACCAGTAGGTGACGAACAGATTGGGCCGGTAGTCGCCGGGGCCGAACCGCTGCTCGTACTGCGCCTGCAGATCCTGCACACCCTCGAGGTGCACACCGCTGACCTTGCCCTCGGCCAGGAACGGCAGCACGTAGGGCACGTCGATGAGGTGCACGACGCTGTCGCAGTTGTTGTGCGTGCCGACGGTCAGCACCGAGAACTGCGGGTCGGTCGCGCTGTGGCACAACGACTCTGCGGACGCCATCTTCATCGGCTGCTGTTCGAACATGAGCTTGCCCTGCACGTCCCCGGTGAGGAACAGCGCGCCCGCGGAGGCGATCGCGACCACGCAGCCGAGGATGGTGGCCGGCCGGAACAACGCGGCCGCGGTGTGCTTCTCGGCCGGCGTCTGCGCGCGGCGGTGTGCCCGCACCATCCACCATGCGCACACGCACGCGACGAACGTGCCCGCGGTCAGGAACGCCCCGGCGACCGCGTGGCTGAATGCGGCGAGTGCGGTGTTGTTGGTGAACAGCGCGACGATGCTGGTGAGTTCGGCCCGGCCGGTCTCCGGGTTGAACCGCGCGCCCACCGGATGCTGCATGAACGAGTTCGCCGCGATGATGAAGAACGCCGACAGATTGACCGCGATCGCGACGATCCAGATGCACGCGAGGTGCACGAGCCGGGGCAGGCGCGTCCAACCGAAGATCCACAGCCCGATGAAGGTGGACTCGAAGAAGAACGCGGCGAGGCCCTCCATCGCCAGCGGGGCGCCGAACACGTCGCCGACGAAGCGGGAGTACTCGCTCCAGTTCATGCCGAACTGGAATTCCTGCACGATCCCGGTCGCGACGCCGATCGCGAAGTTGATCAGGAACAGCTTGCCGAAGAACCGGGTCAGGCGGTACCAGATTGGGTTGTCGGTGACCACCCACACCGTCTGCATGACCGCGATCAGCGGCGCGAGGCCGATGGTCAGCGGAACGAAGATGAAGTGGTAGACGGTGGTGATTCCGAACTGCCACCGTGACACGTCCAAGGCGTCCATCTGACCAACTCTCGAGTGCGCTACACCTGTCTACGACGAAGTGTAGTAGTGCCGAGAGCCGTTGGAGCAGGGACTTTGGTCACTCTTTGAGGGCGGCGGACTCCTTGCGGATCCGGATGCCCGCGATCACCTCGGTGATGCCGATGACGACGAGGATGACGCCGGTGACCTGGGTGAGGGCGACGAGACCTTCCAGCGGCGCGACGAACATGATGAGTCCGGCGATGACGCTGAGGACGCCGACGATGATCTCCCAGATCCGCCCCGGCAGCGACTTGTCGCCGAACGCCGACATCGCGGTGGCGACGCCGCGGAAGATGAAGCCGACGCCGATCCAGATCGCCAGCAGGTCGATCGATTCGGAGAGGTTGAGGAAGCACAGCACCGCGAGGACGACGGCGGCGGCGCCGCCGATGAACAGCAGTGCCCGCGAACCGAACGACGACCGCAGGCTGAACGCGAGGACGAGCTGCGCGATGCCCGTCACGAGCAGGTAGGCGCCGAAGAAGATCGCGGTCACCAGGATGGCCGCGCCGGGGCGCAGGAAGATGAGCACACCGAGCAGCACCGCGAGCACGCCGGATACCACCGTGTAGAGCCACAGATTCCGCAACATGCTTGGGGCAGCGGTATTTTGCATGCGCGCAGTGTGGCACGGCCCCGAGTGCCGGATGCCGATTTTGCGCAGTACCGCTGTGATGTCGGTGCCGGGTCGTTAATGTTCCGTTACCGGAAGTGCATGAGGCGACCGCAATGGTTAACGTCTTCGGTTCGACAGGCCGGGGACCAGCCCGAGGCAAGAGGAAGAGGCAACTGTGTCAGGTGGGAAGATGTGGCGCCTCGCAGCGATGTTCGCTGTGAGCGGCGCGATGGTGTTGTCCGGGTGCGCCAGTGGCGGCGAATCGGGCGGATCGGACACCGAGACGGCCGCGGCCGGCGCCAAGGTCGACGAGATCGCCAACACGGTCCCCGAGGACATCAAGTCGTCGGGCAAGCTGATCATCGGCGTCAACATCCCGTATGCGCCCAACGAGTTCAAGGACCCCAGCGGCAAGATCGTCGGCTTCGACGTCGACCTGATGAACGCGGTCGCGGGGACGCTGGGGCTGACGCCCGAATACCGCGAGGCCGACTTCGCCAAGATCATCCCGTCGGTGCAGGGCGGCACCTTCAATGTCGGCATGTCGTCGTTCACCGACACCAAGGAGCGGGAGAAGTCGGTCGACTTCGTCACCTACTTCTCGGCGGGCACCCAGTGGGCGCAGCGACCGGACAACCCGATCAACCCCAACGACGCCTGCGGTAAGAAGGTCGCCGTCCAGGCGACCACCTTCCAGGAGACCGACGAGCTGCCCGCCAAGAGCAAGGCCTGCGTCGACGCCGGGAAGCCCGCCATCGCGATCACGCCGTTCGACGGCCAGGACGCCGCGACCAACGCCGTGGTGCTCGGTCAGGTCGACGCGATGTCGGCGGATTCGCCGGTGACCGCGTACGCGATCAAGCAGAGCAACGGGAAACTGGAGGCCGCCGGAGAGATCTTCGACGCCGCCCCCTACGGTTGGCCGGTGGCCAAGGGTTCCCCGCTCGCGCAGTCGCTGCAGCAGGCGCTCGAGCACCTCATCGAAGAGGGCCAGTACGAGGAGATCGCCAAGAACTGGGGTGTCGAGGCAGGCATGATCGACAAACCGGTCATCAACGGGGCGATCAGCTGACCCGATGACAGCTGTCGACACGTCGTCACCCGCCGCCGCCGGCCCGGCGCCGATCGACGCGGTACCCCTGCGGCATCCGTGGCGGTGGGTGACGGCGGTCGTCATCCTCATCCTGGTCGGGTTGTTCCTCTACGGCGCGGCCACCAACGACGCCTTCCGGTGGGGGACCTACTGGGAGTACCTGTTCAACGAACGGGTGCTCACCGTCGGCGTCGTCAACACCCTGCAGCTGACCGTCTACTCGATGGTGCTGGCGCTGGTGCTCGGGGTGTTGCTCGCCGTCATGCGGCTGTCGCCGAACCCGGTGTTCAAGGCGGTGTCGTGGGCATATCTGTGGATTTTCCGCGGGACACCGGTCTACGTGCAGCTGGTGTTCTGGGGGCTGCTGCCGACGATCTACCAGAACGTGCAGCTCGGCGTGCCGTTCGGACCGTCGCTGCTGCACATCGATCTGCAATCGCTGTCGTTCCCGTTCATCCTGGCCATCCTGGGGCTGGCGCTCAACGAGTCCGCGTACATGGCCGAGATCATCCGCGCGGGCATCACCTCGGTGCCCGAAGGGCAGATGGAGGCCTCGACCGCACTGGGCATGTCGTGGGGACTGGCGATGCGGCGCACGGTGCTCCCGCAGGCGATGCGGGTCATCATCCCGCCCACCGGCAACGAGGTGATCAGCATGCTGAAGACCACGTCGCTGGTCACCGGTGTGCCGTTCGCGCTCGACCTCTACGGCATCACGTCCCGCGAGATCGCGTCGCGCATCTTCGAACCGGTGCCGCTGCTGATGGTCGCCGCCACCTGGTACCTGGTCATCACCAGCGTGCTGATGGTCGGCCAGTACTACCTGGAGCGGTACTACGCGCGCGGCGCCTCCCGCAAGCTCACGACGCGGCAGCTCGAGGCGTTGGCCAAGGCGCAGTTGGGAGAGCCGCACCCGTGACCCCGATGGTCAAGGCCGAGCAGGTCTGCAAGAGTTTCGGTGCCCTGGACGTCCTCAAGGGTGTGACGCTGGAAGTCGGCAAGGGTGAGGTGCTCTGCATCGTCGGGCCGTCCGGATCGGGCAAGTCGACGTTCCTGCGCTGCATCAACCACCTCGAACAGGTCAACGCAGGCCGCCTCTACGTCGACGGCGAACTGGTCGGCTACCGCGAACGCGGCAACAAGCTGTACGAGCTGTCGCCGCGCGATGCGGCCCGGCAGCGTCGCGACGTCGGCATGGTGTTCCAGCACTTCAACCTGTTCCCGCACCGCACCGCGCTGCAGAACGTGATCGAGGCGCCGATCCAGGTCAAGCGCATCAAGAAACAGGAGGCGTTGGCGCGGGCCAGAGACCTGCTCGACCAGGTGGGGTTGTCCGCCAAGGCCGATGCCTACCCCGCGCAGCTGTCCGGCGGTCAGCAGCAGCGGGTGGCGATCGCCCGTGCGCTGGCGATGAACCCGAAGCTGATGCTGTTCGACGAGCCCACCTCTGCGCTGGACCCCGAACTGGTCGGCGAGGTGCTCACGGTGATGAAGAAGCTGGCCTCGGAGGGGATGACGATGCTGGTGGTCACCCACGAGATGGGGTTCGCCCGCGAGGTCGCCGACAAGCTCGTGTTCATGGACGGCGGCGTGATCGTCGAAGCCGGTGATCCTCGCGAGATGATGAGCAACCCGCAGCACGAGCGCACGAAAGCCTTTCTGTCCAAGGTGATGTAGATGTCGCAGCGGGTCGACCCGGCCACACCGCTGTGGCGGGCGGCGCAGGTCTTCCGGCTGTTGAGCTGCCTGTACGCGCTGGGCTTCCAGATCGCGGTCAACGACGATCTCGAACACGGCGCGGTCGGGTGGCTGCTGTTCGCGGTGCTGATCGGTTGGAGCGCGGCGTGTGCGGTGGCCTATCTGCGGGGCTTCGGACGGACCGCCGGCTGGGTGGTCGCCGAGATCGTCGTCGTGGTGGCGTTGATGATGTCCACCGGTTTCATCGCCGACGAGCAGTGGGTGGCCGACAACCAGTCCTGGCCGACGACGTTGTGGGCGACGAACGCGGTGATCTCGGCGGCCATCCTGCGTGGTCCGGTGGCCGGGATGATCGCCGGCCTCGTGGTGCTGTCGGCGTACGCGCTGCTCAAGGGCCACGTCAGCATCAACGTCTTCCAGAGCGCCACGATCGTCATCGAATTCGCGGTCGGGCTGGTGGTGGGGATGGCCGCCCAGACCGCCCGCCGCGCACACGCCGAACTCGAACGCGCCACCCGGCTGGCCGCCGCGCTCGAGGAACGGGAGCGGTTGTCCCGGCAGGTGCACGACGGGGCGATCCAGGTGCTGGCGCTGGTCGCCCGGCGCGGACGCGAGATCGGCGGTGAGGCAACGCAACTGGCCGACCTCGCCGGTGAGCAGGAACGTGCGCTGCGCCGGCTGATCAGCGCCGCAGACCCCACCGGCGCGGCGGGCGCCCGTGCCGACATCGGGGCGATGCTGCGCCGTCGCGCGTCCGACCGGGTGACGGTCAGCCTGCCGCCGGACCCGGTCCTGCTCGACGCCGACGTCGCCGCCGAACTCCACGCCGCCGCGGTCAACGCGCTCGAGAACGTGGCCGCGCACGCGGGGCCCACGGCGCGCGCCTATGTGCTGGTGGAGGATCTCGGGGACGCGGTCACGGTCAGCGTGCGCGACGACGGGGTGGGCATCCCGGAGGGGCGCCTGGCCGAAGCAGCCGCGGAGGGAAGGATGGGTGTGGCGAAATCGATTGTGGGACGGATCAAATCGTTGGGCGGCGTGGCCGAGGTCTACACCGAACCCGGCCGCGGGACGGAGTGGGAGCTGACCGTGCCGCGCGATCGTGCCAGCCATGGCTGACGGGCCGCCCACCACCGTGATGGTCGTCGACGACCATCCGATCTGGCGGGACGCGGTGGCCCGCGACCTCGACGACGACGGCTTCTCGGTGGTCGCCACCGCCGACGGGGTGGCCTCCGCGCGCCGCCGGGCGGCTGCGGTGCAGCCCGCGGTCGTGGTGATGGACATGCGGTTGACCGACGGCGACGGCGCGCAGGCCACCGCCGAGGTGCTCGCCGTCTCGCCCGGATCGCGGGTGCTGGTGCTGTCGGCGTCGGACGAACGCGACGACGTCCTCGAGGCCGTCAAGGCGGGCGCCACCGGCTACCTGGTGAAGAGCGCTTCGAAAGCCGAACTGGCCGAAGCGGTTCGGGCCACCGCCGAGGGACGCGCGGTGTTCACCCCCGGCTTGGCCGGCCTGGTGCTGGGGGAGTACCGCCGCATCGCGCAGGGACCAGGCACCAGTCCGGCGACACCCACCCTCACCGAACGCGAGACCGACGTGCTGCGCTACGTCGCGAAGGGGCTGACGGCCAAGCAGATCGCCGCCCGGCTGTCGTTGAGCCACCGCACCGTCGAGAACCACGTACAGGCCACGTTCCGGAAGTTACAGGTGGCCAACCGGGTCGAGGCGGCGCGCTACGCGATCGAACACGGCCTCGACGAATAGCGAAGTCGGGTAGTCCTACTCATCCGCGCGGGGGGTGTCCCCGCCGACGATGAGGACATGACCGAACCGCACCGTGCCGTCATCGCCCGGCTGTCGACCGATTTCGCCGCCCTCTCCCGGCAGCTGACCCAGGTGTCCGCCGACCTGACCGAGCTGGACCGATTGCTGGCTGCCCGGCCACCCGCGCCCGCCCCCGCGCCCGTGCCGGTGTGGCAGCCGATGCCGCCTCCGCCGCCTCCGCCGCCGGCACCGCCGGTGCCGAAGGAACCCAGGGAACGATCCGAGGGGTGGATCGGCAAGGCGCTGGCAGTGGCCGGCGTCGCGGTCACGTTGATCGGCGTCGTGCTGCTGCTGGTGCTGGCCGCCCAGGCCGGGATCCTGCGGCCAGAGGTCCGCGTCGCGGCCGGGGCGCTCCTGTCGGGCGCACTGGTCGCCGCGGGGTGCCGGCTCAACCGCGCCGACGGCGGCCGGGTCGGCGGGATCGCGCTGACGGCCACCGGCATCGCCGCGGCATACTTCGACGTCATCGCGGTCACCACGATCTACGAGTGGGTCGCCGCACCCGTCGGCCTGGTGCTGGCCGCGGCCGTCGGCGGAGGCGGTCTGATGCTGGCGCGCCGCTGGAACTCCGAACACCTCGGCCTGCTGGTCCTGGTCCCACTGGTGGCGCTGGCCCCGATCGTCACCGACGGCGTGACGCTGCTGCTGGTGTCGTACATGCTCGCGCTCTCGGCCGCGACGCTGCCCGTCCATCTCGACAAGGACTGGATCTGGCTGCACGCCGCGCGGACGGCCGCGGTCACACTGCCCCTGGTCACCGCGCTGGCGGGGACCGCGATCGGAGGCGACCACGATCTCGCCCTCGCCGCGGCATGCGGGATTGCGGCACTGCTGGCGCTGGCCGGTGCGCTGCTCGTGCTACCCCTTTCGACACATCCGGTCGCGGTCGCGCTGCTCTCCGTGGCGGGCGTGGCGCCGGTGCTGTGCGTCCCGCTGGCGATCGACCGGGTGGTGGCCGCGCTGATGATCGGGGCGCTGGCCGCGGCCCTGCTGGCCGTCCTGCCCATCGTGTCCGGCGTGGTGCGGCAGATCTACGCGGCGCTGTCGGCGGTGAGCGCGCTGATCGCGGTCAACGTGGCCTTCGACGGTGAGATCGCCGCGCCGCTGCTGCTGGCCATGGCGGCCGTGGTGGCCCTCGCCGGCGGGCGCGACCGGGTGGCGCGCTGGTCTGCGGTCGGGTTCGCGGTGGTCGGCGGCGGACTGTATCTCGCCTACGCCCCGCCCGAGGTCCTCGTCCGCGCGGTCGAGTTCAGCGGTCCCGATTCGGTGTCGGTACTGGTGTCGAGTGTGCTGGCCGTCGCGGCCGCCGCGGCGATCTCCCACAGTCTCACCGGCCCGTGGCGGTGGGCGGGTGCCGCCGCCGTGGCCACGTACGCGACCACGGTGTTAACGGTGACCGCCGGGGTGCTGATCGGCGGCACGGGCGGAGGCTTCTTCGCCGGGCACGTCGTCGCCACCATCTGCTGGACCGGCGCGGCGGCCGCCCTGCTCGGTCACGCGGCCCGTCGCCTGAAGGGGCTGGGCCTGGCGCTCGTCGCGGCCGCGATGGCCAAGCTGTTCCTGTTCGACCTGGGGACGCTGGACGGGTTCTTCCGGGTCGCGGTGTTCCTCGTGGTCGGTCTGGTCTTGCTGGGCATGGGTGCCGGCTACGCCAGGATGCTCACCACACAGGACCGCGCGGTATGAGCCCTATCACAGCTAATCTGGAACTATTCCAGATTGGGGGACGTTGTACAGAGCATGAACACGAACCGTCGCACCGAAGCAGAAGTACAGGGTTTCACCGCATCGCCGGAGCTCGCTGCCAACCTGCAGCGGGTTCTCGTCGACCTCATCGAACTGCACCTGCAGGGTAAGCAGGCGCACTGGAACGTGGTCGGCACCAACTTCCGTGACCTCCACCTGCAACTCGACGAGGTGGTCGACTTCGCCCGCGAGGGCAGCGACACCATCGCCGAGCGCATGCGGGCGCTCGACGCGGTTCCGGACGGCCGCTCCGACGTCGTCGCGGCGACCACCAGCCTGCCGGAATTCCCCGCCTACGAGCGCAGCACCGGTGAGGTCGTCGACCTGATCACCGCACGCGTCTACGCCGCGGTCGACACCATGCGCACCGTCCACGACGCCGTCGACGCCGAGGACCCGAGCACCGCCGACATGCTGCATCAGCTGATCGACGGCCTCGAGAAGCTGGCCTGGTTGATCAAATCGGAGAACCGGAAGGTCTAAACCGGTCCATCGCGGGTACCCGTCCGTCGTGACTGTGACCCGAGATATCGCCGCCTCGCGCCAGCGTGTGTGGGACGTGATCGCCGACGGCTGGACGTACTCGCAATGGGTGGTGGGCAACAGCCGGATGCGGGCCGTGGACCCCCAGTGGCCCGCGCCCGGCTCCACCATCCACCACTCGATCGGCGTGTGGCCGGTGCTGCTCAACGACGAGACCGTCGTCGAGGAGAGCACCCCACCGGAGCGGCTGGTGCTGCACGCCAAGGGCCGACCCTTTGGCGGTGCCCGAATCATCTTGGAACTGAGCGACATACCGGACGGCTGCCGCATCTCGATGCAGGAGTTCCCCATCTCGGGCATCGGCAAGTTCATGCCCGAACGGCTCTCCGACGCCGCTGTCTGGCCGCGCAACAACGAGACGCTGGCCCGGCTGGCCTTCCTCGCCGAACGCCGGGACGACAGTGACGTCAGGGGTGTTGATGGCAGCTGACGCCGACGCCGTCGTCATCGGCGCCGGCCACAACGGTCTGGTCGCCGCCGCCCTGATGGCGGACGCCGGATGGGACGTCGTGGTCCTCGAGGCCCAGGCCGAACCGGGAGGTGCGGTGCGCAGCGCCGAGCGCATCCCCGGGTACACCAGCGACCTCTACAGCGCGTTCTATCCGCTGTCGGTCGCCTCGCCGGTGCTGTCCGGACTGCACCTGGAGGACCACGGGCTGCGCTGGACGCACGCCCCGGCGGTGGTGGGTCATCCGCGTTCGGCCGACGACGACGACGCTCCGGTCATCTACCGCGACATCGACCGCACCGCAGCCGAACTCGGCCGCCACCACCCCGCCGACGAGGAGAACTGGCTGCGGCTGTTCGAGCTGTGGCAGCAGGTGCGCGACCCACTGCTCAAGAGCCTGTTCTCCCCGTTCCCGCCGGTGCGCGGCGCTGCGGGACTGCTACGCACGCTCGGTACCGCCGAAGCGCTGCGGTTCCTGCACCGGCTGGTACTGCCCGTCGGAGAGATGGGCCGCCAGCTGTTCGCCGGGGATGCGGCACGGCTGCTGCTGCTCGGCAACGCCCTGCACGCCGACGTCCCGGTCGACGCCCCCGGCAGCGGGATCATGGGCCTGATGCTGATCATGATGGCGCAGGACGGCGGCTGGCCGGTCCCGGTCGGCGGCGCCGGACAGCTCGCCGCCGCGCTGGTCAACCGGGCCCGGTCCGCCGGCGCGGAGATCCACTGTTCGCAACCTGTCACCGAGGTGATCGTGCGCGGCGGCCGGGCCGTCGGGGTCCGTACCGCCGAGGGACGCACCATCACCGCACGCCGCGCCGTGGTGGCCGACGTGTCCGCGCCCGCGCTCTACCGCGAGCTGTTGCCGCCGTCGGCCGTACCGGCGCGGGTGCTCGACGACCTCGAACACTTCACCTGGGACACACCGGTGTTGAAGATCAACTACGGGCTGGACGCCCCGATCCCGTGGCGGTCGAAGAACCTCAACGAGGTCGGCACCGTCCACCTCGGCGCAGACGCCGACGGGTTGGTGCGCTGGATGGCCGACCTCAACACCCGCACCGTGCCCGAACATCCGTTCATGCTGTTCGGTCAGATGACCACCGCGGACCCGACGCGGTCCCCGGAAGGCACCGAAAGCGCCTGGGCCTACACCCATCTGCCGCGCGACGTCACCGACGACGCGTCGGCCGAGCAGCTGTCCGAGGCGGTGGACCGGGTGCTCGAAGAGCACGCGCCCGGCTTCACCGACCGGGTCGTCGGCAAGTTCATCCAGCGCCCCTCGGATCTGACCGCCTCGGACGCCAACCTCGTCGGCGGTGCGGTCAACGGCGGCACCGCCCAACTGCAGCAGCAGCTGATCTTCCGGCCGACGCCGGGGTTCGGTCGCGCGGAGACCCCGGTCGAGGGGCTCTACCTCGGCAGCGCGGGCGCGCATCCCGGCGGCGGTGTGCACGGCGTGTGCGGGCGCAACGCCGCCGTGGCCGCGCTGGCCAGCGACGGGCTCACCGGCTGGCCGCGCCGCAAGGTCAACCAGTTGGTGATGTCGCTGCTCGTGCGGTGACGGGAACCTCGACGGCCGCGCGGACCGCGTCGTCGTCGCGCCTGCCGACGAGGTACCAGGTGTGGATGACACCCTTGCCCTTGACGTCCACGTCGCCGCGCTCCTCGAACAGGAACGCGTGCGTGAGTCGCTCGTACATGTTGTGCGGTAACTGGATTCGGCCCTCGATGTCAGTGGTCTCCATGCGGGCGGCCACGTTGACCGCATCGCCCCACACGTCGTAGAAGAACTTCCGCGAGCCGACCACGCCCGCGACCACCGGTCCGCACGCCAACCCGATGCGCAGCGGCACCGCACGGCCGAGTGGATCCCGCAGGTCGGCGACGGCCTCGGCCATGTCCAGCGCCAGGCACGCCAGCGCCTCGACGTGATCCGGGCGCGGCCGCGGCACCCCGCTGACCACCATGTAGCTGTCGCCGCTGGTCTTGATCTTCTCCAGGCCGTGGCGGTCCACCAGCGCGTCGAGGTCGGTGTAGAGCCGGTCGAGGAAGCGCACCAGATCACCGGGGGAGGTGTCGCTGGCCCGTTTGGTGTAACCGGCGATGTCGGCGAACAGGATCGAGGCATCGTCGTAACCGTCGGCGATGACGGCGTGCGCGGGATCCTTGAGACGCTGCGCGACCGATGCGGGCAGGATGTTGGCGAGCAGCCGCTCCGACCGCTGGTACTCATCCTCCATCGCCCGCTCCGCGCGGTCGGTCTCCCGCAGCGCGTACCAGACCGTCGCGAACACCATCAGGGTCGCCGACACCGCGGACAGGATGAAGCCGACGGTCATCATCCCCTGCGGCCCCAGGTCACGGTCGCCGGGCACCGTCAGTTCGATCACGATGCAGGCGGCGAGGCCGACGCCGACGATCACCCCCGACATGACGATGCGTTCGATGCCGAGCACGAGCACCACCAGCGACGCCGCCACGAGGTAGTAGAACTGCAGTCCGGAGTCGGTGCCGACGGAGAAGCAGATGAACGTCACCGACAGGTAGGCGAAGACGAAGAAGGTCAGCGGCGCGATCAGCTCGCCGAAACGGTAGAGCAGCGGGGTGGCCATGAAGATCGCGGCGAACGCGAGGTTCAGTACGCCCACCCACCAGCCGGGGCCGCCCATCGCGACCTGGAGGGAGCCGAACGCCGCGGACACCGCCGCCGCGATCCACGTCGCGATGGTGAGCACCCGCAGTCTGCGCACCACGGCCTCGGCGTAGTGCCGGGTACGGGCGGGCATGCGGTGCTGAAGTGTCACCATCGTCGCAGCGTATCGCCGATGACCCGCTACTCGGCCGACATTCGCGCCGCCTCTCGGGCCCGCAATGCCAGCCACAGTTCGAACCTGTCGGACGCATCGTCCATCCGGCGCCCGCTGAGCCGCTCGACGGTGTCGATCCGGTTGCGCACGGTGTGCCGGTGCACCCGCAGCGCCGCCGCGGCCGCCGCCCACTGCCCGTTGTGTTCGAGGAACAGCGACAGCGTGCGCAACAGTTCGGCCGCACGTTCTGCGGCGTCGAGCGGTCCGAGCACCGCATCGGCGTACCCACGCAGCGATTCGGCGTCGGCGCTGCCCAGCAGCACCCGACTGCTGGCCACGTCGGCGGCCAGGACGTGGCTGCCCTGCCTGCGGCCGACCGCCAGCACCGAGCGGGCCTGCCGCAGCGAGACGGCCAGCGCGCCCGCACGCACCGCCATCCCGATCCCCGCGGCCCGTCCCGCGGCCAGCGAGCGGAGCGCACCGGCCAGGTCGGTCTCGAGCGGGACCGCCACCTCGACCACACCGGCGACCTGACGGACCAGCGCATCGGGCAGCGTCACCAGCAGATCGGCCGCCAGATCGTCGGCGTCCCGCGGTGCGTCGACCGCGGCGACGCGGAGATCGGCGTCGGCGACACCGACCGACAGCAGCCACCGCGCGGCCACGACGTCGTCGACGGTCCCGCGGGCCAGCCGGTCGAGCACCTGCGCCCGCGCCCGGCGCTGGGCGGTGTTCATCCCGAGCCTGCGTTCCAGTTCCAGTGACAGCAGCGACACCAGATCGCCGGAGATCTGTTGTGCGGCAGGGGACTTCGCCGGTCCGTCGACCAGCAGCCAGCCGCGCAGCCTGCGCGCCCCGATGGCGTGGATCTCGCGCTGGCGGCCGGCGCGGATGTCGACGGCGGCCGCGGCGAGCCCCTGATCGCGTACCGATTCGATGAGCGGTGCCAGCTTTGTCACGAGTTCGCCTGCCCCCGAGCCGGACTCGGCGAGCACCCGGCCCAGCAGGTCGAGGACGACGCCGGTGCGGCCGGTGGCGTCGTGGTGTGCGGTGAGGATGCCGTGCAACCCGCCCGGGGTGACCGCCGCCGCGGTCAACGCCCGCTGGGTCTGCAGTGCCCATTCCAGTTCGCGGCGTTCAGCGCGGGCGCGCGCGGCGAACACCGCCTTGGTCACCGCGATGAACGGCACCGGATCGGGCACCGTCAGCAGCGGCATCCCGATCTCGTCGGCGGCCACGACGAGCCGTTCCGGGGCGTGCTGGTGCGGGAGGTCGGCGCCCAACCCGAGTCCGACCGCCCGTACCCCCGCCGCGTCGAGGTCATGCAGATAGGCGCGGCAGCCGTCGGCGGTGTCGGGGAGCAGCAGTCCGATGGTGAGCAGCAGTTCGCCGCCCTGCAGCCAGGACCCGGGGCGGGCGAGTTCCGAGACCGCCGCGGCGTCCACCTCGCGGTGCGCGTTGTCCGCGCCGGCCACCAGCCGCAACCCGAGGTCGGGGTCGGCGACGAGTTCGGTGACCGTCGGCATGGACGAATTGTCCAACACGGATCGGCGTGATTGGCCAAGAAGTCACTGTTGCTGTGACGTGGATCGCGGCGACGCTTGATCGATGACACCTCCCATCGGACCCGTCGACGCCACGAAGGTGCCGCGCTTCGCGGGCCCCGCCACGTTCGCCCGCCTGCCCCGCCTCGACGAGGTGACCCGCGCCGACGTCGCCGTCGTCGGCGTCCCGTTCGACTCCGGCGTGTCCTACCGGCCCGGCGCCCGGTTCGGCCCGGGGCACGTCCGCGCCTCCTCGAAGCTGCTGCGGCCCTACCACCCGCCGCTCGATGTCTCGCCGTTCGCCACCCAGCAGGTCGCCGACGCCGGGGACATCGCGGCCAACCCGTTCGACATCGCCGAGGCGATCGCCGCCATCGAACGCGGGGCCGACGAATTGCGCACCGGCGGAACGAAACTCGTCACCCTTGGCGGTGACCACACCATCGCGCTGCCGCTCCTGCGCTCCCTGCACCGCGAGCACGGACCCATCGCGGTGCTGCACTTCGACGCCCACCTCGACACCTGGGACACCTACTTCGGGGCGCCGTTCACCCACGGCACACCGTTCCGCCGGGCCAGCGAGGAAGGGCTGCTCGACCCGTCGCACTGCCTGCACGTGGGTATCCGCGGACCGCTGTACGCACCCACCGACCTGTCCGACGACCGCGTCCTCGGATTCCAGGTGATCGGATCCGACGATTTCCAGCTCGACGGCCTGGCCACGGTCATCGAGCGGATGCGCGCCCGCATCGGGGAGGCGCCGGTCTACGTGTCGGTGGACATCGACGTGCTCGACCCGGCACACGCCCCTGGCACCGGCACCCCGGAGGCCGGCGGGATGACCAGCCGCGAACTGCTGCACTGCCTGCGCAGCCTGGTCGGGGTCAACGTCGTCGGGGCCGACATCGTCGAGGTCGCCCCCGCCTACGATCACGCCGAGATCACCGGGATCGCGGCCGCACACGTCGCCTACGAGCTGATCTCGGTGCTGGGACGCAACCGGTGAACCACCGCAACGGCGGGGCCGCGGTGGTCGAATCGCTGGCCGCGCACGGCGTGGACACGGTGTTCGGGATCCCCGGCACCCACAACCTCGAGATCTACCGGCACCTGCAGGCGCAGGCGATCCGCGCCGTCACGCCCCGTCACGAACAGGGCGCCGGATACGCCGCCGAGGCGTACGCGCGGGTCAGCGGACGCCCCGGCGTGGTGGTGACCACCAGCGGACCCGGGCTCACCAACGTGATGACCGCGGCCGCGACGGCGTACGCGGAATCGCAGCCCATGCTCATCGTGTCGCCCGGGATGCCCACCGGCACCGAGGGGCGCGACCTCGGGCAGCTGCACGAGGCCAAGGACACCAGCGCCGCGATGGGCCACCTGGTGGCCTGGAGCAGGCGGGTGCGCAGCGCCGACGAGGCCGCCGAGGCGGTCACCGCGGCGTTCACCGGCTTCACCGGCGTGCGGCCGCGACCGGTCCACATCGAGATCCCCGTCGACGTGCTGACCGAGGGCTGGTCCGGGCAGCCGCGGCAGGCCGAGACGCGCCCCGCGCCGGCCACCGATGTCACCGGGGCCGCGAAAACGCTTGCCGCCGCGCAGAATCCGCTCATCATCGCCGGCGGTGGCGCCGTCGGCGCGCAGCGGGAGATCACCGCGCTGGCCGAGAAGCTGGGCGCCCCGGTCGCGACCACCGTCAACGGCAAAGGCGTGGTCGACGAGGGCCATCCGCTGTCGGCGGGCGCCTCGATCCGGCTGCGGGCACTGCAGAAGGCGGCCGCGGACAGCGACGCCCTGCTGGTGATCGGCAGCGAGCTGGGGGATTCGGACCTGTGGGAGGGGCAGATCCGCGGGCGCACCGTGATCCGCTGCGACATCGACGCCGCCCAGTTGGACAAGAACTGCCCCGCCGATCACCGGCTGCTCGGCGACGCCGCCGCCACCGTCGGCGCGCTGCACACCGCGGTGACAGCGAGCCGGCCCGACGGCACCGCCCGCGCCGCCGCACTGCGCACGGCGTGCCGGGACGAGGCGGCGCACGACGCCGGACCGTACACCGAGATCAACGCGGCCGTCCGCGCCGCGCTGCCCGCCGACGGGGTGCTCACCGGCGACAGCTCGCAGGTGACCTACTTCGGATCGGTGCACTTCTTCGACATGCCCGCACCGCGCCGGTTCTGCTACTCACCGGGTTACGCGACGCTGGGCTACGGCCTGCCCGCGGCGTTGGGCGCGGCACTGGGGCGGCCGGGACACCCGGTCGCGACGCTGCTCGGCGACGGCGCGCTGATGCTCTGCGTGCAGGAACTCATGACCCTGGTCGAACTCGGGATACCGGTGCCGGTCGTGGTCGTCGACAACGGCGGCTACCGCGAGATCCGCGACCAGGAGGCCGCCCGCGGCATCGACCCGATCGGAGTCGATCTGCGCACACCGGATTTCGCCGCCCTCGCGACGGCCATGGGCGCCCACGGCGTCCGCACCACCTCCACCGCCGACCTCACCGAGCTGGTCGCCCGCGCGTTCGGCGCCGACCGCCCCACCGTCATCGATTTCGACATCCGCTAGGAGCCACCACATGGACATCGCGATAGTCGTCGTATACCTCATCGGCATGATCGCCTTCGGCTTCTGGGGAAAGCGCCGCGCCACAACGCAATCGGACTTCCTGGTCGCCGGGCGGCGGCTCGGACCGCTGCTGTACTCGGGCACCATGGCCGCGATCGTGCTCGGCGGCGCGTCCACGATCGGCGGGGTCGGGCTCGGATACGAGTACGGAATCTCGGGGATGTGGCTGGTGATCGCCATCGGCCTCGGCATCCTCGCGTTGAGCCTGCTGTTCGCCGGGCGCATCCAGCGGCTGCGGGTCTACACCGTCAGCCAGATGCTCGAACTGCGTTACGGGCCAGGATCATCGGTGATCTCCGGGGTCGTCATGTGGGGGTACACGCTGATGCTGTCGGTGACCTCGACGATCGCGTACTCGACGATCTTCGGGGCGCTGTTCGACATCGGGAAGGTGCCGGCGATCCTGCTGGGCGGCGGCGTCGTGATCATCTACTCGACGCTGGGCGGCATGTGGTCGATCACGCTGACCGACTTCGTGCAGTTCCTCATCAAGACGATCGGCATCTTCTTCATCCTGCTGCCGGTCGCGCTGGTCAAGACCGGCGGGTGGGGCGGGCTGGCCGACAAGCTGCCCGCCGACGCCACGTCGTTCACCGCGATCGGCGGCGACACGATCCTCACCTACTTCGTCATCTACACCTTCGGTCTGCTCATCGGGCAGGACATCTGGCAGCGGGTGTTCACCGCGCGCAGCCCGGGGGTGGCGCGCTGGGCCGGCGCCGGGGCGGGCGTCTACTGCCTGCTCTACGCGGTGGCGGGGGCGGTGATCGGGATGGCGGCCAAGGTGCTGCTGCCTGCGCTGGAATCGCGTGACGACGCGTTCGCCGAATTCGTCGAGATGCAGTTGCCGCCGGTGCTGGCCGGCCTCGTGTTGGCCGCGGCGCTCGCGGCGGTGATGTCGACCTCCAGCGGTGCGCTGATCGCGACGGCGACGGTGTTCAGCCAGGACATCGTGGCCCGACTGCGGGGACACGACGTCGAATCCGGCAGCGAACACGACCACATCCGCAACAACCGGCTCTACGTGGCGGGCTTCGGGGTGGTCATGGTGGCGATCGCATGCGTGCTGCAGGACGTGGTCGCGGCGCTGACCGTCGCCTACGACATCCTCGTCGGCGGTCTGCTGGTGCCGATCCTCGGCGGGCTGGTGTGGCGGCGCGGCACCAACGTCGGCGCGGTGGCGGCGATGGCCGTCGGCACCCTGGCGACGCTGGTGACGATGTTCGTGGTCGGCGACATCTACGCCAACGAGCCGATCTACGTCGGGTTGGCGTCGGCTCTGGTGGTGTTCGTGGCGGGCAGCCTGTTCACGAAGCCGACCGATGCCGAGGTGCTCGCCGAATGGGACCGCCGCAGCCGAGGGGAGTCGCGCGAACTCGCCTACGAGTGATGGGGCGTGCGGGCGGGTACAGACGATCATGGATCCGAGCAGCGGGGCTGCCGCCGATCACCGGGAACCGTTCGAGCCGGCCGCCCACGAACCGCTACGGCACGGGGCTCGCCCACTGTTGCCGGGCGACGATCCCTTCTATCAGCCGCTCGCCGGCTACGAGGACACCGAACCCCGGCACCGTACCCCGTTCGCGCGACGTGCAATTGGCGTTCCTCGGGCTGATCCCGCAACGGTTCACCGCGACGCAGCTGCTGTACCGGACCACCGATCTGGCAGGCAACCCGTTGACCACGGTGACGACCGTGCTGGTCCCGGCCGCGCGCACCGAGGCGTGCCCGATCGTGTCGTATCAATGTGCCATCGACGCGGTGGCGGGCCGTTGCTTCCCGTCCTACGCGCTGCGCCGCCGTGCCAAGGCGCGGGCGCGCTGGCACAGTTCGAACTCCTGCTCATCGCCGCGGTGCTCGCCGAAGGATGGGCCGTGTGCGTGCCCGACCACGGCGGGCCCCACGGCGTTTTCGGGGCGCCGTTCGAACCGGGGCATTGTGTGCTCGACGGTCTGCGCGCCGCCCTCGACTTCGAACCGCTGCAACTGTCGCGGACAGCGCCGATCGGGCTGTGGGGCTACTCCGGCGGGGGACTGGCGACCGCGTGGGCCGCCGAGATGTACGACCGCTACGCCCCAGAGCTCAACGTCGTCGCCGCCCTACTGGGGTCACCGGTCGGCGACCTCGGCAACACCTACCACCGTCTCAACGGCAAGTTCCTCTCCGGACTGCCGGTGATGGTGGTCGCCGCACTGCGGCACAGCTATCCGGATTTCCGCGAGGCCATCGAACGCCACCTGACCGACGAGGGCAGGGCGACCCTCGACAGGCTGGCGAGAATGACCACGGCGCACGCGGTGATGCGGCTCGCCAAGAAGGACATGGCGACCATGCTGACCGCACCGCTCGACGAGATCCTCGAACTGCCGGAGGTCCAGCACGTCTTCGACAACATCCGGCTCGGCATCGCCGCGCCGACCATGCCGGTGCTGATCATCCAGGCCGTGCACGACCGCATCATCTCGGTCGGCGACATCGACCAGCTCGCGCAGACGTACGCCCGCGGCGGCACCGACGTCACCTATCACCGGGACCGGTTCTGCGAGCACATCCTCCTGCATCCACTGTCGGCGCCGATGTCGTTGCGGTGGCTGCGCGACCGGTTCGATGGCTTACCTGTCGACGAACGCCGTACCAGGACCACCTGGCCCACGTTGTTGAACCCGTCGACCTATCGGGGGATGGCCCGGCTCGCGGTGGTCAGCGGCAAGGTGCTCGCGGGTCGAGGTGTCGAACGCCGCCCGCTTTCCGAGCTGGATCGGTGACTGTGGTGCCCCTGGTGAGATTCGAACTCACACTGTACGGGTTTTGAATCCGTTTCCTCTGCCAGTTGGGATACAGGGGCGGTCGCCGGTGTGCGGTCTCCCACCATAGTGGATGGCCCCGAGGTCGCTGATCGCCCGGGTAACCGCCACAATGACATCCATGACCGGCACATCGACAGACGCGCCAACGCCGCGCCGCGTACTCATCGCCGAGGACGAGGCACTCATCCGGATGGATCTGGCAGAGATGCTGCGCGACGAGGGCTACGACATCGTCGGCGAGGCCGGTGACGGGCAGGAGGCGGTCGAACTCGCCGAGGCGCTCAAGCCCGACCTCATCATCATGGACGTGAAGATGCCGCGCCGGGACGGCATCGACGCCGCAGCGGAGATCGCGAGCAAACGTATCGCCCCCATCGTCATCCTCACCGCGTTCAGTCAACGCGAACTCGTCGAGAAGGCCCGCGACGCCGGGGCGATGGCCTATCTGGTCAAACCGTTCAACGTCAACGACCTGATCCCCGCCATCGAGGTGGCCGTCAGCCGCTTCAGCGAGATCCACGCGCTCGAGGCCGAGGTGGCTACGCTCTCCGACCGGCTCGAGACACGCAAACTCGTCGAACGGGCGAAGGGGCTGCTACAGGCCAACCACGGCATGACCGAGCCGGAGGCCTTCAAGTGGATCCAACGCGCCGCGATGGACCGCCGGACCACCATGAAACGGGTCGCCGAGGTCGTGCTGGAAACACTGGACACCCCCAAGAGCGAGCCGACCGCGGGCTAGGCGCGCCACGCCTTTTGCAACAACACGCGATATGGCCAGGTGTTGGCTATGTTCTACCGGAAGCGTCAGCGCCCTGAGGCCGTCCGGCCGCGGGAGTCGATGCCGATGACAACATCGACCAGGAGGTGAAACGTGCGCGGTCGCGTGGCACGGAACGCATTCGCTTTCGGAAGTGCGGGGCTGTTGGCGCTCGCGCTCGGCGCCTGCAGTCAGTCGACGCCCGAACAGGAAGCGGCGCAGACGGATCTGAAGATCGTCGAGCAGGTGCAGATCGACGAGAGCGGCGCGGAGGTGAAGGCCGCCGAGGGCGCCGCCCCCGCCGACCCCGCCGGTGACGGCAAGGCCACCTGCCCGCCGCTGTCCATCGCGATGGCCGGTGCGCTCAACGGCCCGGACGCCGCGTTGGGTATCAACATCAAGAACGGCATCCAACTCGCCGTCGACAAGCACAACGCCGCCAACCCCGGCTGCCAGGTGCAGCTCAAGACCTTCGACACCGAGGGCGACCCGCAGAAGGCCAGCGCGATCGCCCCGCAGATCGTCGACGACCAGTACACGATCGGCCTCGTCGGCCCCGCCTTCTCGGGTGAGACCAATGCGACGGGCGACGTGTTCAACCAGGCCGGCCTGGTCGCGGCCACCGCATCGGCCACCAACGTCACGCTGTCGGAGAAGGGCTGGCGGACGTTCTTCCGCGGTCTGGCCAACGACGGTGTGCAGGGCCCGTCGGTCGCGAACTACCTCAAGAACACGCTCGGCCACCAGAAGGTGTGCGTGATCGACGACAGCACCGACTACGGCCTTGGCCTCGCCCAGGCGGTCCGCGAGACCCTCGGGCCCGTCGCCGACCCGGGCTGCAACATCTCGGTCAAGAAGGGCGACAAGGACTTCTCGGCCGCCGTCACCCAGATCAAGGGTGTGAGCCCGCAGTCGGTGTTCTTCAGCGGCTACTACGCCGAGGCCGCACCGCTGGTGCAGCAGCTCAAGGACGGCGGCGTCGAGGCGACGTTCGTCAGCGCCGACGGCACCAAGGATCCCGAGTTCGTCAAGCAGGCGGGCGGGGCATCGAAGGACGCCCTGCTGTCGTGCCCGTGCGGCCCGGCGACCGGCGGCTTCGCCGAGGAGTACACCCAGAAGTTCGGCCAGGAGCCGGGCACCTACAGCACCGAGGGCTACGACCTGGGGACGATCCTGCTCAAGGGCATCGACTCCGGGGCGATCACACGCCAGGCGCTGCTGGACTACGTGCGCAACTACGACGGACAAGGCGTGGCGCGCAAGTACCAGTGGACGCCCGAAGGGGAACTCACGACCACGCTGATCTGGATGTACAAGGTCCAGTGATCGACTAGACGGAACGCGTCCGAGCCACCCGGTTCGGGCGCGTTCCGTTTCTCACCGCCACCCACCGTGCCGAGGAGTCCCCGCCACCGATGATCGCCGAGTGCGTCGACCAGTACGCCTGTCTGGCGGCGAATATCAGCTTCAACCTCGAGGGGCTGCGAAACGGCTTTTGGCAGTTGACGATCGACGGTCTGTCGTGGGGTGCGATCTACGCGCTGGTCGCGGTCGGCTACACGTTGGTCTTCGGTGTGCTGCGGCTGATCAACTTCGCGCACTCCGAGATCTTCATGCTCGGCATGTTCGGCGCGTACTTCTGCCTGGACTTCATCCTCGGCTTCACCCCGTCGGGCAACGCGTACAACAAGGGCGTCGCGCTGACGGTGCTCTATCTCGCGATCGCGATGCTGTTCGCGATGCTCGTATCGGGTTCGGCGGCAGTAGGACTGGAAGCGGTGGCCTACCGGCCGCTGCGCAAACGCGGCGCCAGACCGCTGACCTTCCTCATCACCGCGATCGGCATGTCGTTCGTGCTGCAGGAGTTCGTGCACTTCATCCTGCCGAAGATCATCAAGGGCTACGGCGGCAGCAACGCCCAGCAGCCGATCATCCTGGTACAGCCCAAGACCCAGTTCGAGGTGTTCGGCGCCTCGGTCTCCAACGTGACGCTGGTGATCATCGGCGCGGCACTGGTGTTCGCGCTGCTGACCGACATCGCCATCAACCGCACGAAGTTCGGCCGCGGCATCCGCGCCGTCGCCCAGGACCCCAACACCGCGACGCTGATGGGGGTGTCCCGCGAGCGAGTGATCATGCTGACGTTCATGATCGGCGGCCTGCTGGCCGGGGCCGCGGCGCTGCTCTACACGCTCAAGGTGCCGCAGGGCATCATCTACTCCGGCGGCTTCCTGCTCGGCATCAAGGCGTTCTCCGCGGCGGTGCTCGGTGGCATCGGGAACCTGCGCGGCGCCCTGCTCGGTGGCCTCATCCTCGGCATCATGGAGAACTACGGACAGGCGGTGTTCGGCACGCAGTGGCGTGACGTCGTGGCGTTCGTCCTGCTCGTCCTGGTCCTGCTGATCCGTCCCACCGGGATACTCGGTGAGAGCCTCGGGAAGGCACGGGTATGAGCAATCGTCTGACCAGGGCGCTCGAACTCCGGTTCCGGACGCTCGGGCGAACCCTCGAACCGCTGGTGGAGCGCACCCGGCCCGTCTGGGAGCCCATCGTCCGTGCCGTGCTCCTGGTGTGGCGGTGGATCACCCGCGCCTATCACCGGACCATGACGTGGTGGGACGGCCTGTCGCGGCTCCAGAAGTGGGTCGTCGGGATCGTGCTGTTCCTCGCGATCGGACTGCTGCCGATCTTCACGCCGTCCTGGCTCGACACGCCCGGCATCAGCTTCGGTGGCACCATGGCCCAGTTCGCGATGGTCGCGATCATCGCGATCGGCCTCAACGTCGTTGTCGGACAGGCCGGTCTGCTCGACCTCGGCTACGTCGGGTTCTACGCGGTCGGCGCGTACACCGTCGCGTTGCTGACCAGCCCGAGCAGCCCGTGGAACAAGGCGGGCGACGGCGGCTGGTTCGCCACGGACTGGGCGTGGCTGGCCTGCGTGCCGCTGGCGATGGCGGTGACGGCGCTGGCCGGGCTGATCCTCGGCACCCCGACGCTGCGACTGCGGGGCGACTACCTGGCCATCGTCACGCTCGGATTCGGCGAGATCATCCGCCTGCTCGCCGACAACCTCTCCGACGTCACCAACGGCCCGCGCGGGCTCAACGAGGTCGAGTATCCGCGGCTGGGGGAGAGCGAACGGCTGGCCGACGGCGTGTTCTCCAAGGGGAATTCGGGCGGTGACGCGAACTACGGCACCTGGTGGTTCTGGCTCGGGCTCGTGCTGATCGTCGGCATCCTGCTGTTGGTCGGCAACCTGGAACGCAGCCGGGTCGGCCGGGCGTGGATCGCGGTCCGCGAGGACGAGGACGCCGCGGAAGTGATGGGGGTCAACACCTTCCGCTTCAAACTGTGGGCGTTCGTGATCGGCGCCGCGATCGGCGGGCTGTCCGGGGCGCTGTACGCCGGCCAGGTGCAGTACGTGGCGCCGGTGACGTTCAACATCATCAACTCGATGCTGTTCCTGTGCGCGGTGGTGCTCGGCGGACAGGGCAACAAACTCGGTGTCATCTTCGGCGCGTTCATCATCGTGTACCTGCCCAACCGGCTGCTGGGCGTGCACTTCCTGGGCATCAACCTCGGTGATCTGAAGTACCTGTTCTTCGGGATGGCGCTGGTGGTGCTGATGATCTTCCGGCCGCAGGGGCTGTTCCCCGCGCGTGCCCAACTCCTGGCCTACGGCAAGGCCGCGCGGGACATGTTGCGGCGGGCGCCCGGTGAGAAGGAGGAGGTGACGCGATGAGCATCGAGGAGCTTTCCGGTGTGCACCGCGAGATCGAGGCCGCCGAGGGCGAGACGCTGCTGGCCACCCACGAGCTGACCGTGAAGTTCGGCGGGCTGACCGCACTGGACAAGGTGACCTTCGACATCCGGCGCGGTGAGATCCTCGGCCTGATCGGACCGAACGGCGCGGGCAAGACGACCTGCTTCAACGCCATCACCGGTGTCTACCGGCCGAGTTCGGGGTCGGTGACCTTCGACGGGAAACCCCTCGGCCGGATCAAACGCCACCAGATCACCCGCCGCGGTATCGCCAGGACGTTCCAGAACATCCGGCTTTTCGGGGAGATGACCGCACTCGAGAACGTCATGGTGGGAACCGATGCGCGGCACCGCACGTCGGTGCCGGGGGCGTTGATCCGCACGCCCCGGCACCGCCGCGAGGAGAAGTCGGCGATCGAGAGATCCGCTGCACTCCTCCATTTCGTCGGCATCGCCCACCGCGGTGAGGAGAAGGCCAAGAACCTGTCCTACGGCGATCAGCGACGCCTCGAGATCGCCCGCGCGCTGGCCACCGAGCCCAAGCTGCTGTGCCTCGACGAGCCCGCCGCCGGGTTCAACCCCGCCGAGAAGGCCGCGCTCATCGACCTGATCCGCAAGATCCGCGACGACGGCTACACGGTGCTGCTCATCGAACACGACATGCGGCTGGTGATGGGCGTGACCGACCGGATCGTGGTGCTGGAGTTCGGCCGCAAGATCGCCGACGGGCTGCCCGCCGAGATCCGCGAGGACCCGAAGGTCATCGCCGCCTACCTGGGAGTGCCTGATGACGAAATCGGTTGAGCAGCGCCGAGTTCTGCTCGAGGTGCGCGACGCCGTCGTGCACTACGGCCGGATCCGCGCCCTGCATGGTGTGTCGCTGAAGGTCCACGAGGGCGAACTGGTCACGCTGCTGGGCTCCAACGGTGCGGGTAAGACCACGATGATGCGCGCGATTTCGGGGTTGCGCCCGCTCACGTCGGGGTCGGTGTGGTTCGACGGACAGGACGTGTCACGGGTCAAGGCGCACCGGCGGGTGGCCGACGGGCTGATCCAGGCGCCCGAGGGTCGCGGCGTGTTCCCCGGGATGACGGTCACCGACAACCTCGAAATGGGTTGCTACGCACGGAGGTTCGACACCAAGGCGGAGCATCGCGAGCGGCTGGACTGGGTGTTCGAGACCTTCCCGCGGCTCGCCGAACGCCGTACCCAGGTTGGCGGCACCCTGTCCGGCGGCGAACAGCAGATGCTCGCGATCGGACGCGCGCTGATGGCCAGGCCCAAGGTGCTGCTGCTCGACGAACCCTCGATGGGCCTTGCGCCGATGGTGATCTCGCAGATCTTCAAGATCATCGCCGAGATCAACGCGCAGGGCACCACGGTGCTGCTGGTCGAGCAGAACGCCCAGCAGGCGCTGTCCCGCTCGGACCGTGCCTACATCCTCGAGACCGGGGAGATCACCCGCACGGGCGACGCACGGGAACTGTTGCACGACGACAGCATTCGCTCGGCCTACCTCGGCGTCGCGTAGACCTGAAGGTGCGCCGAAGCTAGCGCGCGACGATCACCGACGAGCCGTGGCCGAACAGCCCCTGGTTCGCGGTCACGCCCACCTTTGCGCCCTCCACCTGCCTGCCGGTGGCCTGACCCTTGAGCTGCCAACTCAGTTCGCAGACCTGGGCGATCGCCTGGGCGGGGATGGCCTCACCGAAGGACGCCAATCCGCCGGACGGGTTGACCGGGATCCGGCCGCCGATGCTCGTCGCGCCGCTGCGCAACAGCTGTTCGGCTTCACCCCTGGCGCACAGGCCCAAGTGCTCGTACCAGTCGAGTTCCAGCGCGGTAGACAGGTCGTAGACCTCGGCCAGGGACAGATCCTCCGGACCGATCCCGGCTTCGGCGTAGGCCGCGTCGAGGATCTGGTCCTTGAACACCCGCTCCGGTGCGGGCACCACGGCCGTCGAATCGGTGGCGATGTCGGGCAGTTCGGGAAGATGCTGCGGATACTGCGGGGTCTGCAGGCTCACTGCGCGCACCGACGGCACGCCCTCGACCGAGCCGAGGTGCTTCTCGGTGAACGCCTTGCTCGCCACGATGACCGCGGCCGCACCGTCGGATGTCGCGCAGATGTCCAGCAGCCGTAGGGGATCCGACACGACGGGGCTGGCCAGCACGTCCTCGACGGAGGCTTCCTTGCGGTAGCGCGCGTTGGGGTTGTCCAGGCCGTGGCGGGCGTTCTTGACCTTCACCTGCGCGAAGTCCTCGAGGGTCGCGCCGTAGAGGTCCATGCGGCGGCGGGCCAGCAGCGCGAAGTACACGGTGTTGGTCGCGCCGATCAGATGGAAGCGCTGCCAGTCGGGATCGTTCTTGCGTTCCCCGCCGACCGGGGCGAAGAAGCCCTTCGGCGTGGTGTCCGCGCCGATGACCAGCGCGACGTCGCAGAAGCCGGCCAGGATCTGCGCGCGGGCGCTCTGCAGCGCCTGCGAACCGCTCGCGCATGCGGCGTAACTCGACGTCACGGGTACGCCGTTCCAGCCGAGTTTCTGCGCGAACGTCGAGCCGGCGACGAAGCCGGGGTAGCCGTTGCGGATGGTGTCGGCGCCGGCGACCAGTTGGATCTGACGCCAGTCCAGGCCGGCTTCGGCCAGGGCGGCGCGGGCGGCGACGACACCGTATTCGGTGAAGTCGCGGCCCCACTTACCCCACGGGTGCATACCCGCACCGAGGATGTACACCGGCTCAGGCATCAGCGATCCTCCACGCGTGCACGATGCGTTCGGTCCCGTCGTCGTCGGTGTAGAGCGGCATCGTGGTCAGTTCCATCTCCATGCCGACCTTCAGATCGGCGGCCAACGTGCCCTCGACCACCTTGCCCAGCACGATCAGGCCCTCGTCGGCCAGTTCGACGGCGGCGACGGCGAACGGCTCGAACGGATCCGGGGACGGATACGGCGGCGGCGGGGCGTACCGGTTCTCGGTGTAGCTCCACAACGTCCCGCGCCGCGACAGCGGAACCTGCGCAAGGTCGTCGCCGTCGCAGGCGGGGTTGGGGCAGTTGTTGGCCCGCGGAGGAAAGACGTAGGTCCCGCACTGGTGGCACTTGCCGCCGATCAGATAGGCCCCACCGGACCCGTCCGTGGCGAACCAGCCGTCGATCGCCGGTTGCGTAGGAGGTGCTGACACGCGGTCAGCGTACCCAGAGGACGGGCAAAACTGAAACGTGTTCCAGTCAGCGGGCGGCGGCATCGAGCAGGATGCGCAGCAGATCGTCGGGGTTGTCGCGCATGAGGTTGTGCTTGCCATCGAGTTCGTGGCAGTGCCACGCGGGATCGTCGCGGACCCGCTCGTAGGACCGCAGCAGCGGGGACTCCCCGGGCCAGTCCAGGGCGTAGACGTAGTCGCGGCGCCGCACCCTGCTCAGGGCGCCGCCCAGTTCGATGGGCTGAAGCAGCGAGGCGAGCGGATGCGCCGAGGCGCGGTCGTCGAAGAACGGCAGCGGCGGGACGCCGTAGCCGGTGCGGTCGACACCGAGATACCACTGCCGCTCGTCGTCGTTGACCAGATCCCAACAGGATTCGCCGTCGCGGGGGACGAGCGCGTCCAGGTACACCAGCGCGTCGACACGGTCGGGCATCCGGTCGGCCACCGCGGTGATGACCATGCCGCCGTAGCTGTGCCCGACCAGGACGAGATCGTCGTCGGGGACGGCGGCGAGCGCCGCACACATGTCGGTGATGTGGGTGTCGAGGTTGACGCCGCCGTGGGCCAGGTGGGCACGTTCGGCGACGCCGGTGAGCGTGTAGGCCAGGGCGCGGTGGCCGCGGTCGCGCAACGCGTCGACGAGGTCGTCGAAGCACCACGCGCCGTGGCAGGCGCCGGGTACGAGGATGAAGGTGGACATGTCTCCACCGTGCAAGAGCATCCACTATAAGTCCAAGATGGATTTGTGAACCAAACTATTGTGATCAGTTATGGAACTGCGTCAGCTCGAGTACTTCGTCGCGGTCGCCGACGAGGCCAACTTCACCCGCGCCGCGCAGCGGGTGCACGTCGCTCAGCCCGCGGTGAGCGCCCAGATCGCCCGCCTCGAACGTGAACTCGGTCAACCGCTGCTCGACCGGACACGGCGGCAGGTACGACTCACCGCGGCGGGTACTGCACTGCTGCCGTACGCGAGGGTGGCGCTGGGCGCGGTCGCCGACGCGCGCGCCGCCGTCGACGACGTCGCGGGCCTGGTTCGCGGGTCGGTGGTGATCGGCACCGTCACCGCGCACGACGTCGACATGCCGCGCCTGTTGGCCGGATTCCATGCCGCCCACCCGGGCGTGGAGATCACCCTGACCACCGCGGAGTCCGATCGGTTGATCGAAGGGGTAAGGGCCGGGCACTTCGACGTCGTCATCGCCTCGGTGGGCGCCGACGAGGTGCCCGACGGACTCGCGATCGAGGTCACCACCGACGAGGCGGTCAGTGCGGCGGTGGGCCTCGACGATCCGTGGTCCGGCCGCCGGACGGTCACCGTCTCGGCGCTCGCCCAGCGCCCGCTGATCGCGCTGCCCTCGGGGACGGGGCTGCGCCGCCGACTCGAGGAGGCGTTCGCGGCCGCCGGGCTGGCCCCGCGGGTGGCGTTCGAGGCGAGCACGCCGCAGGAGTTGGCCGCGCTGGCCGCGCGCGGGCTCGGCGTCGCGATCGTCCCGCAGTCGCTGGCCCGCAACCGGCCCGATCTGCATGCCGTCCCGATCCGCCCGGCGCTGCGGGGCCGGCTCGTGCTGGCGTGGCGCGCGGACGGACCGGTCGGCCCGGCGGCGCGGGTGCTCATCGGCATGGCCCGCGAGCACGTGCGTGTCGGACGGGGTGCCTAGAGTTGAGCCCGTGAGCCCCGCAGCGACCAAGAACACGGCGAGCCAGAAGACAGCCGCCAAGGCGGATGACAAGCCGACATTGATGCTGCTGGACGGCAACTCGCTGGCCTACCGCGCCTTTTACGCGCTGCCCGCGGAGAACTTCAAGACCCAGGGCGGGCTGACCACCAACGCGGTCTACGGCTTCACCGCGATGCTGATCAACCTGCTGCGCGACGAACAGCCCAGCCACGTGGCGGCCGCGTTCGACGTCTCCCGGCAGACCTTCCGCATCGACAAGTACCCCGAGTACAAGGCAGGCCGGTCGAAGACGCCCGACGAGTTCCGCGGGCAGATCGACATCACCAAGGAGGTGCTGGCGGCACTCGGCATCGGGGTGCTGGCAGAACCCGGTTTCGAGGCCGACGACATCATCGCCACGCTGGCCACCCAGGCCGAGGCGGAGGGGTACCGGGTGCTCGTCGTCACCGGCGACCGCGATGCGCTGCAGCTCGTCAGCGACGACGTGACCGTGCTCTACCCCCGCAAGGGCGTCAGCGAGCTGACCCGGTTCACCCCCGAGGCGGTGCTCGAGAAGTACGGGCTCACCCCACAGCAGTATCCCGACTTCGCGGCCCTGCGCGGCGACCCCAGTGACAACCTGCCCGGCATCCCCGGCGTGGGGGAGAAGACGGCGACCAAGTGGATCGCCGAGTACGGGTCGCTGCAGGCGCTCGTGGACAACGTCGACAAGGTCAAGGGCAAGGTCGGCGACGCGCTGCGGGCCAACCTGTCGCACGTGGTGCTCAACCGGGAACTCACCGACCTGGTCAAGGACGTCCCGCTCCCGCACACCCCGGACACGCTGCGGGTGCAGCCCTGGAACCGCGACCAGATCCACCGCCTCTTCGACGACCTGGAGTTCCGGGTGCTGCGCGACCGGTTGTTCGAGACGCTGGCCGCCGTCGAACCCGAGGTGGAGCACGGGTTCGACGTGCGCGGCAAGGCGCTCGAGCGCGGTGAGCTCGCCGCCTGGCTGTCCGAACACAGCCTCGGCAACCGGTTCGGCATGGCCGTCGTCGGTACGCACCTGGCCTACGACGCCGACGCCACCGCGCTGGCCATCGTCGCCTCCGACGGCGACGGACGCTACATCGACACCGCGACGCTGGACCCCGACGACGAGGCCGCGCTGGCGTCCTGGCTGGCCGATCCGGGCCCGCCGAAGGCGTTGCACGAGGCGAAGCTCGCCATCCACGATCTGGCCGGGCGCGGGTGGACGCTGCGCGGAGTCACCTCCGACACCGCGCTGGCCGCCTACCTCGTGCGTCCCGGCCAGCGCAGCTTCAGCCTCGACGATCTGTCGCTGCGCTACCTGCGCCGCGAACTGCGCGCGGACAACCCTGCGCAACAACAACTCTCGCTGCTCGACGACAGCGAGGGCGGCGACGACCAGGCGATCCAAACCCTGATCCTGCGCGCGGTGGCGGTGCTCGACCTCGCCGACGCCCTCGACGAGGAACTCGCGCGGATCGACTCGTCGTCGCTGCTGGGCCGCATGGAGCTGCCGGTGCAGCGGGTGCTCGCCGACATGGAGCACATCGGCATCGCCGTCGACATCGACCAGCTGCGCGCGCTGCAGAGCGAGTTCGCCGACCTGATCCGCGACGCCGCCGAAGCCGCCTACGCGGTGATCGGCAAGCAGATCAACCTCGGGTCCCCGAAACAGCTGCAGGCGGTGCTGTTCGACGAACTCGAGATGCCCAAGACGAAGAAGACCAAGACCGGCTACACCACCGACGCCGACGCGCTGCAGTCCCTGTTCGACAAGACCGGTCACCCGTTCCTGCAGCATCTGCTCGCCCACCGCGACGCCACCCGACTCAAGGTCACCGTCGATGGGCTACTGAACTCCGTGGCCTCCGACGGGCGCATTCACACCACGTTCAACCAGACGATCGCCGCGACCGGCCGGCTGTCGTCGACCGAGCCGAACCTGCAGAACATCCCGATCCGCACCGAGGCGGGCCGGCGCATCCGCGACGCATTCGTGGTAGGCCAGGGTTATGCCGAGCTCATGACCGCCGACTACAGCCAGATCGAGATGCGCATCATGGCGCACCTGTCGCAGGACGCCGGGCTGATCGAGGCGTTCAACACCGGCGAGGACCTGCACTCGTTCGTCGCGTCGCGGGCGTTCGACGTCCCGATCGACGAAGTGACACCGGATCTGCGGCGTCGCGTCAAGGCGATGTCCTACGGCCTGGCGTACGGGTTGAGCGCCTACGGGCTCGCCGCGCAGCTCAAGATCTCGACCGAAGAGGCCAAGGTCCAGATGGACCAGTACTTCGCACGGTTCGGCGGCATCCGCGACTACCTCCGCGACGTCGTCGACCAGGCCCGTAAGGATGGCTACACCTCGACGGTGTTCGGCCGTCGGCGCTATCTGCCCGAACTCGACAGCAGCAACCGCAACGTGCGCGAAGCCGCCGAGCGGGCCGCGCTCAACGCCCCGATCCAGGGCAGCGCCGCCGACATCATCAAGGTCGCGATGATCGACGTCGACCAGGCGATCAAGGACGCCGGGCTGAAGTCGCGGATGCTGCTGCAGGTGCACGACGAGCTGCTGTTCGAGGTCGCCGAGGGGGAGCGGGACACGCTCGAGGCGCTGGTGCGCGACAAGATGGGCAGTGCCTACCCGCTCGACGTGCCGCTGGAGGTCAGCGTCGGATACGGCCGCAGCTGGGACGCGGCGGCGCACTGAGGTGACGGAGCACCCCTTCGACGCCGCGGTCGCGCTCGAACCGGTGTTGCACGCCGGTCACTGGCGCGGGCACACCCACCCGGATTGGGCCAACATGGTCGGACCGTTCGGCGGGATGACCGCCGCGGTCCTGCTGCACGCCGTCGAGAAACACCCCGACCGCATCGGTGAACCGGTCGCGCTGACCGTCAACTACGCGGCACCCGTGGCCGACGGCGCCTTCGACGTCGTGGCCACCTGCATCCGGACCAACCGCACCAACCAGCACTGGGTCGTCGAGCTCCGGCAGGACGGGGCGGTGAAGACGAACGCCACCGCCGTCTTCGGCACCCGCCGCGACACGTGGTCGGACACCGAAGCCACCATGCCGGAGGTGCCCGCGCCCGATCGTGTCGCCGAATCCGGGCTGCCCGACATCATCGTGTGGGCAGGCAACTACGAGACGCGGTATGTCGAAGGCGGCGTGCCCGGCGAAGGCGCGGGTCCGGCGCCGTCGTCGGCGACGACGCTGTGGGCGCGCGACCGCCGGGGTCGCGGACTCGACTTCCCGGCGCTCACGGCGATGAGCGACATCTTCTATCCGCGGGTGTTCCTGCGGCGGGGTGCGATCTCACCGGCCGGCACCATCTCGATGACCATCTACTTCCACGCCGACTCCGCAGCGCTCGGCGCCGTCGGCGACGACTACGTGCTCGCCCGCACCCGCGGCAACCGGTTCTCCCGCGGCTACTTCGACCAGTCCGCCGAATTGTGGAGCCGCGCAGGCGAACTGCTCGTCACCACCCACCAGGTGGTCTACTTCAAGGCCTGACCCGCGCGCGCGGCGTACAGCGCGTAGGTCTCCTCGTGCAGCAGGCCCACGACGCGGGCGTCGCCGAACCCGCGGTCGATGCGGTCGCGGACGAACGCCAGCTCGACCACCTGGTTGGCGAACCTCGCCACCGACCGGGCGGCCGGTGCACCGCCGACCCGCCGCGCCTCTGCGATCGCGCGTTTGCGGGTCGCCAGCGATCCGAGCCAACTCGCCTCGGCGGGCGTCAGCAGGCCGGCGGCCACCATGCCCGGCAGTTTGGCCGCCACGATCTGCTGCTCGCGACGGCGACTGCGGACCGCGAGCACGATCGCGAGCCCGAAGATCGGCATCATCCAGAACACGTACAGGCCGAAGTACGCCCCGGCGCCGAACATCGAGGAGCCGTTCCACATCGCGTGCAGCAGCACCGCGCCGGCGTAACCGAGCAGCAGGAAGCCGATGCGGGCGGCGGTGTCGCGCCGGTTCAGCGCGTACCAGACGCCGATCGCGAACGCCGTCGTGAACAGCGAATGCGCGAACGGCGCCATGATGAGCCGCAGGGCCGCGGTGAGCAGCGAGTCGGCCAGCGATTCGCCGTTGGCGATGTAGAGGATGTCCTCGAGCCAGGCGAAACCGGCGCCGACCAACCCCGCGTAGACCAGGCAGTCGGTCAGCGAGTTCATCTCGCGGCGGCGGGCGCCGGTCATCATCACCAGCAGGAAGAGCCCCTTGGCCGCTTCCTCGGTCAACGGGGCGCCCAGTGCCAGCGTCACCGGGCTGGTGCCGGTGTCGCCGACGGCGGGATGGATCCACGCCTCCAGGACCAGTTGCAGCACCGCCGAGACGACGACGGCCACCGAGGTGCCCCAGACGAACGCGAACACCAACAGCCGCGGCGGCTCGGGTTCCCAGCGGTCCAGCCACAGATAGGCCAGCACGACGACGGTCATCGCGACGCTGGACAACACGAACCCGACGGCGGTGCCGACCGGGTTCACCGCCGTCAACAGGATGACCAGCAGACCGGTGAGCGTGCCGAGGGCGATCAACACGCCCAGAGGTGCGCCGACGTCACGCACCCGTCGGGTCCAGGGGGCGCCGGGGTGAGACACCCGAGCAGGGTAGCCGGAATACGTCGTGGCGCAGCACGGTTGACGCAATACGAGACGGTATCGTCTCGTAATTAGGAGGAGATCCCGATGACCGACCGCGACCGCCGCCGGCGCGCTCACCAGACCATCGACCGGCTCACGAAGGCGCTACTGGCCCACGACATGTCCGCATTCGCCGACCAGTGGGCGCCCGACGGCACCATGAGCTTCCCGTTCGCGCCGCCCGGGTGGCCGGCGCCCGTCGGCCGCGAGGCCGTGCGGGCCTATCTCGCCGACTACACCGACACCGTCGACGTCCGCGCCGTCACTCGGATGACGCGGCACGACACCACCGACCCCGACACGGTCATCCTCGAATGGGCCGTCACCGGGGTCGCCGTCAAGACGGGCCTGCCATACGACATCGCGTACGTCGCCGTGATCACCGTCGGCCCCGACGGGATCGTCGCCTACCGCGACTACTGGAATCCGCTCGCGGCCGCCGCCGCACTCGGCGGCGTCGATGAGATGCGAGCCGCGTTCGACGCGCAGGTCCGGCGATGAGCGGCGCGGTTCTCGTCCTCGGCGCCACCGGCAACACGGGCAGCGCGGTGATCGACGCGCTGGGGCGTTCACCGGAGGTCCGCGCCGCGAGCAGGCACGGCCACCACCGCTTCGACTGGGCCGATCGCACGACCTGGGACGACGCCCTCGACGGAGCGGATCGGATGTACCTGGTCGCGCCGGTCGGCGATCCGGATCCGATGACCGCGGTCGGCCCGTTCCTCGAGCGGGCCGTCGCCGCGGGCGTGCGGCGGGTGGTGGCGTTGAGTTCGTCGGCGGTCGCATTCGGCGATCCGGGCCTGGGGGAGGTGGCCGCCGCCGTGCGCGACGCATTCGGTGAGTGGGAGATCCTGCGCCCGTCCTGGTTCATGCAGAACTTCACCGGTCGGCACCCGATCGCCGACAGCATCCGCCGCAACGGCGAATTCGTCACGGCCGCCGGGCGCGGTCGACTGGCGTTCATCGACGCCCGTGACATCGGACGCACCGCGGCGCACCTGCTCACCGCGGCAGAAGCGCGGTGCGAGGAACACCTGCTGACGGGGCCGGAGGCGCTCACGTACGACGACGCCGCCGCCATCGTCGCGGCGGCGACCGGCCGGGCGGTCCGCCACCGTGCCGTCGATCACGACCGCCTCGTCGCCGTCCTCGTCGCCGCCGGATACGACGCCGCCTTCGCCACGGTGCTCGCCGCGCTCGACGCGCTGGTCCGCGAGGGCGGCCAGGCCGTCGTCGCCGACACCGTCGAGCGGCTCACCGGAACACCCCCGCGCCGCTTCGCCGACTACCTGCGCGCGGTGCAGCCGGTATGAACGCCGGACGGCCCCGCGACGCGCGGGTCACCGAGTCGATCCTCGTGGCGGTGCTCGACGAACTCGCCGACAAGGGATTCGGCGGGTTGACGATGGACGCCGTCGCCCGCCGCGCCGGCGTCGGCAAGAGTGCGCTGTACCGGCGGTGGCCCTCCAAGGTCGAGATGACCGCCGATCTGATGCGGACGCTGAGCGTCCCCACCGAGCCCGCACCGGACACCGGGTCGCTCCCCGGTGACGTGCGGGCCCTGCTCGACGACGTCGTCGGCTGGTTGACCGACGACCGGGTCCGCCGCGTCTACCCGGACCTGCTCGCCGAGGCCCAGCGCACCCCGACGCTCGCCGACGCCCTGATGACCTACGTCGGCCGGCCCCGGCGGGCCCGTGGGTTCGCCGTCCTCGAGCGCGCCGCAGATCGCGGAGAATTGGCCGTCGACGCTGATCAGGACGTTATCGTGGACGCGATGGGGGCGCTGGTGTTCTGGCGGCTGATCGCGCTGGGGCAGCCGGTGACCGCCGCGCACCTGGACCGGGTGACCACCGCGATCTGTGCGATGGCACGCGGTGCCGCACCGCGCGGCTGACCGGGTTTGTCCTGCGTGGACCGAGTCGAGTAGCCTGAACGAGTACCTGTGTGCGCGATCTCAGGTCACGAACCAATCACCTGTACCTACGAGAAAACCTGTCCGGAGCAACCCACCACATGCCAAGTCCCTCCGTCACCTCGCCGCAAGTAGCCGTCAACGACATCGGCTCGGCTGAGGACTTCCTCGCCGCCATCGACAAGACCATCAAATACTTCAACGATGGCGACATCGTCGAAGGGACGATCGTCAAGGTCGATCGCGACGAAGTACTCCTAGACATCGGTTACAAGACCGAAGGCGTCATCCCTTCCCGCGAGCTCTCCATCAAGCACGACGTCGACCCCAATGAGGTTGTGTCCGTCGGCGACGAGGTGGAAGCCCTGGTCCTCACCAAGGAGGACAAGGAAGGCCGCCTGATCCTGTCCAAGAAGCGTGCACAGTACGAGCGCGCCTGGGGCACCATCGAAGAGCTCAAGGAAAAGGACGAGGCCGTCAAGGGCACCGTCATCGAGGTCGTCAAGGGCGGCCTGATCCTCGACATCGGCCTGCGCGGCTTCCTGCCCGCATCGCTGGTGGAGATGCGTCGCGTCCGCGATCTGCAGCCGTACATCGGCAAGGAGATCGAGGCCAAGATCATCGAGCTCGACAAGAACCGCAACAACGTGGTGCTCTCGCGCCGCGCGTGGCTGGAGCAGACCCAGTCCGAGGTCCGCAGCGAGTTCCTCAACCAGCTGCAGAAGGGCGCCATCCGCAAGGGTGTCGTGTCCTCGATCGTCAACTTCGGCGCGTTCGTCGATCTCGGCGGTGTCGACGGCCTGGTGCACGTCTCCGAGCTGTCCTGGAAGCACATCGACCATCCGTCCGAGGTCGTCACCGTGGGCGACGAGGTCACCGTCGAGGTCCTCGACGTCGACATGGACCGCGAGCGGGTTTCGCTGTCGCTCAAGGCGACTCAGGAAGATCCGTGGCGCCACTTCGCCCGCACCCACGCGATCGGCCAGATCGTGCCGGGCAAGGTCACCAAGCTGGTGCCGTTCGGTGCGTTCGTCCGCGTCGAAGAGGGCATCGAGGGTCTGGTGCACATCTCGGAGCTGTCCGAGCGCCACGTCGAGGTCCCGGACCAGGTCGTCACCGTCGGCGACGACGCGATGGTCAAGGTCATCGACATCGACCTGGAGCGTCGCCGGATCTCGCTGTCGCTCAAGCAGGCCAACGAGGACTACACCGAGGAGTTCGACCCGTCGAAGTACGGTATGGCCGACAGCTACGACGAGCAGGGCAACTACATCTTCCCCGAGGGCTTCGACTCCGAGACCAACGAATGGCTCGAAGGTTTCGAGAAGCAGCGTGAGGAGTGGGAGTCCCGCTACGCCGAGGCCGAGCGCCGGCACAAGATGCACACCGCGCAGATGGAGAAGTTTGCCGCCGCCGAGGCCGAGGAGGCCTCGCGTCCGGTGTCGAACGGTTCGTCTCGCTCGGAGGAGTCGACCGGCGGAACGCTCGCCAGCGACGCCCAGCTCGCCGCTCTGCGCGAGAAGCTGGCTGGCAACGCCTAAGCAGTAACTCCAGTACGACCGCCCCGGCTCACCGAGCCGGGGCGGTCGTCGTTCAAGGGCCCTGACACACTGGTGCGGTGCTGAGAATCGGATTGACCGGAGGTATCGGGGCGGGCAAGTCGACGGTGTCCGCGACGTTCGCGGACTGCGGCGGCGTGGTCGTCGACGGCGACGTCATCTCTCGCGAGGTCGTCGAACCGGGGACCGAGGGGCTGGCCGCCCTGGTCGAGGCCTTCGGTGACGACATCCTGCTGCCTGACGGTGCGCTCAACCGACCGGCGTTGGCGGCCAAGGCTTTTCAGGACGACGAACAGCGTGCCAAGCTGAACGGCATCGTGCATCCGCTGGTGGGCAAGCGACGTCAGGAGATCATCGACTCGGTCGCGCCGGGCACCGTCGTCGTCGAGGACATCCCGCTGCTGGTGGAAACCGGTATGGCGCCGTTCTTTCCGCTCGTCGTGGTGGTCTGGGCCGACGAGGAGACCCGGGTGACCCGCCTGATCAAACGCGGCCTGCCCGAACACGACGCACGCGCACGGATGAAGGCGCAGGCGACCGACGAGCAGCGCCGCGCGATCGCCGATGTCGTGCTGGACAATTCGGGCACCCAGGAGGAGATCGTCGCGGCCGCGCGCCGGCTGTGGGAGGAGCGGGTGCTGCCGCTGGCCGAGAACATCCGCACCGGTCAGCGGGTGTGTGTCGAACCGAAGCTGGTGCCGCACGATCCGGCCTGGGCCGCCGACGCGCAGCGAATCATCAACCGGCTCAAGGCCGCCGGTGGTGCGAAGGTGCTGCGGGCCGACCACGTGGGGTCCACCGCGGTCGCCGGACTGGACGCCAAGAACGTCGTCGACGTCCAGGTGACGGTGGCCTCGCTCGACGATGCCGACGAGATCGCCGGGGCGTTGGCCGCCGTCGGGTACCCGCGGGTGGACGGCGTCGACTCCGACGTCGCGCACGACGACAGCGGCCGGTGGGGCAAACGGCTGCACGGCGCGGCCGACCCGGGTCGCCCGGCCAACATCCACATCCGCGTCGACGGCTGGCCCAACCAGCGGTTCGCGCTGCTGTTCCCGGCGTGGCTGGCCGCCGAACCCACGGCCCGAGAGGAGTACCTCCAGGTCAAGCGTGCCGCGTTGACGGCCCCGGATTATGCCGAGGCCAAGGAGCCGTGGTTCGCCCAGGCCTATCCCACGGCGCTGGCGTGGGCCGAGGAGACCGGCTGGCGCCCCTGACGGGTCAGGCGACCGGAGCCGGCGGCTCGGCGGGCGGGGCCGGTTCGACCGGCGGTTCGACGGGCGCATTCCGTACCGCCGCCGCGACCGGGGCCTCGCAGGTCAGCACGGCGTAGTCGGGGTCCTGTGGCAGGAACCGCGGGGCGACGAAATCGTCGGCCTGGGCGGCGAGCTGATCGTCGATGAGCACCTCGCAGTGCAGATTCGCCGAGTACGGCCACTGCACCGACACCTTCATCGTGGCCACGTCGGACTCGGGAAGCACGGTGTTCACCTCGAAGACGCGGCCCGGCACCATCGTCGGATTCGCGGTCAGCGTCTGGTCGCCCTCGGCTTCGTAGGTCACGGTGGCGCCGCGGGAGACGCCGTCGATCCGGGCCCGGTACACGACGTTGTGCAGCACCGGCGGCGCCTCCGAGACCACGGTCTGCGTATCGCTGTCCGGGTCCGCGACGGCGACGGCGGGGCTCACCAGGACACCGCCGACGGCGGCGCTCATCACCACTGTTCCCGCGCGCATGACGGAATTCATATAGGTGACCTTACAATGTTCGCCACGAGAGGACCATGCCGTGCCCGGCCAGCCAGCTGTGCAGGTCGTACCCGTGGCGGGCAAGGCCGCCGACTGTGCTGACGGCGGTCTGCACCGCCTGTTCGCCGGCCTCCGGGGTCAGCAGGTTGTGCCGGACCGCGGTGAGCAGTTCGTCGACGTCGCACAGTTCGGCGCCCAATCCGGTGCGCACCACGATGTCGAGGTAGTGGTCCTCGGCGGTCCACCGGTCCGGCCCGGGGGTATAGGCGCCGATATCGAGGTAGAAGTCCTGGTCCTTCTCGAAGCCGGGATTGAAGTGGAACACCGACGCCCGCAGGTTCAGCGACGGCAGCAGCCACGACTCCAGGTAGTGGAACTGCGCGCGGCCGGGGGTGGGGCGCGCCATGTACAACCCCCACGACTCGACCGAATAGACGTCGACGGCCCGCACGATGCCTTTGGGATCGGTGTTCGTGCAGGCGAGCAGGTCGAAGGTCTCGTGTTTGGGCGCGTGGATACCTGCAGCATAGGGCTGGGAACAGAAACGTGTCGGTCGCTGGTTCTACCCTGGTGAAATGGCATTCGCTACCGAACACCCCGTACTCGCGCATTCGGAGTACCGCCCGGTCGAGGCGATGGTGCGTACCGGCAAGCGGTTCGAGGTCGTCAGCCCCTACGAGCCGGCCGGCGACCAGCCCGCCGCCATCGACGACCTCGAACGCCGCATCCGGGCGGGGGAGAAGGACGTCGTCCTGCTGGGCGCCACCGGCACCGGTAAGTCCGCGACCACCGCGTGGCTGATCGAACGGCTGCAACGTCCCACGCTCGTGATGGCGCCGAACAAGACGCTGGCCGCCCAGCTCGCCAATGAGCTGCGAGAGATGTTGCCGCACAACTCCGTCGAGTACTTCGTCTCGTACTACGACTACTACCAGCCCGAGGCGTACATCGCGCAGACGGACACCTACATCGAGAAGGACAGCTCGATCAACGACGACGTGGAGCGGCTGCGGCACTCCGCGACGTCGAGCCTGCTGTCCCGGCGTGACGTCGTCGTGGTCGCCTCGGTGTCCTGCATCTACGGCCTCGGCACGCCGCAGTCCTACATGGACCGCTCCGTCGAGCTCACGGTGGGCGAGGAGGTGCCGCGCGACGCGCTGCTGCGCCTGCTCGTCGACGTGCAGTACACCCGCAACGACATGGCGTTCACCCGCGGCACATTCCGGGTGCGTGGCGACACCGTCGAGATCATCCCGTCCTACGAAGAGCTCGCCGTGCGGATCGAATTCTTCGGCGACGAGGTGGAGGCGCTGTACTACCTGCACCCGCTGACCGGTGACATCGTCCGCCGGGTCGATTCGCTGCGGATCTTCCCCGCGACGCACTACGTCGCAGGCCCGGAGCGCATGGCGCAAGCGATCACCTCGATCGAGCAGGAACTCGAGGAACGGCTGGCCGAACTCGAGGGGCAGGGCAAGCTGCTGGAGGCGCAGCGGCTGCGCATGCGCACCAACTACGACATCGAGATGATGCGGCAGGTCGGGTTCTGCTCCGGCATCGAGAACTACTCGCGCCACATCGACGGACGCGGTCCGGGAACGGCGCCCGCCACGCTGCTCGACTACTTCCCGGAGGACTTTCTCCTCGTCATCGACGAGTCGCACGTGACGGTGCCGCAGATCGGCGGCATGTACGAGGGCGACATGTCGCGTAAACGCAACCTCGTCGACTTCGGTTTCCGGCTGCCGTCGGCGGTGGACAACCGGCCGCTGACGTGGGAGGAGTTCGCGTCGCGGATCGGGCAGACCGTCTACCTGTCCGCGACACCGGGTCCCTACGAGATGAGCCAGTCCGGCGGTGAGTTCGTCGAACAGGTCATCCGCCCGACGGGTCTGGTCGACCCGCAGGTGATCGTCAAACCCACCAAGGGGCAGATCGACGACCTGATCGGTGAGATCCGCAAACGCACCGAACTCGACGAGCGCGTCCTGGTCACCACGCTGACCAAGAAGATGGCCGAGGATCTCACCGACTATCTTCTCGAGCTGGGCATCCGGGTGCGATACCTGCACTCCGAGGTCGACACGCTGCGACGCGTCGAACTGCTGCGGCAACTGCGACTCGGCGAGTACGACGTGCTGGTCGGCATCAACCTGCTGCGTGAGGGTCTCGACCTGCCCGAGGTATCGCTGGTGGCGATCCTCGACGCCGACAAGGAGGGGTTCCTGCGGTCCACCCGCAGCCTCATCCAGACCATCGGCCGCGCCGCCCGCAACGTCTCGGGTGAGGTGCACATGTACGCCGACAAGATCACCGACTCGATGCGTGAGGCGATCGACGAGACCGAACGCCGTCGCGCCAAGCAGATCGCGTACAACAAAGAACACGGGATCGACCCGAAGCCGTTGCGCAAGAAGATCGCCGACATCCTCGACCAGGTCTACCGCGAGGCCGAGGACACCGAGACCGTCGAGGTGGGCGGTTCGGGCCGCAACGCCTCGCGCGGCAGGCGCGCCCAGGGCGAGCCGGGCCGGGCGGTCAGCGCCGGCATCGTCGAGGGCCGCGACACCACCAACATGCCGCGGGCCGAACTGGCCGATCTGATCAAGGATCTGACCGAGCAGATGATGACCGCCGCCCGCGACCTGCAGTTCGAGCTGGCCGCCCGCATCCGCGACGAGATCCAGGACCTCAAGAAGGAGCTGCGCGGCATGGACGCCGCCGGGCTGAAATGACCGGCGGTTGACCTCAACGGCGCTTGAGCTCCTAGCGTGTCGGTGTGACTGACAGTTCGGACGTCGCGGCCGGCGGTTGGCGGGACCTGCTGGGCCCGACCCATCTCGGTGCGTCGACGGTGCTCGCCGGTGGCGTCCTGTTGTACGCGACCAACGAGTTCCTCACGATCAGCCTGATGCCGAGCGCGGTCGCCGACATCGGCGGGCAGCGGTTCTACGCCTGGGTGACGACGGTCTATCTCGTCGCGTCGGTGATCGCGGCGACGACCGTGCAGCCGGTGCTGATGCGAATCGGGCCGCGATGGGCATACCTGTCCGCGCTGACGGTGTTCGCGGCGGGCAGCCTCGGATGCGCACTGGCGCCGACGATGGAACTGCTGCTGGTGGGACGGACGGTGCAGGGCGCCGCGGGCGGTCTGCTCGCGGGCCTCGGCTACGCCGTCATCAACACCGCGCTGCCGAGCCGGCTGTGGACGCGCGCGTCGGCGCTGGTGTCCGCGATGTGGGGAGTCGGCACGCTCGTCGGCCCCGCCTCCGGGGGACTGTTCGCGCAGTTCGGCAGCTGGCGGTGGGCCTTCGGTGTGCTGGTCGCGCTGACCGCCGCGATGGCGGTGCTGGTGCCGTTCACCCTGCCGGCGCGGGTCGGCGATCCGGACGCTCGGCCGTCGCGTCTGCGCATCCCGCTGTGGTCGCTGCTGTTGTTGGGGGCGGCCGCGCTGGTGGTCAGCACGGCCGGTATCCCGCGCGACGTCCGGGTCACGGCGGCGTTGCTCGCCGCCGGGGTGGTCATCGTGGTGGTGTTCCTCGTCGTGGACCGGCGGGCCGCGGTCGCGGTGTTGCCGCCGAGCACGTTCACCCGCGGCCCGGTGAAGTGGATCTACGCGACGCTCGGTCTGCTGATGGCCGCCACCATGGTCGACATGTACGTGCCGCTGTTCGGTCAGCGCCTGGCCGGGATGGCGCCGGTGGTGGCGGGGTTCTTCGGCGCCGTGCTCTCGGTCGGCTGGACGGGCGGCGAGATCACCAGCGCGTCGCTGAGTCGCGAACGGGTGATCGTGCGGACCGTGGCCGCCGCTCCGCTCGTCATGGCCGTCGGTCTGAGCGTCGGCATGCTGGCCCTGCGCGACGAGATGGGTGCCGGGTGGGCCGCGCTGTGGGCGCTCGGTCTGCTGATCACCGGCACGGGCATCGGCATCGCGTGGCCGCACCTGTCGGCGTGGGCGATGAGCCGCGTCGACGACCCGGCAGAGGGGCCCGCCGCGGCCGCGGCGATCAACACCGTGCAACTCATCTGCGGGGCGTTCGGGGCGGGGCTCGCCGGCGTCGTCGTCAACCTCACCGACACGGGGGATGCGGGCGCCGCGCGGTGGTTGTTCGCGGTCTTCGCCGGGGCCGTCGCCGTCGGCGTCCTCGCGTCCATGCGGGCCGTCGCGAAAAACCCTGCGCAGGAACCTGTTTCGGTCAGTCCAGATCGTCGTCGAGCTGCCTGATGGCGGTCACGCCGTCGATGGTGGCCAGCACCGACGGCGCGGTGAGGATGCGATAGCCCGACAGTGTGAGCGACACACCGGACTGCCCTGGACCCGCTGCCAGCGGCTCCCCGGAGGCGTCGGCGGCGAGTTCGGCGAGCTGCCAATCCCGTCGCTCGCACGCCTGTAGGACACGGGTCAGCACGCCCTGCCCCTCGCGGTAGGTGACGTGCAGGCGGATCGACCCGCTGAGCCGCGCGTTGAGGCGCCGGGCCACGGGCATGAAACCCACGACGATGACGAAGTGCAAGCCGGTGACGAGACACGCCAGCAGCAGCAGGCCTGCACCGGCCGCCATCCCGATCGCCGCCGACTCCCAGACCGCGGCGGCCGTCGTCAACCCGTGCACCGAGCCACGCCGGAAGATGATGATCCCGGCGCCGAGGAAACCGATCCCGGTGACGATCTGCGCCGCGACACGCGACGGATCCACCTCGACGGTGCCCGAGTCGAGCACGTCGTGGAAGCCGAACTTGCTGACCAGCATGATCAGCGCCGACGCCGTCCCGACGATCGTCTGGGTGCGCAGACCCGCGCTCTTGCCCTGGATCTCGCGCTCGAGGCCGATGAGGGCGGTCAGGCCGAACGCGACGAGCAGCCCGATGATCTGCCGCGGCTCCTGGCCCGGGCCGCCGAAGAACGGCGCATCGGCGGCCAGCACGAAATCCATAGCCGACCGTAACCGGCGTGGTCAGCGGAGGGACGGCGGCGCGCTGGGGTTCCGAATCAGCGCGAGCAAAAGCCTGGGCGGCGGCGCGCCGGTCGGGCATGGTGGGTGTCGTTCGCGGGTGTGGCTGAGTGGCTAGGCACCGGCCTGCAAAGCCGTTTACACGGGTTCGAATCCCGTCATCCGCTCCAAGCGCCGCCGTCACGACACGGCGTGTCGCGGCCTGATCCGGTTGCCGCTTGAGGAAGCGGGACACAAGGCGATAACCCCGACGCCTCGGGTGCTCGGCGGGCGGGTGCGTTGCCGCAGCGTGCGCCGGTGAACGCGTCCCGTGAAGATCCAGCGCAGTACTACACGGATGTAATTCGTTTCCCTTGCGAACGAATATCGCGTTCACCTGCGCGGTCTGCGCTCGGTAACCGAACCACTTCTCATTTGCAACGGTTCAATAAACGCCAGAATTGTCGCACCGGCCAATTCGCTGACCCGGCATACGTTCCCTCCCGACGCACAGCGTCAAAGGATGCGCACAGAGAACTGAGGGAACATGTCGCGGACTACCAACCGATTGGGCGTCACCGCCCTGGCTACCGCAGGGGCCTGCTGGATCGTTCAGCTGTTCAACCCTGCGACGGCGATCGCTGAACCGGGGACCGTGAGTCCCGGCGTTCCGTGCGTGAACATCATGCAGCAGCTGTTGACCGTTCCCGGCCGGCTGCCGGCGACGTTGCCCAACGCCAACTCCGTCCTGACGAACACCGCGCCGCCGGCGGGCCCGATCCCACCGGCCGGTTCGACCAACGGCATCGCCTCGTCGACGCCGCCGTCGGTGGGGATCCCCCCGGCCGGGTCGCTCAACGGCACCGCGTCCTCGACGCCGCCGTCGGTCGCCATCCCGCCGGCCGGGTCGCTCAATGGGACCGCCTCCGCGACACCGCCGCGCCCGCCCGTTCCCGGCGCGCCGGTGACGTCGTCGTCGGCGCGCGTCACGCCGCCGTCCGGACCGGTGCCGCCCTCAGGCCTGGTCGACACTGCCAGCGGTGCGACGCCGCCGGTCCCCGGCGCGCCGGGTGTGCCCGCCGCGGGTGGCGGCGGCGGAGCGGTTCCGCCCGCCCCCGGCGCACCGGGTGCTCCGCTCGCGAACTCGGGTGGCGTGGCCGTGCCGCCGGCGCCTGCGGCTCCCGGCGGTCCCGCCGGTGGTGCGGGCGGGGCGGGTGCGCCCGCTGGTGGTCCGGGTGTTCCTGCTGGTGTGGTTCAGCCGGCTGCGGGTGCGGTGCCTCCGGCCCCGGCAAGTGCGCCTGCCGGTGGCGCGGGCGGCGCAGGTGCGCCGGCTGGTGGTCCGGGTGTTCCCGCTGGTGTGGTTCAGCCGGCTGCCGGGGCGGTGCCGCCGGCTCCTGCCGCGCCGCCTGCCGGTGTGGTCGAGCCGGCCGCCGGTGCAGTGCCGCCGGCTCCTGCCGCGCCGCCTGCCGGTGTGGTCGAACCTGCCGCGGGCGCAGTGCCTCCTGCCCCGGGTGGCCCGGGTGCCGCAGGTGGTGGCCCTGCGGGTGCGGTGGCGCCGCCGGCTCCGCCTGCGCCGCCTGCTGCGGTGGTTGAGCCTGCGGGTGCGGTGGCGCCGCCGGCTCCGCCTGCGCCGCCTGCTGCGGTGGCTGAGCCTGCGGGTGCGGTGACGCCTCCGGCTCCCGGTGCTCCGGGCGGTCCCAGCGTCAGCTCGGTCGAGAACGTGACGCCGCCGGCTCCGCCGGCACCCCCAGCCGCTGCGTCGACCCCGGCTGAGGCAGTGACGCCTCCGGCTCCTGGTGCTCCGGGCGGTCCGAGTGTGAGCTCGGTGGAGAACGTGACTCCTCCGGCGCCTCCGGCTCCCGGTGGTGAGTCGGGGGGCTCGGTGGAGCGGTTCTCGCCGCCGGCCCGGCCTGCGCCGCCGGCTTCGGCGTCGACTCCGGTCGAGGCGGTGACGCCTCCGGCTCCTGGTGCGCCGGGCGGTCCGAGCGTGAGCTCGGTGGAGAACGTGTCGCCTCCGGCGCCTCCGGCTCCGGGTGGGGAGTCGGCGGGCTCGGTTGAGCGGTTCTCGCCGCCGGCCCCGCCCGCGCCGCCGGCATCGGCGTCGACTCCGGTCGAGGTCGCGACGCCGCCGGCTCCGCCGGCACCGGCAACCCCAGCAGGCAGCTCGGTCGAGGCGGCGACGCCTCCGGTTCCGCCGGCTCCGCCTGCTGCGGTGGTTGAGCCTGCTGCTGCGGCGACGCCTCCGGTTCCGCCGGCTCCGCCTGCCGCGGTGGTCGAGCCCGCTGGCGCTGCGGTGCCTCCGGCCCCGGCCGGTCCGCCTGCTGGTGTGGTTGAGCCTGCTGCGGGTGCGGTTCCTCCGGCTCCGGGTGGTCCCGGTGGCGGCGCCGGTGGCCCCGGTGGCGCAGGCGTGCCCCCGGCTCCGGCTGGTCCTCCGGCTGCTGCCGTGGAACCCGCTGCGGCCGCAGCGCCGCCTGCCCCGGGTGGTCCCGGCGGTGCTGCGGGTGGCCCCGGTGGTGCCGCGGTGCCTCCGGCCCCTCCGGCCCCGCCCGCCGGTGCAGTCCAGCCCGCCGCTGCCGCTCTCCCGCCGGCTCCGGGTGGTCCGGGTGCCGCAGGTGGCGGTCCCGCCGGTGCGGTCTTGCCCCCGGCTCCGCCGGCGCCTCCGGCCGCCGTGGTTCAGCCCGCCGCTGCCGCGGTGCCTCCCGCCCCGCCGGCCCCGCCTGCGGCCGTCGTGGAACCGGCTGCCGCCGTCGTCCCGCCCGCGCCTCCGGCTCCGGGTGTCCCGGCAGCCGGTGCGGTGCCCGTCGCCGCCCCGCCCGCTCCGCCCGCGCCTCCGGCCGGCGGTTCCGGTGCGGTGAACATCGCGGCTCCTCCGGCGCCTCCGGCTCCGCCGGCCGCCAGCTCCACCGCCGTGAACATCCCGACGCCGCCGTACCCGGCGGCACCGGGAGCCCCGGTCACCGGTGGCGCGGGTACGCCGGGCGGCGTCCTCCCGCCGCTCGAGGGTGCGGCTGCGGTGTTCGACCGGCTCCTGCCGGGCGTCCCCGCGCCGGGTGCGCCGGGTGCCACCGCCAACGGCCCGTGGGATTTCATCCCGACGATCACCGTCCCGCAGATCCCGGGCCTGCCGGTTCCGCTGCCGACCGAGATCGGGCCGCCCAGCGACGGCATCTGCGCGGGCACCGGCGGCCTGTGGTCGGCCAGCGCCAACCCGGGCGCCGCCCCGGCTCAGGCACCGGTCACCGGCCCGGCCACCGATCGTCGCGACGACTGGGGCTGAGCTCCACAATGATCGGGCCCGGCGTGCACACGCCGGGCCCGATTCATGTCACCGCGAGGCGGGCAACCGCAACAGCAGCCGGGCCCCACCCATCGGACTGGTCTCCAATGACGCTGTCCCACCGTGCAATTCAGCCTGCTGCGCCACCAGTGCCAAGCCGAGACCCGACCCCGAACGCGACGCCGTCGACCCGCGCGAGAACCGCTCGAAGACCAGCGCGCGTTCCTCTTCCGGGACGCCGCTGCCGTTGTCGTCGACCGCGATCTCGACGTCGTCGCCGGAACGGATGGCACTCAACCGGATCTGCGTCGCGTTCCCGTGCTTGATGGCGTTGGCGATCGCGTTGTCGATGACCAACCGCAGCCCCGCGGGCAGCCCCAGGATCCGCACCGGCGCCGACGGCACCAGCGACACATCGAGATCCGGGTAGCTGCGCAACGCGTCGTGGGCGGCGCGGTCCAACAATTCGGTGACGTCGACCGGGACGTGATCCTCGGCAGTGGTCAGCTCACCCTGCGCCAACCGCTCCAACGCCGTCAGCGTCGCCTCGATCCGGCTCTGGGTGCGCACGACGTCGGCGATCACCTCGTTGCGCTGTTCGTCGGTCATGTCCAGCGTCGAGAGCACCTCGAGGTTGGTGCGCATGGCGGTCAGCGGGGTGCGCAGCTCGTGCGACGCCACCGCGGCGAAATCGCGGGCGGACTCCAACGCCGCCTTGGTCCGCGCCTGCTCCTCACCGATGCGCGCCAGCATGCCCTCGACGGCCTCGGCGATCTCGGCGGCCTCCCAGACGCCGCCGACCTGCACTTCCTCGGGTTTGGACTGCGCGTTGATGGCGCGGGCCTGCTGCGCCAGCAGCCGGAACGGGTTGATCATGATCAGCCACATCACCCAGCCCACGACCACCGTGCCCGCGATGACGCCACCGCAGATCAGCACCACGCGCAGGTGCAACTGGTCGATACGGCGCTGCGTCTCCTCCAGCGGCGAACCCAACGCGATCGTGGCGGGACCCGCGGCGAAGGTGCGGACCCGGTACTCCACGCCGTCGATCGTGGTGTTGGCGTACCCGATGTCCAGCTTCGGCAGGACGATGTCCTTGGGCACCGACACTGTCACCCCGCCGATACGCGCCGTCCGCACCAGCGTGCGGTCCGGGGGCGGGGAGGTGGGGCTCCCGGTGGCGTTGGCCGGGTTCAGGAACGTGCCGAAGTCACCGAGGCTGGTCACCGAGTCGAGCTGCCGGTCGAGCTGGCTGTACTGGTCGTTGGTCACGCCGATCCACACCCATGTGCCCAGCGTGAGCACGAGGACCACCACCGACAGCGCGGCCACGATCACGATGGTCCGCAGCGACAGGATCGGCATGGGCATCGGCATGAAACGCCGCAGCCGCTCGTCGACGCGCACTAGCGGATCGACCGCGCGGTGCCCGGTCGGCGTCGAGATGTCGCAGCGCTGTCCACAACGCTCATCTTGCCTGACCGCTTCATCGTGGTGCGGTGGCGTCCGGCATGATGCGCGGGTGCTGGCGCAGACGCTCTCGGACATCCTGACGACCCTCGACGTGGAACGTGTCGGTGACGACGAGTTCAGCGCAATCCAGATGGACAACCCCGCCCATCACATCGTCGGCGGGCACATCGCGGCCCAGTCGCTGATGTCGGCCAGCCGCACGGTGACCGCCGATCGCACACCGCACAGCATGCACGTGTACCTGTTGCGGGCCGGGGATGCGCGGCGGCCGGTGCACTTCGAGATCACCCGGCTGCGCGACGGCGGGGTGCTGTCGTCACGTCGGGTGCTGGCCCGCCAGGACGATCAGGTGCTGCTCGAAGCGCTCGTCTCGTTCACCGCGCCGGTGGACAGCCTCGAACACCAGCAGCCCGCGCCCGACGTGCCCGCCCCCGAGTCGCTGCCGCCGGTGCAGGAACAGCTGCAGCCCTACGCCGACGAGCACGGGGGAGCGTGGCTTCGGCCGCATCCGCTGGAGCGGCGCTACATCGACCCTCCGCCGCGGGTGGCGCTCGACGTACCTGATCCGTCCCCGCGCATCCGAACCTGGTGGCGCCCCAGCGCACCCATGCCTGCCGACCCCATCCTCAACAGCTGCCTGCTGACCTACGTGTCGGGCACCGCACTGCTGGAGACCGCGATGGTGGTGCGGCGCACCACACAGCTGACCGCGTTCTCCGCGCTGATCGACCACGCGGTGTGGTTCCACCGCCCCGCCGATCTCTCGGACTGGGTGCTCTGCGACGCCGTCACCCCCAGCGGGGTGCACGGTCGCGCGCTCGCCACGGCCACCATGTACAACCGGGACGGGTCGTTGGTGTGCACCGCCTCCCAGGAAATCTACTTCGGTCGCGACCGTCGCGAATGACGCTGCGGCGCTTGGCTGTCGGCCATCAGCCGGGCAGCGACGCGCAAGTCCTCGGTGAGCGCGTCGAACGCCTCCTGCCGGTTCTCGCGCGGTCCGCGCAGCACCGACGACGGATGCACCGTGGCCACCACCGCGGGGTCGATGCCCAGATCGTCGGGCGGTAACCCCAGCACCTCGCCGCGGTGTGCGGTGATGCGGAAGTCGTTGCCCAGCAATGCTTTCGCGGCCGTCGCGCCCAGCAGCACCACGATGTCCGGCTGGACCGCGTCCAACTCCGCGAGCAGCCAGGGCCGGCACGCCACCACCTCGGTGCGACTCGGGGTCTTGTGGATGCGTCGCTTACCGCGTTCGGGCAGCGTGAACTTGAAGTGTTTGACCGCGTTGGTGACGTAGACGGTGTCGCGGTCGATCCCGGCGGCCACGAGCGCCTTGTCGAGCAGGCGGCCCGCCGGGCCGACGAACGGCGCCCCGGCAACGTCTTCCTGGTCGCCCGGTTGTTCGCCGATCAGCATGACGGTCGCATCGGTACTGCCCTGGCCGAACACGCCCTGGGTCGCATCCCGGTACAGCTCGCAACCTCGGCAGGCCTGCACCGCGTCGGCGAGAACCGCCACGTCGTGGCTGTCAGGGACGAAGTCTTGTGCGCCGGGCACTTTCGTCGCCATGGTGGGGGACTACCCGCGCAAAGCCCGCGTCACGCAGCCCGATCCGCGGCGGATTGACCTGCGTCACGGCGTGGTGGGGTGGGGACGACTCGGTCACTGTGGCACCCGCAGCGCGGTTGCCGGCGGCTAACATCAGTGCCGGTAGAACGCTGTTGACCGCCTTGATCAGGCTGCCGGGTGTCGCGATTAGCACCCGGGTTCGTCGGGCAACACGTTAATGTTCCGTTTGGCCTTGCAAATGACTCTGGGAGGGTATGGATGAGCGCCTATCGCACCGTGGTGGTCGGCACCGACGGATCGGATTCGTCGTTGCGGGCAGTCGACCGCGCGGGCCAGATCGCCGCCGGATCGGGCGCCAAGCTCATCGTCACCACCGCCTACTTCCCGCAGAGCGAGGATCAGCGCGCCGCCGACGTCCTCAAGGACGAGGGCTACAAGATGGCGGGCAACGCCCCCATCTACGCGATCCTGCGCGAGGCGCGCGACCGCGCCAAGGAGGCCGGCGCCGAGAACATCGAGGAGAGGGCCGTCGTCGGCGCACCCGTCGACGCTCTGGTCGAACTGGCCGAAGAGGTCAAGGCCGATCTGCTGGTCGTCGGCAACGTCGGTCTCAGCACCATCGCCGGACGGCTGCTCGGCTCGGTGCCCGCCAACGTGGCGCGCCGGTCGAAGACCGACGTCCTGATCGTGCACACCACGCCCTGACACACCTCGGTCATTCCTGACCCCGCGGCGGTCCCGAGTGCCACACTCGGGATTGACGTGGAGGTCAGCCATGACGACAACCCTGCATCCGACCGGCATCGCCCCTCGCGAGAACGGCGCGCCGCCGCCGGATGTGCCGCTCGGTGACATCGATCTGGGCACCCTCGAGTTCTGGGAGTGGGACGACGACCGCCGCGACGGCGCGTTCGCCACACTCCGGCGGGAAGCCCCGATCTCGTGGTTCGAGGTCCCCGAATTCGCCGGTTTCCCCGGCGGCCGCGGACATTGGGCGCTGACCACCTACGACGACGTGCACCATGCGAGCAGGCACCCGGAGGTGTTCAGCTCGATCCCGACGAGCACCGCACTCAACGACGTCCCCGTCGAGATCGCCGAGTACGTCGGGTCGATGATCTCGCTCGACGACCCGCGGCATCTGCGGCTGCGCTCGATCGTGAACCGGGCGTTCACCCCGAAGATGCTCACCCGCATCGAGCAGAGCGTCCGCGACCGCGCCCGGCGCCTGGTCGCCGACCTCATCGCACATCACCCGGACGGGTGCGCGGACTTCGTGCGGACCGTCGCCGGACCGTTCCCGCTGCAGATCATCTGCGACATGATGGGCATTCCCGAGGAGGACGAGGAGAAGATCTTCAACTGGACCTCGATCGTGCTCAGCGGTGCCGACGAGGAGATCGCCAGAGACCACGACACCGTCGTCGGGGCGGTGCTGTCACTGGGCGAGTACGGGCTCGCACTGGCCGAGGCCCGCCGCACCCGGCCCACCGATGACCTCACCACCAACCTGGTACAGGCCGAGGTCGACGGCGAACGGCTCACCTCTGCCGAGATCGCCTCGTTCTTCATCCTGCTCTCGGCGGCGGGCAACGAGACCACCCGCAACGCGATCAGCCACGGCCTCGTCGCGCTGACCCGCTATCCCGAACAGCGGCAGCGGTGGTGGGATGACTTCGACGCCGTCGCCCCGACCGCGGTGGAGGAGATCGTGCGGTGGGGCTCGCCGATCATCTTCATGCGCCGCAACCTCACCGAGGACGTGGAGCTGCGCGGCGTGCAGATGAAGGCGGGGGACAAGGTGTCGCTCTGGTACAACTCCGCAAACCGCGACGAGACGAAGTTCGACAACCCGTGGCTGTTCGACGTCACGCGGGACCCCAACCCGCAGATCGGATTCGGCGCGGGCGGCGCGCACTTCTGCCTCGGCGCCAACCTCGCGCGCCGCGAGATCCGGGTCCTCTACTCCGAACTGCGCCGGCAGGTCCCCGACATCATCGCGACCGAGGAACCGGCGATCCTGCGGTCAGCGTTCGTGCACGGCATCAAGCGGCTGCCGGTCGCATGGACGGTGTGAGCCGGTGTGAGCCGGTCTGACGGTCACCAGCCGCGTTCGCGCCACTCGTCCAGATGCGGGCGCTCGGCGCCCAGCGTGGTGTCGTCGCCGTGGCCGGGATAGACGACCGTGGAGTCGGGATAGACGTCGAACACCCGCGTGGTCACGTCGGTGAGGAGCTTCTCGAAGTCGCCCTCCTGCCATGTCTTGCCCACCCCGCCCGGGAACAGGCAGTCGCCGGTGAACAGGTGCACCGCGTCGCCTGCTGCGGGGCCGTGCAACGCCAGCGCGATCGACCCGGGGGTGTGCCCGCGCAGATGGATGACGTCGAACGTGAGATCGCCCACCTGCAGGGTGTCCCCGCCGGCGAGGTGGCGGTCCGGGGTGACCGGCAGCGGTTCGGCGTCCAGTTCGTGGGCGGCGGTCGGCGCACCGGTGGTCCGGGCCAGCGTTTCAAGGGCCTGCCAGTGGTCGAAATGCTGGTGTGTGGTGAGGATCATGGTGACCGTCGGCGCCAGCTGGGCGACGAGCCCGCTCAGGACGTCGGCGTCGTTGGCGGCGTCGATGAGTAGCGTCTCGCCGGTGCGGGAACAGGTGACCAGGTAGGCGTTGTTGTCCATGGGGCCCACGGAGACCTTGACGATCGTCGCGCCGGGAAGTGTTCGCCTGGCCGCGGTCCGTGGTTCCACATGTCCGGTGTAGTTGTCGTCGACGACTGTCATGGCAGCCACGGTAACGGGCTTGTCGGTGGCGACACCTAGCATGGGACGAAGTGGGGTGACCATGTCTGGACCAGGGAAGGACCGAGTTGGCTGACCGCCTGATCGTCAAGGGTGCGCGCGAGCACAACCTGCGAAGCGTCGACCTTGACCTACCGCGCGACGCCCTGATCGTGTTCACCGGCCTGTCCGGTTCGGGCAAGTCGTCGCTGGCCTTCGACACGATCTTCGCCGAGGGGCAGCGACGCTACGTCGAATCGCTGTCGGCGTACGCCCGGCAGTTCCTCGGGCAGATGGACAAACCCGACGTCGACTTCATCGAGGGGCTCTCGCCCGCGGTGTCGATCGACCAGAAGTCGACCAACCGCAACCCGCGGTCGACGGTCGGCACCATCACCGAGGTCTACGACTACCTGCGTCTGCTCTACGCGCGCGCCGGCACCCCGCACTGCCCGGTGTGCGGGGAGCGCATCGCACGGCAGACCCCGCAGCAGATCGTCGACCAGGTCCTCGCCATGGACGAGGGGCTGCGCTTCCAGGTCCTCGCGCCCGTGGTGCGCACCCGCAAGGGTGAGTTCGTCGACCTGTTCGAGAAGCTGAACAGCCAGGGCTACAGCCGCGTCCGCGTCGACGGCGTCGTCTATCCGCTCACCGAGCCGCCGAAGCTCAAGAAGCAGGAGAAGCACGACATCGAGGTCGTCGTCGACCGGCTCACCGTCAAGGCCAGCGCCAAGCAGCGGCTCACCGATTCGGTGGAGACCGCGCTCGGCCTCGCCGACGGCATCGTCGTCCTCGAGTTCGTCGACCGCGAGGACGACCACCCGCACCGTGAGCAGCGGTTCTCCGAGAAACTGGCCTGCCCCAACGGTCACCCGCTGGCCGTCGACGACCTGGAACCGCGGTCGTTCTCGTTCAACTCCCCGTACGGCGCCTGCCCGGAATGCACCGGCCTCGGCATCCGCAAAGAGGTCGACCCCGAACTCGTCATCCCCGATCCGGACCTGACGCTCGCCGAAGGCGCGATCGCCCCGTGGTCGATGGGCCAGACCGCCGAGTACTTCACCCGGATGCTGACCGGTCTCGGCGAGTCGATGGGCTTCGACGTCGACACCCCGTGGAAGAAGCTGCCCGCCAAGGTGCGCCGCGCCATCCTCGAGGGCTGCGACGAGCAGGTGCACGTCAAGTACCGCAACCGCTACGGCCGCACCCGCTCCTACTACGCCGACTTCGAAGGCGTGATGGCGTTCCTGCAGCGCCGGATGGAGCAGACCGACTCCGAGCAGATGAAGGAGCGGTACGAGGGCTTCATGCGCGACGTGCCGTGCCCCGAGTGCGACGGCACCCGCCTCAAACCGGAGATCCTCGCGGTCACCATGGCCGCCGGTGACCACGGCGCCAAGTCGATCGCCGAGGTCGCCGAACTGTCGATCGCCGACTGTGCGGCCTTCCTGAACGCGCTGACGCTGGGTCACCGCGAACAGGCCATCGCCGGTCAGGTGCTCAAGGAGATCCAGTCCCGGCTGGGCTTCCTGCTCGACGTCGGCCTGGACTACCTGTCGCTGTCGCGGGCGGCGGCCACGCTGTCCGGCGGTGAGGCGCAGCGGATCCGGCTCGCCACCCAGATCGGGTCGGGGCTGGTCGGGGTGCTGTACGTCCTCGACGAACCGTCGATCGGCCTGCACCAGCGCGACAACCGCCGGCTCATCGACACCCTGACGCGGCTGCGCGAGCTCGGCAACACGCTGATCGTCGTCGAACACGACCTCGACACCATCGCGCACGCCGACTGGGTCGTCGACATCGGTCCCGCGGCCGGTGAGCACGGCGGACGCATCGTGCACAGCGGCACCTACAAGGAGCTGCTGCGCAACAAGGAGTCGCTGACCGGGGCCTACCTGTCGGGCCGCGAGAGCATCGAGGTGCCTGCGATCCGGCGGCCCATCGACCGCAAGCGCCAGATCACCGTGATCGGCGCGCGGGAGCACAACCTCAAGGACGTCGACGTCGCGTTCCCGCTCGGGGTGCTGACCTCGGTCACCGGGGTGTCGGGTTCGGGGAAGTCGACCCTGGTCAACGACATCCTGGCGTCCGTGCTGGCCAACAAGCTCAACGGCGCCCGCCAGGTGCCCGGCAGGCACACCCGGGTCAACGGCCTCGATCAGCTGGACAAGCTGGTGCGGGTGGACCAGTCGCCGATCGGGCGGACCCCGCGGTCGAACCCGGCCACCTACACCGGGGTGTTCGACAAGATCCGCTCCCTGTTCGCGGCGACCACCGAGGCCAAGGTCCGCGGCTACCAGCCCGGCCGGTTCTCCTTCAACGTCAAGGGCGGTCGCTGCGAAGCCTGTTCCGGTGACGGCACGATCAAGATCGAGATGAACTTCCTGCCGGACGTGTACGTCCCGTGCGAGGTGTGCCACGGCGCCCGCTACAACCGCGAGACACTCGAGGTGCACTACAAGGGCAAGACCATCGCCGAGGTGCTCGACATGCCGATCGAGGAGGCGACCGAGTTCTTCGAACCGATCAGTTCGATCCACCGCTACCTCAAGACGCTGGTCGACGTCGGGCTGGGCTACGTGCGGCTCGGACAGCCGGCGCCGACACTGTCCGGCGGTGAGGCCCAGCGCGTGAAGCTCGCGGCCGAACTGCAGAAGCGTTCGACCGGGCGGACGGTGTACATCCTCGACGAGCCGACCACCGGTCTGCACTTCGAGGACATCCGCAAGCTGCTCAAGGTCATCAACGGGCTGGTCGACAAGGGCAACACCGTCATCGTCATCGAGCACAACCTCGACGTCATCAAGACCTCGGACTGGATCATCGACATGGGTCCCGAGGGCGGCGCGGGCGGCGGCACCGTGGTGGCGCAGGGCACGCCCGAGGACGTGGCGGCCAACACCGCCAGCTACACCGGCCACTTCCTCGCCGAGATGCTCGAGGTGCCCGAACCCGCCCGCAAGCGGCGCAAGGTCAGCGCTTAGTCACCTCGTAGGCGTCGACGTCGAAGCGCCGGGTCTGGTTACGGAACCGGAACGTGAAGTCCGGCCACAGCGTGGTGTTGTTGCCGTGCGCGTCGAGGTACCAGCTCGCGCACTTACCGGTCATCCACACCGACCCCTTCAGTGCCTGCTGCAGGCGTTCGTTGTAGACGTCGAGCGCCTCCTGGGTGACCTCGACGGTGCGCAGACCCTGCCTTTCCATGGTCGAGACGGCGTCGACGACGTAGTTGAGCTGGCTCTCGATCATGTACACCATCGAGCTGTGACCCAGCCCGGTGTTGGGGCCGATGAGCACGAACATGTTGGGATACCCCGCGACGGTTGTGCCCTTGTAGGCGCGCATGCCCTTGTCGGCGAACCGCTGGGTCAGGCTGGCGCCGTCGGCGCCGCACACCGTGTCGAACATCGGGGAGTCGGTGACGTGGAAGCCGGTGGCGACGATGATCGCGTCGACCTCCCGCGCGGTGCCGTCGGCGGTGACGATGCGGCGGCCGTCGATCTCGTGGATGCCGTCGGTGACGAGGTCGACGTGGTCGCGGTCCAGCGTCGGATACCAGTCGTTGGAGATCAGCATGCGTTTGCAGCCGATGCGGAAGTTCGGGGTGACCTTGCGGCGCAGCGCGGTGTCCTTGATCTCGGTTCGGATTTTGAGGCGCGACAGCAGTTCGAACCCCTTCATCAGGTTCGGGTTCTTCGCCAGGCCGACGACCTGGACCTCGCGGCCGGCGTAGATCCCGGCCCGCGCGATGCGCAGGAAGCCGGGCACATTGCGGAACGCCCACTTCTCCGCGCCGGTGAACGGCCGGTCGAAGCGCGGCAGCAGCCACGGCGCGGTCCGCTGGTACACGTCGAGGTGGGCGACCTGATCGGCGATCGCCGGCACGATCTGAATGGCCGACGCGCCGGTGCCGATGACCGCGACGCGTTTGCCGGTCAGGTCGGCGTCGTGGTTCCAGCGCGCGGAGTGGAACATTTCGCCGTCAAAGGACTCGATGCCCGGGATGCCTGGCAGCGACGGTTCGGCCAGCGAGCCGAACGCGGTGATCAGCACGTCGGCGGTGACGGGTCCGCCGGTGGTCGACAATTCCCACTGCGCGGTCGTGGGATTCCAGGCGGCCCGCTTGACGGTGCAGTCGAAGCGGTGCCGGTCGAGCACGCCGTAGCGTTCGGCCACCTCCCGCAGATACGCCTCGATCTCCGGCTGTGCGGAGAACGAGCGGGTCCAATTCGGGTTCAGCGCAAACGAATACGAGTACAGGTGCGACGGCACGTCACACGCGGCTCCCGGGTACGTGTTGTCGCGCCAGGTGCCGCCGACGTCGGGCCCCCGCTCCAGGACGACGAAATCGCGGTGACCTGCCTGCTGCAGTCGGATCGCGGCGCCGAGACCGGAGAACCCACTGCCGATGATCGCGATCTTCATCGCAACCCCTTCCGTCGGTGGCCGTAGGTTAGCCACCCCGACACGGTCTGAATCAGCGTTTCGTCACCGGGGAGGGAAACCGCGGGCTCACGCGGGTCCCGGCCAACCACGCGGTGAGGGCTTCGGCGCGTTGCCCGAGTGCCGCCACCCCGTCGCGGCCGACGTCGTCGAGCAGGTGCAGCACCACCCGGCCGTCGGTGTCCTGGGTCCACGCGCCGACGATGCGGCCGTTCCACCACGCCGTCGGGCCGCCGTTGCCGTTGCGGTCGAACACGTGCCCGCGGTGCGGGCCGAGGTACCAGTCGCGGTCGAACCACCCCATGGTCGTGGGGTCCAGACCGGGCAGCAACGCCGCCCACGGCGCAGGCTCCGGTTCGGGGTCGAGGTCGTCCGGCAGCACGTACCCGGGCTGGCCGTGCAGGTCCACCTCGACGGCGCCGAGTGCGCGCAATGCCTGCCGCGCCCACGTCAGCGTGTGGCCGAACCACCACTTGACGTCGGTGACGGTCGCCGGGCCGAAGGTGCGCAGCCACCGGCCGACGGCGTCGACGGCCGCCTCGTCCGGCTCCACCGGGGCGTGCCCGTCGCGCAACCAGTCGGTGCGCAGCGTCCACCGCGGCCGGCTGACCGTCCAGCCGCCGTCGTTGGGTCCGCGCACGATGTCACCGCGCACGCCCAGCACCGTCAGCACCCGCGGACCAAGGGGGATGGTGCCGCCCCAGGTCTTCCCGGGTGCCGGGTCGTGGCTGCCCGCCAGTTCGGGCAGCGCGGCGCGCAGTTCGCGCGCACTGGTCGGCCCGTGCCGCCGCAGATGGGCGAGCACGGCCGCGCACGCGTCGTCCAGCCACCGTGCCCCGTCGGCGGCGATGCCCGCCTTCTCCGCGTCGGCGATCAGCCGTCGGCGTTCGTTGGCCGCGACGCGGTCACTGGCCGCGCTCTGGATGGTCGGCAGGTCCTCGCGGCGCACCACCCACAGCGTGCGCCGCATGGCGAGGTGTTTGACCACGGTGCGGCGGTCGTACAGGGCGCTGTCGAGATCGTCGCGGCCGAAGCCGTCGACACGCGCCCACAGTGTCAGGTACGGGGTGGCGGGATCGGTGGCGTGCAGCCCGACCAGCCGGGTGACGACGTCGTCGACGGACGTCCCGCGGTGCTCAGCGGTGAGGAGGTGTCTGCGGCCGAGCCGGGCGCGGCGTTCGTCGACGGTGAATGTGCGCAGCGCTCAACCCTTTTCGGTATCGCCGCCGCGCATCTGGTCGCGGATCTGGGCGAGCCGTTCGGCGGCCGCGCGTTGCCGCTCCTCGTACTGTTCGTCGGCGGTGCGGCCCTCAGGGGTCTCGGCCGCCAGTTCCGCCGCGCCGACCGCGCTGCCGTAGCGGCCCTCGATCTTCTCGCGCACCGAGTCGAAGGTGGGGACGCCGCCGGGGGTGTAGCCGGTGTCGAGCGCCTCCTCGGGCGGGGGCGGCGGCGCGGGCGTGGGTTCGTCGGCCATGCCGTCACCGTACTCGCGGGGGCCGACAACCGAATCACTTCACCGCGGCCGGGATGACGGGTGGCCCGGTTTGCGGTCGGGGCAACGGCACCGGAGGAACATCGGGCGTGCCGAGCTGCCCGGCGAGCCACGGCAGCGCGGCCGCGAAGGCCTGGGTGGCGAACGGCCAGTCGTGCATTCCGGGCTGGACGGCGACCGTGCAGTCGATGCCCTCCGCGGCGCCGAGCGCGCACAGCGTCGACGCCGCCGCGGTCTGCTCAGGACCCGCGGTGTTGGTGTCGAACCAGCCGGCGACGTCGGCGTAGCGGCCGTGCCTGGTCATCACCGTGGTGGGGTCATAGGCGGCCCACGACGCGGCGCTGCCCCCGAACAACCGCGCGATGGTCTGCTCCTTGGTCCCGGCGTTCGGGCTGAGGTCGCCTGCGATGTCCTCGAACGCGCTGAACAGCTCCGGGTGCATGACGCTGAGGTCCACCGCGCACGTCCCGCCCATCGACCACCCGACGATGCCCCAGTCCGACCGGTTCGAGCTGACGCCGAAATGCGAGATCACATAGGGCCGAACGTCTTTCGTGAGGTGGTCGGCGCTGTTGCCGCGGTTGCCGTCGACGCATTCGGTGTCGTTGTTGAACGCGCCGCCCGCATCGGCGAACACCAACACCGGTGCATACCCGTGGTGGGCGGCGGCGAAGGTGTCTGCGGTCGAGACGGCGTCACCCACCCGCACCCAGTCGGCGGGGGTGTTGAACTCGCCGCCGATCATCAGCACCGCAGGCAGCCGGGGCGGGGGAGACGTGGCGTACCAGGCGGGCGGCAGGTAGACCAGCTCGCTGCGGTGCCGGAAACCCGATGCGGCGTCGCCGGTTTCGACGGGCACGAGGGTGCCCTTGGCCGGGACCGCGTGGTGCTGCTGCAGCGCGGTGAGGGTCGCCAGGCTGATCTGATCGGGCAACGGCCCGGCCGTCAGCTGGTTCCACGCGGTCTGCACCGTCGGGAAGTATCCGGTCCACAGGTTGACCACGAGCAACACCGACAGCACGCACAGCGGCACCGTCACCACCGACACCGCCCGCCGCCACCGTGCCGCGCCCGGCCACCCGACCACCAGCACCACCACCGCGACCCCGACGAGCCCGATCCACACCCACAGCGACTGCGGCGCAGGGTCATCCGCCCAGCCCTGCGATGCGACGTACTCGAAGGCGGCGAGCGCGAGCAGCGCCCCGATCAGCAGCGCCCATGGCACCCACACCAGGCGCCAGCGCCGCGTCCGCCAGCCGATGGCCGCGGCCAGCGCGACGACCGCCGCGACGTGCACGACGAGGGGTAGCCACCCATGCATCAGCGAGACATGGTGGTGCAGTGTGTGTGCCGGGCCCACGGGGACATCGTGGCCCCGCCACCTTGGGGCCGGCTGTCAGCAGGCTGTCAACGTGGTTTGGCCAACGGGAACGGCAGCGTCTCCCGGATGCTGCGCCCGGTGATCAACATGACGACCCGGTCGACACCCATGCCGAGCCCGCCGGTCGGCGGCATCGCGTACTCCATCGCCTGCAGGAAGTCCTCGTCGAGTTCCATCGCCTCGGGATCGCCGCCCGCGGCGAGCAGGGACTGCTCCTGCAGCCGGCGGCGCTGTTCCACCGGATCGGTCAATTCGCTGTAGGCGGTGCCGAGTTCGACGCCCCAGGCGACGAGGTCCCACCGCTCGGCCACGCCGGGGATGCTGCGGTGCGGCCGGGTCAACGGCGACACCGACGTCGGGAAGTCCTTGTAGAACGTCGGCCTCGCGGTGCGGTCCTCGACCAGGTGCTCGTACATCTCGAGTACGACGGCGCCCTCGTCCCAGTGGGTCAGGTAGGGGATGCCCGCCGCGTCGGCGAGCTTGCGCAGCATGGGCAGTTCGGTGCCGGCGTCGATGTGTTCGCCGAGCGCCTCGGACACCGCGTCGTGGACGGTCTTGACCGTCCACGGGCCGGAGATGTCGACGGGTTCGAGCACACCGTCCGCACGGGGACGCATGAACACGTGCTCACCGTTGGCGGCCAACGCGGCGTTCTGAATCAGTTCGCGGCAGCCGTCGATCCACACGTTGTAGTCGGCGTGCGCCTGGTACGCCTCGAGCAGCGTGAACTCGGGGTTGTGAGAGAAGTCGACGCCCTCGTTGCGGAAGGCGCGGCCCAGCTCGAACACCCGCTCCACCCCGCCCACGCACAGCCGTTTGAGGTACAGCTCGGGCGCGATGCGCAGGTACAGGTCGAGGTCGTAGGCATTGATGTGGGTGAGGAACGGCCGCGCGTTGGCGCCGCCGTGGATCTGCTGCAGAATCGGCGTCTCGACCTCGAGGAAACCCTTGTGGTACAGGGTGTCCCGGATCGCGTGCAGCACACCGCTGCGGGCCCGGATCAGATCTCGTGCCTCGGTGTTCACCGCCAGGTCGACGTAGCGGGCCCGCACCCGGGCCTCCTGGTCGGTGAGGCCCTTCCACTTGTCCGGCAGCGGGCGCAGGCATTTGCCGGTGAGTCGCCAGCGCCGCACCAGCAGCGACCGGGTGCCGTTGCGGCTGTAGCCCATGGTGCCGGTCGCCTCGATGAGGTCGCCGAGGTCGATGGCGGCGGTGAAGTCGGCCGTGCCGCCTTCTTCGAGCGTCGAATTGTCCAGCAGCAGTTGGACTTCGCCGGACCAGTCCCGCAGCTGCGCGAACAGCACGCCGCCGTAGTCGCGGATGCGCAGCACCCGGCCCGCGACGCTCAGTTCGACGTCGTCGGGGGAGTCGATGGCCTCGGCCGCGGTGTGGCTGGGCGGTTGACCGACCGGATAGGCGTCGATCCCGTTGGCCTGCAGGGTCTTCAACTTGGCCATCCGGACCCGGACCTGTTCGGGCAGCCGTGGCGGTTCGGTGTCGGTGGTGTCGGTGTGCAGCGCCGCGAGATCGGGTGCGGTGCCGTCGGCGTGCAGCATCCCGCTGGCGATGAGGTCCGGCGGTGCCGAGGTGTGGTGTCCGGTGTGCTGTTTGTTGCGCCGTGAGAACGGCAGCACGAGAAAGCCCTCGGCGATCACCGAGGCCACCCCGACGCGGGGGATCAGCCGCGCGTCGTCGTAGCACGCGTAGCGGGGGACCCACTCCGGCTGGTACTTCATGTTCGACCGGTAGAGCGTCTCGAGCTGCCACCAGCGCGAGAAGAACACCAGCAGCCAGCGCCACAGCCGCGCGACCGGCCCCGCGCCGAGTTGGGCGCCCTGTTCGAACGCCGACCGGAACATCGCGAAGTTCAGCGAGACCCGGGTGACGCCGATGTCCTCGGCCTGCAGGCACAGCTCGCTGACCATCAACTCGATGGTGCCGTTGGTGGACTGCGGGGAGCGGCGCATCACGTCGAGGGAGACACCGTTGCTGCCCCACGGGACCAGCGACAGCATCGCCACCACCTGCTCGCCCTGCACGGCCTCCACGAGCAGGCAGTCGCTGTCGGCGGGATCCCCGAGCCGGCCCAGCGCCATCGAGAATCCGCGCTCGGTCTCGGTGTCCCGCCAGGCGTCGGCGTTGGCGATCACCTCGGCCATCTGTTCGGCGGACAGTTCCCGGTGTCGGCGGATGCGCACGGTCACCCCGGCGCGCCGGGCCCGGGTGACGGCCTGGCGCACCGCGCGCATGTCCGGGCCGGAGAGCCGGAAGCCGTCGGGGTGCAGGATCGCCTCGTCGCCGAGCTGGATGGCGTTGAGGCCGGCCGCGCGGAACGCCTCGGCGGCGCCGGCGCTGGCGCCCATCACGCCGGGCGCCCAGCCGTAGGTTTCACACAGCGCCAGCCACGCCTCGATCGCCTGCGGCCAGGCCTTGGGATCGCCGACGGGGTCGCCGCTGGCCAGGCAGACCCCGACCTCCACGCGGTAGGTGATCGCGGCGCGGCCGCTGGGCGCGAACACCACGGACTTGTCGCGGCGGGTGGCGAAGTAGCCGAGTGAGTCGTTCTTGCCATAGAGCTCCAGCAGCCCGCGGATCGCCGACTCGTCCTCACCGGTGAGCGCGTTCTCCGAGCGCTGCGACTGGAACAGCACGATCGCCGCCGCCATCAGGGCCAGCGCACCGAACAGACCGAGCAGTGCGTTGACGATGACGTGGGGGTGCTGGCCGTCGAACGCGCCCGCGTCCACACCGGCGAAGGCGAAGACCCGGTTGGCCGCGTAGGCGAGCCGGTAGTCGCGTTCGAGGCTGCCGGGGAACAGTTCGACCAGACCCCAGCCGACGAGGATGCCGACGGCCATGCCGGCGGCGAGCACCCCGGCGGCCTTGAACAGCGCCCCGCGCCGCACCCGTGCCCAGAACAGCGGGCGGGCCAGCAGCAGGAAGACGATCGCGGCCAGGTGGAACGCCAGCCCGATGACCTCACCGGTCTCCTCCACGATCGACTCGTCGCCGGTGAGCAGGTCGCCGACGTTCCACGCGAGCGCGCCGACCATGTACAGCAGCAGCACCCACCACGCGATGCGTTTGCGGGCGGCCAGCGCGCCGGCCAGGATCGCGAGCACGAACGCCCACGCGAAGCTGGTGTCGGGGAAGTTGAAGATGTAGTCGTTGACGAACTCGCGCGGCACCCGGATGACCGCCCGCACCAGCGGCGAGACGCTGGCGATGAGCGAGAGGGTGGCGATGACGCCGACGGTCCACCCGGCGGCCGCGGGCACCCACGAGTAACGGGAGGCGGTGTGCGCCCTCGGCGCACTGGTCAGCGTCATAGGCCGGGACAATATTCGCTCAGCGGGCGAAATGGTGGGAGCTGATCACCACACGGGGCCGGTGTATTTCTCGCCGGGACCCTTCCCGGGTTCGTCGGGGTGGGCGCTGGCTTCTCGGAACGCCAACTGCAGGGTCTTCAGACCGTCGCGCACCGGTCCGGCGTGGGGGCCGAGGTACTCGGCGGAGGCGGTCACCAGGCCCGCCAGGGCGGTGATCAGTCGGCGGGCCTCGTCGAGGTCACGGTGCGGGCTGTCCTCGGGATCGGGGTGCGAGAGGCCCAGTTTCTCGGCCGCGGCGCTCATCAGCATCACCGCCGAACGGGTGATCACCTCGACGGCCGGAATATCCTCGAGCTCGCGGATGCTTTGGTCATCGGTCATGCCTGCTAGACTTGCATGCGCGACCGTCCTGGCTGGCGCCAGGACAGCAAGTGGAGTCCCACTCCCACCGCTGGCCACTTCGGCACAGCGGTCCGGTCACCGGCATCGAGTATGCCGGTTCTGTGCTGTTCGGCACGGGCGGCGTATGCCGTGATCGGTCGGCACGGGCCCTGCGATGCAGGGCCTTCCTGCTCTCGCGGGCAGGTCGGATGGGCCGTTGGACTCCCCTGGAGAACACAACATAGGAGGCCCCATCAGCACTGAGACCCGCGTCAACGAGCGCATCCGCGTACCTGAAGTCCGTCTCATCGGACCGGGCGGTGAACAGGTAGGCATCGTGCGCATCGAAGATGCACTCCGCGTCGCCGCGGACGCCGATCTCGATCTCGTCGAAGTCGCACCGGACGCCAAGCCGCCCGTGTGCAAGATCATGGACTACGGCAAGTTCAAGTACGAGACGGCACAGAAGGCGCGCGAGTCTCGCAAGAACCAGCAGCAGACCGTCGTCAAGGAGCAGAAGCTCCGTCCCAAGATCGACCCGCACGATTACGAGACCAAGAAGGGTCACGTCATCCGCTTCCTGGAAGCAGGGTCCAAGGTCAAGGTGACGATCATGTTCCGCGGCCGTGAGCAGTCGCGACCCGAACTCGGGTTCCGGCTCCTGCAACGCCTGGGCGCCGACGTGGCCGAGTACGGCTTCGTCGAGACGTCCGCCAAGCAGGACGGGCGCAACATGACGATGGTGCTGGCACCGCACCGCGGCGCGAAGACTCGCGCCAAAGCGGCGGAGCAAGCCGAACGTCCCCGTGGTGAGTCCCCGGACGCCACGTAGAACCGCACGACACCGAACAGAATCAAGAGGACATCCATGCCCAAGGCCAAGACCCACAGCGGCGCTTCGAAGCGCTTCCGGCGCACCGGCACCGGAAAGATCGTGCGCCAGAAGGCCAACCGGCGCCACCTGATGGAGCACAAGCCCACGAAGCGCACCCGTCGTCTCGCCGGCCGTACCGAGGTGGCCGCCAACGACAACCGGCGCATCAACAAGATGCTCAACGGCTAGCGACGAACCAGACCTTTACCTTCCGCACGAGTTAGGAACCACCCATGGCACGCGTCAAGCGCGCAGTCAACGCCCAGAAGAAGCGCCGCACAGTTCTCAAGGCCTCCAAGGGCTACCGCGGTCAGCGGTCCCGCCTGTACCGCAAGGCCAAAGAGCAGCAGCTGCACTCACTCACCTACGCCTACCGCGACCGGCGGGCCCGCAAGGGTGAGTTCCGCAAGCTGTGGATCTCGCGGATCAACGCCGCCGCCCGCGCCAACGACATCACCTACAACCGGCTGATCCAGGGCCTCAAGGCCGCCGGTGTCGAGGTCGACCGCAAGAACCTCGCCGAGATCGCCGTCAGCGATGCCGCCGCGTTCACCGCGCTGGTCGAGGTCGCCAAGGCCGCGCTGCCCAGCGATGTCAACGCGCCCGCCGGAGAGGCCGCCTGAGCCTGCTCACCGAGCGCTCCACCCGCGTGGTGGCAGCGGTCAAACTTCACCGACACGTCGGTCGTCGCCGCGCCGCACGCTTCCTCGCCGAGGGTCCCAACCTCGTCGAGGCGGCGTTGCGGCGCGGAGTCGTTTCCGAGGTGTTCGCGACCGAGGCCGCCGCACAGCGGTTCTCGTCATTGCTGGGCGACGCTGACGTTCAGCTGGTCACCGAGCGGGCCGCGAAAGCGTTGTCGGACACCGTCACCCCGGTCGGGTTGGTCGCGGTGTGCACGATGCCCGAGGTCTCCCTCGACGCGGTGCTCGCCGGGGATCCCCGGTTGGTCGCGGTCGCGGTCGAGACGGCCGAACCCGGCAACGCGGGCACCCTGATCCGGCTGGCCGATGCGATGGGTGCCGATGCGGTGATCCTGGCCGGCCACAGCGTCGACCCCTACAACGGGAAATGCCTGCGCGCCTCGGCGGGCAGCATCTTCGGGCTGCCGGTGCTCGAGGCCCCCGACACCGCGGGGCTGATCGCCGCGCTGCGCGCGGCCGGGCTGACCGTGCTCGCGACCACGCTCGACGGGGAGGTCAGCCTCGACGATGCGGAGCTGGCCTCGCCGACGGCGTGGTTGTTCGGCCCCGAGGCGCACGGTCTGGCGCCGGAGGTGGCCGCGCTGGCCGATGCCCGCGTGACGATTCCGATGGCGGGCAGTGCCGAGAGCCTCAACGTCGCGGCGGCCGCGGCGATCTGCCTGTACCAGAGCGCCAGGGCGCTGCGCTCACTCCCGCGCCGAACGTGAACCCACTGCGAAGATCCGGCCGGAATTTCGCAATGAGTGCACGCTCGGCGCAGGCTCATGTGACCTAGTAGTCGCGCAGCAGCCCTTTGGCCACGTGGGTGATCTGCACTTCGTTGCTGCCCGCGTAGATCATCAGCGACTTCGCGTCGCGCGCCAGCTGTTCGACCCGGTACTCGGTCATGTAGCCGTTGCCACCGAACAGCTGCACGGCGTCCATGGCGACGTCGGTGGCGGCCTGCGAGCAGTACCACTTGATCGCCGACGCCTCGGCCAGTGAGATCGGGGATCCGGTCTGACCGGCCTCGATCACCCGGAACAGCATGTTGCGCACGTTCATCCGCGCCACCTCCATCGAGGCGAGCTTGAGCTGGATGAGCTGGAACTGACCGATCTCCTTACCCCACAGCGTGCGGCTGCGGGCGTAGTCGACCGAGAGCTTCAGGCACTCCTCGATGACCCCGAGCGCCATGGCGGCCACGCCGATGCGTTCGGCCGAGAAGCTCGACCGCGCGCTCTCCCTGCCGTCACCGGAGGCGTTGTCCTCAGTCTCACCGAGCAGCCGGTCGCGGCCCAACCGCACGTTGTTGAAGAACAGCTCGCCGGTGCGCGACGAGTGAATGCCCATCTTGCGGAACGGCTTCGACTGCACGAAGCCCTCCATGCCGCGGTCGAGCACGAACGTGAGCACCTTACGATCGCGCTTGTCTACTCCGTCGCCCTCATCCAACTTGGCGTAGACCACCACCACGTCCGCGTCGGGTCCGTTGGTGATGAACGTCTTCTGGCCGTTGAGGATGTAGTCGTCACCGTCGCGGACCACATAGGACTTCATGCCGCCGAACGCATCCGAGCCGGAATCCGGCTCGGTGATCGCCCACGCGCCGACCTTCTCGTAGGTGACCAGCCCGGGCAGCCAGCGCTCCTGCTGGGCCAGCGTGCCGCGGCTCATGATGGTGGGCACGGTCAGGCCCAGGCTGACGCCCATTCCGGTGACGACGCCCATGCACACCCGGCACAGTTCGCTGACCACGACGAAGCCCATCCCGCTGCCGCCGTCGCCGAACATGCCGCCGGACTTGCCGCCGCCGGACGAGGAGCCGCCCTCCCGCAGCCGGGCGAGGCGCTTCTCCAGCGACTCCTTGGCCATCGCATCGATTCCGAAGGTGCTGAACAGCTTTCGGATGATGGGGTAGGGCTCCATCTCGCCGCTCTCCAGAGCGTCGACATGCGGACGTATTTCCTTGTCGACGAACTCGCGGACGGCATCGCGCACGGCGAGATCGACATCAGACCACTCGAGCATGCCCTTCAGGCTGCCTTATCCCGTCCGCGCGCCGGACGCAGGGCTGCCAAAGACAACGTCGTGTGCACCAGCGAGCCGGCCTTGTCGAGCAGTGTCCTGCGGCGCGGGACGTAGTGCATGGGCAGTCCGCGACGGTCGGCGGGCGGCCCCATGAACGCGGGCGCCTCGACGAGCGGGGCATCCTGCGGGAGTTTTCCTTCGGCGCGGCGGTAGGCGGCCAGCGCCCGCGGATGCAGCCGGATCTCGTCGGGGACGGCGACGAACGCCATCTCGACCAGTTTGCCGAACAGCCGCAGCAGCACCTCGTCGCCCGGCGTCCACCGCATCCCCGCGCGTTCGCGCACCGCGGGCTCGAACAACCCCGCGGCGATCCAGCGCTGCGCACCCAGCATCGGCTTGAACATCTGGTCCCACACCGGCGTCGGCATCAGCACGAACCACGGTTTGGGGATCCGCATCGAGAAGATGTCCAGCGTCGCCCGGTTGATCTCGAGTTCCTCGCGGCACTTGCGGTCCCAGTACTCGCAGAACTCCTCCCACGAACCCGGCACCGGACGCATGCTCATCCCGTACATCCGGTACCACTGCACGTGTTCGTCGAACAACTGCCGTTTCTCGGCCTCGGTGAGCCCGCCGCAGAAGTACTCGGCGGTCTTGATGATCAGCATGAAGAACGTGGCGTGCGCCCAGTAGAACGTCTCGGGGTTGAGTGCGTGGTAGCGACGGCCGGCGTGGTCGGTGCCCTTGATGGTGGTGTGGAAGCCCTTGATCTGTTCCCCGGTCTGCGAGGCGCGGTCACCGTCGTAGACCACACCCATGATCGGGTACACCGAACGCGCCACCCGCTGCAGCGGCTCACGCAACAGGATCGAGTGGTCCTCCACGCCGGCGCCGAGTTCGGGATACATGTTCTGGATCGCGCCGATCCACACGCCCAGCATCCCGGTGCGCAGATCCCCGAAGTACTTCCACGTCAGCGAATCCGGACCCAGGGGTCCGTCGGTGGTGTGGGGTGTGGTCGCGGTCATCGGTTCCTCGCTGACTCGATGCTCACTGTGATCCACACCATAGTGATGACAACGTTTGTTGTCCACGACGCCACGCGGGCGCCCGACGGCGCGCCGCATACGCTGACGAGGTGGAGCTCGAGGCATCCGGCGATCGGTCCGGTGGTGGCGGCGGACCGTTGGGCTGGCTCTACAACGCCAACCACAGCCCCGGGGTGGTCGGCTTCCTGCGCCGGGCCCGCCGCGCGCTGCCGGGGGATCCGGACTTCGGCGACCCGCTGTCGGCCGACGGTGACGGTGGCCCCCGCGCGGCCGCCCGCGTCGCCGACCGGCTCCTCGACCGCGAGGCCGCGTCCCGGGAGGTCAGCCTCGGCGCGCTGCAGATCTGGCAGGCCGTCACCGAGCGGGTGTCGGGCAAGCCGGCCAACCCGGAGGTGACGCTGGTCTTCTGTGACCTCGTCGGCTTCTCGTCGTGGTCGCTGACCGTCGGTGACGACGCGACCCTGCGGTTGCTGCGCCGGGTCGCGCAGGCCTATGAGCCGCCGCTGCTGGAGGCGGGCGGGCGCATCGTCAAACGCCTGGGCGACGGGTCCATGGCGGTGTTCTCCGACCCCGGCACCGCGGTGCGCGCGGCGCTGGCGGCGATGCGCGCGGTTCGCACCGTCGAGGTCGACGGCTATCAGCCGCGGATGCGTGTCGGGATCCACACCGGACGGCCCCAGCGCATCGGCTCGGACTGGCTCGGGGTGGACGTCAACATCGCGGCGCGGGTGATGGAGCGGGCGACCCGCGGTGGGCTCATCGTCTCGCAGGCCACGCTCGACGGGATCCCCGCCGACGAGTTCCAGGCTCTCGACGTCACGGTCAAGCGGCAGCGCCGCCAGGTGTTCACCCTCAAATCCGACGGGGTGCCCTCGGATCTGGCGATGTACCGGTTGCACACTTCCCGCGACACCTGACGGCCGTCGGGGCGCGGGGAGCGATCACCTATGATCGCCGGGTGGCTGAGCAGCCCGGAATGGCCGGAAACCTGTCTGAAGAGGCGTTGACCGATGCGGTCACCGCGGCCCGCCGCGCGTTCGATTCGGCCGCCGATCTCGATGCGCTGGCCCGCGCCAAGACCGAGCACCTCGGTGACCGGTCGCCGATCGCGGTGGCCCGGCAGTCGCTCGGCAGCCTGCCGAAGAGTGAGCGTGCCGATGCGGGCAAGCGGGTCAACGTCGCCCGCACCGACGCGCAGCGCGGCTACGACGAGCGTCTCGCGGCGCTGCGGGCCGAACGCGACGCGGCCGTGCTGGTCGCCGAACGCATCGACGTCACGCTGCCTTCGACGCGGCAGCCGGTCGGCGCCCGCCACCCGATCACGATCCTGGCCGAGAACATCGCCGACACGTTCGTGGCGATGGGCTGGGAACTCGCCGAGGGCCCCGAGGTCGAGACCGAACAATTCAACTTCGACGCGCTGAACTTCCCGCCGGACCATCCCGCCCGCAGTGAGCAGGACACGTTCTACGTCGCCCCGGACGGGTCGCGTCAGGTGCTGCGCACCCACACCTCACCCGTGCAGATCCGCGCCCTGCTGGAACGCGAGCTGCCGGTGTACATCATCTCGATCGGCCGCACGTTCCGCACCGACGAACTGGACTCGACCCACACCCCGGTGTTCCACCAGGTCGAGGGGCTCGCCGTCGACCGGGGACTGACGATGGCGCATCTGCGCGGCACCCTGGACGCGTTCGCGCGCGCCCAGTTCGGCCCGCAGGGCGGTACGCGGTTCCGGCCGCACTTCTTCCCGTTCACCGAACCGTCGGCCGAGGTCGACGTGTGGTTCCCCGGTAAGAAGGGCGGGCCGGGCTGGGTCGAGTGGGGCGGCTGCGGGATGGTCAATCCGAATGTGTTGCGAGCGTGCGGGATCGACCCCGACGAGTACTCCGGCTTCGCATTCGGCATGGGTTTGGAGCGAACATTGCAGTTCCGCAACGGGATTCCCGACATGCGCGACATGGTCGAAGGTGACGTCCGGTTCTCCCTGCCGTTCGGGGTGGGCGCCTGATGCGGTTGCCGTACAGCTGGCTGCGCGAGGTCGTGGCCGCCGGGGCGCCCGGCTGGGACGTCCCCGCCGACGAACTCGAGCAGACCTTCATCCGCATCGGCCACGAGGTCGAGGGGGTGCACCCCGTCGGCCCGGTGACCGGGCCGCTGACGGTCGGGCGGGTCGCCGAGATCGAGGAGCTCACCGAGTTCAAGAAGCCGATCCGCGCCGTGAAGGTCGATGTCGGGGAAGCTGAGCCGCGCGACATTGTTTGCGGTGCAACGAATTTCGCGGTCGGCGATCTGGTGGTCGTGGCGCTGCCCGGCACTGTGCTGCCCGGTGACTTCGCCATCGCCACCCGCAAGACCTACGGCCGTACCTCCGACGGCATGATCTGCTCGGTCTCCGAACTCAACCTGGGTTCTGACCACTCCGGGATCTTGGTGCTGCCGCCGGGCACCGCTGCGCCGGGCACCCCGGCCGCCGAGGTGCTCGGACTCGACGACGTCGTGTTCGACCTGGCGGTGACCCCGGACCGCGGCTACTGCCTGTCGGTGCGGGGGATGGCGCGCGAGATCGCGTGCGCCTACGACCTGGACTATGCGGACCCCGCCGACGTGCCCGCGCTGCCCGTCGGGGGCGAGGCGCTGCCCGTCACGATCGAACCCGGCACCGGGGTGGTGCGCTTCGGGCTGCGGCCGGTCACCGGCATCGATCCGACCGCGGTCTCGCCGTGGTGGTTGCAGCGCCGGCTGCTGCTGTCGGGCATCCGCGCGATCTCGCCGGCGGTCGACGTCACCAACTATGTGATGCTCGAACTCGGCCATCCGATGCACGCCCACGACAGCTCGCTGATCACCGGCGGGTTCCGGGTGCGCTTCGCCGAGCCCGGCGAGACGGTCGTGACGCTCGACGACGTCGAACGCCGGCTCGATCCGGCCGACGTGCTGATCGTCGACGACGCCGCGACCGCCGCCATCGGCGGTGTGATGGGCGCGGGCACCACCGAGGTCCGCGAGACCACGACCGACGTGATGCTCGAAGCGGCGGTGTGGGATCCGGCGGCGGTGTCGCGGACCCAGCGCCGGCTGCACCTGGCCAGCGAGGCGGGCAGGCGCTACGAGCGCACGGTCGACCCGGCGGTCTCCGTCGCGGCGCTCGACCGGTGCTCAGCGCTGCTCGCCGAGATCGCGGGCGGAACCGCGCAGCCCCGGCTGACCGACTGGCGGGGCGATCCGCCGCGCGAGGACTGGTCACCCGCCCCGGTGTCGATGGCGCTCGACCGCCCCGACCGCACTGCTGGCGTCGACTACGCGCCGGGCACCACGCAGAAGCGGCTCACCCAGATCGGCGCCGTCGTCACCGTCGACGGCGACCGCGTGACGGCCGTCCCGCCGAGCTGGCGCCCCGACCTCCGGCAGCCCGCCGACCTGGTCGAGGAGGTGCTGCGGCTGGAGGGTCTCGAGCAGATCCCCTCGGTGCTGCCCGCCGCCCCGGCCGGCCGCGGCCTGACCCCGGTGCAGAAGCGCCGCCGCGCGATCGGCAAATCGCTGGCGCTCAGCGGCTACGTCGAGATCCTGCCCACTCCGTTCCTGCCCGCGGGCGTCTTCGACGTGTGGGGCCTCGACGCCGACGACCCGCGCCGGGCCACCACCCAGGTGCTCAACCCCTTGGAGGCCGACCGCCCGCACCTGGCCACCACGCTGCTGCCCGGTCTGCTGGAAGCGTTGGCGCGCAACGTCTCTCGCGGTGCGGCCGACGCGGCGCTGTTCGCGATCGCCCAGGTGGTCGAGCCCACGGAGCAGACCAGGGCCGTAGAGCGCATCCCGAACGACCGGCGTCCCACCGACGACGAGATCGCCACCCTCGACGCGTCCCTGCCGCGCCAGCCGCAGCACGTCGCCGCGGTGCTGAGCGGGCTGCGGGAGCCGGCGGGACCGTGGGGGAAGGGCCGCCCCGTGGAGGCCGCCGACGCGTTCGAGGCCGTCCGCATCGTCGGCCGCGCCGCCGGTGTCGAGTTCACGTTCCGCTCCGCGCAGTACCTGCCCTGGCATCCGGGGCGGTGCGCCGAGGTGCTCGTCGGCGCCACCGTCGTCGGTCACGCCGGACAGCTGCACCCGGCGGTCGTCGAGCGGGCCGGGCTGCCCAAGGGCACGTGCGCGGTCGAACTCGACCTCGACGCCGTCCCGCTCACTGAACTGCTGCCCGCGCCGCGGGTGTCGCCGTTCCCGGCGGTGTTCCAGGACATCAGCCTGATCGTGGCCGAGGACGTCGCCGCGCAGAGCGTCATCGACGCGGTCCGCTCCGGGGCGGGCGACCTGCTCGAGGATGTGCGGCTGTTCGACGTCTACACCGGGCCGCAGATCGGGGAGGGCCGCAAGTCGCTGGCGTTGGCGCTGCGGTTCCGCGCCGCCGACCGGACGCTGACCGAGGACGAGGCCAGCGCCGCCCGCGACACCGCCGTGCAGGCCGCTGCGGAGCAGTTGGGTGCCGAACAGCGCCGCTGACCGCGTTGGAACTTCGCGCGAGCAGACACAGATTCGCGTGATCTGACCGCGTAGGACGCGAATCTGTGTCTGTTCGGGCGCCCCGCGGTTTAATGAGTTTGCAATTGACTGCATAAAGATGCAGAATTCCTGCATGACTTCTGTCGCGGTCGCCGGTGCCAGCGGATACGCCGGCGGGGAGATCCTCCGCCTGCTCCTCGGGCATCCCGCCTATGCGGACGGCCGGCTGACCATCGGCGCGTTGACCGCCGCGGGCAGCGCGGGCAGCCAACTCGGTGAACACCACCCGCATCTGCTGCCGCTGGCCGACCGTGTGCTCGAGGCGACCGACGCCGAAACCCTCGCCGGCCACGACGTCGTCTTCCTCGGTCTGCCGCACGGACACTCCGCGGCGCTGGCCGAACAGCTCGGCGAGGACACGCTGATCATCGACTGCGGCGCTGACTTCCGGCTCACCGATCCCGCCGCCTGGGAACGGTTCTACGGCTCCGCCCACGCGGGCAGCTGGCCCTACGGTCTGCCCGAACTGCCCGGCGCCCGCGAACGACTCAGCGGAACCAAGCGGATCGCGGTCCCGGGGTGCTATCCCACCGCCGCGCTGCTGGCGCTGCTGCCCGCCGTCGCCGAGGGCCTCGTCGAACCGGCGGTGACGGTCGTCGCGGTCAGCGGCACCTCGGGCGCGGGCCGGGCCGCCAAACCCGACCTGCTCGGGGCGGAGGTGATCGGTTCGGCGCGGGCCTACAACGTCGGCGGCAAGCACCGGCACACCCCCGAGATCGCGCAGGGCCTGCGGTCCGTCACCGACTCAGACGTCACCGTGTCGTTCACCCCGGTGCTGATCCCGACCTCGCGCGGCATCCTCGCGACCTGCACCGCGCGCAGCACCGCCACGCTGTCGCAGCTGCGCGCCGCCTACGAAAAAGCTTACGGTGCAGAGCCGTTCGTGCACCTGCTGCCCGAGGGGCAGCTGCCCAAGACGGGTGCGGTGATCGGCAGCAACGCCGCACAGATCGCGATCGCGCTCGACGAGGACGCCCAGACGTTCGTCGCGATCGCCGCGATCGACAACTTGACCAAGGGGACCGGTGGTGCCGCAGTGCAGTCGATGAACCTCGCGTTGGGCTGGCCGGAGACCGAGGGACTCTCGGTGGTGGGGGTCGCGCCGTGACCGCACCGCTGATCCGCACCCAGGGCGTCACCGCCCCCGCCGGCTTCCGGGCCGCCGGAATCGCCGCGGGGATCAAGGCTTCCGGTGCGCTCGACCTCGCGCTCGTCCTCAACGAGGGCCCCGACCACACCGCCGCGGGCGTGTTCACCCGTAACCAGGTGCAGGCCGCGCCGGTGCTGTGGAGCAGGCAGGTGCTGACCACCGGACACCTGCGCGCGGTCATCCTCAACTCCGGCGGCGCCAACGCGTGCACCGGTCCGCTGGGCTTCCAGGACGCCCACGCCACCGCCGAGGCGGTCGCCGGCGCACTGTCGGACTGGGGGTCGGAGACCGGGGCCATCGAGGTCGCGGTCTGCTCGACCGGTCTGATCGGCGACCGGCTGCCGATCGACAAGGTGCTCGCCGGGGTCACCGAGGTGGTCCACGAGATGGCCGGCGGATTGTCCGGGGGCGAGGAGGCCGCCCGCGCCATCATGACCACCGACACCGTGCCGAAACAGGTTGCGCTGCATCACCCGAACAACTGGACCGTCGGCGGCATGATCAAGGGTGCCGGCATGATGGCGCCGTCGCTGGCCACCATGCTGTGCGTGCTGACCACCGACGCGGTCGCGTCCTCCGAAGCTCTCGACACCGCACTGCGGCGGGCCGCGAAGCGCACGTTCGACCGCCTCGACATCGACGGCAGCTGTTCGACCAACGACACCGTGCTGCTGCTGGCCTCGGGCGCCAGCGAGATCACCCCGACCCAGGACGAACTCGACGAGGCCGTGCTGCGGGTGTGCGACGACCTGTGCGCCCAGTTGCAGGCCGACGCCGAAGGCGTCACCAAGCGGGTGTCGATCACCGTCACCGGCGCGCCCACCGAGGACGACGCGCTGACCGCGGCCCGGGTGATCGCCCGCGACAGCCTGGTCAAGACCGCGCTGTTCGGCTCCGACCCGAACTGGGGCCGGGTGCTGGCCGCCGTCGGCATGGTGCCGTTCACCATCGACCCCGGCCGGATCACCGTGTCGTTCAACGGTTCTCCCACCTACGCCGACGGTGCGGGGACACCGGGGGCGCGCGAGGTCGACCTCAGCGGCGCCGACATCGACGTCACCGTCGACCTCGCGCTGGGCGCGGGGGAGGCCACGGTACGCACCACCGACCTGTCGCACGCCTACGTCGAAGAGAACTCGGCCTACAGCTCATGAGCGCGGGCACCGAGGACAAGACCACCGAGACCAAGGCGCAGGTGCTCGCCGCCGCGCTGCCCTGGCTCAAACAGCTGCACGGCAAGATCGTCGTCGTCAAATACGGCGGCAACGCGATGACCGACGACACCCTCAAGGCCGCATTCGCCGCCGACATGGTGTTCCTGCGGAACTGCGGGGTGCACCCCGTCGTCGTGCACGGCGGTGGCCCGCAGATCAGCGCGATGCTCAAACGGCTCGGCATTCCCGGCGACTTCCGCGGCGGATTCCGGGTGACCACCCCCGAGGTACTCGACGTCGCACGCATGGTGCTGTTCGGTCAGGTGGGCCGCGAACTCGTCGGGCTGATCAACGCCCACGGCCCCTACGCCGTCGGGATCACCGGCGAGGACGCGCAGCTGTTCACCGCGGTGCGCCGCGACGTGCTGGTCGACGGGGTGGCCACTGACATCGGCCTGGTCGGCGACGTCGAATCCGTCAGCACCGCAGCGGTTCTCGACCTGATCGCCGCGGGCCGCATCCCGGTCGTGTCGACCATCGCCCCCGACGTCCACGGCGTCGTGCACAACATCAACGCCGACACCGCGGCGGCCGCGCTGGCCGCGGCGCTGGGCGCCGAGAAACTGCTGATGCTCACCGACATCGAGGGCCTCTACACCGACTGGCCGGACCGCAACTCGTTGGTCAGCCAGATCGACACCGCAGCACTGGCCGAACTCCTCCCGAAGCTCGAGACCGGGATGGTCCCGAAGATCGAGGCGTGCCTGCGCGCCGTCAACGAGGGGGTGCCCAGCGCCCACGTGATCGACGGCCGCGTCGAACACTGCGTGCTGGTGGAACTGTTCACCGACGAGGGCACCGGCACGAAGGTGATCAGCGCATGAGCCTGCAGGACCGCTGGCAAGCGGTGATGATGAACAACTACGGCACCCCGGCGCTGGCGCTGGCCGAAGGGGACGGCGCGGTCGTCACCGACACCGACGGCAAGACCTACGTCGACCTGCTGGGCGGTATCGCGGTCAACGTGCTCGGCCACCGGCATCCCGCCGTGATCGAGGCCGTGACCCGGCAGCTCAACACCCTGGGCCACACGTCCAACCTGTACGCCACCGAACCCGGTGTCGCACTGGCCGAAGCGCTCGTCGGGCACCTCGGCGCGGACGCGCGGGTGTTCTTCTGCAACTCGGGCACCGAGGCCAACGAGGTCGCGTTCAAGATCACCCGGCTCACCGGGCGGACGAAGATCGTCGCCGCACAAGGCGCCTTCCACGGCCGCACGATGGGGTCGCTGGCCCTGACCGGTCAGCCGTCGAAGCAGGCGCCGTTCGCACCTCTGCCCGGCGACGTCGTCCACGTCCCGTACGGCGACACCGGCGAACTCGATCGCGCCGTCGACGACCAGACCGCCGCGGTGTTCCTCGAACCGATCATGGGGGAGGGCGGCGTGGTCGTCCCGCCCGCGGGTTACCTGGCCGCCGCCCGCGAGATCACCACCCGCCACGGCGCGCTGCTCGTCGTCGACGAGGTGCAGACCGGCGTCGGACGCACCGGCGTGTTCTACGCCCACCAGCACGACGGCATCACCCCCGATGTGGTGACCCTGGCCAAGGGGCTCGGCGGCGGGCTGCCGATCGGCGCGTGCCTGGCCGTGGGCGCCGCGGGCGACCTGCTCACCCCGGGCCTGCACGGCAGCACCTTCGGCGGCAACCCCGTATGCACCGCGGCCGCACTGGCCGTGCTGCGGACACTGGCCGACGAGGATCTGGTGAACCGCGCCGGCGTCCTGGGCAAGACCCTGCACCACGGCATCGAGGAGCTGCACCACCCGCTGGTCGACCACGTCCGCGGGCGGGGCCTGCTGATCGGCATCGCGTTGCGCGCCGCGGCGGCCAAGGCGGCCGAGGCCGCGGCCCGCGACGCCGGTTTCCTGATCAATGCGGCCGCGCCGGACGTGATCCGGCTGGCCCCGCCGCTGGTGGTCACCGAGGAGCAGATCGACGGCTTCCTCGGGGCGCTCCCACGGATCCTCGATACCGCCGCGGAGGTGGCGAACCCATGAGACATTTCCTGCGTGACGACGACCTGACCCCGGCCGAGCAGGCCGAGGTGCTGGCCCTGGCCGCCGAACTCAAGAAGGATCCGCTGCTGCACCGCCCGCTGGCCGGGCCCCGCGGCGTCGCGGTGATCTTCGACAAGAACTCCACCCGCACCCGGTTCTCCTTCGAGGTGGGCATCGCCCAGCTCGGCGGCCACGCCGTGGTGGTGGACGGCCGCAGCACCCAGCTCGGCCGCGAGGAGACCCTCGAGGACACCGGTGCGGTCCTGTCCCGCTACGTCGATGCCATCGTCTGGCGGACCTTCGCCCAGGAGCGGCTGACCGCGATGGCCGCGGGCGCGACGGTGCCGGTGATCAACGCGCTGTCCGACGAGTTCCACCCGTGCCAGGTGCTCGCCGACCTGCAGACGCTGATCGAACGCCGGGGGGCGCTGCCCGGGCTGCGGATGACTTACTTCGGCGACGGCGCCAACAACATGGCGCACTCGCTGATGCTCGGCGGCGCCACCGCCGGGATGCACGTGACCATCGCCGCCCCGCACGGCTTCGAACCGCACCCGATGTTCGTCGCCGCGGCGCAGGTACGCGCGCAGGAGACCGGCGGGTCGGTCACCGTCACCGCCGATGCGCACCAGGGCGCCGACGGCGCCGACGTGCTCGTCACCGACACGTGGACGTCGATGGGTCAGGAGAACGACGGCCTCGACCGGGTTCGGCCGTTCCGGCCGTTCCAGGTCAACACCGCACTGCTCGACCGCGCGGACTCCGAAGCAGTTGTGCTGCACTGCCTTCCGGCGCACCGCGGACACGAGATCACCGACGAGGTGATCGACGGGCCGCACAGTGCGGTGTTCGACGAGGCCGAGAACCGGCTGCACGCGCAGAAGGCGCTGCTCGTGTGGTTGTTGGAGCGGTCCGGCGTATGACCTCGGCGGCGACCCGGGCAGGGCGGCAGGCGCGCATCGTGGCGATCCTGTCGTCCCATTCGGTGCGCAGTCAGAGCGAACTCGCCGCCAAACTCGCCGACGAGGGGATCGAGGTCACCCAGGCCACGCTCTCGCGGGACCTCGAAGAGCTCGGCGCGGTGAAACTGCGCGGCGCCGACGGCGGTGTCGGCGTCTACGTCGTCCCCGAGGACGGCAGCCCCGTGCGGGGTGTCTCGGGGGGCACCGAGCGGCTGACCCGGCTGCTCGGCGACCTGCTGGTGTCCTCGGACGCCAGCGGCAACCTCGCCGTACTGCGCACACCGCCCGGTGCGGCACACTATCTCGCCAGCGCGCTCGACCGGGCCGCGCTGCCGTACGTCGTCGGCACCATCGCCGGCGACGACACCATCATGGTGGTGGCCCGCGAGCCCATGACGGGCGTCGAGCTGGCTGCCACCCTCGAGAACCTGAAGTAAGAGGAGATTGGTCATGTCCGAACGCGTCATCCTGGCGTACTCCGGCGGTCTGGACACTTCGGTGGCGATCAGCTGGATCGGCAAGGAGACCGGGCGCGAGGTGGTGGCGGTGGCCATCGACCTCGGTCAGGGCGGTGAGGACATGGACGTCGTCCGTCAGCGCGCCCTCGACTGCGGCGCCGTCGAAGCGGTCGTCGTCGACGCGCGCGACGAATTCGCCGAGAACTACTGCCTGCCCGCCGTCCAGTCCAACGCGCTCTACATGGACCGCTACCCGCTGGTGTCGGCGCTGAGCCGGCCGCTGATCGTCAAGCACCTCGTCGACGCCGCGCGCGAACACGGCGGCGGCATCGTCGCCCACGGCTGCACCGGCAAGGGCAACGACCAGGTCCGCTTCGAGGTCGGATTCGCCTCGCTGGCACCCGATCTCGAGGTGCTCGCCCCGGTCCGCGACTACGCGTGGACCCGGGAGAAGGCCATCGCGTTCGCCGAGGAGAACGCGATCCCGATCAACGTCACCAAGCGTTCGCCGTTCTCGATCGACCAGAACGTGTGGGGCCGCGCGGTGGAGACCGGATTCCTCGAGCACCTGTGGAACGCGCCGACCAAGGACGTGTACGACTACACCGAGGATCCGACGCTGAACTGGAGCACCCCCGACGAGGTCGTCGTCGGCTTCGACAAGGGTGTGCCGGTGTCGATCGACGGGCGCCCGGTCACGGTGCTGCAGGCCATCGAGGAGCTCAACCGCCGGGCCGGGGCCCAGGGGGTCGGACGCCTCGACGTGGTCGAGGACCGGTTGGTCGGCATCAAGAGCCGCGAGATCTACGAGGCGCCCGGCGCGATGGTGCTGATCACCGCGCACACCGAACTCGAACACGTCACCCTCGAGCGTGAGCTCGGCCGGTTCAAGCGCGGGACCGACCGCAAGTGGGGCGAGCTGGTCTACGACGGCCTGTGGTTCTCTCCGCTGAAGCGGTCGCTGGAGGCGTTCGTCGCCGACACCCAGCAGCACGTCACCGGCGAGATCCGGATGGTGCTGCACGGCGGGCACATCGCCGTCAACGGCCGGCGCAGCGCGGAGTCGCTGTACGACTTCAACCTGGCCACCTACGACGAGGGCGACACCTTCGACCAGTCGTCGGCCAAGGGCTTCGTGCACGTGCACGGGCTGTCGTCGAGCATCTCCGCCCGCCGCGACCTCGGCATCAAGTGAGCGGCGCGTGAGCACCAACGAGGGATCCCTGTGGGGCGGCCGGTTCGCCGACGGACCCGCCGACGCGTTGGCGGCGCTGAGCAAGTCGACGCACTTCGACTGGGTGCTCGCGCCGTATGACATCGCCGCGTCGAAAGCCCATGCCCGCGTGCTGTTCCGGGCCGGTCTGCTCACCGAGGAGCAGCGCGACGGGCTGCTCGCCGGGCTCGACAGCCTCGCCGCCGACCTGGCCGACGGCAGTTTCGGCCCGCTGGTCACCGACGAGGACGTGCACGGTGCGCTCGAACGCGGGCTGATCGACCGGGTCGGCCCCGAGCTCGGGGGCCGGTTGCGCGCCGGACGGTCCCGCAACGATCAGGTCGCGACGCTGTTCCGGGCCTGGCTGCGCGACGCGGTCCGCCGCGTCGCGGCCGGGGTGCTCGACGTGGTGGGCGCGCTGGCCACCCAGGCCGCCGCCCACCCGACCGCGATCATGCCCGGTAAGACACACCTGCAGTCCGCGCAGCCGGTGCTGCTGGCCCACCACCTGCTCGCCCACGCGCATCCGCTGCTGCGCGACGTCGACCGGCTCGCCGACTTCGACAAGCGGGCCGCGGTGTCGCCGTACGGGGCCGGTGCGCTGGCCGGGTCGTCGCTCGGGCTCGACCCCGACGCGATCGCCGAGGAACTCGGCTTCGACGCCGCCGCCGACAACTCGATCGACGCCACGGCCGCACGTGACTTCGCCGCCGAGGCGTCGTTCGTGCTGGCGATGATCGGCGTCGACCTGTCCCGGCTCGCCGAGGACATCATCCTCTGGAGCACAACGGAATTCGGTTACGTAGAACTGCACGACGCCTGGTCGACGGGTAGCTCGATCATGCCGCAGAAGAAGAACCCCGACATCGCCGAACTGGCGCGCGGGAAATCGGGTCGGCTGATCGGCAACCTGACCGGTCTGCTGGCCACGCTCAAGGCGCAGCCGCTGGCCTACAACCGCGATCTGCAGGAGGACAAGGAGCCGGTCTTCGACTCGGTGGCACAGCTGGAGCTGCTGCTGCCCGCCGTCGCCGGGCTGGTGTCCACCCTGCGTTTCGACGTCGATCGGATGGCCGAACTGGCGCCGCTGGGCTACACCCTTGCCACCGACGTCGCGGAATGGCTGGTACGGCGCGGGGTTCCGTTCCGGGTGGCGCACGAGGCCGCGGGCGCAGCGGTGCGCGCCGCCGAGGCGCGCGGAGTGGGCCTCGAAGACCTCGAGGACGCCGAGCTGACCGGCATCCATCCGGAACTGACCGGCGAGGTGCGCGAGGTGCTGACCATCGAGGGTTCGGTCAACTCCCGCGACGCCCGCGGCGGCACCGCACCGGTGCAGGTGGCCAAGCAGCTGGGCGTCGTCCGCGACACCGCCGACCGGTTGCGGTTGCGGCTGCGTGGCTGATCAGCCGGGATTGGTGTAGACGCGCTGCGGCGCGACGAGCACCGCGGTGCGCCGCTCCTCGGCCATCACCCGGTCGTAGGTGTCCCAGTCGTCGTGGGTGCCGCCCGCGGCGGTGAACACGTCGCGCAACAGCTTCCGCAGATCGACCTCGGGGTGGGGGTCGTCGGGTCCGATCAACTCCGCGCGGCCCTCGACGGTCGCCCACTGCCAGCCGGCGCGAGCGGCGATCGTGGCCCGCGGATCGGCGCGCAGATTGCGCAGTTTGAGCGAGCCGCCGACCGCGACGAGCCCGACCACCGGCGTCGCGGTGACCGGATGCGCGAGCACGCCGGCGTTGACGACCGTGGACTGGATGCTGCCGTCGCGGCGCAGTGTGCTGACCACACACAGCCCGTGGTCGCGCGCGAGCAGCCCGGTGAACGCGGTGAGGTCGGCCATGGGTCGACGCTACCCCCGGCCCGTCAGCTAACCGATCTGCTCGGTCAGTTCGAACCAGCGGCTCTCGGCCTCGGCGACCTCGTCCTCCAGAGCTCGAATCGCGGCCACCTTGGTGGCCAGCCCCTCGAAGTCGGATTGGTCGTGATCGGCGAGCGCCGTACGGTCGCGGTCGATCTGGGCCTGGAGTTTCTCCAACCGGCGCTCCAGGGCGGCGACTTCCTTCTGCGCCGCCCGCAACTCGGCTCCGGACAGTTCCGTCGACTCCTCCGCAGGAGCGGCGGGTGCGGGCCCGGTCTCGGCGGCGTGCGCCGCGCGCAACCGCAGGTACTCGTCCACGCCCGCGGGTAGGTGCCGGAGACGGCCGCCGAGAATGCCGTACTGCTGGTCGGTGACCCGTTCCAGGAAGTACCGGTCGTGACTGACCACGATGAGGGTGCCCGGCCACGAATCCAGCAGATCCTCCATGGCGGCCAGCATGTCGGTGTCGAGGTCGTTGGTCGGCTCGTCAAGGATCAGCACGTTGGGCTGTGACAGGAGGATGAGCAGCAGCTGCAGGCGACGCTGCTGACCGCCGGAGAGGTCCTTGACCGGAGTCGACAACTGGGCGCTGGAGAATCCGAGCCGTTCCAGCAGTTGACCCGGGGTGAGTTCCTGAGCCTTGGACCCGGCGCCGAATGTGTATGTGGTGCGCAGGCTTTCGAGGACGATACGGACGGGATCGTCGAGGTGCGGCTGGAGTTCGTCGAGGGTCTGGGTCAGCGTCGCGATCTTGACGGTCTTACCGCGTTTGACCTGGCCCGCGGTCGGCTCCACCGAGCCGTCGATGAGACCCAGCAGTGTCGACTTACCTGCCCCGTTGACGCCGAGGATGCCGGTGCGTTCACCGGGGGCGAGCCGCCACTCGACGCTGTGGAGCACCTCGTGGTCGCCGTAGGACACCGACACGTCGAGCAGGTCGACCACCTGCTTGCCGAGCCGGGACACGGCCAGCGACTGCAGCGCCACCTTGTCGCGGATCTCGGGGACGTCGGCGATCAGCGTGTTCGCCGCCTCGATCCGGAACTTGGGCTTCGACGTCCGGGCCGGGGCGCCACGGCGCAGCCACGCCAACTCCTTGCGGGCCAGATTCTGGCGGCGCGCCTCGATCGTGGCGGCCTGGCGGTCGCGTTCCACCCGCTGCAGCACATACGCCGCGTATCCGCCGTCGAACGGTTCGACGATCCGGTCGTGCACCTCCCACGTCGTGGTGCACACCTCGTCGAGGAACCAGCGGTCGTGCGTCACCACCAGCAGTCCGCCGGCCGACGGCGACCAGCGTCGCTTCAGATGTTCGGCCAGCCAGGTGATGGCCTCGACATCGAGGTGGTTGGTCGGCTCGTCGAGAGCCAGCACGTCGTGGTCGCCGGCCAGCAGCGCGGCCAGCGCCACCCGGCGGCGCTGCCCGCCAGACAGTGTGCCCAGCACCGCGTCCCACGCCAGATCGCCGAGTAGGCCTGCGATCACGTCACGACCGCGCGGATCCCCGGCCCACTCGTGTTCGGGCATGTCACCGACCACCGCATGCCCGACGGTGTCCGCGTCGTCGAGGGTGTCGGCCTGATCGAGCACCCCGATCCGCACCCCGCCGCGCACCGTCACCCGGCCCGAGTCGGGGCCGCGCCGGCCCGCCAGCATGGCCAGCAGGCTGGACTTGCCGTCACCGTTGCGGCCCACGATGCCGATCCGGTCTCCCTCGTTCACGCCCAGCGAGACCCCGTCGAACACGACTTTGGTCGGGTATTCCAGATGGAGGGCTTCGGCCCCGAGAAGATGCGCCATGTCCCCTCAAGGCTATGCGGGTGTGGTGCCCGGCATTCACGGCGGCCGACCAGCAACGCTGTGCCATGATGACGAGGCATTCCGGCAGGGCAGCGGGGGGCCGGCCCGCGACGTCGAGGTGGAGGGCGGCAACTGTGGTGGACCTCTCAGCGATCACCGGTCCGGTAGGACGGCTGGTGGCGACCGCGCAGAACGGACTCGAGGTCCTGCGCTATGGGGGGTTGGAGACCGGCGCCGTGCCGTCCCCGTTCCAGATCGTGCAGAGCGTGCCGATGTACAAGCTGCGCCGGTATTTCCCGCCGGACGTGCGTCCCGGCGCCACGCCGCCCGGTCCGCCGGTGCTGATGGTGCACCCGATGATGATGTCGGCCGACATGTGGGACGTCACCCGCGACGACGGGGCCGTCGGCATCCTGCACCGCGCGGGCCTGGACCCCTGGGTGATCGACTTCGGCTCACCGGACAAGGTCGAGGGCGGGATGCAGCGCAACCTCGCCGACCACGTGGTGGCGCTGTCGCAGGCGATCGACACCGTCAAACAGGTCGCCGGGCACGACGTGCACCTCGCCGGCTACTCCCAGGGCGGCATGTTCTGCTACCAGACCGCCGCCTACCGGCAGTCCCGCGATCTGGCCAGCATCGTGGCGTTCGGCGCCCCCGTCGACACGCTGGCCGCCCTGCCGCTGAACCTGCCCGCCGGGTTGGCCGCCAACGCCGCCGACTTCATGGCCGACCACGTCTTCAGCCGCATCGACATCCCGGGCTGGTTGGCGCGCACCGGGTTTCAGATGCTCGACCCGATCAAGACCGCCCAGGCGCGCGTCGAGTTCCTGCTCCAGCTGCACGACCGCGAAGCGCTGCTGCCGCGCGAACAGCAGCGGCGGTTCCTGGCCTCCGAAGGGTGGATCGCCTGGTCCGGTCCGGCGATCTCCGAACTGCTCAAACAGTTCATCGCCCACAACCGCATGATGACCGGCGGTTTCGCCATCCACGGGCAGCTGGTCACGCTGTCGGACATCACCTGCCCGGTGCTGGCGGTCGTGGGTGAGGTCGACGACATCGGACAGCCGCCGTCGGTGCGCGGTATCAAACGGGCCGCCCCGCAGGCCGACGTCTACGAATACCTCATCCGCGCAGGCCATTTCGGCTTGGTCGTCGGGTCGAAGGCCTCGCAGCAGACGTGGCCGACGGTCGCGAACTTCGTGAAGTGGCTCGAAGGTGCGGGTGATATGCCCGCCGACGTCGAACCCATGGCGCTGCAATCCGAGGAGCACCTCGAAAGCGGTGTCTCGCTTACGTCCCGTGTGGCCCACGGCGCGACGGCCGCCACCGAGATGGCGTTCGACGTCGCCCGCTCGGCCGCCGGAGCCCTGCTGTCGGCGAACAAGTCGGCGCGCACGCTGGCCGTGGAGACCGCGCGGACCCTGCCCCGGTTGGCGCGGCTGGGCCAGATCAACGACCACACCCGGATCTCCCTCGGCCGCATCCTCTCCGAACAGGCCCGGGGCGCCCCACGAGGGGAGTTCCTGCTCTACGACGGCCGCGTCCACACCTACGAGGCCGTCGACCGCCGCATCAACAACGTGGTGCGCGGGCTGATCGACGTCGGGGTGCGGCAGGGCACCCGCGTCGGGGTGCTGATGGAGACCCGCCCCAGCGCGCTCGTGGCGATCGCCGCGCTGTCACGGCTGGGCGCGGTCGCGGTCCTGATGCCCCCGGACGTCGACCTGGCCGAGGCCGCGCGGCTCGGCGCGGTGTCGGAGATCATCGCCGACCCCACGCATCTGGAGGCGGCGCGCGCGCTGCCGATGCGCACGCTGGTGCTCGGCGGCGGCGACGTCCGCGATCTGCACGTGCCCGACGACGCCGACGTCATCGACATGGAGCAGATCGACCCCGACCAGGTGGCGCTGCCGGGCTGGTACCGCCCCAACCCGGGTCTGGCCCGCGACCTGGCGTTCATCGCCTTCAGCTCGGTCGGCGGGGACCTCGTGGCCCGGCAGATCACCAACTACCGGTGGGCCTTGTCGGCATTCGGCACGGCGTCGGCGGCGAACCTCAGCCGCAGCGACACCGTCTACTGCCTGACCCCGCTGCACCACCAGTCCGGGCTGCTGGTCAGCCTCGGCGGCGCGGTGGTCGGCGGGACGCGGATCGCCCTGTCCAAAGGGCTGCGGTCGGACCGGTTCGTGCAGGAGATCCGCCAGTACGGCGTCTCGGTGGTGTCCTACACGTGGGCGATGCTGCGCGAGGTCATCGACGACCCGTCGTTCCGGTTGTCCGGTGGCCATCCGGTGCGGCTGTTCATCGGCTCCGGCATGCCGACCGGCCTGTGGCAGCGGGTGGTCGACATCTTCGCCCCCGCCCACGTCGTCGAGTTTTTCGCGACGACCGACGGTCAGGCCGTCCTCGCCAACGTCTCCGGCGCCAAGATCGGCAGCAAGGGCCGAGCCCTGCCGGGCGGCGGTCAGGTGGACCTGGCGGCCTACGACCCCGTCGACGACCTGATCCTCGAGGAGGACGACGGTTTCGTCCGCCGCGCCGCCGAGAACGAGGTGGGCGTGTTGCTGGCCCGCCCGAGGGGACCGGTGGATCCGACGGCGTCGATCAAGCGCGGCGTCTTCGCCCCGGCCGACACCTGGGTCTCCTCGGAGTACCTGTTCCGCCGCGACGAGGAAGGGGACTACTGGCTGGTCGACAACCGCAGCGCGGTCATCCACAGCCCCCGCGGTCCGGTGTACGCGACCCCGATCAGCGACGCGGTCGGCCGCATCGGCGCCGTCGACGTCGCGGTCACCTACGGGGTGGAGGCCGGCGGCCGACTGCTCGCGGTCACGGCCCTGGCACTGTGTCCGGGCGGCAGCATCACCACCGCCGAACTGTCCGAGGCGTTGTCCGACCTTCCCGTGGGCAACCCGCCCGATCTCGTCCACGTGGTGCCCGACATCGAGTTGAGCGCGTCCTACCGTCCGTTGGTCAGCCCGCTGCGCGCCGCCGGGGTGCCCCGGCCGTCGCGGCGTAACTCTTGGTACCTCGATCCCGATACGAATATGTACAAACGGCTGACCGTGGCCGTGCGTGCCGAACTGACCGGAGGGCAGGACCGTGACGTCGTATCGGACCCGCAGTTGGAGCCCCGCGCCCAGCAGTGACGCCGCGCCACGCCGCGGTTGCACTGATAGGCTCCCGCTGGCGTCGCTTGGACTGGAGGATTGATGAATTCGCAGAGCCGGAAAAACCGCTCGGGGTGGCGTCGTGCCGTGACCAGCACGCTCGCCGGCGGGGCATTGACCGCGGCCATGCTGGTGACCGCACCGGCCTCGCAGGCCGACGTGCTCGACCAGATCGGCGCTAAGTACATGCAGGGCGCCAGCGGCGGTCAGATCTCGGTGTTCGTCCAGCAGTCGCTGAACCTGCGCAACCAGGGCTTCCGGCCTTCGGCGGAGAATCTCGCTGCGCTGCAAGAGGGTTGGGATTTCCTGCCCAACCAGAGCAAGCTGGTCTCCGCGCTCCAGTCGACGGTGGCCTACCAGCGCAAGGTGCAGATGCAGAGCCAGCTCTCCGGCGGCGGCGGTCCCGCGGTCAAGGCACCGGCGTGGACACCGCCGGGTGACAGCAACCCGTTCCTGGATCCGTCCTGGGACATCAACCCTTACGACTAACCCCTACGACTGACCGGAGCGTCGTGCTCGACGAGAAGTTGCGGGCGATCCTCGTCTGCCCCCAGGACCGTGGCCCGTTGCTGCTCGTCGGTGACGAAATGCTGTACAACCCGCGGCTGCGGCAGGGCTACCGCATCGACGACGGCATCCCCGTCCTCCTGGTCGACGAGGCCGTCCCCGTCACCGACGACGCCGAACACCAGCGGCTGCTCGACCGCGCGGAGTCCTGAGCCGGTCACGGCGTCCTGCGCCGTAGGGTCGCCGCGGCCAGGCACAGGGCGGCGACGGCGAACGCCACCACGATCGCGATGTCCCGCACCGCGGTGCCGGTCAACTCGGGGTGCGCGCCGACCTCACGCAGCGCCTCGAGGGCGTAGCTGGCCGGCATGGCGTTGCTGATCCACCGCAGCCACACCGGCAGGTCCGCGCGCGGCACGATGATCCCGCACAGCAACAGCTGTGGTGCGATCACCAGCGGCATGAACTGCACCGCCTGGAACTCGGTGCGCGCGAACGCACTACAGAGCAAGCCGAGTCCCACGCCGAGCACGGCATTGACGATCGCGATCGCGAACACCAGCAGTGGACTGCCCGCGGTCTGAAAACCCAACAGCCAGAACGACACCAGACACGCGAGGGTGGCCTGCGCCGCCGCGGCGATCGAGAACGCGGTGCCGTACGCGGCGAGGAGGTCGACGCGGCGCAGCGGAGTGGTCAGGATGCGTTCGAGCGTCCCGGACACCCGCTCGCGCTGCATGGTGATCGAGGTGATGAGGAACATCACCACCAGCGGGAAGACACCCAGCATGATCAGGCAGGCGTTGTTGAACTGCGGCGAGGCGCCCGGCGAATGCGGTGTGTCGGCGAACATGAAGTAGAGCAGCGTGATGATCAGGCTCGGGACGAGCAGGATCATCGCGGCGCTGCGGTGGTCGGAGCGCAGCTGCCGAAGGATCCGGCCAGTGGTGGCGACGTATGCCTGCAGCGCGTGCGGGCGCCGGGCGGTCAGCTCGCCTCGCTGCGCCGGATGACCGACAGGAACGCTTCCTCGAGCGAACTGCATGAGGTGTCCTTTCGTAGTCGATCCGGGGTGGAATGGGCGAGCACGCGGCCTTCGCGCATGAGCAGCAGCTCGGCGCAGTGATCGGCCTCGTCCATCACGTGGCTCGACACCAGCAGCGTGGTCCCACCGCGGGCCAGTTGGGTGAACCGGGCCCACAGATCGACCCGCAGCACGGGGTCGAGGCCGACCGTGGGTTCGTCGAGGACGAGCAGCTCCGGTGCGGCGACCAGCGCGCAGGCCAGGGACGCCCGGGTGCGCTGACCGCCGGAGAGGTTGCCCGCGTACGCCGTGCGGTGATCGCCGAGACCGACGACGTCGACGGCCTCGTCGGCGGCGTGCCCGTCGGCACCGTAGAGCGCGGCGAAGTACCGGACGTTGTCGATGACCCGCAGGTCGTCGTAGATGGTGGCGTCCTGGGTGACGTATCCGACGCGATGGCGCAGGTCGGCCGATCCGGCGGGGCGGCCCAGCACGGTGACGGTGCCCGCCGCCACGATCTGGGTCCCCACGATCGACCGCATCAGCGTCGTCTTGCCACATCCGGACGGTCCGAGGATGCCGGTGATGGTGCCGCGGGCGATCCGGACCGAGACATCGTCGACGGCGATTCTCCCGCCGCGGATCACCCTCAGGTGGTCGATGTCGACCACCGTCGCAACGCGTGATTCACCGGGCGGTGAATTCCTCACAGGACGAACGTTTCTCCCCGGTGCGGCCGGTGTCAACGGGCCGGGCAGAATCGTCGCGGTGAGTGTCGAGCTGCTGGAGGCCGATCCCCTCACGGCGGCCCGACGACTCCTGGGAGCGGTGCTGACCTGCCGTGGCGTCAGCGCGACGATCGTCGAGGTCGAGGCGTACGGCGGTCCGGAGGACGGACCGTGGCCGGATGCCGCCGCGCATTCCTATCGCGGCCCCAGCCTGCGCAATCAGGTGATGTTCGGCCCGGCGGGCCGGCTCTACACCTACCGCAGCCATGGCATCCACGTGTGCGCGAACGTGGTGTGCGCCCACGACGGCGTCGCCGCCGCGGTGTTGCTGCGGGCGGCCGCCGTGGAGGCCGGTCACGACCTGGCGCAGCAGCGCCGCGGCGACACGGTGCGCCAGTCGGCGTTCGCGCGGGGTCCGGGCAATCTGTGCTCCGCGCTCGGAATCACCATGGCGGACAACGGGATCGACGTGTTCGCCGTCGACAGTCCGGTGCACATCCGCCTGGGGGAGGAGCAGCCGTACGTCGCCGGGCCACGGGTCGGGGTGAGCAAGGCGGCCGACCGGCCGTGGCGGTTGTGGCTGGCGGACCGCCCGGAGGTGTCGGCCTACCGGCGCAGCCCGCGCGCTCCCGCACCGGGCGGCAGCGACTGAATTCGGGCGGTACGGAAAGATCGAGGCATGAGCAGCATCCTCGACGAGCTGGACTGGCGTGGGCTGATCGCGCAATCGACCGACCGGGACGCACTGGCGGCCGAACTGGCCACGGGCCCGATGACGCTGTATTCCGGCTTCGACCCGACCGCGCCGAGCCTGCACGCCGGACACCTGGTCCCGCTGCTGACCCTGCGCCGTTTCCAGCAGGCCGGACACCGGCCGATCGTGCTGGCCGGCGGCGCGACCGGGATGATCGGCGACCCCCGCGACACCGGTGAACGCACCATGCAGACCGCGGACACGGTCGCCGACTGGTCCGACCGGATCCGCGGTCAACTCGAGCGGTTCGTCGAATTCGACGCCTCGCCCACCGGCGCGATCGTCGAGAACAACCTGTCCTGGACCGGTGGGCTGTCGGCGATCGAGTTCCTGCGTGACGTGGGCAAGTACTTCTCGGTGAATGTGATGCTCGACCGGGATACGGTGCGGCGCCGGCTCGAAGGTGAGGGGATCTCCTACACCGAGTTCAGCTACATGCTGTTGCAGGCCAACGACTACGTCCAGCTGCGCCGACGGCACGGGTGCGCGCTGCAGATCGGCGGATCCGATCAGTGGGGCAACATCGTGGCCGGCGTCCGGTTGGTGCGGCAGAAGCTCGGCGACACCGTCCATGCGCTGACGACGCCGCTGGTCACAGACTCCGAGGGTCGCAAGTTCGGCAAGTCGACCGGGGGCGGCAACCTGTGGCTCGACCCGGAGATGACCACGCCGTATGCCTGGTACCAGTACTTCATCAACACCGCCGACGCCGACGTCGTCAACTACCTGCGGTGGTTCACATTCCTCGACGCCGGCGAGTTGGCCGAGCTCGACGAGGCGACCCGCGACCGCCCGCACCAGCGATCCGCGCAACGCCGGCTCGCCCGTGAGCTGACCACACTGGTGCACGGCGAACAGGCGACCCGGTCGGTCGAACATGCCAGCCAGGCGTTGTTCGGCCGGGGTGAGCTCACCGATCTCGACGAACCCACACTCGCGGCCGCGCTGCGGGAGGCGTCGGTGGCGGAGCTCACGCCGGACGGGCCGGATCTGATCACCGACCTGCTGGTGGCGACGGGATTGTCGGCGAGCAAGGGCGCAGCACGGCGGACCATCGCCGAAGGCGGGGTCTCGGTGAACAACGTGAAGATCGACAGCGACGAGTGGACGCCGCAGGTCACGGACTTCCTGCACGGCAGGTGGCTGGTGCTGCGGCGCGGCAAGCGGAATATCGCCGGTGTGCAGCGCGTTGGATGATTCGGCGATGGAGAAGTGGCACGGCCGTACGACTGTGCTTCTGCGGAAATCGGCGAAAAACCTGCTTTGACCAGGGGATTTGACTCCGAGTTTCCACTGACGTAACTTATTCCACGTCGCCGCGACACGGCCTCCGGGCCGGGGAGCGCGGCAGACTCCCAGAGGGACACTCACTCCGGTGGGTTCCTGACCGTCCGCACTACGATGAAGCGGCTTTTGGCCGCGGCATCGCTGCGCGGGTCGGGCGGGTGTGTTGTTTGAGAACTCAATAGTGTGTTTGGTGGTTTTTGTTTGTTGTTTTTTGTTTTTGCCGCGCCTCTTTTTCCCGTTTAGGGGTGTGGTTTTTTTGATGCCAGTTTTTGGTGTCTTGTTTTGAGGTCA
>NZ_LQIT01000002.1 GCF_001499965.1 Mycobacterium sp. GA-2829
CCGTCGAACACCTTGGCCGCCGCCGCATCGCCGAACCGCGAGGCCAACTCCACCACCTCCGCCACCGCCACCACCACCGGTGTACGTCCCTCCGCCGCCGGCGCCGAATGTGAACGTGTGCGCAAACGTCGGGCGACGGGTGACGGTCACCGGCTGCATCTGAGCGGCGTGGTTCACTGACGCGATGGACCGCGCGAAATTCGACCGCCTCTTCGACCTGACCGACCGCACCGTCATCGTCACCGGCGGCACGCGGGGCATCGGCCTCGCGCTCGCCGAGGGTTTCGCGCTGGCCGGCGCGCGCGTGGTGGTGGCCAGCCGGAAGCCCGACGCCTGCGAACGTGCCGCCGAGCACCTGCGCGGTCTCGGCGGACAGGCGATCGGCGTGCCCACCCACCTCGGCGACCTGGACTCGTTGCACGCGTTGGTGACCCGGACCGTCGAGGAGTTCGGCGGTATCGACATCCTGGCCAACAACGCGGCCAACGCATTGGCGCAGCCGCTGGGGGAGATGACCCCGGAGGCGTGGACGAAGTCCTACGACGTCAACCTCCGCGGGCCGGTCTTCCTCGTCCAACACGCACTGCCGCATCTCAAAGAGAGCAAGCACGCGGCCGTGCTGAACACGGTGTCGGTCGGGGCGTTCAACTTCGCGCCGGGCGTGTCGATGTACGCCGCGGGCAAGGCGGCGCTGCTGTCGTTCACCCGCTCGATGGCCGCCGCCTACGCGCCGTACGGCATCCGCGTCAACGCGCTGGCACCCGGACCCGTCGACACCGACATGATGCGCAACAACCCGCAGGAGGCGATCGACGCGATGGCGGGCGCCACCTTGCAGAAGCGCCTCGCGTCACCGGACGAGATGGTCGGCGCTGCACTGCTTCTCGTGTCGGATGCCGGCAGTTACCTGACCGGCCAGGCGATCATCGTGGACGGTGGCGGAACGCCTCGCTAGCCGCGCGCATCTCACCGCTCGTCGACGCCAGGATCTGACTGCGATTCTCCAGGTGCAACGCCTGCTCGAGGCTGCCCGCCTCCAGATTCGCCCACAGCACCTGCTTGGTGGACTCGAGACCGAATTTGCCGTAGCCGCATAGTGTTTCGGCGACGGCGAGTGCTTCGTCGACGACGTTGTCCGACACCCGCGACACCAGGCCCAGCCGCAGCGCCTCGTCGGCGTACACGTCGCGGGCAGTCAGGATCAGGTCGAACGCCTGCCCCGCGCCGATGATGCGGGGCAGCGTGTAGCTCACGCCGATGTCGCACCCGCCCAGGCCCAGCTTGATGAACTGCGTGCAGAACCGGGCGTTCGGTGACGCCAACCGGATGTCGGAGGCCGCGGCGAGCGCGAACCCGCCGCCGTACGCCGGGCCGTTCACCGCGGCGATGACGGGCTGCCGCAGTCGGTGCAGCTTCGTGGTGAGTTCGGCGATGCGCTCCTGCCACCGAATCCCCGAGCGCGGGGACTCGACGCCGCGGCCGGCCTCCGGGGGGGGTCGGGTCGGTGAGGTCCAGACCCGAGCAGAACCCGCGTCCCGCGCCGGTGAGCACCACGACGCGGCACTCGTCGTCGGCGGCGATGTCGGCGAGCGTCGCGTGGAGCGTCTCGACGAGCTCGTGGTTCAGCGCGTTGAGCTTCTCGGGCCGGTTGAGGGTGATGACGGCGATGTCGGGGCGTGGGTGGGTCAGCTCGAGGACGGTCATGTCGACACGCTAGCCCGCCGGACGTAGGTCTTGACCCGGCTCGGCCGGGATGATCTGGTTAGGCGTCCTAGCCGGTTTGAACGAGGAGTTACACCCATGCGCCCGCTGATGTTTGCGATCGCCGCCCTGGTCATCGGAGGGTTCGCCGGATCGGGTGTGGCCGCCGCGCAGTCCGCGCCGTCGGCCGACGAACTCACCGCGAAGCTGCAGCGGGCGCTGAACACGTCGCTGTCCGCAGACGAGCGCGCAGGCGAACTCGCGGGCGGAGCGGCCGCGGTGGCGACCGCCGACAACATCGCCGCGGTGATGGACCGCTACGGATCGGTGATGTCGTGGCGGGTGCAGAACGCCGCGTTCGATGGCAACCAGGTCAATGCCGAACTCGCCGTGAGCGTCCCGCTGTTCGGAACGCGCACGCACCCGATCTACTGGGTCAACCAGGACGGTGCGTGGAAGCTGAGCAACCCGTCGGCGTGCGTGATCGCCCGCGACGCCGCAGGCGCGGCCTGCACGGTCTAGTGGAATCAATCCTGTACGCCTCCTGTTGAACACTCCGTCCACGCGAGACCGCGCGGACGGAGTGCGAGGCGAGAACGATGAAGAAGTTCGGATTGAGCGCCGCCGTTGCGGGGGCGTTGACAGCAGCAGTGGTCGGTCTGGCGGCTCCCGCTCAGGCGGACGAGTCGGGACACGGGCATGGTCGCGACCGCGACCGCCACTCGGTTTATGGCCGGGACAACGGGTATTACCCCTGGATCAATCAGCTCGTGCCGAGAGTCGTTGTACCGCACGTGGATACGACGCCGCGGCACTGACCGGGCACGCGCCTCATCCGAACGGATGAGGACAGAGTGTCGTCATCGGCCGATACTTCGGCCCATGACGACGTTCGCACTGGTCCACGGCGGCTGGCACGGCGCTTGGTGTTGGAATCTGCTCACCCCCCTGCTCGAACGCGGTGGGCATCGGGTCGTCACCATGGACCTGCCCTGTGGCGACCCCACTGCCGACTTCGCGACCTACGCCGACGTGGTCTGCGCCGCGTTGCGCGGGACCGACGATGACGTCATCCTCGTCGGACATTCATTGGGCGGCAATACGATTCCCCTTGTCGCGGCCCGCCGTCCGGTGGCGCACCTGGTCTACCTGTGCGCGGTCCTGCCGCGGATCGGCAGCAGCCTGATGGACCAGGTCGCCGACGACCCCGCCATGCTGGATCCCGGGTACGTCGCCGGGCTCAGTGAGCCCGACCGCCAGAACCGGCAGTTCTGGGTCGATGCGGCACTCGCGCGGCGACACCTCTACGGTGACTGCGACGCCGCCACCGCCACCGCGGCCATCCTGCGTCTCCGCCCCCAGGCGCTGTATCCGATGCTTCAGCCGTACCCGCTCACCGAGTTCCCGGCCGTCGGCTCCACCTACATCGCGTGCACCGACGATCTGATGGTGCGATGCGAGTGGTCCCGGCGCGTCGCGCCCACCCGCGTGGGTGCTGACGTCGTCGAACTGCCCGGCAGCCATTCGCCGTTCCTGTCCCGGCCGGCCGCGCTCGCCGACGTCCTCCTCGGCATCGGCGACCGATACCGTCAACCGCAGCGGGTCTGAGCTCAGCCGGTGCTGCGCCACCCGGCGACGCCGACCACGATCATCCGCAGCTGTTTGACCGCCACACGCTTGATCTCGTCCTGCGCCGCGGTGTCGCCGGCGTCTTCTATCGCCTCGGCGATGGAGATCATCGCGTTGACGATCAGACTGGCCAGGATGTTCAGATCCTCGGCGCTCCAGGTGTTCAGGCCCGGGAAGCGGGCCAGGTCGATCGCCAGCTCGGAGGTGATCAACCGGATCTCGGTGCGGATCGCGTAACGCAGCACCGTCACGCCGCTGGACCGTTCCCGTCCGATGAACCGCCAGTGTTCGCGCCGCTGGTTGACACCCTCGACGAGCATGTCCACCGACGACTCGATGACCCGCTTCGGGTCGAGCTTGCCCGCGCGGGCACTGCGCAACAGATCCCGCAGCGCGCGGAACGACTCGTCGATCAGGACCAGGCCGAGTGCCTCCATCGACTCGAAGTGGCGGTAGAACGCGGCGGGGGCGATACCCGCCTCGCGCGTGACCTCCCGCAGGCTCAACGCGGCGAAGCTGCGGTCCACGAGCAGGGAGAGCGCGGCGCCGACGATCGCCCGACGGGTGGCCTCCTTCTTCTCCTCCCGCGACGACGAGTCCCGGGAGCGCGACTTCGATCGACTCGATCGTGAACTGGGCGTACGACTGTTCACGCTGTGAAACGTACCACAAGCAGGTCAAATTCTCTTGACCGATGCCGCCGTACGCAGTCACGGTGTACATATGTTCACTGAAACGCGTACCCGGAGCCTGCGGGGGAGAGTGCTGCGCTCACCGCTGCTCGACCTGCTCACCGGACCGCACGGGGTGGACCGGTACACCGAGCTCGTGACCCCGACGTGGACGCGGGGCGAGGCCCGCGCCCGGGTCGTCGCCGTGCGCCGGCAGACCCCACGCAGCGTCACGCTGACGCTGGAACCGAATCACGTGTTCACCGGTTTCGAGCCCGGTCAGCACATCAACCTCACCGTCGAGATCGACGGCCGCCGTCGCACCCGCTGCTACTCACCCGCCAGCGCCGCGGGCTCGTCGCTGATCGAGCTCACCATCGGACGCCACGAGGGCGGGCTCGTCTCGACCTACCTGTGTGACCACGCCCGCTCCGGCATGGTCGTCGGCCTCGACTCGGTCGGCGGCGACTTCACGCTGCCCGCCGTCCGGCCGCGGCGCATCCTGTTCGTCGCCGGCGGCAGCGGGATCACCCCGGTGCTGTCGATGGCGCGCACACTGCACGCCGAAGGCCACCGCGGTGACGCCGCCCTCATCCACTACACCCGCAGCGCGGCCGAAGCCTGCTACCGCGACGAGCTCGCCGCGCTGCCCGGTCTGCGGGTGCTGCACGGCTACACCCGCGACACCACCGGCACCGACCTGCACGGCCGATTCTGCGCCGACCACCTCGCCGAGGCCCTTCCCGACGCCGATGCGGTGTTCGTCTGCGGACCGCCCGCACTCGTCGACGCGGTCCGCGCCGTGCGCCCCGACGCGCTCGCCGAGAGCTTCATCCCACCCACACTGACCGGCACCGCATCCGGTGGCCGAATCCGATTCGCCGACAGCGACATCGCGGTCACCGACGACGGTCGCCCACTGCTCGACCAGGCCGAGTCCGCCGGCCTCACCCCCGAAAGCGGATGCCGGATGGGCATCTGCCACAGCTGCACCCGCCGCAAGACCAGCGGTGCGGTGAAGAACCTGATCACCGGCGCGGTCTCCGGCGTCGAGTCCGAGGACGTGCAGATCTGCGTATCCGCACCGCTCGGCGACGTCGAGATCGCGCTCTAGGAAGGGATCGGCAACATGACCGCCACACTGGAACCCACCCACGCCCCGGTCGCGAGGAGCGGCGTCGAGAAAACCGTCGCCGGCAAGACCGTGCGCCTGACCGCAGAACAGGTCGAGGCGTTCGGCCGCGAACTCGACGCGCTGCGCGAACAGGTCGTCGCCGACCTCGGTGAACGCGACGCCACCTACATCCGCCGCGTCATCAAGGCGCAGCGCGCACTCGAAATCGGTGGACGCGCACTGCTGTTCGGTGGGGTGATCCCGCCGCTGTGGCTGGCCGGCACCGCGATGTTGAGCCTGTCGAAGATCATCGACAACATGGAGATCGGCCACAACGTCATGCACGGCCAGTACGACTGGATGGGCGACCCGGCGATCTCCAGCCGCGGATTCGAATGGGACAACGCCTGCCCCGGCGACCAGTGGCGCCACAGCCACAACTACATGCACCACACCTACACCAACATCGTCGGCATGGACCGCGACATCGGCTACGGCATCCTGCGGATGAGCGAAAGCCAGCGCTGGCAGCCGTATTTCCTCGGCAACCCCGTCTACGCGTTCCTGCTGATGGTGCTTTTCCAGTACGGCGTCGCCCTGCACGAACTGGAGACCGAACGGATCCGCGCCGGCGAGATCACCATCGCCGACAAACGCGACATCCTGCGCGGCATCTGGCACAAGACCAAGCGGCAGACGCTCAAGGACTACGTGGCGTTCCCGCTGCTCGCCGGGCCGTTCGCGCCGTGGGTGTTCACCGGCAACCTCACCGCCAACCTGGTCCGCAACGTGTGGTCCTACATGATCATCTTCTGCGGTCACTTCCCCGAGGACGTGCAGGAGTTCTCGGTCGAGGAGACCAAGGCCGAGACCCGCGGCCAGTGGTACTTCCGCCAGATCCTCGGGTCGGCGAACCTCAGCGGCGGCAGGCTCTTTCATTTGTTGAGCGGGAACCTGTCGTTCCAGATCGAGCACCACCTCTTCCCGGACATCCCGGCGTTCCGGCACGCCGAACTGGCGCCGCAGGTGCGCGACATCTGCCGCCGCTACGGCCTGCCCTACAACTCCGGCCCGCTGCCGCGCCAGTTCGGCACCGTGGTTCGCAAGATCGTGCGGCTGGCCCTGCCCTGACCGCTCGCCGAGACTACGGTTGTTGCGCGATCTCGCCCGGGATGCGTCACCAACCGTAGTCTCGGCGCGCATACACCTGTCACCAGCCGCGGCGCGGGGGATGCGACGCGACCAGCCCACCACTGCCAACCGCCTCGCGGCTGCGGTAGACGATGTAGGGCCGGAACAGGTAACCGATCGGCGCGCTGAACACATGCACCAACCGCGTGAACGGCCACAGACAGAACAGCACCAGCGCGATGATCACGTGGATGTGGAACCACAACGGCGCCAACACCATCAGATCCCCGCGCGGCTGCAGCATCCAGATCGACCGGAACCACGGCGCGACGGTCTGGCGGTAGTCGTGTTCGGCGCCGACGGGGGTCGCGCCGATCAGTGTGCACGCCAGCCCCGCGATGATGGCCAGCACCAGGACCAGGTACATCACCTTGTCGTTGACGGTCGTGGCCATGAACACCGGACCGGTGGTGCGGCGCCGGTACACCAGCAGCGCGATACCGGCCAGGGTGGTGACACCGGCGATCCCCCCGAGGACGAGTGCTTGGACGTGGTAGGCGTGCTCACTCAAACCGACTGCGCTGGTCCAGGAATTAGGGATGACGAGGCCGATGATGTGCCCGACGATGACGACCAGGATGCCGAAGTGGAACATCGGGCTGCCGATGCGCAGCAGCCGCGACTCGTAGAGCTGCGACGAACGGGTGGTCCAGCCGAACTTGTCGTAGCGGTAACGCCACCAGATGCCCACGACGACCGTCGCCAACGTCACGTACGGGGCGACGTCCCAGAAGATCCCCCAGCCCGACATCTCAGCTGCCTCCTCGTGTGCGTCGCGGCGGGACGGTCAGCGTGAACGGCTGCAGCCCGACCGCTTCGGCCGGTGGCCCCGCCGCGGCGAGGTGCTGTGCGTGACGGATCTCGGAGTCCGTGGCGGCCGGCAGCGTGGCCAGCACCGCGGCGACGGCGGAGGCGTACGGCGACCCGCTTTCGCCCAGCGCGTCGTGAAGTACCTCGATCGGCACCCGATGGTCGGTCAGGAGGCGCCGTCCCGCCGCGGCGTCGACGGTCGCGGCGAATTCGAGTACTACGGGCAGGTAGTCGGGGGCCTCGTCGCGGGGTGGGGCCACCCCGGCGGCGCGGTAGGCCGCGACGAAGCCGAGCATGGCGTTGCCGCGCCGGCGCGTATCGCCCGCGGTCCAGTACGTCAGATACATGGTGGCGCGCCTGCGCAGGTCGAAGGTCTCGACGTAGTCCTGTGCAGCCCGCAGTGACCCGAGCGTGCGCACCGCCGCCAGTGTCCGCGAAAGCTGTTCGGCAGCAGGGCCGTCGAGGTGGTCGAGTAGTTCGGCGGCGGTGGCGAGGCGGTCGTCGTCGGGGTAGCTCAGCAGCAGCGACGCGCACTGCCACCGCAACCGGTCGGCACGGTCGGAGGGGGTGCGGACGCGCAGCCTCATCGGTCGCCCCCGCCGTCGGGGAACATGCCGGCCGGGGTGCCGCGGCCGTCCCAGTTGAGCAGGTTGACCCGCGACGGGTGAGTCCTGTTGGCCGCCATGCCCGTGGTTCTCTGCCGGTTCTGCAGCGCGTGGAAGGTCTCCACCGCGACGGGGACCGGATGACCGCTGGCCTCGCCGAACGGTCCCGAGTCGTACATCCCCGGACCGCCCTCGAACGACAGCGAACAACCGGGCGGCTCCTCCACGGAGTGTGGCTCCACCGCGTATGCCGTCGGGATGACGTAGCGCTCCTCGTACTTCGCCAATGCGAGCAGCCGGTACATCTCGTAGATCTGTTCCTCGGACATGCCGACCGACTGCGGGATGTGCGGTTGGGTCTGACGGCCCAGAGTGACGTCACGCATGTAGGACCGCATCGCCGCCAGCCGGCGCAGCACCGCCTCGACCGGGGCGGGATCGCCGGCGGTGAACAGTCCGGCCAGGTATTCGATCGGAATCCGCAGCGCCGCCAACGCCCCGAACAGGTTGCCGAGATCCTCCCCGTCATGGCCGTCGCGGCTGACCGCGTCGACGACCGGGGACAGCGGCGGGATGTACCACACCATCGGCACGGTGCGGAACTCCGGATGCAGCGGCAGCGCGACCCGGTAGGTGTTGATCAGCGCGTACACCGGGGACCGTTGCGCGGCCTCGATCCACTCGTCGGAGATGCCCTCGGCCCGCGCGCCGGCGACGACCTCCGGATCGTTGGGGTCCAACAGAATCGACCTGTGCGCCTCGTACAGGTCGGTCTCGTGCTCCACCGATGCGACCTCGGTCACCCGGTCGACGTCGTAGAGCACCAGACCCAGGTAGCGCAGCCGGCCCACACACGTCTCGGAGCACACGGTGGGCAACCCCACCTCGATCCGCGGGTAACACAGCGTGCACTTCTCGGCCTTACCGGTCTTGTGGTTGAAGTAGACCTTCTTGTAGGGGCAGCCCGAGACGCACATCCGCCAGCCGCGGCAGCGGTCCTGGTCGACGAGCACCACCCCGTCCTCGCTGCGCTTGTACATCGCACCCGACGGACACGACGCCACGCAGGACGGGTTGAGGCAGTGCTCGCAGATGCGCGGCAGGTAGAACATGAACGTCTGTTCCAGTTCGAGCCGGACCTTTTCGCTGACCTTCGCGAGCACCGGGTCGCCGGGCAGGATCTGCGGTGACCCGCCGAGGTTGTCGTCCCAGTTCGCCGACCACTGCACCTTCATCGGCTCGCCGCTGATCAGGCTGCGCGGCGCGGCCACCGGCATGTGCTCGCCCAGCGGTGCGGTGGTCAGGTTCTCGTAGTCGTAGGTCCAGGGCTCGTAATAGTCGTCGATGCTGGGCAGTTTCGGGTTGGCGAAGATACGCAGCAGTTTCGACAGCCGGCCGCCGTCGCGTAGCCGCAGTCGGCCCCGCCGGTCGCGAACCCAGCCGCCCCGCCACCGATCCTGGTCCTCATAGGTCCGCGGATATCCCTGTCCGGGACGGGTTTCGACGTTGTTGAACCAGATGTACTCGGTACCAGAGCGATTCGTCCACGCCTGTTTGCAGGTGACCGAGCAGGTGTGGCATCCGATGCATTTGTCGAGGTTCATCACCATCGCCATCTGGGCCATGACCTTCACTGGTAGACCACCTCCTGCGAGCGACGCCGCACCACCGTCACCTCGTCGCGCTGGTTCCCGGTGGGCCCTAGGTAGTTGAACGCGAACGCCGTCTGGGCGTAACCGCCGGCGAGGTGGCTCGGTTTCACCAGCAACCGGGTGAGCGAGTTGTGAATGCCGCCGCGCTTGCCGGTGGTCTCGGTCAGCGGGACATCGATGACGCGCTCCTGGGCGTGGTAGACGAACACCACCCCGTCGGGCATCCGGTGGCTGACGATCGCCCGGCACACCAGTACGCCGTTCCGGTTGACGGCCTCCACCCAATCGTTGTCGGCTGCACCGATTTTTGCGGCGTCGCCCGGACTCATCCACATGGTGGGCCCGCCGCGGGACAGCGAGAGCATGAACAGGTTGTCCTGATATTCGGAGTGGATCGACCACTTCGAATGCGGGGTCAGATATCGCACGGTCAAACCGATGCCCTCGTTGCCGAGTTCCGGCTCGCCGAAGAGTCGGTGGATGTCCAGCGGCGGCCGGTAGATCGGCAGCTGCTCGCCGAGTTCCTCGAGCCAGTCGTGATCGAGGTAGAAGTGCATCCGGCCCGTCAGCGTGTGGAACGGTTTGAGCTCCTCGATGTTCACCGTGAACGGGGCGTAGCGGCGCCCACCGGTCTCGCTGCCCGACCACTCCGGGCTCGTGATCACCGGCACCGGCCGCGCCTGAGTGTCGGCGTAGGTGATCCGGCGCTCTTCACTACCTCCGGCGAGATGAGTCAGCGTGCGGCCGGTCCGCCGGGACAGCTGTTCGAACCCCTCGACCGCCAACCGTCCGTTCGAGGTGCCGGACAGGGCCAGGATGACGTCGGCCATTCGTTCGGCCGTGGTGATCGCGGGACGGCCCGCCGCTGGCCCAGAGTTCAGCACCCCGAATTTCGCGGCGAGTTCACCGACCTCCTTCGTCGGGTGGGTGGTGACCCCTTTGGTCGTCAACCCGAGTCGGTCGACCAGGGGTCCCAGCGTCGCCCACTTCTCGGCGACGGCGGCGTAGTCGCGCTCCACGATCGCGACCGGCCCCATGGTCTGACCGGGCCGCGGCGTTTCACCGGTGCTGCGCCAATCGTGTTCTGTGCCTGCCGGGTACGCCATCGCGGCGGGGGTGTCGTGCTGCAGTGCGCCGAGCACGATGTCGGTGCGCGTGCCCAGGTGTTTCTTCGCCATCGCGGAGAACGCCAGCGTGATCGCGCGGAACGCCTCGAAGTCCGAACGGGTCTCCCATGGCGGGTCGATGGCCGGGGTGAACGCATGCACGTAGGGATGCATGTCGGTGGTGTTGAGATCCGCCTTCTCGTACCAGGTCGCCGCGGGCAGCACCACGTCGGACAGCAACGTGGTCGAGGTCATCCGGAAGTCGATCGACATCAGCAGGTCGAGTTTGCCCTCCGGGATGTCATCTGGCCACGCGACGGCGTTGGGGCGCAGGTGTTCCGGCGTGGGCGACGCCTGCAGGTTGGAGGTCGTGCCGAGCAGGTGCCGCAGGAAGTACTCGTTGCCCTTGCTCGACGAGCCCAGCAGGTTCGCCCGCCACACGTCGAGGACACGTGGCCAGTTCGCCGGATCGTCCGGGTCGCTGATCGCGAACTTCAGCGCTCCCGAGGCCAACTGCTCGGCGACGTATTCCGGGATATCGCGCCCGGCGGCGCGGGCCTCGTCGGCGACGTCGAGGCTGGACCGGTCGAACTGCGGGTAAAACGGCATCCACCCCATCGCCGCCGACGCGGCCAGCACGTCCATCGTGTGCTTGCCGGTGAACCGTCCGCGCGCGGTCGGGGTGGCCAGCGCGTCGGCGCGGTAGCCGTCGTAGCGCCACTGGTCGGTGTGCACGTACCAGTACGACGTGCCGGGCATCTGCCGCGGCGGGCGCGCCCAGTCGGTGGCCATCGCCATCGTCGACCACCCCGTGACCGGGCGGCACTTCTCCTGACCGACGTAATGCGCCCACCCGCCGCCGTTGCGACCCATCGATCCGGTGAGGATCAGCAGCGCGAGCACCGCACGGTAGGTGACGTCGCCGTGGAACCACTGACAGATCCCGGCGCCCATGATGATCATCGAACGTCCGCCGGATTCGACTGCGTTGTCGGCGAATTCACGCGCCACGCGGACAGCCTGGGCCGCAGACACCCCGGTGATGGCTTCCTGCCAGGCGGGGGTGTAGGGGCGGTCGGGGTCGTCGTAGCCCGTCGGCCAGTCGCCGGGCAGCCCCGGCCGCGCCACCCCGTACTGGGCGAGCATGAGATCGAACACCGTGCACACGAGGTGAGCACCGACCCGGCGGACCGGCACCCCCCGCAGCAGGGTCTCGCCGTGGCCGTCGACGGTGTCGAAGCGGGTCAGCGTGATCGCCGCGACCTCGCCGCCGTCCTTGGCGACGGTCAGCGCCGGCGACAGGTCACCGAGGTCGAGGTTCCACCGGCCCACGCCGTCGTCGCCGAACCGGAATCCGAGCGATCCCGGCGGGACGGCGACCGTGTCGGTGGCCCCGTCGAGCAGCGCCGGCTTGAACGCGGCGTTCTCGACCCGGTGCTCGAGATCGGCCGCCGTGAGGTTCTTCCCGGGTACCAGGGCCCCGCCGCGCTCCTCGAGCTTGACAAGGAACGGCAGGTCGGTGTACTGGCGGACGTAGTCGACGAAGAACGGGACCCGTTGTCGGACAAAGAATTCAGAGAGAATGACGTGGCCCATCGCCATCGCGAGGGCGCCGTCGGTGCCCGCCGCGCAGGGCATCCACTCGTCGGCGAACTTCGTGTTGTCGGCGTAGTCGGGGCTGACGGTGACCACCTTCGTGCCGCGGTAGCGCACTTCCGCCATCCAGTGCGCATCCGGGGTGCGGGTGACCGGGACGTTGGAGCCCCACATCATCAGATACGACGCATCCCACCAGTCCCCGGATTCGGGGACGTCGGTCTGGTCGCCGAACACCTGCGGGGAGGCCACCGGGAGATCGGCGTACCAGTCGTAGAACGACGTCATCGCCCCGCCGATCAACTCGACGAAGCGGGACCCGGCGGCGTGGCTGACCATCGACATGGCCGGGATGGGGGAGAACCCGGCGATGCGGTCGGGGCCGTAGGTCTTGATGGTGTGCACATGGGCGGCGGCGATCATCTCGGTGGCCTCGGCCCAGGTGACGCGCACCAGACCACCCTTGCCGCGGGCCTGCTGATACCGCCTGCGCCGGCCCGCGTCGGACTGGATGTCGGCCCACGCCAGGACCGGATCGCCCAAGCGCGCCTTGGCTTCCCGGAACATCTCGACCAGCACGCCGCGGGCATACGGGTAGCGCACCCGAGTCGGCGAGTAGGTGTACCAGGAGAACGCCGCACCGCGTGGACAGCCGCGTGGCTCGTACTCCGGGCGGTCCGGACCCACCGACGGATAATCGGTCTCCTGGGTCTCCCAGGTGATGATGCCGTCCTTGACGTACACCTTCCACGAACACGACCCGGTGCAGTTCACCCCGTGGGTGGAGCGCACCACCTTGTCGTGACTCCACCGGTCGCGGTAGAACACGTCGCCCTCGCGGCCGCCGCGTCGGGTCACCGTGCGCAGGTCTTCGGAGAACTCGCCGGGGGTGAAGAACCGGCCGCTGCGTTGCAGGAGTTCCTCGACCACACCGCCGGTGCGCGGGGCACTGGTCACGGCGTCGCCTCCTTCGGGTGTGGTTCGTGGGCGTGTAACCGCACGGCGGTGTAGGCGAAGGCGATCAGCGCCGTCGCCACCAACAGCAGCAGGCCGACCGTGTAATCGTTGTCGACCGCGTCGTAGGACGCGCCCATCACCAGCGGCGGGAAGTACCCGCCGAGTCCGCCTGCGGCCGCGACGATTCCGGTGATGGAGCCGACGGACTGCGCAGGCGACCGTCGCGCCACCCACGCGAACACCCCGCCGGTGCCGATACCGAGGAAGACGGCGAGGGTGATGAACGTGGCCGCCGACCACACGTCCGGCGGCGGTTGGAACACCGCGACGAACGCCAGGGCGGCGGTACCGGCGAACGACGCCAGCACGACGTACTTGGGTGCGACCCGGTCGGCGAGCGCGCCGCCGATCGGTCGGGCCAGCACGGCGGCGAGCGCGAACCCGGCGGTGCGGGCACCTGCGTCGACGGCCGAGAAGCCGTAGATGGTTTTGATGTAGGTGGGCAGGTAGTTGCTGAACGCCACGAAACCGCCGAAGACGACGGCGTAGAGGAACGACATCTCCCATGTGACACGAAGTTTGGCGGCCGCTTTGAGTTTTGGCAGCACCGCGTCGGTGTTGGGGGCGAAGTGAGGGGAGTCGTGCATGGCGAACAGACACAGCGCCGCGGTGAGGGCCAGTGCAACGGCGACGATCAGGTGGGTGGTGAACAGGCCGAACCAGTGGACGAACCGTGGGGTGAAGAAGGCCGACAGTGCGGTTCCGACCATGCCCATCCCGAAGACGCCGGTGGCGAAGCCGCGCCGCGACGCCTCGTACCAGTGGTTGGCGAACGGGATCCCGACGGCGAATATCGTGCCGGCGATCCCGAGGAAGAACCCGAACACCAGCAGCAGGGGATACGATCCCGCCGCTCCGGCGGCGCCGACGGCGAGCACCGGGACGATCGACGCCAACGAGATGGCGATGAACATCACGCGGCCGCCGAAGCGGTCGGTGAGCGAACCCACCACGATCCGGCCCAGCGACCCGACCAGGATGGGGGTGGCCACCAGCATGGATGCCTCGGTGCTGCTCAACGTCAGATCGCCGGCGTACGTCGTCGACAGCGGACCGATCATGTTCCAGGCCCAGAAGTTGATCGCCGAAACCCAAGTCGCCAGGGCGAGGTTCACACCCCGTCCGGTGCGTGTGTCCGGCGCGGTAGCCGTGTTCACCCCATCCAGGGAACCACTCGTCGGTGGCGGCCACAGGATATTGCGGAAACTTCCGGACGAAACAAAGGCGGCGCCGAGACTACGGTTGTTGCGCGATCTCGCCCGAAATGCGTCAACAACCGTAGTCTCGTCGATTCGCGGGTCAGTGCTGGCAGTGCGGGCACCAGTAGGTGACCCGGTCCCCGTCGCCGTCCCGTTTGATCGGTGTCCCACAGCGGCGGCACGGCTTGCCGGCCCGGCCGTACACCCACACGTCGCGGCCCGGTCGGGTGTCGCCGGTGGTGGTGCGGTTCCATCGGGACCGGTTCAGCCACAACATGTCTCGCGCCCGCTGGACGACGCGCAGCGGATCGGCGACCGCGCTGACCGGCGCGGTCGGCAGGTGGCCGAAGATGAAGCACAGCTCGTTGGCGTAGACGTTGCCGACCCCGGCGAGGTTGCGCTGGTCGAGCAGCGCCGCCGACAGCGGACGCTCCGGATCGGCGACGAGGTTCTGCGCGGCGACGCGGGGTTCCCAATCGTCGCCGAGCAGATCGGGCCCGAGGTGCGCGACCGCGTCCATGTCGTGGTCGCGGTCGAGGATCTCCAGGACGCCGAGGTCGATGCCCGCGGCCTGCACCGCCTGCTCGCCTTCGCCGGCCTCGAGGATGATGCGGATCCGGTAGCCGGCGCGGCTCGGCCGCGACGCGGGCACCACCTTCCAGCTGCCCTCCATCTTCAGGTGCGAGTGGATGCTGGCCGGGCCGACGCGGATGAACAGGTGCTTGCCGCGGCTGAGCACCTCGTCGACGACGTGCCCGCTCAAGTCCACGGTCGCGTAGCGTGGGACGCGGACGTCGCAGCGGGTCAACGTCTTACCCTCGAGGCCGTCGCGCAGCGCGGTGGCGGTGCGGTAGACCGTGTCACCTTCGGGCATCGGCGCCGCTCACCTCAATCTCAGACCGCGGGGGGTCCGGCTGAACCCCGCCCCCGTCAACGCATCCTGCACGGCCGCGCGCACCCCGCCCTGCCCGGGTTCCAGCACCCCCACCCCGTTGACCTTCTCGACGAGCAGCGTCTGCACCCGGCCCCGGCCCACCAGATCGGCCAGCGCGGCCGCCGCGGCCAACTGCGCGTCGGCGTCGTCGGTGAAACTCAGCAGCGACCGGCCGCCCCGCTCGAGGAACCACGCGAGCTCGCCGTCGACGAGCGCGACCAGCGCACCCGCCTTGCGGCCGGGCCGGTGCGACCCCTCCGCCTCACCGTCGGGGGTGCGCACCGGCCACGGCAGCGCCGCCCCGTACGGATTGGCCGGGTCGGCCGCGGCGAGCACCACCGCGTTGTACTCGCGGCGGTCCTGGTCGACCTCGTCGAGATAGGTACGCAGCCGGTCGACCGTCGAGGCCACCGCGAACTGCGCCCCGCCCAGCGATTCGACGAAGTAGCCGCGCTGACAGCGGCCGGTCTCCTCGAAGGCCTTGAGCACCTTGTACAGCATCGCGAACCCGCCCGGCACGCCTTCGGCGACGGCGGCGCCCTTGGTCAGCACACCGTGCCGGTTGAGCAGCAGTTCGGCCGAAAAGTGCGCGCGCACCGTGGAATCCGGCTCGGCGGGGGGCATCGCCGACCATCGGCCCGCCACAGTCGGGTCGCTGGTGCGGGTCTGCGCGTGGGCGATGCTGTAACTGCTCAACCGCGGCGGCCGGGCCCGCTGCCGGTGCGCCGGAGCGCCCCGCCTGCCCGTGGACCGTCGACTCCCCGACAGCATCGCGCGGACCGGGGCGAACGTGTCGCCGGTGACCCATCCGGCCCAGATCAGTTCCCACAGTGCGGTTTTGAAGGTCTCCGAGTCGCCTCCGGCAAGTTGACGGAAAAAATACGCGCCGCCAGCACCGAGGATCTCCATGATGGCGCGGTGGGTGTCGGTGAACTCGAGTTCGACCGGGGCGGTCAGCGTCAGCGGTGCGGCCTCGGCGTGGTGGAAGGCGATCCAGCCGTCGCCGCCGCCGATCTGACCAGTACCCGACCACATGAACTCGCCACCGGCCAGCAGTTCGTCGAGCATCGCGGGCTGGTAGTCGCGCACCCGCTGCGAGAGCACCAGCGGTTCCACCGCCGACGCCGGGATCGGCACACCGGCGAGCTGATCGAGTGCCGAGGCGAGCCCGTCGATCCCCGCGCTGTGCGTCGACCCGACGTGCTGCCACGCTGGCAGGAAGCGGGCGTAGGCGGTGGTGCTGACCGGCTCGACCTGGGCTCGCAGCGCGGCGAGCGAGCGGCGGCGCAGGATCTTGAGCACGTCACCGTCGCACCACTGTTCGGTGCCCGCCGGATCACCGGAGGGTGCGTCGGTGAACTCGCCGCGCACCAGCCGGCCGTCGACCGTCATCCGGCCCAGTACATCGCCGGTGACCCGCAGCCCGAGACCGAACCGGGCCGCCGCCTCCGCGGTGGTGAACGGCCCGTGGGTGCGCGCGTACCGACCGATCAGCTCACCCAGCGGATCGACCACCGGATCGAGGAACGAGATCGGCACACCGACGGGCACCGCGATCCCGACGCCGTCGCGCAGCAGGCCGACATCCTCGATCGCCACCCACCACGTCCGTCCGGCGTAGGACACCGTCACCACCCGCTTGGCCGACCGCAGGGCCTCCAGCCAGCCGCCGACGTCGTCGGTGGTGGCGCGTTCGGCGATCTCCTCGACGGTCAACGGGCCGAGGAGCCGCAGCAGGTCGGCGACCCCTTCGGCGTCCTTGGCGCGGCGGTCCTCGGCGAGGTGCTGCAACTGACGGCCCGTGGCGGCGATGACGTCGGCGTCGAGCAGCTCGCGCAGCTCGACGCGGCCGAGCAGTTCGGCGAGCAGTGTGCTGTCCAACGACAGTGCGGCGGCGCGGCGTTCGGCCAGCGGGCTGTCGCCCTCGTACATGAACGCGCCGACGTAGCCGAACAGCAGCGAGGCCGCGAACGGCGACGGCGTGGTGGTCTCCACCTCGACCACCCGCAGGCGGCGCTGCGCGATCCGGTGCATCACCTCGACCAGAGCGGGCACGTCGTAGACGTCCTGCAGGCATTCGCGGACGGCCTCGAGCACGATCGGGAAGTCGGGGTACTTGCGGGCGACGTCGAGCAGCTGCGCGGCGCGCTGCCGCTGATGCCACAGCGGGGAACGCTTACCCGGATTGCGTCGCGGCAGCAGCAGTGCCCGCGCCGCGCATTCGCGGAACCGCGACGCGAACAGCGCCGACCCGCCGACCTCCGCGGTCACCAGCGGTTCGATCTCATCGGCGTCGAAGACGAACAGCTCCGCGAACGACGTTGCGCCGCCGTCGAAGTCGGTGTCAGGGAGCCGGACGATGATGCCGTCGTCGGAGGCGGTCGGCTTCTCGTCGATGCCGTACCGTTCGCGCAGCCGCCGCCCGACCGCCAGCGCGAGCGGGCCGTGCACCCGCAACCCGTAGGGGGAGTGCAGGATGATCCGCCAGTCGCCGAGTTCGTCGCGGAACCGCTCGACGACGAAGGTGGTGTCGGTGGGCACCGTGCCGGTGGCCTGCTTCTGATCGTCGAGCAGCCGGAAGAGGTTGTCGGTGGCGTAGTCGTTGAACCCCATGGTGCGGCAGCGTTCGGCGAACGCGTCGGCGCCCAGCGCGGCGAGCTCCCCGGTGAACGCGCCGACCGCGGCGCCCAGTTCGGCGGGCCGCCCGACACCGTCGCCGCGCCAGAACGGCAGCCGCGCGGGCTGACCCGGCGCGGGGATCACCAGCACGCGGTCGTGGGTGATCTCGGTGATCCGCCAACTCGTCGCGCCCAGCGAGATGACGTCGCCCGGCCGCGACTCGTAAACCATCTCCTCGTCCAATTCGCCCACGCGCGAGGGCTTCTCGGACTCGGTGGCGAGATAGACGGTGAACAGTCCGCGGTCGGGGATCGCGCCGCCGGAGGTGACGGCCAGCCGCTGCGCACCCGGCCGCGCGGTCAGCGTGCCGGCATCCCGGTCGTATACGAGCCGGGGCCGCAGTTCGGCGAACTCCGTCGACGGGTACTTGCCCGACAGCAGGTCCAGCGTCGCCTCGAACGCGCTGCGCGGCAGCGTCGCGAACGGCGCGCTGCGCCGCACCGCGTCGAACCAGCGGTCGGCGTCGAGGGGTTCGAGCGCCGCGGCCGCCACAGTGTGCTGAGCGAGCACGTCGAGTGGGTTGGCGGGTACGCGCATACTCTCGATCTGACCGCCGAGCATGCGCTGCACGGTGACCGCGCAGCCGATGAGGTCGGTGCGGTGTTTGGGGAACAGCACACCCTGGGAGATCTCGCCGACCTGGTGGCCGGCCCGGCCGACGCGCTGCAGACCGCTGGCCACCGATGGCGGGGACTCGACCTGGATGACGAGGTCGACCGCGCCCATGTCGATGCCGAGTTCCAGACTCGACGTGGCGACGACGGCCTTGAGCCTGCCGCTCTTCAGGTCGTCTTCGACGATCGCGCGCTGTTCCTTGCTGACCGACCCGTGGTGGGCCTTGGCGAGCAGCGGGTCGGCCCCGAAACTCTGCCCGCTGCCCATCAACTGGGCGGGGGCCCCGCCGCCCACCTTGTCGTTGCGGCCGTCGAGTTCGGTCCCGGTGCGTTCGGCATGGATCTCGTTGAGCCGCGACGTCAACCGTTCGGCCAGCCGGCGTGAGTTCGCGAACACGATCGAGGAGCGGTGCGCCTCGACCAGGTCGACGATCTGCTCCTCGACGTCGGGCCAGATCGTGTTGTTCTCGAGGTCGGCCATATCGGGCACCGGCACGTGCACCGACAGGTCGAAGGTCTTGGCGGCCGGCGGGGCCACGATGGTCGTCGGGGCGTGGCCGGACAGGAACCGGGCCACCTCCTCGGGCGGGCGCACGGTCGCGGACAGCCCGATGCGCTGCGCGGGCCGGTCCATCAGCTGGTCGAGCCGTTCCAGCGACAGCGCCAGATGCGCGCCGCGCTTGGTGGCCGCCAGGGCGTGCACCTCGTCGACGATGACGGTCTCCACCTCGGCGAGGGTGTCGCGCGCCGCTGACGTCAACATCAGGAACAGCGATTCGGGCGTGGTGATGAGGATGTCGGGCGGCCGGGTGACGAGTTCACGGCGCTGCGCGGGCGTGGTGTCCCCGGAGCGCACGCCGACGCTGATGCTCGGCGGGGTCTGGCCGTGTCGTTCGGCCACCCTGGCGATGCCGGTCAGCGGGGTGCGCAGGTTGCGCTCGACGTCGACGGCGAGCGCCTTGAGCGGGGAGACGTACAGCACCCGGGTGCCCGCGCCGACGGGCCGCGGTTCCGAGGACGCCAGCCGGTCGATGGCCGACAGGAACGCCGCGAGCGTCTTACCGGATCCGGTCGGGGCGATGACCAGCGTGTTGTCCCCGTCGGCGATGGCCGACCAGGCCTGCGCCTGGGCCGGGGTGGGTTCGACGAAGGTGCCCGCGAACCACTCCCGGGTCAGCGGACTGAACCGGGAGAAACCGTCGGCGGGTTGTGGCGTCATCTCCACCATGGTGCCGGGTACCCCCGACAAGTGCCCCGCGCCGCCCAGCGTCGGGTTCTGTCACGGGTCGGACAGAAACGCGTGGCACACCCCGACGCTCGACGGTGCTACCCCAACAGCGACCGCTGGTAGCGCCGCATCCCCGCGATCCACCGATCGTGGTCGGCCGCCTTGCCCGCCAGCATGTCGCGCACCTCGGGGTGGGGGAGCACCAGGAAGCGGCCGTCGCGCACGGCGGCGACGGTCTGCTCGGCCACCTCTGCCGGGCTGAGCACGGTGCCCGCGCTGACCACCGAGTTCCCGCTCAGCCGCGCGTCGGGGTCAGGTGCGTCGCGGACCGCGTCGAGCAGCGGGGTGTCGACACCCATCGGGCACACGCACGTCACGCCGATCCCGTCGTCGCCGTAGGTCACCGCCAGCCATTCGGCGAAGCCCACGGCGGCGTGCTTGCTCACCGCATACCCGGCCGCACCGAGCTGGGTGAGCAGGCCGGCCGCCGACGCGACGGCGACGAAGTGGCCGCGGCCGCGGGCCTGCCACTGCGGCACCAGCAGCATCGCGGCGCGGATGTGGGCGCGCACGTTCACCTCGAGGATCCGGTCCCAGTCCGCCTCGGTGCCCAGCCCTGGGGCACCCATGATCCCGGCGTTGGCGACGAAGACGTCCACCGGTTCGGCGATCATCGCTGCGATGTCGTCGGCCGAGCCCGCGTCCGCGTGCAGGGTGGTGACGGCCGCCCCGGTCGACGTCAGCCGCTGCGCGGTGGCGGCGAGTCCGGCGTCGTCGACGTCGCCGAGCACCAACCGCGCCGCCCCCGCGGCGGCGAACGACTCGGCCAGCGCGCGCCCGATACCCGAACCCGCCCCGGTGATCGCCACGACGCTGTTGTCGATGTCCATGGGCCGATCCTGTCGAACCCGCGTCGATCAAGCACCGCCCGGGTGCACCATGGGGTCATCCGACCGGGAAGGCAGGAATGCGATGAACATCGTCGGAGGTGCGGTCCGCCTGGTCACCGAAACCGCCAACGCGACCGCCGCGGCCGCCGGCGCCGTCGGCGGCGCGGCCGTCAACGGAGTGGTCGGCGGTGTGCAGGGCGCGGCGAGCGGGGTGCGGCAGGGTTTGAGCAGCGGCAGCCACTCCACACCCGCGGCGCTGCTGACCCTGGGCGCGGTGGGCGCGGCCGGGCTGGTGGAATGGCCGGTGCTGGTGGCCGTCGGCGGCACCGCGCTGCTGGCCCGCGAACTCGGACGCTCCGGCGCCGACCCCGCACCGGTCGAGCCGGCGAGCCGTCCGCGCAAGAAGGCCCGCAGCGGCTAGCCGAAGTGCACGCCTTGCGCCAGCGGCAACTCGGTGGAGTAGTTGACCGTGTTGGTGGCGCGCCGCATGTAGGCCTTCCACGCGTCGGACCCGGATTCGCGGCCGCCGCCGGTCTGCTTCTCCCCGCCGAACGCCCCGCCGATCTCGGCACCCGAGGTGCCGATGTTGACGTTCGCGATACCGCAGTCCGACCCGTCGGCGGCCAGGAAGCGTTCGGCCTCCCGCATGTCCATGGTGAAGATCGCCGACGAAAGACCTTGTGGCACCTCATTGTTCAGCGCGATTGCCTCGTCGAGGTCGTCGTAGGTCAACACGTAGAGGATCGGGGCGAACGTCTCGGCGTGCACGACCGCGGTCTGGGCGGGCATCCGCACCACCGCCGGGGTGACGTAGTACGACGTGTCGCCCGTCTCCCCGTCGAACATCCGGCGCTCACCGCCGATCACCTCACCGCCGTCGGCGCGTGCGGTCTCGAGGGCGGCGACCATGTCGCGGTAGGCGGTCTCGTGGATGAGCGGGCCGACCAGCGTCCCGTCCGTTGACGGATCACCAACGGGCAGTTGGCGATACGCGGCGGCGATCCGCTCGACGAGTTCATCGGCCACCGACCGGTGTGCGATCAGCCGGCGCAGCGTCGTACAGCGCTGTCCGGCGGTACCCGCCGCCGAGAACACGATGGCCCGCACCGCGAGGTCGAGGTCCGCCGACGGCGTGACGATTGCGGCGTTGTTGCCGCCGAGTTCGAGCAGCGCCTTGCCAAAGCGCTGCGCCACCCGGGGCCCCACCTGCCGACCCATCCGCACCGAGCCCGTCGCCGACAGCAGCGCGACGCGCGGATCGTCGACCAGCGCCTCGCCCACCTCCCGGCCACCGAGGACCAGCCCGGCGACCGCGGCCGGTGCGCCGACGTCGGCGGCCGCCCGCTGCGCCAGGGCCTGACAGGCGATCGCGGTGAGCGGGGTGAGTTCGGACGGCTTCCACACGACCGTGTCGCCGCACACCAGCGCCACCGCGGTGTTCCACGACCACACCGCGACCGGGAAGTTGAACGCGGTGATCACCCCGACCACGCCGAGCGGATGCCAGGTCTCCATGAGCCGGTGGCCGGGGCGCTCGGAGGCGATCGTCTTGCCGTACAGCTGACGCGACAGGCCGACCGCGAACTGGCAGATGTCGATCATCTCCTGCACCTCGCCGAGCGCCTCGGAGGTGATCTTGCCCGCCTCGACGGTGACCAGTGTCGCCAGCGCGGCCTTGTGTTCGGTGAGCAGTTCGCCCAGGCGGGCCACCAGCGCGCCGCGTACCGGGGCCGGGGTGGTGCGCCACTGCGTGAAGGCCTCGGCGGCGGCGGCGATCGTGGCGTCGGTCTGCGCGGGCGACATCTCGGCGACGGTGAACAGCACCTCACCGGTGATCGGCGTACTGGCGGGCAGCCCGGCCTCCCCGGGACCGCCCAGCGCTGTGGTGGCGCCGATCGCGTCGAGTGCGCCGCGGACGCGGACCCTGAGCTCGTCGGCGGTCGGCAGCACGCCGGACGCGGTGGGGGGGGCGGAGGTGGCGGTCATTGTTGTCCCTGTCCTGATCGGTCGTCGGTGATGAGTTTCTCGGTGTCGTATGCGTTTCGGGGGTGGTGGGCTCGGCTACAGTGCGCGCATGGGTGAACCCGACGAGCACCCGCATTCACCTGCGCCGCTCGATGAGATCGATCGCATACTGGCGCGTGAACTCGTGACCGACGGGCGGGCCACGCTCGCACATCTGGCGGCCAGCGCGGGATTGTCGGTGTCGGCGGTGCAGTCACGGGTGCGGCGGTTGGAGGCGCGGGGTGTCGTCACCGGATACCAGGCGAAGCTGAGCCCGGAAGCGGTCGGACACCAGCTGTCGGCGTTCGTCGCGATCACCCCTCTCGACCCGTCTCAACCCGATGATGCTCCCGCACGGCTCGAACACATAGCGGAGATCGAGTCCTGCCACTCGGTGGCCGGCGACGAGAGCTACGTGCTGCTGGTGCGGGTGGGTTCGGCACGTGCGCTCGAGGATCTGCTGCAGCAGATCCGGACAGCGGCGAACGTGCGAACCCGAAGCACGATCATCCTACAGACATTTTACGAGGGTCGACAGCACGTACCGTAAGTTTTACGGCTGTTAGCCCGTTTGGTGCGGATTTTCCCGACGCTGACTGACCAGGGCGTGGCCCGCACCGATCGCCACGGCCACCGGCCACTCCACCAGTTCCACCGCCACCAGACCCGCCAGCGCCGCGTAGAAGGCGAGTTGATCCGGCCGCGGGATCGGCACCCGCCCGAGCAGCGGCAGCGTGACCGCGAACCGTTCGGCACCGGCCACCCGGGCCGCGACGTCACGGTGCGATGGGGCGCCGGACACCTCGCCGGACACCTCGCCGGCCACCTCTTCGTCACCCTTCGTTTCCCGGGCGGCTCTAGCGTCGTGAGTCATGGGGAACCTACTTGCCGACCTGGTGCGCAGCAGCGGCCAGGATGCGCTCCTCGGCGGCGCCGTCCGGGTCCTCACGCCGCCGTTCACCGAGATCTACACCGTCCTGGTCCGCGCCGGGGTCATCGAGATCGTCGACTGACACTGTGCCGGTGAGGCGTTCGAGCACCGCGGGCGCGAGTGCGGACAGCGCCGTCGCCCCCGCCGCGGCCAGGAACGCCTGACTCCACGCGAACGGCCCCACCGGGGTGCAGCCGAACAGCTGGCTGATCACCGGCGTGCTGATGATCCCGATCATCGTCGCGAAGGTGGCGACGTTGGTCGCGACCACCAGCGGCGCGTGGGAGTCCAGCAGCGTCTGCAGCATCTGCGTGGACACCAGACCGATGAGTGCGGCGGTGGCCGCGCGCCGCGGGGTCCCGGTGACGCTGGCCATCAGCCAGGCCGCCGTCGCCCCCGTCGTGGTGGCCGCACCGCGGATCCCGATCGCCCGCCACATCGCGGCCTCGTCGCGGTCGGCGGTGCCGTTCTCGGCCTGCGGGCTGACCGCCAGCGCGGCGGCGGGCAACGCGTCGGTGAGCATGTTGACCAGCAGCATCTGTCGGGCGTTGAGCACCGACCGGCCGGTGAGCAGGCTGCTGATCAACGCGAAGCACACCTCACCGGCGTTGCCGCCCAACAACACCGACACCGCCGACTGCACGCGCCGCCACAGCTGGTTGCCCTCGTCGATCGCGTCGAGCAGCGCCTCGATGTGCCCGTCGAGCAGCATGACGTCGGCGGCGGTGCGCGCCGGGTCGCTACCCGCGGCGGCCACCCCGATCCCGACGCTGGCCGCGCGGATCGCCGCGGCGTCGTTGGCGCCGTCACCGACCATCGCGGTCACCACACCGCCGGCCTCGAGCGCCTGGACGACGTCGACCTTGTGCTCCGGGGTCATCCGCGCGAACACCGCGCGCTCGGCCACCGCGGTGGCGCGCTCGTCGGCCGACATGTTCTCCCACTCGTCGCCGGTGACCACCTCGTCGGGAGTGACGTCGAGCCCGAGGTCGCCGGCCACCACGGCGGCGGTGACGGGATGGTCGCCGGTGATCAGCCGCACGCCGATGCCCTGGTCGTCGAGGGCGCGCAGCAGATCCCGCGCGGCGGGTCGCGGCGTGTCGGCCAGTCCGACCGCACCCACCGGCCGCAGGTTGCTCGCGCACAGCCTCTCCAGCCGTTCGGGGTCTTGGGCGGCCGCGCACGCGTCGGTGTCGCTGAGGTCGCATTCGGCGACGGCGAGCACGCGCAGGCCCTGCGCGGTCATCTCGTCGAACAACGCGGTGAGCGCGGTGCCGTCTTCGGCCAACGCGGCGGCGATCCGCTCGGGTGCCCCCTTGATCGTGAGCCGGTTGCCGGTCAGTGTCGCGGCGTACGGACGGCCGGACTGGAACGGCAGCACCGCATCGGGTTCGCGCGTCCCGGCCTCGGGATCCGCACCGCCCGCGGCGCGCAGGATCGCGTCGTCGGTGGCGTGTTCGGTGCGCTCACCGTTGCGGACGACGACGGTGCTGGCCGCCTTGGTCAGCACGTCGGCCTCGGTGTAGCCCGCGACCGGACGTAATGCCTTGACCTGCAGGCGGTTCTCGCTCAGCGTGCCGGTCTTGTCGAAGCACACCACCTGTACGCGCGCCAGCGCCTCGACCGAGTGCGGGTTGCGGATCAGCACCGACTCCCCGGACAGCCGCTGTGCGGCGGCCAACTGGGCCAGCGTGGCGACCAGGGGCAGCCCCTCGGGCACGGCGGCCACCATCACCCCGACGGCGCTGGCCGCCGATTCCCGCAGCGGGGTGCGCCGCAATGCGGACAGCAGTCCGACGAACGCACCGCCGGCCAGGCTCCACGGCAGCATGCGCCCGGTGATCCGGCGCAGCTGTGCCTGCAGGCCGATCTCCCGCGACTTCGACGGCGCCATCGCCAGCGCGCGCTGCATCTCCGAGCGGGCGCCGACCGCGGTCACGATCCCGACCGCACGGCCCGCGACCACCGTGGACCCGGCGTAGAGCATGCAGACCCGTTCGGCCAGCGGGGCTCCCGGCGCCGGGTCGGTCTCCTTGGCCACCGGCAACGACTCACCGGTCAGCGACGATTCGTCGACCTCGACGGTGTGCGCCTCGATCAGCCGGACGTCGGCGGGCACGACCTCACCGGAGCGCACCTCGATCACGTCGCCGGGCTGCAGTCGGTTGGCCGGGATCTCCTCGTCCCCGTCGGCCTCGGTGTCGCCGAGCCTGCGGCGGGCGGGCGGATCCTGCACCGCCAGCAGCCGCCGCAGGGTGCGTTCGGCGTGCAGCTGTTGTTCGGCGGTCAACGCGGCGTTGCCGAGCACCACCCCGCCGACGAGCGCGGCGTCGAACGGTGACCCGAGCAGCGCGCTGGCCATCGCACCGGTGGCCAGGATCGGGGTGAGCGGGTCGGCCAGGTTGGCGCGCACCTCCCCGACGAAGTCGGTGGCGTAGGACCACAGGGCCGCAACGGGTTCGGGGACGAGAGTGCGGTCGCTCCGGTCGTCGGCGGAGCGGTCGCGCCGGGGGAGCAGGTCGGCGACCTCGTCTTTGGGCAGCGCATGCCACTCGTGCGCGGGTTCGGCGCCGGGTAAGGGGTCGCGGAAGACCCGGTTGCCCGCCGTGGCGCCGGAGAGCAGACCCGCCATCGCGCCGGCGTGCGCCGACAACGGACCGCTGCCCGGCACGCCGGGAATGAGCATCAGCGCGCCGACCGAGGAACTCGACAGCGACAGCTCGACGCCCTTCTCGCTCGCCGCCCGCGCGGCGGGCAGGGCGTGCAGTATCCGCCACGCGCCGGTCAGGTCGTCGACGAACAGGTCGGCGCTCCACGGCGGCGGTCGGCCTTCGCGGAGCACGCCGACGGTGACGTCGGCCGCGTGCGGGGTGGTCATGTCGGCGGTGGTGATGAGCAGGACGGTGGCGCCCGCGTCCTTCGCGGCGGCCACGGCCTCGGCCAGCGCGTCGTCGGGTGACTCGCCGACGGGGTGTAGGTGGTCGAAACCCTGTGCCAGCGAACGTAATCCGTCGTCGGCGATGGACACGACCCGCGGCCGGGTGCGGCGCGCCTCGGCGACCACGGCGGCCGCATAGGGGTCTCGGACCCGGCTGACGAGAACTTCGCCCTCGTCGCCGGCACCGGGTATCTCCGACACGGGGTGCCAGCCCCCGCCGATCGCCCCGTCGGCCAGTGCGGCGCGCGCGGCCTGCCAGGCCCGGCTGCGGTGTGAGTTCGTCAGGCCCCGTACCCGGCTGACCATGAGGTCGTCGGTGTGCAGTGCGCGCGGATCGATCACGACGGTGTCGATCCGGTCGAGGGTTCGCAACGCGCGCGGGTGCAGGACGAGACCGTCGTGGCGGGCGGTCAGGCCGCGGCTCAGCGCGCACGCGAACGCTTCGCGGGTGGTGCGCAACGCCTTCGGGGCCGCCACCACCGCCGCTTCGCCCGCGCTCGCGGGGTTTCCGGTCACCATTCCGAGCGCCAGGCCCGCGACGGCCCCGATCGTGGCGGCCCGGTCGGCGTACCGCTCGGGCTTGCCTTCGGCGGGGGACACCCGTTTCGTCGGTGGGCGGTCGTCGGCGGCGTGGCGCGCCAGGGCCGGTTCGTGCCTGCGCCATGCCGCGCGGTCGTTCCAGGCTTCGGCGGCGAGCATGGTGCGCTGGGCGGCCTCGGCGACGGCGGAGACGGGGGAGACCGCCAGCGTCGCGGCGGCGGCGTGCGTGGCGGCGAACAGCAGATCGGTGCCGTCGGGCCCGAGCCGGCTCTCGACCTGTTTACGCACCCGGGGCATGTGGTCGGCCAACGTCGGTACCGCGGAGACGATTTCGGGCAGTCCGCGCAACCGCAGCATCGTCGCGGTCACCGAGAGGCCGACCCCGGCGAGGGCGAACGCCGCACCCCCGGTGCGCGCCGCGAGCACCGCATCGTCGCCGGGCAGGTTCATCGGTTGGACGTCGCGCGCCGCGGCATCGGCGGCGCGTTCGGCACGGTCGACGATCCGCAGCAGATCCGGCAATCCGGGGCCGCCGCCGTCGACGGTCACCACGATCCGCGCGACGGTGGTGTTGAGGGCGACCGTCCGCACGCCGGGCGTGCTCTCGACGGCCCGGACGACTTCCTTCGCGATGTCGTCGGCGTGCGCACCGCCGAGGCCGCGCACCTCGACCCAGCGGCGGTCGCCGACCGCCTGACACCGGCGCGCGGTGGGGCCGCCGAGCGCCTCGAGGGCGACGGCGGTGGCGGTGCGGGTCACGGCCCCGGCGGCGCGAAGCGGTGCGGTCAACAATCCGACGCCGGGGACCCTGGTCACCCCGTCCAACGTACCCCGGTGTGCCCCCCGTCACACGTCCCCGTCAATAGGAACCTGTGCTTAGTGTTGCCATTTCAGCAGGAAAAAATACGGTATGATGGCGTCATGACCGACATGTTGACACGTGCTGCTGCGGATGTCCGTCCCGACGACGTCCACGCGGTGCTCGCCCGCAGCATCCTCGCCGACGGTCTCGATCTGGTGCTCGACCTCGACCGGTCGGCAGGGTCCTGGCTCGTCGACGCCCGCACCGGTGAGCGCTACCTCGACATGTTCACGTTCTTCGCGTCGTCAGCGCTGGGCATGAACCACCCCGCACTCGCCGCCGACGACGACTTCCGCGCCGAACTGGCTCGGACCGCGGTGAACAAACCCAGCAACTCCGACGTGTACTCGGTGCCGATGGCCCGGTTCGTCGACACGTTCAGTCGCGTACTCGGGGATCCTGCGCTACCCCACCTGTTCTTCGTCGACGGCGGTGCGCTCGCGGTCGAGAACGCGCTGAAGGTGGCCTTCGACTGGAAGAGCCGTCTCAACGAAAGTCGCGGACTGTCACCGGATCTCGGCACACGGGTGATGCACCTGCGCGGGGCGTTCCACGGTCGCAGCGGGTACACGCTGTCGTTGACCAACACCGACCCGAACAAGGTGGCGCGGTTCCCGAAGTTCGACTGGCCGCGCATCGACGCACCGTACCTGCGGCCCGGATTCGACGCCGCCGCCATGGCCGACCTCGAGGCGGAATCGCTGCGGCAGGCGCGTGCGGCGTTCGAGGCCCACCCACATGACATCGCCTGCTTCATCGCCGAGCCGATCCAGGGTGAGGGCGGCGACCGGCACTTCCGGCCCGAGTTCTTCGCCGCGATGCGCACGTTGTGCGACGAGTACGATGCGCTGCTCATCGTCGACGAGGTGCAGACCGGCTGCGGGATCACCGGAACGCCGTGGGCCTACCAACAATTGGGCATCACCCCTGATGTCGTCGCATTCGGCAAGAAGACCCAGGTGTGCGGGGTGATGGCGGGCCGACGGGTCGACGAGGTCGCCGACAACGTGTTCGCGGTGAGCTCGCGGATCAACTCCACCTGGGGCGGCAACCTCACCGACATGGTGCGGGCGCGGCGGATCCTCGAGGTCGTCGAATCCGAGGATCTGGTGGAGCGTGCCGCACACGCCGGCGGCTATCTGCTGGCGCGGCTCGAGCAGCTCGCCGCCGAACACCCCGACCTGGTACGCGACGTCCGTGGTCGCGGCCTGATGTGCGCGTTCAGCCTGCCGACGCCGGAGAAGCGCGACGCGTTGATCGCCCGCCTGTGGGACCAGCGCGTGATCATGCTGGCCAGCGGGGCGGATTCGGTGCGCTTCCGTCCGGCGCTGACGGTGTCGCGGGAGGAACTCGACGCCGCGGTGGACGCGGTGCGTCGCGCCCTGAGCTGACGCCGTCTGCGGTGATGCGCCGGATCGTCGACCGCAGCCGGGGCAACTCGTCGCGGCCGACGAGCTCGCAGCCGTGGCGTTCGGCGAGTTTGCGTGCCGCAGGGGTGAATTCGTTGTTCGTGACGACCATGGTGCGGACACAGTCCTGCATCGGCGCCCCGGCGACGACCTCCTGGACCGCGCCGGCCCCGACCGGACGGGATTGACGTTTGCACTGCACCGCCACCCGGTTGGGACGCACGCCCAGGATGAGGTCGACACCCCAGTCCCCGGTCAGCGGGGTCATGATCACCGGGACCCCGCAGGAGCGGGCGATGCGGGCGACGTGGTCCTCGAACTCCGTACCCGACATGTCCTCCTCGGGCCCCGGCGACGCGGTGGCCGCTCCGGTGATCGCGCCCCACACGAACCGCGGCGCCGCGGCGACCAGCAGTGGAACCACAACGGCGACGGCCACGGCGAGCCCGAACGGGGTGCCGAGCACGTGGGCGCACAGACCCGATGCGACACCCAGCGCGGCATAGAGTTTGACGCGACTGCTGCGGGACACGGCCGGATCGTACGGCCGGGCACCGACGGCGCGGGCAGATGTTGCCGACGCCACGGCGGCGGGCAGGTTTATCTCTCTGTGACCTGGGGGAATTTCTTCTGCGTCAGCGTTGGGCAGAGTTCGAGTAGGTGCACGGTGTTCCAGAACCCGCACGATGTGCGCGAAGGCGTCGATGTCCGCGCGGTGGTGCGCGCGACGATGATGGTCGCCCTGCTGGGCGGCGCCTTCCTCGGCGTCGCCGCGGTGTGGGTGAGTACCTGCAGTGGGTCGGTGGCCGACGCCCTGGCCTGCGGTGCACCCCAACGGGGCCTGCTCGCGCTCGGTGCGCCCGCCATCCTGCTGGCGGGTGCGGTGCGGTCGTTCGCTCGGGCGCTGCAGTACCGCGCACGCACCGAGAACTGGTGGGCCTGGCAGGCGGCCGGGCTGTTCCTGTTGGCGCTGATGCTCACCGCCGCGACCGCCGCACCGGTGCTGGCGGGCCCCGCAGTGCTGGGCTGACCCGCCGCCGTTTCCGTTTCGCCGTAGTGGGCACCGGGTAGGTGTAGTGGTGCCGAAGGAGGATTACCCATGAAGAGTCCAGACGATCCTGTCGACCATGCACGGACGACCCGTCCGCACGCCGGCGAGACGATGAAGGACACCAAGAACCTGCCTGCGCTGATCCTTCTCGGGGTCGCGCTCGTGTCGTTCGTCGCCGCACTCGCCGCGCACGCCACCTCCAACCACACGGTGGGTGTGGTACTCGGCTGCATCTCCGCCGTGGTGCTGGTGGTGGCCGGTGCCTGGCTCCTGATCGAGCACCGTCGGGTCAAGGGCATCGAAGAGCGTTGGTATGCAGAACATCCCGATGTCGAACGGCAGCATCCGTCCCGCTGACGGAGATACGAAAAGGGCCCAGCCGAATCGGCTGGGCCCTTTCTCGTGGCATGACTACTGTTCGCTCTTCTGCCGCTCTTCGGCAGCCTTCGCGCCGGCACGGGCCGATTCGGCCTCGGCTTCCTTCTGCGCCGCGTCCTGCTGCGCGTCGGCCTTGTCCTGCTGGGCCTTGCCCTCGCGGACCATGTCGTCACGGCCGGTCACCGTGCCGACACCCTCCTTGGCCTTGCCCTTGACGTCCTCGACGACGCCCTTGATGCCTTCTTCGGGACCACTGTTCTTCTCGGTCATACTCACCTTTCGGCTTGGTCGAACACGTGACTGCTGGGTGCCCAAGGGGTCCGGCGACTAAACGGTCACCCGGGCAGCGTCTCGCCGCCGATGGGGGCGAGCACCTCACCGCTGTAGTACGACGACATCTGCCCGGCGGCGAAGAACACATACGACGGGGCGATCTCGTCGGGCTGGGCCGCGCGACCGAAAGGTGTCTGGGCGCCGAAGTCCTCGGTCTTGTCCTCGCCCATCGTGGCCGGGATGAGCGGCGTCCACACCGGGCCGGGCGCCACGCAGTTGACGCGGATCTGGCGTTCGGCCAGTGACTGCGCCAGCGAGTACGTCAGCGCCAGCACCGCGCCCTTGGTCGCCGAGTAGTCCATCAGCGTCTTGTTGCCGCGCAGCCCGTTGATCGAGCTGGTGTTGATGATCGCGCCGCCGTCGGGCAGGTGTGCGAGGGCGGCCTTGGTGACGTGGAAGAAGCTGTCGATGTTCACCGCGAACGTCCGACGCCACTGCTCGTCGCTGATGTCGGTGAACGATTCGGTCGGGTTCTGGTAGGCGACGTTGTTGACGACGATGTCGAGTCCGCCGAACTCGTCGACGGTACGGCGCACCACCGTGCGGCACTGTTCGGCGTCGGCGAGGTCGCCGGGCAGCAGCAGACTGCGACGGCCACACTGCTCCACCAGCGCCGCGGTGTGTTCGGCGTCGGCGTGCTCCTCCAGGTAGGCGATCGCCACGTCGGCGCCCTCCTTGGCGAAGGCGACCGCGACCGCCCGGCCGATCCCCGAATCGCCGCCGGTGATCAGCGCGCGCTTACCGGCGAGCAGATCGCGGCCGACGTAGTCGCGCATCTCGTCGCGGGGCTGCTCGGACATCTGCGAGGTGTCGCCGGGATAGGGGATCACGCCGTCGGGCGTCGGTGCGTTTTCAGCCATGGCCGCCGGATATCCCGTCACCACGCCGTCAAACAGCGGCGTCCGGTTCGCGAAGCGGGCCGCATCCGCTTCGCGAAAATCTCTAACGTTCGACGTTTACCCCAAGAGGGCCCGGGTACGACCGCGTCATGTCATGCGGAGAGCAGCGCTCGATTCTCGCGTGGCACGTGCACGGCTCGTGGCTGCAGGCGCTGGTGTCCGGCGGCCACCGGTACCTCGTCCCGGTGACCGCGGCCAAGGACGCCGACGGCCGTGGACTGCTCGGGCGCGACTGGCCGAACGCCCGCGAGGTCGAGGCCGACCGGCTGCGCGACGAGGACATCGACCTGGTGGTCCTGCAGCGCCCCGAGGAGCTCGAACTCACCGAACGCTGGACGGGTCGGCGACCGGGCCGGGACCTGGCCGCCGTCTTCGTCGAACACAACGCGCCGCGGCCACTGACCGTCGACAGCGTGCACCCGCTGGCCGAGCGCGACGACATCCCGATCGTGCACGTCACCGACTTCAACCGGTTGATGTGGGACAACGGCGTGGCCCCCACGCTGGTGATCGACCACGGCATCGCCGATCCCGGTATGCGCTACACCGGTGAGATCGCGGCCGCGGCGACCATGATCAACGAACCGCTCCGCAGGTGGCGCACCGTCGGGGCCGACCTGCTCGCGCCGCTGGGCGCGCGCGTGCCGATCGACGTGTGGGGGATCGGAACCCCGGCGCTGGACGACAAGGGCTGGCCGGGCGTCCGCGCGCAGGGTGATCTCCCTGGTCCGCGGCTGTGGGCCGCCGTACCGCGCCGCCGGGTGTATCTGCACACCGCGCGGTGGACTTCGCTGGGGTTGTCGCTGTTGGAGGCGATGTTCCTCGGTATGCCGGTGGTGGCCGTCGCCTCGACGATGGCGCCGCTGGTGGTGCCGGCCGAGGCCGGTGTGGTGAGTGCCGATGTCGAGACGCTGGCATCGGCCTTGGAAGGGTTCGTGTCCGATCCGTCCGCGGCGGCAGCCGCGGGCAAGGCGGCACGCGACTTCGCGATGGCGCACTTCTCGCTCGACCGGTTCCTGCGCGACTGGGACCGGTTGATCGAGACCTGCTGCAGATGACATCGCAGAGAGGAACCGCATGAAGATCGCGATGGTTTCCGAACATGCCAGCCCGTTGGCGGCCCTCGGTGGAGTGGACGCCGGTGGTCAGAACGTCCACGTGGCCGAATTGTCGGCCGCGCTGGCGCGCCGCGGCCACGAGGTCAGTGTCTACACCCGCCGTGACGACCCCGAGCTGCCCGAACGGGTCACCACCGCACAGGGTTACACGGTGGTGCACGTGCCCGCCGGGCCCGCGCGGCAGCTGCCCAAAGACGAACTGCTGGTCCACATGGGCCCGTTCGCGCAGTTCCTCGACCGACAGTGGAGCGTCGACCGCCCCGACGTGGCACATGCGCACTTCTGGATGTCGGGGTTGGCCACCCAGCTGGCCGCACGCCACCTCGACCTGCCCGCCGTGCAGACGTTTCACGCGCTCGGCGTGGTGAAGCGCAGGCATCAGGGTTCACTCGACACCAGCCCCGAGGACCGACTGAAACTCGAGGCCATGGTGGCCCGCACCGCGACCTGGGTGGCCGCGACCTGCACCGACGAGGTGTTCGAGCTCATGCGGCTCGGGCGGTCACGCAACCGGATCTCGGTGGTGCCGTGCGGTGTCGACCTCGACCTGTTCACCCCCGACGGCCCCTGCGCCGAGCGCGGAGCCCGGCACCGCATCGTCAGCGTCGGACGGTTCGTGCCGCGCAAGGGTTTCGACGTCGTGGTCCGGGCGCTGCCCGGGATCCCCGACACCGAACTCGTGCTCGTCGGCGGGCCCGACCGGGCCGAGGTGGAGGCCGACCCGGAGGCCCGGCGGCTGCGCGAACTGGCCGAACAACTCGGGGTCAGCGACCGGGTGGTGTTCCAGGGCGCGGTGGCCCGCGCGGACATGCCCGCAGTGCTGCGCTCGGCCGACGTCGTGGCGTGCACCCCGTGGTACGAACCGTTCGGCATCGTCCCGCTCGAAGCGATGGCGTGCGGTGTGCCGGTGGTGGCCGCCGCGGTCGGCGGGATGCTCGACACCGTCGTGCACGATGTGACCGGACGGCTCGTCACGCCCAAGCGGCCCGCCGAGGTCGCCGACGCGATCAACACGCTCCTCCACGACGAGTTCCTCCGGCAGAGCCTCGGCGCGGCGGGGCGCGACCGTGCCAAGGCCCGATACTCGTGGGACCGGATCGCGGCCGACACCCTGCGGATCTACGACCGGCTGGTGCCCGACGCGTACGAGCAGGCCGGCTCATCGGCGACGTCGACCGCCACGTCGGTATGAGGTCCTCACGCGGTCTCCAGCAGATCGAGCGCGCGCTCCACGCGGTCGGGCAGCCGACGGCGCGCACGCAGCACGGCGGGCAGCCGTTGCACGGCTTCGCCTGCGGCCCTTGCGTGTTCGGCGTCCCGCAGCGAGGCGGTGAACAGGGATCCTGCGGCCTTCAGGCACCGGCCGGCGGGGCGGCGCAGCCAAGTGGTGAGCACATCGTTGCGCAACACCCGCGCGGCCTGCGCGGCGGTGGTGGCCCGGATCTGCGACGGTTGGTGCATCGCCACCAGCGCCGGGACGTAGCACAGGTCCCAGCCGAGGGTGGCCATGTCGACGGCCAGCAGCATCTCCTCGCCGCGGAAGTGCAGGATCTCGGAGAACCCCCCGGCCTGGACGAACGCGGTCCTTCGGACGATCGCCGCGCACGACATGAAGCCCAGGATCGCCGGACCCGGCAGATGCGCCGGATGCCCCAGCGGGCTGTCCGCCAGCATGCGGCTGAAGTCGTCCTCCTCGTCGCGGGGCAGCACGATGGTGCGCGCGGCGAGCAGGCCCACCCCGGGGTGGGCGTCGAACGTCTGCTCGGCCAGCGCAGTCGCGTCGGGCTGCCACCACGAATCGTCGTCGCAGAAGGCCACATACGGCGTGGTGCTCGCCGCGACACCGACGTTGCGGGCAGGCGCGCCTGCGTTGGTGTCGAGTTCGACGAGCGTGACCCGGCCCGCCGCCCGTGCGGCGAGGCGTTCGACCGTCGGGACGGAATCGTCACGGGAGTCGTTGTCCACCACCGTGATCGGGCAGTCGGTGGTGTCCAGCAGGCGGGTGACGACGGCGGCGAGTTCATCGGCTCGGTCGCGGCTGGCGATCACGAACGTGGTGCGCGGCGAGTTCCGTTGTCCCATGGTCGCTGTGCCTACCCGGCAGCGTGGCGGGCAAACAGCGTTTTCCCTACTACTTCGGGGGTACTGCGCCGTGGTGCATGACATGACCCGGGTTCTGGTGTTCGGTGGTTGCGGATTCGTCGGCGGGCACCTGTGCGAACGGCTGCTGGCGGGCGGTGCGGAGGTGGTGTGCGTCGACGACCTGTCGACCAGCGCGCCGAATGCGGAGAACCTCCTGCGCGACCATCCGAACTACCGCTTCGTCCGCCACGACATCACCGAACCGCTGACCGGACCCGCCTTCGGTCAACCGGTGGACGTCGTCTTCCACCTGGCCTCGCCGGCCTCGCCGGCGGACTACCTGCGACTGCCGGTGCACACCCTGCACACCGGCGCGATGGGCACCGCCAACGCCCTCGAGGTCGCCGAACGTCACGGCGCCCGGCTGGTGCTGGCCTCGACCAGCGAGGTCTACGGCGACCCGCTCGAGCATCCTCAGACCGAAACCTACTGGGGCAACGTCAATCCCGTCGGTCCACGCAGCGTGTACGACGAGGCCAAGCGGTACGCCGAGGCGTTGACCTTCGCCCACCGCCGTGAGCGCGGCACCGACGTCGGCGTCGCCCGCATCTTCAACACCTACGGTCCGCGGATGCGTTCACACGACGGCAGGATGGTGCCGACGTTCATCCGTCAGGCGCTCGCGGGCGAACCGATCACGGTGACCGGATCGGGCCGCCAGACCCGATCGCTGTGCTTCGTCGACGACACCGTCGGCGGGCTGCTCGCGTTGGCCCGGTCGGGTTACCCCGGCCCGGTCAATCTCGGTAACCCGCATGAGGTGACGGTCGAGCACGTCGCCGAACTGATCCGCGATCTGGTGGGCGCGTCCTCAGGTATCGAGTACCTGCCCGCCGTGGAGGACGATCCGCAGCGGCGGTGCCCCGACATCGCGGTGGCCCGGGAGCAGTTGGGTTGGGAGCCGCGGATGCCCTATCGGGAAGGGCTGGCCCAAACCATCGAGTGGTTCCGCTCGGCGGGTACGGAGCCCGCCGAATACGTTGCCGCACAGACGAAGACAGCGAGTTAGGGAGCTACCGATGCGAATTCTCGGCATCAACGCGGTGTTCCACGATCCGGCCGCCGCCCTCGTGGTGGACGGTGAGATCGTGGCGGCCGCCGAGGAGGAACGGTTCTCCCGCCGCAAACACGGTAAGCAGGCGGTGCCGTTCTCGACCTGGGAGATGCCGGTGCAGTCGGCGCGCTGGTGCCTCGAGCAGGCGGGGCTGACGCCTGCCGATCTGGACGCCGTCGGGTACTCCTACGACCCCGCGCTGATGGACGAGTCCACCGAGGGGATGGCCGGGCTCGATCGGGACTGGGAGTACCTGCGCACGCTCTACGCCCAGCGCGCACCGCGGTTCCTGCAGTCCGCGCTGCCCGGACTCGACCCCAGCATCGTCCGGCACGTCCGCCATCACGTGGCACACGCGGCGTCCAGTGCGCTGGCCTCACCGCATCCCGACTGCGCGGTGCTCGTCGTCGACGGACGTGGTGAACGGGCGTCCATGTTGGCAGGGACCTATCGCGATCAGAAGATCGATGTGCTTGCCGTGCAGGAACTTCCGCATTCGCTCGGCTTGTTCTACGAGGAACTGACCGAACACCTGGGCTTCGCCCGCTCCAGCGACGAGTACAAGGTGATGGCGATGGCGTCCTACGGCACGCCGCGGTTCGCCGACCGGCTGCGCGAACTCGTGTACGCGACCGGCGACGGCGGGTTCCGCACCGAACCCGTCGACTGGGAGTCGTTCACACCGAAGCGCCGCGCGGGTGCGGGCAAGGGGGGCCATGCACTCGACCGGCCCGAACCCGAACACGCCGACCTCGCCTGCAGTGTGCAACTCGTGGTCGAGGAGGTGCTGCTCGATCTGGTCGGCTGGCTGCGTGAGCGCACCGACTCCGACAACCTGTGCCTGGCCGGCGGGGTGGCGCTCAACTGCGTGGCCAACTCGAAGATCTTCGCGCGCGGCGGGTTCGACCACGTGTGGGTGCAACCCGCGGCGGGGGATTCCGGCACGGCGCTTGGTGCGGCGCTGTCGCTGGCCGGTGAGGCCGGTGAGCCGATCCGGCCGATGTCGTCGGCCGCGCTGGGTCGCGGGTTCTCCGACGACGAGATCGAGGCGACGCTGCGCGAGGCGGCGGTCCCCTTCGAACGCCCCGACGACTACGCCGCCGCGGTCGGTGACGCGTTGGCCGACGACAACCTGATCGGCTGGTTCCAGGGCAGGGCGGAGTTCGGTCCGCGCGCGCTGGGCAACCGCTCGCTGCTGGCCGATCCGCGCCGGATCGAGAACCTCGAGCGACTCAACACCGTCAAGGGCCGCGAACAGTTCCGGCCGGTGGCGCCGATGGTGCTCGCCGAACGCGCGGCCGAGATCTTCTCCGGCGGACCGATTCCCAGCCGCTACATGCTGTTCGTGCACGAGGTCGCCGAGTCGTGGCGCAGCCGCATCCCCGCGGTCACCCACGTCGACAACACCGCGCGCATCCAGACCGTCGACGACAGTCAGCCAATGCTGCACGCGACGATCAGCCGGTTCGCCGAACGGACCGGCGTGCCGGTCGTGGTCAACACCAGCTTCAACACCGCGGGCCGCCCGATGGTCGACAGTCCACGCGACGCGCTGGAGTGCTTCGGCAGCAGCCCGATCGACGTGCTGGCGATCGGGCCGTTCCTGGTGCGGAGGCCGGTGTGACAGTGCCCAAGACCGCATCGTTCTCGATCGTCGTCCCGACCATCGGCCGGGAGTCGCTGTACCGGTTGCTCGACGCGCTGGCCGCCGAATCGGGGCCCCCGCCGGACGCGGTGATCGTCGTCGACGACCGCCCGCGCGATGCGTCCGCGCTGCACGTGGACGGCACGCTGCCGGTGACGGTGCTGCGCAGCGGCGGGCGCGGTCCCGCGGCGGCGCGCAATGTCGGCTGGCGGGCGACCACCACCCGGTGGGTGTGCTTCGTCGACGACGACGTGGTGCCCCAACCCGGCTGGCTCACCGCACTGGCCGCCGATCTGCGCGGCGCCGACACCGCGGGCGCGGCGGGCACGCAGGCGGTCATCGAGGTGCCCGCGGTCGAGGGGCGCCGCGCCACCGACGACGAGAAGCGCACCCAGCGGCTCGCCGACGCCCGCTGGATCACCGCCGACATGGCCTACCGGCGCGATGTGCTGGTGCAGGTCGGCGGGTTCGACGAGCGGTTCCCCCGGGCGTACCGCGAGGACTCCGACATCGCACTGCGAATCACCCAGTGCGGCAACACGATCGCCCAGGGCGCCAGGCGGTCCACCCACCCGGTCGCCAAGGCCACGCTGATGAGCAGTGTGCGCGCCCAGATCGGTAACCGCGACAACGCGTTGATGCGGCGCAAGTACGGCAGGCGGTGGCGCACCGCGGTCGGTGAGGGGCGGGGTCGGTTACCCGCGCACACCGCGACGACCGCCGCGGCCGCCGTCGCCGCGCTGGGTGCGCTCGCAGGCAGCCGGCGGATGACCGCCTACGGCGCCGTGGCCTGGGCGGGGCTGACACTGGAGTTCGCCACGCGTCGTTTCTTCGCGGGCCCACGCACGCCGGGTGAGGCCGGCCGCATGCTGCTGACCAGCGCCCTGATCCCGCCCGCGGCGGTCTACCACCGGCTGCGCGGGGAGTGGGCGTTCCGCGGTGCGCGCCGTGACCCGCCGCTGGCGGTGCTGCTCGACCGCGACGACACCATCATCGAGGACGACCCCTACCTCAACGATCCGGCCGGGGTGAGACCGTTGCCGGGCGCTGCCGACGCGCTGACCAAGCTGCGGGAGCGCGGCCTCATGCTGGCCGTGGTCACCAACCAGTCCGGCGTCGCGAAGGGGTTGATCTCCACCGAGCAGCTCGAAGCGGTCAACGCCCGCGTCGACGCCGAACTCGGCCCGTTCGACTCGTGGCAGATCTGTGTGCACGACAACGACGACGGCTGCCGCTGCCGCAAACCCGCGCCCGGCATGGTCGAGGCCGCGGCCGAGGCGCTCGGCGTCGACCCGGCGCGCTGCGTGATGATCGGCGACACCGGCGGCGATGTGAACGCCGCCCTGAACGCGCGCGCAGACGCCGTCCTGGTGCCGACGAAACGCACACTGCCGCAGGAGGTCACCGAGGCGCGCCGACGCGCACGGGTCGCCGCGACGCTGACCGACGCGGTGGAGATGGTGCTCAAGGACACCCGATGAGCAAGGCCCTGGTCGCGCGACTCGACAGCGCCGGTGACGTGTTGATCACCGGTCCGGCGGTGCGCGCCGTTGCCGCGGCCCACGACGAGGTGACCTTCCTGGCCGGTCCGCGCGGGCGGGCGTCGGCCGAACTGCTGCCCGGTGTCGACGAGATCGTCGAATGGCAGGCGCCGTGGGTCGATTTCGACTCACCCGAACTGACCGCGGGCCACGTCGACGCGCTGATCAAACAACTGCGCGACATCCGCCCCGACCGTGCGTTCATCTTCACCTCGTTCCACCAGTCGCCGCTGCCGTTGGCGCTCATCCTGCGGATGGCCTCGGTGCCGTGGGTCGGTGCGATCAGCGTGGACTATCCGGGCACGCTGCTCGATCTCCGCCACCACGTCGAGGACGGGCTGCCCGAACCCGAACGCGCCCTGTCGCTGGCCGTGGCGGGCGGCTGCGCGCTGCCCGACGGCGACGACGGGGCGCTGCGGATCCGCCCGCCCGCACCGCTGACCGGTGAACTGGCCGAGATCGCCGCCGCGGCACCGTATGTGGTCTTCCACCCCGGTGCCGCCGTCCCCGCCCGCAGGCCGAGCGCCGACCGCAGCGCCGCCATGGTCGCCGCGCTCGCCGCCGCCGGGCACCGGGTCCTCGTCACCGGCGACGCCGCCGAACGCGACCTCACCGCGGCCGTCGCCGCCGACGTGGCCGTCGACCTCGGCGGCCGCACCGCGCTGCCGACGCTGGCCGCGCTCTACGCAGGCGCCCGCGTGGTGGTGGTGCCCAACACCGGCCCCGCACACCTGGCGGCCGCCGTCGGCGTTCCCGTCGTCTCGCTGTTCGCGCCGGTGGTGCCCGCCTCCCAGTGGGAGCCCTACGGTCGCAGCGTGATCCGGCTCGGCGACCAGGATGCGCCATGCCGGCTCACCCGGGCCCGCACCTGTCCGGTGCCCGGGCATCCGTGCCTGGACGGGATCACCGACCTCGAATTGCTCACCGCGGTCGATCGATTGGGAGGACAACCATGATCGAGACCCACATCTCCGCACTCGCGCAGGCGGTGGATCGCATCGCCGTCGAGGCGCCCCGGCTGACGGGGTGGGGGCGCCACCTCGCCGACGTGCTTCCTGCCGGCGGCCGCCTGCTGGCATGCGGCAACGGGGGCAGTGCCGCCGAGGCGCAGCACCTGACCGCCGAACTGGTCGGCCGGTTCCACGAGGAACGGATGCCGATGTCGGCGATCTCACTGCACGCCGACACGTCCGCACTGACCGCGATCGGCAACGACTACGGCATCGAGGAGATCTTCGCCCGCGGGGTGCGCGCCCACGGCCGCCCCGGCGACGTCCTCATCGCGCTCTCGACCAGCGGCACCAGCCCCAACGTCCTGGCCGCGGTCAAGGCCGGCCACGAACTCGGGCTCACCTCGTGGGCGCTGACGGGTCCGGCACCGAATCCGTTGGCGGCCATGTGCGATGACGCGATCTGCGTGGAGGCGGGCACCACCGCCACCGTCCAGGAGATCCACCTGCTCCTCGTGCACGCGCTGTGCATCGCCCTCGACGACGTGTTGCTCCACACCAGCCAGGAGGCCACCCATGGCTGAACCCCTCGTCATCATCGGTGACTCGATGCTCGACGTCGACGTCGAGGGCAGCGCCACCCGGCTCAGCCCCGAGGCGCCGGTCCCGGTGGTCGACGCCGAACGGGTCTGGCACCGCCCCGGCGGCGCCGGTCTGGCCGCCGTCCTCGCCGCCCGCGTCGACCGGGACGTCGTGCTGGTGACCGCACTGGCCGACGACGCCGACGGGCAGGCACTGACCGCGCTGCTCGAGGAGGCGGGCGTCCACGTCGTGGCGCTGCCGTTGAGCGGGAGCACGGTGTGCAAGACCAGGATCAGGGCGGCCGGCCAGTCGATGCTGCGGCTCGACCACGGTGACGGCACCGCCGCGGGCGCCGAACTGCCCGACGAGGTGGCCACGGTGGTCAACGGGGCGCGCGCGGTGTGCGTGGCCGATTACGGCCGCGGCGTCTCGGCGCATCCGGGGGTGCGGGCGCTGCTCGCCGACGTGGTCGAGCGGGTGCCGGTGGTGTGGGATCCCCACCCGCGGGGCGCCGCCCCGGTGCCCGGCTGCTGGCTGGTCACCCCGAATCAGTCCGAGGCCGAACGCTTCTCCGAACGCGGCGACAGCGATGCGCACTCCGCCGAACGGTTGCGCCAGCGGTGGCGCGCGCAGGCGGTGTGCGTGACCCTCGGCGCCGGGGGAGCGGTGCTCGCCAGCGAGGCGGGCAGCGTGCACATCCCAGTGCCGGTGGCGGCCGGGGTGTCCACCGGCCGCCGCGACACCTGCGGCGCCGGTGACCGGTTCGCCGTCGCCGCGACCCAGGCGTTCGGCGCCGGTGACGACGCATCCGCAGCCGTCGCCGCCGCCGTCGAGGCGGCCAGCCGCTTCGTGGCAACCGGCGGTGCGGTGGGGGTCTCCCGCGCTGTCGCGGTCGGTGGGAACCGCGTCGGCGCAGCCCAATCCAGCGCGCTCACCGGCGACATCACCGACGTGCGCGACCGGTTGCGCCGTCGGGGCGGGACCCTGGTCGCCACCGGCGGCTGCTTCGACCTGCTGCACACCGGACACGTGCGGCTGCTGCACCAGGCCCGGCAACTCGGCGACGCCCTCGTGGTGCTCCTCAACTCCGACGAATCGGTGCGGGCGCTCAAGGGGCCGAGCCGGCCCGTGATGGCCGCCGAGGACCGGGCCCGGGTACTGGCCGCGCTGGCGTGCGTCGACGCGGTGGTGATCTTCGGTGAGTCCTCACCCGAGGCGGCGCTCGAACGCCTGCGGCCCGACATCTGGGTCAAGGGCGGCGACTACACCGAGAACGACCTCCCCGAGGCCGGCGTCGTGCGCAGGCACGGCGGTGAGGTGGTGCTGCTGCCCACCGTCGCCGGCTACTCCTCATCCAATTTGATCGCGGCGGCCAACCAGACGCACGCCGCGCGGTCGTAACCGAAAGGACCTCCATGACCGAACTCGGCAACATCCTCATCACCGGCGGCGCATCCGGACTGGGCGCCGCCACCGTCAAAGCCGTTCGGCAGCACGGCGGCACACCGCTGGTGATCGACGTCAACCCGCTGCCCGCCGATCTCGGCTCCGACATCGCGTTCGTGCAGTGCGACCTCTCCGACACCGGCGCCGTCGACACCGCGGTGCGCGAACTCGCCGACCGGGTCGACGGCCAGGTGCACGGCGTGTTCACCGCCGCGGGCACCGATGCGTGCGGCAAGCTCGCCGACGTCTCGGTCAAGGACTGGGAGCGGGTCATCCACGTCAACCTGCTCGGCACAGCGGCGGTCGTGCGGTCGACGTTGCCCTACCTCAAGGAGACCCACGGCCGCATCGTCACCTGCGCGTCCACGCTGGGCATCAAGGCCGTCAGCGATGCCACCGCCTACTGTGCGTCGAAGTTCGGCGTCATCGGGTTCACCCGCGCGCTGGCCGCCGAACTGGCCGGTGAGGTCGGCGTGACCACCCTGATCCCCGGCGGTATGCACACCGCGTTCTTCGACAACCGCGACGAGCAGTACAAACCGCCGCCGGACGCCAAGCTCAACCAACCCGAGAACGTCGCGGAGACCGTCATCTTCGCGCTCACCCAGCCGGCCGGCTGCGAGGTGCGGGAGTTGGTGGTGGCTGCCTCGACCGAGTCGTCATGGCCCTGACCGAGGTCGACACGATCCTGGTGTTGCGCGCGCTCGGGCTAGGCGATCTGCTCACCGGTGTGCCCGCGCTGCGCGGTCTGCGCCGGGCCCACCCGGAGGCCCACATCGTGCTGGCCACCTCCGAACGGTTTGGTGAGCTGGCCGCGCTCACCGGTGCGGTCGACGCGGTCCATCCGACCGCGGGGCTGGGCCGGCTGCAGGCGCTGCGCACCCCGCCCACACTGGCGGTCAACCTGCACGGCAGCGGGCCGGAGAGCATCGACGATCTGCGCGCCGTGCACCCACGATCCCTCCTCACCCACCGCCACCCCGCATTCCCCGACGTGCCGGGGCCGGCCTGGCCGACCGACGTCCACGAGGTCGACCGCTGGTGCCGGCTGCTCGAATGGGCTCAGATCCCCTGCGACGCAGACGATCTCAGGATCGCGCGACCACCCGGTTTCGCCGACCGGTCCGGGGTCGTCGTCATCCATCCCGGGGCGGCGTTCCCCGCGCGGCGCTGGCCGCCCGACCGGTTCGCCGCCGTCGCCGCCGCGCTGCACGCCGAGGGCCACGAAGTCGTGATCACCGGTGACACAAGCGAACTCGACCTCGCCCGGACGGTGGCCGCCGAGGCGGGGCTGCCCGACCATACGGTGCTCGCGGGCACCCTCGGGCTCCTCGAGCTGATCGCGTTGATCAGCGACTGCCGTCTGCTCGTGTGCGGCGACACCGGCGTCGGGCACATCGCCACCGCGACCGCGGCGCCCTCGGTGCTGCTGTTCGGCCCCACCCCGCCGAGACGGTGGGGTCCGCGGGGGCCGGGACCGCACGTCGTGCTGTGGGCAGGCCGGGCGGGCGATCCGCACGGCGCCGAACCGGACCGGGGCCTGCTGGAGCTCACCGTCTCCGACGTCCTGGACGCCGTGGACACGCTGCGCAGGGAACGGGTGTGAGCGGCGCACGGGTCGCGGTGATCGGCGCCGGCTACGTCGGGCTCACCAGTGCGGTGTGCTTCGCCGAACGCGGCCACGACACGGTGTGCGTCGACGTCGACGAGGCGCGGATCGCGCAGCTGGGCGCCGGTGTCCCGACCATCGACGAACCGGACCTCCCCGAACTCCTCGACCGCGGACTGGCCACCGGCACACTGCGCTTCACCACCCGGTACGCCGATGTCGCCGACCGCGACGTCGTGTTCGTCTGCGTCTCCACCCCGAGTCTGCCCGACGGTTCGGCCGACCTGCGCGCGGTCGACGCCGTCGTGGCCGACCTCGCCGGTGTGCTGCGCCCCGGTGCGGTGGTGGCGCTCAAGTCGACGGTCCCGGTGGGCACCACCCGGCGGGTCGGGGAACGCCTGCGCGCGTGCGGGATCCCCGTCGTGTCGACTCCGGAGTTCCTGCGGGAGAGCCACGCCGTCGGCGACTTCCGCGACCCCGACCGCATCGTGATCGGCGCCGCCGACGCGGCGGCCGCCGACCGTGTCGCCGCGCTGTACCCGCCCGCGCCGGTGCTGCGGATGAGTCCGGAGAGCGCGGAACTGGCCAAGTACGCCAGCAACGCCTTCCTCGCGGTGAAGATCTCGTACGCGAACTCGCTCGCGCAGCTGTGTGCGCAGGCGGGCGCGGACATCGACGACGTCACCCGCTGTATGGGCGCCGACATCCGGATCGGTCCGCACTTCCTGCGGCCCGGCCCCGGCTGGGGCGGCTCCTGCCTGCCCAAGGACACCGCGGCGCTGGTGCACACCGCCCGCGAGCACGGCGTCACCCTGCCCGAGGTCGACTCGGCCAGGGTGACCAACGCCGCGCAGCCGACGCGCATCGCCGAGGCCGTCGACCGCGCCATCGGCATCCCGATCGGCGATGCGCGCGTCACGGTGCTGGGGGTGACGTTCAAGGCCGGCACCGCCGACGTGCGCGATTCGCCCGCGCTGACCGTCTCGGCCGAATTGAGTTCCCGCGGTGCGCAAATCACCGCCTACGATCCGCTACTGGCCCACATCGACACCGAGGTGTTGCGCCGTTCGGGCATCGCGGGCGTCGACGATCCGTACCTGGCCGCCAAGGGGGCCGACGCGATCGTCGTGCTGACCGAGTGGCCGCAGTTCCGCGAACTGGACTGGGCCCGCATCGCCGAGCAGGCACCCGGTGCGGCCGTCGTCGACACCCGCAACCTGCTCGACCCCGCGGTGCTCGCTGAAGCCGGCCTGACCTGCCTCGCCAACGGCAGGGGCGCCGGCTACTGACCCTTGGCGACCTTGCGGATCAGCCGCGCGGTGCCGCGCTCGAGGATCTCCTGCCGTTCGTCGGGACGTCTGGCCCGCTCCGCGCGGCGGGCCGCCGCGGCGATGGTCACCTCGTTCTCGTAGCCGGTGACCACCCGCGGGTCCACATACGACGCCCGCGCCACCGCCGGGGTGTTGCCGAGCGCCTCGGAGACCTCCTTCATCACCGCCGACTCCACCCGCTTGATCACCTTCTTGTCGACAGGCGGGTCGGCGTCGACGAACGCCGCGGCCGCCAGCACGGTGCCGTGCCAGGTGCGCAGATCCTTCACCGAGTAGTCGTCGCCGACGAGCTCCTTGAACCGCACGTTGAGGTCGTCGGAGTGGATCTCGGCCCAGCCGTCGGCGGTGCGGCAGGCCAGCAGGCGGTCGGGCCGGTCCGGGTGCCGCAGCAGCGCCCGCACCGCCTTGACCACCTCGGGATCGTCGATGAGCAGCGTGCGCCGGACACCGCTTTTGGCGGGATAGTCGAACTCGACCGCCTGCCGCTGCAGTGAGACGTGTTCGCACAGCAGCGTGGCGATCCCGAACGAGTTGTTCTCCTCGGCGTACTGCTCGCCGCCCGCGCGGAAGTACCCGAGGTCGAGCAGGTGCAGCGCCAGCGCCAGCACCCGGTTGCGCTTCCACCCGCGGCCACCCAGATCGGCGGCGACCTGCCTGCGCATCTCCGGCAGCGCCGCGGACATCTGCAGCACACGGTCGAATTTCTCCTCGTTGCGCTCCTCCTGCCACCGCTGGTGGTAGAGGTACTGACGCCGGCCCGCGGCGTCGGTGCCGACGGCCTGGATGTGGCCGTTCGGGTAGGGGCAGATCCACACCTTCTTCCACGCCGGCGGAATCACCAGCGCGTTGATGCGCTCGACCGTGCGCGCATCGGTGATGAGCTCACCGTTCTGGTCGTAGTAGGAGAAACCTTTGCCGCGGCGCACGCGGCGCAACCCGGGTCCGGTTACTGTGCTGCGCCGGAGTCGCATCGACACCTACCTGTGATCGCGGTTACGGGTTTGGCGCCGGCGGCGCCTGGGGTATGGGAGGCACACCATGGTGAGCACGAGGTTGACGCGCGCGAGAAAACGGTCACGGCAGGAGCCGTCGCGACAGCGTCGGTGCGACCAACGGAAGCGGTTTCACGCCGGGGTATTACCCGGCGGATCACCGAGTCACACGTACGTACCTGCGACTTCCCCGAGTGCCGATGTCTAGCCGACGAACAGGCTGGGGTAGTCTCGCTTCGATATTGCCGGGAGGTCAGATGGCCGAGGTCGAAACTCAGCACAACGGGCAGGCCAATGCCGACCGTTCGGTGGAGCTGCGTGTGTCAGCGACGCTGGAGAATCTTGCGGTGCTCCGCACGCTCGTCGCCGCGGTGGGCACCTTCGAGGATCTGGACTTCGACGCGGTCTCCGATCTGCGGTTGGCCGTCGACGAGGCGTGCACCCGGCTCATTCGCTCGGCGGTGCCGAAGTCGACACTCGTGGTGGTCGTGCATCCCCGCGACACCGAGGTCGTCGTCGACGCGTCGACCACATGTCAGAACACCGACATCCTGGCGCCGGGCAGCTTCAGCTGGCATGTCCTGAGCTCGCTGACCGACGAGGTGCGCACCTTCTCGAACGGTCGGGGGCCCGAGGACGGGCAGGTATTCGGCATCTCGCTGACGACGAGACGAGCGAGTTCGTTGCGGTGACGCCATCGTCGGCACAGGGTTCGTCGCCACGACAGAACTCTGAGTACTCGGACGTTGCTGCCATGTTCCGGGAGCTTCAGGAGCTCACCCCGGACACGCAGGCGTTCCAGCGCCAGCGCGACCGGATCGTCGAACGCTGTCTGCCGCTGGCGGACCACATCGCGCGCCGCTTCGACGGCCGCGGCGAACCGCGCGACGACCTCGTTCAGGTGGCCCGCGTCGGCCTGGTCAACGCGGTGATCCGCTTCAACGTCGACGCCGGCTCGGACTTCGTGTCGTTCGCGGTGCCCACCATCATGGGTGAGGTCCGCCGCCACTTCCGCGACAACAGCTGGTCGGTGAAGGTGCCGCGCCGGCTCAAGGAACTGCACCTGCGGCTGGGGGCGGCGACCGCCGAGTTGTCCCAGCGGCTGGGCCGGGCGCCGACGGCCAGCGAGCTCGCCGAGGAACTCGGGATGGACCGTGACGAGGTGGTCGAGGGTCTGGTCGCGGGCAGCTCGTACAACACCCTGTCGATCGACAGCGGTGGCAACAGCGGTAACGAGGATGCGCCCGCGATCGCCGACACACTGGGTGACGTCGACCTGGGCCTCGATCAGATCGAGAACCGCGAGGCGCTGCGGCCGCTGCTCGCCGCGCTGCCCGAACGGGAGCGGATGGTGCTGCTGCTGAGGTTCTTCGAGAACCTCACCCAGACGCAGATCGCCGAGCGCGTCGGCATCTCGCAGATGCACGTGTCCCGGCTGCTGGCGAAATCGCTAACTCGCCTCCGCGACCAGTTGCAGTAGCGGTTGCGTCTGCCCGCCGAGCGTGTCGAGCGCGGCGGCCACGGTTTCCGACGTCGGCAGCGTGGCGTCCGGATCGCAGATCTGCAGCAGCCGGCGGACCGCGGCACTGGGGACGAGCGTCCACTCGAGGTCGGCCTCCGCGCACCGGACGTTGAGTGTGTGGAGCGCGGAAAACCCTGCTGTGCTGAAGAATTCGACCTCGATGAGGTCGAGGATCAGACCGCACCCGGCATGGCTCACCGCGAAGTCGGCGAACTGCTGGGCGTTGACGGCGTCGAGTTCCCCGTGTGCGGAGACCACGGTCGCCGACGGCGATCGCGGTGCGGCCTGGAAGCGGGCGGTGTGGCAGATCGCCGATTGGGTGAGCGTCGATGACATCGGTGTGACTCCATCAGTCGAGAGTTTCGTACTGTGGCTCACGTCAGGGAAAGCGGCCCTGCTGTCTCAAAACCGTCGGTGCCAGGGTCGCGGTCGGCCCCGCTCCTACGTCGATGACGTTTGCAGCAGGCTGTGAACTCAACCTGGTTCGGACACTACGCCGACGCGACGGTGATGGACAGCTCACCTGGCTTTTCTTAATGAACGCTTCACCTGCCGTCGTCGCCGCACCGGCCCGGGGTGAGACTGTGGAGTATGTCGGAGAACTGGTCGGCGGCCGGGGTGCTGCTCGCCGCGGGCGCGGGGGTCCGGTTCGGGATGCCCAAAGTGCTTGCGCACGAGGGGGACTGGTTACGCCGCGCGGTCGACGCGTTGGCCGGGGGCGGCTGCGACGACGTAATCGTGGTGCTCGGTGCGGCCGTCGTGGAGGTGCCTGCGCCCGCGCGTGCGGTGATCGCCACCGACTGGCGTGACGGTCTGAGCGCATCGGTGCGGGCGGGCGTCACCGCCGTCGGCGCCGCCGACGCGGTGGCACTGCACATCGTCGACACTCCCGACGTCGGCGCGGACGTGGTGCGCCGCGTGCTCACCGCCGCACGCTCGGCACCGAGCGGTATCGCGCGGGCGAGCTATCACGGCAGACCCGGTCACCCGGTGGTGGTGGCGCGCAGGCACTGGCCTGCGCTGCTGGCATCGCTGTCCGGCGACGACGGCGCGCGGTGGTTCCTGCGCGGCCGTGCCGACGTGGTGGTCGTGGAGTGCGGTGACCTCGCCTCCGGCGTCGACATCGACGAGGCCTGACTGTGCTCAGCCGCCGAGGGCGCAGGCGAATCGGCGCACCGCATCCGTCGCGGCCGTCGCGGCGTCCTCATGGCCGGTGCGGGCACGGGAGGTGATCTCCGCGGTGGCCGGATTCAGCGCGACCTCGGCGAGCATCTCGCCGGTGGTCGGCTCGCACACCGCCCAGGTGTACCGGACGTCACCCGCCCAGTCGCCGGCCGCGCGCGCCACGTAATCGGGACCGTCCTCGCCGAGATCGCGCAGCGCAGGACCGTCGTCCATGAGCGCATCGGCGCGCAGCGCCCGCAGATACCAGGCGCCCGCGTTGATCTCGATCGGTTCCATGGGTGTGCACTGTAGTGATCGCGGGATTAAGTTCCCGGGGTGGCGACGTTGCCGCTCACGCCGCGGACACACCGACGGCCCACCCAGCGAAGGAGTGAGTATGCCCAGCATCACCACCGACGACGGCGTCGAGATCTTCTACAAGGACTGGGGTTCGGGCCGACCGATCGTGTTCAGTCACGGCTGGCCGCTCTCGGCCGACGACTGGGACACCCAGATGTTGTTCTTCCTGCACCAGGGCTACCGGGTGATCGCGCACGACCGGCGCGGGCACGGCCGGTCCACGCAGGTCGCCGACGGACACGACATGGACCACTACGCCGACGATCTGGCGGCGCTGGTGCGCCACCTCGACCTCCGCGACGCCATCCATGTCGGGCACTCCACCGGCGGTGGGGAAGTGGCGCACTATCTGGCCCGGCACGGCGAGGACCGCGCAGCCAAGGCGGTCCTCATCAGCGCGGTGCCGCCGCTCATGGTCCAGACCGAGAGCAACCCGGGCGGCCTGCCCAAGTCGGTGTTCGACGATCTGCAGGCGCAACTCGCGGCCAACCGGTCGGAGTTCTACCGGGCACTGCCGTCGGGGCCGTTCTACGGTTTCAACCGACCCGGCGTCGAACCGTCGGAGGCGATCATCGCGAACTGGTGGCGCCAGGGCATGATGGGCGGCGCCAAGGCGCACTACGACGGCATCGTCGCGTTCTCGCAGACCGACTTCACCGACGACCTGAAGAAGATCACGATCCCCGTGCTAGTGATGCACGGCGACGACGATCAGATCGTGCCGTACGAGGACTCCGGGCCGCTGTCGGCGGAGCTGCTGGCCAACGGCACGCTGAAGACCTACGCCGGCTTCCCGCACGGGATGCCGACCACGCAGGCCGACACCATCAACGCCGATCTGCTGGAGTTCATCCGCTCCTGAGGATCAGCGGTCGACGAGCAACGCCTCGAAGGCCACCCGATCGCCGCGGTACAGCGCGCGCACCAACTCGATCGGGTGGTCGGCGGCGTCGACAGTGCGCCGGTTGAGCATCAGCACCGGCATGGCCGTGGTGGTGCCGAGAAGGGCCGCTTCGCGCGGGGAGGGCAACGCGGTCTCCACCCGTTCGACCGCGGCGGCGAACTCGACACCGGATGCCCGGAGCGCCGCGTAGAGGGAGGTGGTGGGGTCGAACGTGTTCCGCAGCCACCCGAACCGCTGCACCGACAGGAACGTGCTCTCCAGTCCGATGCGGTCACCGTCGGCGAGCAGTATCCGCTCGAGTTGCATCACCTTCGCGCCGCGCCGCACATCGAGTGCGGCCGCGAGTTCGGTGTCCGCGCGCAGATCGTCCCACGACACCAGCACTCGGCCGGGTGTGCGACCCATCCGCACCGCACCCTCGGTGTAGGACTTCAGCGAAAGCGGCTGCACGAGTTTCGGTTTCGCGATGACGGTGCCGCGCCCGCGACGCTCGACCCGACCCTCGATCATTAGTTCGTGCATGGCCTGGCGCACGGTCTCACGCGCGACCCCGAACCGCACCGCGAGGTCTCGTTCGGCCGGAACCGCGTCGCCGACGTCGAGGCCGGTCAGCAGTGCGTCGAGTTCGGTGCGCACCAGATGGGTTTTCGGCGCGCGTGCCTGCTGGGCCGTCATGCGCCGGAGGCTCTGTGCGCGTTGCCGATCCGTTCGGCCAGGGCCACCACGGTCGCCATGTCCAGTCCCCGCGCGCCGGGGTCCTTGGCGGCGTCGTCGTAACGGCGCAACCGCAGTGCGTCGGGCCACCACGGATGGTCGCCCCATCCGTCCTCCACGGCGGCTCCGCCCTGACGCCGCAGCGAGGCGATCGAGACATCGGACAGCCCGTCGGCGTAACCGGCTTCGGTCGCGGCGAGATGGCGTTTGGCGGCGACGTGGGCGCCGGCCAGCCAGCCCACCCGCGCCCCGAACCGCGGCGTGAGCCACTCGCGCGCGAGGCGGTCATGGGCGGCGGACCGCCCGGCCAGGAGCGGGCTGTGCCCGATGTCGTGCAGCGCCGCGGCGAGCACGAGTTCATCGTCCGCGCCGTCGTCGAGGGCGCGTGCCGCCGACTGAAGCGCATGGTCGAGTTCGTCGACGGCCAGTTCGTCCCACACGCCGCGCAGGGATTCGAGAAGGGTGGTGGTCTGTTCCCGGATGGACACGGGCACAGGGTAACAACAGATTGGTCTGTACCAATGCTTCGTTCTCCGTTCACCTTTCGATCACCTTCGGGCCGCGAACCGGTCGCCGGACGTCAGAAAGGTGCGTGCCCATGCGGGTCAACATCATCGGCGGCGGCATCCTCGGCACCACCCATGCCTGGGAAGCCGTCCGCCGGGGTCATCAGGTCGTCCACTTCGAGCGGGAACCGGAAGCGCGCGGCGCGACGGTGCGCAACTTCGGGTTGGTGTGGGTATCCGGGCGCACCGGCGGCGAACTCGACGCCGCACTGCGCGCCCGTGAACTCTGGGAGGAGCTCGGGGCGGCGGTACCCGGTATCGGATTCCGCGCCAACGGGTCGCTGACCCTGTTGCGCACGCCTGCGGAGGTCGCGGTCGCGGAGGAGGTCGCCGCGCGGCCCGACGCCGCGGCCCGGGGTTTCGCCGTCGTCGACGCCGAACAGGCCCGCGCGGTGAACCCGGCGCTGCGAGGAAAGTTCCTTGCCGCGCTGGCGTGTTCGAAAGACGCCACCGTGGAGTCCCGGCAGGCACTGCCCGCGATGCGCGCACATCTGGCCGCGTCGGGAAGGTACACGTTCCTGCCGTCCACCGAGGCGCGCGTCGTGGACGCGCATGGGGTGCGCGACGACCACGGCCGCCGCCACGACGCCGACTGCGTCGTCGTGTGTGCCGGCGCGGCGCACGGCGGGCTGGTCCGCGAACTCGCGGGCGAGCTGCCGGTGCGCCGGGTGCGGCTGCAGATGATGCAGACCGCGCCGCTGGGCGAGCCGCTGACCACCTCGATCGCCGACGGCGACAGCATGCGCTACTACCCGGGTTTCGCCGGTGCGGCGGTCGACACCCTCACCCGCACTCAGCCGCAGGATCCGGTCGCCGAACAGCACCACATGCAGCTGCTCTGCGTACAGCGCGTCCACGGCGGTCTCACCATCGGCGACACCCACGAATACACCGAACCGTTCACCTTCGACGTGTCCGAAGACCCGTACGCCTACCTCGCCGGGCTCGTCGAGGAACTGCTGGGCCGCGCGTTGCCGCCGGTCCGGCGACGGTGGGCAGGGGTCTACAGCCAGTGCGTCGACCCCGGCGAGCTGGTGTGCCGCCGGTCGCCCGACCCCGCCGTGCACGTGGTGACCGGACCCGGTGGCCGCGGGATGACGCTCGGGCCTGCGATCGCCGAGCAGACGGCTGCACTACTCGGCTGGTGATTGGTATAGACCGATCCGACGGCAGCTGTTCACCGGCCGTTTCGATAGGCGGAAGACATTGGACCACAACACATCAGAAAGTGACTGCATGCGTACAGAACTCGTCGTCCTCGACATGGCGGGCACCACGGTTCGCGATGACGGGCTCGTGATCCGCGCCTTCGACGAGGCCGCGACGGCCGTCGGCGTCCCGGAGGACGGCCCCGAACGCGACAACGCCCGCCGCTATGTGTTCGACACCATGGGGCAGTCGAAGATCGAGGTCTTCCGCGCCCTGTTCGGCACCGAGGACCGGGCCCGCGAGGCCAACACCGCCTTCGAGAAGGCCTACGAGCACTACGTCGACGGCGGCGTGCATCCGATCGACGGTGCCGCGGAGGCGATCTCGACGCTGCGCGGCGCCGGCGTCCGGGTGGCACTGTCCACCGGATTCAGTCCGGCCACCCAGCACCGCATCCTCACCGCACTGGGCTGGTCCGCGATCGCCGATCTCGTGCTCGCTCCCGGACCCGGCGTGCGCGGCCGGCCCTACCCAGACCTCGTGCTCACCGCGCTGATGCAGGCCGGCGTCGACGACGTCCGCGGGGTCGCCGTGGTCGGCGACACGTCGAACGACATCGTCAGCGGGCTGCGGGCCGGCGCGGGCCTCGTCGCCGGTGTGCTCACCGGCGCCCACGACGAAGCCGCGCTGCGCGCCGCGGGCGCCACGCACGTCCTCGACTCCGTCGCACAGCTCCCCGAACTCCTGCTCACCTGAAACCTCGAAAAGGATTGCCGACCATGCTCTCTCGCCGTATACCCTTTGCCGTCGGGGCCGCCTGTGCCGCAGGTGCCCTGGTGCTCTCCGGCTGCTCGGGTCCCGAGACCACCTCGAACGACAACGGGTTTCCCGACACGATCACGCTGGCCGCCGTACCCGCCGAGAACTCCGCCGACATGCGCGCCAGTTACGACCCGCTGATCGCCCTGCTGGAGAAGGAGACCGGCGCCAGGATCGAGTTCGTCCAGGCCTCCGATTACGCCGGAGTCGTGGAGGGGATGATCGCCGACAACGTCGACCTCGCATTCTTCGGGCCGTTCGCCTACGTGGTGGCCGGGCTCAACGGCGCCCACCTCACCCCGCTCGGCGCCGTCATCGAGGAGGAGGGCGCCGAACCGGGTTACCAGTCCTACGGTCTGGCGCGCTCCGACAACGCGGCGGTCAACGGTCTCACCGACTTCACAGGCAAGAAGGTCTGTTTCGTCGACCCCGGCTCCACCTCGGGATTCCTGTACCCGACCGCGGGTCTGATCGAGGCCGGCGTGATCGCATCAGGTTCGGAGGCCGACATCTCCAAGGCGATGACACCGATCTACGCGGGCGGGCACGACGCCTCCGCGCTGGCCATCAAGAACGGCGACTGTGACGCAGGCTTCGCGTTCGACAGCATGGTCGACGAAACCATGGTCGAAAAGAGTGATCTCGCGCCCGGCGACCTGAAGACCGTGTGGAAGTCGGAGATGATCGCCGGATCGGTGTTCGCGGCCAACGATTCGCTCGGCGCCGAGACCATCGACAAGCTCGAGACCATCTTCACCGAGAAGGCCAACGGAAACGTGATGGCCGCCGAGGGCTTCTGCGAGGGCGACGGCTGCCTGATCACCGACGAACGCGCCTGGGGTGTGGTGCCGGTCGACGACTCGGCCTACGACGGGGTGCGCAAGGTCTGCGAGGTCACCGGATCCGAGAAGTGCAAGGCCTGACCGGTGGACCCCGACCAGACGGTCGCCGGCGACGACGTGGTCGTCGCCGTGCGCGACGTCAGCAAGCGCTTCGGTGACACGCTCGCCCTCGACGACGTGTCCCTCGACGTGCACCGCAGCGAAATGCTGGTGCTGCTGGGGCTTTCCGGCTCCGGCAAGTCGACCCTGCTGCGGTGCCTCAACGGGCTGCACCCGGTCTCGTCGGGTCAGATCAACGTCGGCGGGACACGGGTGGACACCGCGACGCAGGCCGAGCTGCGGGCGTTGCGCCGCCGGGTCGGTTTCGTCTTCCAGCAGTTCAACCTCGTCGGCAGGCTCAGCTGCCTGGAGAACGTGCTCATCGGCGGTCTCGGCCGGTTGCGCCTGCCGCGCTACGGCGCACTGACCTATCCACGCACCATGCGGGAGACCGCCCTCGGCCATCTCGACCGGGTCGGCCTGGCCGACTTCGCCGACCGGCGCGCCGACACGCTCTCCGGCGGTCAGCAGCAGCGGGTGGCGATCGCGCGCACGCTGATGCAGCGGCCCGCGCTGCTGCTCGCCGACGAACCGGTCGCCTCGCTGGACCCGGAGAACGCCGGGGTGGTCATGGATCTGCTGTTCCGCGTGTGTATCGAGGAGAAGCTCACCGTGGTGTGCACGCTGCATCAGGTGGACCTCGCGCTGGGCTGGGCGCACCGGCTGGTCGGACTGCGCAACGGGCGCAAGGTGCTCGACCGGCCCGCGGTGGGGATGAACCGCGAGGACGTGCTGGGAATCTACCGCCGGGTCGATCCGTCGGACACCGACGTGGCGACCAGGTTGGCGTGAACACCGCACTGGCGCAACAGGATCGGGACGCCGAGCCGACGCGGCGGTTGCCGGCGCCCGGGCCGGTGCAGTGGGTGGCGATCGGCGCGGTGCTCGCGACGCTGGCCGGTGCGTGGTACATCGGCTTCGCACCCGCCGCGTTGTTCGACGGGCTCGACGAGGTCGCGCGGCTGATCGGACGGATGTTGCCGCCCCGCCTCGACGACCCCGGCCGCATCGGTGGGCTCGCGGTCGAAACGCTGCTGATGGCCGTGCTCGGCACGGTGCTCGCCGCGATCGCGTCGGCGCCGCTGGCGTTCCTGGCCGCCCGCAACACCACCCCGCACCCCGTCGTGCACACCGTCGCCCGGGCGGTCATCACGTTCTGCCGCGCGATGCCGGACCTGCTGTTCGCGGTGCTGTTCGTCCGCGCGCTGGGCATCGGTGTGCTGCCGGGCATCCTGGCGCTTGCCCTGCATTCGATCGGGATGCTGGGCAAGCTGTTCGCCGACGCGATCGAACAGAGCGATCCCGGTCCGCGCGAAGCGGTCCGCAGCACCGGCGCCGGCTACGTGCGTGAGATGGTCAATGCCGTTCTACCGCAAGTCGTTCCGGCGTGGATCGGGGCGTTCGTCTACCGCATCGACATCAACCTGCGGATGTCGGTGGTGCTCGGCTTCGTCGGGGCGGGCGGGATCGGTTTCGCACTGCAGGACGCATTGCGCGGTCTGGTGTACCCCCGGGCGCTGGGCATCGTGCTGGTCATCCTCGCGATCATCGCCGCGATGGAGGTGGTCGCGGTCGGGGTGCGGCGGGTGCTGCTCACCCCGTCGGCGTCGAATCCGCGCCGCGACCGTGCCGCGCGGATGGCGATGAGCGGTGTGCTCGCCGGCGCCACCGTCGCCGCCCTCGTCGTGCTCGAGATCGACCCGTGGGAGCTGGTGACCTGGATCGGTCCGTCGCTCGAGGTGTTCGCCCGCATGGTGCCGCCGGACTTCGGTGCGGTGGGCACGGACCTGATCGACGCGGCGGTGCAGACCGTCGCCATCGGCGTGGTGGCGACGGCGATCGGTGTCGTGCTGTCGATCCCGGTGGGTCTGCTGGCGGCACGCAACGTCACCCCGCACCCGTGGTGCTACTGGCCCGCCCGCGCGTGGATCGTGGTGATCCGCGCGGTGCCGGAGCTGATCCTGGCGGTGGTCTTCGTCGCCGCGCTCGGCCTCGGCCCGGTCGCGGGTACGTGCGCGCTGGCGCTCGGATCCATCGGCTTCCTGGCCAAACTGGTCGCCGACGCCGTCGAGGAGATCGACCCCGGCCCGATGGAGGCCGTGCGGTCGGTCGGCGGCGGTTGGTGGAAGACGCTGTTCGCCGCGGTCGTCCCGCAGTCGATGCCCGCCATGGTCGGGTCGAGCCTCTACCTGCTCGACGTCAACATCCGCACGTCCACGATCCTCGGCATCGTCGGGGCGGGTGGCATCGGATATCTGCTGTTCGAGTCGATCCGCACACTGAACTTCGACGTGGCGGGCGCGATCGTGCTGGTGGTGTTCGTCGTGGTCTACGCGATCGAGAGGTTGTCCGGGTGGATCCGCGCACGCCTGGTGTGAGCCGCGCCGCTGTCTGGACGGGTCGCGGTGTCGAGATTCGCGAGGTGCGGATGCCGGCCGACGACAGCCTGCTGGTGCGGGTCCGGCTGGCGACCGTGTGCGGCAGTGATCTGCACACCGTCGCGGGCCGGCGGACCGGACCGTGCCCCAGCGTGCTGGGACACGAGGCCGTCGGCGAGGTCGTGGTGGCCGATCCGCGGCGAGGCCTGGATGCAGGCGATCGGGTGGTGTGGTCGGTGACCGCCGCGTGCGGACGCTGCGGACGCTGCCTGGCGGGCCGCACGGCCAAGTGTGTGGCGGTGCGGAAGGTGGGCCACGAACCGTTCGAGGGGGACTGGCCGCTGTCCGGCGCCTACAGCGAGTACATCGCGTTACCCGCCGGGGTCACGGTCGTGCGGGTGCCCGACGGCCTCGACGACCGGATCGCCGCACCCGCGGCATGTGCCACCGCGACGGTGCTGGCGACCCTCGAGGCCGCGGGTGTGGTCGCGGGCCGGCGGGTGTTGATCTGCGGCGCCGGGATGCTCGGTGTCACCGCGGCCGCCGCGTGCGCCGATGCGGGCGCACACGTGCTGAGCACCGATCGCGATCCCGAGCGGCTGCGGCTGGCGGCGATGTTCGGTGCCGAACCGGACGCCGGGGGACCGGTGGACGTCGCCATCGACTACACCGGCGCTCCGGAGATGGTCGAAGCCGCCGCCGAGCGGTTGGACATCGGGGGAGTGCTGGTCATGGCGGGTTCGGTGATGCCGAGCAGGTCGGTGTCGTTCGACCCGGAACGCGTGGTGCGCAACTGGTGGACGGTCACCGGGGTGCACAACTACGAACCGCGGCACCTCCAGCGGGCGGTCGGGTTCCTGGACCGGACCCGGGACAAGTACCCGTGGCGGGTGGTGGTGTCCGATCCGGTGGCGCTCGAGGACATCGGCGCCGTGTTGGGCCCTACCGGTCCCGGAGTCCTGCGGGCGTCGGTGGCGCCGTGACGTTGCGGCGCCCCGCTCCTCCGGCGATCGCCGGAGAAGCGGGACCGCTCCCCCTTCGATGGTGAGGCGTTTGTCCCTTTTCTGCCTCGTCACCTGGTGCCTGACGACGGAGCGCCGCCGCCAATGACCATCCCTGCCTGGCCCTTGCGGACACGTAGCAAACTGTACCTGAGGGAAACCTTAGAGGCAATCGAGAGGATTGGTCGTTAACTTGGCGCGCCCCGCTGACGTTGAGGCAAATTCGGGACGGCCCTGTTGTTGTTCGCTGCGGCGACGCGATGTGGTGGGTATTCCCGGTTCCGGGCAAAAGATCACGCGTTGCTCGCCGCGCGAATTGTGCGCTTTCGCATATCGCTCACCGGGCTGCGGCGCCGTTCGCCGGAGCGTCGCGTCGGCACTCGAAAACCGCTGACAACAAGCGTTTTCGATGGGCGCCCACGTTGCCGATTCGGTGCCGTCGGTAACGCCCGCGTGCGGAGGTGTGAGCATGGTGCGCGCCGATGGTCCGGTTCGGCAACGAACCGACCCGACCAATTCGGGGCACCGGTCGGTAGTCCGACTCACCTTTGCCTGTGTAAAGAGCGCATTACATAACCAACCCTCAGTAATTGCGCGAAGGACGGGCGCGGAGGGTGCCCCAAGCTGTGCGTGTCTCAAGATCACAGCAAAATCCGAAAACCAAAGTCGCCCTCGCGGCGCCCCGTAAAACCGCTCTGACCTGCGAAAAAACCGGCGCAGTCCGTCGGCTCGTGGCCGAACGGACTGCGCCGGGAAGGGGTTGTCGGGGCGGTTACTCGCCCTCGCTCTTGATTTCTGCCAAAACCGTGCCCTGGGTGACGGCGGCGCCGGGCTCGACGGCGAGTCCGGTGATCGTGCCGTCCTTGTGCGCGGTCACCGGGTTCTCCATCTTCATCGCCTCGAGCACCACGACCAGATCACCCGCGGAGACCTGCTGGCCCTCCTCGACAGCGACCTTGACGACCGTGCCCTGCATGGGCGCGGTGACCGAATCGCCGGACGCGGCCGCGCCGCCCTGCGCACCACGCTTACGCGGCTTGGGCTTCTTGCGCACGACACCCGGGGCGGCGGCGCCGCCGCCGTTGCCGAGCACCAGGTCACCGGGCAGCGACACCTCGAGGCGACGGCCACCGACCTCGACCACGACCTTCTGACGGGGGATGGTGTCCTCCTCGTCGATGGGGTCGCCGCCGGTGAACGGTTCGATGGTGTTGTTCCACTCGGTCTCGATCCAGCGGGTGTGGACCGTGAAGCCGTTCTCGTCGCCGATGAACGCCGGGTCGGACACCACCGCGCGGTGGAAGGGGATGACGGTGGCCAGGCCCTCGACGTTGAACTCCGCCAGCGCCCGGCGTGAGCGCTCCAGGGCCTCCTCGCGGGTGGCGCCGGTGACGATCAGCTTGGCGAGCATCGAGTCGAACTGACCGCCGATCACCGAACCGGACTCCACACCCGAATCCAGGCGCACGCCGGGGCCGGTGGGCGGTTCGAACTTCGTCACGGGGCCGGGGGCGGGCAGGAAGCCGCGGCCGGCGTCCTCACCGTTGATCCGGAACTCGATCGAGTGACCGCGCGGGGTCGGGTCCTCGGTGATGGCGAGCGCTTCGCCGTTGGCGATGCGGAACTGCTGGCGCACCAGGTCGATGCCCGAGGTCTCCTCGGTCACCGGGTGCTCGACCTGCAGACGGGTGTTCACCTCGAGGAAGCTGATCAGCCCGTCCTGGCCCACCAGGTACTCCACGGTGCCTGCGCCGTAGTAGCCGGCCTCCTTGCAGATGCGCTTGGCGGACTCGTGGATCTCCTTGCGCTGGGCGTCGGTCAGGAACGGCGCCGGGGCCTCCTCGACCAGTTTCTGGAACCGGCGCTGCAGCGAGCAGTCACGGGTACCGGCGACCACGACGTTGCCGTGCTGGTCGGCGATCACCTGCGCCTCGACGTGGCGCGGCTTGTCCAGGTAGCGCTCGACGAAGCACTCGCCACGGCCGAACGCCGCGACGGCCTCACGCACGGCCGAGTCGTACAGCTCGGGGATCTCCTCGATGGTGCGGGCGACCTTCATACCGCGGCCGCCGCCGCCGAACGCGGCCTTGATCGCCACCGGCACGCCGTACTCCTTGGCGAAGGCCACGACCTCGTCGGCGTCCTTGACCGGATCCGACGTGCCGGGCACCAGCGGCGCCTGGGCGCGGGCGGCGATGTGGCGGGCGGTGACCTTGTCACCGAGATCGCGGATCGACTGCGGGCTGGGCCCGATCCAGATCAGCCCGGCGTCGATCACGGCCTGGGCGAAGTCGGCGTTCTCGGAGAGGAAGCCGTAGCCGGGGTGGATCGCGTTGGCGCCGGACTTCTCGGCGGCGTCGAGGAGCTTCTCGAACACCAGGTAGGACTCCGCCGAGGTCTGCCCGCCCAGTGCGAACGCCTCGTCGGCCAACCGCACGTGGGGTGCGTCGGCGTCGGGTTCGGCGTAGACGGCCACGCTCTGCAGCCCGGCGTCCTTGGCGGCCCGGATGACCCGGACCGCAATCTCCCCACGGTTGGCGACAAGCACCTTGGAGATCTTCGAGCTGGCGTGACTGGCCACTTCGCCTCCTGCTGATATGCCTTTCGGGCACGTACTTAAGAACGTCTTGAGAATCTAATGGGCGAGTTTAAGCGGCGTGCCTGTGGCGCTTGGTAGGCGGTATCGGTTACTCGCGGGTAAGTTCGTCGATCGGCCGCGAACGATTGGTGCGCGGTGACCCCGTCACCCGCCCATAGGGTTGGCGATGACGCGGTTCGGCGGTGTGGCACCTTCCCGGGTGGTGATCTCGCCGAGCCGGTGAGCCGCGCGTTCTCCAGGAGCCGTTGAGGTCAGGGTGTGGTAGGCGCCGGTTGGGGCAGCGGATGCGCGCCATCGGGGCGTAGACCGTCGAAGATGATCGCCAGGTAGCGCTGCCAGAGCAGCGGCGATGGGGCCGCGAGGTTTTCGACGATGTGAATGGGTGCGCACATCATGAGAAAGACGTCGGCCTCGGTGATGTCGGCACGAATTGCGCCCGCGGTGCGTGCGCGATCCACCAGGATTTCAAGGTTCGTGTGCAGTGCGTCAAGCGCCTCGGTCACCCTGGGGTCGCCGTCACTTGCCGACTGCAGGAAGGTCAGATCGTGCCGCTGGCGCTGGTCGGCGGCGATGGTGAGGAACTCCAACAGCGCTGCGCCCGCGTCCGGCGAATCGGCCAGCCGCCGCGCGGCGTCCGCGAGCACCGCGATATGCCCGGAGACGATGGCGGCGATCAGATCTTCCTTCGTCGAAAAGTGTGCGAACACCGTGCCTTTCGCGACCCCGGCTCGGCGGGCGATATCGGCCACTGATGCGGCGAGGCCCCGCTCGGCGAATTCATCCTCGGCCGCGGCCAACACCAAGGTGCGATTTCGCGTTGCATCCGCGCGCGCCGGTCGGCTCCTGGTGCTCATGGCTCCGAGGCTATCAAGTTGACCGATTGGTCATGTTGTGCCAGCCTTGCAAGTCGAACTTGACCGAACGGTCATCTTCGCTGTGGTGCACGAGAGGAGAAGGGGCACATGAAAATTCAGGGAGCGACCGCATTGGTGACGGGATCGAATCGGGGTATCGGGCATCACTTCGCCGCGGAATTGGTCGAGCGCGGTGCCAGGGTCTACGCCACGGCACGCCGTCCCGAGCTAGTGACCGTTCCCGGCGTGGAAGCAATCCGCCTCGACATCACCGACCAGTCATCGGTCGACGCGGTCGCCGCACTGGCCGGCGATGTGAACCTGCTGATCAACAACGCCGCTGACACCGCGGGTGGCAACCTGCTGACCGCAGACCTACGCGCGATCAGGTCGACGATGGACTCGAACTACTACGGCACCCTCGCGATGATCCGCGCGTTCGCGCCGATCCTTGCCCGCAACGGTGGGGGAGCGATCCTCAACGTCCTGTCGGCGGTGGCGTGGAACACCGTCGACGGGAACACGGCCTACGCGGCCGCCAAGTCGGCGCAGTGGGGATTGACGAATGGCGTCAGAGTCGAACTGGCCCCACAGGGGACTCAGGTCGTTGCGCTCGTGCCCGGCCTGGTGGGCACGCCGACGCTTTACGACTTCGCGGAACGTCAGGGCATCGAATTCCCCGACGGCACAGTGACAGACCCCGCTGATCTCGTCCGGCTGGCACTCGACGGCCTCGAAGCCGGCGAGGTCGAGATCCTGGACCCGTTGGGAGCCGAGGCGAAAGCGAGTCTCGCTGGGCCGCCCCGCGCACTCGCGTTGTAGGGGTGGAGCCTCGAGCCGCTCGGTCTCGGCGGGTTTCAGCGCTCAGGCGTCGCGCAGGCGGCGTTTGATGCGCGTGAGCATCGCCGACATCCCGCGCAGCCGCAGCGGGCTGATCAGCTTGGCCAACCCCAACTCGGTGTAGAAATCGTCCGGTACGGCGAGGATGTCACCGGCCGACTGTTCGTCGAGCCCCGTGGCCAGGATCGCCGCGAACCCGCGGGTGGTCGGCGCCTCGGCGGGTGCGCTGAAGTACAGCCGCACCCGGTCACGGTCGGCGGCGTCGACGTGCAGGAACAGCGGCGACTGGCATTCGGGCACCGGCTCCATCGCCGCCTCTTCGAGCTCGGTGGGCAGCGCGGGCAGCTCGTCGGCGAACTCCAGGAGCAGGCGCAGCTTGTCCTGCCCCTGCACCTCCTGGAATTCCGAGACGACCTCGGCGAGAGCGGCCGGCATGGTCATGACGACGCGGGCGCCTCACCCGGATCGGGTCCGACCGCGACGGGCACGCGCACGGCGTTACCCCATTCGGTCCACGAACCGTCGTAGTTGCGCACGCCCGGCAGGCCGAGCAGATGGGTCAGCACGAACCAGGTGTGGCTGGAGCGTTCGCCGATGCGGCAGTACACGACGGTCTCGTCGTCGGGCTGCAGGAAGCTGTAGAGCTCCTCGAGTTCGGCGCGGGACCGGAACTGCCCGTTGTCCTTGGCGGCTTTGCTCCACGGGATCGACCGCGCGGTGGGGATGTGCCCGCCGCGCAGCGCACCCTCTTCGGGATAGTCCGGCATGTGGGTGCGTTCACCGGTGTACTCCGCGGGGGAGCGGACGTCGATGAGCGGCTGCTTGCCCAGGATCCCCAGCACGTCCTGGCGGTAGGCCCGGATCGGGGCGTCGTCCCGTTCGACGACGGGGTAGCCGCTGGTCTGCTTGTTGGGCACGTCGAGCGTGGTGTCGCGGCCGTCGGAGATCCACAGATCGCGGCCGCCGTCGAGCAGGCGGACGTCGGGGTGACCGAACAGCGTGAACACCCACAGGGCGTAGGCCGCCCACCAGTTGCTCTTGTCGCCGTAGATCACCACGGTGTCGTCGCGGCCGATGCCCTTGCGGTCCATCAGCGCGGCGAACTGCTCGCCGTCGATGTAGTCGCGCACGTTCGGATCGTTGAGGTCGACGTGCCAGTCGATCTTCACCGCGCCGGGGATGTGGCCGGTGTCGTAGAGCAGGACGTCCTCGTCGGACTCGACGATGGCCAGCCCCGGCCGGCCGAGGTTGCTGGCCAGCCAGTCGGCGGTGACCAGGCGTTCGGGGTGGGCGTAGTCGGCGAGTTTCGGGCTGGGATCAGGTGGCAGCGGCACGGAAACGAGCCTACCGCCGGATGGCACGGTGTCGGGTGCCTGGTCAGCGGGTCCAGAGCGCGGGCACCGACAGGCCGATCCGCTCCAGCATCCGTCGCACCAGCGGCAGGCTCAGCCCGATGACGTTCGACGGGTCGCCGTCGATGCCGTCGAGGAACCACCCGCCGAGGCCGTCGAGGGTGAAACCGCCTGCGACGCCAAGCGGTTCGCCGCTGGCGATGTAGGCGTCGAGATCGGCCGGGTCCGGCGTGCCGAACCGCACGGTGGTGGCCGCCGCCTCGACGTCAGGCGCGTCGGCGACGCCCTCGCGCACCCGGACGACGCAGTGCCCGGTGTAGAGGTGCCCGCTGTGTCCGGCCATCGCCTGCCACTGTGCCCGCGCGGCTTCCGCCGTACCGGGTTTGCCGGTGAGCCTGCCGTCGAGCAGCAGCATGGAATCGCAGCCGACGACCACGCAGTCGGCCGCGACGTCGGCAGGGAGCGCCTCGACCACGCTGGCGGCCTTCGCCTCCGCCAGCGCGCACACCACCTCGTCCGGTGGTGCCGCGGCACCGAGGCGCGCGACGATCGCATCCTCGTCGACGCCGGAGACGACGACCAGCGGGTCGATTCCGGCCTGGCGCAACACCTGCAGCCGGCCCGTCGACGCGGAGCCCAGGACGAGCCTGGTCACCTTCTCATCTGGGTGCGCTCCAACAGCGTCACCCGCTGCCAGCTGGTGACGTCGTAGCGCAGCTTGCCCACCGGATGACCCCAGGGGTTGAACTCCTGCGGGCCCGGTTCGGCGTGTCCGCCACCCGCACCGGCGAGCACAGCCGCGAGCGCGGCGATGTCCTCGTCGGAGGGCTGCCCCTTGAGCACCTGGATGTGCGGATCGGGGGCGGGCGGAAGGTCGATGGTCAGCTGACGGTGATCGCTGACCTCGGTGATGTCGGTGTCCTGCGACATGTGCGTTGCTCCTCAGCCGGCGATCTACAGGGGGATGTTGCCGTGCTTCTTGGGCGGCGTCTGGGTGATCTTGCGTTCCAGCAGTCGCAGTGCGGTGGCGATGTAGCCGCGGGTGTGCGAGGGCTGGATGACCGCGTCGACGTAGCCGCGCTCGGCGGCGATGTACGGGTTGACCAGCGTGTCCTCGTACTCCTGCTGCAGCTGCAGACGCAGGGCGTCCACGTCCTCGCCCTTGGCGGCCGCCTCCTTGAGCTGCTGGCGGTACACGAACCCGACCGCACCCGAGGCGCCCATGACCGCGATCTGCGCCGTCGGCCACGCGACGTTGACGTCGCAGCCCATGTCCTTGGAGCCCATGACGCAGTACGCGCCGCCGTAGGCCTTGCGGGTGATGACGGTGATCTTGGCGACGGTGGCCTCGCCGTAGGCGTAGAGCAGTTTGGCGCCGCGGCGGATGATGCCGTTGTACTCCTGCTCGGTGCCGGGCAGGAAGCCCGGGACGTCGACGAGCATGACGATCGGGATGTTGAAGCAGTCGCAGGTCCGCACGAAGCGCGCGGCCTTCTCGGAGGCGTTGATGTCGAGGCAGCCGGCGAACTGGGTGGGCTGGTTGGCCACGATGCCGACCGGGCGGCCGTCGATGCGGCCGAAGCCGACGACGATGTTGCTCGCGTAGCCCTCCTGGACCTCCAGGAACTCGTCGTCGTCGAGGATCCGGGTGATGACCTCGTGCATGTCGTACGGCTGGTTCGGCGAGTCCGGGATCAGCGTGTCCAGTTCGAGGTCCTCGTCGGTGAGGGTCTCCTCGATCGGGCCCACCGGCGCGGACGACGGGTAGCGCGGCGGATCGGCGTGGTTGTTCGGAGGCAGGTACGACAGCAGGTCGCGGACGTAGTCGAAGGCGTCCTGCTCACCGGAGGCGACGTAGTGCGCCAGACCCGACTTCGCCATGTGGGTGTGGCCGCCGCCCAGCTCCTCCATGGTGACCTCTTCACCGGTGACCGTCTTGATGACGTCGGGGCCGGTGATGAACATCTGGCTGGTCTTGTCGACCATGATCACGAAGTCGGTGAGCGCGGGGGAGTAGACGTGCCCGCCCGCCGCGGCGCCCATGATCAGCGAGATCTGCGGGATCACGCCGGAGGCCTTGATGTTGTTGTGGAAGATGCGGCTGTAGAGGCCCAGCGAGACCACACCCTCCTGGATGCGGGCGCCTGCGCCGTCGTTGATGCCGATCAGGGGGCGGCCGGTCTTGATGGCCAGCTCCTGCACCTTGACGATCTTCTCGCCGTAGACCTCGCCGAGGCTGCCGCCGAAGACGGTGGCGTCCTGGCTGAAGATGCAGACCTCGCGGCCGTCGATGGTGCCGTAGCCGGTCACCACGCCGTCGCCGGTCGGCCGGTTCTTGTCGAGCCCGAAGTTCTTGCTGCGGTGCTTGGCGAGCGCGTCGAGTTCGACGAACGAGTCCTCGTCGAGCAGGGCGAGGATGCGCTCACGGGCGGTCAGCTTGCCCTTGGCGTGCACCTTCTCCACGGCGGCCTCGCCCACCGGGTGCTGTGCCTCCTCGACTCGCTTGCGCAGATCGGCCAGCTTGCCTGCGGTGGTGTGGATGTCGATCTCGTGGGCGCCGGAGGGCGCGGAAGGATCCGTCACGCTCGTCATGGCAGTGATGCTATAGACCCCGCCGCGGCCACTTTCACGATGCCCTTAGAAATCGGACAGCCGGTCCTTAAAGTCGCAGGTCGGGCGTGTGTCTACCCCTCGTGTGAGCCGAGTTGTCCAGCAAACGCATCGAAGTGTCGCAGGTCACCGCAGCAACGCGTAGCGCTTTATGCGAGGAATGCGAAATGAAAATCGGAATGCGCGAATAGTGCCGCACCTCGCCGGGTATCGGAATAACACCGGGCATGATGCGGTGGCCGAGATTCTCTTGCGCCCGCAAGATCTTGCCATTGACGCTAGCGTAAGTCAATCTATGCGGGCACTGAGAGTGGATCATGCAGCGTGCGGGCGCCTCGGCGGCTGCGCCGGGCGTCGGGACGCCTCGGTGACGGGCGGCGAAACACGAATTTACAAACGAATTATCGGTCCGCCGCGCGCGATCGTGATCGTCTTGAGATGATCATGTGAAGTCGGTTAGAGTCGGGCGGGAGTAATTGAACACTGGGGGGGACCGCATGACCGCGGTGAATGACGATCTTGATTTGACAGCAAAGGTGGTAGCCGAGCCGGGGAGGGTGCCACTCTGGCAGCGCGGCTATGCGCGTCGCCTGGTCGTCCTGGATCTCGTCGCCGTCATCCTCGCCGTCGGCGCAGCTCAGTGGCTTCGTTTCGGAAGCCTGCCGGGTGAGACGGACACCTATCCGAATCTCGCGTATTCGCTGCTTTCGGTGATCATCGCCGTGGCGTGGATGCTGGCAATGTCCATCAACCGTGCGCGATCGCCCCGGGTGATCGGTTCGGGCGCCGAGGAGTACCGGCGGGTGTGGCTCGCCACGCTCGCGGTGTTCGGTGGCGTGGCCATCGTCTCCATGCTCTTCAAGCTCAACATCGCCCGCGGCTACCTGATGATCGCGCTGCCGATCGGGCTCGTCACCCTGGTCCTGTTCCGGTGGATCGCCCGCCAGGTCGTCGGCTCGCTGCGGGAGAAGTATGGCCGCTGCATCACCCGCCTCCTCGTGGTCGGCAACCCGCACGCGATCCGCGATCTCACCAGATCGCTTGCCCGCGAATCGAAGTCGGAATACCTCGTGGTCGGGGCCTGCGTGCCCAGCGGATTCGCCAAACCCAGCATCGAGGTCCCCGGCGTCGGCGCCATCCCCACTTTCGGTGACGAGACCAACGTCGTCGGCGCGGTGACCGCCACCAAGAGCCACGCCGTCGCGGTCACCGCGACCGAGCGGCTCGACGGCCGCGGTATGCGCAACCTGTCCTGGGAGCTGGAGAAGCTCGACATCGACCTGCTAGTCGCGCCCGGCGTCGTCGACGTCGCAGGCCCGCGGCTGACCATGCGGCCGGTCGCCGGACTTCCACTGATCCACGTCGAGAAGCCGCAGTACAACGGCGCCAAGCGCTTCCAGAAGCGGCTGTTCGACATGGTCTTCGCCAGCACCGTGCTGCTGCTCGGCTCGCCGATCCTGATCGCCGTCGCGATCGCGGTCAAGCTCACCAGCAAGGGCCCGGTCTTCTACCGGTCCGAGCGCATCGGCCTCGACGGTCAGCCGTTCGAGATGATCAAGTTCCGCACCATGGTCCAGGGCGCCGACCGGATGCTGCCGGAACTGGCCGCGCTCAACGAGAGCCAAGGCGGGGTGCTGTTCAAGATCCGCGAGGATCCCCGCGTCACCCCGCTGGGCCGGATCCTGCGCAAGTTCAGCATCGACGAGCTGCCGCAGTTCATCAACGTCCTCAAGCGCGATATGAGCGTCGTCGGGCCGCGTCCGCCGCTGGCGCGCGAGGTCAAGACCTACGACGACCACGTCAAGCGCCGCCTGTTGGTGCGGCCGGGGATCACCGGTCTGTGGCAGGTCAGCGGGCGTTCGGACCTGTCGTGGGAGGACTCGGTGCGCCTCGACCTGTTCTACGTCGAGAACTGGTCGATGATCTCCGACCTGCAGATCGCGTTCAAGACCGTGAAGGCGATGCTCGGCCACTCCGGCGCGTACTGAGCGATAGCCGTCGGCCGACCCCACCGCTGAGTACAGTGCTGCCGTGGGTTACCCCGACAACGTGCTGGCCAGAGACGAACAGGTGGTGCTGCACCGGCATCCGCACTGGAAGCGGTTGACCGGTGCGGTGCTGGTCCTGCTGTTCACCTGCGCGGCCGCCGCGTTCATCGCGGGTTACGTCAACACCCTCGCGTGGGACGCCACCGCGAAGAACGTGATCTTCCTGGTCATCGCCGGCATCTGGCTGGTGCTGATCGGCTGGCTGACGGTGTGGCCGTTCCTGAACTGGTGGACGACGCACTTCGTCATCACCGACCGCCGGGTGATGTTCCGGCACGGACTGCTCACCCGGTCGGGTATCGACATCCCGCTCGCGCGGATCAACAGTGTGGAGTTCCGGCACGGTCTGCTCGACCGCATCCTGCGCACCGGGACGCTGGTCATCGAATCAGCGGCGCAGGATCCGCTCGAGTTCCACGACATCCCGCGCGTGGAACACGTGCATTCACTGCTGTATCACGAAGTCTTCGACACCCTGGGGTCCGAGGAGTCACCGAGCTGATCGGATCGCCGGGATGACCGGCGCAGCGGGGTGACGGTGCCCGTCGGCTCTTCGGGGGCCGCACCGGTGTGGTGTTCGGCGACGTCCTCCATGGCCTCGGCGAAACCACCGCTGGTCAGCGTGGACTCCAGCGCCTTGTCCGGGGCACGGCCGAACTCGTCCGGGAAGACCCAGCGCCGGAACGCCCAGAACCGGAACGCCATCTGCAGCAGGTTGCCCAGGATGTAGGCGGAGATGAAGTCGGCGATGTTCTCGACGGTCAGCGAGACCTCGGGCACCCGCAGGCCCAGCACGTAGCTCGAGAAGTACAGCGGGAGCATGCTCAACAGCACGCCCACACCGCTGAATCCGAAGAACAACAGGGCCTCGTGATGTCGCTCACGTCCACCGCGGTCGCGGAAACTCCACTCCCGATTGAGGATGTAGGAGGCGATGACCGCGACGATCCCGGCGATGATCTTGGCGGTCACCGGCTTGGGTTCGAGGATCGTCAGCTTCAACGTGAAGAAGATCGCCGAATCGATGACGAAGGTGGTCGCGCCGACGATCGCGAACTTGATCAGCTCGTGGTGCCGTTCGGCGAACGGCCGCAACGGTCGCGGCAGCCGTTTGATCGTCGCATCGGCGAATGACACAAGGACGAAGTCTACGGAAGAGACAGGGGCCCTGTCGTATCGCAGTCGTATCGCTGCCGCCCCGCCGGGCGGGTCGCCGCTCGGCCGCCGGTCTTCGTTCCTGGTCAAAGAGCCCGGTCGGCGTCATGACACCATAGGCGCGTGCCGAGTATCACCTCTTCCCCCTCGCCGCCCGTGGTGGCCATGATCGGCGGCGGCCAACTCGCCAGGATGACCCACCAGGCGGCGATCGCGCTGGGACAGACCCTGCGCGTGCTGGCCACCGACCCGCAGGAGCCCGCCGCGCAGGTGACACCCGATGTGGTGCTCGGGTCCCATACCGACCTCGACGCGTTGCGGCGGGCGGCCGCGGGCGCGACGGTGCTCACCTTCGACCACGAACACGTGCCCACCGAGATGCTGGAGACCCTGCAGGCCGAGGGGGTCAACGTCGCGCCACCGCCGGAGGCGCTGGTGCACGCCCAGGACAAGTTGGTGATGCGGCGCAGGCTCGACGCGATGGGAGCGCCGATCCCGCGGTACACCGCCGTCGGCAGCGTCGAGGACGTCGTCGCCTTCTCCGCCGAGGTCGGCGGACCGGTCGTGCTCAAGACGATCCGCGGCGGATACGACGGCCGCGGTGTGGTGCTGGCCGCGAACGTCGACGAGGCGCGCGAGGCGGCCGCCCGCTACCTCGCCGACGGCGTGCCGATCCTGGCGGAGGAACGCGTCGAGATGCGCCGCGAACTGGCCGCACTGGTCGCACGGTCGCCGTTCGGACAGGGTGCGGCCTGGCCGGTGGTCGAGACCGTGCAGCGCGACGGGATCTGCGTGACCGTGCTCGCGCCCGCCCCCGAACTGTCCGACGACCTCCGGTCGAGCGCACAGGAGCTGGCGTTGCGGCTGGCCGCCGAACTCGGCGTCGTCGGGTTGCTCGCGGTCGAACTCTTCGAGACCGCCGACGGCAGGCTGCTCGTCAACGAGCTTGCGATGCGCCCGCACAACTCCGGCCACTGGAGTATGGACGGATCGGTCACCAGCCAGTTCGAACAGCACGTGCGCGCGGTGCTCGACTACCCGCTCGGCGATACCGCGCTGCTGGCGCCGGCCACCGTGATGGCCAACGTGCTCGGTGCGCCGCAGACCCCCGCGATGTCGATGGACGAACGCGTGCACCACCTGTTCGCTCGGATGCCCGACGCGAAGGTGCACCTGTACGGCAAGGGGGAGCGGCCCGGCCGCAAGATCGGCCACGTCAACCTCACCGGCGACGACATCGCAACATTGCGTGAGCGCGCCGAACGCGCCGCGCACTGGTTGTCCCACGCGGAGTGGACCGACGGCTGGGATCCGCACGGTGCCGATGTCCGAGATGTGAACTTTCCGGAAGGGATCACGAGGTGAACGCACCTGCTCCGCGCGTCGGGCTCATCATGGGCAGCGACAGCGACTGGTCGGTGATGGAGGCCGCCGCCGAGGCGCTCGCCGAGTTCGAGGTGCCGTTCGAGGTCGGCGTCGTCTCGGCGCACCGCACCCCCGGCCGGATGCTCGACTACGCCCGCACCGCCGCCGACCGCGGTATCGGAGTGGTCATCGCCGGGGCGGGCGGAGCGGCCCACCTGCCGGGGATGGTCGCCGCGGCCACACCGCTGCCGGTGATCGGCGTGCCGGTGCCTCTGGCGCGGCTGGACGGGATGGACTCGCTGCTGTCGATCGTGCAGATGCCCGCCGGGGTGCCGGTGGCCACGGTGTCGATCGGCGGTGCGCGCAACGCCGGGCTGCTCGCGGTGCGCATCCTCGGGGCCGCCGATTCCGCACTGCGGGACCGGATGACCCGCTTCCAGGAAGACCTCGAACGAATGGTGCTGGAGAAGGATGAAGCACTGCGGAACCGGATACTCGGTGGGGAGTGACCGCAGGTAAAGTTACCGGCGAGTAGCAAGGAGGCCCACATGGCTGGATGGACCGGAAACCCGTCGTTCGACGTGTTCCAGTTGCCCGAGGAGCACGAGGAACTGCGCGCGGCGATCCGCGCCCTCGCCGAGAAGGAGATCGCGCCGCACGCGGCCGAGGTCGACGAGCAGATGCGCTTCCCTGAGGAAGCCCTGCAGGCGCTCAACAATTCGGGCTTCAACGCGGTGCACGTGCCCGAGGAGTACGGCGGTCAGGGCGCCGATTCGGTGGCGGCGTGCATCGTGATCGAGGAAGTAGCCCGGGTCGACGCCTCGGCGTCGCTGATCCCGGCCGTGAACAAGCTCGGCACGATGGGGCTGATCCTGCGCGGCTCCGACGAGCTCAAGCAGAAGGTGCTGCCCGACCTGGTCGACGGCAAGTTGGCCTCGTACGCACTCTCCGAGCGCGAGGCCGGCAGCGATGCGGCCTCCATGCGCACCCGCGCCAAGGCCGACGGCGACGACTGGATCCTCAACGGCGCCAAGGCCTGGATCACCAACGGCGGCAAGTCGTCCTGGTACACCGTCATGGCGGTGACCGATCCCGACAAGGGCGCCAACGGCATCTCGGCGTTCATGGTGCACATCGACGACGAGGGTTTCACCATCGGGCCCAAGGAGCGCAAGCTCGGCATCAAGGGATCACCGACCACCGAGCTGTACTTCGAGAACTGCCGCATCCCCGGTGACCGCATCGTCGGCGAGCCGGGCACCGGCTTCAAGACCGCGCTCGCGACGCTCGACCACACCCGGCCGACCATCGGCGCCCAGGCCGTCGGCATCGCGCAGGGTGCGGTGGACGCCGCCATCGCATATACCAAGGACCGCAAGCAGTTCGGTAAGTCGATCAGCGACTTCCAGGGTGTGCAGTTCATGCTCGCCGACATGGCGATGAAGGTGGAGGCCGCCCGGCTGATGGTCTACTCGGCCGCAGCGCGCGCCGAACGCGGCGAGGGCAACCTCGGATTCATCTCGGCGGCGAGCAAGTGCTTCGCCTCCGACGTCGCGATGGAGGTGACCACCGACGCCGTGCAGCTGTTCGGCGGCGCGGGCTACACGGCCGACTTCCCGGTCGAGCGGTTCATGCGCGACGCCAAGATCACCCAGATCTACGAGGGTACCAACCAGATTCAGCGGATGGTGATGTCGCGCGCGCTGTTGCGCTGAGGCACACCGGCGGTCAGTAGGCGCCGTGGCCGCGGGCCACGGTGACCGCTGTCCTCGCGAGGATCCGCAGATCCTGGTCCACTGACCAGTTCTCGACGTAGTACAGGTCGAGCCGGACCCGGTCCTGTTCGCTGATGTCGGATCGGCCCGAGACCTGCCACAGCCCGGTCATCCCCGGTTTCACCAGCAGCCTGCGCTGGACGAAGCCGGGGAACTCGGCCCCCTCCCCGTCGACCATCGGCCGCGGCCCGATCAGGCTCATATCACCGGTGAGGACGTTGATCAGCTGGGGCAGTTCGTCGAGGCTGGTGCGGCGCAACACCCTGCCGATCCGGGTGATCCGGGGGTCGCGCTCCCATTTGTAGAACGCCCCGTCCTTGCCGGACTGTGTGCGCACCTCGGCGAGACGGGAGTCGGCGTCGGGGTGCATGGACCGGAACTTCCACATGCGGAACGGTTTTCCGTGCCTGCCGACACGGGTGGGTCGGTAGAACACCGGGCCGCCGTCCTCGACTTTGACCAGCACGGCGATGACCGCGAAGAGCGGCGCGCTCACGATGAGCAACACCGCGGACAGGATGCGGTCGAACAACGCCTTGCCCAACGCGGACACCGACGAGTAGCCCGGTTCGTCGACCCGCAGCAGCGAAAGTCCGCTCAGCCGTTCCAGACTCAGTTTGGGCTGGGCGATCGCCGCCACGCCGGGGACCACCATCAGGTCGATCCCGTAGGGGTGCAGCGCCCACCGCAGATCGCGTAGACATTCGTCGCTCAACCGGTCCGCGGACGTGATAACCACCGCTTCGGCTTGGTTGACGCGCGCGAGTTCGGTGATCTCGGCGGTGTCCACAACGGGCTCCTCGCTGCGGTCGCCGAGCAGATCGGAACCACCTGTGGCGCCGACCAATTCGCTCGAGCGGGCACCGAGGCCGTGGAAGGCCACCACCTCGTAACCCGCCCGCGCATCGCCGGCCACGGCGGCCGCGACCCGGTCTGCCTCGGCGCGGGTGCCTGCCAGCAGCAGCCGGGTGCGGGGCCCGTCCGGGCGGGTGCGTTGCCGGACGAGGACGACGGTGCAGACCAGATGTGCCAGCACACATCCGCCGAGGCCCGCCGCGATCGCGATCAGCAGGGTCTGGCGGGGGAGCGGGCTTCCGGTCACCAGCAGGACCACGGCGACCAGGCCGAGTAGCTTGCCGGTGGCCACCAGCAGCCGCTTGAACTCCTCGAAACCGCGGCCGAGCACCTTGGCGTCCGCGGACTTCTGCGCCGCCAGCAGAACCGCCCACGCCGCCACCATGCCGACACCGAACACGACGCGCACCCACGTCTGATGGTGTACGGCGACATCGGTGCTCACCGCGACGGCGAGCGCGGTGCCGCCGGACACGCTGAGGATCTCGGCGGTGCGCACCGTGACGCTGTGGTCAGGCATTGACCACCGTCCGGTCGAAGGCTCCACGGCTGTCGAGCACCTCGCGCACGACCTGTTCGGCGAGACCGACCGATGAGTTCCAGCTCGTGACGTCGGGATAGATCTGGGCGGTGGTGGCCAGGAACACGTTGGTACTGCCGACGCGGACCGCGGGCATCCGAGCGTGGTAGCCCAGCGTCGGGATCGGTTCGACGAACGGCGCTTTGAAGATCCGGACGTCCTCGATGGTGCCCAGTCGGTCGGGGTAGAGCGCACGCAGCTGGGCCGACCAGCGCCGTGCGATATCGGCGTCCGGTTCGGCGAACAACGCCGAATCCCGGCCGCAGTAGTGCATGACGTACACCAGCGATCGGCCGCCGTAACGCTCGGTGCCGGTGAGTGCCGACATCTCCACGACACCGTCGAAATCGGTGCCGCAGTTGATGACCGGCGCCCAGTAGTGACCGTCGAGTGGCCGGTCCAGGAGGAAGACCGCGTTCACCACACCCTGGTAGTCCAGTCGCACCTGCGGCAGCTGCGCCCGCAGCGGTTCGTCGGCGAGCGTGCGCAACAACGGTATCGGCACCGTGGACACGACCGACTGCGCGGCGATCTCCTCGCCGGTCGCCAGCCGGACCGTCACGCCGTGTCCGTCGGTCGATACCTCCCGCACACTGACACCCAGATCGATTCGGCCCTTGGTGGATTCGATCGCCGTCCGCAGCCGGTCGACGATCACCGTGTAGGTGCCCGCGGGGTAACCCCTGGTCGCGACGTTGCTCTCCCGGCCCAACCGCTGGTAGAGGTAGCGGGCGGGGACCTCGCCGAACGCGTCGCCGAACTTCGCGCCGAACAATGGTTTGAGCAGCCGCTGCCACACGGTGTCGCCGTAGACGCCACGCAGCCAGTCCTCGGTCCTGGTGTTGTCGAGATCCTTGCCGCGGCCGAGCCTGCGCAACAGCAGTGACACGGCGCCGAACCGGATCCGGTGGCTCAACCGCAGCGGGCTGAAGCGCAGGAGGTCCACCGCGCTGTTGAACGCGAAGCGACGACCGTCGATATTCATGCCCATCGTGGTCTGCTGCCAGCGGATGGTGTCGCCGAGCCCGAGTTCGTCGAGCAGGGGCAGCAGATGTTCGTCGGTCGGCATCACACAGTGGTAGAACCGCTCGATCTCGATGCCGCCGATCTCGCCACCCATGCCCAGTCCGCCGAGCCGGTCGGCGCTCTCGACGAGGCGCACGGGGACCGCGGCGCGGCTGAGTCGATAGGCCGCCGTGAGGCCCGAGATGCCGCCGCCGATGACGACGACGGGTCGTTGTCCGGCCGGTGTGGACATCTAGACCTGCCGGTAGGGCGCGGGCGTGAACGATTCGCGGACAAGCAGTTTGAAGTACTGCCGGAGAGTGCGGGCCAACTTCAGCTTGCTCGCGCCCTGTTTGCGGTCGTACTGCAGGACCAGCGGCACCTCGGCGATGCGCGGATTGCAGTGCCGCAGTTTGAGCAGCAGTTCGACCATGCAGGCGAAGCCCTGTTCGACGACGAGGCGCTCACCCCAGTGACCGGTCGCCCTGCGCAGCAGCGAGACGCGGTAGGCGCGGTAACCGCTGGTGAAGTCGCGGACCCCGTCGATTTTGGCGACCGTGCGGAACATGTGCGCCGCCCCTCGGGACATCACCCGGCGCAACGGCGGGGCCGTGGTGTCGTCGCCGCCGTCGGTGAAGCGGGAGCAGATCGCGATGTCGGCGCCGTTGTCGATCTCACGGACCAGCGCGGTCACCAGCGTGGGGTCGTGGGTGTCGTCGGCGTCCATCACCACGAGGACGTCGTCGTCGGATGCGGTCGCCAACACGGACCGCAGCCCGGTCTGAATCGCTTGGCCCAGACCGAGATTGACCTCGTGGCTGACGACGTTCACCGTCAGGCTCTCGGGTCCGTCGGCCGCGACGGCGGCGGTGCCGTCCGCCGAACCGTCGTCGATGACCCAGACGGTGAGCGGTTGGGTCGCGGCGAGGCGGTCGATGCGTTCGAGGAGGGGGCGCAGGGATCCCTCCTCGTTGTACGCCGGCAGCACGATGTGCACCTGCTTGTGGCGCACTGCGGTGTCGACGTGGTCCCGGACGAGCGTGTCGGTCATGGCGATCCTTCGGGGTTCTGGTGCCACTGTGCGGGTGGCGGAGCGGTTGAGTTCGGCGGTCGGTGTGCTCGTGCGCGGTGTCGGTGGGCCGCCGGCCGATACGTCCGTGGCAACGCATCGACGCTCAGCGGTGCGGCCCACGTCAACGTCACAGACACGCGCTCTCGTGGCGGTGCCAGACGACGTCGACCGGGTGTTGCTGTCCATTTTGTGTTCGCTCGTGCGAATACAGCTAATAACTACACCACGCTAACGGCATTCGCACAATGAAGAGACGTACGTCACAACATGCGGTCATCTAGGTTTGCGTCGGAACGCGGTGGGTAGATGCGAAGCGCCCTGATCTGTGGTTTCAGTGCGTATGCAGGCATCGGCGCGATTGCCGACGTCCGGCATCGGCGTCAATTTCGTGGGCGGGCGGCACGTGCGCCGACTTGATTACGTGTCGTCGAAGTGCGATCACAGCATCGGTTCATGACAAAGCTGTGACGGGTGTGGCGCTCGCGCCTGCTCGATGCGACGGGCAGGGCGACGGCTCGTCCGGCCGCGCGCAGATGTTCGCGAACGCAGCAAAGTGGACGAGCGGTGCGGGTCAGTTCGGGCGGTCGGGGCGCAGGTGGGTGATGTCGCCTGCGGCGACGGTCACGGTGTGGGCTCCGGACCGGATGGTCAAGCGGCCGAGCTCATCGATGTCGGTGGCGGTGCCCCGCAGCTGCCGGTCCCCGGGCAGGGTGGCGGTGACGTCCCGGCCGAGTGTGAGGCTGTGACGGCGGTAGTCGGCGATCAGTTCCGCGTCGGCGCCGCGGGCGGCGCCCCAGCGGGCGATGCGTTCGCCGAGGTGTCGCAGCAGCGCCGCGGCGAGCGCATTGCGGTCGACGTTGCGGGCGCCGAGCATGCGTAACGACGTCGCCCTGGTGTCAGGTGCATCAGCGGCGCTCAGGGTGACGTTGAGCCCGACGCCGACGACCACCACCGACTGCGGCGCCGCGACTTCGGCGAGGATCCCCGCCAGTTTGCCCTCGCCGACGAGGACGTCGTTCGGCCACTTGAGTCCCGCCTCGACGCCCGACACCTCGGACACGGCGTCCCGGACGGCGACCCCGGTGAGCAGCGGCAGCCACCCCCAGGCATCCGGCGGGACACCGGCGGTGTCGACCGCCACGGACATCGCGAGTTGGGAGCCGGGGGGCGCGGTCCACCGCCGCCCGTGCCTACCGCGTCCGGCGCTCTGGTAATCGGTGATCAGGACGGACCCGGCGATGTCCTCCCCGGCCGCCGCGCGGGCCAGGAGATCGGCGTTGGTCGACCCTGTTTCGTCGACGACGTCGAGGCGACGCCACGGCGTCGTCAGCGACTCACGAAGTGTCGCGACGTCCAGCGGGCGCGGGTTCTCGGTGTCCACTCGGTCGAGCCTAGATCCGGTGGTCTCCGGCCGATCCGCCAGAGTCCGAACGCCAGCGCGGCGGTCCCGAGGAGCAGCAGGATGCGCATCACCGCGATCGTCGTCCCGGGCCCCACCACGACGTCGATGGGATGCCAGCGCGCCGCGAAGGCCGCGATGCCGAGCGCGGCAAGGCCCGGAAGCATCGCGCGGCGGACGTCGCGATCACCGGCCCTGCACACGGTCGTGCCGGCCAGCGCGGTGGGTGCCAGGAGCCACATCGCGTCGTAGCTGATGTGGTAGAAGGCCAGCAGCGCGATGCTCAACGCCAACACCACACCGATGAGCGGCAGGCCGAGGCGCTCGGCCGCGCGGACCGCGACGACCATCGCGATCACACCGGCCGCCAGACCGGCCACCGTCGCCCACCCGCCCACCGATAGCCCGTGGTCCAGTGCGCTGCCGACGACGTCGATCCGCTCCCCGAGATACTCGACGGCGCGACGCGCGGACGACCCACCGGCATTGCCCGCGAGGGTATGCAACCACGGGATCAGTCCGGACGGTCCACCCGCGGCCCACACCGCGACGGCGAGCGAGACGCCGCCCGCCAACGTGGCGCCGAAAGCGGCTGTACGCCAGCGCTTCTGAGCGAGCAAGATGATGACGACGAACAACCCGATGTGCGGTTTGAGACACGTGACCGCCGTACACAGCACCGCCACGGACGGCCGCCTGGTCAGCAGCGCGGGGGCGGCGAGCAGTCCGTAGAGCACCGAGGGCTGCCCGTAGCCGACGGCGTCGGCGACGGTGCGTGCCAGCCACAGCACCGTGACCCCGGCCGCGGCCGCGGTGAGCCGCTCGGCGCGGTCGACGGGCGCGGGGACCCGCCACTGCTGCAGACAGCGGGCGCCCGCCCATGCGCCGACCGCGACGACGACCGCGACGTTCACCACGACCGCGAGGGTCACCGCCATCTGCCACGGCAGCGCGCCGAACGGCAGCCACAACGCGAGATGACCGGGTGCGTAGGTCGGAAAGTCCTGGGCGAACGGGAACTGAGCGGCGTAGGCCGCGCCGTCGTACGGATCGCCGCCTGCGAGAAGCCATTTCGTCGGCAGCCAGATGGTGTCGCGGAAATCGACCATCGCGGCGTCCCGGCATCCCGGTGTCGGGCACGGCGCCTGTGCGTCCCACCGGGTCCGCTCCGACCACACCTTGAGGGCGTTGAAGACGGTGAGCACGATGGCCGCACCCGCGGTGAGTGCCATCGCGACACCGCGGCCGGCGGTGGGCCGGGATGAACGCCCCGCCACGTGGTCTCCTTCCGTCCACACGGATCGTCCGACCACCATAGCGAAACGATTCGCGGGCGCGAACTGTGGCAATGCCTGCCAGCGGGCACCCCCGGCTCGGTGCGGTGTGCGGCGACGTCGGCGGGCCTGCTTCGCGAACGGGTGGGCCGTCGGATGTCGCAGCACCTCAAAAGTGCAGTAAGCTACGGCATCGACGTGACCCACCCACCTCAGAAGGACGTCATCTCCCGTGCGCACGAATCGCCAGCGAACCCCGGAAGCCGGGCAGTGACCCCGCCCAGCGAGGACAACATCGACGGATTTGCCGCTGCGTCCGGTCGTCCGGCGCTCTCGCTGGTCTGCACCACCGTGGGGCGGCCGGATGCGCTGCGGCGCCTCGCGACATCGGTCGCCGAGAGCGAGATGGCCGAGCGCATCGAGTTCGTGCTCGTCGACCAGAGTGCCGGGCAGTCGTGCGCGCAGCTGCTTCGCACGCTGGACCTGCCCGGCCCTGTCCACGTCACGACCAGCGGCAGGGGCGCATCGGCCGGCCGCAACGCCGGGACGCCGCTGGCCACCGCGCCGATCGTGGGCTACCCGGACGACAACTGCTGGTACCCGCCGCGAACCCTGCGCACGGTCGTCGAGATCCTCGCCGAACACCCCGAGTGGGCCGGTGTGGGCGGTATCCAGATCACCGAGGACGGCCGTCCGTCGATGTTGCGGTGGCTCGACCGGTCGGCGGTGATCAGCAGGCGCAACTTCATGCACACCTCGATCTGCTCGACGGTGTTCCTGCGCCGCAGTGCGTTACCGTCGGCGGCGCCGTTCGACGAATCCATCGGCACCGGGTCGGCGGGCCGCCGCGGCGCGGGAGAGGAGTCCGACCTGCTGCTCCGCGTCATCGCAGCCGGACACACCCTCTTCTACCGGCCGGACCTGCACATCTACCAGGACGACCACCGCGACGAGCCGACCGCGGAGTTCATCGAGAAGATGCGCAAGTACGGCGTGGGCAACGGCCATCTGTGGCGCAGGCACCGATTGGCGCCGCACCGGTTGGCCTACTACTCCGCCCGCAAACTGGTCGGGGCGGCGGTACACGCCGCACGCCGCGAACCCGTCCTCGCCCGCGCGGATCTGGCCTTCCTGACCGGTCAGCTGAGGGGCTGGCTGGGCACGGAGTCATGACGCCTGCGACCTCGCAGGACCGCGCCGCGCACTCGGAACTGCGGCGCAGCTTCGGATGGCGGACCGCGGCCGCCGCCGGTGGTCTGCTGTCGACGCTGGTGCTGACGGTGATCGCCTATCGGGCTCTCGACGCGAGGGACGCGGCGGCGTTCTTCGCCATCCTCGCCGCGTTGTCGATCGGCCCGCTGATGGGACGACTCGGTTTGGGGCCGAACGTGATTCGCCTGATGGCCGCCGAAGGGCATCCCGTCCGCCGACGCGCGATCGCCTCGTCTCACCTCGGGGCCACCGCACTGCTGTCGACGGTGAGCGCACCCGTCGTCGCCGTGATCGCCACCTGGTCGCTGCGCGGCCAGGCGCACTATGTGGCCGTGCTGACGCTCGCTGCGACCGCGATCGTCGCCGAATCCGTTCGGCTCACCCTCAGCGATGTGTTCGCGGCCACCGGCCGAGTCCGCGCTTCGGTGGCCACCACCCATCACGTGCGGAGCATGCTGGTGCTGCCCTTGGTCGGGATGGTCGCCTTCGCGGTGCCCGCGCCGACTCTGCTCGAGGTGACGGGGGTCTACACGGTCGTGGCGTGCCTGCAGTTGGGTGTCGCACTGGCCGGCGCGCGAAGCCACCTGACTCTCGCCCGAGGCGGTGTCCCGTTGCGCGGGGCGATAGGCGCAGGCGCCAAGCTGTTCACGCTCGATCTCACAGCGTTCCTCGCACTGTCCGGCACGGTGTGGCTTGCCGCCATCGTGTTCGCCCCCGGTGCGGCGGCGCAGTACTCGGCGGCCGCCACGCTGGCACTACAGGTGACAGTCCTGGAAAGCCTTGCCGCGCTGGCGGTGACGCCGCCCGCGGCGCGGATGTGGGCGGCAGGTGCGCGTGACGAGGTGGTCCGCACGCTGTCGGCGGTCGCAACGCTGAGCACCGCGGTGACCGCCACAGTCGTCGTGGTCCTCGCGGTGGCCGGACCGACCCTGCTCGCCCTCGCCTATGGCGATTCCCTGCGGGCGGCCGGGCCGCTGCTGGTGATCATGGCAGCGGGGGGACTGGCCAAGACGGCGCTCGGTGTGAACGTCACGCTGCTCATCGTCAGCGGACACATCGCCGAGGCTGCCCGTACCGCGGTGGCGGTGCTGGCGGTGACCGTCCCGGCGGCGGTCGTCGCGGCTGTCTGGGGTGGACCGTTCGCCCTGGCGGTGGTGTCGGCGTTGTCGGTGACCGCGATCGCGGTCGCCCAGTGGTGGTGCACGCGGACCACCGTGGGGACGGCGGCGGGTGCACGGATGTGGCCTTGGGAAGCATGGCAAATCGTGAAGACTTCGCGCTGAGATTCTCTGTCCAGTAGGTTGCCGGGTCAAAGAAGGGCATCTACGTCGCTCGATTGGCCGCACAAAGCCCGGATGGCGCGTCGTTCCAGATATGAGTTAGTATGCCGGAACATATTCAGCAACGCCACGCTGCGATGGCGGCACGCCGCGACCCGAAGGGGGTACCACCCTTGCGCGACACACATCCGGCCACGAAGCCCTCAGCGCTGGCGGCAGTGACGAGGAGTTCGGCCAACGCGTGGCTGGTCACCATGACCGTGGTCGCACTCGTCGGCGTTGCCGTCGGCGCCGCGCTCGGCACCGCGCTGTACCACCCGCAGGACGAGGCGCCGACCGCCAGCGCCCAGATCCGCCTGGCACCGCCCGTCGATCTCATGGCCATGGCCACCGGCGCATCGGCCGACCAATCGGCCACCAGCGCAGCCGATTACGTGACCGGGGAGGTGGCCTACCTGTCGGGCCAGGGGTTCGCCCAGGCGCTCGCCACCCGGCTCCGCAAATCAGGTCCCGTGGACTTCACCGTCACCCAGAACGCCACGTCCCCGGTGGTCACCTTGATGGCGACCGGCGCGACGCCGGCCGAGGCGACGCGCATCGTCCGGTCCGCGATCGACCTGTACGCGACCGGTCTGCGCTCCCGCGTCGACGAACAACTCGCGAGCGTGTCCGAGGCGTTCAAACGGTGGACCGCCGAGGCCGCGCGCGACCCCGGGCGCCGCGGCCAGATCGCCGCGCTCCGCGCGAACATCGAACTGCAGGCGACGCGGCCGGGCGGTCTCGACGTCCTGGCACCGCCCAGTGCCGATGAGCACTCCGACACCCACTGGCCGTTCGGCGCGGTATTCGGTGGGCTTCTCGGCGGTGTGCTGGCGCTGGCGGTGCTGACCGGTCACCGCAGTCGCAGCGGCAGGGTGCGGTCCGCCTTCGACGTCGTCGACGCAGTGGATCCGGCTGCGCTGCAGGGCGTCATCGCCCCGGAGGTCGGTCTGGCACGGCTGCGCCGCACCGATGCGGAGTCGCAGACCGCGCGAATGCATCTTGCCCGAACGCTCTTCGCGCAGTGCGCCGCGCCCGCCGATGCGCGCATCGTCGTCGTCGGCGCATCCGCGAGATCGGGCAGCGCGCAGGTCGCGGCGCTCCTCCGGGATGCGGCCGCCGAGGCACACGGCGACGACGGCATCGTGATCGTCGACGCCGGGGCCCTCGGCGAATCGGCGTCCACGACGGCCGAGATCGCCGCCGCGACCGAGGTGGTCCTGGTCGCCCGGCTCAACGTCGACACGGTGGATTCCCTGTCCGCGGTGGTGGCCGCGGCGCGGACTCATCCGGGTGGGGTGAAGGCGGTCCTCACTTTCCAACCGTGGTGGGCGGCACGGTCATCGCGCGCAGGCGGCGATGGTCTCGAGCCCGTCTCACCGGAGGCGGAATCCGCCACGGTCGGGGATCCCGAGCGGAATGGGTCCGCGCCGCACCCGGTGGCCGCGCATTGAGGAACGGCCGGCTGTGGTGGCTGTCGCCGGCCGGTGTCACGCTCACGGTGGCGGCCATCGCGATCACCCTGACCGCGGTGGTGAGTGACGAGCGCTTCCGCACGCTGTGGAAGACGCCGAAATCGATCACCGAATCGATGCTGCTGCTGATGTTCTGCGGAGCACTGGCCATGGCGCTCGGTGCGCTGCTCGTCGGAGCGATCCGACCCACCCGCGCCCCCGCGGGACCGTGGCCCGATCTGCCTGATTCGGTGATGTCGGGCCTGCAGCGGATCAGTACCGCGCTCGTCGCCCTGACGATGGTCGGCTACGCGGGCTTCGGATACCTCATCCTGCGCGCCGGTATCGGGTGGTCGGATCTGGCCGGTGCGGCCGGATACGACGGTGCGACGCCGATCAAGGAAGCGGTCGGCACCGTGCCCGGCGTCACCACGATGACGCAGTTCGGCATCGCGTCGGTGATCGTCTCGACCGTCGTTCTGGCACAGCGCTTCGACCGCGCGGAGCTGGCCAAGCTGCTGGTCGTGCTGGGGGCGGCCGTCCCGCGGGCCTACATCTTCACCGAGCGGCTGGCCATCCTGGAGCTGGTGGTGCCGATCGCGGTGCTCGTCTGCTTCCGGGCCGCGCAGTCACCGCGCTGGCTGCGGCCACTGCGTTACCTTCCGCTGTTCGCGATTCCCGCGGTGCTGCTGTTCTTCTCGGTCTTCGAGTACTTCCGCAGCTGGGAGTTCTTCCGCTCGACCGGGCAGAGTTTCTGGCAGTTCTCCACCGAACGCGTGGCCGGGTACTACGCGACGGCACTCAACAACGGCTACCTCGAGTACACGCACCTCAACGTGCCGACGCGCAGGCCGCTCACGACGCTGCAATTCCTGTGGGACGCACCGGGTGTGCGCAATATCGGTCTTTACGACCAGCTCGCGGGCCGGTTTCCCGGGCGCAACGGGCCCGTACAGGACGCCGATTACGGGTTCGTCCTGCAGCACTACGGCAATCTCGAGTTCAACAACTCCTCCGGTTACGCCGTCCCGTTCCTCGACTACGGCCCCGCAGGCGGGCTGGTGTACTTCCTGATCGTCGGGGTGGTCGCCGGTCTGCTCTACCGTGCTTTCCGCGAGGGCCGCCCCGCGGGTCTGCTCCTGTACCCGGTGCTCTTCGTCGGCCTGCTCGAACTGCCGCGCTACATGCACTGGACCCAGGGCCGCGCGTTCCCCGCGATGGTGGTGTTGGTGGGCATCGCGATCTGGATGCACCGGGCCCTCCGCGATGCCCGGGTCGGTGACGCCCTCAGCGCACGGGTTCCGGCGACCGTGATGTGACGGCGCCGCCGTCAGCGGTGCAGCGCCACAACAGATTCCACACCGAGCCAGGCCAGCAGCGCATCGGCGGACGCCTGCCAGGAGAAGCGCCGGGCGTTGTCATGCCCCCGCTCGCGCAGCCGCTGAACAATATCCGGTTGCGTCTCCACCTCGTCGAGCCGCACCAGCAGATCGTTCGTGTCGTCCGGGTCGAAATAGAGGGCGCCCTGGCCACCGACCTCGGGTAGCGACGCGGCCGAGGAGCTGATCACCGGGCAACCCAGCACCTGGGCCTCCAACAGGGGTAGCCCGAAACCCTCGTATCTCGACGGGAACACCAGCGCCCGCGAATTGCGGTACAGCCACGCGAGTTCGGCATCGGTCAGCCGGCCGGCCACCGTCGCCGCCGGACCCAGTTCGGAGATCGCGGAGAACACGCGGTCGCCACCGGCCGCCCCGACCACGACCACGCGCCGCCCGGATGCGGTCAGCGCCGCCACCGTACCGGTGAGGTTCTTGTGCCGGGCGAGGGTGCCCACGACGAGGTACTGGTCGCCGTCGACGTCGAGGTCGGGCCGCACCGTTACGATGTTTGCCAACCCGTCTGCAGCGCAGGGAATCACGAGGAACCGACGCCGGTCGACGTGCAGCACCGCGGCCAGCTCACCCGCGCTGAACTCCGAGACGGTGACGACCTGACGGGCCGTGCGGGCGAGCAGCAGGTACATCACGAAGTAGAACGCGACGAAGACGGGGCGGAAGGTGCGCGGATACCGGAACGCGGTCGCGTCGTGCATGGTGACCAGCTGGCACCGCTTGAGAAGCGGTGCGGGACCGGCGAAGTTGAGCAGCAGCCGGCCCGCCGTGGCCAGCGGCAGGTACAACTGTTCGAACACCACACCGCCCACCGGTGCGTGCCGGAACTCCACCCGCGGACGCCCGGTCGCCCACTCGGGCGCGTCGACCCCCTTGGGCAGGTGCAGCACCACGTCCACCGCACCGGAGGTCACCAGCCCGCGCACCATCTCGGTGGCATAGCGCTGCGTGCCGGTCAGCGGCTGCGCCAACCACTTCCCGTTGACGTGCACCGCGGTCATCGGCGGCCTCCCGCATAGGGGCCGTAGAGCTCCTTGAGCGCGACCTGCTGGCTGCCGTCGCAGTTGTCGGCGAACGCGACCCTTGTGGCGTCACGGGCGGCGGCGCGCGCGTGGCCGGTGCCCAGCCCCGACAGCACACCGCCGAGATCGTAAGGGGCGTCGATGGTCAGCGGCAGCGACAGACCGTGGAGGTAGGGGCGGGTGCGGGCCACGACCGGCAGTCCTGCGGCGTTCGCCTCGAGGATCGAGATCGGCAGCCCCTCCCATGCTGCGGTGTGCAGGTACACGTCGCCGCGGGCGAGTTCGGCCAGCGCCTGCGACCTCGGCAGCCACCCGGTGACCTCGATGTCGCGCTCGGCCAGGTAGCGCACGCAGTCGGCGTCGCCGTCACCGACCCACAGCGCGCGCAGGTCCGGATGGGTGATCCTGGCGTGTACCACCGCGTCGGCGAAGAAATACGGATCCTTCTGCGGCCCGAGCCTGCCGTTGCCCACGATGAGCAACCCCGCCGCCGGATCACCGCTCGAGGCGACCGAGACCGGCCCGGCCACGTTCGGCACCGTCACCACCCGGGGCCGCGTCACCGGCCACCGCGACAACGCCGCCTCCCGCGGTGAGCAGACGGCGTAGCTGCTGGTGTTGAACGACAGCAGCCACTCGGCGGCTCGGAACGCCGCGCGCACCGGCCATCCGACGTCGCGGCGTTCGAACGCGTAGCAGTGCGGTGAGTACACGATGGGGCGGGCGGCCGACCGGCGCAGCGCGACACGGGCGTACACGCCACCCTTGCTGGAGTGGGTGTGCACGACGACCGGTCCGGGCACGCTCGCGGCGTACCGGCGGAGGAACCGCAGGCGGGCGAGATGACCGTCGGGCAGTTCGGCGACCTCGGCGAAGCCGACGAATTCCGCTGGGCTGACCGACGCTTCGGCGCGACGCGCGTAGACCAGCCGGTGCTGGGCCGAGGGATAGTTGCGCACGTAGTCGCGGATCGCTGCGGCGGTGCCGCTGGCGAACGACTCGGTCACGTGCACGACGGTGAATGTTTGTGTCACGGTGCTCCTCTGAGTCGGCCGGTCAACGGACGTCGACCGGTCTGCCATCGGCGGTGAAGTCGGAAGTCTGGACGGATCCGGCGGGGGCCTTGACGAGCAGCGGCTGGAGATCGCTGTCGCGCAGTTGGATTCGGTCGAGTCGGATACCGTCGATGCGGCCGGGACCGGCCACCACGGCGACGTTGCGTTGCGCGGTCGGCGCGGTCGCGGTGACCGTCAGGTCGGAGATCGCGACGTCGGTCACCGACTGCCCGGCCCGGCCGGCGTAGACCATCACCGCACCGTGCACGACCGCCGGATCGGTGTTGGCCCCGGCGATCGTGCCGCCGGATACCCGCACGCCGGTGACCGAGCCGGTGAAGTACGGGGGGCCCTCGGAGGCGATGTACACACCGGCTCCGCTGGTCCGCGCCACCGCGATGTCGCGGACCGTCACATCGCGTCCGCCGACCACGGAGATGCCGCGGCCCCACCGGGTCCCCTCGACGACTGCCCCGGTGACGGTGATCCCGCGGCACGGGTTCTCGGTGCCGTAGGACACCACGGCGACGCCATCGTCGCCGGTGCGTTCGGTGCGCGGCCGGTCGACGACGCCGTCGGACGCGCCGTTGGTCATGTGGATGCCGTCGGCGAGGGTGTCGCGGACGGTCACGCCGGTGAGCCGGAAGTCGTGGGCGCCGTCGACGAACACCCCCGCGGCCGCCGAACCGTCGACCGTCACGTCGGTGAGGGTGACCCCGTCGCCCGCCACCACGAGTTTGTGCTCGTCGAGGTCGCCGCCGCGCGGCCCGTCGGTGGGGGCGCTCAGCGTGAGGTCGGCCAATGACACCCCGGGTGCATCGATCTGCACCGCCGATGTCTCGGCGTTCGTCGCAGCGAGAGTCGCGCCGTCGCCGTCGATGCGGACACCGGGCACCGTGATGCGGAGGACAGCGGCGTGGAAGTACGTGCGCGGCTCGAGACGGAGGGTGTCGCCGGGCCGGAGCCCGTCGAGTCGTGCCTGTAGCGCGGCGGTTTCGTCCGGCGGTGCGCTGTGGGCGGCCTGTACGCCGACGACCGTCAGCGCGAGCGCGACCACGGCGGTGACGAGCACCGCGGCCGCTCGCCGTCGGCCGGTGTCATGCCGCGGACGCACGGCGGCTCCCGGCTCCGAGTGTGTGGACAATGTGTTCGCCGGTGCCCAACACCGTGAAATGGCGCTGCATCGTCGCGATCACCCACTGCATGAACGCGTACTTCTCGCGGGCGGGTACCGACATGCCCGGGAAGAAGTCCAGGGCCGGGGCGTCGCGGCGGTCCAGCAGGTCGGTGGGGTGCAGCAGCATCGTCAACCCGATCCCGCGCAGCACGCACAACCGCACCGCGGTACGGAGGTACCCGCGGGCGACGCTCGGTGAGATGGAGTGCAGCTGAAGAAGATAGGAGCCGTGAATGGGGATCCGCAGCAGCGGCATCGTGGTCACCGGCAGTTCGGCGATCCCGGTGGCCGTCCGGTGCGCGCGCAGCGGCAGCGCCGCCTGCCGCACTCCGCCGAACAGGTGCGCACGCTCCTTGCGCTGCTCGGCGGTCAGCCGGGTGGTGCGGAAGTGGTGCGCCCGGGCCAGCGGTCCGATCCACGTGGGGAAGGTGCTGGCGTCGTAGGTGTATCCGCGGTCGACGAGGAGCCGTTCGAGGGTGGGACTGGTGCTGTAGCCGGGGCCGCGGAACCCCGTCGGCGCCGGCGCGCCCGCCGCGATGATCGCGGCGTGGGTGCGATCGATCTCGGCGGCGAGGTCGTCGACGTGGTAGCGCTGCAGCCACGGCTCGTGTTCGTAGGAGTGGTTGCCGATCTCGTGCCCGGCAGCGGCGAACGCGCGCACCGCCGCGGCCCCGTCGTCGCGGTCGGCGTCCGCGCCGATCACGAAAACCGTTGACCGCAAGCCGGCTTCGCCGAGGAAGTCGACGATCCGTGGTGTCGCCACCGGGAGATAACTCGGCCGCGATTCCCAGTCCGGGTCGCCGTGGGTCTTGAGGAACGACCACACGTTGTCGAGATCGAACGAGACACTGGCGACTGCGGGCGATTTGGTCATCGGGCGTTCCCCTGGGCGATCGGTTGGTCGGAGGGTGCGGTGGTGGTGACGACGGTGCCGACCCGGGCCATGGCCAGCACGCCGCCGACGATGAGGACCAGACCTGCGCCGAACCACGATGCGCGGCCCGGGGCGATCTGGTCACCGACCAGGGCAATGCCCGCGACGGATGCGACCACCATCGTGACGGCGTCCATCGCCGAACCGGCCGCCGTCGTCGATCCCCGCTGCAGTGCCGCGGCGAGCAGGAATTGGCCCACCCCGGCCGCCGCCAGTGTCAGCCAGGTCAGTGGGCTCAGCGGCAGGGCCGTCCACTCGAGCGATGGCAGCGGACGGCTTGCGACGGCCAGGACCGCGAACGCGGCCCCGGCCAGGCCGGCCAGTGGTACCGCTCCGCGCATCCGCCACGCGGTCGGCGCCAGCGCGACGCAGGCCAGCAGCAGCACGCTCAGGACCCAGCCGGTCACCGGCGGGACGGACGTGATGCGGGACGGTTCGGCGGCGCCGGCGAGCAGTGCCAGCGCGACGGTCAGGGTGGCGAGGACGGCCATCTCGCGTCGGGTGACCGGCCAGCCGAAGAGGGTGGCGCCCAGTACGGCCGCAACCCCGACGGCCGCACAGGCGGCCGCCTGTACGAGGTACACCGGCAGCGTGCCGCGAGCGTAGAAGGCGAACAAGAAGCCGGCGACCTGCGCGGCGAAGCCGGCCGCGTAGCGGGGGTCGCTGAGCAGTCGCGTGACCAGACCAGAAACGGCATTGCTATCGCAAACGCGGCGAGCAGCCGAACTTTGCAGGATCAGCCCAGCTGCGTACGAAACGGTTGACAACACGAGCAGGACATACGCGAACATCGTGTACACCTGCGCTTTCGAGTCGTCGTGGCCAGCTCGTGAGAATGTCGTCCGCAATCGCGGTCAACTTTGCTAAGCGAATTTACAACACTTCACTGCATCCGGCATAGTGGGCGCGTGACCGAAGTTCACCTGGTAGCAGGAACCCGCCCCGAGGCCATCAAACTGGCGCCGCTGGTGCCCGCACTACGGGCGCAGGGCATGACGCCGGTGTTCGTCGCCAGCGGGCAGCATCCGACGATGGTTCATCAGGCGCTCGCCGCGTTCGGGCTCGAACCCGACGTCACGCTGCGCATCGACCGTGGCAGCGGCGGTCAGGCCGAACTCATGGCCGCGCTCACCGCGAGACTCGAAACGCACTGGGCGCGAACGCCACCCGATGCGGTGGTGGTGCAGGGCGATACGACCACCGTGCTGGCCGCGGCGATGGTGGCGTTCTGGGCGCAGCTGCCGATCGCCCATGTGGAGGCGGGTCTGCGCAGCCATGATCTGTCGGCGCCGTTCCCCGAGGAGGGCAACCGCCGACTCGTCGGGCAGATCAGTCGGTTGCATCTGGCGCCCACCGCCGAGGCGCGGGCCAACCTCGAACGGGAGGGCGCCCAGCCCGACCACATCGTGGTCACCGGCAACACCGTGATCGACGCGGTGCTCGGGATCGCTGCGCGCGGGGAACCGATCGGCGATCCGCGGGTGTCCGGTTTCGTCGCGCGGGCGCGGTCGGGTGCCAGCAGGTTGGTGCTGGTGACCGCGCACCGTCGCGAATCCTGGGGTGAGCCGCTCGACCGGGTGCTCAGCGCGGTGCTGCTGCTGCTCGACAAGTACTCCGACGTCGAGGTGGTGCTGCCTGCGCACCCGAATCCCGCGGTGGCGCAACAGGTTCGGGCCGCGCTCGGGGCCCATCCGCGGGTGCTGGTCACTGAACCCCTCGCGTATCCGGTGCTCGTCGCGACGCTGGCGGCGGCCACCCTGGTGCTGTCGGACTCCGGCGGCATCCAGGAGGAGGCGCCCAGCTTCGGCGTCCCGGTGATCGTCCTGCGCGAGGTCACGGAACGGATGGAGGCGGTGCACGCCGGATGTGCGGTGCTCGTCGGCACGGACCGTGACGCGGTGCTCGCCCATGCGTGCCGACTACTCGACGATCCCGACGAGCGGGCGGCGATGGTGGCCAGGGGTAACCCGTTCGGGGACGGGGAGGCCGCGCAGCGGTGCGCCGCGGCGATCGCCTGGATGCTCGGCCGCGCCGAGCGGTTACCGGCGGAGTTTCGCTTCTGAGGTCAGCGACTCCAGGGCGTGCGACATGGACTGCTGACGCGCGGGCACGGCGTTGAGCGCGTTGAACCCGTAGACGAACGACACCATCGCAACGACGGTCCACGCATTGCCGACGACCCATTCCCAGGCGGTGCCGCTGGGGGCGGTGCCGAGCCAGTAGACCGCGATGATCAGTGCGGGGTAGCCGGAGAGGACGAAGAATCGGCCCTCGGCGCTGACGCGCCATCCGGGATGCCTGCGGTTGTGGAGATGCCAGAGGCCGAGCAACACCACGATGATCACTGCGGTGACGGGTTCGGACATCGAACCACCTCTGCTCTACGGCGACATGGCACGACGGCCAGCCGTGTCGTTTCCGAAGTTACCACCGGATCGCCGCTACTCTGTTCGGCCACGTTAGGAATCACCTGAGAACTCCGGGGCCGTTGCTGTGCATCACCCGTGAGGTCAATCCAGCGTTCGGGTGACCTTCTCCATCGCCCTGCGACGGTCCAGTCCAGCCGGGTCCGGATGCGCCACCTGCACCAACGAACCGCCGACGGCGTAGACGGCGAGCAGGCGTGCCACGACGTCGCCGGCCGTGAGCCATTCCGCGGTGGACAGCACCCGGTCGCGCTGCTGTAAGCCCGCCCGGTCCGCGGCCTGCCGCGCGGCGGCCAGGACGTCGTCGACCGAGTCCCCGTTCAGCGCGGGCCCCGGGCTGCGCTCGGGGACGATCTGATCCCCGTGCACCCGGACCGCGGTGGCGTAGTCGGTCAGGCCCACCGGCAGGTCGGCCACCGGCCTGCCGAACGGATCGAGCGACAACACGGCGATCTCGCCGGCGCCCACCGCGGCGTCGGCCTCGTCGATGCGGTCGGCCGTGCACAGCGCCACGTCTGCACCGTCGATAGCGCCGCCGACCGAGCCACCGACGAGCGCCTCGGCGCCGATCCACCACAGCCCGAACAGCACCGCCGCGGTCTGCCAGTGGGCGGGCAGCAGGATCGCGATCCGGCTGCCCGGTCCGGCGCCGAGTTCGTCGCGAAGCAGGTTGCCGGTCTTGGCGGCCCAGTTCGCCAGCGTCACGGCGGACACCTCGATGCGCTCGCCGGTCGCGTCGTCGTAGTAGGTGATGCTCGGACCGGCCGGATCGGAGTCGAGCAGCGGCCCGAGAAGTGCTGCGGTGACGGTCAGTTCACACACTCCGGATCGTCGGAACCCGCGGTGATGATCTGCGGGGGCGGCGGGGGCGCGGCCGGATCGACGGTGCCGTCGCCGAGCCCCGCGTCGGACGGGTCGGCGGCCAGCAGCGTCGGATCGGTGCCGTCGAGACCCGATCCCGGTCCGGTGTAGTCATCGCCGAGCACCACGCGCACGGTGCCGGGCGCCACGGTGCCGTTCTCCACCACGCTGAGCCCACCGAGATCCTTGGCCACCTGCTGCGCGCCGAGATCGTCGGCCTTGGCCGCCTGCACCTGAGTCCTGTCGACCGGTCCGTCCTCGTGGTTGCCGGTGGGGCCGGGCGTGAACCCCTTCTGGGACAACACCGCCGACACCGATGCGGCGAGTCCGTTGATGTCGGTGGCGTTGACGACCTCGACCGTGGTCTTGTCCGGGGTGTACGCCAACTCCTCGGTCTTGCCCTCGTCCTGCTCGTCGAGCAGGCTGGTCACCCACTCCTGCACGGCCGTGGGCTCGACGCGCACGACACTCTGCATGCCGTCGTCGCTCCAGCCGTCCTCGCGCAGCACCGGGATGGTGGAGAAGGCGATGTTGCCCGCGGCGAGCTTCTGCAGCTGATCGACGAAATCCATGATGTCCCAGCCGTCGGAGAGCACCACCGAACGCTGGACGGCCGCCTCGAGCCGGCTCAGCGTCGCCGGGCTGGACAGCGTCTTGCTCGAGATCACCTCGTGGGCGAGGGAGGCCATGACCGCCTGCTGCCGGGTGACGCGGTCGAGATCGCCGCGCGGCAGATCGTGGCGCTGCCGGACGAAGCTCAACGCCTGCGGCCCGTTCAGCTTCTGCCAGCCGGCGGGGAAGTCGGCGCCCGAAAGCGGTTCGTAGACGGGCTCTTTGAGGCATACGTCGACACCGCCGAGCGCATCGGTGATCAATGCGAACCCGAGCAGGCCGATCTCGGCGTAGTGGTCGACGGTGACACCGGTGAGGTTCGCCACCGTCTTGATGAGCGCTTCGCGACCGTCCTCGACCGCCAGCGGTTCGGCCTGGGCCGGATCCATGCCCTGCTCCTCGACGAGCTCCTTGAGCTTCTCGAGGTGCACCGAACCGTAGACGCCGTTGATCTTCATCTTGCCCAGCCCGGGCGCCTCGACGTAGGAGTCGCGGGGGATGGAGATGGCCGTCGCCGACTCCCCGTTGTTGGGGATGCGGATCAGGATGATCGTGTCGGTGTTCGTGGACACGTCGTTGCCCGCGCGCAGGGTGGCCAGTTCCTCCTCCGAGAGGGGATTGCCGTGCGCGTCGGTGCGGCTGTCGGACCCCACCAGCAGGATGTCGATCGCACCGTCCTCGCCGCCCTCGCCGAGGGTGGGAGAGCTGATGTGGTTGATGCCGTCCTCGAAGGACCGGATACGGCTCCACGCCACCCCGGTCCCGAGCACCACGGCAAGGGCCACCGTCACAGCGACGGCACGTAGGACACGAGCGGGCATCAGCCCAGGTTACTGGCCGGGGCTTCGCGCACGGGGTAGCGATCGTCGGCGCGCCAGGGGTCGTGCCAAACTCACACCCATGCCGCAACGTCTCGTTATCACCGGTGCCGGCGGCATGGTGGGCCGCGTTCTCGCAGGTCAAGCACGTCGCCAGGACCGCGAGGTGGTGGCGCTGACCTCCGTGGACTGCGACATCACCGATCCCGCGGCCGTCGCCGCGGTGGTGCGGAACGGCGATGTGGTGGTCAACTGCGCGGCCTTCACCGACGTCGACGGTGCGGAGTCCGATCCGGATCGCGCCGAAGCGGTCAACGCGATCGGGCCCGGCCACCTGGCGGCCGCGTGCGCGCGGGTCGGCGCCGGGCTCGTCCACATCTCGACCGACTACGTCTTCAGCGGCGACTTCGCCGGGGCGCCGCCGCGGCCGTACGAGATCGACGATGCGACCGCACCGCTGAGCGTCTACGGGCGCACCAAACTCGCGGGCGAGCGGGCGGTGTTCGAGGGGCTGCCCCGCGGATACGTGGTGCGCACGGCGTGGGTGTATGAGGGCGCCGACGGCACCGACTTCGTCGCGGCGATGCGCCGCAAGGCCGCGGGCGGGGACACCGTGGAGGTCGTGGCCGACCAGATCGGATCGCCCACCAGCGCGCACGACCTGGCCGCCGCGCTGCTCGAGATCGCCGACGGCGGCGTCCACGGGCACCTGCTGCACGCCGCCAACGAGGGGCAGGCCAGCCGCTTCGACCAGGCCCGCGCGGTGTTCGAGGCGGTGGGCGCCGACCCCGAGCGGGTGCGGCCCGTCGGCAGCGACCGCTTCCCCCGCCCGGCGCGCCGGCCTGCGTATTCGGCGCTCTCGGGCGCGGGGTCGGCGGCGTCCGGTCTCACCCCGCTGCGCCCGTGGCGGGAGGCGCTGGTCTCGGCGTTGCAGGAGGCCGGGTGACGGGCCGCTACCCTCTACGCCGTGCTGGGTGGTCGATCGGATGAGTGACGAATTGGTCGTCGTCACCGTGACGTATTCACCGGGTCCGCACCTCGACCGGTTCCTGGCCACACTGGCCTTGGCCACCGACCGGCCGGTGTCGGTCGTGATGGCCGACAACGGTTCGACCGACGGCGCACCCGAAGAGGCGGTGCAGCGCTATCCGAACGTCCGGCTGCTGCGCACGGGCGGCAACCTCGGCTACGGCACCGCGGTCAACCGTGCGGTGGCCTCGCTTGAACACGACGGCGACGAGTTCCTCATAGTCGCCAACCCCGACGTGCAGTGGGGTCCGCGGTCTATCGACCTGATGCTCGAGGCCGCCGAGCGGTGGCCGCGGGCCGGTGCGCTCGGACCGCTGATCCGCGACCCCGACGGTTCGGTGTATCCGTCGGCGCGGCATCTACCCAGCCTGGTCCGCGGCGGCATGCACGCGGTGGTCGGACCGTTCTGGAAGTCGAATCCGTGGACCGCGGCCTACCGCCAGGACCACGCGGAGCCCAGTGAACGTCCCGTCGGCTGGCTGTCGGGGAGCTGTCTGCTGGTGCGCCGCGCGGCGTTCGACCAGATCGGCGGTTTCGACGAGCGCTACTTCATGTACATGGAGGACGTCGACCTCGGCGACCGGCTCGGCAGGGCGGGCTGGCTCAACGTCTACGTGCCGTCGGCGGAGATCCTGCACGACAAGGGCCACTCGACCGGTCGGGATCCGGCCCGCAACCTGGCTGCCCACCACCGCAGCACCTACACTTTCTTGTCTGATCGGTACCCGCACCGGTGGCAGGCCCCGCTGCGGGGGGCGATGAAGGGCGCGCTGGCCGTGCGGGCGGGTCTGGTGGTGCGGAAAGCTCGTCGGGAACAAGCGGACGGCAAGGGGGACAGGTGATGGTGAATCCGGCTGAGGTCGACGCCGTCGTACTCGTTGGGGGACAGGGCACCCGGCTGCGGCCGCTGACGTTGTCGGCGCCGAAACCGATGTTGCCGACGGCGGGGCTGGCGTTCCTGACCCACCTGCTGTCGCGCATCGCCGCGGCCGGCATCGAGCATGTGGTGCTCGGCACGGCGTACAAGGCCGACGTCTTCGAGGCCGAGTTCGGTGACGGATCCAAGCTCGGACTGCAGATCGAGTACGTCTTCGAGGACGAGCCGATGGGCACCGGCGGCGCGATCGCCAACGTCGCCGACAAGCTGCGCTACGACACCGCGATGGTGTTCAACGGCGACGTGTTGTCGGGGTGCGATCTTGGCGCACTGCTCGACAGCCACGTGAGCAAGGACGCCGACGTCACCCTGCACCTGGTGCGGGTGGGCGACCCTCGGGCGTTCGGCTGTGTGCCGACCGACGGCGACGGGGTGGTCACCGCGTTCCTCGAGAAGACGCAGGATCCGCCGACCGACCAGATCAACGCCGGTTGCTATGTGTTCAAGCGTTCGGTCATCGACCGCATCCCGCGCGACCGGCCCGTGTCGGTCGAGCGGGAGGTGTTCCCCAACCTGCTGTCCGACGGGCTGCGGGTGTGCGGCTACGTGGACGCCACGTACTGGCGGGACATGGGCACTCCGGAGGACTTCGTGCGGGGTTCGGCCGATCTGGTGCGCGGTATCGCGCCGTCGCCCGCGCTGCAGGGCCACCGGGGCGAGTCGCTCGTCCACGACGGCGCGTCGGTGGCACCGGGTGCGCTGCTGATCGGCGGCACGGTGGTGGGCCGCGGCGCGGAGATCAAGGCGGCCCGGCTCGACGGTGCGGTGATCTTCGACGGGGTCGACGTCGGGGCCGGTGCGGTGATCGAGCGGTCGATCATCGGGTTCGGCGCCCGCATCGGTCCGCGCGCGCTGATCCGCGATGCGGTGATCGGCGACGGCGCCGACATCGGTGCCCGCTGCGAACTGCTGCGCGGAGCGCGGGTCTGGCCGGGTGTGGTGATCCCCGACGGCGGGATCCGCTACTCCACCGACGTCTGACCGCGTCGCCGCGCCGCGGCTGCCAACTGGGTGAGTCCGAAGTCCGTCTCGGGCGGCAACGCGTCGAGCGGCCACCACCGCAGGTCCAGGGATTCGTCGGAGCGGGCGATGCGGGCGCCCTCCGGGGCGCGCACCACGAACTGCAGATCGAGGTGTCGCGTCGGCACGCCCAGCGAGCACGTCACCGGATGGACGTGCACCGCAGCGAGTTCCGGGTCGATGACCAGACCGTCGATCCCGGACTCCTCGGTGGCCTCGCGCAGGGCGGCGGCGACGACGTCGGGGTCCTCGGGTTCGCAGTGCCCGCCGAGTTGCAGCCAGCGGCCGAAGCGTGGGTGCAGGGTCAGCACCGCGTGGGTGCCGGTGTGGTCGACGACGAGTGCCGATGCGGTGACGTGCCCGGGTTCGCAGGCGCGCAGGCATCCGTCGGGCCGGGCGGCCAGGAACGCCAGCACGGCGTGGCGCATCGAGTCCTGCGCCGGGTCGGGCGCCGCCCACCGGGTCAGCAGGTCGACCGCCGACGAGTGCAGGCTCACCGGCGCACCAGAAGTCCTTCTGGGACAACGGGTTCGCGCGGCCCCTCGGGTTCGGCGGGGTAGCCGACGGCGACCGCGCCCAACGGCTCCCAGTCGGCGGGCAGGTCGAGTTCGGTACGCACCACATCGGCGGCGAAGATCGTCGACCCCACCCAGCAGCTGCCGACCTCGCGGACCGCGAGCGCGACGAGGAACGCCTGCACGGCCGCGCCGACCGCGACGGTGAACATGGTGTGCTCGGCGGCGGTACGCGCGGCGTCCGGATAGTCGTGGGCGCCGTCGGGCACCAGGAACGGGATCACGAGTTCCGGTGCGTCGTAGAGGATCTGACCGCGGGCGAGGCGGCGCTCGACGGCGTCGGCCGAGAGCCCGTCGGCGGACAGGTCGGCGCGCCAGTTCTCCTTCATGCGGTCGAGTAACCGGATCCGGGTGTCGTGATCCTGCACCCAGACGAAGCGGACCGGTCGGGTGTGGTGCGGGGCCGGGGCGGTGAGCGCCTCGGCGACGGCGTCGGTGACGATGTCCTCGGGCACCGGATCGTCGGTGAATCGGCGCACCGAGCGGCGCAGCAGCTGGGCCTGGCCGCGGCCCAGGCGCATCGACTCCTCGGTGCCCAGCCAGAAGAGGTCCTCCTCGCCGGGGCGGAGCAGGTCGCGGGCGGTAGAACCGTTGTCGGGCAACGAGATCCCGCGTACGACGGCGACCGGGATGCCAGTGAGCTTGCCCTTGACCAGGTCCGCGGCCGCGGCGATCTCGTCGGCGACGGCGACCTCGGTCACGATCAGTTCGTTACCGTGCGCGTCGCGGGCGCCGGCGTAGCCGTAGAGGACACTCAGGCCGGCCGCACCGATCGCCGCATCGATCTGGCCGTTGCGCCACGCGCGTCCCATGGTGTCGGTGACCACGACGGCGACGGTGACACCGAGTCGCTCGGCCAGCCCGTCGCGCAGGCGTGCGGCGCTGCCGTCGGGGTCGACCGGCAGCAGTGCCAGTTCCCGGGTGTCGACGTTGGATCCGTCGACGCCGGCGGCCGCCTGGATCAGTCCGATGGCGTTCTCGGTGATCAACGTGCGGCCCTTACGGGCCAGCACCCGCACCGCCTCGTCATCGATGAGCTTGCGCCGCAACGCGTCCCGCTCGTCGGGATCCTCCGGCGCGGTGACGATGCGGCCCTCGCACTTGGAGACCACCTTGCTGGTGACCACCACGACGTCACCGTCGCGCAGCCACGGCGCGGCCCCGGCGAGCGCGGCGGCCAGATCGTCACCGGGGCGGAACTCCGGCAGTCCCGGCACCGGCAGCAGTTCGACGGCGCCCGCGGAACCGTGTTCGATGGCGCCGGAACCGGCCCCGTGGTCGATCACAACGAGACCCCGGCCAACCGGAGCCCGGCCCGGACCATCTCGGCGGTGGCCGCCGGATCGGTCATCAGGAGCGGCACCGCCTCGACGGCCACCCCGTCGATCTGCGCGGTGTCACCCTCGTGGACGAGCCAGCCGTCGAGGATGCCGGTTCCCGACCTGGCACCGTAGTGACGTCCGACCGCCTCCGAGGTGGATGCGACGCCGATCACGGACAGGCATTCATCGGCCATGCCGCGCAACGGTTTTCCAGCGACGATGGGGGAGTAGCCGATGATCTTGGCCTGCGTCGACCGCAGTGCGCCGCGGATACCGGGGACGGCGAGGATCGAGCCGATGCTGACGACGGGGTTGGACGGTGCGAGCAGCACCACGTCGGCGTCGGCGATCGCGTCGGTGACTCCGGGTGCGGCGACGGCCTTCTCGGCGCCGACGAAGGCGAAGCTGTGGGTGGGCACCTTGGCGCGGTAGCGCACCCACCACTCCTGGAAGTGGATGGCGCGGCGCTCCCCCGCCTGCTCACCCGGGCCGGGGTCGGTGATCACCACGTGGGTCTCGGCGCGGTCGTCGCTGGCGGGCAGCAGTCGGGCGCCGGGCGACCACCGGTCGCACAGCGCCTCGGTCACCGCCGACAGCGGGTAGCCCGCGCGCAGCATCTGGCTGCGCACCAGATGGGTCGCCAGATCGCGATCGCCGAGGCCGAACCAGTCCGGCTGGACGCCGTAGGCGGCCAGTTCCTCCTTGGCGTGCCAGGTTTCGTTGCGGTGCCCCCACCCGCGCTCGGGGTCGATCCCACCGCCGAGGGTGTACATGCACGTGTCGAGATCCGGGCAGATCCGCACCCCGAACATCCACGTGTCGTCGCCCACGTTGACCACCGCGGTCAGCTCGTGTTCGGGCGCCTCGGATGTGTTGTCCGTGCCGAACTGTCCCAGGCCGAGCAGGCGCTGCACGCCGAGCAGGAAGCGTGCGCCGCCGACGCCGCCGACCAGAACAGTGACCTTCACATCGAACGAGACTAGGCGGTGCGGCGGCCCGCGGTTGCACCCACGTGGTCACGGGGCGGACACGCCGATATTTCCGACGCGCCGCAGAAGTGTCACAAGGTGGTATGAAAACCAGTTCCATCGCTTGACCCCAGCTCGCAACGCGTGTGTAATCACACCAGTGTCATTTCCCGGTTGGCCAACCGATTTCGGTGTCGCAGACCGAGATTCGATCACTTGTTCGAATTGGATGGCCGTACAGCACCGAGTGGGGCCACGTGGATCTACGACACCGAGTGAGGAGGGGCGGGAAATGTCTTTTGAGCGAAGCGAATTCGATCGCGTGGTCCGGTTCGACAGCCGGCTACTCGGCTCCGTCGGCGGGGCGCCACACACCGACACCGGGGCCGCGTCTATGGCGGCCATGGGTCGGCCCCAGCTGAGCCTGGTCCCGGAACGCGTCATCGACGCCGAACCGGAGGAAGCCGACGATCTCTGGCAGGAACGCGCGCTGTGCGCGCAGACCGACCCCGAGGCGTTCTTCCCCGAGAAGGGTGGTTCGACCCGCGAGGCCAAGCGGATCTGCATGGGCTGCGAGGTGCGGGACGAATGCCTCGACTACGCGCTGGCCCATGACGAGCGCTTCGGCATCTGGGGTGGGCTCTCCGAGCGTGAGCGCCGTCGCCTCAAGCGCGGGATCATCTGACCCGACCGACCCCTCCTGCGGGGGCCGTGCTCAGTCTTCGTCGTCGATGGTGGGGTCGATGACGGACGGTTCGACTCCCAGATATGTGGCCACCTGAGCCACCAGCACCTCATGTAACAGATCGGCGAGTTCGTCGGAGTCCTTGGCCCGGCGCTCGATCGGCTTCCTGAACAACACAATTCGCGCCCGCGTGGAGTTACCGCGGACATCGACGCCTGCCGGTATCAAGCGGGCCAGCGCCACCGGCCCGTCGGCCACCACCTCGGGGGGCCACTGCACACTCTCCGGATCCTTCGGCGCCATGCGCGGGATCTCGTCGACCGCGACGTCCAATCCGGACACCCGGTCCTGCCACCGCCGCTCGATCGGCTCGTAGGCTTCCAGCACCGCCATGTCGAACCGCTCGGCGCGGCTGCGCCACCCCGGCACCGTCGGTGGAAGGAGCGGACCCCGCATTCCGCGACCGCGGCGGGATCTCCAGCGGTTGCGCTCGGCCACGGTCACCGATCGTAACGGTTGGCTATCGGGCAGTCCGACACTGCGCGTGTCCGGTACCACGTGACGTTTGTCCCGCGATAGCCTTCCGTTCGTGAATGTTCCCCGTCGCTGCTGCAGGCCCGGGTGCCCCCACTATGCGGTGGCGACGTTGACGTTCGTCTACTCCGACTCCACCGCTGTCGTCGGCCCGTTGGCCACCGTGTCCGAACCGCACTCGTGGGATCTGTGCGTGGGGCACGCGGGCCGCATCACCGCGCCGCGCGGTTGGGAGTTGGTCCGCCACGCCGGACCGCTGCCCGCCCACTCCGATGACGACGACCTGGTGGCGCTCGCCGATGCGGTCCGGGAAGGCCGTGAGTCGACCGCGTCCGCGAACGGCGGTGTGGTCGCCGGATTCTCCGATCCCACCGGCGGGGCCCAGAGCGGAGCGTTGCTGGCGCCGCCCGTGCGACGCCCCGAGCCGACCGGCCGCAGGCGCGGCCATCTGCGCGTCCTGCCCGACCCCGCCGACTGACGGGCGCCGACGCCCCATGGTCCCGGAACAGGGACGGCAGCGAGTGTCCCGGTGCGGATAGGCTGACGGAAACGTCCCCGTCTCCAAGGAGTTGTATGTCTCGGCCGGCTGCCACGGTGCATCGCGTCATCAAGGCTTATGACGTGCGTGGCCTGGTCGGCGAGGAACTCGACGAGGCATTCGTCGCCGACGTGGGCGGTGCCTTCGCCCGCCTGGTCGCCGACGGTGCGAGCCAGGTCGTCATCGGCCACGACATGCGGGCGAGTTCCCCCGCTCTCGCCGAAGCCTTCGCCGAGGGCGTGCTCGCACAAGGGCTCGACGTCGTCCGCATCGGCCTGGCATCGACCGATCAGCTCTACTTCGCCTCCGGGTTGCTGGACTGTCCCGGCGCGATGTTCACCGCGAGCCACAACCCGGCCGCCTACAACGGCATCAAACTCTGCCGCGCCGGCGCCAAACCGGTCGGCCGCGACACCGGGCTGGCGCAGATCGCCGAACAGGTCATCGCGGGCGTGCCCACCCACGACGGGCCGCGCGGCACCGCGTCGGACCGTGACGTCCTCGGCGACTACGGCGACTTCCTGCGTTCGCTGGTGCCGATCTCCGGACGCCGCCCGCTGCGCGTCGCCGTGGACGCGGGCAACGGGATGGCCGGGCACACCACCCCCGCGGTACTCGGTCCCATCGCGGCGATCACGCTGCTGCCGTTGTTCTTCGAACTCGACGGCACCTTCCCCAATCACGAGGCGAATCCGCTCGACGCCGCCAACCTGGTCGATCTGCAGTCCTACGTGCTGGAGACCGGTGCGGACATCGGCCTGGCCTTCGACGGGGACGCCGATCGCTGCTTCGTCGTCGACGAGAAGGGGCAGGCGGTGTCGCCGTCGGCGGTCACCGCACTGGTGGCCGGCCGCGAACTCGGCCGCGAGATCGGCGCCACGGTCATCCACAACCTCATCACCTCGCGGGCGGTGCCCGAACTCGTCGCGGAGCGCGGCGGCACGGCGGTGCGCTCCCGCGTCGGCCACTCCTACATCAAGGCGCTCATGGCCGAGACCGGGGCGATCTTCGGTGGGGAACACTCCGCGCACTATTACTTCCGCGATTTCTGGGGCGCCGATTCCGGGATGCTCGCCGCACTGCACGTGCTGGCGGCGCTCGGCGAGCAGGACCGCCCGCTGTCGGATTTCATGAGCGACTACCAGCGCTACGAGGCCTCCGGCGAGATCAACTTCACCGTCGCCGACGCGCCCGCGTGCGTGGAGGCCGTGCTCAAGGCGTTCGGCACCCGCATCAACGCCATCGACCACCTCGACGGGGTGACGGTCGACCTGGGCGAGGGCCGGTGGTTCAACCTGCGCACCTCCAACACCGAACCGCTGCTGCGACTCAACGTCGAGGCCCGCACGGCCGAGGAGGTCGCCGAGGTGGTCGGCCTGGTCTCGCAGACCGTGCAGGCCGAGATCTCCGCTCGAGGTGGGACATCGACGTGACGTCCGGCCCCGGATCGTCCGCCGCCGTGGTGGACCTCGACGACGGTGAGGGCCTGTTGGCCGCTGACCGCGAGGGGCTGCTGCGGGCGGCGGCGATGGCGGGTGCCCAGGTGCGGGCGACCGCGGCCGCGCTCGACGAGGGTCTGCTCGAACCGTTGCGGTCCGGGCAGCCGCCGCGCACGGTGATCTGGCTGGCTGGCCGTGGCGCCGCGGAGACCGCAGGCGCCATGCTGGCCGCGGCCTTCGGCTCGGCGGTCGCCGCGCCGATCGTGACGATGGCCGAGGCGCCGTCGTGGATCGGTGCGCTCGACGTGCTCGTGGTCGCCGGTGACGATCCGGGCGACCCGGCACTCGTGTCGGCGGCGGCCACCGGTGTGCGCCGCGGGGCCCGCGTCGTGGTGGCCGCCCCCTACGAGGGGCCGCTGCGCGACGCGACGGCGGGGCGCGCGGTGGTACTGGCGCCGCGGCTGTGGGTGCCCGACGACTTCGGCCTGTCCCGTTACCTCGCGGTGGGGCTGGCGGTGCTGCAGGTCGTCGACAGCGGGCTGCGGGTCGACCTGGCCGGGCTCGCCGACGAACTCGACGCCGAGGCGCTGCGCAACAGCGCGGGCCGGGACATGTTCACCAACCCGGCCAAGGCACTGGCCGAACGCTTCTCGGGGCGGGACGTCGTCCTCGCAGGCGACGACGCGGCGATGCTCGCGCTGGCCCGCCACGGTGCGGCCGTGCTGCTGCGGGTGGCGCAGGAGACGGTGGCCGCCGTCGGTCTCGGCGATGTGCTGGTCGCGCTGCGCGCCGGATTCGGCGCGGCGGGCGCGAACCGGGAGGCGTCGCTGTTCTACGACGAGGAACTCGACGGACCGCTGCCGCGGCGGAAGCGCACGTTCGTGCTGACCGCCGATGCGCAGCGGCCATTGGTGACCGCACGGGTCAGCGGTTACGAGGACATCGACGTGGTCAACGCCGAGGACGTACCCGACGGACCGGAGATCCCGGCCGGCGGCAGGGGGATGGAACAACAATTGGCGAAACTGGCGGTGCGGTTGGAGATGACGGCGGTCTACCTGCGACTGGTTCGGGGCTGAGCGGGTGCATCTGCTGAGGGGAGCGGTGCGGACCTATGCCTGGGGTTCGCGGACCGCGATTGCGGAGTTCACCGGAAGGCCAAGTCCGACAGCGCATCCGGAGGCCGAACTGTGGTTCGGCGCGCATCCGGGCGATCCGGCGTACCTGCAGGCCGACGGCGGTGAGGTGTCACTGCTCGAGGCGCTGCAGGCCGACCCCGAGGGTCAGCTCGGCGCCACGGTCGTCGGCCGATTCGGCGAGACCCTGCCGTTCCTGGTGAAGGTGCTCGCCGCCGACGAACCGCTGTCGCTGCAGGCGCATCCGAGCGCCCAGCAGGCCGCGGAGGGCTTCGACCGCGAGGAACGCCTCGGCATTCCCGTGTCGGCGCCGATGCGCAACTACCGCGACCGCAGCCACAAACCCGAACTGCTGGTGGCGCTCGACCGGTTCGAGGCGCTCGCCGGGTTCCGCCCCGTCGCGCGGACCGTGGAGTTGATGCGCGCGCTCGGTGTCGGTGAACTCGACCCGTTCGTCAACCTGCTGCACGGCCAATCCGAACCCGACGGGTTGCGCGCGTTGTTCACCACCTGGATCACGGCGCCGCAGCCGATGCTCGACACGTTGGTGCCCGCTGTGCTCGACGGGGCGATCGACTACATCCGTGGCGGGCAGACCGAATTCGCCACCGAGGTCAAGACAGTGCTGGAACTGGGTGAGCGGTATCCCGGCGATGCGGGTGTGCTGGCCGCGATGCTGCTCAACCGCATCACGCTCGAGGCGGGGGAGGGCATCTACCTGCCTGCCGGGAATCTGCACGCCTACCTGCACGGGGTGGGTGTGGAGGTGATGGCCAACTCCGACAACGTGTTACGCGGCGGGTTGACGCCCAAACACGTCGACGTGCCGGAGCTGCTGCGGGTGCTCGACTTCACGCCGACCCCCGACCTCGTTTTGCGTCCTCAGGTCGCCGGCGACGGGGTCGAGCTCGAATACTCGACGCCCGCACCGGAATTCGCGGTGTCGGTGCTGCGGCTCGACGGCGACGACATCGGGCACGAGGTCGACGCGCCGTCGCGTCACGACGGACCGCAGGTGCTGGTGTGCACCGAGGGCGGTGTCGAGGTGCACGGTAAGGGGGACGGCACCCTGAGCCTGCAGCGGGGTACGGCCGCCTGGGTGACCGCCGACGAGGATCCGATCCGGTTGGTGGCGCAGCAGCCGACGACGCTGTTCCGCGTCACCGTCGGGATCTGATCAGCGGCTCGGCGCGAATTCCAGGGTCCGGCGTTTCGACGGCAGCCGTTCGGCCAACCACATTCTCATGTTGTGGCCGACGGTGCGGCCCACCAGACGCGGTGACGGCACCATGTAGAGGCTGTCGAGCAGGCTGAACCGGCGCAGGAACCACTCGGCCAGCACGGGATCGGTTTCCGCCGCGCCGAGGAACTGGTCGAACAGGCTGCCCACCGGCCCGTACCACTTCGGCATCGGCCCGCTCGCGCGGTGCAGCGTCAGGTCGCCGATCGCGTTCATCTGCCACACCGGGAACGTCGTCTTGGCGGTCGCCCTGCAGAATGTGCGCACCAGATCCGGCTGCCGGTGCTGCAGCGCGCGGCGCAGGTGACCGGCCTGCAACGACGTCATCGTCATCCCCTGACCGAACGTCGGGTTGAAGCTCACCACCGCATCCCCGAACGGCAGGATGCCCGCCGGGAGCCGTCGCAGCTTGTCGTAGCGGCGCCAGCGGCTGGTCGGGTACTTGTGAAAAGCCATGTCGCCCAATGGCGTTCCCGAGCGCACCGCGGCGGCGACGTGCGCCGGTGCCATGGCGTCGACCAGGTCGCAGATCTCGGCGAAGTTCTGCGGGGGAGTCGCCTTGCCGACGCCGAACGTGGTGATGTTCCAGTTGCCGTCCTCGTAGAACAGCATGCCCAGACCCAGCGGATGGTCGGCCGACGCGCCGGCCACCACCACCTTCTCGGCCAGCAGGCCGTCGGGGATGTGCACCTGCTGGGTGGCGTACGAGATCCCGACCTCGACAGTGTCCTCGTGCGGCCGTTCGAAGCCCCACTGCGTCAGCCACACCGGCAGCCGGGTGCCGCGCCCCGTCGCGTCCACGACGAGGTCGGCGGGCACCGTGTCGTATCCGTCGTCGGCGTCGAGCAGTACTCCGGTGACGCGGCCGGCGGCCGGATCGAAGAGCGGTTCGTGCACCGACCGTTTCTCCACCGTCACGTTGGGGATCGCCGTGGTGCGCCTGCGGATCTGCCATTCCAGTTGCGGGCGGCTGGGCACATACGCGGTGAACTCCTCGCGCAACGTGTGGTGGGTGCCCAGCACGTGGCCGGCCGCCCCGAAATGGATGCAGTCGGGCCGGTTCTCCAACATCGGCACGCCCTGGGCCACCATGTCGTCGAGCAGCCCGGGATAGAGGTTCTCGAACTCCTGGGCGCCGCGCGCCATGAGCAGGTGGACGTGCCTGCCCTGCGGGACGGCGGCCCGATTCCGGGGACCCGCGGGCAGCTCGTCGCGTTCGTAAACGGTCACGTGATCGGAGAAGTCGGACAGCACCCGGGCTGCACACATCCCCGCGATGCTGCCCCCGATGACGACCGTGTGTTTAATTCTCCGCCCCATCGGTGCACAGTACTCGGTACGTTCACGACATCCAGGCCCCGAATCGCACCCGAACTTCTTTCGAAAGGGAAACGTCATGGCCGGCAATTGGCGCACGAAGACGGTCGAGCAGTCGATCGCCGACACCGACGAACCCGGAACCCGCCTGCGCAAGGACTTGAGCTGGTGGGACCTCACCGTCTTCGGGGTGTCGGTGGTGATCGGCGCCGGCATCTTCACCATCACGGCGTCGACGGCGGGGAACCTGACCGGCCCGGCCATCTCGATCTCGTTCATCCTCGCCGCGATCGCATGCGGCCTCGCGGCGCTGTGCTACGCGGAATTCGCCTCGACGGTGCCGGTCGCGGGCAGTGCGTACACGTTCTCGTATGCGACCTTCGGCGAGTTCATGGCCTGGATCATCGGCTGGGATCTGATCCTGGAGTTCGCGGTTGCCGCGGCCGTGGTGGCGAAGGGGTGGTCGAGCTACCTGGGCACCGTGTTCGGGTTCGGCGGGGGTGTCGCGAACTTCGGCGGCTTCGAAGTGGACTGGGGGGCGCTGGTCATCATCGCCTTCGTCACCCTGTTGCTGGCAAGGGGGACGAAACTGTCCGCGTCGGTGAGCCTGGTCATCACCGTCATCAAGGTCGCCGTCGTGCTGCTGGTCGTCATCGTCGGGTCGTTCTTCATCAAGGCCGCCAACTACACCCCGTTCATCCCGCCCGCGGAATCCGGTGAGGGCGGTTCGGGCACCGAACAGTCCCTGTTCTCGCTCATCACGGGCGCCGAGGGCAGCCACTACGGCTGGTACGGCCTGCTCGCGGGCGCGTCGATCGTGTTCTTCGCGTTCATCGGGTTCGACATCGTCGCCACCACCGCGGAGGAGACCAAGAACCCGCAGCGCGACGTGCCGCGCGGCATCCTCGCGTCGCTCGCGATCGTCACCGTCCTCTACGTGGCCGTCGCGGTGGTGCTGTCGGGCATGGTGTCCTACACCGAACTGCGCGATGCCGGCAGCGGGGCCAACCTCGCGACGGCGTTCGAGGCCAACGGCGTGAACTGGGCGGCGACCGTCATCTCCATCGGCGCACTGGCCGGGCTCACCACCGTGGTGATCGTGCTGATGCTGGGCCAGACCCGCGTGCTGTTCGCGATGTCGCGCGACGGTCTGATGCCGCGCCAGCTGGCCCGCACCGGTGAACACGGCACCCCGGTGCGGATCACCGTGATCGTCGGCGTGGTCGTGGCGATCGCGGCGACGGTGTTCCCGATCGGCAAGCTCGAGGAGATGGTCAACATCGGGACGCTGTTCGCGTTCGTGCTGGTCTCGGCCGGGGTGATCGTGCTGCGGCGCACCAGGCCGGACCTCGAGCGCGGCTTCAAGGCGCCGCTGGTGCCGATCCTGCCGATCGCCGCGATCATCGCCTGCGTGTGGCTGATGCTGAACCTGACCGGTCTGACCTGGATCCGGTTCCTCATCTGGATGGCGATCGGTATCGGCGTCTACTTCCTCTACGGGCGGCGCCACTCGGTCATGGCCCAGCGCGAGCGCGAGGCCGTCACCGAGTAAGCGATTTTACAAAACGATGTTTTGTGTCTAGACGAACGACAAAGTCACCTCTATAGTCAAGTCATCGCACGATGGCTTGACTAGGAGGTGTGTGGTGACCGCAGAACCGCAACTCGTCGAATGGCGCGACCGCAAGCGCTACCTGTGGCTGATGGGACTGATCGCCCCGACGGCGCTGTTCGTGATGCTGCCGGTGGTGTGGGCGCTCAACCAGCAGGGCTGGCATGGCGCGGCGGCAGTGCCGTTCTGGATCGGGCCGATCCTGCTGTACGGCCTGTTGCCTGCGCTGGACCTGCGCTTCGGACCGGACGGGCAGAACCCGCCCGACGAGGTGATGGAGCGGTTGGAGAACGACAAGTACTACCGCTACTGCACCTACGCCTACATCCCGTTCCAGTACGCCAGCGTCATCCTCGGCGCCTACCTGTTCACCGCGTCGGACCTGAGCTGGCTCGGCTTCGACGGCGGACTCGGCTGGCCCGCGAAGATCGGACTCGCCCTGTCGGTGGGTCTGCTCGGCGGCGTGGGGATCAACACCGCGCACGAACTCGGGCACAAGAAGGACTCGCTGGAACGCTGGCTGAGCAAGATCACGCTCGCGCAGACCTGCTACGGACACTTCTACATCGAGCACAACCGCGGCCACCACGTCCGCGTCGCCACCCCCGAGGACCCCGCGTCCGCACGCTTCGGTGAGACGTTCTGGGAATTCCTGCCGCGCAGCGTGTGGGGTTCGCTCAAGTCGGCGTGGGAGCTGGAGGCCAAACGCCTGGACCGCGCCGGCAAGAGTAAATGGCACTGGTCCAACGACGTGCTCAACGCCTGGGCAATGTCGGTGGTGTTCTACGGCGCGCTGGTCGCGGTGTTCGGCTGGGCGCTGCTCCCGTACATCGTCATCTCGGCGGTCTTCGGCTTCACGCTGCTCGAGACCGTCAACTACCTCGAGCACTACGGTCTGCTGCGCCAGAAACTCGAGAGCGGCCGCTACGAGCGCTGCGCGCCGGTGCACAGCTGGAACTCCGACCACATCGTGACCAACCTGTTCCTCTACCACTTGCAGCGGCACAGCGACCACCACGCCAACCCGACGCGTCGCTACCAGACGCTGCGCAGCATGGAGGGCGCCCCGAACCTGCCGAGCGGGTACGCGTCGATGATCGCGCTGACGTACTTCCCGCCGCTGTGGCGCAAGGTGATGGACCACCGCGTGCTCGCGCACTACGGCGGCGACATCACCCGCGTCAACATCCACCCGCGGATGCGTGAGGCGGTGCTTGCCCGCTACAGCACGAACGTGCCCGCATGAGCGCGCACCGCTGCCCCGGTTGCGGCTACGTCTACGACGAGGCCAAAGGCGAACCGCGCGAGGGTCTCCCGGCAGGCACCGCATGGGCCGACGTGCCCGACGACTGGTTCTGCCCGGACTGCGCGGTACGCGAGAAACCCGATTTCGAACCCGTCTGACCATCGTTGACTCTGCGTTCACGGCGTGCCCCACTCGCACATTCGGACCGTGAGCGCAGGGTCAACGACCCCCAGGAGAGGAAGACCATGGATTACAAACTGTTCGTCTGCGTGCAGTGCGGCTTCGAGTACGACGAGGCCAAGGGCTGGCCGGAGGACGGCATCGCACCGGGCACCCGCTGGGACGACATCCCCGACGACTGGAGCTGCCCGGACTGCGGCGCGGCCAAGTCGGATTTCGAGATGGTGGAGGTCGCCCGAGGATGACCTATAGGGTCGCGCGTGTGGTTTCCCGCGCACGCGTGCCCTACGCCGAGGCGTCGCGCGTCCTGCTGCGCGACTCCATCCTGGACGGGATGCGCGAGTTGCTGCGCAGCCGCGACTGGTCGGCGATCACGCTGACCGACGTCGCGAAGGCGGCAGGCATCAGCAGGCAGACCATCTACAACGAATTCGGCTCCCGGCAGGGTCTCGCCCAGGGCTACGCGCTGCGCCTGGCCGATCGCCTCGTCGACGCGGTGGACGAGGCGATCGAGGGCAACATCGGCGAGGTGTACGCCGCGTTCCTCGAGGGCTTCCGCGCGTTCTTCACCGAATCGGCCGCCGACCCGCTGGTGATCTCGTTGCTGTCGGGGGACACCAAACCGGACCTGCTGCAGATCATCACCACCGACAGCGGTCCGATCATCACCCGCTGCTCGGAGCGGTTGACCGCCACCTTCCAACACAGCTGGGTTAAAGCCAGCGACGAGGACGCCGGGATCCTGGCGCGGGCGATCGTGCGCCTGGCGATGAGCTACGTCTCGATGCCCCCGGAAGCCGACCACGATGTGGCCGGTGACCTGGCCCGTCTGATGACACCGTTCGCGGAGCGCTACGGTGTTATCGAACAGGATCCGCGGCCGGCGAAGACGCAGAGCCCCGATCGGTGAATGATTTCAGCTGACCACACGCGCGCACGAGAAGCGAGAAGGAAGTACATGACCACGACTGAGCAGCGACTGACGGTCGACAGCCGCAACGGCATCGATTACAAGGTGGCCGACCTGTCCCTGGCCGAATTCGGCCGCAAGGAGATCCGCCTGGCCGAGCACGAGATGCCGGGCCTGATGGCACTGCGTCGTGAGTACCACGACGTGCAGCCGCTCAAGGGCGCCCGCATCTCCGGTTCGCTGCACATGACCGTGCAGACCGCGGTGCTCATCGAGACCCTGACGGCCCTCGGCGCCGAGGTGCGCTGGGCGAGCTGCAACATCTTCTCCACCCAGGACCATGCGGCCGCCGCGATCGTCGTCGGCCCGCACGGCACCCCGGAGGAGCCCAAGGGCACCCCGGTCTTCGCCTGGAAGGGCGAGACGCTGGAGGAGTACTGGTGGGCCGCCGAGCAGATGCTGACCTGGCCGGGTGAGCCCGCCAACATGATCCTCGACGACGGTGGCGACGCCACGATGCTCGTGCTGCGCGGCGCGCAGTTCGAGAAGGCCGGCGTGGTCCCGCCCGCCGAGGACGACGACTCCGCCGAGTACCGGGTCTTCCTCAACCTGCTCCGTGAGCGGTTCGAGACCGACAAGACCAAGTGGACGAAGATCGCCGAGTCGGTCCAGGGCGTCACCGAGGAGACCACCACCGGCGTGCTGCGCCTGTACCAGTTCGAGGCCGCCGGCGAGCTGCCGTTCCCGGCGATCAACGTCAACGACTCGGTCACCAAGAGCAAGTTCGACAACAAGTACGGCACCCGCCACTCGCTGGTCGACGGCATCAACCGTGGCACCGACGCCCTCATCGGCGGCAAGAAGGTGCTGATCTGTGGGTACGGCGACGTCGGCAAGGGCTGCGCCGAGTCGCTGGCCGGCCAGGGCGCCCGCGTCCAGGTCACCGAGATCGACCCGATCAACGCGCTGCAGGCGCTGATGGACGGCTACGACGTCGTCACCGTCGAGCAGGCGATCAGCGATGCCGACATCGTCATCACGTCGACCGGCAACAAGGACATCATCACCCTCGATCACATGAAGGCGATGAAGGATCATGCGATCCTGGGCAACATCGGCCACTTCGACAACGAGATCGACATGGCCGCCCTGGAACGCTCCGGTGCCACCCGGATCAACATCAAGCCGCAGGTTGACGAGTGGACCTTCGGGGACTCGGGCAAGGCGATCATCGTGCTGTCCGAGGGCCGGCTGCTCAACCTGGGCAACGCGACCGGTCACCCGTCGTTCGTGATGAGCAACAGCTTCTCGAACCAGGTGATCGCGCAGATCGAGCTGTGGACCAAGAACGACGAGTACGACAACGCGGTGTATCGGCTCGCCAAGCATCTCGACGAGAAGGTGGCGCGCATCCACGTCGAGGCGCTCGGCGGCACGCTGACCAAGCTCACCAAGGAGCAGGCGGAGTACATCAACGTCGACGTCGAAGGCCCCTACAAGCCGGAGCACTACCGGTACTAGAACACGCTGCGCCGAACGTGCGCTCACCGCGGGAATTCTCGAAAACTCCCGCAGTGGGCGCACGTTCGTCGTTAGGGTCGGTTCGTGGGGTGGGGGATCCGGAATGTCTGCATCGTGCTGTGCCTGCTCGCCGCCGCGGTGGGAACCGCAGGCCCCGCCGCCGCCGATGATCCGACGATCGACGACCACCACCCGTACTTCAACGAGGACGAGTACCAGGCGTTCTACACCCCGCCCGACCCGTTGCCGCCGGGGGCGCCCGGCGATCTGATCCGCACCGAACCGTCGCGCCTGGTGCTCGAGCCGTCTGGCGCGCTCGGCATGATCGTGGCGGACGGTACGCGAATCATGTACCGCAGCAACGACGCTCGCGGCAATCCGGTGGCTGTCACCGGAATCTACTTCGAACCGCACAACCCGTGGCCGCATCCAGGGCCGCGCCCGTTGATCGTGTACGGGCCGGGCACACAGGGCCAAGGCGACCAGTGCGCGCCGTCGCGACAGTTCAATCAGGGCATCCACTGGTCGCCGTATCTGGACATCGCGTTCAACTACGAGGAGATGTTCGTCGCCACGATGGTCGCGCGCGGTTTCGCGATCGTCATGACCGATTACGAGGGTCTCGGCACCCCGGGTCTGCACACCTACGTCAGCCGGGTCTCGCAGGGCCACGCCATGCTCGACGCCGCGCGGGCGGCCAAGCGGCTGCCCGACACGTCGCTGGAAGCCGATGGGCCCGTGGCGTTCTGGGGTTACTCGCAGGGTGGGGGAGCGGCGGCGTCTGCGGCGGAGATGGCGCAGGATTACGCACCGGAACTGCGGACCGTCGGCACGTACGCGGGCGCACCGCCGGCCGATCTGAAGGCGCTGTTCCCGTTCGCCGACGGCAGCGCGCTGGTGGGGGCGGTGGGTTATGCGCTGAACGGGATCATCGCGGCCTACCCCGAGCACGAGGCGGCGATCCGGGCGACGTTGACCCCGCGTGGGACCGACCTTCTCTTCAAGGTGCAGGATCAGTGCGTCGGCGAGACGCTCACGAAATTCATGTTCCGCCACCTGCAGCCGTACTTCAATCAGGACATCTTCACGGTCGTCGAGCAGGAACCGTTCGCATCGCTGTTCGAAGAGCAGAGGCTGGGCCGCACGAAACCGAACGCGCCGGTGCTGATCAACGCCAACCGGTTCGACCCCTTGGTGCCGTGGGCCGCGGCCATGCAGATGGGCCGCGACTGGTGTGCGCAGGGTGCCGACGTCGAGGCGCGCACCAACGAGCAACCACCGTTCCTGAACAAGGCGATGGTCAACCACGGGCTGCCGATGCTCGTCGACGGGGAGCCGGCCATGCAGTGGATCGCCGACCGGTTCAAGGGCGTGCCGACGGCCCCGAACTGTGGACGGTTCTGACTCGGGTCTTACATGACGGTGACCTCCGTTTCGCGGCGAGAACCTCGGGGTATTGAGAGCTCACATTCACTTGAGGGAAGGACGCGGGATGGCCGACGTGCATATCGGTGACGAGCAGAGCTTCAACGAGACGGCGCTGGTGGCGCCGATCAATCTCATCTCGCACGCCGCCGTGAGCCGCGCGGTCGCCCGGCTGCAGGAAGCACACGGAATCCCCGACGGCGACACGGCATTTCGTGCGCTGCTGACCGTGTCGCAGCGCTACGACGTCAAACTGCGGCACCTGTCCGCGGCGGTGATCAACGCCGACGCCGATACGCCGACCGCGAAGCGCACCCCGGCGCCCGGGCTGTCGTTCTCGCTGCGCGGCCGCGGCAGCGTGCCGAAACGTTCGGATGTGCTGGCCGATCTGCTGACCACCGCCGTCGACCTGTTCGGTGGGCAGGCCGGTGCGGTGCAGTTGCGTGACGCCACGTTCGGCGGGCTCTGCATCGAGAGCCACACCGGTTTGCCCGAGCAGTTCCGCCACCACTTCAGTTTCGTCGAGGACGGGGGCTCGGCCGCCGGGTACGCGACCGCGCACTGCGAGGTCGCGCGGGTAGACGACGTCGCTGTATCCCCGCTGTACGGCTTCACCGATATGGAGGTGCTGGCCGCCTCCGGTGTGCAGGCCGAGCTCGCGGTGCCGATGTGCGATGAGGACGGCCGCAACTGGGGTGCGGTGACGGTGATGTTCGATTCCCGCCGTCCGCGCATCGATCCGTTCGCCGTGGAGATGCTGCACGGGCACGCCGATTCCTGCGCGCAGTGGCTGCGGTGGTACGACAGCGAGGTCATGCCGAAGTTGGTCGCGGCCGTGCACGACGTCGCGGCGTCGCTCGTGGCCGAGACGGGTGCGGTCTCGGCGTAGACGCCGGAGGTGCCGTAGAGTCCGCTGTCGATGACTGCTGGCTTCGGTGGCGTTGAGGAAACCTTGCGTGCGGCCGAAACGTGCTTCGCTGCAGGTGATTACCGGCGTGCCGACGAGGTGATCCGGGCCGCTCTGACTTTTTCGCCGCATGATCCACGGCTGCTGACGGCGTACGCGAGGGCGAAGCTGGGGCTGTCGGACTGGGCGGCCGCCGCAACGAGCGCGTACGCGGCGCTGTCGGTCGACCCGGACAACGAGCACACGATGCGGGTGTACACCCGCGCGCTCGAGATGCTCGGGCGGGTGGACGAGGCGTTGTCGATGGCGTGGCGAACGGTGAGCGCGTATCCGTCGAGTCATCAGGCGTATTACGGATACGCCCGACTGCTGCAGGTTGCGGGGCGACCGCGAGAGGCTCTGGCGGCCGTCGATTCCGCTGTGGGGTTGAACCCGTCGGACGTCGACTCGTTGGTGCTGCGCGGGGACATCCTGGCGGCGTCGGGTCAGCGCGACGCGGCGGAGTCTCAGTATCGCGAGGCGCTGCGTCGACATCCGGAGCATGCCGACGCCGTGCACAGCTTGGCCCTGCTGGAGCACGCGAGGGGACGGCGCGCCAGCGCGATGCGCGGTTTCGTTGCCGCGGCGAACCTGGATTCGTCGTACCGAGAGGTGGTGCGGCAGAACATCGGTGCGCTGGTCGGGGGAATGCTGCGGAAGTCGGCATGGGTGGTGTTGATCGTCGCGTTCGCGGTCATCTTCGCGTACACGCTCGGTCAGGACGGCCATGCCACCGTGGTTCCCAGGGTGGTGGCTGGGGTCGGCGCCGTCCTGCTGGTGGTGATGCTCGGGCGGGCGATGCGCGGGTTGCCTCGGGTGATGGTGGAAGCTGTTCTGCGGCAGCGGAAGATGCTGGTGGTGCGGCTCGTGCAGTTGGTGGTCGCGGTGGCAGTGGGGGGCGTGACCGCTGCGGTCGGTGGGATGACGGTGCCGGCAGTGGTGGCGTCGGTCCTGGTGCTTACGTTGCCGGTTGTCGTGATCGCCGGTGGGTTGGGCGACGAGCGGCTGTGGTGAGACGCGCCCGCGGGGGCGTCCTGTCCCGATGACTTACTCCGTGTTGGCGCGGATGACGGACAGCGTCGCGGCGGCAGCACGGCGAACGAACTCGTCGTCGCGCGCCTCGCCATGGATGCCCCATTGCCAGCTGCCGACGTAAGTGAGCTCGCGGTCCCTCAGACCGGGGAACCCTACTTGTAGATCGGGCCCGATCGGCGACACATCCACCGGCCGCTGGACTCCCGCGAGAAGTTTGATGATGACGCCCGGTGTGTTGCCGATGTACTGAGCGTGCCGGTCACCGTAACGGCCCAACAGGAAGGCGTCGGGTGGACCGTCACCGCCGGTATCGCGGCTGATTGCGACCCACAGCGCGTCGGGAGCTTCGCCGACGAGCAGGCCGTCGTTCATCGGCGTCAGCGGCCGGGCGAGACGTTCCAATCCCTCGGATAAGACTCTGACTCCATCGGATTGTGCGCGTACCGAGTGAAGTGGTTCGCATCCACCGATCTCCCATCTGCGCGCGTACGGCACGGAAAGTCCGTGGCCTTTTCGGAGACGTGACATCAGCGCATTTGCGATCTCTGGTGCTCTCATTGGTCCGCGGCCTTGAATGCGATGGCGTCTGCGAGCAGTTGGCTGTAGGTCATGCGGCCCAGCAGCTGGAAGCATGCGTCCGCTTCCGAGTTCAGTCGGACGAGGCTGTTCTTCGCGCCGCGCTCATACCAATAGACCTCCCACATCCCGTCGGCCGATCGTTCGAGACACCATGAGTAGTCCGCGCGGCCGCCGATCGCGAGCACGTCCCGCGGAATGCCGATTGTGGCGAGGGCTCGCACCAGCTCACTCTCATTCACTGCGACACCTCACTTCTCGACGTGCAAGTCGGACGGATCGAGCTGCGGGTAGGTGACATTGGGGTAGTCCTCGCGAATCTCGGCGGCGATCTGCCCGAGGTGTTCAACGTCCGCGGAGTTCAATAGTTGGTCGATGAGAAAGTAGCGGCCTCTGTCCACCTTTGTAGACGCCTTCGCTGAACATGACTTTATAACCGAGGTTCCCTCGTCTGTCCCATAGAGCGTGAAGTCCCACGGACTCTTCGCTCGGTTTCAAGATCACAGCAGTCTCACGCCGGGACGGAGTCGTGCGTCCGACCACGCCGCACTCTCCAACCGCGGGTTGATCGTCTGTGGGTCGCAGCAGTCACATCTGTCACATGAAGTGAGCACGATGCGACTCCAAGAAGCGATATCGCCGGTGATATCTGCTGGCACGGTCACCTGACGAGGCGACTCTCGGTCGCATCGCGAAACGTAGGGAGTGTCCACTGGGTTCACTCAAATTCATCTCTCACCGTCGCGGGTGGTCGATCGCGTACTGGCTGGTGGTGATTCGTATTCCACTTTCGCCGAATAGTTCGCCGCCCTGATACCACTGAGCAGCTCGGCTTTGAGAGACGCGAGTTCGTCGGCCGAAGAAGCCGTGCTGGCAACTACTTGGACTTGCCACGACCAATCGAATTCACGGTAGAGCACGATCTTCGCACGATGCCCGCTCGGGCACTCGATAGTTCGGGAACCGAATTGCTGATCGAACTCGTCGGTCAAGCGCCCAAACGCGCTGAGATGCAGATGCTCTCGTAACCGCCGGAGTCCGGATTGATCGACGTCGCCAAGTATGTCGATCAGCAAAATGTCAAACATTGGTCGCGCCTTCGGTTGTGATCACGCGCCATCCGGCGACGGACACCTGGAATGACTTGGTTTCGTTTCCGGACGGCGCCTGAGCAGGGCGCAGTATGTCGTCGACATCTAGACCTCGGTGGTGTCCACTTCCGGCCACGCTCCCTGGTTCTGCCGACTCATCCACTCCGCGTGCGACATAGCCGCGCGCTGGACAAATAGTCCGTCGGATTGCAGAGGTATGTGTTCTTCTCGATGGTCAACGGGTTCCGGGGGATCGGTCAGCGATTCTGCTGTCATCTGATACTCGATCCGCTCATCGTCCTCATAGCGTAGATTGATCGTGATGTGCCACTGATACGGATAGAATTGACGTCCCGCCCGGTTAACCCCTGTTTCCTTGAAGGTTGTGTGCGCATCCGCCACCATCGTTTCCGACCAACTCGGGTACACGTACACCACGCCGGTCTCCGAATCGATCACCAGCTTCGCTAGTCCCGTCGCATCTCCCGACGCCATCTGCTCTGGAGTCAGGACGTCTGTGCACAGCCACCCGTCCTTGAACGGCTGGACATGAAATCTCCCCGTGGGTGACATCTGTGCCAGATAGGACAGCGCTTGATCTCTCGTTTGCAGCTCAACCATGGCGCTCCTTCGTCGGGATGAGGTCGCGCGACGCCGGTCGTTCGTCGAGCACTCGTAGCAGTGTCACCCTCACTGACTGGCAGGAGTCAGTTGATTCTCGACTCCTCGAACGTTCGCCAATCGTTTTGCCTCGACGGCCAACTCGAAGACTCCCGGCTCCGCGAAATGAGCGCCGACTCGTTCGGCGTCCGCTGGGTCATCCGACAGCAATAAAACCTCCGCGCGCCCTTGTGTGGTGCGCAGCAAACGGATGGGAATGCCGTCGAGCTCGGCGGTGTACACCCGCTCGAACACCGCGCATTCCGTCAATGGCACGGTCGCCGACCAAGCGCCAGGCCGGATCTGTTCGAACCCCGGTGGCGCCTCGGCGGCGAGCAGTGTCAGCAGCACGCCATCGGTCATGACGTCGGCAAGGAACTCGCCGCCACGCCACCGCGCCATGGTGCCGACAACCGTACTCGGTGGACGCCACTGCCGAGCTCGATGCCAACCGCGGGCGGCTCCCTCATAGCGGGACAATCGCTTCTGCTCGCCGTCCGACCTGATCCGCCAGTACTCGGCGCCGTAGGGGTAGCGCGTTCGGCCCATGATCCACACTTGGGCCAACGAATCTCCGGCCAGGAAGCCGTTCGCGAACGTGTGCCATGGCCGCTCACCGCCGGACGGTGCACTGAACGTTGCCAAGCGAGGCTGCGAAAAGCGCACGACGTCAACGAATTCGGGTGCTCCAGTTACCCCATACGCGCCTAAAAGATCAGCCGGAGTTCGTAGGCCGGCTACCTCTGATGCCATGGTGACGTAGCCGCCGACCTGGTCATGACCGTTTTCGACGATGGCCGTAGCCGTATTCGAGTTGAGCAGTTTCTGTAAGACGATTGGCTCAGGCACGGCGGGTTTCCTCGACTTCGATGTCGGTGAGGTCCTCGAGGGCGACGGTACCCGTCCATCCCATGAATTGGTCTCCGCGCAACCCGAGTTCTTTGGCGACCCGCGGAGGACCGACGAATTCGACCTCGACGCTTCCGTCGGGCAAGCGCTCCTGGAGGGAAACGGTGTGACCGTTCAACTTTCCCTGTGCACGTACATGAAACAGACCGTCGAGCGAAGTGCGCGGGACTTTCACCCACGGCCGGTACTGGCCCTGCCCGACCGAGGACTCGCCCGATTCGAATCCATCCGCGATGTCTGCCGGGTCTGCGCGCAGCGCTACCCAGTCGTCGCCGCTGAACGCGACTCGGTATCGCTGTCCGCGGTACTCGGCTATTGCGCCGGTGACGGGGAATTCAGCCATCAGTTCCCCTGCGGGATCCATGACTGACCGTTGAGCACCGCCACCAGACGTTGTGTCCCATCATCGAGTACCTCCCACATCTCGGCACCTTCACGCATCCTGACGTCTTTGGCGATGTATTCGGGAATGACATCGTCAACGGATTTGGTGAAGGCGTTGCCTGTGAACGGATCGTCCCACGCGTCGTAATCGGTGCTGCCGCCCATGTCCGAATTGCGCGGAACTTCGTATGAGTCGGGCGAATCCGGGTCGGCTTGGAACCGAATGAGGTGCGTTCCGGGGTCGTGCGGAGCGAAGGGTGTGTCGGGATAGTCCAGGCGCAAGCCGTCGTGGATCTGCTGCGGCGATGACAACTGCGCCGTGTCGTCGGCGACAGTGACCGAGCCACCCACGCGATCCGGCCGGATGTACGAGTTCTCCATGATGTAGTCGTCGGCGCGGCTCTGCTCCAGGTTCCCGGATTCGTCGAAGTGCGCGGGCGGAATCACCTTCTGCATCACAGTGTCGGGAGTGGGCGTAGGCAGATCGTCGCGCACGGCGTTGATCAGGTCGCGTTGGTCCGGTGTCAGACTGTCGGTCGGCTTGTTGATGAGGTCGACGAAGTCGCTCTTGCTGATCCCGTGGCGGTCGAGCGCGTCGAGAACACGTTGGTTGTCGCCGAGTTGTTCGGGCGCGTATGCCGTCGTGTGCGACGTTTCGTCCATCAAGGAGTACGTGCGAGAACCGTCCCCGCCGTCGGCGAAGGCGGGAGAACTATCCGGGGGGATGGAGCCGGGCAGGGTGGCGCCGTCCCCTACACCTCGGTCGTGTCCAGCTCCGGCCACACCCCCTGGTTCTGCCGGCTCATCCACTCCGCGTGCGACATCGCCACGCTCGACAACCAGTCCGTCGGATTGCAGAGGTACGTGTGCTTGTCGATCGTCAACGGATGCTCTTGGTTCGGCTCCGGAGGATCGGTCAGCGATTCCGCTGTCATCTGGTACTCGATCCGCTCCTCGTCCTCCCGCATCCGTCGAATCGTGATGCGCCATTGGTGAGGATAGATCTGACGACCCGCTCGGTTGACCCCCGTTTCCTTGAAGGTCGTGTGCGCGTCCGCCACCATCGTTTCCGACCAACTCGGGTACACGTACACGATCCCGGTCTCCGAATCGATCACCAGCCTCGCTAGTCCCACCGCCTCTCCCGAAGCCATCTGCTGCGGGGACAAGATCTTCGTGCACACCCACCCGTGCGGGAACGGTTGAACCTGAAACGTCTCGGTCGGTGACATCTCCGCCAGATACGCCAGAGCTTGTTCCCTGGTCTGCAGTTCCGCCATTGTGCGCTCCTTGATCAGGTTCGATCGGGGTGAAATGTAAGAACGACGAGTCTTCGGTCATCCATGCCGGCGGATGGTCGGACGTGATGCCCTGTTGAGGGTCCCACCAGACTGGCCCTGCAGCGTCTTCGGGATACACCACCACGGTTGCGTGCGAACCGTTGGTCACTGGAGAGCCGTCGGGGTGGTACAGGTGGTGACCGGTATCGAGATCGCGTGCATGCCAGCCGTTGTGCACCAACGCGGCCGATCCTGGCCCCAGGTTGTCCACGTACTGATGCAGTGCTTTGAACTGATCGGCGATGCTACGTCCTGGGAACTCGAGCATCTCTCGGCCGATCCACTCCGCTGCACGGCGAAGCCCACTCTGCTCACCCGAATTCCGGTCGATCTCGCCGTCGGGCAGTCGGTCGGGGAACCGAGGTGCGGATACTGTCGGATCTCCTCGGAAGGACGACAACGCCGACAGCGAGCAGTCCAGGCAATTGTTGGAGCGCCCCTGAACTGTGGGACCGCCGTCGTTGACGAGGTTCCCGTAGTCGTTGACACGCGGGTCGGCGTGGCGGACGAAATTGCCGTCAGAATCCCGCAGCGCTTCCTCTACGGCGGACTGGTAAGCAGGGTCCTCTACAGGCCTCAATTCGTGCGGTCCATAAGTCCGCGCATCCGCCGGGTTGCCCGACAGCGGTGAATGCTGCGTCTGTCCTTGACTTCCGCCCGCGTTGTCGTTCGGGTTCGGCTGGTCAGGCTGGCTGCCCGGGCGGTCGTTCGGTGCGGCGTTCGGTGTGTCGTGCGTAGTCGAATGCGACGGAGGGGGCGCGTCCCGCCTCTCGATGTCCGGCCGCGGACTCGGTGGCTCCGGCCTGGTGGGTGTCGGTTGATTTCCTGCGCCCGACGTATGTGCCGCCGCGGCAGGACTCACCGGTGCCGTCGGAGTATGCGTCGGACCCGCAGCCGAAGGCTGTTGCGTGCGTGGGCTTTCCGGCGTACCGGTATGCGGCGCCCTGGTCTCCGGGGACCTGATCTCCGGCGCCCGCGACTCTGGTGTCCGCGTTTCCGGTCCCCGCCCCTCCGGGGTCCGCGCGGGCGCGTCCGGAGTGTGCGTCGCACTCGGCGTATGCGTCGCCCCCGGCGCGTGCGCTGCCATGGGTCCGACCCCAGCCATCCCCACCGGTGGCGGCGCACTGCCATTGCCGGCGTCATGCCGCCCGGCATTGCCGTCACTCGGCGTATGCGTCTGCGCCTCAGGAGCATTCGCATCCGCTACCGGGCGATCCTGCCCGTTGTGATGTTCAGCCGGGGGAGCGTGCGTAGGACTATCCGCCCGGCCGTTGTATTCGCCTGCACTCGAACCGTTCTGGCTCGGCGCAGGATCTCCGGCGTGCATGTTGGCCGGTGGGGCGGTGCCGGCATCGGAATGGCTTCCGCCGGTGGGTGTGTGGTTGGCCTGTGGAGCTTGAGACTCGTGCGTGCTGGGCGCGTGCGAAGGCGCGTCGTGCGGCGCGGCCAGGCTCGAGGCGTCGGGTGTGTGCGGCGCGGCGGGCTGATCTGGGGCAGCGGTCGGATTAGGCGACGTCGGCGAATCGACAGGATGCGTCGGTCCAGGCGAGCCACCGGAAGCGGGCGACTGCGACGGCGGTCCATCGGTCCGACCCGGAGCAGAATCCGCTGGGCCGGAAGCGGTCCCGGGCGGCGGTGGCGGCGGACCGTCGCCGCCGCCGCGCGCTGTCGGACCGTCACCACCCCCATCTGGGGTGGTGGCCGCAGACCCCGGCGGATTGGGCGGGCCTGCCGGCCCCTCGAGACCACGCGGGGCCGACGGTTCGTCGGTTCGGTGCGGCACCGTCGGGCTCAACACCGACTCGGGGATGCCCGGCGGCCGCACCTCCGGAACGTTCGGCACCCCCGACCGCACGCTCTCGAGGTCCGGCACGTTGTCGAGATTCGGTGTCCCGTTGCCGGATCCGAGTCCACGCAGGCCGGGAATCTTGCCGTCGTTCAGCAGCCCGCGGGTCGTCCGCAAGCCCTTGGCCAGCGTGCCCGTCTTCGAGAACGCGCCACCAGGAACGAACAACGACCCGATGTTGAACGCCGCCTCACCCGCCGCCCTGCCGGGGTGGTCACCGGACCACTTGTCCCACGCGACGAACTCCTTGCCCATGTTGGCCAGGACTGCGGGCGCCGTCGAAGGATCTCTCGCGACCGACAGCGCAACGTCGGCCATCCCCTTCCAGGTGTCCGGGTCCGCCAGCGCGACGGTGCTCGCCACCGTGTTGATCAACCCCGTCGTCAACCCCACCTGGAAATCGGTGTACAGGGTGAACACGTCGGCGAGGGCGTTACCGACGTCGTCGCCGAGCAGTTCGACCAGGTGTGGCCGTACCCATTCCTGCAACGACGTGACCGCATCCCCGATGGCCGACGTCAGTTGCCCGAGAAGGCCGACGATGCCCTTGACTTGATCCTGGAAGTTGTTGAGGACGGTGCCGACGTCGTTCGCGACTTCGCGCAGGATGTCGTCCGCCTCGCCGGTGAAGACGCCCTTCACCACGTCCCAGGCGCCACCGAGCGAGATCCTGTCGAGCAGCCTGCGGATGGCGTTCTGGGTCTCCTCGACGCCTCGGGCGAAATCGTCGATCTGCGTGGCGAGGATCCCGGCCGAATCCGACAGCTTCGTCACCGCACCGCCCAGGTTGTCGAGCGCTTGGCCGATGCGCTCGCCTTCGGGGATCTGCTGCTGACCCACAGTGGTTTTCATTGGGGTGAGCAGGTCGTCGAAGATCGACAGCCCTTTGCCGATGTTCTCCCACTGTCGGGCGGCGAGCCGGAGCCTCCCGGGACTGCCCGACGGCCACGTCAAGGCGGCGCTGGCGAACATCCCGCCTGGGATCACGTTCAGGAACGGCACGATCAGATGCCACTTCGTCGGTGGCGGAACGCCAGTCCCATCAGGTCCGGCTGCGGCGTCGGCCGCCTTGGTCTCCGCCGGCGGGTCACCGGCGCTGCCCGTCGGGCCCGAACCGCCCACGGTCGACGAGGCGTCGGCGTTCTTGTAGTTGTAACCCGTCGCCACGAGCATGTAGCCCACGGACTTGAACGCGTTGGCCGCCTCGGCCACCGCATGGGCGAACTCCTGTGCCTGATCGCCGTACAGCAGCCCGAAGTTCAATCCGGCGGGATCGGTGCCCGACGCGATGCCCGACGACACGATCTGCCCCACGGCGTCCGACAGCGCGTCCAGTTGTTCACCGAGGGAACCGATCTGCTTGCCCGCGTCGATCAACGCGTCCGGTTCGACCTCGATGCGCACACCGGAGCCCGCGTGGCCTACGCCCACATCTGACCGTTCTTCGCGACCGCGTCCAAGTAGTTCTTGCGCGCCGTGTCCGCGATCTTCTGTAACTGCGCCAGCGCCTTGTTCATCTGCTCGGCGCCGTCCTCCCACTGCTGCTGCGACTGGGCCTGCGCCTCCGACGCCTCACCGTGCCATGTCGCGCGCAGTGCGGCCATCGTGCGGTCGACGTCCTCCAGGGTCTCGGCGACATCCCGATGGAACTCCCGCATGTGGTCGATCGCCGCCTGCAGTTTCGAGAAGTCCACCACCAGCTGTGTCACAACTGCTCCTCGCCCGGCTCGTCGTCACCCTGCTGCGCCAGCTCGACGATCTCCTGGGCCAGCGCGGCGGCCTGTTGAGCCAGTCCGCCGGCCAACTGCGTGGACTGCCCGGCCGCCCCCTGCACCGCCTCGGCAACCGTCGGCAGCGCCTGACCGAGCTGCGCGGCAGGCGCTGCGGCCGCCGGTTCGGTCAGATTCATCTGCTGCGCCAACTCGGCGACACCCGGGCCGCCCGCAGCGCCCGCGGTGCCCGTCGTCGCCGCACCCCCGCCCGACGCACCACCGCCGGTACCCGTCGCCTGCATCGACGAGCCGAGCGCTCCCGCGGCCTGTTCATCGGTCTTCGCGTACTCGCGCCCGGCGATCCGCAAAAGATCCGACATGGTCTGCAACCCGCGCACGACCTGTCCCGCGCCGCTGTGCCACTTGTCCCACTCACCGCCGAACGCCGACGCCGCGCCGCCTTTCCAGCCCGACCCCAGCAGCTGGTCGACCTCGAGGTCCACACTCGACAGCCCGTCCTGCAGGCGCTGCCCGGCATCGGCCAGCCGCACCGATGCCGAGTTCAGCTCCGAGACGACGACTTCCACTGCTTGCCCCATTCGGAACCTCCAGGAATCAGGCTGTGCTTCGACGGTGAATCCGTGGATCTCGCCAAGGCCGATGGCGAGTTGCGGTCACAGCAAACGCCGCTGCCGGCGATTGAGAGCTTATCGGCGGTCGAAGGGGGTTCGATGCACCAATGTGCCGCGGAGGCCCTCGAAGGGTCATCCGCGGCGTCCAACATTGGGAAGGCCTGGGTTTCGGACGGAACTGAGCAGGTATACGCGGAAGTGTGACGTCTACCACTTCCGCCGACCGGCTGCTCGCCGGGCTCGCGGATATCCGCGACGGCCAGCAGGAGCTATACCGTGACCTGCACGCCCACCCCGAGTTGTCGCATCAGGAGTTCGGAACGGCCCGGAGAGTCGTCGACCGGCTCGGTGGGCTGGGGTACCGCGTGCAGGACGGCATCGGCGGCACCGGGGTGGTCGGCGTGCTCGCCAACGGCCCCGGCCCCACCGTGCTCTTGCGCGCCGACATGGATGCGCTGCCGGTCGCGGAGGACACCGGTCTGGATTACGCCAGCACGGTCCGAAGCACCGACAGGGACGGTCACGACGTCCCGGTGATGCACGCCTGTGGACACGATGTTCACGTGACTGCCTTACTCGGGGCGGCCCAGCTGTTCGCCGACGGCACCGAGCATTGGCACGGGACGGTGGTCGCCCTTTTCCAGCCGGCCGAGGAGACTGCTGACGGTGCCCGGGCCATGGTCGACGACGGCCTGGCGGACGCGCTGCCTGCGGTCGACGTGGCACTCGGGCAGCATGTGCTGCCGATACCCGCCGGGATGGTCGGCGTCCACTCCGGGCCGTTCCTCGCCGCGGCGGACAGTATGCGAATCACCGTGCACGGCAGGGGAGCTCATGGGTCCATGCCGCAGTCATCGGTGGATCCGGTGGTGCTCGCCGCGATGATCGTGCTGCGGTTGCAGACCGTCGTCTCGCGTGAGGTCGCCCCGACAGAGCCCGTCGTGCTGACCGTCGGCAGCATCCAATCGGGCAGCAAGAGCAACGTCATCCCGGACCGGGCGGTGCTGCAGTTGAACATCCGCACCTACAGCGACCGGACGCGCACCACGGTCCTCGACGCGATCCGCCGGATCGTCGCGGCCGAGTGCGTGGCCTCCGGATCGCCGCGGGAACCGGAGTTCGAGTTGTTCGACCGATTCCCGCTCACCGACAACGACCCCGGCGCCACGACCCGCGTCCACGACGCGTTCGCCTCCTACTTCGGTGACAAGTGCTGGGAGATGCCGCAGGGCGCCGCCAGTGAGGACTTCAGCGAAATCCCGAAGGCGCTCGGGGTGCCCTACACGTACTGGGGCGTCGGCGGCATCGATGGGGCGGCCTTCCGCCGTGCCGCCGAGGCCGGACGCGTCGAGCAGGACATCGCGGTGAACCATTCGCCGAACTTCGCGCCGGTGATCCAGCCGACTCTCGACACCGCGACTCAGGCGCTGGTAGTAGCGGCGCTGGCCTGGCTCGCGCCCGACGGCTGACCCCCGCAACCGGCCCGGGCCCGGATACGCTCGCCGGGTGCTCATCGCGATCGAGGGTGTCGACGGCGCCGGCAAGCGGACCCTGACCAACGGCATGCGGTCGGCATTCGAGGGGACTGGTCTTTCGGTTGCGACGCTGGCCTTTCCGCGGTACCACCGCTCGGTCACCGCGGACCTGGCGGCCGAGGCGCTACACGGCGGGCACGGCGACCTCGCCGAATCGGTGTACGCGATGGCGGTGCTGTTCGCACTCGACCGCGCCGACGCCCGCGACGAGATCGGCCACCTGACCGCGGCCTACGACGTGGTGATCCTCGACCGCTACGTCGCCTCCAATGCCGCCTACAGCGCGGCACGCCTGCACCAGCAGGGCGACGGCGAGGTGGTCGAGTGGGTGCGCGCCCTGGAGTACGACCGGTTGGGGTTGCCGCGCGCCGATTGGCAGATCCTGCTCGACGTACCGACGGAGCTCGCCGCCGCGCGCGCCGAACGTCGGGAAGCGCAGGAGGCCGACCGGACCCGCGACGCATACGAACGCGACGACGGGCTGCAACGGCGCACCGGCGAGGTCTATCGCGCGCTCGCTGGAGCCGACTGGTGCGGGCGCTGGATCGTCACCGGCGCCGACGTCGACGCCGTCGCGCTGACCGGGAAGCTCACCGCCTGAGCAGCGACAGGAGAAACGCCCTGCGTGGTAGCGGGGTTTTATCGCGATCTGGTGACACCATGGACACCATGAGGCAAAGGATTCTGGTCGTCGACGACGATCCCTCGCTCGCCGAGATGCTCACCATCGTGCTGCGCGGGGAAGGATTCGACACCGCCGTCATCGGCGACGGCACCCAGGCGCTCACCGCCGTCCGGGAACTGCGCCCGGATCTGGTGTTGCTGGATCTGATGCTGCCGGGCATGAACGGCATCGACGTCTGCCGTGTGCTCCGTGCGGACTCCGGTGTGCCGATCGTCATGCTCACCGCGAAGACGGACACCGTCGACGTCGTCCTCGGCCTGGAATCCGGGGCCGACGACTACGTGATGAAACCCTTCAAACCGAAGGAACTCGTCGCCCGCGTGCGCGCCCGGCTGCGCCGCAACGAGGACGAGCCCGCGGAGTTGCTGTCGATCGGGGATGTGGAGATCGACGTGCCCGCCCACAAGGTCACCCGGCAGGGCGAGCAGATTTCGTTGACACCGCTGGAGTTCGACCTGTTGGTGGCGCTGGCACGCAAACCGCGCCAGGTGTTTACTCGAGATGTGCTGCTCGAACAGGTGTGGGGATACCGTCACCCCGCTGACACCCGTTTGGTGAACGTGCATGTGCAGCGGTTGCGGGCCAAGGTCGAGAAGGACCCGGAGAACCCGCAGGTGGTGTTGACCGTTCGAGGAGTGGGATACAAGGCCGGACCTCCGTGATCCTGCACGGCTCGGCCGTGGCCGTGATATTCACCGCTCGGCGGTGGCCGTGATCTTCGGCGGACGGCGTCGTATCCGGGGTGGCTTCTGGCGGTCGGGACCGCTGATCCGCGGCCTCGCCGCGCTGGGCCGGGCGCTGAGCCTGGTCTGGCGGCGTTCCCTGCAGTTGCGCGTCGTGAGCCTGACGTTGGGGCTCTCCCTCGCCGTCATCCTCGTGCTCGGCTTCGTGCTGACCAGTCAGATCACCGACCGCATCCTCGAGGTCAAGGTCAAGGCCGCGACCGAGGAGATCGAGCAGGCCCGCAGCACCGTGGGCGGGATCGTCAGCGGCGAGGAGTCGCGCTCCCTCGACAGCAGCCTGCAGTTGGCGCGCAACACGCTGATCGACCGCAAGGCCGACGCGGGTAGCGGACTCGCGGGTGCCTACGACGCCGTGTTGGTCGTACCCGGTGACGGCCCGCGCGCCGCCACCGCGGCCGGACCCGTCAGCCAGGTGCCCGAGGCGCTGCGTGACTTCGTCAAGGCCGGTCAGGTCAGTTACCAGTACGCGACCGTCAACGCCGACGGCTTCTCCGGACCCGCGCTCATCGTCGGCAGCCCGACGGCCTCGGAGGTCGCCAACCTCGAGCTGTACCTGATCTTCCCGTTGAACAACGAGGAGTCGACGATCACGCTGGTGCGCGGCACGATGGCCACCGGCGGTGTCGTGCTGCTCGGATTGCTGGCCGCGATCGCGCTGCTGGTGGCCCGCCAGATCGTGCTGCCGGTGCGGTCCGCCTCGCGGATCGCCGAACGGTTCGCCGAAGGGCATCTGTCCGAGCGGATGCCGGTGCGCGGCGAGGACGACATGGCCCGGCTGGCGGTGTCGTTCAACGACATGGCCGAGAGCCTGCAGCGCCAGATCACCCAGCTCGAGGAGTTCGGGAACCTGCAGCGCCGCTTCACCTCCGACGTCTCCCACGAACTGCGGACCCCGTTGACGACGGTGCGGATGGCCGCCGACCTCATCCACGACCACAGCGAGGACCTCGATCCCGCGCTGCGGCGTTCCACCGAACTGATGGTCAGCGAGCTCGACCGGTTCGAGACCCTGCTCAGCGATCTGCTGGAGATCTCCCGCCACGACGCCGGTGTCGCCGAACTGTCGGTCGAGTCGGTCGACCTGCGCAGCACGGTGCGCAGCGCGCTCGACAACGTCGGCCACCTCGCCCAGGACGCGGAGGTCGAACTGATCGTCGACCAGCCCGCCGAGGAGGTCATCGCCGAGGTGGATCCGCGCCGGGTGGAGCGGATCCTGCGCAACCTGATCGCCAACGCGATCGACCACGCCGAACGCAAACCGGTGCGCATCCGCATGGCCGCCGACGAGGACACCGTCGCAGTGACGGTCCGCGACTACGGGGTCGGGCTCCGGCCGGGCGAGGAGAAGTTGGTGTTCAGCCGGTTCTGGCGGTCGGATCCTTCGCGTGTACGCCGTTCCGGCGGAACGGGACTCGGCCTGGCCATCAGCATCGAGGACGCCCGCCTGCACCAGGGTCGGCTGGAGGCGTGGGGCGAGCCCGGTAACGGTGCGTGCTTCCGGTTGACGCTGCCGCTGGTGCGCGGGCACAAGGTGACGACGAGTCCGTTGCCGCTGAAGCCCATTGCGCCCGACCGCGCGCCGCAGCGTGGTGGACGCGATCGGCAGCCGGCAGGGGAGACGGTGTGAGACGTCTCTGGGCAGTGGTGTGCCTGCTGGTCCTGGCCGTGGTCGTATCCGGATGTGCCGGCGTGCCCAATTCGTCGGCGCCGCAGGCGATCGGCACCGTCGACCGGCCCGCGCCGCCGAGCCTGCCCAAACCGACGCCCGGCATGGACCCCGACGTCCTGTTGCGAGAGTTCCTCAAGGCCACCGGCGATCCGGCGAACCGCCACCTCGCCGCACGGCAGTTCCTCACCGAGTCGGCCTCGCGGGAATGGGACGATGCGGGTAGCGCTCTGCTGATCGACCGCGTGGTGTTCGTCGAAACCCGTGAGCCCGAACGAGTCTCGGTGAGAATGCGCGCCGACATCCTGGGTTCGCTGTCGGACATGGGCGTGTTCGAGACCGGGGCGGGCGCGCTGCCCGACCCCGGCCCCATCGAACTGGTCAAGACCTCGGACGGCTGGCGCATCGACCGGCTGCCGAACGGGGTGTTCCTCGACTGGCAGCAGTTCCAGTCCACCTACAAACGCAATACGCTCTACTTCGTCGACCCGACCGGCGCGACGGTCGTCCCCGATCCGCGGTACGTGGCGGTGTCCGATCCCGATCAGGTGGCCACCGAACTGGTCTCCAAATTGATGTCCGGGGCGCGCCCCGAGATGGCCAACACCGTCCGCAACCTGCTGGCGCCGCCGCTGCGGCTGCGCGGTCCGGTCACCCGCGCCGACGGCGGCAAGACCGGTATCGGCCGGGGGTACGGCGGCGCACGGATCGACCTGGAGAACCTGTCGACCACCGACCCGCACAGCAGACAACTGCTTGCGGCGCAGATCATCTGGACGCTCAACCGCGCGGGTATCAACGGCCCGTACGTGATCAACGCCGACGGCGCCCCGCTCGACGACCGGTTCGCCGACGGGTGGGAGACCTCCGATGTCGCCGCCACCGACCCCGGCGCATTCGCCGGCGCCGCGGCGGGGCTGCACGCCCTGGTGGGTGGTTCGCTCGTCTCGATCGACGGACAGCGGGCGCCGCGCGTCCCGGGCTCGTTCGGGCAGGCGCCGAACCAGGTGTCGGCGGCCCTGTCGCGCAGCGGTCAGGACGCCGCCTCGGTGGTGGTGCTGCGGCCGGGCGCCCCGGACGTGCAGTCGACGCTGTGGATCGGCCCGCTCGGCGGGCGTGCCAACCAGGCGATGGAAGGCCGCAGCCTCACCCGCCCGAGTTGGTCGCTCGACAACGCGGTGTGGGTGGTCGTCGACGGCGCCAACGTGGTCCGGGTGATCCAGGACGCCTCCGGGCAGCCGGCGCGGCTCCCCGTCGACGCCGGGCCGGTCGCGATGAAGTTCCCTGGCCCGATCACCGAACTGCAGCTCTCCCGGGACGGCACCCGCGCGGCGATGGTGATCGGCGGCCAGGTGATCCTCGCGTCGGTCGAACAGACCCAGGGCGGCCAGTTCGCGCTGACGTACCCGCGCCGCCTCGGATACGGGTTGGGCGACACGGTCGTGTCCCTGTCCTGGCGAACCGGTGACGACATCGTGGTCAGCCGGACGGATCCGCAACACCCGGTGTCCTACGTCAACCTCGACGGGGTGAACTCCGACGGGCCGAGCCGCAACCTCGCCATGCCGGTGACCACGGTGGCCGCCAACCCGTCCACGGTGTACGTCGCAGATGCCCGAGGCGTGGTTCAGCTGTCGCCCTCGACAGCCGAAGGCGACCCGACCTGGACCGAGGTGCGCCCGCTGATGGTGGCCGGCACCGTGCCGGTCCTCCCCGGGTAGTCCTCGGAACCCCACGCACACAACATTATTCGGGTTCGTCATCGTCGTTGTTGTTGTCGGTGAGGTAGCGCTGGGGGTGGAAGTGGTTGTTGACGCGGGGTTGGCCGGTGTCTTGGTGGGCGGGTGGGATCCAGTAGGTGCGGCCGTCGCCGGGGCGTTGGGTGGTGTATCCGGTGTTGGCGATGAGTAGGTTGTCGGGATGGCAGGCCAGGGCCATGGTGTTGATGTTGGTTTGGCCGTTGCCGGTGGCGAAGTCGTCGGTGTGGTGGGCTTCGGTGCCGTAGAACGGCACCGTGCATTGGGGGTAGGTGCAGCCCCGGTCGCGGGCGAAGAGCGCCAACCGCTGCGCTGTAGTGGCGCACCGGCGGGCGCGGCCGAAGTAGAGGACCTCTTCGTGGTGGTCGTCGAAAATGGCCAGGTAGTGCCGACTGCGACCGGCCATGCGGATGAGGTCGCGGATCGGTAGGCGGCTGCCGCCGCCGGTGAACGCCCACCCGGTGCCGCGTTCGAGGTCGGCCAGGTTGGCGTTGGCCACGATCGTCGCCGGGACGCCGGCCAACTGTCCCATGGCGCCGGATTCGATGGCCAGGCGCAGGGCGGTGGTCAGCGCGTCGTGGTGGCGTTGACCGGTGGTGCGTTCGTCACGGCCGGAGACCTCAGCGACCACGGCGTCGTCGTGGGGCAGGTTCACCCCGGGGGCGCCGTATTTCTCGAGGGCGACGTCGAGGTAGGCGCGGGCTTCGGGAGTGATGTAGCCGGAGATGCGGCTCATCCCGTCGGCTTGTTGGCGGCCGAGGGTGAATTCGCGGCGGCGCTGCATGGTCTCGTGGTCGGGTTCGGTGCCGTCCTGGTCGATGAACCCCATCAGTGCCTCGGCGACTTTGCGGAACTGGTCGGGCCGCAGCACTCGGGCATGCCCGACGAGGTCGCGTTCGTAGTCGTCGCGGCGGGCAAACGACACCCAGATGGGTAGGTTCTTGATGAAGTCCTGGATGATCCGCACGTGGGCGGTGCTGATGGCGCCTTCGGCGACCGCGGTGGCGGTGTGGGGGAGTTCGGGGCGCACGAATTGCCCGGTCAGCGTCTGCCTCGGACCCGGCTGCCGGGTATCGGCGAGGCGTTCGCCGGCCTCGCGCAGCGACACCCGCAGCGCGTTGGCGAGGAGGTGTTTGTGCGAGGTGGCCCCGAAGTCGTTGGGCGCGGCTTCCATCACCCGGCTGGTCAACCGATGCTCGACGGCCGGTACCGCCCACAGGGCGGTCTTGATGCGGTCGAGTTCGGCGAGCGCCTCGGCGGGGGTCAGGGTGTCGACGGAGGCGGCCTGCAGTTCAGCCACGGCCGACACCAGGTCGTCGACCGTTGTACCGAACCCTCCATCCATAGTTCGAACACTAGTGCGAGGGTCTGACAAGTAGCGCCTGAGCGCTATGAACCGGGCACAGCCGCGGCGATGACAGTCTTCGCGATGCCGCGCCCCACCGTCGACCGCCGGCGTCGGGTGTCGCGCAGCCTCATCGCGAGTTCGCCGGTGAGCACCACCAGCACCGCCTCGGCCAACCCGTTCGGGTCCGCGCACGGGAGCTGAGAAGCCAACTCCCGCAACCGCTTACGCAGATACTTCGTATCGCGCGCGACGGCGTCGGCGAGCTCCGCGGGCGGGGCGGCGTACTCGGCCGCGGTGCCGAGGAAGGCGCACCACCGCGCGCCGTCGCGCCGCCGGGCAAAGCTGTCGACCGCATCGAACACCGCGAGCAGACGCTCCTCGTCATCGGGCGCGGCCGCGATCGCACGCTCCCACACCTCACGCCACCGCTCGTGGCGACGCTCCAGGGCGGCCGCAATCAACGCCTCCTTGCTCCGGAAGCCGCGGTACAGCGTCGCCGCTGACACCCCCGCCCGCGCCAGCACCGCATCCACCGGAGTCGACTCGATCCCACGCGAGAACACCAGGTCGTCGACCGCATCCAGCAGTCGGTCCTCGGAGCTCTTGCGCACCGGCATGGGGCTAAGCCTAGACTGGCGGAAGTGAAACGATCGTTTTCGTTAGTCGGCGGGCGGGACCTCTGGGTCATCGCCTTCGGAACCGGCTTCATCGCCGCCATGTACGGCCTCGTGCGACTGGCGTACGGCTTGTTCCTACCCGACATCCAGGCCGACCTGGGCCTCGGCGCGGCAGGCGCCGGCTACATCTTCTCGGCGTCGTCGCTGCTCTACTGCGCAGCCGCGACCGCCGGGTTCGCCCTCGGTAGCCGGATGCCGCGGGTGCTCATCGTGGCCGCCGCTGTCACCGCCTGCGGCGGGGTGTGGGGGATGTCGGCGGCCCCCGGCGTCGCGGTCTTCAGCGTCTTCGCAGTCCTGAGCTCCGCCGGTGCGGGTCTCGCCTCCCCGGCGCTGGTCAGCATCGTGGCCCGCAACGTCGAACCCCGTCGCGTCGACAGCGCACAGTCGATGGTCAACGCCGGAACGGGCCCGGGCCTGGTGGCCGCGGGTGCGCTCGCGCTGCTGCTGCTCCCGCAATGGCGCCTCACGTGGGTGCTGATCGGCGTGCTCACCGCCGGATGCGCGGTGGCCGTCCTGGCCGTCGACCGCTCCGGGACCGGACCGCAGCCCGAGCGCAAGCCGCGCCCGTCGGGCAGGTGGGTCGCCGCGCACGCGGGACCGATCGCCGCCGCCATCCTCATGGGCGCGGGCTCCAGCGCAGTGTGGACGTACGGCCGCAGCCTGCTCGTCGACACCGGCGTCAGCTCGCAGCGCGGCACCATCACCGCATGGATCGTGCTCGGCCTGGGCTCGGCCGCCCTGCTGCTGACCGCCAAAGCTCTGGCCCGCCTCAGCCCGGTGGTGTCCTGGATCCTCACCGTCTCCGTGATGACCGGCGCAGTCCTGCTCCTCACCATCGTTCCGCACCTCACCGCCGCGGCGTTGCTCGGCTGCTTCGCGTTCGGCTGGGGGTTCACCGCCGCCACCTCGTCACTCATCCTGTGGACCACGGCGATCGACGCGGAACACGCCGCGGCCGGGACGGCGATGCTGTTCGTCGCGTTGATGTTCGGCCAGGCGCTCGGCGCCACCGTCCTGGGGGCGGTCATCAACGGTGCGGCCTACGCACCCGCATTCGCGATCGCGACTGCACTGTCGGCGGCCTCGATCGCCGTCGCGGCTGTGCAACTGCGGCGCCGCACCGGCGCGCCGTCCGAAGAAACCGTCGCGGTCTGCTGACGTCAGGCCGCGACTACCGTGGCTCCTATGGGCACTCTCCGAGTCGGCATCGTGGTCTCGAATCCGCCGTTCGTCGACGCCGACGGTGAGTCCGGCCTCGACATCGACCTCATGACGGCCGTCGCCGAGTCGCTGGGGGACAGCCTCGAGTTCGTCCACCATGCCGACTCGGCCAGCGTTCTCGACGCCCTGAGCACCGGCGACGTCGACTGCGCGGTCGGCGGCCTCACCGCCACCGACGACCGCGCCGCCTACGCACCGCCCTACGTGATCACCGGCCAGGCGCTCGCGGTCGACGCCGCACGGCACCCCGACATCCGCGCCGTCGCCGATCTCGACGGCCTCACCGTCGCCGTGCAGCGGGGGAGCAGCGCCGAACAGTACGCGCAGTCGCAACCCGGGTCCGTCACCGTGCAGGACCGCCTCCAGGCGGACGGCTGCGACGCGATCGTGGCGCTGGCTCCGACGCTCACCGCGCTGACCAAGGACTCACGGGACTTCGACGTCGTGCAGCAGGGCCTGACCATCGAACACGTCGCGATCGCGGTGGCCGGCCACGACCAGCAGATGCTCAGCCGCGTCACCGTCGCTCAGGCGGAGTTGGAAGACGCGGGCACGCTGCAGGAGATCCGGCGCAAATGGCTGGGCAATCCGTACGCCGACCAGAGTCTGGCCGTGCACTGACCAGCCCGCGCGTCGCCAAATCGGCCCCACTAGGCTGATCACCGAGCAATACACCGCCAGGCAGACAGGGGAACCACGTGACCATCCGGGTAGGCGTCAACGGCTTCGGCCGCATCGGCCGCAACTTCTTCCGGGCCTTGGCGGCCCAGAAGCTCGAAGGCAAGAACAAAGACGTCGAGATCGTCGCGGTCAACGACCTCACCGACAACGAGACGCTGGCCCACCTGCTGAAGTTCGACTCGATCCTCGGCCGGCTCCCGTTCGACGTCTCCGTCGACGGCGAGACCATCAACGTCGGTGGCGACGCGCTCAAGGGTCTGTCGATCAAGGAGGGCCCCTCGGCCCTGCCCTGGGGTGACCTGGGCGTCGACGTGGTCGTCGAGTCCACCGGCATCTTCACCAAGCGCGACAAGGCCCAGGGCCATCTCGACGCGGGTGCGAAGAAGGTCATCATCTCGGCGCCCGCCAGCGACGAGGACATCACGATCGTGCTCGGCGTCAACGACGACAAGTACGACGGCAGCCAGAACATCATCTCCAACGCGTCCTGCACCACGAACTGCCTCGGCCCGCTGGCCAAGGTCCTCAACGACGAGTTCGGCATCGTCAAGGGCCTGATGACCACCATCCACGCCTATACGCAGGACCAGAACCTGCAGGACGGCCCGCACAAGGATCTGCGCCGCGCCCGCGCCGCCGCGATCAACATCGTGCCGACCTCGACCGGTGCCGCCAAGGCCATCGGCCTGGTGCTGCCCGAGCTGAAGGGCAAGCTCGACGGCTACGCGCTGCGCGTGCCGATCCCCACCGGTTCGGTCACCGACCTCACCGCCGAGCTGAGCAAGTCGGCCAGCGTCGACGACATCAACGCCGCGATGAAGGCCGCCGCCGAGGGACCCCTGGCGGGCATCCTCAAGTACTACGACGCGCCGATCGTCTCCAGCGACATCGTCACCGACCCGCACAGCTCGCTGTACGACGCCGGCCTGACCAAGGTCATCGACAACCAGGCCAAGGTCGTCTCCTGGTACGACAACGAGTGGGGCTACTCCAACCGACTCGTGGACCTGGTCGCGCTCGTCGGCAAGTCGCTGTAGCGCCCGATGGCCGTCAAGACGCTCGACGATCTCCTGAAGGAGGGCGTTGAGGGTCGGGGTGTGCTGGTCCGCTCCGACCTCAACGTCCCCCTGGACGGGGAGTCGATTACCGACCCCGGCCGCATCATCGCCTCGGTGCCGACGCTGAAAGCGCTGGCCGAGGCAGGGGCGAAGGTCATCGTCACCGCCCACCTCGGCAGGCCCAAAGACGGCCCGGACCCGAAGTACTCGCTCAAGCCGGTGGCCGCCGCGCTCGGCGAGCAACTCGGCAGGCACGTGCAGCTGGCCGGGGACGTGGTGGGCACCGATGCGCTGGCCCGTGCCGAGGGCCTCACCGACGGTGACGTGCTGCTGCTGGAGAACATCCGCTTCGATCCGCGGGAGACCAGCAAGGACGACGCCGAGCGGCTCAAGCTGGCCAAGGCGCTGGTCGAACTCGTCGGAGATGACGGAGCGTTCGTCAGTGACGGTTTCGGTGTGGTGCACCGCAAGCAGGCCTCGGTGTACGACATCGCGACGCTGCTGCCGCACTACGCGGGCACGCTGGTGGCCGCCGAGGTGAAGGTGCTCGAACAGCTCACCAGCTCCACCGACCGCCCGTATGCGGTGGTGCTCGGCGGGTCGAAGGTGTCCGACAAGCTGGCGGTCATCGAGAACCTCGCCACCAAGGCGGACAGCCTGATCATCGGTGGCGGGATGTGCTTCACCTTCCTTGCCGCCCAAGGCGTCTCGGTGGGTTCCTCGCTGCTGCAGGAGGAGATGATCGACACCTGCCGCAAGTTGCTCGAGGACTACGGCGACGTGATCCATCTGCCCGTCGACATCGTGGTGGCCGAGAAGTTCGCCGCGGACGCAGAGCCGGAAACCGTTGCCGCCGACCGCATTCCTGACGACAAGATGGGCCTCGACATCGGTCCGGAGTCGGTGAAGCGGTTCACCGCTCTGCTGTCGAATGCGAAGACGGTGTTCTGGAACGGCCCGATGGGTGTGTTCGAGTTCCCCGCCTTCGCCGCGGGCACCAAGGGTGTGGCCGAAGCCATCATCGGTGCCACAGGTAAGGGTGCGTTCAGCGTCGTCGGTGGCGGCGACAGCGCCGCGGCCGTACGCCAGCTCGGGCTGGCCGAGGACGGGTTCTCCCACATCTCCACCGGGGGCGGCGCGTCACTGGAGTATCTGGAGGGCAAGACGTTGCCCGGCATCGAGGTGTTGGAGGGTGGTAGGGAATGACGAAAGCCGCACGCAGGCCTTTGATAGCGGGCAACTGGAAGATGAACCTCAACCACTTCGAGGCCATCGCCCTGGTGCAGAAGATCGCGTTCTCACTGCCCGACAAGTACTTCGACAAGGTCGACGTGACGGTCATCCCGCCGTTCACCGATCTGCGCAGCGTGCAGACGCTGGTCGACGGCGACAAGCTCCGACTCACCTACGGTGCGCAGGATCTGTCCCAGCACGACTCCGGCGCCTACACCGGCGAGATCAGCGGGGCCTTCCTGGCCAAGCTGGGCTGCAGCTTCGTCGTCGTGGGCCACTCCGAGCGGCGGACGTACCACAACGAGAGCGACGAAGTGGTGGCCGCCAAGGCCGCCGCGGCGTTCCGGCACGGCATCACGCCGATCATCTGTATGGGTGAGCACCTCGAGGTGCGTGAGGCCGGTAACCACGTCGAGCACTGCGTCGAACAGCTCCGCGGCTCGCTGGCGGGCCTGACCTCCGAGCAGATCGGACAGGCGGTCATCGCCTACGAGCCGGTGTGGGCGATCGGCACCGGCCGGGTGGCGGGTGCGTCCGACGCGCAGGAAGTCTGCAAGGCGATCCGCGACGAGTTGGGCTCCCTGGCGTCGCCGCAGCTCGCTGCGGGCGTGCGGGTGCTCTACGGCGGGTCGGTCAACGCCAAGAACGTCGGCGAGATCGTCGCGCAGGACGACGTGGACGGTGCGCTCGTCGGTGGGGCCTCGCTCGACGGTGAGCAGTTCGCGACGCTGTCGGCGATCGCCGCCGGCGGGCCCCTGCCCTGACCACTCCGAACGGGACGGTAGGCTGTCGCCCATGGTTTTAGCGCTGCAGATCACGTTGATCGTCACCAGTCTGCTGGTGGTGCTCCTGGTGCTGCTGCATCGTGCCAAGGGCGGCGGTCTGTCCACCCTGTTCGGTGGCGGCGTGCAGTCCAGCCTCTCGGGCTCCACGGTCGTCGAGAAGAACCTCGACCGGCTGACCCTGTTCGTCGTCGGCATCTGGGTGGTCTCGATCATCGGCGTCGCGCTGCAGATCAAGTACAGCTGACCTTTCTCACACGCCGGTTGCCGCCGGTGCGGGGTGGGTATCGAACAAGCATGGCTCAAGACGACAACCCCGATATCAGCGACGTGATGGTGCCGACCGAAGAGGTGCACCCCGACCGTCGCGAACACGCCAAGGAACCGCGCCCCATCGACGACGACGAGATGGCGCGTCGCGCCCAGCACGAGCGCGACATCACCGGCGCGGACAAACCCGACAGCGGCGTCTGACACAACGTGATCAAGTCGTCCTGTGGACCTGCCCACGATGCGGTGGGTCCACAGGACACCGATACTGGAACGCATGGCTGACCTCCCAGAAGCACTCGAACCGATCGGCTCGGTGACCCGTACCGAAGTCGGCCGCGAAGCCACCGAACCGATGCGCGAGGACATCCGCCTGCTGGGCGCGATCCTCGGTGACACGGTGCGGGAACAGAATGGCGACGACGTCTTCGACCTGGTGGAGCGCGCGCGGGTGGAATCGTTCCGGGTGCGCCGCTCCGAGATCGACCGCACCGAACTGGCCGGCATGTTCGACGGGATCGAGGCCAAGGACGCGATACCGGTCATCCGCGCGTTCACGCACTTCGCCCTGCTCGCCAACGTCGCCGAGGACATCCACCGCGAACGCCGCCGCGCCGTCCACGTGGCCGCCGGTGAACCGCCCCAGAACAGCAGCCTCGCCGCCACTTACGCGAAACTCGATTCCGCCCAACTGGATTCCGCGCAGGTCGTCGACGCGTTGGCAGGGGCGCTGGTGTCGCCGGTCATCACCGCCCATCCGACCGAGACCCGCAGGCGCACGGTGTTCGACACCCAGCACCGCATCACCGAGTTGATGCGGCTGCGCGCACACGGTCACGACACCACCGACGACGGCCGCAACGTCGAGCTCGAACTGCGCCGCCACATCCTCACGTTGTGGCAGACCGCGTTGATCCGGTTGTCACGCTTGAAGATCCAGGATGAGATCGAGACCGGTCTGCGCTACTACCAGGCCGCGTTCTTCGACGTCATCCCGCGCGTCAACGCCGAGGTCCGCGCCGCGCTGCAGACGCGGTGGCCCGACGCCGACCTGCTGGCCGAACCGATCCTGCGGCCGGGTTCGTGGATCGGCGGCGACCGCGACGGCAACCCGAACGTCACCGCGGATGTGGTGCGGCTGGCCACCTCTCGCGCTGCCTACACCGCGTTCGAGCACTACTTCACCGAGTTGACCGCGCTCGAACAGGAATTGTCGATGTCCGCGCGGTTGGTTCCGGTCACCGACGGTCTCGGCGCGCTCGCCGACGCCTGCCACGAATCGGCCAGGGCCGACGAACCGTACCGCCGCGCGCTGCGCGTGATCCACGCCCGGCTGACGGCCACCGCGCACGACGTCCTCGACGAACAACCCGAACACGAACTCGACCTCGGCCTGGAGCGTTACGAGGCGCCCGAGGAAATGCTCGCCGACCTCGACGTCATCGACGCCTCGCTGCGCACCCACGGCAGCGCGGTGCTGGCCGACGACCGGCTGCTGCGGCTACGGGAAGCCGTGCGGGTCTTCGGTTTCCACCTGTCCGGACTGGACATGCGGCAGAACTCCGACGTCCACGAGGAGGTCGTCGCCGAACTGCTGGCGTGGGCGGGCGTCCACGACGACTACGCGTCGCTGAGCGAACCTGAACGTGTCGACGTGCTCATCGCCGAACTGGCTACCCGGCGTCCGCTCACCTCGGAACGAGCCGAGCTGTCGGAGCTGGCGCAGAAGGAACTCGGCATCGTGCGGGCCGCGGCCAGGGCGGTGCGGGTGTTCGGCCCGCGCGCGGTGCCCAACTACATCATCTCGATGTGCGAGTCGGTCTCCGACATGCTCGAAGCCGCGATCCTGCTGAAAGAGGCAGGGCTGCTCGATGTCTCGGGTGACGAACCGTACGCGCCGGTGGGCATCGTCCCGCTGTTCGAGACCATCGACGATCTGCAGCGCGGTGCCTCGATCCTCGAGGCGGCGCTCGACCTTCCGCTGTACCGGGGCATGGTCACCGCCCGCGGGGACAGCCAGGAGGTCATGCTCGGCTACTCCGACTCCAACAAGGACGGCGGCTACCTCGCCGCGAACTGGGCGTTGTACCGCGCCGAACTCGACCTCGTCGAATCCGCCCGCAAGACCGGTATCCGGTTGCGGCTCTTCCACGGTCGCGGCGGCACCGTCGGCCGCGGCGGCGGGCCCAGCTACGACGCCATCCTGGCGCAGCCGCCCGGCGCGGTGAACGGCTCGCTGCGGATCACCGAACAGGGTGAGGTGATCGCCGCCAAGTACGCCGAACCGCGTACCGCGCACCGCAATCTCGAGACGCTGGTGGCCGCGACGCTGGAGTCGACACTGCTCGACGTCGAAGGCCTCGGCGACGAAGCGGGCCCCGCGTACGAGGTGCTCGACGACCTCGCCGCGCGTGCGCAGCGTGCCTACGCCGAACTCGTCCACGAGACACCGGGTTTCGTCGACTACTTCAAAGCCTCGACCCCGGTGAGCGAGATCGGGGCGCTGAACATCGGCAGCCGGCCTGCGTCGCGGAAACCGACGACGTCGATCTCGGACCTGCGGGCGATCCCGTGGGTGCTGTCGTGGAGCCAGTCGCGTGTCATGCTGCCGGGCTGGTACGGCACCGGCAGCGCCTTCGAGCAGTACATCGAAGAGGGTGACGATCGCCTCGAGGTGCTGCAGGACCTCTACCGGCGCTGGCCGTTCTTCCGCACCGTGTTGTCCAACATGGCGCAGGTGCTGGCCAAATCGGACCTCGGGTTGGCGGCACGGTATTCCGAACTCGTCGAGGACGAGGATCTGCGGCGTCGGGTGTTCGACAAGATCGCCGATGAGCATGCGCGGACCATCCGGATGCACAAGCTGATCACCGGTCAGGAGGATCTGCTGGCCGACAACCCGGCGCTGGCCCGGTCGGTGTTCAACCGCTTCCCCTACCTGGAGCCGCTCAACCACCTGCAGGTCGAACTGCTGCGGCGCTACCGCTCGGGTGACGACGACGAGCGGGTCCAGCGCGGCATCCTGCTCACGATGAGCGGGTTGGCCACCGCGTTGCGCAACAGCGGCTAGATACCGGCCGTCCGGCGCAACGCGTTCACCGCGCCGCGCACGGCGTTCTCGGTCGCCGCGACGGGACCGAGGACCACCTCACCCATGCCGACGAGGCGCTCCACTCGGGTGACGATGCCCTCCATCCGGTCGACCACCGCGTTGAGTCGCGGTGCCAGCGCGTTGATCTGGTTGATGGTCTCGTTGAACCGTTCGAGTGTGGCGTCCAGATTGGCCGTGGAGTTGTTGAGGTCGTCGAGGGTGTCGCTGAGCCCGTCGAGGATGGTGTCGACCTGCTCGACCGTCACGTCGGCGTTAAGCGCCGCCTGCGCGAGCTTTCTGATGCGCTCAGTGCCCGTACGCGTGGTATTCCGGCCGCTTCTGTCCACCATGATCGCCATTATGACGGGTCGGGGAACCGTCTACGTCGCGTCTGCGTCTCAATTGTCGTGCAGTCCCGCGAATGCGTGAACCCTACGAGGCCGTCGGTGAGCGGTGATGTGCTCCGCCGGATCGCCGACTATGCGGCCGGCTACGCCGACGCCCGCGCCGAACCGGCAGGCGACGAGTGATGCCTCAGAGCCGCGACGCCGCGCCCTCGTCGAGGAACCACACCGTCGCCTCGCGGCCGACCGCGCCCGCGGCAGGCCAGTCGTCAGGGTCGGCGCCGCCTACCGCCGCGGCCACCGCCTCTGCCTTACCGTCCCCGGAGACCACCAGCCACACCTCGCGGGACCGCTGAACAGCGGGTAGCGTCAACGTGATTCGCTGCGGCGGTGGTTTGGGGGAGTCGGGCACACCGACCACCATGCGGGTGGTCTCGCGCACCGCGATGGTGTGCGGGAACAGCGAATTGACGTGTCCTTCGGGGCCCATACCGAGCAGGTGCACGTCGAACACCGGTGTGGGCTCGCCGGATTCGGCCTGGCCGGCGAGCACCTGCTCGTAGGCCAGTGCTGCGGCGTCGAGGTCGTCCCCGAACTCGCCGTCGGAGGCGGGCATCGCGTGCACATTCGCAGACGGGATGTCGATCTTGTCCAGCAGCGCTTCGCGGGCCTGCTTGTCGTTGCGGTCGTCGTCGGCCTCGGGGACGTACCGTTCGTCGCCGAAGAACAGATGCACCTTGGCCCAGTCGATGCGGTCGTCGTGGGTGCCGAGGCGGACCAGCAGTTTGATGCCGGTGCCACCGCCGGTCAGCACGATGTTCGCCCGCCCGCGCTGTTCGACGGCCGCGACGATCTCGTCGGCGAGGCGGTCGCCGACCGCGGCGACCAGCGCATCGCTGTCGGGGTAGCGCTTGATCGAGGCCGTCATACGTATTGCACCTTCTCGATACCTTGCAGTGCCTCGAAATAGATCTCGTCGGCGTCCAGCCTGCGCATGTCCTCGGCCAGGCACTCACGGGTCTCCCTGCGCGCCAACGGAATCAGAGCCTCCGGCTTGGCGGTTCGGGTGATCTTCGCGGTGATGCCGTCCTGCGGGCGACTCAGGGTGATGGTCTCGCTGTCCCGCACCAGTTCCACCTTGAGCTCGCCGACGGCGCGTTGCACCGGCCCGTCGATCCGGCTGGCCAGCCAGCCCGCCAGGACGTCCAGCGCGGGCTCGGTCTCCAAGCCGGACACCAGCGCCGAGTTGATCTTCTCGTGGGGCGCCTGGTCCACCGCCGCCGTGAGCAGCGCGCGCCAGTACGTGATGCGGCTCCACGCCAGGTCGGTGTCTCCGGGGGTGTAGCCCTTCAACCGGCACTTGATCGCCGCCAGGGGTTCGCCGGCGTTGGTGGCATCGGTGATCCGCCTGATCGCCAGCCGGCCGAGCGGGTCCTGCGCGGGGACCGGAGGCGCGACGTCCGGCCACCACGTCACTACCGGTGTGTCGGGCAGCAGGAACGGCATCACCACGCTGCTGGCGTGATTGGCCAGCGGCCCGGAGAGCCGCAACACGACGACCTCGTTGGCGCCGGCGTCGCTGCCGACCCGCAGTTGGGCGTCCAACCGGGCCTTCTCCGCGCGTCGGTCACCGGGGGCGACCACGATGACGCGACACGGGTGTTCGCGGCTCGCCGCGTTGGCCGCGTCGATGGATTCCTCCAGCACGGCCTCGGTGTCCGGAGCGATGACGAGGGTCAGGACACGGCCTAGCGTGATGGCGCCGCCCTCTTCGCGCAGCGCCTGGATCTTCTTGTTGATGGCACCGGTATTGGTGTCGGGCAGGTCGATGATCATCAGTATCGGTTCCTCGCGCGAGCGCTCGTCAGTGCTTGTCGGTTCCTCGCGCGAGCGCTCGTCACGGCCGCCTCCACTCACGGCCGGTCCGGCGCAGCATCTCAAACGCGGATTCCGGCCCCCAGCCGCCGGATTCGTACGGGTCCGGGTTCCCGTGGGACGCCCAGTAGTCCAGCGCGGGGTCGAGGATCTTCCACGACAGTTCGACTTCCTCGTTGACCGGGAACAACGACGGTTCCCCCAGGAGGACGTCGAGGATCAGCCGCTCGTAGGCCTCGGGCGATTCCTCGGCGAACGCGGATCCGTAGGAGAAGTCCATGCTGACATCGCGAACTTCCATCTGGTTGCCCGGCACCTTTGAACCGAACCGCAACGTGATGCCCTCGTCGGGCTGCACGCGGATCACCAACGCGTTCTGTCCGAGCTCCTCGGTCATGGTCGCGTCGAACGGGAGATGCGGCGCCCGCTTGAAGATCAGCGCGATCTCGGTGACCCTGCGGCCCAACCGCTTTCCGGTTCGCAGATAGAACGGGACGCCGGCCCAGCGGCGCGTGTCGACGTCGACGGTGATCGCCGCGAACGTCTCGGTGGTCGAGGTCTTCGAGAAGCCCTCCTCCTCCAGGAGCCCGACGACCCGTTCGCCGCCCTGCCATCCCGCCGTGTACTGGCCCCGCGAGGTGGTCTCGTCCAGCGGCTCGACGAGCCTGCTGGCCGAGAGCACCTTGATCTTCTCGGCCTGCAGTTCGTCGGGGGAGAAGCTGACGGGCTCCTCCATGGCGGTGAGCGCCAACAGCTGCAGCAGGTGGTTCTGGATGACGTCGCGTGCGGCGCCGACACCGTCGTAATAACCGCCACGCCCGCCGAGCCCGATGTCCTCGGCCATCGTGATCTGCACACTGTCGACGTAGTGCGAATTCCACACCGGTTCGAAGAGCTCGTTGGCGAACCGCAGCGCGAGGATGTTCTGCACGGTCTCCTTACCGAGATAGTGATCGATCCGGAAGACCGACGACTCGGGGAAGACGTTGTTGACGATGGCGTTGAGTTCTTCGGCGCTCTTGAGGTCATGACCGAAGGGCTTCTCGATGACGACGCGGCTCCAGTGGCCGTCAATCTTGTTGGCCAGACCCGTGCGCGAAAGCTGTTCGAGCACCTGCGGAAACGCCTTGGGCGGGATGGACAGATAGAACGCGTGGTTGCCGCCGGTGCCGCGTTCGGCGTCGAGCTTGTTCAGCGTCTCGGAGAGCTGCTCGAACGCCTTCTCGTCGTCGAAGGTGCCCTGGACGAACCGGATCCCCTCCGACAGCCGGTCCCAGACCTCCTGGCGAAAAGGTGTGCGGGCGTGCTGTTTCACCGCGTCGTACACGACCTGCGAGAAGTCCTCGTCGGCCCAGTCCCGCCGGGCGAACCCGACCAGCGAGAACGTCGGCGGCAACAGACCGCGGTTGGCGAGGTCGTAGATCGCCGGCATCAACTTCTTGCGGGCCAGGTCACCGGTCACGCCGAAGATGACGACACTGCACGGTCCGGCGATCCTGGGCATCCGCTTGTCGCGTTTGTCCCGAAGCGGATTACGCCACTCGGTGGCGACAGCGTCTGCGCCCATGCCGGCTCAGGACTTCTTCTCGTCCAGCTGGCCCTGGGTGGCTTCGAGCAACTCCTGCCACGATTTCTCGAACTTGTCGACGCCCTCCTGTTCGAGGACGAGGAACACGTCACGCACGTCGATGCCGACCGCGTCGAGTTTGTCGAACACCGCCTGCGATTCGTCGGCCTTGCCGGTGACGGTGTCGCCGGTGACGACGCCGTGGTCGGCGACGGCCTCGAGCGTCTTCTCCGGCATGGTGTTGACCGTGTTCGGTGCGACCAGTTCGGTCACGTAGAGGGTGTCGGAGTAGTCGGGGTTCTTCACCCCGGTCGACGCCCACAGCGGCCGCTGCACGCGGGCGCCCGCGGCCTTGAGCGCCTCGAACCGCGACCCCCCGACGAACACCTCCTCGTAGGCGGCGTAGGCCAGCCGGGCGTTGGCCACGCCGGCCTGACCGCGCAGCGCCAGCGCCTCCTCGGACCCGATCTTCTCCAGCCGCTTGTCGATCTCGGTGTCGACGCGGGAGACGAAGAACGAAGCGACCGAATGGATCTTCGACAGGTCGTGACCGGCCTCCTTGGCCTTCTCCAGACCCGCCAGGTAGGCGTCCATCACCGCGCGGTGGCGTTCGACGGAGAAGATCAGCGTCACGTTGACCGAGATGCCCTCGGCGATCACCGCGGTGATCGCGGGCAGCCCGGCCTCGGTGGCGGGGATCTTGATCAGCAGGTTGGGCCGGTCGACGATCTTCCACAGCTCGATGGCCTGCAGGATCGTCTTGTCGGTGTCGTGCGCCAGCCGCGGGTCGACCTCGATCGAGACCCGGCCGTCCACCCCGCCCGAGGCCTCGTAGGCCTTGGCGAACAGGTCGCACGCGTTGCGGACGTCGTCGGTGGTGACAGTGCGGATCGTGGCGTCGACGTCGGCGCCGCGCTCGGCGAGTTCGGCGATCTGCGCGTCGTAGGCGTCACCCTTCGACAGCGCGGCCTGGAAGATCGACGGGTTCGTCGTCACTCCCACGACGCTGCGGGTGTCGATCAGGTTCTGCAGGTTGCCGGTCTGCAGCCGCTCGCGCGACAGATCGTCGAGCCATACCGATACACCGGCGTCGCTGAGCGCCGCGAGGTTGGAATTCTGCGTCATTTTTCTCGCCTCTTGCCTTCCGGCTAGTTGTTGATGGTGCGTTCCGCTGCCGCGGCCACCGCCTCGGCGGTGAAGCCGAACTCGCGGAACAGCGTCTTGTCGTCGGCGGACTCCCCGTAGTGCTCGATGGAGATGATCTCCCCGGTGTCGCCGACGAGCTTGTACCAGCTCTGCGCGACGGCGGCCTCGACGGCGACGCGCGCGGAGACGTTGGGCGGCAGCACGCTGTCGCGGTACTCCTTGGGCTGACTCTCGAACCATTCGACGCACGGCATCGACACCACGGCGGCGGTGATGTCCTTGTCCGCCAACAGCTTCTTGGCCTCCACAGCCAGCTGGAGCTCCGAACCGGTGCCGATGAGGATCACGTCGGCGCCGGTGGCGTCACCGCCGCCGAGCACGTAGCCGCCGCGCGCCACCCCGTCGCTGTCGGTGCCCTCGAGCACCGGGATGCCCTGACGGGTCAGGATGAAACCGACCGGCCCGCTGCCGTTACCGCGGGCGATGATGCTCTTCCACGCGTACGCCGTCTCGTTCGGGTCGCCCGGGCGGACCACCGACAGGTTCGGGATCGCCCGCAGCGCGGCGAGATGCTCGATCGGCTGGTGGGTCGGACCGTCCTCGCCGAGGCCGATCGAATCGTGGGTCCAGATGTAGATGGTGTCGATGTCCATCAGTGATGCCAACCGCACAGCGGGCCGCATGTAATCCGAGAACTGCAGGAACGTTCCGCCGAACGCCCGGGTGGGTCCGTGCAGCACGATGCCCGAGAGGATCGAGCCCATCGCGTGCTCGCGGATGCCGAAGTGCAGCACCCGGCCGTACCAGTCGGCGGAGAAGTCGTCGGTCGAGATCGACGGCGGACCGAAGGACTTCACCCCCTTGATGGTGGTGTTGTTGCTGCCGGCGAGGTCGGCCGAACCGCCCCACAGCTCCGGCAGATGCGGGGCGACGTCGTTGAGCACCTGGCCGAAGGCCGCGCGGGTGGCGACGGCCTTGCTGCCCGGCTCCCAGTAGGTGATGTCGGCGTCCCAGCCGTCGGGCAGCTCCTCGGCGGTCAGCCGGTCGAGCAGCTTCTTGCGTTCGGGCTCACGCTCGGCCCAGGCGTCGAACTCGGGCTGCCACTTCTCGTGCGCCTCGCGGCCACGCTCGACCAGCTTGCGGGTGTGCTCGATGACCTCGGGACGCACCTCGAAGGTCTTGTCGGGGTCGAAGCCCAGCACCTTCTTGACCGCGGCCACTTCGTCGTCACCCAGTGCCGAGCCGTGCACGCCGCCGGTGTTCATCTTGTTGGGCGCGGGATAGCCGATGATCGTGCGGAGCGCGATGAACGACGGCTTGTCGGTGACTTTCTTGGCCTCTTCGATGGCCGCCTCGATACCCACCACGTTCTCGCCGCCCTCGACCTCCTGCACGTGCCAGCCGTAGGCGCGGTAGCGGGCCGCGACGTCCTCGGACAGCGCGATGTTGGTGTCGTGCTCGATGGAGATCTGGTTCTTGTCGTAGAAGACGATCAGGTTGCCGAGCTGCTGGGTGCCCGCCAGCGAACTCGCCTCGCTGGTCACGCCTTCCTCGATGTCACCGTCGGAGGCGATCACGTAGATGAAGTGGTCGAACGGGCTGGTGCCCGGTGCGGCGTCGGGGTCGAACAGTCCGCGCTCGAACCGTGCGGCCATCGCCATACCCACCGCGGAGGCCAGGCCCTGGCCCAGCGGGCCGGTGGTGATCTCGACGCCCTTGGTGTGGCGGAACTCGGGGTGGCCCGGGGTCTTGGACTTGAACGTGCGCAGCGACTCGATGTCCTCGAGCTCCAGACCGAACCCGCCCAAGTACAGCTGCAGGTACAGCGTGAGGCTGGAATGTCCGCACGACAGGATGAAGCGGTCGCGACCCAGCCAGTGCACGTCGCTCGGATCGTGGCGCATCTGCCGCTGGAACAGGGTGTAGGCCAGCGGCGCGAGGCTCATCGCGGTGCCGGGGTGGCCGTTGCCGACCTTCTGCACGGCGTCGGCCGCCAGCACCCGCACGGTGTCGACCGCGACGGTGTCCAGCTCGCTCCAGTCGTCGGGGTGGTGGGGTTCGGTCAGCGTCGCGATGTCGTCGACGGTGGTCACGTGGCTCGCTCCTTGGTGGCATGTTCGGGCAGCGGCCGTACGAGTAGTCCCTCAGACCGCCCCACCAACCCTAGTGCTCCGGGGCGGGGCGCCGCATCGTGCATGCGGAGGGAATTCGCCGGCTCGCTACGGTGTGATGCTGAAACGACCCTGCGGTCATCCGCGGGTTCCCGCGCGGTCTACCATCGTGCGTAGTAGATGTTGTGCGGCGGCTGTGTTGATCACCAAGCGGAAGACCACCGACATCGGACCACCGCCAACAACGAGGAGTTGACTGCGTGAGCATCCGCGAGCGCCACCTCACCCATGGGGCGCCGTCTCGCATCCGCACCACGGTGTTGGCCTATCTGGCGTTGACGAAGCCGCGCGTGATCGAGCTGCTGCTGGTCACGGCCATCCCGGCGATGCTGCTCGCCGATCGCGGCACGGTCGACCCGCTGCTGATCCTCAACACGCTGATCGGCGGGATGCTGGCCGCCGCGGGTGCGAACACGCTCAACTGCGTCGCCGACGCCGACATCGACAAGAAGATGAAGCGGACCGCGCGCCGCCCGCTGGCCCGCGACACCGTGCCGACCCGCCATGCGCTGATCTTCGGGCTCATCCTGTCCGTCACGTCGTTCGCGTGGCTGTGGGTGACCAGCAACCTGCTGTCCGGGCTGCTGGCCGTGGCCACGATCGCGTTCTACGTCTTCGTCTACACCCTGCTGCTCAAACGCCGCACCTCCCAGAACGTCGTCTGGGGCGGTGCCGCCGGCTGCATGCCCGTGATGATCGGCTGGTCCGCGGTCACCGGCACCATCCAGTGGCCCGCGCTGGTGATGTTCGCGGTGATCTTCTTCTGGACGCCGCCGCACACCTGGGCGCTGGCGATGCGCTACAAGGACGACTACAAGGCCGCCGGGGTGCCGATGCTGCCCGCCGTCGCCACCGAACGTCAGGTGACCCGGCAGATCCTCGTCTACACCTGGCTGACCGTCCTGACCACGCTGCTGTTGGCGCTGGCCACCGGCTGGCTGTACGCCGCGGTCGCGCTGCTCGCGGGGACCTGGTTCCTGGTCATGGCCCACCAGCTCTACAGCGGGGTCAAGCGCGGTGAGCCGGTCAAGCCGCTGCGGCTTTTCCTGCAGTCGAACAACTACCTGGCGGTGGTGTTCGCCGCGCTGGCGGTCGACTCGGTGCTGGCGCTACCCACGCTGCTGCACCTCTAGCTAGGTCTGATCCCAGCCGCCGCGGCGGCCCTGCTTGATCGTGCCCCGGCGCTTCTTCTCACCGATCCGCCGCTCTTTCGCGCCACCGGGTGGGCCGGGTCGGCCGACGCGTCGGTGGGGGAGCCGCGGCGGCGTCGCGCAGCATCCTCGCCATCCGTTCGCGCGCGGCCGCGCGATTCTGGAGTTGCGTGCGGTGCTCACTGGCCGTCACGGTCAGCACGCCCGCGGAGAGCCGGCCGCGCAGCCGGCACAGTATCCGGTGGCGCAGGTGCGAAGGGATCGCCGGTGAGCGGGCCACGTCGAAGGACAGCTCGACCCTGCTGTCGGCCGTGTTGACGCCCTGTCCGCCCGGACCCGACGACCGGGAGAAGCGCTCGCTCAGCTCCGAGGCCGGTACCACCAGCGCCGGTGTCACGACGAGGTCGGTCCGCACCGCACCAGATTAGAGGCGCGTACCGCTGTCCCGATCGAACCGGTGCACGTCGTCGGGCCGGGCGGACAGGTCCACCGCGGTGCCGGGTGCGATGCCGGTGAGTTCGGCCGCGGTGACCACACTGGTCAGCCGTTCGGCGCCGGCACGCACCGTGACGATCGCGCGAGGGCCCAGCAGCTCGACCAGTTCCACCGTCGCCGCGCCCTCGTCGGCCGCGGACAGCGTCAGATCGTCGGGTCGGATGCCGATCGTCACCGCCGCGGCGTCCGGTCCGCCGACGGCGATGCGCAGCCCGTCGCCGCGCAGTTCCCCGCCCGACACGGCGCCGGTGATCAGGTTCATCTTCGGGCTGCCGACGAACGTGGCGACGAACGTGTCCGCGGGCCGCTGGTAGACCTCGGCCGGGGGAGCGGCCTGGGCGATGCGCCCGTCGCGCATCACCACGATGCGGTCCGACAGCGTCATCGCCTCCTCCTGGTCGTGGGTGACGTAGAGGGCGGTGATGCCGAGCCGGCGCTGCAGCCGCAGCAGTTCGGTGCGGGTCTCCACCCGCAGTTTGGCATCGAGGTTGCTCAGCGGTTCGTCGAACAGGAACACCGAGGGTTCGCGGATGATGGCGCGGCCGATCGCCACCCGCTGCTGCTGGCCGCCGGACAGATCCTTCGGTTTGCGGCCGACGAGCTTGCCCAGGCCGAGCGATTCGGCGATCTCGTCGGCGCGCTTCAAGGCCTCGGCGCGCGGGATGCGCTTGGCGCGTAGCGGGAAGGCGATGTTCTCGCGCACCGACAGATGCGGGTACAGCGCGTAGTTCTGGAACACCATCGCGATGTCGCGTTCCTTGGGCTCCAGCGCGGTGACGTCGCGGTCACCGATGCGGATCGCCCCCGAGCTGACCGTCTCCAGCCCTGCCAGCATGCGCAGCGAGGTGGTCTTCCCGCAGCCCGACGGGCCGACCAGCACGGTCATGCTGCCGTCGGCGAGTTCCAGGTCGAGACCCGACACCACGGTGGCGTCGCCGTATGCCTTGGTGACCTTCGAGAAGGTGACCGATGCCATGTGAAAAGTTCCTCGCTACTAGTACTTGACCGCGCCGCCGCTGATCCCCTGGACCAGGCGTCGCTGGATGAAGAAGCTGGCGATCACCACCGGGACGATGGCGATCATGATCGCGGCGCTCATCGTGCCGATCTGGACGCCGCGGAAGGTGTTGAAGTTCGAGATGGCCACCGGCAGGATCGCGGCGTTGCCGGGCGCCAGGATCAGCCCGTAGAACATGTCGTTCCAGCTCAACGTGAACCCGAAGATGCCTGCGGCGCCGATCCCGGGCAGCACCTGCGGCAGCACCACCAGCCGGAACGCCTGCCAGCGGGTGAACCCGTCGACGCGCGCCTGCTCCTCCAGCGAGGCGGGGACGGCCTCGAAGAAGCCGATCAGGAACCACGTCACCAGCGGCAGCACGAACGACAGGTGGGCGAAGATCACCGGCAGCAGCGTGTCGGTCATGCGCAGCGCCTGCGCCATGGTCAGGAACGGAAACACCATGACCGCGGGCGGGACGACCTGGGCGGCGAGCATCCCGAACCGGGTGAGCGAGCCGCCGGCCCGGTATTTGGCGATCACGTAGGCGCCCATGCTGCCGACCACCAAGCTCACCGCCACGGTGACGACACCGACGAGCACGCTGCGTCCGGCGGCGGCGAAGATGCCGGAGTGCAACACCGCCCGCCAGTTGTCCATGGTGGGGCCGAACAACACGAGGAACGGTTCGGACATCTGCGCCGGTGTCTTGAAGCTCGCCAGCGCCACCCAGGCGATGGGGAACAGCACGAACACCAGCGCCGCGGTGAGTACGGCGACGCGCAGGACCTCGAGGGGACGGGGCCGGGTCATCAGGCGGTGGTCCTCTCGCGGTTGCGTTCCATCGCGCGGAAGGCCACCACGATCACCGCCAGCACGAGCACCAGCACGATGAACGCCATCGCGCTGGCTTGCGCGAGCCGGAAGAACTGGATGCCTTCGAGGTACATGAAGTACTGCAGCGTCTGGGTCTCGGTGCCCGGCCCGCCGCGGGTGGTGGCGTAGACGTACTCGAACACCCGCAGGGCGTCGAGCGAGCGCAGCAGCACCGCCACGGTCAGCACCGGCGCCAGCATCGGGATCAGCACCCGGCGCAGCCGGTAGACCGGGCCTGCGCCGTCGACGCGGGCGGCCTCCATGGGCTGTTTGGGCATCGACTCCAGCCCGGCCAGGATGAGGAGCACCATGAACGGCGTCCACTGCCAGACGTCGATGAACGCCAGCGTCAGCAGCGCCTTGCCCGAGCCGAAGAAGTCGTAGTCGGCGCCGACGGCGTGCAGCAGCGCCGGGATCGCGCCGATCTGGTCGTTGAGCAGGAAGCGGAAGATCAGCCCGACGGCGATCGGGGTGATGAACATCGGCGCGAGAACGATCGCCCGGGACAGGTCCTTGGCCCACCGCTGCTGGTGCAGTGCCAGGGCGAGCGCGAAACCGATGACGAGTTCTCCGGCGACGGCCACCACGACGTAGATCGCGGTGGTGCCGAACGCCTCCCAGAACGCCGGATTCTTCAGTGCGGTGCCGAAGTTGGCGACGCCGACGAAGTCCGGGGCCTGCCGATCGGTGAGTCGGTAGTCGGTCACCGCGAGGTAGGCCGCATAGCAGAGCGGGAATCCGACGGCCACGCTGAACAGGGCCAGCAGCGGCATCAGCATGCCGTACTTGAATTTCATGCGGCCGTGCCCGTCTGAGTCGTGGCCGCCGGATTCCCGTGTGTCACTTCTGGATTCGCTCCGCAGCCGCCTGCGCGTCCCGCAGTGCGTCGGCGACGCTCTTGTTGCCTGCCGCGGCGTCGTTGAGTTCGGTGCCCACGGCCTGGATCATCTCCTCGCCGCCGCGTCCCTGGGTGAGCGGGGCGGCGTCGGCCAGGATCTCACCGACGGTGCGGTAGTACTCCTCGCCGTAGCCGTCGGCGAGCACCTTGGGATCGGTCAGCGAACCCTTGCGGATCACCGCGCCGCCTGCGGCGACACGTTCGGCGTCGACGGCCGGGGAGGTGATCCACGACGCGAACGCCCACGCCGCGTCAGGGGCCGCCGAGTTCGCCGGGATCGCCCAGCTCCACAGTCCCAGTGCGGATTTGCCGCCCGGGATCGGCGCCAGCGCGAACTGGCCCGCGCGTTCGCCGGAGGCGCCTGCCGGGTCGTTGAGGGCGGGCAGGTTCCAGTTGTAGCCGATCATCGAGGCGGCGTTCCCGCCGGAGACCGACCGGAAGGCCTCGTCGAAGCCCCACGACAGGCTGTTCGCCGGCGCCGCGGTGCGGTACGTCTCGATGTAGGCGTTCAGGGCGCGGGCGGCCTCTTCGGTGTCGAGCGACGGTTTACCGTCCTCGCCGTAGATCGACCCGCCCGCGGCGAACAGCCAGTTCGCCCATTCCTCGAAGATCTTGTAGCCGCGCTGGGGCTGCATGGCGATGCCCGCGCGGTTGCCGTCCTTGAGCCGCTGCGAGGTGCTGACCAGCGCGTCGAGGTCGGTGGGGACCTGCAGTTTGGCGGCCTCGAGATCGGGCTTGTTGTAGATGTAGCCCAGCGCGTAGTTGTAGAACGGCACCCCGTAGGTGGTGCCGTCGACGTCGGTGATGTCGGTCAGCGACGGGAAGAAGTCGTCGGGCTGGTAGTCGGGGGTCGACGAGATGCGGTCGTTCAGTGGCTCGAGGAAGCCGGCCGCGGCGAAGTCGTCCATCCACGGGTTGTCGACGACGATCAGGTCGTATGCCGGTTCGGCGGCCTGGAACGACGACACCAACCGGTCGCGCATCTGGTCGAACGTCATGGTCTCGATCTGGACCTTGATGTCGGGGTATTTCTCGTTGAACTGACCGACCATGCCGGAAACGATGTCGGTGTCGGGCACGTTCTCCATCAGCACGCGCACGGTGGCGTTGGTGTCGGTCGGGATGTCACCCAGCCCCGAGGAGCTCTGCTCATCGCCGGATCCGCCGGAGCCGGCGCACCCGGCCAGGACCAGGGAGGTGGTCGCGACGACTGCCGGCAGCCATCGCGCGGCGCTACGCCGCGCTGGGCGCCGGCCGAGCATCGGGATCTTCATGGGTTCTCACTTCCTACTGGTTGGACTGGATCGAGTGCACCGGGTCGGCGGGTCCCGGCTCAATCCATGTACGCACCGCCGTTGACGGAGAGCGCTTCGCCGGTGATGAACCGGGCGTCCTCGGACACCAGGAAGGCCACCGCACGGGCGACGTCATCCGGTGTCTGCAGCCGGGCCAGCGGGGTGGCGTCGACCCAGCTCTGTCGCACCGCATCCGGCGTCGAACCCGTGAGCTTGGCCTCCCACTCGAGTTCGCGGGACTGCATAGGGGTGGCGACGAAGCCCGGGCACACGCAGTTCACGGTGATCTGGTCGGCGGCCAGTTCGAAGGCCATGGCCTGGGTCAGCCCCAGCACGGCGAATTTCGATGCCACGTAGTCCGAGAGGAACGGAACGCGGCCCTGTTTGGCGGCCATCGACGCGGTGTTGACGATCGTGCCCGCCCGGCCGGTGCGGATCATCGCCCTGGCGGCGGCCTGCCCGCAGAAGAACACCGCCTTGGTGTTGATGTCGAGCGAGCGGTCGTACTGGTCCGGGGTGACGTCGACGAACCGCGCCATCGCCGAGATCCCGGCGTTGTTGATCCACGCGTCGAGGCCGAACCGGTCGGCCACGTCGTCGGCCAGCCGACCGGCCGCCGCGGCGTCGGTCACGTCCAGCTGCCGGGCCTCGTGGCCGCCGCCCGGAGTCAGTCCTGCGACGGTCTCCTCGGCGCCGGCGAGATTGACGTCGGTGACGATGACCCGCCAGCCGCGGCCCGCGAGCGTCGTCGCGATGGCACGCCCGATCCCGGATCCGGCGCCGGTCACGACGGCGGTCTGAGGGGCGGGGGAGGCGGCGGTCATCACGGAGCCTTTCGAGCGAGCTGATGGGAGACGGGGGTGAGTAGATCACCGAGGGTGCGCCACTGCGCATAGGCCTCGGCGTACCGGTCGACGTTGCGGGGGTCGGGTTCGACGGCGTCGCCGAGGGTGAGGAAGCGCTGCACACCGTCCCAGTCGTCGATGGCGCCGACACCGATGCCTGCGATCACCGCGGCGCCGAGCGAGGCGCCGGGATGGCCGATCACCGGATACAGCGCGGTGTTCAGCACGTCGGCGTGGATCTGCTTCCACAGCACCGACTTGCTGCCGCCGTTGGTGACCATGGCCCGCCTCAGCGGGACTCCGATCGAGGCGAACACGTCGGTGTGGTGCTTGAACCCGAACGCGATGGCCTCGAGCACCGAGCGGTACATGTCGGCGCGGGTGTGAGCCAGGTCGAGGCCGACGAACGCACCCCGCAGATCCGGATCGTGCAGGGGGCTCTTCTCACCGAGAAAGTAGGGCAGACAGAGCACTTCGGCGGCGGGGCGGCCTGCGGCCTCGTCGTCGAGCTGCAGAAGGTCCACACCACCGGTCAGGGTCTGGAACCACCGGATCAGGCTGCCGCTGGTGGCCATGCAGCCGTTGGGCAGCCACCGCCCCGGGACCGGGTGCGCGTCCAGATAGAGCCGGCCGTCGATGACGGGGGTGTCGCTGGCGGCCAGGATGTCGCCCGCGCCACCGAGTTTCACCAGCCAGTCGCCTGCGGCGTTGACCCCCGCCGCGTACGCCGACAGCACATGGTCGGCGCCGCCGACGATCAGCGGAAGCCCTTCGGGTAGACCGGTGGCCGCGGCCGCGGCGGCGCTCAGTGTGCCCGCCTGCGCGCCGGGCACCAATACGTCGGGGACGATGTCCGCGCCCAGACCGGCTGCGGCATAGACGGGTTCGTAACGCTGGGCGTCGATGGTGGCCAGGCCCGATTCGATGGCCCAGTTCAGTTCGACGTGCGGGGCGGCGCCCAGCGCCATCAGCACCCAGTCGTAGGACCCGACGAGGCGCACGGTGCGCGCCCACGTCTCGGGTTCGTTGTCGCGCAACCACATCGCGGTGGGCGCCACCGACTGCTGGGTGATCGCCGATCCGGTGGCGGCCAGGACGTCGGTGGGGTCGAGTGCCGCGCGCAACCGCTCGATCTGCTCGGTGGCGCGGGCGTCGTTCTGCAGTATGGCCCGTCGGACCGGGGCGCCGTCACCGTCGACCGGGACGACCGCGGGCACCATACCCGTGGTGGCGAGCGCACCCACCTGATTCGCGGGCACGCCGGACTCGTCGAGCACTGCGCGAATCGTGCTGTGTGCGTTGTCGATCCACTGTGCAGGATCGGCCTCGGCGTGTCCGGGGGCGTCGGCGAACAGCCGGCTCTCCCGCGACGCCTGGGCCACGATGCGCGCCGCCCCGACGTCGATGAGCACCGTCTTGGTTCCCGTGGTGCCGATGTCGACACCGATCGTGAACTGCGACATCCCGTCCTCTCATCCGCTCGGGTGCTGACCGTACCGCGTATCTGTTAGATTCTCACACGTTGTGTGTAACCGTCACGTAAATCGCTGTGTGGCCGCGCGTTGACTGTTATTTAATAACATCCAGGATGTCGTCGACAACCGTGAGAGGCGTTCCATGACCAATTGGCTCGATGAAGTGTTCGCGGTGCGCAAGCCCGTGATCGCGATGCTGCACCTGTCCGCGCTGCCCGGCGACCCGGGATACGACTCGGCGGCCGGGTTGCGCGCGGTGGTGGACCGTGCCAGGGAGGAACTCGCGGCGCTGCGCGAAGGCGGCGTCGACGGTGTGATGATCTCCAACGAGTTCAGCCTGCCGTACCTGACCAAGACCGAACCCATCACCGCCATCACGATGGCACGCATCATCGGCGAACTGCTGCCCGACCTCACGCTGCCGTACGGCGTGAACGTGCTATGGGACGGCCGCGCCTCGATCGACCTCGCCGTCGCCACCGGCGCCCAGTGGGTGCGGGAGATCTTCACCGGGGTGTACGCCAGCGACTTCGGCTTGTGGGACACCAATGTCGGCGCCGTGGCCCGGCACCGCCAGCGCGTCGGCGGCGCCGGGGTGAAGCTGCTGTTCAACATCGTGCCCGAATCGGCGGCCTACCTGGCCAACCGGGACCTCGCGTCGATCACCAAGACCACGGTGTTCGCCACCGCGCCCGACGGCATCTGCGTCTCCGGCCTGACCGCCGGTGCGGCCACCGACTCCCAGGCGCTGCAGATCGTCAAGGCCGAGGCCGGCGACGTCCCGGTGTTCGTCAACACCGGTGTGCGCGCCCACAACGCGGCCGAGCAGCTCTCGATCGCCGACGGCGCGATCGTCGGGACCTACTTCAAGGAGGACGGGGTGTTCGAGAACCGCGCGGTCGCGTCCCGGGTCACCGAGCTCATGACCGCCGTGCGGGACTTCCGCGCCACGCTGTGAAGCCGCGCATCGTGAGCGGGCGGGAGATCCCACCGTCGCCGGGCGACCTCGAAGACCTCGCCGCGGTCGCCGCCCGGATCGGCGCCCAACTGTGCCTGGCCCGGCTGGGCGAACCGATCACGGTGAGCACCAAGAGTGCGGCCGGGGACGTGGTCACCCCGGTGGACCGGGCCGCCGAGGAGGCGGTGCGCGAGGCCATCCACGAGGTGCGGCCCGCCGACTCGCTGCTCGGCGAGGAGCTGCCTGCCCACACCGGGACGAGCGGATTCGAGTGGGTCATCGATCCACTCGACGGCACCACCAACTACACCCGGCTCATCCCGTACTTCGCCACCTCCGTCGCGGTGCGCCGGATCTCGGACGGCGCCTGGCTGGCCGGTGCGGTGGCCGCGCCCGCGCTGGGATCCCTCTGGAGTGCCGCCCGAGGCGGGGGAGCGCAATTGCGTTCCCCCGCGCAGCGGGCGGTGCTGCCGCTGCAGCTGCCCGCGACCACGGCACGGCTGATCGGTACCGGGCTGTCGTACGACCCGGACCGGCGTCGCCGCCAGGTCCGCGAACTCGGCTCGGTGATCGCCGATTACACCGACATGCGCCGGTTCGGCGCCGCGGCGGTCGACCTGTGCCTGGTGGCCCAGGGCAGCCTGCACGCGTTCGTCGAGGCCGATCTCGCTGTGCACGACTGGGCCGCGGGTGCGCTCATCGCCGAGGAGGCGGGGGCGACGGTGTACCGGCCCGGCGACGGCGACGACGCGGTATCGGCGGCCTGGGTCTGATCAGCCGACGCAGACCACCTGAACGCCCCTGTCCCGCAACGTCTCCAGTGTCGGGTGTGCGGGCGGGCCGTCGGTGACGAGGACCGAGATCGACGACACCGGCGCGACGTTGATCAACTGCACGCGGCCGAGTTTCGTCGCGTCGGCGGCCACGATGACCCGGTCCGCCGACCGCATCGCGGCCTGTTTGACGTTGCCTTCCTCGCGGTGGTACTCCGACGCGCCGCGTTTCCCGTCGACGCCGGCGATCCCCATCACGTAGGTGTCGCAGTTGTAGCGCAGGTAGAAGTCCTCGGCTTCGGCGCCGATGAGGCTCAGTTCGCCGGGGCGCACCTTGCCGCCGGTGAGCAGGATCGTCGTATCGGGTTCGTCGGCGAGTTCTACGGCGACCAGCACACTCGGGGTGATCACGGTCAGTCCGAGCCCTCGGCCCCGGATGGCGCGGGCGACCGCGAGGACGGTGCTGCCGCTGTCGAGGATCACCGTCTCGTGCGGATGCAGCAGATCGGCCACCGCGCTGGCGATGTGGATTTTCTCGTCGGCCGCTTCGGCGGCGCGCGCGGCGAACGACGGTTCGGTCGACTTGCCGCCGAACGCGATCGCCCCGCCGAGCACCCGGCGCGCGACGCCCTGATCCTCCAGCCGCTCGATGTCCCGGCGGATCGTCATCTCGGACACGCCGAATTCCCCAGCCAGAGAAGCGAAGTCGACTTCCCGGTCGGTGTCGATCCTGGCGGCGATCGCCGCGCGGCGAGCCTGTGCGTTCAGCGGGGACACCGCTTCAGCGTATGCCACGGGTGTGAAAACTTCACACCCGATCACACGATTGTTACGGGATCAACACCACCGACCCGACCGTCTTGCGACCCTGCAGATCACGGTGCGCGCGTTCGGCGTCGGCCAGGGGATACCGCTCGCTGACGGTCACCGTGATCGTGCCCTTGGCGATCGCGTCGAGCACTTCGCCCGCACGCCAGGAGAACTCGTCCGGGGTCCGCGTGTAGTGCACCAGGCTCGGCCGGGTGAGGTACACCGAACCGGCCTGGTTGAGCCGCTGCGGGTCGAACGGCGGGACGGGTCCGCTGGAGGCGCCGAACAGCGCGAGCGTGCCGCGGACGGCGAGACTGGCCAGGCTGGCCTCGAATGTCGCCGCGCCGACGCCGTCGTACACCGCCGCCACCCCGTTGCCCCCGGTGAGCTCGCGGATCCGGGCGCCGAACTCCTGCGGATCGTCGGGATAGTCGAGCACCTCGAACGCCCCGGCCCGGCGGGACATTTCGGCCTTCTCCGGTGTCGACACCGTCGTGATGACCTTGGCGGCCTTGCTGGTGGCCCACTGGGTCAGGATGAGCCCGACCCCGCCGGCGCCCGCGTGCAGAAGCACGGTGTCGCCCTGGGCGATCGGATAGGTCGAGGTGATCAGATAGTGCGCGGTCATCCCCTTCAGCAGGGCCGAGGCGGCGGCCTCGGGCGCCACTCCGTCCGGCACGTAGGCCACGAAATCGGCGGGCGCCAGGGCGTATTCGGCGTAGGCACCGAGCGCCTTGTCCGTGACGACACGATCGCCGACCTGCAGTGCCGCGACGTCGTCGCCGACGGCCTCGATCGTGCCGCAAATCTCGGTGCCCACTACGAACGGCACCTCCCGCGGGTACAGACCCGACCGGAAGTAGGTGTCGATGAAGTTGACGCCGATGGCTTCGGCCTTGATGAGGACCTGGCCGGGGCCGGGTGTGGGCCGGTCCTTCTCGACGTGGGTGAGGACCTCGGGACCGCCGGTCTCGGCGACTTCGATGGCGTACATGGGCACCATCATCCCCGCCTAGCATGACGGGGTGAAGCTCGCCCGGCCCGACCTGTTCCACCCGCGCATCGTGTTGGCCGCCTGCCCGGCGCTGCCGACGAGCGACGGGGACGACGACGGGCTGATCGCCGCCCTGCGCACCCGCGGTCTGCACGCGCGCTGGCTGTCCTGGGACGACCCCGCCACACTCGAGGCCGATGTGGTGATCCTGCGGGCCACCTGGGACTACATCGAGCGGCTCGACGAGTTCCTGGCGTGGACGGGGCGGGTCCGTCACCTGCTCAACGGTCCCGCCGTGGTGGCGTGGAACACCGACAAGCACTATCTCGTCGACCTGGCCGAGCGCGGCGTGCCGACCGTGCCGACGGCCTACTTCACGGCCACCGACACCGTCGAGATCCCCGCGGGCGAGGTGGTGGTCAAACCCGCGGTCGGTGGCGGTTCGGTCGGGGCGCAACGCTTCCGCGACCGCGACGCCGCGGCCGCCCACGCCGAGCAGCTGCAGGCGCAGGGCCGCGCGGTGCTCGTGCAGCCCTACGACGGCGGCGTGGAGTACGGCGAGACGGCGCTGGTCTTCCTCGGCGGGCAGCGCTCACACGCGTTCACCAAGGCCGCGATCCTGCCCCCGGCCGGGCCGCCGGAGTTCGACGAGTCGGGGACTTACGCGCTGGAGACGCTCGGACCCGCCGAACCCGACGTCGAGCTCTGGGATCTGGGCTACGCGGCGCTGAATGCGGCGGCGGCGGTCATCGGGATCGAACGGTCGGAGTTCCTCTACGCGCGGGTGGACGTCATCGGCGACCACCGCGACGCGCGGGTCCTCGAGGTGGAACTGGTCGAACCGTCACTGGGCTTTCGGCAGCTCGACGCCGCCACCCGCGCGGGCTGCGAACGCGACTTCGCCGTCGCCGTCGAGTCCGCGCTCGAGCGCCTCGGTCTTGGACCGCTGTCGCATCGACGCCCATAGCGCCGCCGTCGCGGCCGTCGAGGCGGCCGCCCCGGCGACGTGGACGGCGACCAGTGCGGCGGGCACACCGGTGGCGAACTGGACCGCACCGACCGTGCCTTGGGCGACGACGATCGCGACCAGCACGCCCAGTCGGAGCTGCACGGGTCGCGGCGCGCGGACCGCGAGCAGCCCGAAACCGAGCGCGACCAGCAGCGACAGGTAGGCGACCAGCAGCGCCGAGTGCAGGTGGACGAGCGTGGTGATCTCCACCTGCAGCCGGGGAACGGGTTGTTCGATGCTCTTGTCGCCGGCGTGCGGGCCCGCCCCGGTCACAAAGGTGCCGGTCACCAGGACCGCGGCCAGGACGACCGCCGACAGCGCCGCGAGCTGGCGCAGGGGTTTCGGCACGGTGCGGACGCGGACGCCGTCGTCGGGTTCGCCGATCTTCACGAACAGCAGCACCGACAGCCAGACCATCGCCATGGAGACCAGCAGGTGGATCGCGACGGTCCACCACAGCAGTCCGGTGAGCACGGTGATGCCACCGATCACGGCCTGCGCGACGGTCGAGGCCGGCATCAGCCATGCGTAGACCTGCACTTCGCGGCGGCGCCGCGCGCGGGTGACGGCCAGCACCGCGGCGGCGGCGGTCAGCACGACGAGGAACGTGATGAGGCGGTTGCCGAACTCGACCGCCTGATGGATACCGGGCACCTCGGCGTGCGGGACCGGGGTGAAGCTACCGGGGAAGCACTGCGGCCAGGTGGGGCAGCCGAGGCCCGATGCGGTGACGCGGACGATCGCCCCGGTGACCGAGATGCCGCCCTGGGTGAGGATGACGGCCACCGCGATCGCGCGCTGGACCCGCAGACTGGGCAGCGGCAGCAGGTCGACCAGCCGCAGGAAGAGTCGTCTGACGGGCACGAACCCGATGGTAGAGCACCACTAACTACGAGTCGTAGTAGGGGAGACGAACGGGACGAGGACCTCGTCGACGAGCTGCACCACGAGGTCGTCGGTGATCGGGTCGCCGGTGATCAGCAGCCGGTGCCACAGCACGCTCTGACCGAGTTCGCGCGCGATCTCCACCGGCACATCCGTGCGCACGTCGCCTCGCGCGACGCCGCGCTGCAGGAGTGCGGCCATCTCCTGTTTGCGCCAGCCGATCACGTCGTCGCGGAACGCCGCCGCCAGTTCGGGATCGTGGGCGGCGGCCGCGACGGCGGCCTTGATCACCGCGGCCTGCGGTCCGGTGAACAACGCGACCCAACCGCGCAGCACGGCCAGCATGTCGTCGCGGTAGCTGCCGGTGTCGGCGTGCGGGATCGCGGTCGTCGCGACGCCCATCAACGTGTCGCGCAGCAGGGCGGCGCGGTCGGGCCAGCGCCGGTACAGCACCGGCTTGCTGGTCCGCGCCGCGGCGGCCACCGACTCCATCGTCACGCCTGCCGGTCCGTGTTCGGCCAGCAGCGACAGCACGGCCGAGCGGATCGCGGCGCCGAGTTCGGCCCCGTGGCGTCTGCCCATTCGTCCACCTCTCAAGGAAACGTTTGCGTATCTTAACGCGCGGTTCTACCGTCAAGATACGAAACCGTTTCCTAGGAGGTCATCATGTCGCGTCCCGTCCTCTATCCGCTGCGCACCGTCGACACCGCGACCGTGCGCGTCCTCACCGCACCCCACGGCCGCCGACGCGTGACCATCGACCATCGGCCGCTCGCCGGGCTGACACCGGCGATGCTGCTCGACTGGTTCACCCACCTCGGGGAGACGATGACCTACGGCGGGCAGGTGATCGACCGGTATCTGGCCTGGCACCCGATCGACCACATCGCGTGGGAGCTCGCCCGACCCGCACCCGGCGGCGGGGCGGCCGACGGCGCGCGGTTCCGCATGGTGGAGGCCTTCGGCGGCCGGCCCGAATGCAAGATCGACGAGGTGGCCCGCGTCGAGAAGCTCGACGAGACCGGGATCCGGCTGGTGAAGCGGCTCGGCGGGGCGGTGTACTTCCAGCTCGAGCACACCTGGTCGGCGGGCGCCGACGGTGCGCACTACGTGACGGTGATGGACCTCGGGGCGCGATCTCCGCTGCTCGCTCCGGTCAACCGACTGGTGTCACGTCACTTCCCGGACGACAAGCTGCGTGCGTGGATCCGGCACAACATCGAGGAGGTCGGCCAGCTCGAGTACCTGCTGCCGACCCTGGTCTCACGTGAAGCGGAACCAGCGCAGCGCGCATAGGGCGGCCACGCCACCCCAGACGGCGAGCACGGCCAGGCCCAACCAGTCGACCGACAGCGTCATCGCCTGGGTCAGCGCCTCGGTCAGCGCACCCGACGGGGTGAGCCGCGCGGCCCACGCCAGCGCGTTCGGCACCGCCTGACCCTCCAGCGTCAGCGCGCCCAGACCCGCGAACACGAACCACAGCAGGTTGGCCACCGCCAGCACGATCTCAGCGCGCAGCGTGCCGCCGAGCAGCAGGCCCAGCGCGGCGAACCCCGCGGTACCCAGCGCGATGATCACCGCACCCAGCACCAGGCCCAGGATCTCCGGACGCCAGCCCAGCGCGAGGCCGATGGCGCCCAGCAGGATCGACTGCAGGAACACCACCGCCACCACGGCCAGCGATTTGCCCGCGATGATGCCCCACACCGGAAGTGCCGTCGCGCCAAGGCGTTTCAGCGCGCCGTAGCGGCGGTCGAAGGCAACCGCGATGGCCTGGCCGGTGAACGCCGTCGAGATCACCGCCAGCGCCATGATCGCCGGGACGAACGTGCCCGCGCGGTCGTCGCCGAAATCGCCGAGCGGGAGCAGCACCAGCCCGACCAGCAGCGTGATCGGGATGAACATCGTCAGCAGCAGCTGTTCGCCGTTGCGCAGGAGCAGCCGCAGCTCGAGGCCGAACTGTGCCGCCAGCATCTTCGACACCGCGGCGGGCCTGGGGTCCGGGGTGAACGTACCCGGTGCGAACTGGTTGGTCGTCACGAGCGCCCACCCTTCGTCGAGGCTGCGGTGAGATCGGGGGTGTCACTCATTTCCGCATCTCCCGGCCTGTGAGGTCCAGGAACACGTCCTCGAGGCTGCGCTGCTCGACGCGCATGTCGGTGGCCAGCACGTTGACCCGGGCGCACCAGGCCGTCACGGTGGCCAGCACCTGCGGGTCGACGTGTCCCTCGACGAGGTACTCACCCGGCGAGGTCTCGGCGGCCCGGTAGCTCTCGGGCAGCGCCGAGATCAACAGCGACAGATCGAGTTTCGGGGGCGCGCTGAACCGCAACTGGTTCTCGGCGCCGGTGCGCATCAGCTCCGCGGGGGTGCCGGTCGCGACCGCCACCCCGTGGTCGATGATCACCAGGCGGTCGGCCAGCTCTTCGGCCTCGGTCAGCTGGTGGGTGGTCAGCACGATGGTCACCCCGTCGCGGCGCAGCGCGTCGATCAGCTCCCACACCACGATGCGGGCGTGGGCGTCCATCCCGGCCGTCGGCTCGTCGAGGAACACCAGCTCCGGCCGGCCCACGATCGCGCAGGCCAACGCCAGGCGCTGCTGCTGGCCGCCGGACAGTCGCCGGTAGGTGGTGCGCGCGACGTCGGTGAGTCCGAGGATGTCGAGCAGCCAGCGCGGGTCCAGCGGGTCGGCGGCGTAGGCAGCGACGAGGTCGAGCATCTCGCCGGCGCGGGCCGCGGGGTAACCACCGCCGCCCTGCAGCATCACGCCGATGCGCTCGCGGACCCGGTTGTTGTGCGCGGCCGGGTTCATCCCGAGGATCTCGATGGTGCCCGAATCGGGCCGCAGGAAGCCCTCGCACATCTCGACCGTCGTCGTCTTCCCGGCGCCGTTGGGCCCCAGCAGCGCCAACACCTCGGCGCGGTGCACGTCGAGGTCGAGGCCGTCGACCGCGGTGGTCGACCCGTAGCGCTTGGTCACCCCGCGCAGACGCACGGGGCCGGCCGACGATGTGGTCACGGGGAATCAGCGTATGCGCCCGGCGTGGCGGGCCGTGCCTGCGGTGGTTCCGAGGGACCCGGCATGGCGGGCGGATCGCCCTCGGGCAACGGTTGCCAGGGCAGCCGCCGCCAGGTCAGCGCCATCAACAACACGACGACGACCGTGCTCGCCAAGGTGGCCATGATGATCTGGAACAGCGCGAACCGGTCGCCGTTGGCGGTCGGTCCGAAGATGCCGACGATCAGCGTGATCGCGATCGTCGCGCCGCGGAAGCCGGGGCGGGTGGCCCAGGTGGCCAGCGGGATGACCGCCCACAGCAGGTACCAGGGCTGCACCACCGGGAACAGCAGGACCGTCGCGCCCAGCGCCACCCCCAGGCCGCCGACCGGGTGCAGTTTGCCGCGCAGCACCGCCAGCAGCAGGCCGCTGACCAGCACGGCGATGATGCTGACGCCGATGGCGCGGGTGAGCGCGAGGATCGCGGTGGTGTGGTCGCCGAGGCCGAGCAGGATGCCGACCTGCCCGGTGCCCAACGCGATGAGCGTCGGGGGGGACATCCAGCTGCGCACCACGTTGGCGGTGCCGAGGGTGAACAGCCAGCCGAACCCCAGCCCGCTGGCCCAGCCGATGATCGCCATCACCAGTACGGCGACCGCGGTCAGCGAGCCGCCGGCCAGGAAGAACGCCTTCACGGTGCCGCCGTAGCGGCAGGCCAGCGCCATCGCGACGAATCCGAGCGCCAGCAGCGACGGCAGCTTCACCTGTGAGGACAGCGCGATCAGCACGGTCCCCGCGAGCAGCATCGCCATCGGATACCAGCGGGTCCACGGCGCCGACGGCAGCCGCAACGGTCGGGGGATCAGCGGTCTGTCGGATGTGATGTTGCTGACTCCGCGCAGCGCGAATTCGGTGCCCGCGAGCATCAGCCCGAGCATCAGCGCCTCGTTGTGGATGCCCGCGACCAGGTGCATGAACAGCAGCGGATTGCACGGTCCCAGCCACAGCGCGCTGACTTCGGCGACGCCGCAGCGGCGGGCCAGCCGCGGAGTGGCCCACACGATCAGCCCGACCCCGGCCAGCACGACCAGCCGGTGGAACAGCACCGCCCAGACGATGTTCTCGCCGGTGATCGACGAGATGGTCTGCCCGATCCACAGGAACAGCGGGCCGTAGGGCGCCGGGGTCTCGCGCCACAGGCTCGGCACCGACAGCGTGAACACGTGGTCGAGGCCCAGCCCGGTGGCCGGCCCGACCTTGTAGGGGTCGAGGCCCTGCAGCGAGATCTCGCTCTGGGCGAGGTAGGAGTAGACGTCCTTGCTGTACATCGGCGGGGCGATGAGCAGCGGAATCGCCCACAGCAGCAGGGTGCGGTCGGTCTGGCTGCGCGACATCCGGCGGCTGCCGAGCGCGAACCGGCCGAGCATCAGCCAGGCCAGCGCCATCATCACCGCGCCGGTGGTGGTCATGGTCAGCGAGACGGTCTGGATGCGCGACGGCAGGTTGAGCAACCGGACACCGAAGGTGGGGTCCTGCACCACGGGGCGGGCCCCGGCGCCGAGGGCGCCGATCGCCATCAGCACGGTGCCCGTCGCCCCGAACAGGCGGGTGCGACGCAACGCGACCAGGTCGGCCTCGGTCAGGGGGGAGCCGACAGTGCGCTCGTCGCCGTGCCAGCGGGCGATCGAGGAACTGAAGGACTGCAGCCGCCCGGCCATACGAGCCATTCGAGCAGACTAACCGCCGCGGCTATGTGCAAAGTCACGCTCCGACTAAGGGTGACCTTGGTGGAACCGGTCTCCGAATTCCGTCACAATGGTGTTGTGAAAATCCCTACCGAGGCTGTCGGCGTGTCTGCTGCGCACGTCTCGGACGGGCATACCCGCACCGCGATCATCCAACTGTTGCTGCAGGGTCCGGTCACCGCATCGGCGATCGGCGAACGCCTCGGGATCTCGGCGGCGGGCGTGCGCAGGCACCTCGACGCGCTGATCGAGGCGGGCGACGCGCAGGCCGCACCGGCGGCGGCGTGGCAGCACACCGGGCGGGGCCGTCCGGCCAAGCGCTACCGGCTCACCGCGGCCGGCCGCGCGAAACTCGGCCACACCTACGACGACCTCGCGGTGGCCGCGATCCGCCAGCTGCGCGAGATCGGCGGCGACGATGCGGTGCGCACGTTCGCCCGCCGGCGCATCGACACCATCCTCTCGGGAGTAACCGAGGGGGGTGATGGTGTTGAATCGACTGCCGACCGGGTGGCCGACGCGCTCACCCAGGCCGGATACGCGACCACCACCGCGCGGGTCAGCGGCCCGATCGACGGTGTGCAGATCTGCCAGCACCACTGCCCGGTGTCGCACGTCGCCGAGGAGTTCCCGGAGCTGTGCGAGGCCGAGCGCGAAGCGTTCTCCGAGATCCTCGGAACGCACGTACAGCGGCTGGCCACGATCGTCAACGGCGATTGTGCCTGCACCACCCACGTACCACTGCTGCCCGACAACGCAGCACCCCTCCGGCGCACAGCCCGCGCCGGATCCGTCACGACCGATCAAGGAGCGTCGACATGACCGCCACCCCGGACACGACGAGCGTCACGCCCGAACACACCATCGGCGAGCCGCTGTCGCAGGAGGAGGCCATCGCCTCGCTGGGCCGTTACGGCTACGGCTGGGCCGACTCCGACGTCGCGGGCGCCAGCGCGCAGCGAGGGCTCTCCGAAGCCGTCGTGCGCGACATCTCGGCCAAGAAGAGCGAGCCCGAGTGGATGCTCGACATCCGCCTGCGCGCCCTGCGCACCTTCGACAAGAAGCCGATGCCGAACTGGGGCTCCAACCTCGACGGCATCGACTTCGAGAACATCAAGTACTTCGTGCGGTCCAGCGAGAAGCAGGCCGCCACATGGGATGACCTGCCCGAGGACATCCGCAACACCTACGACAAGCTCGGTATCCCGGAGGCGGAGAAGCAGCGCCTGGTCTCGGGTGTCGCCGCGCAGTACGAGTCCGAGGTCGTCTACCACTCCATCCGTGAGGATCTGGAGAAGCAGGGCGTCATCTTCCTCGACACCGACACCGCGCTCAAGGAGCATCCGGAGCTGTTCAAGCAGTACTTCGGCACCGTGATCCCGGCCGGCGACAACAAGTTCTCCGCGCTCAACACCGCGGTGTGGTCCGGCGGTTCATTCATCTACGTCCCCAAGGGTGTGCACGTCGACATCCCGCTGCAGGCGTACTTCCGGATCAACACCGAGAACATGGGCCAGTTCGAGCGGACGCTGATCATCGTCGACGAGGACGCCTACGTGCACTACGTCGAGGGCTGTACCGCGCCGATCTACAAGAGCGATTCGCTGCACAGCGCCGTCGTGGAGATCATCGTCAAGCCCGGCGGCCGCTGCCGGTACACGACCATCCAGAACTGGTCGAACAACGTCTACAACCTGGTCACCAAGCGTGCGCGGGCCGAGGCGGGCGCCACCATGGAGTGGATCGACGGCAACATCGGGTCCAAGGTCACGATGAAGTACCCGGCGGTCTGGATGACCGGTGAGCACGCCAAGGGCGAGGTGCTCTCGGTCGCGTTCGCGGGGGAGGGTCAGCACCAGGACACCGGCGCCAAGATGCTGCACCTGGCGCCGCGCACCTCGAGCAACATCGTGTCCAAGTCGGTGGCCCGCGGCGGTGGCCGCGCCTCCTACCGCGGCCTGGTCCAGGTCAACAAGGGTGCGCACGGTTCGCGCTCGAGCGTGAAATGCGATGCGCTGCTTGTCGACACGATCAGCCGCTCCGACACCTACCCGTACGTCGACATCCGCGAGGACGACGTCACGATGGGTCACGAGGCCACCGTGTCGAAGGTCAGCGAGGACCAGTTGTTCTACCTGATGAGCCGCGGCCTGACCGAGGACGAGGCGATGGCGATGGTCGTGCGCGGCTTCGTCGAGCCGATCGCCAAGGAACTCCCGATGGAGTACGCACTCGAGCTCAACCGGCTGATCGAACTGCAGATGGAAGGAGCTGTGGGCTAAGTGAGTTCCCCTTTGCAGACAGCGGTGGAAGGCACGCCCGCAGGCTCGGCGCTCAACAAGGGTGAGGTGTTCACCTCGTTCGACGTCAACGCGTTCGAGGTGCCCGGCGGCCGCGACGAGATCTGGCGGTTCACCCCGCTGCGGCGTCTGCGCGGCCTGCACGACGGCTCGGCGCAGCCCACCGGCCGCGCCGAGATCCGCGTCACCGAACGCCCCGGCGTGACGGTCGACACCGTGGCGCGCGGCGACCAGCGCCTCGGCCAGGCCGGCGCCCCCGCTGATCGTGTTGCCGCGCAGGCTTTCTCGTCGTTCGAGTCGGCGACAATCGTCACCGTCGGCCGGGACACCGAGGTCGCCGAACCGATCGAGATCACCGTCGACGGACCCGGCGAGGGCGAAACCGCCTACGGGCATCTGCAGATCCGCGTCGAGGAACTGTCGCGCGCGATCGTCGTGGTGGACCTGCGCGGCAGCGGCACCTACGCCGACAACGTCGAGATCATCGTCGGCGATTCGGCCGGCCTCGGCGTCATCTGGATCGCCGACTGGGCCGACGACATGGTCCACGTCAGCGCCCACCACGCCCGCCTCGGCAAGGATGCGACCCTCGGTCACGTCAACGTGATGCTCGGCGGTGACGTCGTGCGCACGACGGCGAACGTGCGGTTCGCCGCGCCAGGTGGTGACGCGAAGATGCTCGGCACCTACTTCGCCGACGACGGTCAGCACCTCGAATCGCGGCTGCTGGTCGACCACGCCCACCCCAACTGCAAATCCGATGTGTTGTACAAGGGTGCGCTGCAAGGGGATCCGGATTCGAACAAGCCCGACGCGCACGCCGTGTGGGTGGGCGACGTGCTGATCCGCGCCGAGGCCACCGGCACCGACACCTTCGAGGTGAACCGCAACCTGGTGCTGACCGACGGCGCCCGCGCGGACTCGGTGCCCAACCTCGAGATCGAGACCGGCGAGATCGTCGGCGCCGGACACGCCAGCGCCACCGGCCGATTCGACGACGAGCAGATGTTCTACCTCCAGGCTCGCGGGATCCCCGAGGACCAGGCGCGCCGACTGATCGTGCGCGGCTTCTTCGGCGAGATCATCGGCAAGATCGCGGTGCCCGCGGTCCGCGAACGCCTGACCGACGCCATCGAACGCGAGCTAGCCCTCACCGAAGGAAACAATTCGTAATGTCCACGCTGGAAATCAAAGATCTGCACGTGAGCGTCGCCGCCGGCGAAGCCGTCGGAGGCGAAGACGCGGCCAAGCCCATCCTCAAGGGCGTCAACCTCACCGTGAACTCGGGGGAGACCCACGCACTGATGGGCCCGAACGGGTCCGGTAAGTCGACGCTGTCCTACGCGGTGGCCGGTCACCCGAAGTACACGGTGACGTCGGGCTCGATCACGCTCGACGGGCAGGACGTCCTCGAGATGAGTGTAGACGAGCGCGCCCGCGCCGGGCTGTTCCTGGCGATGCAGTACCCGGTCGAGGTACCCGGGGTCTCGATGTCGAACTTCCTGCGCACCGCCGCCACCGCCGTGCGCGGTGAGGCGCCCAAGCTGCGGCACTGGGTCAAAGAGGTCAAGGGCGCGATGAGCGACCTCGAGATCGACCCCGCGTTCTCGGAACGCAGTGTCAACGAAGGGTTCTCGGGCGGCGAGAAGAAGCGCCACGAGATCCTGCAGCTGTCGCTGCTCAAGCCGAAGATCGCGATCCTCGACGAGACCGACTCCGGCCTCGACGTCGACGCGCTGCGCATCGTGAGCGAGGGCGTCAACCGCTACGCCGAGACCGAGAACGGCGGCATCCTGCTGATCACCCACTACACCCGCATCCTGCGCTACATCCGGCCGCAGTTCGTGCACGTGTTCGTCGGTGGCCGGATCGTCGAATCCGGTGGCCCCGAACTCGCCGACGAGCTCGAGACCAACGGGTACGTGCGGTTCAGTGAGCAGGCTGCGGCCACCGGCGCGTAAGGGGGCTGCCATGACGACCGCGGCAAACCGGCTCGACGTGGCAAGAATCCGTGCGGACTTCCCGATCCTGAAGCGGGTGATGCGCGGTGGACAGCAACTGGCGTACCTGGATTCGGGTGCCACGTCGCAGCGTCCGCTGCAGGTGCTCGACGCCGAACGCGATTTCCTCACCACGTCCTACGGCGCGGTGCATCGCGGTGCGCATCAGCTGATGGAGGAGGCGACCGACGCCTACGAGGCCGGTCGCGCCGACATCGCCGCGTTCGTCGGCGCCGACACCGACGAGTTGGTGTTCACCAAGAACGCCACCGAGGCGCTCAACCTCGTCGCCTACGTGCTGGGCGACAACCGGTTCGACGGGTATTCGGTGGGCCCCGGTGACGTCATCGTCACCACCGAACTCGAGCATCACGCCAACCTGATCCCGTGGCAGGAACTCGCCCGCCGTACCGGGGCGACGCTGCGCTGGTACTCGGTGACCGACGACGGCCGCATCGACCTGGATTCGCTTCAGCTCGATGAGCGGGTGAAAGTCGTTGCCTTCAGTCATCATTCGAACGTCACCGGCGCGGTGGCGCCGGTCGCCGAGTTGGTGGCCCGGGCCAAGGCGGTCGGCGCGCTGACCGTGCTCGACGCCTGCCAGTCGGTGCCGCACCAGCCGATCGACTTCCACGCGCTCGGTGTGGACTACGCGGCGTTCTCCGGTCACAAGATGTTGGGGCCCAACGGGATCGGCGTGCTCTACGCCAGGCGTGAACTGCTGGCGCAGATGCCGCCGTTCCTCACCGGCGGGTCGATGATCGAGACCGTCACCATGGCGGGCGCCACGTATGCGCCCGCACCGCAGCGTTTCGAAGCGGGCACGCCGATGACCTCACAGGTCGTCGGGCTGGCCGCGGCCGCGCGCTACCTGTCGACGATCGGCATGGCCGAGGTCGAGGCGCACGAGGCCGAGCTGGTGGCCGCTGCGCTGGAAGGGCTCTCGGGTATCGACGGTGTCCGCATCGTCGGTCCGCTCTCGATGACCGATCGCGGGTCACCGGTGAGTTTCGTCGTCGACGGGATCCACGCCCACGACGTCGGCCAGGTCCTCGACGACGACGCGGTCGCCGTGCGCGTCGGCCACCACTGCGCGTGGCCGCTGCACCAGCGGTTCGGCATCACCGCCACCGCACGGGCGTCGTTCGCGGTCTACAACACCCTCGACGAGGTGGAGCGACTGGTGGCGGGTGTCCGCCACGCCGTGGACTTCTTCGGTAGGTGAGCGGATGCGACTCGAGCAGATCTATCAGGAAGTGATCCTGGACCACTACAAGCATCCGCACCACCGCGGGCTGCGGGAGCCGTTCGGCGCCGAGGTGCGTCACGTCAACCCCACCTGTGGCGACGAGGTGACGTTGCGGGTGGCGCTGACCGACGACGGCGAGACGGTGGCGGACGTGTCCTACGACGGACAGGGCTGCTCGATCAGTCAGGCGTCGACGTCGGTGCTGACCGATCTGGTGATCGGGGAGTCCGTCGGCGATGCGCTCAAGACGGTCGCGGCGTTCACCGAGATGGTCTCCTCGCGCGGCACCATAGAAGGGGACGAGGACGTGATCGGCGACGGTGTCGCGTTCGCGGGCGTCTCGAAGTACCCGGCACGCGTGAAGTGCGCGCTGCTCGGCTGGATGGCTTTCAAGGATGCCGTGGCCCAGGCGTCGGACGATTCGGAGGAGAAGAGATGACCGCACCGAACGAGGAACTGCTCGCCGACATCGAGGAGGCGATGCGCGACGTCGTCGACCCCGAACTCGGTATCAACGTCGTCGATCTCGGACTGGTCTACGGACTCGACGTGGAGAAGGGCGACGCGGGTGATGTCGCGCTGATCGACATGACGCTGACCTCGGCGGCGTGTCCGCTGACCGACGTGATCGAGGACCAGTCCCGCACGGCGCTCGTCGGGGCGGGCCTGGTCAAGGAGATCAAGATCAACTGGGTGTGGAATCCGCCGTGGGGGCCGGACAAGATCACCGAGGATGGTCGCGAGCAGCTTCGGGCGCTCGGTTTCACCGTCTAGGTCCGTGAGGCCGTCCGGCGGGTGACAATGCCGCTGTGATGACGGTTCCCGCCACGGGGTGGCGCGGTGGTCCGCTGCAACGCGGGTTGCTGATCGGCGCGACGTCGGGGTTCTTCTTCGGTGCGCTCGCGTTGCTCGATTCCGGTATCCCGGTGGTCGGGGCGATCGTCTTCGTGGTGACCGGCGGCTTCCTCGGTGTCTGGACGACGCGGCGGATGGACCGCTACTGGCCCGGCGCACGCGACTTCACCACCGCCGAACGGGTGCGCGTGGTGCGGGCCGCGCGGCGCGGCGACAGGGTCGAGGATCCGCGGCTGGCGCGCGGCGTCGTCGACTACGCCGCCGGTCTGCGTGCCGCCGCCGAACGGCTCTACCCGTACCGGTGGGTCATCGTGCTGGTGCTGGTCGTGGCGATCGGCACCGCGGTGGTCGACGCGGTCACCGGGTCCGTGCGCGAGACCGTCGCATCGTGTGTCTATCTCGGTCTGCTCGCGATCGAACTGGCGTGGTGGCCGGCGCGTCGGCGCGAACTGCTGCTGAATTCCGCCCTTGCGACGGCGTTGGCTCAGCAGGTGCTGGAGGAGCCGTCGGAGGACGAGACGAGCTGACAGTGATTCGTAGGCGCTAGTACTCGACCGACGTACTCGACGCGTAAGACGAGAGCGACGTCGGGGAGTTGGTCCTCGACTGCTGCCCGCAAGACACACGGCCCTGTGGTTGATGGTTCGCGGTCTGGCCGACGACGAGAACCGTCGGCGACCTTCTTGGCATCGGTGTTCTGGTGGACGTCCTACCGCCGCGTTCGACGATCCGAGCGAGATGTGTCGATTGTTCACGGGTTCTCAAAGCACCGAGCGCCGACTAAATGTCCAGGATGCCTGATGACATGTTGCAGCATCCCGCGCGGCGGAGACCGGCGACGTGCTCGACATGCTCGGACGCACCTGCCGGATGCCAAGCTGACCCAGGCAGCGCGAAACCCGCTACGCGACAAAGCGATTGGTCGCGCTCACGGAGAGTGCCCAGTCTGGCGTGGGGCAACGGCTGTTGACGGCGCCCGGCTCGGGTTAGTTGCTGCTGGGTGGTGCTTTGGGTTCGAAGGGTGTGTACCACCACCAGTCGGCGCGTTCGCCGCTGGGCCCGGGATAGGGGTCGACCTTCGGGGGCGCTTGGGTGGGTGGCCGCGCCAGCGACCCGTCACGCATGATCCGGCCTCGGCTGTCGGTGACGACGAGCTGGTGGGCGGGTCCGGTGATGGTGATGATCCCGCGGTGATGCGCCCGA
>NZ_LQIT01000003.1 GCF_001499965.1 Mycobacterium sp. GA-2829
GGTGGGCGGGCCGCTCTGCTGGCCCGCGGCGGGGAAGCCGCCGGTCGACGGGCCGCCACCGCCGGGGTAGCCGCCGTACTGCGACGGGTAACCGGGACGCTGCTGCTGCGGGGCCTGCTGGTGCGAACCGGTGTGGTGCTGCTGCGGCTGGTGCTGCTGACCGTAGTAACCACCGGGCGCGCCGTACTGGCCGTACTGCTGCTGTTGCTGGTCGTACTTGGGCCGCGGCGTGGGCGGGGTCAGGACGCCGGTGTCGAAGAGCAGCGCCGCGACGGCCGAACCGGCCTGCAGCAGCGACAGCACGATCAGCGCGTAGAGCGCCCAGCCGATGGACGCCTCCGACGGTTTGTTGATCAGTTCGGCGATCACGAGCAGCAGTGCGAGTACCGACAGCACCGCCGCGACGGCCACGTAGGTGCGACCCTTCGACAGCAGGGTGACGCCGGCGAGCAGACCCGCGGCGAGCGCGGCGACGACCGCAAGGCCGATGCCCAGCGTCGAACCGCTGACGGTGCCGCCCTGGCCGAGGAAGTCGGTCGCACTGACCTGGAAGATTGGACCGAAGTTGCAGAGATACACCAGCAGGCCCAGGGCCGCCACGACCATCAGCAGATAGGCGGGCAGCTTGTTGGGGCCTTCGCCCGCGGCGGGCTGCTCGGGAAGTTTGCCGAAGTGCTGTGTCGGCGCCGAGAACTGGGTGGTGGGTTGATTGGCCGGTGGATATCCGGGGCTACCGGGTGAGTAGGTCATGACCTCTCCTGTGCTGATCGGGCGTCTGACGTGGGCAACGCGTGCGCATGAACACGGACCACCTGAGCAATTCGATCTCCCACGCTAGCGCACCGACCGTCACACCCGGTCAACGACGGGTGCCTAAGTCAGGTCATACCGTCGTGAGCACCGGGGCGTCCGCCGAGGACGTCTCGGACGCCTCGATCTCGCGCACCAACGGCAGCACGTTGGCGCCGAAGTACTCGATCTCTTCCTGGAAGTGCAGGAAGCCGCCGAGGATCAGGTCCACGCCGCGTTTGCGGTAGGCCGCAATGCGTTCGGCGATCTGCTCGGGTGTGCCGATCAGCTGGGTGCGGAAGCCGTCGTTGTACTGGACGAGGTCCTCGAAGGTGGAATCGGCCCACATCCCCTTCTTGTCGCCGGTCGAGTTCCCGGCCTGTTGCACGGCGCTGCGGAACCCCTCGACGGCGGGCCGGTTGGCCTTGTCGATGATCTCGCGGAGGACGTCACGGGCTTCTTTCTCGGTGTCCCGGGCGATGATGAACCCGTTGAGCCCGACCTTGACCTCGCGGCCGGCCTCTCTGGCGTGGTCACGCACCTCGACGATCTGTTCGGTGATGCCGTCGAAGTCCTTGCCGTTGGAGAAGTACCAGTCGGCGTAGCGGCCGCCGTTACGGCGCGCGGCCGTGGAGTTGCCGCCCTGAAACAGTTCGGGGTTGGGCCGCTCGGGCGTGTTCACCGGTTTGGGTTTGAGGGTGAAGTCGTGGATGCGGTAGAAGTCGCCACGGAAGTCCACGTCGTCCTCGGTCCAGATCTGGCGCAGCACCTGCAGGAACTCCGCGCTGCGGCGGTAGCGCTCGTCGTGTTCGAGCCACGGCTCCCCCAGATGGGTGAATTCGTCCTTGAACCACCCGGAGACGACGTTGACGGCGAACCGGCCGCCCGACAGGTGGTCGGCGGTGGCGCCGAGTTTGGCCAGCACGGCAGGCTGCCACAGCCCGGGGTGCACCGCGGCGATCACCTTGAGCCGCTCGGTGGCCAGCAGCAGCGCGAGGCTGAAACTGGTCGACTCGTGCTGGTACTCGGCGCCGTAGCTGGCCTCGTAGCGCACCTGGCTGAGCGCGTACTCGAACCCGTTGTTCTCCGCGGTCTGCGCGAGCTTGCGGTTGTACTCGTAGTTCCAGTCGGTGCGCTGTTCGATGTCGCTGGTCACCAGTCCGCCACTGACGTTGGGCACCCAGTAGGCGAACTTGACGTGGTCGGCGATGCGTTCGGTGCTCATGGCTCCCATGGCAGCAACCCGCGCGGCCGCCGTCACGGGTATGGATCTGCACGATCCGAATCCGCACGGTCACCCTTGCCCTTCGGACTAGAACACGTTCTAATCCGTGCATGGACTTCGGGCTCGTACTGTTCACCAGCGATCGCGGCATCACCCCGGCCTCGGCGGCCAGACTGGCCGACGACCACGGCTTCCGCACGTTCTACGTCCCCGAGCACACCCACATCCCGATCAAGCGGGAGGCGGCGCACCCGACCACCGGGGACGAGTCGCTGCCCGACGACCGCTACATGCGCACCCTCGATCCGTGGGTGTCGCTGGGGACGGCGTGCGCGGTGACGTCGCGGGTGGGCTTGTCGACCGCGGTGGCCCTGCCGGTGGAGCACGATCCGATCACATTGGCGAAGTCGATCGCCACGCTGGACCACCTGTCCGGCGGGCGCGTGTCGTTGGGCGTCGGATTCGGTTGGAACACCGACGAATTGGCCGACCACAAGGTGCCCCCGGGCCGTCGGCGCACCATGCTGCGCGAGTACCTCGAGGCGATGCGGGCGCTGTGGACGCAGGAGGAGGCGTCGTATGCGGGTGAGTTCGTGAACTTCGGGCCCTCTTGGGCGTGGCCCAAGCCGGTGCAGTCGCACATCCCGGTGCTCGTCGGCGCCGCGGGTACCGAGAAGAACTTCAAGTGGATCGCGCGCTCGGCGGACGGCTGGATCACCACGCCGCGCGACTTCGACATCGACGCCCCGGTCAAGCTGCTGCAGGACACCTGGGCCGCCGCCGGACGCGACGGCGCACCGCAGATCCGGGCCCTGGACTACAAGCCCGACGCCGAGAAGCTGGCCCACTGGCGCGAACTCGGGGTCACCGAGGTGGTGTTCGGCGTGCCGGACAAGTCGGAGGCCGAGGTCGCCGCCTACGTGGAGCGGTTGGCGGGCAAGCTCTCCGCGCTGGTCTAGTCGTACTGATTCCGCCGAGACTGCGCACAGATCGCGTTTTCGTCGCCGAACGCGATCTCCCAGCAGTCTCGGCGAGGGGTCAGGCCAGGGTGGCGATGTTCTTGTCGCCGTCGGCGCGCACCGCGATCGCCGCGCCGAGCGGGTCGCCCTCGGTCATCAGCGCGACCAGGTCGGCGTCCTCGGTGATCGCCATGAACCGCGAGCCGTCGGCGTCCAGGCGGCCGATGATGATGCCCGTGCGCACCGGCCAGTCGTAGCGCACCGAGTACGTCTCGACGGTGCCGGTGCCATCGACGTGCCGGGTCACGGGCACCGTCGGCAGCGCGGCGATCTCGGCCTGCAGGGCCTCGCCGCGGTCGGCCGCCCAGTCGGCGGGTTCGGTCGAGTACACGCCCACCGAATACTTGCTCATCACACCGCCGTTGGCACCCACGAGCCCGTACGCCCCGGGGTTGTCGCGCATCGCGGTGACGGTCTCGGCGATCCCGTGCAGCGAGTAGCTGTTGCCCGGACCGCCGAAGTACGGCAGCCCGCCGGTGAGTGTGAGCCCGCGCGGATCGTCGGCCGCCAGCCCGAACTCGTCGCAGACCGCGAACACCGGGAACGGGAAGCAGCTGTACAGGTCGAACGTGGCGACGTCGTCGATCCCGATACCCGCCACCCGAAGCGCCTCGGCCACAGCGTTTCTCGCCGACACGCTGATATCGAGCCGTTCGCGGTCCAGCAGGGCCTGCTCGGTTTGGTCGGCGTGCCCGCGCAGGTACACCCACTTGTCCTCGGGCACCCCGAGCCTGCGGGCGGCGGCCACCGACATGACGATCGCCGCGGCGCCCTGGTTGACGGTGTCGCGGGCGACGAGCAGCCGCGGGTACGGGTCGCAGATCATCCGGTTGGCGTCGGTGACGGTGACGATCTCGTCGACCGAACGTTCCACCGGCGACGACGAGTACGGGTTCTTGGCCGCCACCGCCGAGAACGGTGCGAACAGTTCGGCCATCTCACGGCGGTAGTCTTCGACGCCGAGGCCGCGGGCGGCGCGGCGCGCGTTGTCGAGCAGCCCGTACTGCACCGGGGCGCCGGTCAGCCCGTGCGCGACGGTGTAGTCGCTCATGTACTGCTCGAACCCGTAGCCGCGGTCCTCGAGCTGGCCGCCGACCTTCTCGGTGTGGTCGGGTTTGTCGGATTCTTCCCTCGCGAACGTCTTGAGCGTCGAGCCGTTCTCCGAACCGAGGATCAACGCCACTTCGATGTCCCCGGCCGCGATCGCCCCCGCGAACTCCGTCATCAGCTTCTGCGGACCGTTGCCGCCGATCGGTTCGAGCACCGCGCGCGCCGGGTCGGCGCCGACGCGCTTCGCCACCGAGCGCACATAGTTGTCCGAGGCGCCCAGCGGCGGGTCGCCGAACGGCGTGCAGATCTCGAACTGCCGCAATCCGGCGAACACCTCGATCGCCTGCGCGACGGCGCCCACGTCGGCGCCGGTGTCGACCAGCGCGGCGCGGGTGGCCTCGGTGGCCAGGTCGACTGCCGACATGCCCCGGTAGTCGTCATCGTCGATGCGCTCGGTGAACTGTCCGACGCCGACGACGACCGGTGTGCGCGGATCGACCATGACAACCTCCCGGGCGATTGTTAATTCGTCAGGCTAACCGAAGACTGGAACACGTTCCAATTCGGTTCGGCACCCTTGGGCACCCTTGACCGCATTGTCACTTAGTGACACAGTGGCGCTGTCACTAAGTGACACGAAGGGAGGTCGGAACCATCGGCGACAAGCAGGAGCAGGCGCGGCTGTCGGTGTCCCGGCACGCCTGCGCATTGTTCTGGGAGCGGGGGGTCGCGGGCACGGGCGGCGACGACATCGCCGCGGCCGCCGGGCTGTCCACCCGCACGATCTGGCGGTACTTCCGCTCGAAGGAGAGCTGCGTCGAACCATTGCTCGCGCGCTCGGCCGAACGGTTCGTCGCGGTCCTGCAGCGGTGGCCGCACGAGCTGTCGCTGTCCGAACACCTCGCCACCAACGCCTACACGCACCCGTTCTCACCGCAGGACATCGAGGACGAGATCAGCGCGATGCGGATCGCGACCATGACCGCGTCGGAACCTGCCCTGCGCACCGCGTACCTGATGGTCCACGACGAAATGGAACGCGGGTTCATCCCGGTGATCGCCGACCGGCTCGGCCTGCCGGAGACCGACCTGACGGTGCGGCTGAGCGCGGCCGCCGTCACCGGGGCGTTCCGCGTCGTCGACGAGGACGTCAGCCGCGCGGTGATCGTCGAAGGTGCGCAGGTCACCGCCGAGGAGACGCTCGCACTCATCGACCGCGCGATCCGCGAAGCCACCAACGGCCGCCTGGGCGGACCGGTCACCTAACCGCACCCGACACCGACAACGGACCTGCCGCCGCAGGCCCGGCGACCAACGCCGCCCACCACCGGAAAGGACCACCACAATGCCACTCCCCAAACGGATCTCAGTGGAGGACTTCTTCAGCCCACCCGTCCGCGCCGGCGCGACGATCTCACCGGACGGCACGCGCATCGCCTACCTCGCACCGTGGCACAACCGGCTCAACGTGTGGGTCGAGAACCTCGACGGCTCAGGAACGCGGTGTGTCACCGCCGACGGCAATCGCAGCGTCTACATCTTCGGTTGGACCCACGACTCCCGCTGGCTGCTCTACCTGCAGGACAGCGGCGGCGACGAGAACTGGCACGTCTACCGCGTCGACCCCGACGCCGCCGAGACGTCCGTGCAAGACCTAACCCCCTTCCCCGGCGCCCGCGCGCACTTCGAGTTGCTCAAGGCCCGGCCGGGCAAGGCCGTCGTTCAGATCAACACCCGCACAACGGAACTGCTCGACGCCTACGAACTGGACATCGCCAGCGGGGAGCTCACGCTGCTGGCGGAGAACCCAGGAACCGTCGTCGGCTGGATCAGCGGCCCCGGCGGGGAACTGTTCACCAACACCCTGACCGCCGACGGGGACATCGAGATCTCGCAGTGGGAGCCGGACACGGGGACGCTGCGGGCGGTCGTCACCTACGACGGCGCCGACTACCCGCTCGGCATCCATCCCATCGCCGTCACCCCGGACGGCAAGGGGCTGTGGCTGGGGTCCACCCGCGGCAGCGACCGCACCCGGCTCGTACACGTCGACGTCGCGACCGGTGAGGAGACCGAGGTGGACAGCCACCCGACCTTCGACCTCGCCGCCCAGATCGGGCTGCCCTCACCGATGATCCTCAGCGATGCGACCGGCGAGCTGATCGGGGCCCGCTACTACGGGGAACGCCAGGTCATCCATCCGCTGGACGCGACCTTCGCCGCGGTACTGCGGAATCTCACCGCGCTGTCCGACGGCGACGTGTCGGCACTGTCCTCCGACAGCAGTGGGCGCCGCTGGGTGGTCACGTTCGCCCACGACCGCGATCCGTTCGTCACCTATCTCTACGACCACCCGACGGGCGAGAGCCGTCAGTTGTTCCGGCCGTACCCGCAGTTGGATCCGCAGGCGCTGGCCCCGATGACACCGGTGAGCATCACCGCGCGCGACGGCCTCGCGCTGCCGTCGTATCTGACGCTGCCGGTAGGGGTTGAACCGGTGGGACTGCCCACGGTGCTGCTCGTCCACGGTGGGCCGTGGGCCAGGGACTGCTGGACGTTCCTGCCCGAGGTGCAGTTGCTCGCCAACCGTGGATACGCAGTTCTGCAGGTCAACTTCCGCGGCTCGACGGGCTTCGGCAAGGCCTTCACCAAGGCGGCCATCGGCCAGTTCGCCGGCGCGATGCACGACGATCTCATCGACGCCGTGGACTGGGCCGTCGACCAAGGGTTCGCCGACCGGGACCGGGTCGCGATCTTCGGCGGCTCCTACGGCGGGTACGCCGCGCTGGTCGGCGTCACGTTCACTCCGGACGTGTTCGCCGCGGCCATCGACTACGTGGGAATCTCCAGCCTGCCCAACTTCATGCGCACGCTGCCGACGATCGCGCGGCCGTTCCTGGCCAACAACTGGCACGCCTACGTCGGCGACCCGTCGGACCCCGCGCAGGAGGCCGACATGCTGGCCCGCTCCCCCATCACCCGCGTCGACCGGATCCGCACCCCGCTGCTGGTCATCCAGGGCGCCAACGACTCTCGCGTCGTAAAGGCCGAATCGGACAACCTCGTGGAGGCCCTGCGCGCCCGCGGCGTCGAGGTGGAGTACATGGTCAAGGACGACGAGGGACACGGATTCCTCAACCCGGACAACCAGATCGACATGTACCAGGCGGTCGAACGGTTCCTCGCCGAGCATTTGGGCGGGCGAGCCTAAGGGCGAACACGAAACTGCGGCCAGATCACGAATCCCGGAGGAATCGCGATCTGACCGCAGTCTCGGCGTAGTACTACTTGCCCTGCAGGATCTCCCGCGCGAGGGAGGCGGTCTCCGACGGGGTCTTGCCGACCTTCACGCCGGCGGCCTCGAGGGCCTCCTTCTTCGCGGCGGCGGTGCCCGACGAGCCGGACACGATCGCGCCCGCGTGGCCCATCGTCTTGCCCTCGGGGGCGGTGAAGCCCGCGACGTAGCCGACGACCGGCTTGCTCACGTTGGCCTTGATGTAGTCGGCCGCGCGCTCCTCGGCGTCGCCGCCGATCTCGCCGATCATCACGATGATCTTGGTCTCGGGATCCTTCTCGAACGCCTCGATGGCGTCGATGTGGGTGGTGCCGATGACCGGGTCACCGCCGATGCCGATGGCGGTCGAGAAGCCGAGATCGCGCAGCTCGTACATCATCTGGTAGGTCAGCGTGCCCGACTTCGACACCAGGCCGATCGGACCCTTGCCGGTGATGTTGTTCGGCGTGATGCCGACCAGCGACTCACCGGGGGTGATGATGCCCGGGCAGTTGGGGCCGATGATGCGGGTCTTCTCGCCCTTCTCGACGTTATAGGCCCACGCGTAGGCGGTGTCCTGCACCGGGATGCCCTCGGTGATGACGACCAGCAGCGGGATCTCGGCGTCGATGGCCTCGATGATCGCGTCCTTGGCGAACTTCGGCGGCACGAAGGCGATCGACACGTCGGCGCCGGTCTCCTTCATCGCCTCGGCGACACTGCCGAACACCGGGATTTCGACGTCGTTGCCATCTTTATCTTGGTGCTGGACCTTGGTGCCGGCCTTGCGGGCGTTCACGCCGCCCACGATCTGGGTGCCGGCCTTGAGCATCAGCTTGGTGTGCTTGGTGCCCTCGCCGCCGGTGATGCCCTGGACGATGACCTTGGAGTCTTTGTTCAGAAAGATCGACATTCTTCGCGTCCCTTACTTCGCGGCCAGCTCGGCGGCCTTGTCGGCGCCTTCGTCCATGGTCTGGGCGAGCACCACCAGCGGGTGGTTGGCGTCGGCGAGGATCTTGCGGCCCTCGTCGACACGGTTGCCGTCGAGGCGCACGACGAGCGGCTTGTTGGCCTCCTCGCCGAGGATCTCCAGCGCCTTGACGATGCCGTTGGCGACCGCGTCGCAGGCGGTGATGCCGCCGAACACGTTGACGAACACGCTCTTGACCTGCTCGTCGTTCAGGATCACGTCGAGCCCGTTGGCCATCACCTCGGCCGAGGCGCCGCCGCCGATGTCGAGGAAGTTGGCCGGCTTCACGCCGCCGTGCTTCTCACCGGCGTAGGCGACCACGTCGAGCGTCGACATGACCAGGCCCGCACCGTTGCCGATGATGCCGACCTGCCCGTCGAGCTTGACGTAGTTGAGGTCGTTCTCCTTGGCCTTGAGCTCCAGCGGATCGGTGGCGTCCTTGTCCTCGAACTCCGCGTGGCCTTCCTGGCGGAAGTCGGCGTTGGCGTCCAGGGTGACCTTGCCGTCGAGGGCCAGGATCTGATCGTCGGGCGTGCGCACCAGCGGGTTGACCTCGACCAGGGTCGCGTCCTCCTTGGTGAAGACCTCCCACAGCTTGGCGATGGTCACCGCGGCGGCGTCGAGCACCTCGGCGGGCAGGTGGCCCTTCTCGGCGATCTCGCGGGCGAAGGCCTCGTCGACACCCTTGACGGCGTCGACGGGGATGCGGGCGAGGCGGTCGGGCTTGGTGGCGGCGACCTCTTCGATCTCCATACCGCCCTCGACCGAGCACATGGCCAGGTAGGTGCGGTTGGCGCGGTCGAGCAGGAAGGAGATGTAGTACTCCTCGGCGATGTCGCTCGCCTCGGCGACCAGCAGCTTCTTGACGACGTGGCCCTTGATGTCCAGGCCGAGGATGTTCTGCGCGTGGGTGAAGGCGTCGTCCGGAGTGGCCGCGTACTTCACGCCGCCGGCCTTACCGCGGCCGCCGACCTTGACCTGCGCCTTGACCATCACGGGCTTGCCGATCTCCTCGGCGATCGCCTTGGCGTCCTCGGCGGTGTCGGTCACCCGGCCAGGCGTGGTCGGGACGTTGTGCTTGGCGAACAGCTCCTTCGCCTGATACTCGAAAAGGTCCATGGACTCACTGTCTGTCTGCGTTGACGATCACTATTGTTCGAAGGTTTCCACCCAAAGGGGCTCGTGGGAACTGTATCGACACCGGGTGGGCCGGTCGTCACCGCCCACCGCGGATGTGGGAGATCTCACCGCCGCTCTAACGTGATACACCTCACAGTTTTCGGCGTCCCAGGTTCACGGCTTGCCACTCTCATTGGGATTTGGTTAACGTGCCATCTGGTCTAGCTAGGTAACGGTCTGGTCACGACAAAAGGACTCTTCAGGTTGGCAGCGCATCGTTCGTCCCGATCCCGTCAGGGAGCGTCGCCGAACGCCCGCCAGCCGCAAGGGATTTCGATCCCCGCCGAGCGCGCCGCCGAAGTCACCGACATCATCCCGTTCAACGAATTCGGCGATCTCGACGACTTCGACTTCCGTGACAGCACCGCATTCGATCGGGACGTGGAGATCATCCGCGCCCCCGAACTCGACGACCTGCACGACACCGACGACCTGATCCCACTGCGGTTGGCGGTCCCCGCGCACTTCCGCGCCGAGGGTGACGACGCCGCATCGTCGCGTGGACCGCGCAGCACCCGCGCCTACCGCGACAGCCACACCGACGTCAGCGACGGCACCGCAGCCACCGACATCATCGACCTGCGCGGCCGCCGTGGCGCACACCGCAAAGAGGCCGAGGGCCCGATCAAGAGCCGCCTGGTGATCGCCGCCATGGCCGCGGGCGCGACCGCCGCGGGCGCGTACTCGATGACCCAGAACTCGGCACCGGCCGGGAACGACACGGTGCTGGCCGCGGATGCGACGTCGACGGTCGAGGGCGCCTCGATCAGCGGCTCCGTCGACGGTATGCAGATCGTGTCGGTCGCCTCGACCACGAACTCCGCGGTGCATACCGAGGAGATCCGGAAGGCCGCCGCCTTCGCCCAGGAACGCGCCGAGCGCGAGGCGCGTCAGCTGCGTCCCCTCTACGTCATGCCCACCAAGGGTGTGTGGACCTCAGGCTTCGGCTACCGCTGGGGCGTGCTGCACGGCGGGATCGACATCGCCGGTCCGATCGGCACGCCGATCCTCGCCGCCGCCGACGGTGTGGTGACCGACGTCGGCCCCACCGCCGGGTACGGCGCCTGGGTGAAGCTGCGTCACGCCGACGGGACCGTCACCCTCTACGGTCACCTCAACACCTGGTCGGTGAGCGTGGGTGAGCAGGTGATGGCCGGTGATCAGATCGCCACGATGGGCAACCGCGGCAATTCGACGGGACCGCACCTGCACTTCGAGGTCCTCGTCAACGGCTCGAACCGTATCGACCCGGTGGGTTGGCTGGCCAAGCGCGGCCTGACCACCGGCAGCTATGTTGGCTGAGTGAGCTCAGCCGATTCGACTGGCCAACCAGGCGATCCGGACGACACCAGGATCATCCGACGGCACCCGACCGGCGCACAGCCCGTCGTGCCGAGTGCCCAGCAGACCGGCATCATCCGCCGTCACCCGACCGGGGCGTTGCCCACGGGCCAGGACCCGCAGACCACCTACATCGAGCCACCCGCCCTCGGCGACGGCGCTCAGACGTCCTACATCCCGCGACCCCGCCCGGTGGAGATCCCCCCGACGGTCGTCGTCGCCAATCCCCGGACCGCGATCGCCGCGGCGGTGCTGGCGATCCTGACCGGCTGGGCGACCGCCGTCATCGCCACGGACCTGATCGCCGGCTGGTGGAGCACCGACCGGCTGTTCTGCGTGGCCATCGGGTTCCTGACGGCGATCTCGGCCGCCGCATCGATCGGCGGCCTGGTGATGCTGCTGTTGCGCCGCCGGATGAGCAGGCTGCTGATCGTGGTGGGCTGCGCGATAGGGCTGCTGATCTTCGGCAGTCTCTTCGTCGCGGGTGCCCGCTTCCCGTGGATCGTCTACGCGATCCCGGTGCTGCCGGTCGCGGCGATCGTGCTCACGCTGCTGCCCGCCACGGGCCGGTGGGCGCAGTCGGGTTAGCCGCCGCTACGACCGCCGAGACTGCTGCCAGATCGTCGGAATACGGAAATCCGTGATCTCACCGCAGTCTCGGCGATCTAGAGCTTCTGGATCGGCGCGTGGTTGTGCATGAGCTTGACCCGGCCGGCGCTGCCGAAGTCGATCAGCGACATCGCGGACTCCCCGACGCCGGAGACCTCCTCGACGCGGCCGAGGCCGTACTTGTCGTGGTTGATGCGGTCGCCCGGTTCGAGCACGATCAGCGCCTTCTTCCCGCCACCGGTCCGCATCGGCGACGGCCGCGGTGCGCCGAAGCCCGCACCGGCGCCGGAGCCGCCCGACATCCGGCCCGGGGCGCTCAGCCCCGACGGGGCGGGGTCGGTGCGCCGCCAGTCGATGAGCTCCTGCGGGATCTCACGCAGGAACCGCGACTCCGGGTTGAGCATGGGCTGGCCCCACGACGAGCGCACCTTCGCGCGGCTGAGGTACAACCGCTGGCGCGCGCGGGTGATGCCGACGTAGGCCAGTCGCCGTTCCTCGGACAGTTCGTTGGGGTCGCCGAGGGCGCGCATGTGCGGGAACATGCCGTCCTCCCAGCCGGTGACGAACACGACCGGGAACTCCAGGCCCTTGGCGGTGTGCAGTGTCATCATCGTCACCACCCCCGAACCGTGTTCGGGGATGTCGTCGGCGTCGGCCACCAGCGACACCCGCTCGAGGAACTGCGCGAGCACGCCGGTGTCGGGGACGTCCTCGTCGACGGGTTCGTCGAGGTCTTCGGCCAGTGCGGCGGCGTTGGCCCGGTCGATGCTGAATTCGTGTGCGACGCTGACCAATTCGTTGAGGTTGTCCAGCCGCGCAAGGTCCTGCGGGTCGTTGGACGCCTCGAGTTCGGCGCGGTAGCCGGTCCGGTCGAGCACCGCTTCCACGAGTTCGCCGAGTTCGTCGCCGAGCCGGCCGCGCAGATCGTCGAGCATCTCCACGAAGCTCTTGATGCACTTCTCCGAGCGGGTGTTGAGCATCGGCACCTTGCCCTCGGCGGCGGCCTGTAGGGCGTCGTTGAAGCTGGCTCCGGTGTTCTCGGCGTACACGGCGACGCACGCCTCGGCGCGGTCGCCGATGCCGCGGCGCGGGGTGTTGAGGATGCGGCGCATGCTCACCGAATCGCCGGGGTTGTCGAGCACCCGCAGGTAGGCGACGATGTCGCGGATCTCGCGGCGTTCGTAGAAGCGGACGCCGCCGACCACCTTGTACGGGATGCCGGCGCGGATGAACACCTCTTCCAGCGCGCGCGAGCTGTTGTTGGTGCGGTAGAAGACCGCGAAGTCGTTGTAGGAGTGCCCGTCATCGGCCAGCCGGTCGATCTCCTGGGCGACGAAACGCGCCTCGTCGTGCTCGTTGTCGGCGACGTAGCCGACGATCAGCTCACCCTGCCCGGAGTCGGTCCACAGCCGCTTCTCACGGCGGCCCGCGTTGCGGGCGATCACTGCGTTGGCGGCGTTGAGGATCGTCTGGGTGGAGCGGTAGTTCTGCTCGAGCAGGATGGTCGTCGCGTTCGGGTAGTCGCGCTCGAAATCCTCGATGTTGCGGATCGTCGCGCCGCGGAACGCGTAGATCGACTGGTCGGCGTCGCCCACCACGCACAGCTCCGCCGGCGGCACGCCATCGGATTCGGGCAGGTCGTGGCCGACCAACTCGCGCACCAGCACGTACTGGGCGTGGTTGGTGTCCTGGTACTCGTCGACCAGGATGTGCCGGAACCGGCGACGGTAGTACTGCGCGATCTGCGGGAACCGTTGCAGCACCGCGACCGTCTCACCGATGAGGTCGTCGAAGTCGAGGGCGTTGGCCGCGCGCAGCCTGCGCTGGTACTCGGCGTAGACGTCGGCGATGATGCGGGCCAGGTCGTCGGCGGCCTCGGACGCCTCGGCAGCGGCCTGTTCGGGCCCGATCAGCTCGTTCTTGAGGTTCGAGATGCCGTTGGACAGCAGCCGCGGCGAGTATTTCTTGGTGTCCAGGCCCATGTCCTTGCCGATCATCAGCAGCAGGCGGCGGGAGTCGTCGGCGTCGTAGATCGAGAAGTTCGAGTTCAGGCCGGGCAGCAGCGAGGCCTGGTTGCGCAGGATCCGCACGCAGGTCGAGTGGAACGTCGCCACCCACATCGACCGCGCACGCGGGCCGACCAGCCCGACCACGCGTTCGCGCATCTCCGCGGCGGCCTTGTTGGTGAACGTGATGGCCAGCACCTGACCGACGCCGACGTCGCGGGCGGCCAGCAGGTAGGCGATGCGCCGGGTCAGCACCGCGGTCTTCCCGGAGCCGGCGCCGGCAACGATCAGCAGCGGGGAGCCCTCGTGCAGAACCGCCTGGCGCTGCTGCGGGTTGAGGCCGTCGAGGAGTTCCTCGGCGCTGTCGTACGGCCGGGATCTCGGTTCAGTCACGTTCACACTCATGTCCGTCCCAACTTACCGCCGGAGGGCGACAGTCTTTGCGCTGGCACGGCCGCAGGTGGCAGACTGACAACCGTGCTTGACCAGTCACGATTTTTTTACGGGTACCGGCCCGCGGTGCCCGTGGTCTAGCTGCTTCCCCCAGCCCCGCGGTCCGCATTCGGATCCGGGGCTCTTCTCTTGTGTGAGGCCCGAACCGGATGAGACCAGAACCCCCACACGAGGAGTCTGAGATGAGTGTTGAAACCGACCAGTCGCTCGACATCGACGCGCTGCGTCAGGAGATCGACCACCTCGACGCCGCCATCCTCGAGGCCGTGCAGCGGCGCACCGAGGTGTCCAAGCTCATCGGCAAGGCCCGGATGGCCTCCGGCGGCACCCGCCTGGTGCACAGCCGGGAGATGAAGGTCATCGAGCGCTACAGCGTGCTCGGCCCGGAGGGTAAGGATCTGGCGATGCTGCTGCTGCGGCTGGGCCGCGGCCGCCTCGGCCACTAGCGATTTCGGTGTACGTGGTTGCGCCTGGCGCAACGAATTACACCGAAATCACTTCGCGGCGAGCGCTTCGGTCAGCCACGGCGTGAGCCATTCGACGGCTTCCTTCGTCGGGTGCACGCCGTCGTCGCGCATCTGGATGCCCTCGACCCAATTGGTGTAGTAGCCGCGCGGTGACAGCTTCTTGTTGAAGTCGAGCACGGTGACGTTGCGGCGGGTGGCGATGACCTCGCGCAGCAGCTCGTTCCACGCGTCGGCGCGGTCCGGATCGTCCTCGGGGTAGAGCGTCCCGTCGGCCTGTTCGGCGCGCCGGTTGTAGGGCGCGGTGGTGACGACGACGCGCGCACCCGTCGACCCGAGGATGTCCAGCGCCCGGTTCAGCTCACCGCGCAGGTACGCGTCGTAGGCGTCATCGCCGACGTGTGTCCACTTCCCCTCGTTGACCCGGTCGACCAGTTCCCACCGCCCGATCATCAGCAGCACGACATCGGGGCGGTCGTGGTCGATGCGCTGCGCCCAGCGGATCGGCCACGTCTCGCATTCGGGTTTCTGCGTCAGCGTCTGCCCGGTCGTCTTGTACGGCCCGCCGCGGGCGATACCGCAGCCGATGGTCGTGTAGTTCGAGAAGTGCAGGCCCGGGGTGTCCGGCAGGTAGCGCATCAGCGTCCACGCCACCGAATCGCCGAACACCGCGACGCTGCGGGTGCCCGGCGGCCGCTGCACGCCGACTTCGCCGATCGGCGCCGGCCGTTCCGGCAGTACCGCGGCGGCCGAGGCGATGTCGAGCAGATCGGGTCCGGAGTCCTCGGTGGGCTGCACGCCGATGGGGACGACGGAGATGGTCACGACGGCCGCGGTCGCGGCGGTGGCCAGCGCCAGCGGCAGCTGCGGCACCGTGGCGGGTCGCCAATGCCGGACCGGCCGCTCGATCAGCCAGTAGCTCAGCACCGCCACCGACAGCGTCGCGGCGCAGCGAGCGGCGAACAGCGGCCAACCCGTCCAGCCGGTGCGTTCCCCGTTGAGGAACTGGAAGATCGGCCAGTGCCACAGGTAGACGCCGTAGGAGACGGCGCCGAGCCACACCAGCGGCGGGCAGGCCAACATCCGCGCGATCGGGCCGCCCTGATCCAGCGCCACCGTCGCGACCACCAGCACCGCGGCCGCGGCGGCCGCGGTGAACAGGCCCATCCGGTACTCGGCGGGCGCCCCCGTCGCGTAGTGGGCCAGCACCCCCAACCCGGCCAACCCGACCAGCGACAGCACCCGCGCCACCCAGCGGACCCAGCGCGCGCGGATCGGGGTGCCCAGCGTGACCGTCGACCAGTCGCGCACCAGCAGCGCGGCCGCGGCGGCGCCGATCAGCAGGGCCTGCACGCGGGTGTCGGTGCCGAAGTACACACGGTTGGCGGTGGCCTCGGAGGTGAGCAGCACCGCGACCGTCGCCGACGCGGCCGCGACCGCGATCGCCACCCCGAACACACCCCAGCGCACGGCGCGTAGCGTCGGCATCGCGCGCCGCAGTGTCAGCACCCCGACGACGGCGACCAGCAGCAGCGGCCACACCAGGTAGAACTGCTCCTCCACCCCGAGCGACCAGGTGTGCTGGAGCGGGGAGGGCGGGCTGCCCTGGGAGAAGTAGTCGGTCTCCTGCGCGACGAACGCCCAGTTCGCGACCCAGAAGAACGCGGCGACGGCGTCGTCGCGCAGCGAGGTGACGGCGTCGGGTGGGAAGAACACGCGCGCCGCGACGACCGCCGACACCATGACGAGCAGGGCGGGCAGCAGCCGGCGGGCCCGCCGGATCCAGAATCCGCGCAGACCGATCCGACCGGTGCGGCCGAGTTCGTCGAGCAGCAGCGAGGTGATGAGGAACCCGCTGAGGACGAAGAAGACGTCGACGCCGAGGAACCCGCCGGCGACCCCGGGGATGCCGCCATGGTCGGCGAGGACGAGCGCGACCGCGACGGCGCGGAGGCCGTCGAGCGCGGGGATGTCCCGCCTGCCCGCGCTGCCGCGCCGCGTGCGCGCGGCGACCGGCGCCACCCAGCGCCGATGCGCGGCTACGCGGACCGGCGCCGCAGTCACGTCCATGACCTCCAAGATCGGGATCCGAGCAAGGAAGTCTATGGCGGCCGCGGCGCCGAATCCGGCAGGCGCGCCTGGGTTTTACTTCGTCAGCGCGATGTACTTCGTGTCGAGGTACTCCTCGATGCCCTCGGTGCCGCCCTCACGCCCGAAACCGGACTCCTTGATGCCGCCGAACGGGGCGGCGGCATCGCTGATCACGCCCCGGTTGACGCCGACCATGCCGGACTCGATCGCCTCGGCGACGCGCAGCGCGCGGTCCAACGACTGGGTGTAGACGTAGGCGGCCAGTCCGTATTCGGTGTCGTTGGCCGCGGCGACGCCCTCGTCCTCGGTGTCGAAGCCGGTGATCGGGGCGACGGGGCCGAACACCTCCTCCTTGAGGATGCGGGCGTCGGCGGGCACGTCGGCCAGCACGGTCGCCGGGTAGAAGTTGCCGGGGCCGCCGGGGGCGACACCGCCGACGGCCACGGTCGCGCCGCGGGAGACCGCGTCGGAGACCAGCTCGGTCACCTTCTGCAGCTGCTTGCTGTTGATCAGCGGGCCCAGCGTCGACGACTCCTCGAGGCCGTTGCCGAGTTTGACCTCGCTCATCCGCTTGACCAGCTTCTCGGTGAACTCCTCGCGCACGGAGTTGGCGACGTGGAAGCGGTTGGCCGCCGTGCATGCCTCACCGCCGTTGCGCATCTTGGCCAGCATCGCCCCGTCGACGGCGGCGTCGATGTCGGCGTCGTCGAACACGATGAACGGGGCGTTGCCGCCAAGCTCCATCGACGTGCGCAGCAGCTTGTCCGCGGACTGCTTCACCAGCGCCTTACCCACCCCGGTCGAACCGGTGAAGGTCAGCTTGCGCAGCCGGCCGTCGTCGACGAGGGCCTCGGTGACCGCTCCGGGGTTGCTGGTCGGCAGCACCGACAGCACGCCCTTGGGCAGCCCGGCCTCGGCCATCAGCTTGGCCAGGTACAGCATGGTCAGCGGCGTCTCCTGCGCCGGTTTGACGATCATCGTGCAGCCCGCGGCGAAGGCCGGGCCCATCTTGCGGGTGCCCATCGCGAGCGGGAAGTTCCACGGGGTGATCGCGTAGCACGGGCCGACGGCCTGTTTGGTGACGATGATCCGGCCGGTGCCGGCGGGGCTCGGGGTGTAGCGACCACCGATACGGACGGCCTCCTCGGCGAACCACCGGAAGAACTCGGCGCCGTAGGTCACCTCACCCTTGCTCTCGGCGACCACCTTGCCCATCTCGAGCGTCATGAGCGCGGCGATGTCGTCGGACTTCTCGGTGAGCGTCTCGAACACCGAACGCAGGATCTCGCCGCGTTTACGCGCCGGGGTGGCGGCCCATTCGGCCTGGACCGCGCAGGCGGCGTCGAGCGCGGCGATCGCGTCCTCGGCCGTGGCGTCGCCGACGGCGACGAGCACCTCGTCGGTGCTGGGGTCCAACACGTTGAACGTCGACTTCGCCTCGCGCTCCTCACCACCGATCCACAGTCCGGTGGGAACCGATTCCAACAGTGCGGTGGTGTCCATACACCAATTCTCTACGCCTTCTTTTCGGTCACCGCACTAGGGTCTGAGACATGAGTTCCGACGCCCCGCAGATCCCGGACATCGCAGCCACCCCCGCCTGGCAGGCCTTGGCGCGGCATCACCACGAGGTCGAGGGAAAGCATCTGCGGGAGTTGTTCGCCGACGACCCGGCGCGCGGTACGGAGCTGACGCTGTCGGTCGGTGACCTCTACATCGACTACAGCAAGCACCGGATCACCCGGGAGACGCTGGGCCTGCTCGTCGACCTCGCCCGCGCGGCCGGGCTCGAGGAGCGGCGGGAGGCGATGTTCGCCGGTGCACACATCAATACCTCCGAGGACCGCGCCGTGCTGCACACCGCGCTGCGGTTGCCCCGCGATGCGCAGTTGAGCGTCGACGGGCACGACGTGGTCGCCGACGTGCACGAGGTGCTGGACCGGATGGGCGCCTTCACCGACCGGCTGCGCAGCGGCGAGTGGACCGGCGCCACCGGTGAGCGGATCAGGACCGTGGTCAACATCGGCATCGGCGGTTCGGATCTCGGCCCGGTGATGGTGTACGACGCGCTGCGCCACTACGCCGACGCCGGCATCTCCGCCCGGTTCGTCTCCAACGTGGATCCGGCCGACCTGGTCGCCAAACTCGACGGACTCGACCCGGCCACAACGCTGTTCATCGTCGCCTCCAAGACGTTCTCGACGCTGGAGACGCTGACCAATGCGACGGCGGCGCGGCGCTGGCTGATTGACGGACTCGGCGGCAGTGCCGGACAGGACGCGGTGAGCAAGCACTTCGTCGCGGTGTCGACGAACAAGAAACTGGTCGACGACTTCGGGATCAACACCGACAACATGTTCGGGTTCTGGGACTGGGTGGGCGGCCGCTACTCGGTGGACAGCGCCATCGGGCTGAGCGTGATGGCCGCGATCGGCAAGGAGCGGTTCGCCGAGTTCCTGGCCGGCTTCCACCTCGTCGACGAGCATTTCCGTACCGCGCCACTGGAATCCAACGCACCCGCGCTGCTCGGGCTGATCGGGTTGTGGTACTCGAACTTCTTCGGCGCGCAGTCGCGGGCGGTGCTGCCGTACTCGAACGATCTGTCGCGCTTTGCGGCGTATCTGCAGCAGCTCACAATGGAGTCCAACGGCAAATCGGTGCGCGCGGACGGTTCACCCGTCGGCACCGACACCGGCGAGATCTTCTGGGGTGAGCCGGGAACCAACGGCCAGCATGCGTTCTACCAGTTGCTGCACCAGGGCACGCGATTGGTGCCCGCCGACTTCATCGGGTTCAGCCAGCCCACCGACGACCTACCGACCGCCGACGGCACCGGCAGCATGCACGACCTGCTGATGAGCAATTTCTTCGCCCAAACCCAGGTGCTGGCGTTCGGCAAGACGGCCGAGGAGATCAGTGCCGAGGACACGCCCGCCGACGTCGTCCCGCACAAGGTGATGCCCGGAAACCGGCCCACCACAAGCATTCTCGGCACAAAGTTGACGCCGTCTGTGGTCGGCCAGCTGATCGCGCTCTACGAGCACCAGGTGTTCACCGAGGGTGTCGTCTGGGGTATCGACAGCTTCGACCAGTGGGGCGTCGAACTCGGCAAGACGCAGGCCAAGGCGCTGCTGCCGGTCCTGACCGGGGAGAAATCCCCTGCCCCGCAGTCGGATACGTCGACCGACGCGCTGGTGCGCCGGTACCGGACGGAGCGCGGCCGGTCGGCCTGAGCGATTTCGGCGCGCTCACGTACGCCCAGCGCACGTAAACGCGCCGAAGTCACGCGAAGAACCGCCCCGGCAGCACCTTCATCACCTGCACCAGCGGCGCCCACGGCCACCACGGGACCGCGGCCCGGCCCGCCTCCTTCTCGATGACGCGGACCATCGCGGCGACGCCGGTCTCGGTGTCGGTCATCAGCATGGTCGACGCGGACTTGGCGGTCATCTCCGATTCGATGTAGCCGGGTTCGAGTACGGTCACGCGGATCGGGCCCCTGGCGTATTCGGCACGCAGCGATTCGCCGAGCGAGGTCACACCGGCCTTGCTCGCGGCGTAGGCCGCCTTGACCCCCGGCACACCCTTGTTGCCCAACACCGACGAGACCAGCACCAGGTGACCGCTGCCGGAGCGCTTGAACATCTCCAGCGCCGTCTCGATCTGCACGAGCGCGGCGACGAGATTGGTCTCGATCGTCGCCTTGTTGGCCCACAGCTTGCCCGTCCCGAGCGGGGCGCCCTTGCCGAGTCCGGCGTTGACGATCACCCGGTCGAGGCCGCCGAGTTCGTCGGCCAGCGCCGCGAACACCTTCGGCACCTGGTCGTGGTCGTTGACGTCGAGTTCGGCGACCGCGACGGTGATCCCCGGGTGGCGTTGTGTCAGTTCGGCTTTCAGCGCGTCGAGGCGGTCGGTGCGGCGGGCGCACAGCGCGAGGTCGCGGCCCCTGGCGGCGAAGGCGCGCGCCATCCCGGCGCCCAACCCGGAGCTCGCGCCGGTGATCAGGATCTTCTGGCGGGTCATGCGGGCAGCGTAACGGGGCGGGAAACGCGCCCTACTTCAGCAGTCGCGACATCCGGCGGTCGGCGAGCACCCGGCCACCGGTCTGGCACGTCGGGCAGTACTGGAACGACTTGTCCGCGAACGACACCTCGCGCACCGTGTCCCCGCAGACCGGACACGGCAGCCCGGTCCGCGCGTGCACCCGCAGCCCGGACCGCTTCTCCCCCTTCAACGTCGCGGCCTGCTGCCCCACCGATCGCGACACCGCGTCGGTCAGCACCGAGATCATCGCGTCGTGCAGCGAGCCCAGTTGCGCGGCGGTCAGCTTGTTGGTGGTCGCGAACGGCGACAGCCGGGCCACGTGCAGGATCTCGTCGCTGTAGGCGTTGCCGATCCCGGCGATCACCTTCTGGTCGGTGATGACGGTCTTGATCCGCCCGCTCTGCGTGGCCAGCAGCGCACCGAGGTCCTCGGCCGTCAGGTCCAGCGCATCGGGCCCGAGCGTGGCGATCCCCGGTACCGCGGACGGCTCGGCGACCAGCCACACGGCCAGCCGCTTCTGCGTGCCCGCCTCGGTGAGGTCGAATCCGGGCGCGGAGCCGGGCGTGCCGAGGTGCACCCGCAGCGCAATCGGTCCCTTCCCCGGCTTCAGCGGTGCGGGCGACAGCTTGTCCGACCAGCGCAGCCAGCCGGCGCGGGACAGGTGGGTGATCAGGTACAGGTCGCCGGCCTGCAGCCCGAGGTACTTCCCCCAGCGGTGGGCGTCGGTGACCTCGCGGCCGTGCAGTGCGGTGATCGGCGGGTCGAACGTCTTGAGCACCGAGAACGCCGACACGTCGACGCGTCCGATCGGCAGTCCGACGGCGTTGCGCCGCAGGTGGTCGGCGAGTGCTTCGACCTCGGGCAGTTCTGGCATGTGTCCAGTGTGCCGGTCAGCGCCGGATCAGGCCGCCGCTCAGCAAAGACAGCACCCAACTGACGATCGACAACCAGATGCCGGCCCAGATCGCCGTCCACCAGAAGTGGTCGATGTAGAGCCCCCAGTGCGTGGTGTGTTCGGTGATCCAGGCGGTCAGCCACAGCATCAGCGCGTTGACGACGATGTGGAACAACCCGAGCGTCACGATGTACAGCGGAATGGACATCAGCTGCACGATGGGTTTGACGACGGCGTTGACCAGCCCGAACACCACGGCGACGACGAAGATGATCCCGACCTGCGCTGCGGTGGTGTCCCCGCCGACGAACTCGATGCCCGAGACCAGCTGCGTCACCACCCACAACGCCACCCCGGTGACCGCGGCCCGCAGCAGGAAGCTACCCACGCGCTGATCTTCGCACGCTCACGCGCGTAGCAGATAGGTGTCCATGATCCAGCCGTGTCGCTGACGGGCCTCGGCGCGCAGCTCGACGATTCGTGCGCCCACGTCACCGACGGTGCCCGCGACCAGCAGTTCGTCGGGTGTGCCGAGGTAGGCGCCCCACCAGATGCGGGTCTGCGGCGGGGTCCCGGTGAATGCGCAGTCGCCGTCGAGCATCACCACCGCGGTGCCGGAGAGCCCCTGTTCGCGCAGCCGGCGGCCGGTGGTGATCACGACCGGTTCGCCGACATCGTTGAGCGGGATCCGGTGCCGCGCGGTGAGCGCCTGAATCGCGGTGACGCCGGGGATGACGTCGTAGTCGAAGTCGACGTGGGCGGCGACCCGGTCGAGGATGCGCAGCGTGCTGTCGTAGAGCGACGGGTCACCCCAGGCCAGGAATGCGCCGACGCCGTCGTCGTCGAGTTCTGCCGAGATCGCGTCGGCCCACAGCCGCGCGCGGGCGGCGTGCCATTCGTCGACGGCCCGGCGGTAGTCACCGCCCTTGGCGCGCACGGGGTCGGGCAGTTCGACGAACCGGTACCCGGGTTCGGTGATGAACCGTTCACAGATCAGGCGGCGCAGCGCGACGAGGTCGTCCTTGGTCTCGCCCTTGTCCATCGCGAAGAAGACGTCGGTGTCGTTGAGCGCCGCGACGGCCTGTGCGGTCACATAGTCGGGGTCGCCCGCGCCGATGCCGATGACGTGGATCCGTCGAGTCACGCGAGTGAGTATGGCCCCGGACGGTTCAGCCGTCGTCGCGGCCCCGGCTGCGCCGCAGCGCCTTGGCGCGTTCGACGTCCTCCTCGATCGCGGCTTCCTTCTTCTCGATGACGCGGGTGTCCCGCGGCGGCAGCTGCAGTTCGCGTTCGGCGTGCAGCCCGGCCTGCAGCTGGCGGCCCCGTTCCAGTTCGGCGTCGAGTTCCGCACCGAACAGCAACGCGAGGTTGGTGATCCACAGCCACAGCAGGAAGATGATGACGCCGGCCAGCGCCCCGTAGGTCTTGTTGTAGCTGCTGAAGTTGGCGACGTAGATCCCGAAGATCACCGAGGCCAGGATCCAGGTGAGGATGGCCAGCGCGGCGCCGAGGCTGATCCACCGGAACTTCGGCTGCTGCACGTTGGGCGTCGCGTAGTACAGCACCGCGACGGCGATGATGACCAGCAGCAGGATCACCGGCCAGCGGCCGATGTTCCATGCCGTCACCGCGGCGTCACCGAGGCCGATCGCGTTGCCGACGGCTTCGGCGACCGGACCGCTGACCGCGACCATGAACAGCACCAGCGCCGCTCCGATCAGCGCGGCGAACGTCAGCACCAGCTGCAGCGGGCGCAGCTTCCACACCGGTCGGCCCTCGTCGACCTCGTAGATGCGGTTCATCGCGCGGCCGAACGCGCCGACGTACCCGGACGCCGACCACAGCGCGGTGAGGATGCCGATCACCAGAGCGAAACCCGCAGAGGGCGATTCGACGAGTTGCTGGACCGTGGGCCGCAGCGTGTCGACCGTCGAGGCGGGGGCGACGTCGGAGATCAGGTCGAGCAGCGCGTCGGTGGTGCGCTTGCCCTGACCGAACACGCCGAGCAGCGACACCATCACCAGCACCGCGGGGAACAGTGACAGCACCGCGTAGTAGGTGAGCGCGGCGGCGAGGTCGGTGCACTGGTCGTGGCTGAACTCGCGCGCGGTCTTGCGCAGCACGTAGAGCGCCGACGGTTTCGTCAGGTCGGTCGGCGAATCCGGCTTGCGGGGATCGTCGGGGTCGGGCGCACTGTCTTCAGCCATGCCTCGCTCTCTACCCGGAAAACCCGGGCGCCGAACGTGAGCTCGTGTGCGAGATTCGTCCGGAAGTTCGGGCACCGGCTCACGTTCGGCCCTCACTTCTCGCGCTCCAGGGCGTCGCGCACCTTCTCGACCTTGCTCTCCGGCATGAGCGGCGGCAGCAGCGGGGTCGCCGGGTCGACGACCGCTTCGATCACCGTGGGCCGGTCGGCCGCCAACGCCTGCGCCCACGCCTCGTCCGCGGCCGTCGACTCGGTCAGCCGGATGCCACGCAGGCCCAGCAGTTCGGCGTAGTCGGCGTACGGGAACCGCGGCACGTCCTGGGATGCGGGGAAGCGCGGGTTGCCTTCCATCTCCCGCTGCTCCCAGGACACCTCGGTGAGGTCGGCGTTGTGCAGCACCAGCACAACGAAGCGCGGATCCTGCCACGACCGCCACCGGTCGGCGATGGTGACGAGTTCGAGCAGCCCGCTCATCTGCATGGCGCCGTCACCGACCAGCGCGACGATCGGCCGTTGCGGCGCATCGAGTTTCGCAGCCACCCCGTAGGGCAGTGCGCATCCCATCGACGCCAGGTACCCCGAGAGGTGGGCCGGTACGCCGGGCGGTAGGCGCAGGTGGCGGGCGTACCAGTAGGTGGACGATCCGGTGTCGACGGCGACGCGCGCGTCGGCGGGCAGGTGGTCCGACAGCGCGCGGACGACGGCCTCGGGGTTGGCGCCGGTGGTCTCGGCGGCGGCCCGCCGCGCGGCCTCGACGTGCCACTCCTCCCGCCACCGCTGCACCTGGTCCTGCCAGCCGCGGTCGGTCTTGCGCTCGAGGAGATCGGCCAGTGCCGAGAGTGCCTGTGCCGCTTGCCCGACGACGGGCGCCTCGACGGGATACTTCGCGCCGATGACGCGCGGCTGGAGGTCGATCTGCACCGCCCGCGCCTGACCGGGCGCGGGGTAGAACTCCGTCCACGGATCGTTGGATCCGACGATGAGCAGCGTGTCGCACTCGGCCATCAGGTGGGCGCTCGCCGTGGTGCCGAGATGGCCCATCACCCCGGTGTGCCAGGGTTCGCCCTCGTCGAGCACCGGCTTGCCGAGCAGCGACGTGGTCACCCCCGCGCCGAGAAGGTCGACCACACGGGCGATTTCGGCGTCCGCTCCGGCGGCGCCGCGACCGACCAGCAGCGCCACCCGCTCGCCGGCGTTGAGAAGGTCTGCAGCACTGCGTAATTGGTCGTCGGGTGCGGTGACCGCCGCCCGCGCGGTGACCGCCGTCGAGGGGATGATGCCGTGGCTGTGCTCGAGATCGTCAGGCATGTCGGCCTGTTGGACGTCGTGCGGGATGATCAGACAGGTCGGTGTCGACGTTGCGATCGCCGTGCGCATCGCGTTGTCGAGCGCCATCAGCGCCTGTTCGGGGGCGAACACCGTCTGCACGTACTGACCGCACACATCCCTGAACAACGAGTGCAGGTCCACCTCCTGCAGGTAGCCGCTGCCCAGTGCGGTCGACACCACCTGGCCGACGATCGCGACCACGGGCCGCCGGTCGAGCTTGGCGTCGTAGAGGCCGGCCAGCAGGTGGATGGCCCCAGGGCCCTGGGTCGCCATGCACACGCCGACCCGCCCGGTGTACTTGGCGTGTCCGCACGCCATGAACGCGGCGAGTTCTTCATGCCGGGTCGAGACGAACTCGGGTTCGCCGGACCGCTGTAGCGCGCCGAGCAGGGTGTTCACCCCGTCGCCTGCGTAGCCGAACACCCGGTCGGCACCCCAGTCCTTCAGTCGGGCCACCAATGCATCCGCCACCAGATCGCTCATGGCCCGCGACATACCCGCCGCGTCGGGACTTACTCCGGGTTCTCCTTGGCCAGCGCGGCGAAGCCCTTGGCCTGACCACGGGCCAGCGCGGCGCGGACCACGCCGACGATCAGGCCCTGGATGGCCGCGGCGATGAAGATCTCCTTCGCGGAACTCTGCAGATCCTCGGGATCGGGCGGTTCGGTCCCGGCCGGGTTAACCCGCTCCCAGATCTCGGTGAAGATCTTGCCTGCGATCAGACCGCCGCCGATGCTGGCGCCCAACGCCAAAGGTTTGTACAAGGTTTTCGCGACACTCACCGCGGTGGGCTTCCCGGGGCGCCGTTCTTCAAACATCGGACTAGAACACGTTCTAGTATTCGGCGCAGCACTCGCGACAACCGACCCCGAGGAGGCGCTGTGCGGTTCACCTACGCCGAGGCGATGACCGATCCGACGTACTACATCCCGCTGGCCAAGGCCGCCGAGGCCGCGGGTTACGACGCGATGACCATCCCCGACAGCGTCGCCTACCCCTTCGAATCGGATTCGACGTATCCGTACACCCCCGACGGCAGCCGCGAGTTCCTCGACGGCAAGGCGTTCATCGAGTCGTTCGTGCTGGCCAGTGCGCTGTGCGCGGTGACCACCACGCTGCGGTTCAACTTCTTCGTGCTCAAGCTGCCGATCCGCCCACCGGCCCTGGTGGCCAAGCAGGCCGGGTCGCTGGCTGCACTGTTCGACAACCGGCTGGGCCTGGGAGTCGGCACCAGTCCGTGGCCCGAGGACTACGAGCTGATGAACGTGCCGTTCGCCAAGCGGGGTAAGCGCATGGACGAGTGCATCGAGATCATCCGCGGCCTGACCACCGGTGAGTACTTCGAATTCCACGGCGAGTTCTACGACATCCCCAAGACCAAGATGACCCCCGCCCCGAGCAAGCCGGTGCCGATCCTGGTCGGCGGCCACGCCGACGCCGCCCTCAGACGCGCCGCCCGCTGCGACGGCTGGATGCACGGCGGGGGCGACCCCGAGGAACTCGACGGGCTGCTCGCCAAACTCAACCGTTACCGCGAGGAGCAGGGACAGACCGGACCATTCGAGATCCACGTCATCTCGGTCGACGCGTTCAGCGTTGACGGCATCAAACGGTTGGAGGACAAGGGCGTAACGGACGTCATCGTCGGCTTCCGGATCCCCTACATCACCGGACAGGACACCGAACCGCTGGAGACCAAGATCCGCAACCTCGAATGGTTCGCAGATAACGTCATCGGAAAGCTGTAAGCCGATTACCAGCGCCGTCACGGGGTAACCCCCCTGCGTGACCGGCGCAGTGGAAAACGGCGACGGCGTCCTGCGTGGCGTGGTCGCCGTCGGTGCGTCGGCGGGCGGCGTCGAGGCGCTGACGAGCTTCGCCGCGGGACTCCCCGAGGACCTGCCGTACGCCGTTCTCGTCGTGCTGCACATGCCGCCGAACGCGCCGAGCGTGCTGCCCCGCATCCTGGACCGCGCCGGTCGGCTGCCCGCGGTGGCGGCTGTCGACAGCGCGGAACTCGAAGCGGGCCGAATCTACGTGGGTGTCCCGAATCGGCACCTGATGGTGCGCGACCACCGCATCATGCTTTCAGAGGGCCCCACCGAGAACATGAACCGTCCCGCGGTCAACACGTTGTTCCGTTCGGTGGCCGTGACGTTCGGACCGCGTGCGATCGGGGTGGTGATGTCGGGAGTGCTCGACGACGGGGCGTTGGGGTCCGGCGCCATCCGGTCCAGGGGCGGGGTCACAGTCGCCCAGTCCCCGAGTGACGCCTTGTTCACCGCGATGCCCCAGAACGCGTTGCGCGCCGGAGTGATCCAGCACCAGGCAGCGGCCGCCGACATCGGCGCACTGCTCACCAAATTGGCCGACCGCGATATCGAGGAGCGGGAGATGGAGCCCGACGCCCGCCTGGAACTGGAGAACCGGATCGCCATGGGCCGAAAGTTCTCCGCGCACTTCGACTCCGACGCCCTCGGCCCGCCGTCGGGTTACACGTGCCCGGACTGCAACGGATCGCTGGCCACCGTCGAGGAGGGGGGCTTCCGCTGTCAGGTGGGGCATGCATGGACCGCCGAGGCGTTGTTGGAGGCACGTGACCACGAAGTGGAGAACGCACTGTGGGTGGCGGTGCGCAGCCTGCAGGAGAAGGCCAAGCTGTCACGCCGGCTCGCGGAGAACGCGGGGTCAGGCATGTTGAGCCGACGCTACCTCGACGCGGCGGAGGAAGCGGAGCAGGCCATGGAGGTGCTGGCCAAGCGGCTCAGCGAGGCACCGGCAGGCACGGGCGACGACGGTGACGGCTGACGACATCGGCCCGCTCGCCATCACGGCCTCGACGGCGGGAAGCCACACCCTGCTCAGCGTTGTCGGGGAACTCGACAGCAGCACATACCGGGTGCTTCGCGACCACATCATCAAGGCCGCCCTCGAAGAACCGAGCGCCGTCCTGATCGACGTCAGCGGGCTGACCGTCGCCGCAGAATCTGCGTGGGTGGTGTTCACCAGCGCCCGTTGGCACGTCACCCGCTGGCCGGAGATCCCGCTGCTACTGATCTGCGGGCACGGTTCAGGGCGCTCCGCGATCCGCAGGAACGGAGTGGCCCGCTGGGTACCGGTTTTCCCCACCCTCGGGGCAGCGGTCGCCGCCATCACCGCGGACGAACCACTGCCGTACCGGCGGCGGGCCAAGGCCGAATTACCTGCCGATCAGTCGAGCCTGTGCAGTGCGCGGGAGATGGTCGAGGAATGGCTCACCGCGTGGTCGCGCCCTGAGCTCATCCCCGTGGCGAAGATCGTGGCCACCGTCTTCGTGGAAAACGTCCTGCAGCACACTGAGAGCGCGCCGAATGTCCGGGTCGAAGCCAAGGGGGACACGGTGACGGTCGCGGTGGCCGACGAGAGCCAGGTGCCCGCCGCGGTGCGCGAGGATTTCGACGGCGACCGCCCGTCCGGACTGAAGATCATAACCACGCTGGCCCGAATGTGGGGGGCCGCGCCGACACCGACCGGTAAAACGGTCTGGGCCATCCTCGGTCCCGAGAATGCCTTGTGAGCGCGAGTATGTTGAGTCGGCGTAGTCAGTTGGCGGACGGGGCACGGGTGGACGAGCGGTCGGACGAGGTCTTCGAATCCCTGTTGCGCTACCTGCGCGACTCCCGCGGGTTCGACTTCACCGGATACAAGCGCACGTCACTGATGCGACGGGTTCGGCACCGGATGGACCAGGCCGGCTACGAGACCTTCGAGGAGTACCTCGACGTGCTGCAGGCGAGTTCCGATGAGTTCGCCGCGCTGTTCAACACGATCCTGATCAACGTCACCGATTTCTTCCGCGACGCAGGAGCCTGGGACTTCATGCGGGAAGAGGTGGTGCCGTCACTGCTGGCCGATCGCGGACCCAATGACCCGATCCGCGTGTGGAGTGCGGGCTGCGCCGCCGGACAGGAGGCCTACACGCTGGCGATGGTCATGGCCGAGGCGCTCGGACCGGAGGCCTTCCGCCAGCGCGTGAAGATCTACGCCACCGACGTCGACGAGGAGGCCCTGGCCGAGGCGCGCGCCGCCACCTACGACGCCAAGGCGGTCGAATCCATCCCAACCGAACTGCTGCACCGCTACTTCGAGCAGATCGGCGGTCGATACGTGTTCCGGAAAGATCTGCGCAGGGCGGTCATCTTCGGGCGCAACGATTTGGTCAAAGACGCCCCGATATCCCGCGTCGACCTCCTGGTGTGCCGGAACACGCTGATGTATCTGAATGCGGAGACGCAACGAAACGTGTTGAGCCGCTTGCACTTCGCGATCGCCCCCAACGGCACGCTGTTCCTCGGCCACGCGGAGATGCTGCTGAGTCACAGCGACCGCTTCACCCCGCTGAACCTCAAACAGCGCATCTTCCGCAAGACCGGCGGCAGCGAGCGGTCCGTGGGCCGCGTCGAGAACTCCGCGGGCCCGCTGGACCGCCAGGGCGACCTCCCGGGCCTCGACCCCATCCGCGAACTGGCGTTCCGGGCGAGCCCCGTCGCGCAGATCGTCGTGACCAGCGACGACACGGTCGCGATGATCAACCAGCAGGCGGAGACCACGTTCGGTCTCTCGGCCCGCGACATCGGGCGGTTGCTGCGCGACCTGGAGGTGTCCTACCGGCCCGTCGAGTTGCGTGCGTTTGTCGAGCAGGCGAAGGTCGAACGGCGTTCGGCGATGGTGCAGGACGTCGAGTGGCAACGCGCCGGCGCCGAACCGGTGTGGTTCGAGATCCACATCAACCCGCTGGTCGACACCCACAACGGGTTGATCGGCGTGTCGATCGTCTTCTTCGACGTGACCGCCACCCGCGCGCTGGTCGACAAGGTGGTGCAGACCAACCATCAGCTCGAGGCGGCCTATGAGGAGCTGCAGTCGACCAACGAAGAGCTCGAGACCACCAACGAAGAGCTGCAGTCCACGGTCGAGGAGTTGGAGACCACCAACGAGGAGCTCCAGTCCACCAACGAAGAGCTCGAGACGATGAACGAGGAGCTGCAGTCCACCAACGACGAACTCCACACCATCAACGAGGCACTGCGCGAGCGCAGCGTCGAACTGGACAAGGCGCAGACGTTCCTCGACTCGCTGGTCGACAGCGTCAACCACGGTCTGGTCGTCGTGGACCGGGAGATGCGGGTCGTCGTGTGGAACCGCGGGTGTGAGGAACTGTGGGGCCTGCGCGCCGACGAGACCACCGGTGAACTGCTGGTTTCACTCGACATCGGGCTGCCGCTGGACGAGGTCAAACCGTTGATCGGCAAGGCGTTCGTCGACTCCGACACGACCGGGGAGACCGTTGTCGACGCCGTGAACCGGCGCGGCCGGCCGACGAAGGTACGGGTCATGTGTACGGCGTTCCGGGCGCCCGAGGGCACCGTCGACGGCGCGCTGCTACTGATGGAAATACTCACCTGACGCGCGTTCGGCGTCATCTCGTTCCCCGTTGAAATCCTCCGCGGCGGCCGCTTCGTGCCGTTCGGCTTCCGCTCGGTGGCGGGCGGCGGCGTCCTGGTGTTCGTCGGCGTTGCCGTCGCGGGCGATGAGCGCCGCCTGTTCGTGGGCGGCGGCCGCCGAGCGGTGAACCCGACTGGCCTCCAGGTGGCGGTTGGCCGCCGCGTGATGGGCCGCTTCCGCCCTGGCGTATGCCGCCATCGCACCGTCGTGCGCGCGTTTCGCCGTGTCGAGGGTGGGAGCGATGCCGTGGTCGAGTTCCTCGCGACGCCTGCGCAGTTCCTCGGCGCGCGCGCGAGCCGCCTCCGCCCGGGAGGATGGATCGTCGGACGAACTGACAGTCACGACGTCGGGTGATCCGCGTGCACCAGCCGCCGGGCGACGTCGACGAGTGGAATGTTGCCGTCCTGGGACAACCGCTTGAGCAGCTCGAAGGCCCGCACGGCGTCGATGTTGAAACGCTCCATCAGCATCCCCTTGGCCTGGCCGATGATGTCCCTTGATGCCAGGGCGCTGCGGAACTGCTCGTCGCGTCGTTGCACGTCCCATGCAATCGCGGCGTGGGTGGCGTACACCAACCCGACCTCGACGGCCTCGTCGCCGAACACTCCCGCGCGTTCGGCGTAGAAGTTGAGTGCGCCCACCGCCTTGAGATTGTTGAACAGCCGGAACGACATGACCGACCGGACCGCGGTGCGGGCGAGGGCGTCGCGCCGATAGCGCGGCCAGCGGTGATCGGCGCTCAGATCGTCGACCAGGATCGTGTGCTGGTCCCACGCGGCGGACAGGCAGGGCCCCTGGCCGAAATCCTGCTGGATCCTGTCGAGCACCACCGCGACCTCGTCAGTGGCCGCGACGGTCTGCACCGCACCGTCGCGGAAGGCTTGCGTGACGCCGGCGGCGTCGGCGTGCGGTACCGCTTTGGCGGCGTTCTGCACGAAGTCGTTGAGCGCAGACGAGACAGACTCGTACCTGCTCTGCTGGAGATCGCGAACGAGCGCAGCCAGTTCCAGAGCAATCGCGGTATGAATCGCCTCGGACACACGCCTCCCCTGACGTTCACTGTCCCAACCGATCCTACGTCGGATCCCCATTGAGGGGCGCGGCCGTAACCTGCTATCCCCGCAATGTGGTGTGCGGGCTCTGGCCGTAGGTCTGCCGGTACGCCACGGCGAACCGCCCGGTGTGGCCGAAGCCCCACCGCGCCGCGATCGCCGTGACGGTGTCGCACCGGAGGTCACCCGCGATCAGATCCTGGTGCGCGCGGTGCAGACGCAGCCGCCGCAGGTACTGCAGCGGGGTCGAGTCGAGGTGGCGGCGGAACATGTACTGCACCGCGCGCGGCGACACGTGGATCGCCGCGGCGATGTCGCCGAGGGCGATGTCGCTGTCGAGGTGCTCGTCGATGAAGTCAACAGCCCGTTGCAGCAGAACCGGCTTGGCATCGCGGTCGTGCGCGGTCTCGACCGCGCCGACCGTGTTCGGGAACGCGGCCAGCGTGGCGGCAGCCAGCATCCGCGCAGCATGCCCCAGCACCAGCGGGCTGGCGAGCGCGTCGTCGGCCAGCACGCTGTCCCTGATGTAGCGGACGGTGTGCTGCCACAGCCTTCGCGCCGGGTCGTCCACCGGCTCGAACATCGAGAACCTGATCTGTTGCGGTGCCTGGGCGGGCGGCATCCCGGTGGCGACGCTCGCCATCAGCGCCGGGTCGAGCAGAACCGTCGTCAGCGCGACGTTCTCCCCGCCGGCGTCGAAGGGCAGGTCAGGCTGCGCCAGCAGCGTCACCTCGCCGGGCCGGGCGATGCCCTCGACGCCTCCGCACCGGCCCGCGATCCGGCCGCGCTGCGCCCACACCGCGGCGACTCTGTGCAGGGGATCCGGTGCGGCGGTGAAGCTGCCGAGCAGTTCGATCTCGTCGAGGACGAAAGCACCGGCATCAAGGCGGATGTGGCTGAGGACCGCGCCGCCGCACTTCGGTTCGTCCAGCCTCGACAGGCGCAGCCGCGAGCCGTAGGCGTCGTCGAGGAAGGCGGCCGCCTTGTCGGGTTCGGTGATCTCGACGCGAGTGCGCACCGGGACTGCGGCGGCGTCGGTGTTCGTGCTTATCGGTTCACCTCTGCGCGAGACGTGATGAGGGGCTGAGGCTGAACCCCCCGGATCGGGACTCACCCTATCCAACTCGTTGCCGTACGCCCGGCAGTTGCTCCCGCACCGGTGTGGTGGGATGACGTCCATGTCCGTACTCGACAGATTTCGTCTCGACGACAAGGTCGTCATCGTCACCGGCGCCTCCTCCGGTCTCGGGGTGTCGTTCGCCAAGGCCTGCGCCGAGGCCGGCGCAGACGTCGTGCTGGCCGCCCGCCGCGTCGGCAAGCTCGAGGGCACTGCGGAACTGGTGCGTTCGACGGGCCGGCGCGCGCTGTCGGTGGCCACCGACGTCGTCGACCCGGCGCAGTGCCAGGCGATGGTCGATGCGGCGATGTCCGAGTTCGGCCGGGTCGACGTACTGGTCAACAACGCGGGGGTGGGCACGGCGGTACCCGCCACGCGGGAGAATCCGGAGGAGTTCCGGTCCGTCGTCGACATCAACCTCAACGGCTCCTACTGGGGTGCGCAGGCGTGTGGCCGGGTGATGAAGCCGGGCAGTTCGATCGTCAACATCTCGAGCATCCTGGGCATCACCACCGCGGGGCTGCCGCAGGCGGCCTACAGCGCGAGCAAGGCCGCGATCGCCGGACTGACCCGAGATCTGGCCCAGCAGTGGGGGACTCGCAAGGGCATCCGGGTGAACGCGATCGCGCCGGGATTCTTCAAGTCGGAGATGACCGACCAGTACAAGCCCGGCTACCTCGAGAGTGTCGTCGAACGGGCGGCGCTCGGCCGCACCGGCGACCCGGAGGAACTCGCCGCGACGCTGGTGTGGCTGGTCTCCGACGCCGGCGGTTACGTGACCGGGCAGACCATCGTGGTCGACGGCGGCGTCACCATCACCTAACGCACCAGGTACTGCTGGCCGGGCATGAAGTCGCCGAGCAGGACCGCCCGCGCGCCCTGGTCGAGGACCACCGACGCGAACGGGTCGCCCGCGTGCATGGCCAGCAGCAGGGACTCCGCACCGAAGAACCGTCGGGCCACCACGTCGCGCTGCGCGGCGGGCATGCTCTCGTTGAGCGCCCAGTTCGAGATGAACAGGTCGGCGTCGACGTCGAGGTGGCGCACCAGCCCGATCGGGACGATGTTGACCCGACCGGCCTCGGGGCGGACCGGCGCACGGTGGTGCAGGACGACGCGCTCATCGCCGAGGACGGCCGACAGATAGAGCCACTGCAGGGCGCTGAACACCGGGGTGTCGATGACGACACTGGTCGGGTCGCCGCCGTGCAGCCGCACGAGCAGGCGCATGAGGCTGCCGAACCCGCCGCCCCACTCCACGACTGTCGACGCATCGCGGACGCGTCGGCCGGTGGCCTCCTCGTACCGCAGCAGATGGTGCAGCTGGTGCACGGAGTTCGGTGAGGTGTGGAGGTCGGTGCCGGTTACCGGCACCGTCGGCGGCGCCCCGATCGCATCCTCGGCCAGCAACGCATCGTCACCCAACCGCTCGCGCACGTACGGCAACTCGTGGGGCAGGATCCGCTCCCCCATCAGCATCTGGAAGCGGATGGCGGGGTGGCTCAGGAAGTCGGCGGGCGGCACGGGCAGGAGATCCCGGGCCAGTTGCTCGTTGCGTTGCGCCCAGTCGGCGCGCACGTAGGCGGGGTCGACACAACTCCGGACGGCGCGGAAACGGTCGGCGAATGCGGCGGCGAGACCGCGGTGAACACCCCATCCGGCGAACGGATCGGTCTGGTCCGAGGGCATACCTGCGCATACCCGTTCCGTTTGCGGCGAACCCGGTTTCCGCCCGAGGTGAGCGGGTACGGCAAAGACTCCCAACGGAAAGGAGCTCACCGATGGCGACACCTGGAACGCAGGGCACCCCCAAGGCCGCACCCACCTCGGGGAAGGCGCCGGTGCAGAAAGCGGCGCTGGCGGTCGGCGCGGTGTTCCTGCTCGTCGGCGTCCTCGGGTTCATCCCGGGCATCACCACCGACTACGACGCGCTGTCCTTCGCGGGCCACCACTCCGGAGCCATGCTGCTCGGCCTGTTCGCGGTCTCGGTGCTGCACAACATCGTTCACCTGATCTTCGGCGTGCTCGGCATCGCACTGCACGGCACGTTCAACGGGGCGAAGTGGTACCTGATCGGCGGCGGACTCGTGTACGCGGTGCTGTTCGTCTACGGCCTGGTGATCGACCGGCACTCGGCGGCGAACTTCGTCCCGCTCAACACCGCCGACAACTGGCTGCACCTCGCGCTCGCGGTCGGGATGATCGGCCTCGGGGTACTGCTCGGCCGGGTTCCCGCGACCGCCCCGCACGACCGGCGGCACACCTAGCCCGGCGGACAGGAAAGTCTTACCCGCGGTCAGCCGATTCTGTCTCCGCCGCGATTACGCGGACGCGGTGCGCTGACGAGGATCGATGTCGTTCCCTCCGCCACGACGAACGACATCGAGGACCTCATGGTTGCGACAGCTTCCGCCAACTCCCCTCGCCGGGGTCACGACGAGACAGTGCGGCTGCGCGATGCGGTGCTGCTCCGCCCGCTGCCGACCGACATCCCCCTCGACGAACCGGTCACCACGCGCCTGCGCACCGCGGCCGTGGGCAAGACAGTCCGGCTGCCCAGCATCGTCGTCGGCCATGTCACCAACACCGTGCGCCAGCGGTACGCCGACCTGGCCGCCGTTCATCCCGCCCCGCCCAGCGTGTGGCAGATCGGGCGGCTTCTGCTGGTGCTGCTGCTGGCGGCGATGCCTATCCTGAGCATCTCGATCGACGTGTTCGGCTGGGTTCCGCAGGCCACCGCCTCGGTGGCGATCATCGTGTTGACCGCCGTGCTGGCGACGCTGGTGGTGTTCGCACCGCACCGGACCGACATGATCGTCGGGCGTGGCCTGATCGCCGGCATGGTGGCCTGCATCGTCTACGACGGAGCCCGGCTGTTCGCGGTCCATGTGCTGGATCTGATGGAGGACTTCATCCCCGTGATGGGGTCGTGGGTCACCGGCGAGCCCGACACCACCGGCAGCGCGGCGGTCGGTTACGTGTGGCGCTACATCGGCGACGGCGGCGGGCTGGGGGTCGCGTTCTTCGTCATCGCGTTCGCGCTCGGCATCGACCGGTGGTCGAACGTCAAGGCGGTGTCCGCCGCCGTCGCGTTCGCGGTGTTCCCCACATGGGCGGGGCTGATCGCGACCGTCGCCCTGGCTCCGCGCGGTCAGCAGATGATGTTCCCGCTGAACCCGGCGACGGTGACGATCACCCTGGTCGGTCACATCGTCTTCGGATTCGTGCTGGGCCTGGCGTTCCTGAAGGCGCCCCGCGGGCGGGCGGGCAGCGAATGGCCCTGGCCCCCACTGCTGGAGAAGATCCGCCGCCGCGGTGCCTGAGCGGTGACGCGGGCCGTCGGGGTCTCCCCGGCGGCCCGCGGCGCATTCCCCGACCACGAACCGTGGATGCGGGTGAGAATGACCTCCGACAGGAGGTCGTCATGCCGTTCCACCTCGAGGTGTGGAAACCGTCCGGCCGGGAGGTGATCCCGCTCGACGGGCAGCGGGTGACGCTCGGCAAGGCCCCGACCAACGACGTCTCGCTCGAGCACGACGAGACCGTGTCCCGACTGCACAGCGTCTTCGAGAACCTCGGATCCGCTTGGTCCATAAGGGATCTCGGCAGCCGCAACGGCACTTACCTCAACGGGGAACGGATCACCGCCGAACGCGTGCTGCGCTCGGGGGACGAGGTGCGGGTCGGCAGGTCCCGGTTGATGTTCTGGCACGACGGCGGCGACGGATCGCGCGACGAGGAGACGGTCTCGGCCAAACCGTCCGATCTCCCGCCCCGGCTGACCCGGCGCGAGGTCGACGTCCTCGTGGCGCTGTGCCGGCCACTCGTCTCCGACGACCTGTTCCCCGAACCCGCTTCGGTGCGCCGCTTGGCGGGCGAACTGTACGTCACCGAGGCCGCGGTCAAACAGCACCTGCAGAACCTGTACGACAAGTTCGCCGTCCCGGCCGAGGGTGACCGCCGCGTCCGATTGGCCAACGAGGCGCTGCGGCGCGGTGCGGTGACCATCGCCCAGTTGCGCGACGCTAGGTGAAGTCGAGCGCCTCGACGGTGGCGACGGGCCCCTCGTGGGTCGGGCGGTCGGCGCCGCCGATGCAGTACAGCGTCGACCCGACCGCGGCGACCGCCTCACCGTGCAACGGTGTGCTGATCGGCGCGAGCGTGGTCCACGTCCTGGCGGCGATGTCATACATCTCGACGGTCGCCAGCACCCGGGTCGGCTCCTCACCACCGACGGCGACGATCCGGCCGTCGATGTAGGCCGCCCCGTAGCTGCCGCGCGGAGTCGGCATGTCCGGCAACGACTCCCACGCACCGGTCTGCGGGTTGAACCGCTCGAAGGCCGCGGAGTTCTCGTCGGCGCTCAGTGCCCGCCCGCCCAGGGCATACACGTACACCCCGTCGGACACCGCTGCCAGATGTTCACGGGGCGTGGGGATGTCGGCCGCCTCGGTCCACGACTGCCCGTCGAAGACCTCGGTCTGGGGCACGAGCCGCTTGTCGTCCTGTCCGCCGACGACCACCAGTTTGTCCCCGACGACGGCGGCGGCGCCGGCCACCCGGCCGTACGTCATCGGCGGGAGTTCGGCCCATGCCCCGTCGCGGAAGGCGTAGACCTTGTTCGACGCGTCGGCGATGTTCTCGCTGGCGCCGCCGATCACCACCACCTCACCGCGGTACGTCGTCGCGGTGGCGTGGTGCAGGGGCACCGGCAGCGGCGGTTCGGCCCGCCAGGTGCCGGTGCGGGTGTCGTAGCTCTCGACGGTCTGCAGGGTCTCCCCATGACTCATCCCGCCGGCCAGCCAGATCTGGTCGTCGAGCACCGTCCACGCCGTCATCAGCCGGGCGGTGGGCGCATCGGGCAGGGTCCGCCACTGCGCGGCGGGCTGTGGCCTGCGCGCCCCGAGTTTCAGGGATTCGGCGGATGCGGTCACCGCGCCGTCGGCCGCACCGGTCGACCCGCCGATCGCGTAGACGGTGCGGCCGACGCTGGCCACCGCCATACCGTGCCGCGCGGTCGCCAGATCGGGCAGTCCGGTCCAGGTGCGCGTGACGTAGTCCAGCGCGGCGACGCTCTTGAGCACCTGGTCGCCGGATCGCCCACCGACCGCGACCAGTCGGCCGTCCGCGCTGGTGGCGCCGAAGTCGCTGCGCGGCTGTGGAAGTGGAGGCAGGGTGGTCCAGGTGTCGGCGGCCGGATCGTAGGCCTCGACGGTCGCCAGATCGGTCGTACCACTCCTGCCACCGGCGACGTAGACCAGTCTGCCGTCCGACGTCGCGGCGGCCAGCTGCCGCGGCGTCGGGATGTCGGCGCCGGGCCGCCATGCGGTGCCGTCGTAGATGTCGGTGCGGGACAACGGCTTTCCGGCTGCGTCCACTCCGCCGGCGACGATGATGCGGTCACCCACCACGGCCGCCACGGCGGCCGCGCGCGGGGTCGGCAGCGGCGGCAGCTCGGTCCAGCGGCTGTTGACGACCCGCCACACCTGGTCGGTGGCGACCCGGGGATCGTCGCCCTCGGTGCGCCAGCCGCCGAGCACGACCGGCGTGCCCTGCCAGGTCACCGCCATCGCGTGCTGGACGGGAACCGGGAGGTCCGCACCGCCTTTCCAGCTGTCGATCGCGGGGTCGTACCCTTCGTGCCGTCCGCTGACGCGGTTGCCGTCGCCGACACCACCGAAGACCCAGATCGTGCCGTCGGCCTCCGTGGCCGCCACACCCTCGCGGGCCACCCGGGCGTCGGCGATGGACCGCCAGCCGGGTTGCGCCTCCTGGGTCGGTTGGGTCTGGCCGACCGGCGCGGCCACCTCACCGCCGGTGTCATCGCGCGGCGAGGTGATCATGTACACCCCGCTCACCACGAGCAGCAGCACCGCGACAACAGCCGCGACGGCGATGAGTCTGCGGTTGCGGTCGGGCTTCTCGCGCGGTGGGCCCGCCGCGGTGTCCGGCGGCGTGGGCGGGGCGGGTGGCGCAGCCGCGGGAACGGCCCACGGCAGGCTCGACGCGCTGATCGACGCGGTGTGGGCGAACATGCCCGGCGAGGGCGGCGGCATGGCACCGGTGGCGCCGAGTGAGTCGTCCTCCATGACGTGCGCAGCGGTCGCGTCCTTGGCCTCGGGGGTCGCCTGCGGGGCCTCTGGTCCACTCGGTTCGCTCAGTGCCATCGAGTCCGCCGTCAGGCCGTTGTGCCGTTGTGCCAGTTGCAGTTCCAGCCCGAACTCCTCGGCCGAGGCGAACCGGTCACCGGGTTCCCGGGCCATCGCCTTCTCGATGGTGTTGCACACGTCGACGGGTATGCCCTCCGGGCGCAGGTCCGGTACGGGCGTGGAGGTGATCCGCAGGTAGTGCGCGATCAGGTCCTCGTCGGCCTTGCGTTCGTGCGGCGGGTTACCGGCGATCAGCGCGTAGATCGAGGCGCCGAGGGAGTAGACGTCGGCAGCCACCGTCGGCGGGGTACCGCTGAGGACTTCGGGTGCGGTGTAGGACAGCGTGCCGGTGAAGAAGCCGGTCACGGTCTTGTATCCGCCGACGATGCGGGCGGTCCCGAAATCGCTGAGCTGCGGTTCGCCGTAGTCGTTGACCAGGACGTTGGCCGGTTTGATGTCGCGGTGCAGGGTTCCGGTCCGGTGCGCGGTCTCCAGTGCGCCGCAGAGTTTGACGCCGATTCGCAGCGCCTCGGGCCAGGCGATCCGGCCCTCGCGGCGCAGGCGGTGCGCCAGCGAACCCCGCGCGTGGTAAGGCATCACGATGAACGGACGGCCGCCCTCGGTGACCCCGACCTGCAGGATGTTGACGATGTTGGGGTGCCCCGAGAGTGCGCCCATCGCGTACCCCTCACGCAGGAAGCGCTCACGGTCGTCGTCGTCGAGATCGGAGGCCAGCACCTTGATCGCGACGCTGCGCCCGAGCGACTTCTGATGGCACCGGTAGACCACACCGCCGCCGCCCCGGCCGACCTCCACCGCATCGGTGAACCCGGCGGCTGCCAGCTCTTCCGCTATCCCACCCGCCATGACCCCACCCGTCCTCCGGTGATACGCGGATCGTTCGCCTCACGGTACCGAGCAAAGCCCCGCCGAACAGGCGAATCAGGCGTTGTGGTCGGCTTTCGTCCGGACACCCGCGATGTGGCACCCGGTGCCGACGTAGCCTCGGTCGGATGAGCCCGGCCGGTCCCGTCACCGTCTCCGAATTCCATGTCGCCGATCCCGCGTCGGCGTGGACGCAGGCGGGGTTCACCGTCGACCCCGATGAGGTGTGCCGCATCGGCGGGGTCCGCATCCAGTTGGTGGGTCGCGATGCGGGCACCGGCATCGTCGGCTGGTCGTTGCGGGGCCTGCCGGAGGCGCTTTCGCTCGACGGCGTCCCGACGGCGGGCTCCGACGCCGCCCCGGCGCAGCCCGCCGTACATGCGAACGGGGTCACCGCGATCGACCACGTCGTGCTGATGTCGCCGCACCTCTCGCGGACGGTCGCATCGCTGGGCGCCATCGGCGTCGAGGCGCGGCGGGTGCGCGACACCGAACTCGGCGGCCGACCGGCGCGGCAGGTCTTCTTCCGGCTCGGTGAGGTGATTCTCGAGGTGGTGGGCTCCCCCACAGCGGCGGGCGACGGCCCGTCGACGCTGTGGGGCATCACCTACGTCGTCGCCGACATCGACGCCGCCGTGGCGTTCTTCGGTGACCACACGGCGCCGGTCAAGGATGCGGTGCAGCCGGGACGCCGGATCACCACGCTGCGCCACCGCGCTCTCGGAATGTCGGTCCCGACGGCACTGATCTCCGCGCCTATCCTCAGCGCATGACCGACGCCGTGATCATCCACACCGACGGCGGCTGCAGGCCCAACCCCGGCCCCGGCGGCTGGGGTGCGGTGCTGCGCCAGGGCCGTCACGTCCGCGAGATGTACGGCGGTGAGGCCGGTGCGACGAGCAACAACCGGATGGAGCTGACCGCGCCGATCATGGCGCTGGAGGCGTTGACCCGACCGGTCGTGGTGCACCTGCACACCGACAGCACCTACGTCCGCAACGGGATCACCAAGTGGGTGCTCGGCTGGGAGCGCAACGGCTGGATGACCGCGGCCAAACAGCCGGTGAAGAACGTCGATCTGTGGCAGCGGCTGCAGAAGGCCTGCGAGCGGCACACCGTGGAGTGGTTCTGGGTGAAGGGGCACTCGGGGGTCAGCGACAACGAGCTGGCCGATCAGCTGGCGACGCGCGGGCTGCAGGAGGCGGTCGCCGGGGCGGCAGTCCGAGTCTGAGATTCAACGCAGCGGGCTTGGGTAGCCCCCTGCCATGGATCAGTCGAACGCACCTCTGTTGGACGCGCTGGCCGACTACCACCGCAGTGAGCGATACGGGTTCAGCCCGCCCGGCCACCGGCAGGGCCGCGGCGCCGACGAGCGCGCGCTCGCGGTGCTGGGCAAGGATCCGTTTCGCGACGATGTGCTGGCGTCCGGCGGTCTCGACGACCGGATGTCGCGAGGCGCTTTCCTGTCCGATGCCGAAGACCTGATGGCCGAAGCCGTCGGGGCCGACGCCGCGTTCTTCTCGACCTGCGGCAGTTCACTTTCGGTGAAGGCCGCGATGATGGCAGTGGCGGGTGGACAGCAGGGCGGACTGCTGCTCAGCCGCGACAGCCACAAGTCGGTGGTGGCAGGCCTGATCCTGTCCGGGGTGCAACCGAGATGGATCACCCCGCAGTGGGATGCCGAGCGACACTTCTCGCACCCGCCGTCCCCCGAGCAGGTGGCCGCGGCGTGGGAGAAGTATCCCGACGCCGCGGGTGCGCTGGTGGTCAGCCCCAGCCCGTACGGCACCTGCGCCGACCTTCCCGCCATCGCAAAGGTGTGCCACGACAGGGGCAAACCCCTGATCGTCGACGAGGCGTGGGGCGCACACCTGCCCTTTCACGAGGATCTGCCGACCTGGGCCATGGATGCGGGCGCCGACGTCTGTGTGGTCAGCGTGCACAAGATGGGCGCGGGCTTCGAACAGGGCTCGGTGTTCCACCTGCAGGGCGATCTAGTCGACGCCGCCCGGTTGTCCAAGTGCGCCGACCTGCTCATGACGACGAGTCCGAACGTCATGGTCTATGCCGCGTTGGACGCGTGGCGTCGCCAGATGGTCGAGCACGGCCATGAACTGCTCGGCGCGGCATTGGACCTCGCCGCCGATGTCCGCAAGCGCATCGAGGAGATCCCCGACGTGGCGGTGCTCGACGAGGAGCTGCTGGGTGAGCAGGCGTCACATGACCTCGACCGTCTGCAGGTGTTGATGGACATCTCGGCCACCGGAACATCGGGCTATCAGGGCGTCGACTGGATGCGCGAGCACTGCCAACTCGACCTCGGCATGTCCGACCACCGGCGGATGCTGGCGACGATGTCGTTCGCCGACGATCGGCACACCGCCGACAGGTTGTTGGGTGCGCTGACGTCGTGGCGTGCCGCCGCGCGGGGTTTCGAACCACCGCCACGGATCGACCTCCCGACCCCGGAGGAGATCGAACTGCCGACGGTGATCGTGCCACGCGACGCGTTCTTCGGAAACACGGAGATGGCGTCTGCCGACAAGGCCGCCGGACGCGTTGCGGCAGAACAGATCACGCCCTATCCACCGGGTATCCCGGCCGTCGTCCCGGGTGAGGAGCTCAACGACGCGGTGATCGACTATCTGCGTTCGGGTGCCGCCGCGGGGATGACGCTGCCGGATGCTTCGGATCCGAAGGCGCAGCACTTCCGCGTCGTGGCGTGATCGGATCAGCACACTTCGGCTGCCCGGGACAAGGCCCGCACCACGCTGTTGCGGGCGAGGTCGACCTTGAAGGCGTTCTGCGCCAGTGGTTCGGCGCCGTCCGACGTGAGCGCCGCCGCCGCATGGAAGGCCTCGGCGCCGGGCCGCCTTCCGACCAGCACCTGCTCGGCCGCTCGTAGCCGCCAGGGTTTGGCCGCCACGGCGCCGAGCGCGAGGGCGGCGGTGGTGATGACACCGTCCTCGACGCGTAATCCGACAGCCACCGACAGCAACGCGAACGCGTAGCTGCGCCGGTCGCGCACCTTGAGATACCAGGAGTGGTCGGCGAGCTTCGACGGCGGCAGTTCGATGCCGAGAATCAGTTCCCCGTCGCGCAGGGTGTTGTCGACGTGCGGGGTGTCCCCCGGCAGCGCGAAGAAATCCTCGATCGGGATGGATCGCCGCCCGTCCGCGGCACGGACGTGGACGACGGCGTCGAGGATGGCCAAGGCAACCGCCATGTCGGACGGATGGACCGCAATGCAACCACCGCCGGCTCCGAAGATCGCGTGTTCCCGGTGGAATCCGCTGCGCGCGGCGCATCCGCTGCCGGGGGCGCGCTTGTCACAGGAGGTGAACACCGTTTGCATGAAGTACGGACACCGGGCGCGCTGCAGCAGGTTTCCACCCGCGGTGGCCATGTTGCGCAGCTGAGTGGTGGCCCCACTCAGGATGGCGTGCGACAAGACCGGGTACTGCGTGCGGATCAGCGGGTGATTGGCGATGGCGCTGTTGGTCGCACCGGCGCCGATGGACACCCCGCCCTCAGCCGTGGGTTCGATTGTCGTCAGGCCCAGGCGCCGCAGGTCGATGATCGTTTCAGGGGTTTCGACGCCGCCCTTCATCAGGTCGAGGAGGTTGGTGCCGCCGGCGAGGTACTTCGCGCCCGGCTTACCACCTGCGGTCAGCGCGTCGTCGATGGTGGTGGCGTGCCGGAAGGCGAACGTCTTCACGCCGTCCGCTCCTCGGCGACCGCCGCGACGGCGTCGACGATGTTGGCGTATGCACCGCATCGGCAGATGTTGCCGGCCAGTCGTTCCCGGATCTCAGCGGGTGTCAACCGCGGACAGCCGGAGATCAAGTCGGCGCGGGGACCCTCGAACGAAACCATGCTGAGGTCACCGCGGGCGTGTTCGGCGAGCATGGCGCGCGCCGAGGAGATCTGCCCGGCAGTGCAGAAGCCGCACTGGAATCCGTCGCACTCCAGGAAGGCGCTCTGCAGGGGATGCAGTTCCTGCCCGTCGGCGATTCCTTCGATGGTCACGACGTCCGCACCGTCGATCGACGCCGCCAGTGTCAGGCAGCCCAACACCCGCTCACCGTCGACGGTGACCGTGCATGCGCCGCAGAGACCGTGATCGCAGCCCTTCTTGGTACCCGTCAGGTGCAGACGCTCGCGCAGCAAGTCGAGCAGCGTGGTGCGCACGTCGGCGGCGATGCGTCGGGTCTTCCCGTTGATCCGGAGTTCGACGACGTGGCCGGGCCGGCTCATCGCGCCTCCTCGGTGGTCGATGGGCGGTAAGGCATCATGAGGTCCTCCAGCGTGATAGGCAGATCGCGCAACCGCTTTCCGGTGGCGTGGTAGACGGCGTTGGCGATCGCGGCGGGCACACCGCACGTGCCGATCTCGCCGATGCCACGCACCCCGATCGGATCCAACCCGTAGTCGGCGCCGTCGACGAAGGTGATGTCGAAGTCGGGGCGGTCGGCATGGGTGGGTACGTAGTACTCGCCGAGCATCTGTGCGGTGCCGGGGTCATACGGCACCCGCTCGAGCAACGCCATGCCGAGGCCGAACGTGATGCCGCCCATCACCTGGCTGCGGGCCAGTTTCGGGTTCAGCACACGGCCGCAGTCCATGACCGCGACCCAGCGGGTGACACCGGCGCGCCCGATCTGCTCGTCGACCTCCACCTCGCAGAAGTGGGCGCCGAAGGACTGGGACGCCGTCGCGGTCTGGCCGCCGGCGTCGCTGTCGACGGTGAAACTCAGGTTCTCGTGGTGGGTACCGACCAGCCCAGCAGGGTCGGCGTGCGTATTTTCCCGGCGAATCGCGTCGAGTCGGCGCTTCCATTCGGACGCAGCCGCGAAGACGGCCGACCCGACGGTCGCGGTGGTCTGGGATGCGCCGCTGTACGGCGCGGAGGGGAATGTCGAGTCGCCGGAAAGGAAGGCGACTCGGGATAGGGGCAGCCCGGTCACGTCGGCTGCGACCTGGCACATGACCGTGCGCACGCCGTTACCGATCTCATGTGTCGCCGAGGCGAATTCCACCGTGCCGTCGGGTGCGGTGGTGACGCGGCAATCGGCGGGCATGCGCCGGCCGGGGTAGGTCGCCGTCGCCATCCCCCACCCGACCTGGACGCCGTCCCGTCGCAGCGCGCGCGTCTCGGCCGGCCTGCGGGCCCACCCGAACCTCTCGGCGCCGACTCGGTAGCAGTCGAGCAGGTGCTCACCCGACCACGGCTTACCGCTGGCTTGGTCCGTGTCGGCGTGATTGCGAACCCGCAGCTGCAGCGGGTCGAGGCCGATCTGATGGGCGAGTTCGTCGATGGCGGTTTCCAGCGCGAACAACCCGGGCGCCTCACCCGGGCCGCGCATGAAGCACGGGGTCGGGGTGTTGAGCCGTGCGGTGCGGTGGGACACCTCCAGATGGGTTGAGCGGTAGAGGAATCGGGTCGACAGCCCGGCGGGCTCGCAGAAGTGGGCGACGGTACTGGTTTCGGTCAGGGTGTGGTGTTCGGTGCTGAGCAGCCTGCCATCGCCGTCGGCCACGAGCACGATGTCCTGCTCGGTGCGGGGCCGATGCCCGGTAGAGGTGAACATCTGGTCGCGCGTGAGGACGAGCTTGACCGGACGGCCCACCTCGCGGGCCGCGAGCGCGCACAGCACCACGTGCATCCACAGGAAGCTCTTCGATCCGAAGGCGCCGCCGACCAGTGGGGAGATCACCCGCACCCGGTCCTCGGCGATGCCGAGAGAGGCGGCCAGCGCGGTGCGTTCGCCCGCGATCCAGCGGGTGCTGTCGTGCACGGTCAACTGATCGCCCGACCAGCTGGCGATGGTGGCCGACAACTCGATCGGATAGTGCGCGTTCTCCGGTGTGGTGTACCGGGCGGCGAGTCGGTGCGCGCCGTGTGTCGGCGGCTCACCACGGCGGTCCTGCAGTTTCTCTTCGGACAGCTTCACGAAGTGGTCGGGGCGGTAGCTGCCGTGTCGGATCCGGCCGTCCTGCTCGTCGGGCTCCGGTGGTGTGGTGAGCACATCGTGAGCGTCGAGGAGGGCAGGACGGGCCTCGTACTGGAGGTCAATCAAAGCAGCTGCAGCAGTGGCGTTTTCGAGAGTGTCGGCGACCACCAGCGCCATGTGCTGGCCGACGTGCTGCACGGTGAGGTCCGACAGCGGCGGACGCCGCTCCAAGGGCAGATCCCAACTGAGGTCCTCGGGCACGTCACGGAGTGGCGGGCAGTTGATCGGCGTGAGGACGTGGAGGACCCCGGGGACAGCCATGGCACGGTCGGAACCCACCCGCAGCGATTCCTGGGTGACCCTGCCGTGGGGGATCTCGGATTGGACGAGGACCGCGTACACCTGCCCTGGCAGTGCGACGTCAGCGGTGTAGCGGGCCGTGCCGGTGACCTTGGCTGCGCCTTCAACGCGGTTGACCGGTTCGCCGATTGCTCTCGCCACGTAGATCATCGTGGTCGGCGGCCAACGACAAGCCAATACCGGCTAGCAGGAAACGTTGCGCGACCCTCAGGTGGCCAGCAGCAGTGCGGCGGCGATGAGCATGACCACGGCGGTCGCACCGTGCACGCCGAGCGAGATCGACCTCGGTCCACCCTCGCTCGCCACGATGACCGCATCGGCAATCGGAATGATGGTGGCCGCCAGAAGGATCCACGCGAGCAGGTGCGGCGTGCCCGTGATCATCAGGACCACGACGAACATCCCCGAGGCGATGTCGCGGATGCCTTTGACCCTCAGGTACGGCTGGGCCGGGTCGGCGGGTACGCCGTAGCCGGCGGCCGCGACGCGCGGTGCGATCAGGAAGCGGGCGCCGATGGCGATGATCGCGGCGGCGATGACACCGGCCAGCACGTAACCGATCGTTGTCATATCAGCTCCAGAGTCGGCTCGAGAAGGACAGACTCGACGTCGAGAATCTCGTCGACGTCGAAATCCGCCATATCGGCGGCGAATTCGCGGCTGGTCATGACGGTCCGCGTGACGTGGTCGATGTCGGCGTCCTCGGAGTAGCGGATCAGCGCGACGAGTCGGTGCGCATCGCCGCTGCGGTCGATCCACACGCCGTGGGTGGTGATGCCGAACTTCTCGAAGGTGTCGACGTGGCGCGCCCAGTGCACGGTCGCATACCGCTGCAGCGCCTCCCGGGAGCGCAGCGTGTAGATCCTGAGCTCGAACATCAGAGCACCAGTCCCACGCACAGCGCGAGGACCGCCAGACCCTGCAGTGCCGCCCGGGTGTCGATGATCCGATCCCATTTTGCCTGCAGTGCACGAGGATCCGGGAGGTCTCCGCCGGCGGCGGCCGCCGCGGTGAACCGCCGGTTGATCGGCGCGCTGACCGTGGCGTAGAGCGCCGTCCACACCAGAAGGAGGATCAGCGCGACAGCCGCCGTGAGGGCCTGCGCCCGGTGCGCCGCGATCGTGGCCAGCACGGCGGTCGCCGCGGTGGCAACCACGCTGAGCACGCCCGGTATCGGCATGCGCCTGTCCCCGTAGCGGTGGACGCCCCCGAGGACCGCGGTCAGGGCACGGTCCCCGACCCCCGCGAGCGCGGGTCTGAGCACGATGGCGCAGAAGACGTCGGTGCCGTAGACCACCGCGGCGCCCAGTACGGCGACCAACGCGGTCAGCGTGATGGCGATGTCCATGTCCCACTCCCTCGATCAGGCGTTAGCAACGCTAACCCCGCATCCCGCCTGCGTCAATAGCAGCGCTAGCGTCAGTAGCAGCGCTAGAGTGGGCTCATGTCCTTGGAGGAGCGTCGCGCTCGAGAGCAGGCCGCCCGGCGTCGGTTGATCGTCAGCACGGCCCGTGGCGTCGCCGAGGCCGAGGGCTGGGAGGCCGTCACCACCCGCCGGTTGTCCGCCGAGATCGAGTACAGCCAGCCCGTGCTCTACAAGCACTTCGCCGGGATGGAGCAGATCGCCGCGGCGGTCGCGGTCGAAGGCTTCGGAGAACTCGCCGAGGCGGTCCGGACCGCGCGCTCCGGCCCGGACGCACTACTGCAGGTCGCGCACGCCTACGTCGATTTCGCCCGCGCCAACCCGGCGGTGTACGACGCGATGTTCACTCGCGGCACCACGCTGCAGTTCGCGGCGCCCGATACGCCGCCCCAATTGAAAGCGGCCTTCGCCGAACTACGCGAAGCGGTCGCGACGGTCGCGGACGGACAGGACGTCGACGCGCTCACCGAGGTGGTGTGGGCGGCCCTACACGGGCTGGTCGCCCTCGGCCGCGGCGGCCGGCTACGCCCCGGCCTCGACGCCGACCGCATCCGACTGCTCGTCGCGCAGATCGCCGGCGCCTGAGCGGATCGTTCGGACGAAAGAAGCGATGGCCGTGCCGATCTCGTCGGCGCTGTCCTCCTGCAGGAAATGTGTTCCCGAAACGGTGATCTCGGTCTGATTGGGCCAGCTGCGGACGATGTCGAGGATGCGTTGCCCGCTCTGGACCACCCCCGGATCTGCGCGGACGAACAGTTTGGGAACGTCGCTTTCGGCCAGCCACGCCCCGAACTCCTCGATCACCTCGACCACCTCGGCGGGTTCTCCGGCGATCGGGACATCGCGCGGCCATGACAGCGTGGGCCGCCGGCCCTCGCCGGGGTTCAGGAACGGCAGGCGATAATAGTTCATCTCCTCGTCGCTGAGAGTGCGCATCACGACGGACGGCAGCACACCCTCGATGAAGACGTTGTTCTCCAACACCATTGCCTCGCCCTGCGGAGAGCGGAGGCCGCGGAACATCTGGGCGACCTCGCCGGGGAAGTCGTCCCACTCCATCGGTACGGAGACGGTCTCCATGTGCACGATGCAGGCGACCCGGTCGCGGTGGTGGTTGGCCCAGTCGAGTCCCAGCGCACCGCCCCAGTCGTGGAGTACGAGCGTGACGCGATCGCCGAGATCCAGCGCGTCCCAGAGCGCGAAAAGGTAGTCGCGATTCTCGTGATAGTGGTAGCTGCCGGGCCCCGGGTGATCCAGTTTGTCGGAGGCGCCCATCCCGATCAGGTCGCAGGCGACGAGTCGGCCGAGCCCTTCCAGGTGCGGCATCACGTTGCGCCACAGGTACGACGAGCTCGGGTTGCCGTGCTGGAACACGATGGCGTCGCCGTCGCCCTCGTCGATGTACGCCATGCGCTTACCGTTGATTTCTTTGTATTGCAGCCGGCCGTACGGCTTCACTCCGGGCATCAGGCGCTCCTCTCTCTGGGTTTGGAACGTAATGCCCACTGCCAGTGGAGGACAGGCGGACGATGGCCAATGACCGCCGGAATGTGGCCGACGCCCGGGATCACTCCCAGACGACCTCGTCAGGAGTCTTGTCGGGCCGCAGTCCCCGCCACGACGGCTGACGCAGCCTGCCGTCGCCGGTGCGTTCGCTGTAGCGCACCTCCCCCACCAGTTCGGGCCGCACGAACGTCACCCCCTTGGCATCCTGGGTGGGAAGCCTTGTGACGAATGGTGATTCCTTCGTGTGGAGGGGTGCCAGCGTCTTCTTGAGCATGCCGAGTTCCTTCTCGGTGAATCCTGTGCCGACGCGGCCGACGAACTCCAAACCGTCGGGTCCGGGGATGCCGAGGACCAGTGCGCCGATACCGCTGCTGCGGCCCCCCTCGCCCTGCCGCCACCCGCCGATCACGACTTCCTGGGTGTTCCAGAGTTTGTCCTTGATCCACGCCGACGACCGTCGCCCCGGCTGATAGGTGGAGTCCCACTTCTTGGCGACGACACCCTCCCACTTGCGTTCGCGGGCGTGGTCGAGCGCCTCGGCGCCGTCCCCCTCGAGTTGCGGCGGCACGATCAGTCCGCCGCCAGCGGCCAAGGTCTCCAACAGTTTTCGGCGGTCGCGATACTTCGCCTTGAGCAGCCACCGCCCATCGAGGCGCAGGATGTCGAAGGCCCAGAACTCGACCCGCGTGGAGCGGGCGCGGTTCTGCATCTGTCCGAAACTCGGGACGCCCTTCTCGTCGAGGGCCACGGCCTCCCCGTCGAGCACCACGTGGTGGTCGGCGAGATCGGCTGCCAGCGCGCGGAATTGAGGGTACTCGGCGGTGACGTCGCGGCCGCTGCGGGACCGCAGGCACAGCTTGCCGTGGTCGGCCTCGACCAGCAGGCGGTAGCCGTCCCACTTGCCCTCGAACGCCCACTGTTTCGCGGTGTACTTCTCGACCGAACCGTGGGTGGCCAGCATCGGCGCGAAGTCCTCGAAGGTCGGGTTGCCCTGGTCCTTCATCCGGTGGGCGAGCCAGTTCTTGCCGTCGGTCTGGATCAGCGCGTAACGCCCGTCGATCTTCTCGCCGTGCAGGGTGATGATGACCTCGCCACCCTTCGCCGGGCCGTCGGGGGCGTGGTCGTTGAACTTCTCGGTGTCGTAGGTGCCGGTGTCCCAGATGATCATGTCGCCGCCGCCGTACTCGCCCTTGGGGATGGTGCCGTGGAAGGTGAGGTACTCCAGCGGGTGGTCCTCGGTGTGGACGGCGAGGCGGTTCTCCGACGGGCGGTCAGGCAGGTTCTTCGGCACCGCCCAGCTGACCAGCACCCCGTCGCGTTCCAGGCGCAGGTCGTAGTGCAGGCGGCGGGCGTGGTGTTCCTGGATGACGAAGCGGTCGTTGTTGCCGGCCTTCGGCGGCCGGGGCGGGACGGGTTCAGGAGTCTTCGAGGGGTCGCGCATGCTGCGGTACTTGGTCAGCCGGTCCTCGACGGGCACCTTCTCGTCGAGGTCGGCGAGCAGGTCGCCGAACTCCTCGATGCGCTCGAGCACTTCGTCGAACCGCAAGTGCCGCAGGTCGGGGTCCTCGATCTCGTCCCAGGTGCGGGGTGCGGCGACAGTGGGCTCGTCGCGGCCCCGCATCGAGTACGGCGCGATCGTCGTCTTGTTGCCGTTGTTCTGGCTCCAGTCGAGGAAGACCTTGCCGGTGCGCAGGCTCTTGGTCATCGTCGCGGTGACCTGTTTGGGCATGGTCTTCTCGAGCTGCTGGGCGATCCGTTTGGCCAGTACCGACGCGCCCTGGCTGCTGATCGGCTCGTCGAGCGGGACGTAGAGGTGTAGCCCCTTGCTGCCGCTGGTCAGCGGGAAGGAGGTGAGGCCGATGCCGTCGATGAGGTCGCGGACCTCGTGGGCGACCTCGCACAGCTGACGGAACGTGACGCCCTCACCGGGGTCGAGGTCGAAGACGATGCGGGTGGCCGGGCCGGGCGTGAGGTTGTCAGGTTCGCCGACGAAGCGCCACTGCGGGACGTGCACCTCCAGCGACGCCTGCTGCGCCAGCCAGGCCAGGCCCTCGCGGGTGTCGATCAGCGGGTAGGTGGTGGTGCCCGACTTGTGCACGATCGTGCCGCGCGCCAACCAGTCCGGGGCGGAGCTGGCCAGCTGCTTCTCGAAGAACTCGAGCTCGCCGACGCCGTTGGGCCAGCGTTTACGGGTGACCGCCCGGCCGGCGATGTGCGGGATCATCGCCTCGGCGACGTTGACGTAGTACTCGAACACCTCGGCCTTGGTGGTACCCGTGGCCGGGTACAGCACCTTGTCCGGGTTGGTCAGGCGTACCCGACCGAAGTGATCCACCACGCCACGGTATTACCCGTTCGCGCGGATGCGTTCATCGCCGACTTCTACACCAGGGTCGTTGTCCACGCCGAAGGACAACCCTGAGGTAGAACTCGCCGTCCACAAGCGCCGCTCCATTCACAGCCACGCGTGCGTCGAGCGCCTCAGGGGCGTGCGTCGTCGGCTGCCGCCGAGAGCATCGACGCATGTCAGAACCGTTCATCGGACGCGAAGCCATCACTCGCGGGAAGCTCACCCGCGGACAACTGCGAGCGCGATACGTCGCCGTCCACCCGGGTGTCTACGCGCCGCGAGGCGCACCACGCACCCTGCTGCTCAACGCATCCGCCGCCTGGCTGTGGACCGGGCGTCACGGCATCATCGCCGGGCGAGCCGCCGCGGCGTTGCACGGGGCGAAGTGGGTCGACGCGACGACGCCGATCGAGATCATCGCCGAGCACGGCCGTCGCAGGGCCGGGGTCATCGTCCGCGAGGAAAGAGTCGGCGACGACGAAGTCGTGTACATCGGCGACCTCCCCGTCACGTCGCCGGCGCGCACGGCCTTCGATCTGGCCCGCCACCTCCCGCGTGACGCCGCGGTCGTCCACCTCGACGCCTTGGGCGCCGCGACGGGGGTCAGCGCTGTCGACATCGCGCCACTGGCCCTGCGCTACCGCGGTGCACGCGGTATCCGGTCCGCGGGCGTCGCGCTCGACCTCATGGATGCCGGCGCAGAGTCACCGCAGGAGACCCGGCTGCGCCTGACGCTGATCGACGGCGGCCTGCCGCGACCCCGGACACAGATCCGCGTCACCGACGGACGTTCGGAGGCGTTCATCGACATGGGTTACGACGAGCCGAAGGTCGGGCTCGACTACGAAGGCGCGCACCACGCGACGATTCGAGGCCAGTACGTGTACGACATCGGCCGGTCCGAATTCATCGCCCGCCAGGGTTGGCTCGATTTCCGGGTGGTGGCCGAGCACAGCAAGCTGTTCATCCTGCACCGCGTCCGGCAAGCCTTCGCCGAACGCGGGTGGACGCCGCCGACTTCTACGTGAGGGTCGTTGTCCACGCCCGAGCACGACCCTGGTGTAGAACTCGGCGCAGCGGGCGGACCTAATTCAGCCGTTCGCCGGTCTCGGGATGGAACAGGTGCACCACACCGTCCGGGTGCTTGCGCAGCTCCACCGTCTGGGCCAGCTTCGGCGCCGTGCGCGGATTGCACCGGGCCACCAGCTCGACGCCGTTCGTCGAGTGCGTGTAGACGTACGCCTCGCTGCCGAGGTCTTCGACGAGGTCGACGACGACGTCGATGCCACCGCTGTCGCTGATCTCCAACTGCTCCGGCCGGATACCGAAGGTCACCTCCGACAGGCCCGCGTCGCTGATCTTGGTCAGGTCGTCGCGCTCGAGTTCCAGCGTGGACTCACCGACCTTCACCCCGTTGGACGTCACCGGCAGCGTCACCAGATTCATCGCGGGCGAGCCGATGAAGCCGGCGACGAACGCGTTGGCCGGCCGGTCGTAGAGCTCGTTCGGCGAGGCGAACTGCTGCAGTTTCCCGAAGCGCAGCACCGCGACCCGGTCCCCCATCGTCATCGCCTCCACCTGATCGTGGGTGACGTAGACGGTGGTGGTGCCGAGCCGCCGCTGCAGCGCGGCGATCTGTGTGCGGGTCTGCACACGCAGCTTCGCATCGAGGTTCGACAGCGGCTCGTCCATGCAGAACACCTGCGGCTCACGGACGATCGCACGACCCATGGCGACACGCTGGCGCTGGCCACCGGACAACTTCGCTGGTTTGCGGTCCAGGAACTCGGTGAGGTCGAGAATCTTGGCCGCCTCCTCGACCTTGCGCCGCCGTTCGTCGGCAGGCACACCGCGCAACTTCAATGCGAAGCCCATGTTCTCGGCGACGGTCTTGTTCGGGTACAGCGCGTAGTTCTGGAACACCATCGCGATGTCGCGGTCCTTGGACGGCACCCCGGTCATGTCCTTGCCACCGATCTCGATGGCGCCCTCGTCGATGTCCTCGAGCCCGGCGAGCATGCGCAGTGCGGTGCTCTTACCTGACCCGGACGGGCCGACCAGCACCACGAACTCACCGTCGGCGATGTCGAGGTTGAGTGAGTCCACCGCGAGCTTGTCCGAGCCCTCGTAGATGCACGACGCGTTCTTGTACGTGATTGCAGCCATTGCGTTCTCCGTGTCTCTCGTGAATCCGGTTACTTGATCGCGCCGAAGGAAAGCCCGCGCACCAGCTTGTTCTGCGCCAACCATCCGCAGATGATGACGGGGAGCGCGGCCATGGTCGCGGCCGCCGACAGCACCGCCCAGTACTGCCCCTCACCGGCGATGAAGCCGACGAGGTACACGGGCATGGTCTGGGCGTTCACGGCGGTCAGGTTCACCGCGAAGAAGAATTCGTTCCAGGCGAAGATCACGCAGATCAACGCCGTCGCCGCGATGCCGGGCGAGACCAGCGGCAGGATCACCTCACGCACCGACCGCCACAGGCTGGCGCCGTCGAGGCTGGCGGCCTCGAGCAGTTCGCCGGGGACTTCGAGGAAGAACGACCGCATCATCCACACCGCGATCGGCAGGTTCATCGCGGTGTAGAGGATGACCAGCGCCCAGATGTTGTCCAGCAGACCGATGTTCGACACGATCACGTACAGCGGCAGGATCACCGCCACGATCGGCAGCATCTTGGTGCTCATGAAGAAGAACAACGCGTCCTGGGTCTTGCGCACCGGGCGCAGCGACAGCGCGAACGCCGCGGGCGTTCCCAGCAGCAGCACCAGGATCGTCGACAACCCGGTGGCGAACAACGAGTTCAGCATTGCGGGTCCGATACCCTGGTCGAACACCGCGCCGTACTGGTCCAGCGTCGGGGTGAAGAACAGCTTCGGCGGGCTGGTCGCCGCGTCACCCTCCTGCTTGAACGACGTCAGGATCATCCAGAACACGGGGAAGAAGAACCCGAGCCCGACGAGCCAGGCCACCACTCCCCACACGGAGAACTTGCTGGACTTCTTCTTCGCGGTGACGCCAGAACCCTGTGCCGGCGTTGCCTTTTCGACGGTAGTTGTCATGTCTAGGCCGCCTCTTCCTTGCCGGTGAACGATTTGAAGATCAATCGCAGTGCGAAGTTGGCGATGATGATCGTGAAGATGACCACCACGACGCCCATCGCCGCCGCCTGCCCCATGTCGAAGCCCAGGAACGCGCGCTGGTAGATGTAGAACGGCAGGTTCGCGCTCGCGATGCCCGGCCCGCCCTGGGTCATCATGTAGATGGCGTCGAAGGTGTTCATCAGGTAGATCGCACCGAGGACGACCCCCAGCTCGATGAAGCGCCGAAGGTGCGGCAGCGTCAGCTCTCTGAAGAGAGAGAACGCGCCGGCACCGTCGACTCGACCGGCCTCCAGGATGTCGCGAGGCATCGACTGGAGGCCGGCGAGGATGAGAAGCATCATGAACGGCGTCCACTGCCAGATCAGTTCGACCATCACCATCGTCAGCGGGAACTGACCGATCCAGTCCACCCTGCCGATGCCCACCAGGGACAGCAGCCAGTTCAGGATGCCGTTGTTGGGATCGAGGATGGTGGTCTTCCAGATCAACGCCGCCGCAACGGGTGTGACCAGAAAGGGGGTGATGAGCAGGGTGCGGACGATCCCCCGGCCGAGGAACGCCCGGTCCAGCAGCAGGGCCAGCAGCAGGCCCAGGAACGCCGAGATGAGCACGACACCGACGATGAGGATGACGGTGTTGCCCGCCACCGACCAGAACTGGCTGTCCTTGACGACGGCGACGTAGTTCTGCACCCCGACGAACTGACGGGATCCGGGGCGCACCAGGTTCCACGACAGGGTCGAGTAGTAGAGCGTGAACAGGAACGGGATCTGCGTGACGATGATCATGAAGATCAGCGCCGGGAGCAACGGTCCGCGCCGTCGCCAGGCCTCGGCCCGGCTGACCCCGACCCCCTGGGCCTCCTTGATCCGGCGAACGCGTTCGGCGACAGCCTCTTCGCCGGTGCCGGCGCCGGCTGCCGAGGTATCGGAGGTAACAGTCATCATTTCTCCTGATAGGTGCGGCCGACGACCTCGGCGTATTCTTGTGCCTGGGCGAGCGCGTCGTCCACCGACTTCTGTCCGGCGATCGCCGCGCTGATCTGTTGGCTCACCCGGGTTCCCAGGTCTTGGAACTCCGGGATCCCGACGAACTGGATTCCGGTGTACGGAACCGGTTGCACCGTGGGTTGATTGGGTGTGGCGCTCTCGATCGACTTGAGGGTCAGCGGCCCGTAGGACTTCGAGATCGCCTCGTACTCGGGCAGTTCGGTGTAGGTCGACACTCGGCTGCCGGGTGGGACGCGCGCCCAGCCGAGCTTCTCCCCCACCAGCTTCATGTAGTCCTTGCTGGTCATCCACGAGATGAACTCCCAAGCGCCGTCGGGGTTCTTGGCGGCCTTGGGTATGCCCAGCGCCCAGGTGTAGAGCCAGCCAGAGTTCGGCTTCTCGACGATCGGCGCGGGCAGATAGCCGATCTTGCCGACCAGTTCCGGGTACTCCTTCGGGTCCTCGAGCACCGAGACGGCCGAGGTCGCGTCGTACCACATCGCGGTCTGACCCTGGCCGAACAGGTTGGCGCACTCCTGGAATCCCGTCGACGCCGCGCCGAGTTCCCCGAAGTCCTTCACCGTGTCGACGTAGAAGTTGACGGCCTCTTTGACCTCTGGGCTGTCGAGTTGGGCGTTCCACTGCTCGTCGAACCAGCGTCCGCCGAAGGTGTTGATGACGGTATCCAGCGGGGCGAGCACCTCACCCCAGCCGGGCTTGCCCCGCAGGCAGATGCCGGCGCGGTTGTCGGTCTTGAGCGCCTCGGCCCACTGGGCGACCTCCGGCCAGCTCGGCTGGTAGTCCGGGCTCTGGTCGACCTGGATCCCGGCCTGTTCGAACAGGTCCTTGCGGTACATCAGGAACGACGACTCCCCGTAGAACGGGACTGCGTACATGTTGCCCTCATACGACAGAGACTCCCGCAGCGACGAGATGAAGTCGTTCTCGTCATAGCCGGGGGTGTTCCTGGCGTACTCCGACAGGTTCGTCAGCCAACCGTCTCTGGCCCACTGGGGCGTCTCGAAGTTGCTGATCATCACGACGTCGAACTCGCTGCCTCCCATCGCGGTCGACATGGTGATCTTGGCGCGCGCCTGATTCTCCGACAGGGTGATGAACTTCAGCTTCGTGCCGGGGTTCTCCCTTTGGAACTCCGACGACAGCTGCTGCGCGTCGGTCATCTGGGAGTTCGACACGAGCGCGATCGTCACCTCGTTGTCCGACGCTCCGAGGCTGCCGGCGCCCGCACAGCCGGAGGTGACCAGCAGCCCGGCCGCGGCCAGACCTCCCGCCAGCCGGCGCAGAACTGTCCGTGCTTTCACCGTCACTCCTTTCCTTGGTCGAGAAGCCAACGCGCGCAGTCGATGTCACAGACCAGCAGCCGGGCCAGCCCGCCGCGCAGTGCGGCGAGCGTGGCCCGGTGCTTCTCCGCACCACTGGCGATCAGGATCGTCTTCTCGCAGGCCTTGACGTCCTCGAGTGCGATGGACACCGCGCGCTGCTGCAGTTCGGTGTCGACGGGGACCCCGTACTCGTCGAAGAACCGGCCGCCGATCTCGCCGACGGCGCCCGCGGCGATCTGCTCGTCGAGCATGCGGGTGTCGAGGTAGCTGCCCTCGAACAGGGTGGTGGAGGTGGAGACCGCGCCGACCCCGAACATCATCACGTCGGCGTGCCTGCCGGCGTCCAGGGTGCGGGAGATCACCGAGTCGCTGCGCATCGACGCGACCGTCGACGGATCGGCGTACAGCGGTGCGGGCAGACGAATGGTTTTGGCGCGCAACATGTCCGCGCACCGACTCAGGATGACCTCGACGCCGGTCTGATAGGCGGCGCTGGACATGGCGCCGTCGAGTTGCACGACGGCCTGACACGTCGCCACCCCGGGCGTCAACGCCCCGGCGACCGCCGCCTGTTCGGGCCCCCACGTGAAACCGAGGACGTGGTCGGGTTCGAGGCGGCGCATCAGCAGTGCGGCGGCGGCGCGTCCGACGCTTGCGTACGTGGCGGGCCGGCCCGGCGAGCCGACGTCGACCCCGTGGCCGGCGATCACCACTTCGGTCAGGCCGAACCGCGCCTCGAGTTCGCGTTCCTCGTCGGCGTGCAGACCGTCCTGCAGTTCGGGCGGGACGACGATCTCGATCCGCACCAGACCGCGGGCCTTGGCCCGGGCGACCAGCCGCCCGGCGGTGGGCCGGGAGACGCCGAGCCGGTCGGCGATCTGCGCCTGGGTCAGACCGTCGAGGTAGTAGAGGGTGGCCGCCCGCAGTGCCAGCCGCAGGTCTTCGGGCGTGCGCTGAGGCGCCCGTCCATTCGCCGCGGGTGCTGACGTCGGTGTCGCCACGCCTCCCACCTCTCCGTGGCTCGGTGAGCATATGCTCACGGGTGCGAGTAGATGCTCATCACGCTAACATGAGGGTGTGACGCAGACAACAGTTTTCTGTCCCGCAGCTTTCCGGACGGCGGTGACGACGCGATGAAACTCAACAAGTCGACGCTGGACGAGATCTCCGTCGACAAACCGTCGTACGCGCGCGACGAGGTCACCGTCGGCATCGTGCACTTCGGTGTCGGCGGGTTCCACCGCGCCCACCAGGCGATGTACGTCGACGGCCTGCTGAACCAGGGCTCGGCCGCGCAGTGGGGCATCTGCGGTGTCGGCGTGCTGCCCGGCGACCGCAGGATGGCCGACGCACTGGGCGGTCAGGACGGTCTGTACACGCTGCTGCTGGAGAACCCCGACGGCACCCGCACCGCCCGCGTCATCGGGTCAATCGTCGACTACCGCTACGCCCCCGACGATCCCGACGGCGTCGTCGAACTGCTCGCCGCGCCGAGCACCCGGATCATCTCGCTGACCATCACCGAGGGCGGCTACGAGGTCGACAAGGCCGACACCGAATCCGTCAACGTCTTCGGGCTGGTGACCGAGGCCCTCGCCCGCAGGCGCGACCGCGGGATCACCTCGCCGACGGTGGTCTCGTGCGACAACATCGAGGGCAACGGCGACGTCGCCCGCGCGGCGTTCATGAGATACGCCGACCGCACGAAGCCCGGCCTCTCGGAGTGGATAGCCGCCAACACCCGCTTCCCCAACTCGATGGTCGACCGGATCACCCCCGTCACCACCGACGAGGTGATCGCCACCGTCCGAGAGCAATTCGGCGTCGACGACGCGTGGCCGGTGGTCGCCGAACCGTTCACCTCGTGGGTGCTCGAGGACGATTTCACCGACGGGCGACCCGCGTTCGAGGACGTCGGCGTGCTGCTGGTCGACGACGTCACCCCGTACGAGCTGATGAAGCTGCGGTTGCTCAACGCCAGCCATCAGGCGCTCTGCTACTTCGGCTATCTCGCCGGCTACCGGTTCGTGCACGATGCCGCGGGTGATCCGCTGTTCGCCGAACTGCTGCGCCAGTACATGGATTCCGAGGCCACCCCGACGCTGCAGCCGGTCCCGGGTATCGACCTGCCCGACTACAAGCGCACGTTGATCGAGCGGTTCGCCAACCCCGGCATCCGCGACACGATCGCACGGCTGTGTTACGGCTCGTCGGACCGCATCCCGAAGTGGCTGCTGCCGGTGGTCCGGGAGAATCTGCGCACCGGTGCGCCCATCCGGTTGTCGGCCGCCGTCGTCGCGAGTTGGGCCCGCTACGCCGAAGGCGTCGACGAACAGGGTGAGCCGATCGACGTACAGGACCAGCTGGCCGACGAGCTGGTGCCGCTGGCCCGCTCGCAGCGGGACAACCCGACGGCGTTCATCGAGAACCGTTCCGTCTTCGGCGATCTCGTCGACGACAAGCGGTTCGTCGAGGAGTACCTGGCGGCGCTGGAGTCACTGCATCGCAACGGTGCGCGCGCCACCCTGGAAGCCTTGGTGCGACAGTCATGACACCTCGGGCGCTGGTGATAGGCGAGGCGTTGATCGACATCGTGGAACGCGACGGCGAGGTGACGGGTGAACACGTCGGCGGCAGCCCGCTCAACGTGGCGGTCGGACTGTCCCGGCTCGGGCGGGAGGTGGACTTCCTCACCCACATCGGCGACGACGAACGCGGCCGGCGCATCGTCGAATACCTCCACGCGTCCGGTGTGGAACTCGTCGCCGGAAGCACGAACGCGACGCACACCCCGACCGCACGGGCCATGCTGGACGAGTCAGGTTCAGCGCGTTATGAATTCGACATCGAGTGGGAACTGGCGGGCACCCCCGAGGCGGCGCCCCCGCTGATCGCGCACACCGGATCGATCGCGACGGTGCTCGAACCGGGGTGCCGGGCCACGGCGGCCCTGCTCGACGCCTACCACCTGTCCGCGACGATCACGTTCGACCCCAATGTGCGGCCCGCGCTCATCGAGGACGGCGGCGCCGCGCGCACGCGGATCGAGCGCCTGGTCGAACGCGCCGACGTGATCAAGGCCAGCGACGAGGACCTGCGGTGGCTCGATCCGCACCGGACGCCGAAGCAGATCGCGCGCTCGTGGCTGGAGCTCGGGCCGTCGATCGTCGCCGTCACCGAGGGTGGCGAGGGCGCCTTCGCGGTGTGCGCGGCGGGGTCAGTGCGGGTGTCGGCGTTCCCGGTCGAGGTGGTGGACACCGTCGGGGCGGGTGACGCATTCATGGCGGGGCTGATCGATGCGCTGTGGACTCACGATCTGCTGGGCGCCGGGAAACGACGGGAATTGCGCGGCATTCACCTGGACACGCTGCATGATGTGCTGCAGACGGCCGCGTTGTCGTCAGCGCTGACAGTGACCCGCGCCGGTGCGGACCTGCCGGATCGGGCGACCCGCGACGCCGCGGCGAGCCAACTCGGCGGTCAGCGGTGAGTATGTGGGCCATACTGGGCTGATGCGATCCATCTGGAAGGGTTCGATCGCCTTCGGCCTGGTGAACGTACCGGTCAAGGTCTACAGCGCGACCGAGGACCACGACATCAAGTTCCACCAGGTCCACGCGAAGGACAACGGGCGGATCCGCTACAAGCGGACCTGCGAGGTGTGCGGTGAGGTCGTGGAGTACCGCGACATCGCGAAGGCCTTCGAGTCCGACGACGGTCAGATGGTGGTCATCACCGACGAGGACATCGCCACGCTGCCGGAGGAGCGCAGCCGCGAGATCGAGGTGCTCGAATTCGTGCCCGCCGCCGATCTCGACCCGTTGATGTACGACCGGAGCTACTTCCTGGAGCCGGACGGTAAGTCGTCGAAATCGTATGTGCTGCTTGCCAAGACGTTGTCGGAGACCGACCGGGTGGCGATCGTCCACTTCGCGTTGCGGAACAAGACCCGATTGGCCGCGCTGCGCGTCAAGGACTTCAGCAAGCGTGACGTGATGATGATCCATACGCTGCTGTGGCCGGACGAGATCCGCGATCCCGATTTCCCGGTCCTCGACAAGGAAGTCGAGATCAAGCCGGCGGAGTTGAAGATGGCCGGTCAGGTGGTCGAGTCGATGACCGACGATTTCAATCCGGACCGCTATCACGACGACTATCAGGATCAGCTGCGGGAGTTGGTGGACGCCAAACTCGAAGGTGGTGAGGCGTTCGCCGTGGAGGAGCAGCCCACCGAGCTCGACGAGACCGAGGACGTGTCGGATCTGCTGGCCAAGTTGGAGGCCAGCGTGAAGGCGCGGCGGTCGGGGTCGAGTTCCGATGACGCCGCCGAACCGAAGAAGGCGCCGGCCAAGAAGTCGGCGGCCAAGAAGTCGGCGGCCAAGAAGACCCCGGCCAAGAAGTCGGCGGCCAAGAAGGCACCGGCCAAGAAGACGGCGAAGAAGGCCGCGTCGAAGAAGTCCTGATCTCGCCGCCGCCGAACGTGCGCTCAGCGCGAGATCCGATGCGGTTTTTCACAGTGAGCGCACGCTCGGCGCTTCCGGGGTCCCATTAGAACGTGTTCCAGAAACCTCACTCGCCATGCGGCGCGCCTTGCTACGGTGACGGCCGTCGAAGGAAGTGAGGCATACGTGATCCTGGACAGATTCCGGCTCGACGGACAGGTCGCCGCTGTCACCGGCGCCGGCCGCGGACTCGGCGCCGCCATCGCCGTGGCGTTCGCGGAAGCCGGTGCGGACGTGGTGATCGCGGCCCGCACCCAAGCCCAACTCGACGAGGTCGCCGACCAGATCCGCGCCACCGGCCGTCGCGCCCACGTCGTCGTCGCCGACCTCGCCCACCCCGACCAGACGGCCCAGCTGGCCCCCGCCGCGGTCGAGGCGTTCGGAAAACTAGACATCGTCGTCAACAACGTCGGTGGCACCATGCCGAACAGCCTCACCAACACCTCGGTGAAGGACCTCAAGGACGCGTTCACCTTCAACGTCGCCACCGCCCACGCGCTGACCACCGCCGCCGTACCGCTCATGCTCGAACACTCCGGCGGCGGCAGCGTCATCAACATCACCTCGACCATGGGCCGTCTCGCCGGCCGAGGCTTCGCCGCCTACGGCACCGCCAAAGCCGCGCTCGCGCACTACACCCGGCTCGCCGCCCTCGACCTCTGCCCGCGCATCCGCGTCAACGCGATCGCCCCCGGCTCCATCCTCACCTCGGCGCTCGACATCGTCGCCAGCAATGACGACCTGCGCGAGCCGATGGAGAAGGCCACCCCGATGCGCCGGCTCGGCGACCCCGAGGACATCGCCGCCGCGGCCGTCTACCTGGCCTCCCCCGCCGCGAGCTACCTCACCGGCAAGACCCTCGAGGTCGACGGCGGTCTGACGTTCCCCAACCTCGACATGCCCCTCCCCGACCTGTAGGAGTCCCATGGCCATCCGCGTCGCCCAGATCGGCACCGGCAACGTCGGCGCACACGCGCTGACCCACCTCATCACCGACCCGCGGTTCGAGCTGACCGGCCTCTGGGTGTCGTCGGCCGCCAAGGCCGGCCGCGACGCCGCCGAACTCGCCGGCCTGGCCGAACCGACCGGCATCATCGCCACCAACGACCTGGACGAGATCCTCGCCGCCGCACCGGACTGCACGGTCTACACCGCCATGGCGGACAACCGGTTACCCGAGGCCCTCGAGGACTACCGTCGCATCCTCGCCGCAGGCATCAACGTGGTCGGCAGCGGGCCGGTCTTCCTCCAGTACCCGTGGCAGGTGCTGCCCCAGGAGTTGATCGCCCCGATCGAAGAGGCCACGGCGACCGGCAATTCCAGCGTGTTCGTCGGCGGGATCGACCCCGGCTTCGCCAACGATCTGTTGCCGATGGCGTTGGCCGGCGCCTGTCAGCGCATCGAGCAGATCCGCTGCATGGAGATCGTCGACTACGCCACCTACGACAGCCCCACCGTCATGTTCGACGTCATGGGTTTCGGTAAACCGCTCGACGAGCTCCCGATGCTGCTTCAACCGGGCGTGTTGAGCCTGGCGTGGGGTTCGGTGGTCCGCCAACTCGCCGCCGGACTGGGCATCGAACTCGACGAGGTCACCGAGACCTACGTCCGCGAACCCGCACCGGAGGACTTCGAGATCGCGTCCGGGCCGATCGCCGAAGGCACCGCGGCCGCACTGCGTTTCGAGGTGCGCGGCATGCGCGACGGCCGGCCGGTCGTCGTCCTCGAACACGTCACCCGGCTACGCGCCGACCTCTGCCCGGACTGGCCGCAACCGGCTCAGGAAGGCGGCTCTTACCGCGTCGAGATCACCGGCGAACCGACCTACACCCTCGACCTGTGCCAGAGCAGCCCCAACGGCGACCACAACCGCGCCGGTCTGGTCGCGACGGCCGCACGCATCGTCAACGCGATCCCCGCGGTGGTCGGCGCGAAGCCCGGGATCCGGACAACCCTCGACTTACCACTCATAACTGGCAACGGACTAGTAGGCTCCTGCTCGTAAGCTGCAAGCCGACCCAAGGACGGTCCCATGCGTACTGCTCTGCGCTTTCTCCTCCCGCTCGCTGCGGCCGCGGGTGCCGCCGCAGCAATCGCGGCCGCACCGGTCGCCGGCGCGCAGCCCAGCGGCGAGCACGACGGCAAATGCCTCAACGTCGCCCCCAACGCCCTCGGCCAGGGCACCTCGTGCCCGCCGTGGGAGACCCAGTTCGCCACGCAGCCCAAGGACATCCACAACCAGAGCACGTTCCTGTACCCCTGGGGTGACGCGTACTACGGTCCCGCCACGGTCGTCGACTGGGGCTGACCGACATGAAGAAGGTCGTTGGCCTCGTACCGCTCGCCGCGGCAGGTATCGGGGCGGCACTGCTGTTCGCCCCAACGGCGGCGGCGCAGCCGAACTGCGTCACCACAGGTCAGACCGGCATGGGCGGGTCGACCACCCAGTGCAGCACACCGGGTAACACGCAGATCGTCACGTCCCCGGGCCAGACCAACTACCTGTACCCGTGGAATGACTATTACTACGGTCCGGCTCTCGTGATGGGCTGGTAGCCGGCCCCACCACATCCCTCCTCTTCGGGAGGTGTTCCGATGCGAATCCAACTCGCAACGGCCACAACGATTCTCGCTCTTGCGACCGTATCGGCGATGCCTGTCGCCGCCGCGGCACCCGACTGCGTCAACACCGGTCCCCGCACCACCCAGTGCGAGACCGGCGGCAGCACCCAGATCGTCACGTCACCGCAGGAGGTCCTGCCGTACAGCGGCTGGGGCTACGGGTACGGCTATGGCGGTGGTCTGCTGATCGGCTTCGGCTTCTGATCCGGACACCCGCTTACCCCACCGACCGAGTTTTCGGCTAACCTAACTTTTCTATTCGCTGCGCCGCAGAGAGGAAAAGACCGGGTGCTGCCGGACATCGACAGTCGGAACAGATCTGCCTGGGTGCTGCTCGGGCCTGCGTTCGTGGCGGCCATCGCCTACGTCGATCCGGGCAACGTCGCGGCGAATGTCAGCGCGGGCGCCCAGTTCGGTTTCCTGCTGGTCTGGGTGATCGTGCTGGCCAACGTGATGGCCGGGCTCGTGCAGTACCTGTCGGCGAAACTCGGTCTGGTCACCGGCCGTTCGCTGCCCGAGTCCGTCGCCGACCGGGCCCGCACACCGACCCGCATCGCCTACTGGATGCAGGCCGAACTCGTCGCGATGGCCACCGACCTCGCCGAGGTGGTCGGCGGGGCGATCGCGCTGTACCTGCTGTTCGATCTGCCCCTGCTGATCGGCGGCGTCATCACCGGTGTGGTGTCGATGGTGCTGCTGGCGGTGCAGAACCGCCGCGGCCAACGCCACTTCGAACGGGTCATCACCGGCCTGCTGGCGATCATCGCCATCGGGTTTCTGACCAGCGTCTTCGTCGAGCCGCCGCCGCTCGCCGACGTGGCGGGCGGGCTGCTGCCGCGCTTCGACGGCGCCGAGAGCGTCCTGCTGGCGACGGCGATGCTCGGCGCGACGGTGATGCCGCACGCGGTCTACCTCCACTCCGGCCTGGCGCGTGACCGCCACGGACATCCCGAACCGGGCGCCCGCAGGCAGCGACTGCTCAAGATCACCCGCATCGACGTCGGCCTGGCGATGCTGATCGCCGGTGCGGTCAACATGTCGATGCTGCTGGTGGCCGCCACCAACCTGCAGGGCATGACCGACACCGACACCCTCGAAGGTGCGCACGCCGCGGTCGAGACCACGCTCGGCCCCGCGGTCGCGCTGTGTTTCGCGATCGGCCTGCTGGCCTCCGGTCTGGCGTCGACGTCGGTGGGCGCCTACGCCGGGGCGATGATCATGGGCGGTCTGCTGCGCCGCAGTTATCCCCTGCTGCTGCGCCGCCTCGTCACGCTGATACCCGCACTGGTGATCCTCGCCGTCGGCGTCGACCCGACGCGCGCACTGGTGCTCTCGCAGGTCGTGCTGTCGTTCGGCATCCCGTTCGCGCTCATCCCGCTCATCCGGTTGACCAGCGACCGCTCGCTGATGGGCGATGATACGAACCACCGCGTCACCACGGCGCTGGGCTGGGTCGTCGCTGGTTTGATTACTCTTTTGAACGTGGTCCTGATCTATCTGACCGTGTCAGGCTGAATGCGCGACGGTCGACACGCCTACTTCGCGTACGGGTCCAACCTGTGCGTGCGGCAGATGGCGCAGCGCTGTCCCGACGCCGCCGACCCGCGCCGGGCGACGCTCGCCGACCACGACTGGCTGATCAACGAACGCGGTGTCGCCACCGTCGAACCGCTCGACGGCGCGCAGGTGCACGGCGTGCTGTGGCAGGTGTCCGCCCACGACCTGGCCACCCTCGACAGCGCCGAAGGCGTCCCGGTGCGCTACCGCCGCGACCGGCTCACCGTGCAGACCGACGACGGTCCCGCGCCCGCGTGGGTGTACATCGACCACCGCGTCGAACCGGGCCCGCCGCGGCCCGGTTACCTCGAACGCATCATCGACGGCGCACTGCACCACGACCTGCCGCAGCGCTGGATCGAGTTCCTCCGCCGCTGGGATCCGGCGAACTGGCCGCACCGCCCACCGCACGCGGCTAGCGATGGCCCGCAATCCCTTTCGGAACTGCTCACCGATCCCGCGGTGCAGGAACACAGCACGCTCCGCTCGCGGTTCGGATTCCTCGCCATCCACGGCGGTGGGCTCGAGCAGATGACCGACGTCATCGCCGAATGCGCGGCGGAGGCCGCCGGGGCGTCGGTGTACGTGGTGCGCCATCCCGACCAGTACCCCTACCACCTGCCGTCGGCGCGCTACCTGGCCGCCGAGTCGGCGCGGCTCGCAGAGTTCCTCGACCACGTCGACGTGACGGTCTCGCTGCACGGCTACGGCCGCATCGGGCGCAGCACGGAACTGCTGGCCGGCGGGCGCAACCGCACGCTGGCCACCCACGTCGCCGCCCACCTCGACCTTCCCGGCTACCGGGTGGTCACCGACCTCGACGCAATTCCACCAGAGCTGCGCGGACTGCACCCCGACAATCCGGTCAACCGAACCCGTAGCGGCGGAACGCAACTCGAGCTGAGCTCGCGGGTGCGCGGGCTGAGCCCCCGCAGTCCCCTGCCCGGCGACGACGGGCTGTCGCCCGCCACGTCGGCACTCGTGCAGGGGCTGGTGGCCGCGGCCCGCAGCTACCGCTGAACCGGCGTCTCCTCCAGGTCGAGCACCGGGGTCGGGCGGCGGAAGCCGTGGGTGACGACGGCCAGCCACACGAAACCGGCTGCCAGCCAGATCAACCCGATGGTCAGCGACTCGGTCGACAGGCTCGTCCACAGCCACACGGTGAGCCCGAAACCGATCAGCGGCAGCACCAGGTTGTTGAGCACGTTCTTCTCGCCGGCGTCGATGAAGTAGTGCTTGAGCACCGTGAGGTTGACCGCCGAGAACGCCACCAGCGCACCGAAGCTGACCACCGAGGCCAGGATCGCCAGGTCGATCACCAGGGCCAGCAGCGAGATCACCGAGATCACCAGGATCGCCCACGTCGGGGTGCCGAACTTGACCGAGACGTGCCCGAACACCTTGCGCGGCAGCACACCGTCGCGACCCATCGCGTAGATGATGCGCGCCACCGACGCCTGCGAGGTGAGCGCCGAACCCGTCGCGCCCGCGACGTAGGCGGCGGTGAAGAACGCCGCCAGGAACGCGCCGCCCGCGGCCTGCATCACGTCGAGCGAACCTGAGTCGACGTCGGTGAACGCGTTCGACGGGAACACCACCTGCGAGGCGTAGGACAGGACGATGAACAGCACACCGCAGATGACGGTGGCCAGCATGATGGCCTTGGGCACATCACGCTTGGCGTCCCGGGCCTCCTCGGAAAGCGTTGACACCGCGTCGAATCCGAGGAACGACAGGCACAGGATCGCCGCACCCGCGAGCACGGGGCCCATGCCGTCCGCGGTGCCGTCACCGCGGAACGGTGCCATCACGTCGACGGTGCCCGCCCCCGAGACCGACGCGATCGTCATCACGAGGAACACCACGATGAACACCGCCTGCACGGCGATGATCAGCATGTTGGCCCGCGCCACTGACACGATGCCGACGATGTTGAGCACCGTGACGACCGCGATGGAGACCACGACGATGACCCACTGCGGGATCGCAGGGACCGCGGCGTTCAGGTAGAGCCCGATGACCAGGTAGTTCAGCATCGGCAGGAACAGATAGTCCAGCAGCAGCGACCACCCGGCGAGGAAGCCGATCGGGGCGCCGAAGGTCTTCTGCGTGTAGGCGTACGCCGAGCCGGCGACGGGGTAGGCCGCGGCCATCCGCGCGTACGACCGCGCGGTGAAGATCATCGCCGCCAGGGTGACGACGTAGGACAGCGGCACCCGGCCGCCGGATTCGACGGTGACGATGCCGTAGGTGGTGAACACCGTGAGCGGCACCATGTACACGAGGCCGAACAGCACCAGTGAGGGCACGCCGAGCACGCGGCGCAGGTGGCCCTCACCCTCCCCGACGGTCGGGTCGAGAGGTGTGGTCGATGACATCAAGACTCCCTTCAGCGGGCCGACGGCCCTACGAGCTTGCCGCTCAGACAGGTTCCGCGCACGGTGATCGCGGGAATCTCCAGGGCGGGGGTGGATCGCGGGTCGGCGCTCAACCACACGAGGTCGGCGCTGGCGCCGGGCACGAGGCGGCCCCAGCGCTCCTCGGCGAACGCCTGCCGGGCCACGCCCGCGGTGTAGGCGCGCATCGCGCGTTCCGTCGGCACGATCTCCTGCGGGGTCCAGCCGCCCTCGGGGACACCGTCGACGGTGCGCCGTGAGGCCGCGACCGCGATGCCGTCCAGCGGGGCGCCCGAGGACACCGGCCAGTCCGAACCGAACGCCAGCACGTCGGATTCGTCGAGCGTGCGCATCCGGTACTGCCGTTCGGCGCGCTCCCGGCCGAGCCGCGGCACGGTCAGCACCGTCATCAGCGGATCGAGCTGTGCCCACAGCGGCTGCATGTTCGCGATGACGCCGAGGCGGGCGAACCGGTCGATGTCCGCGTCATCGACGAGCTGCGCGTGGGCGATGACCGGCCTGCGGTCGCGCGGACCGTTGACCGTGATCGCGTGTTCGATGGCGTCGAGGGCCTGGCGCACCGCGGCGTCGCCGATCGCGTGAATGTGGATCTGGAATCCGAGTTCGTCGACGCGGCGCACGGACTCGGCGAGCGAATCGCCCTCCCACACCTGCATGCCGTGGTTGTGCAGGCCGGAGCAGTACGGCTCGATCAGCGCGCCGGTCTCGTTCTCCACCACGCCGTCGGCGAAGAACTTCACGGTCTGCGCGGTCAGCAGCGGATGCCCGAGCTCCTCGACGCGGCCGCGGGCCTCGACGAAGTGCGCGAGCTGGGCGTCGAAGTGCCGCGGATCGGCGTAGAGCGCGAGGTTGAACCGCATCCGCAGGGCGTCGCGGCGGGCGGCGGCGAGGTAGGTGTCGACGTCGCCGGGTTCGACCCAGGCGTCCTGCACCCACGTCACGCCGCGGGCGAGGTAGTAGTCGGCGGCGGTGCCGAGCGCCGCGATCCGGACGTCCTCGTCGCGCTCCGGCATGACCGCGGTGACCAGGTCGACCGCACCCCATTCGCGCAGCGTGCCCAGCACCGAGCCGTCCTCGCGGTGCGGGATCTCCCCGAGCACCGGGTCCGGGGTGTCGGCGGTGATCCCGGCCCGCTCCAGCGCCACCGAGTTGCACCACACCGTGTGGTAGTCCCACGCCCGAAGCATCACCGGCCGGTCGGGCACCGCGGCGTCGAGCCAGCGCGCGTCGAACAGACCGCCCTCGGCGAGGCTGCCGTCATAGGAGGCGCCGACGATCCACTCCGCCTCGGGATGAGCCTCGGCGAAGCCGCGCACCGCCTCGACGATCTCGGCGACGGAACTGCAGCCGCGCACCGGCGGACCGACCGCCTCGAGCCCGCCGAGCAACGGGTGGGCGTGGCCGTCCCCGAACGAGGGCATCAGGAATCCGCCCTCGAGGTCGACCTCGTCGTCGGCGGGAGCAGCGAGGGCCTCCTCCCCGATCGCGGCGATCACGCCGTCGACCACCAGCAGCGCGTCGGCCACGGGTGCGGAAGTGCCGGTCCAGATGGACCCGTTACGGAAAACGGTCGCTGCCACGGGGGGGAACTATAACCATCCTTACGGCCGGCGGCTCCGAATGCAGAATGTGGAAACGAAAACGTCGCCTGCGCTGTACCGGACCCGGGTCACCCATCTGCGCCGTGCGCCCGTACACCACTACTTCGAGCTGAACAGCTACAGCTGGTACGTCGACCTCGACGAGCTGCCGAACCTGCCCGGCCGGCTGCGGTGGTGCGCCCGATTTGAGGCGCGGGACCACTTCGACGGCATCGAGGGCGACACGTTGCGCGCGCGGGTCGACGCCTTCCTGGCGCAGCGCGGTATCCATCTCGACGGCGGCCGGGTCACCGCGCTGCTGCAGCCGCGGGTGCTCGGCTACGCATTCAATCCGCTGACCCTCTACTGGTGCCACGACGCCCAGGGCGTGCTGCGCCACGTGATCGCCGAGGTGCAGAACACCCGCGGGGAGTGGCACGCGTACGTGATCCCGCCGGACGGCCCCAACCCGGCGATGGTCCGCAAGCGGTTCCAGACCTCCCCGTTCAACGGCGTCGACGGGTACTACCTGGCGCGGATCCCCCGGCCGGACGAGGAACTCGACGTCACGATCTCGCTGCACCGCGAGAACCAGCCCGCGATCGTCGGGACCCTGCGGGGCACCCGGCGGCCGGCCACGTTGGCGCAGGTGCTGCGGCTGCGGGCGACCAAACCGCTCGCCCCGCAGATGACGGCGCTGAGCCTGCGCGTGCAGGGGCTGATCCTGCGGGCGCGGCGGGTGCCCGTGGTGGCGCAGCCGGCCGCCGAGACGCCGCTGCTGCCGACCCCGCGGGTGGCGCCGTGCGGAGCAAAGGCATGACCGTTGACCGAAGTGCCTGCGGGCCAAGCCGTTCCGGGCATCCCGCCCGGGGCGGGCCATACCTGTGACCGCCCTGGCAGGGCCGGTTAGGCTACCGTCCGTGACCACTGACCTCGACGTACTGCTACGGCAGGTGGCCGAGCGGGACGTCGACGCGTTCGCCACCCTCTACGACCGGACCAGGACGCGGGTGTACGGAATGGTCACCCGCGTGCTGCGCGACCCCGGTTACAGCGAAGAGACCACGCAGGACATCTACCTCCAGGTGTGGCGGTCGGCAGGCAATTACGACCCGTCGGCGGGTTCGCCGATGTCGTGGCTGCTGACGTTGGCGCACCGCCGCGCCGTGGACCGGGTGCGTTCGGAGGAGGCCGCCTCGCAGCGGGAGAACCGCTACGGCGCCGCGACCGTCGACCCGCCCGTCGACCACGTCTCGGACTCGGTGATCCTGCTCGACGAGCGGCGCCGCGTCGTCGACTGCATGGCGTCGCTGTCGGATCTGCAACGCGAGGCCATCCAGCTCGCCTATTACGAGGGCCTGACGTACGTGCAGGTTTCCGAGCGGTTGTCGGCGAACCTCGCGACAATCAAATCGCGGATGCGCGACGGCATCCGCGGTCTCAAGAACTGTCTGGGCATCTCATGACCGAGCCGATGAACACCGATCTCCTCGAACTCGCCACGCCGTATGCGCTGCATGCGGTGTCCACCGACGAACGCGTCGACATCGAGCGGCGGCTCACCACCGCACCGCCGGAGGTGGCGCACGCCTTCACCGACGAGGTCCGGTCGGTACGCGAGACCATGGCGGTGCTGTCAGCGGCCACCGCCGTCGAACCGCCGGCCCAGCTGCGGGACAGCCTGCTCTCCGCGGTCACCGCCGATCCGGTGCGCGACCTCGATGCCCGCCGACGGTCGGGTTCGCGGTGGCGGACCGGGCTGCTGGCGGCCGCCGCGGTGGCCGTGGTCGGTCTGGGGGCGCTCGGAGTGGGGCTGGCGATCCGGCCCGCCGCGACTCCCACGACCGCCGACCAGGTCTTCGCCGCCCCCGACGTGCAGACCGTCTCCGGGTCGATCCCCGGCGGCGGGACCGCGACCGTGGTGTTCTCCAAAGAACGCGACGCCGGTGTGCTGGTGATGAACGACGTGCCGCCGCCGAAGCCGGGGACGGTCTACCAGATGTGGCTGGTCGACGCCGACGGGCCGCATTCGGCGGGCACGATGGACGACAAGGCGATCTCGCCGTCGACCACCGCGGTGCTGTCGAACATCGGCGCGTCGCAGACGCTGGCGTTCACGGTCGAACCGCCCGGCGGCTCGCAGCGGCCCACCTCGCCGGCGTTCGCCGAGCTGCCGCTGATCTAATCCGCGAGCGTCGCCTCGGCGACCGCGTCGATGACGTCGGCGACCTCACCGCGGCGCTGCCATGCCGCGCGCTGGCGGATGGCGCCGTTGCCCTGCTCGTCGACGCGGGCGAGTTCGGTCTGCACGAGTTCCAGGTCGCCGACCGCGCGCAGCGCCGGGGTGATCCGGTCGACGAGGCCACCGAGCAGATCGCGCGCTGGGACCGGGGCGTGGGTGTCGACGAGGTCGATCGCCTCCCCGGCCAGCCCATCGCGGGCCGACCGCCAGTAGGCGGCGTCGAGGGCGTGCGCCGACAGGCGGGGCACCCCCGCGCCGTCGCGTTCGTCGTCGAGCACGGTCATCACCGCGGCCCGCACCAGCGCGGCGAACAGCACGGTGTCGGAGACCGAGGCCGGGACGTCGGCGACCCGCACCTCGATGGTCGGGAAGTTCGCCGACGGGCGCACGTCCCAGTAGACCTGCCCCTGGTCGAGCATGGCGCCGGACTGCAGCAGCACCCGCACCATCGCGTCATACTCGTCGACCGAGTCGAAGTGCGGCGGCGGTCCCGCGCTCGGCCAGCGCGCCCACAGCATGCGGCGCCAGCTGGCGTACCCGCTGTCGGCGCTGCGGTAGATCGCGGAGTTGGCGGTCAGCGCCAGCAGCACCGGCAACCACGGGCGCAGCCGGTTGCTGACTCGGATCGCCGCCTCGCGGGTCGGGACCGCGACATGCACGTGCGCACCGCAAATCCCCTGCTCGCGGGCCAGCATGCCGAAGCGGTCGGCGATCCGGTGGTAGCGCGGATTGTCGGTGACCGGGAACTCGTGCGGCACAGTCGGCGGGACGGCGACGGCCAGCAGCCGCGCACCGCTGTCCTCGGCCGCGCGGGCCGCGGTCGAGCGCAGGTGCATGAGCTGGCTGCGCACGTCGGTCATGTTGCTGTTCACGTCGGTGGCGGTCTCCACCTGACAGGAGGTGAGCTCGAGCTGCAGGTCGACACCCCGGTCGGCGGCGCGCTCGGCGACTTCCCGGCTGAGGGCGGCCGGGGCGCCGGTGTCACGGTCGACGAGCAGGAACTCCTCCTCGACGCCGACGGTGGGATGGGCGGCCATGCTCGCTGCTCACTGACCTTTCTCAAGACATTGATCCGGCCCGTCGGGCGTACTCACGACGGGCCGGATCTCGGTGTGGCTTTTCGGTTGTCACCGCCGCGGTGCGGTGTGCGGATCATTAGTAACCCCTGGATGTGTGGATCAAACATCGATTTTCTCCGGCCTGCATAAGATCCGGTGATGGTCTCGGACTTCCGGTTCGGTGTCGGGCTGCATTCGGCGGTGTCGCTGGCGCAGGTGCAGGACGCGGCGCGCCGGGCCGAGGACTTCGGCTTCGACGTCCTGCACGTACCCGACCACCTCGGGGCGCCCGCGCCGTTCCCGGTGCTGACCGCAGCGGCCGCGGCCACTTCGACCCTGCGCCTGGGGACGTTCGTGCTGAACGCGGGGTTCTATCGGCCCGCCCTGCTGGCCCGCGACGTGGCGGCGCTGCGGGACCTGTCCGGCGATCGGTTCGAGCTGGGATTGGGCGCGGGGTACGTGCGCCGGGAGTTCGAGGCCGCCGAACTGCGATTCCCGACGGCGCGCGAACGGGTGGAGCACCTCGAGCATGTGACCCGTTATCTGCGTGAACACGTGCCAGGGGTGCGGGTCATGATCGCGGGCAACGGCGACCGCCTGCTGACGGTGGCGGCCCGGCACGCCGACATCGTCGGGCTGACCGGCGGTGACCGGGCGGCCTCGGGCGATGACGATCCGCTGGCCGAGCGCGTCGCGTTCGTCCGCGCGGCGGCCGGTGACCGGTTCGACGCGCTGGAGCTCAATGTCGCGATCACCGCGATGCCGCTCGACGACTCCGGCCGCCCCGATCTGAAGATCCCTCGCCGCGCCCTGCCCGGGCTGTCCGATGAGCAGTTGCTGCGCCATCCCGGGGTGCTGGCGGGGACGGCGCAGGACATGGCGGACCGGTTGCGCGGATACCGGGACCGCTACGGCATCTCCTATGTCATCGTGCAGGCGCCGCACGCGCAGGCGTTCGCGAAGGTGATCGCGCAGCTGAGGTGAGGCGGGACGGTAAGCTCCACGGGTCGCCCCCGTAGCTCAGGGGATAGAGCACGGCTCTCCTAAAGCCGGTGTCGCAGGTTCGAATCCTGCCGGGGGCACCAGGTGTGTTTTGCACCGGAGTTTCTGCGGACCGATTTCGGGGTCCGCGGTAATCCGGCGCGGCCTTCGGCCCGTCAGGCCGCTCGATGTTGGGGTGGTGCTGGGCCGCCGGGTTCGCCGGGGTTGTCGGCGGGCCGGGTGGGCTCGTCCGGCTCCGCGGGGACAGGCTCGTCGGCGTCGGTTTGCGATGTGGTGGGGTCTTCCGAGTAGAAGGCCGCATCGGCCATCAAGGCAGTGATCTGCATGTGGAGGGTCTCGTGGACCTCGTCCGCGTTGAGCTCCATGTCGGTGATGTCATTGACGTCAGCCGGTTCCGGTGATGCAACGGTGTCGCCGGGTTCCCCGGGTTCGTCGGCGGACTGGGTCGGCTCGTCTTGCTTCACGGGCCGGGTCTCGTCGACGGCGGCCACCGGGGCAGCGGTCTGCTCGTGGCCGGTCTCTCGGACCTCGTCAGCGTTCAACGCCGCGTCGCCGATGTCGTTGGCCTCAACGGGCTCCGGCGATGTCACGGGGTTGGCGGTTTGGTCGGTCACCAGGGCTGTGGCCTGCTCCGTGTCGCCGGTGTTGTCGTCGTCACCCTCGTCGTCGTCGGCGAGGAGGCGTTCGGGGCGGTGGTAGGTGTTGACGCGGGCTTGGCCGGTGTCCAAATCCGCTGGGGGATCCATTCGACCTCGTGTTGGTCGTTGACGCGGGTGGTCCAGCCGCCGTCTTTGACGTCGCGATTATCGGTTCCGCACGCCAGGCCGAGGTCGTTGATGTTGGTGTTCCCACCCTCGCCCCAGTCTTTGTCGGCGTGATGGACCTGGCAGCCGTAGGCGCCGATGGTGCAGCCGAATTTGGTGCAGCCCCCGTCACGGGCGGTCAGCATGATCCGCTGCGCGGGCGAGGCCGTCCGCTTGGTGCGGAACAGATCCAACGCCGACCCGGTCGCTTGGTCGAAGATCGCCAGGTAGTGGTTGGCGTGGGCGGCCATGCGGATCACGTCTTTGATCGGGATGATCGTCCCGCCGCCGGTGGTGGCGACCCCGGCGCGGGATTCCAGGTCTTGCAGGGTGGTGCGCACGATCACCGACACCGGTAGCCCATTCAACTGGCCGAGATCCCCACTCATCAACGCGATCCGGACGACCGCCACCATCGCATCGTGGCGACGCTGGGCGGGGCTGCGGAAGTCGTTGTCGATCTGCGCCTGGGTCGGGGTCCCGGACACACACGGTTCGGGATCATCGGGGTTGCACATGCCGGGGGCGGCGAACTTGGCGAAGATCACCTCCCACATCGCCGCCAGCTCCGGGGTCAACGAACCGAGTAGTCCGACCATGCCGTCGCGGCGCTGTCCGGTGAGGGTGACCCCACGCTTGCGGGCCCGTTCGGTGTCGTCGGGTTCGGGGCCGTCCTGGTCGAGCAGGAACACCAACCGTTTAGCGGCCTCTTCGAGTTCTTTGGGGCCGACGCCGAGGGCGATGCGCACCAGGTTGACCTCGAACTGGTCGCGGGTGACCGCATCCACCCACGGGGGCAGGTCGTTGACCTAGTGACGGATCTTCTCGACGTGTTCGGCGGTGATCAACCCCTGCTGCTGGGCGGCGGCGGTCGCCGGCAACACCGGCGGCAGCGCCGGCCCCGACACCGCCGGTCGTGGCGCCAACAGGGCGGCGTCGGTGAGGCGTCGGTGGGCTTCTCTGCCGGAGAGCCGCCAGCGGACCCGCAGCACTTCTTTCCAGGATTTGGCGCCTAGCTGTCGGGGTGTGGCCTCGACCTGGAGGCGGGCCAGCAGGCGGTGACGCACCGCGGGCAGGCGGCAGCCGAGGTTTTCCAGTGTGTCCAGGGCGGCGATCAGGTCGGGGCGGGTCAGCAGATCCACCTGGCAGGCAGCCAGCTGATCGACCGCGGCATCCAGCGCGGCGATCGCGTCCTGCAGGTCCTCACCCGACATACCCCGAACATACATTCGACCACCGACAAGCCCACTACCTGCACAGATACGATGCAGCCTCAGGACATCGGTGACAGTTGGCGTGTCAGGCCGACGGTTCATCCAAGGGGGCAAGGGGCGGGTGTGCTCGATGAGCACTTCCCCGTTCGCCGAGTCTGCCGTCAGATCACGTTTGCGGGCGGAACCGTGATCTCCGCGCAGTCTCGGCGACATAATGGCAATTGACGAAAGCGTAAGCACCACAAGGTTGTTCGCTGAAAGATAGCAGGACTAAGCTGGCCTACGTGATCGCTTCGAAGATGCTGAAGACCGTGGCTCTGTCGATCGGCGCAGCAGCGCTTCCCGTCGGCGTGGCTCTCGCCGGCGCCGCACCCGCGTCCGCGGGACCGGATGTCTGCGTCAGTGGTCCGTACGGCTTCGCCTACGCCTGCGTCGACACCCCGAACTGGGTCAACTGGCACGACGGCCCCCGTGGCCACGGCAATGGCCACTGGAAGCACGACCACCGCCACTGATCGGGAACGTCAGCGCGGCGGCACGCCCGCGACCGCGCCGGATGTGCGCCCGCATGATCGACTCCACCCAGTCCGGGTCGCGGCGCTCCATCGCGTGGACGATCTCCAAATGGTGGTGCGCACAACAGCACTGTGACCGGGTTCTTCATCGCCGGCGTGCTGTTCGTGGTCGCCAACGCGATCTCGGGCTTCATCCCGCAGATCCACAGCTACGTCATCCTGATCATCATGTGCGCGGTGGCCAAGGTCTTCCCGTCCCCGGACAGGATCGTCGACGCCGCTGACCTCTGTTATCGCATGGTGGCCAACGCGTTCATCCCCGCGGTGCTGGTGGCCGTCAGCAGGCGACCTCGCGGTCCTCGGCGCGTCGAACCGCCTTGAACTGCTGCCGTTCCTGTCGATCTCGTCGCGCATCGGCGGCGGACTCGTCGTCCTCACGCTCTCGCTGCTGGGACCGCTGCTGCTCTGAGCAGACCCCGTTACGACGGCCACCACGCGGACTCCGTGGGCTGGCCGTCGGTACTTCACCCGCGGGTGTCGATGACCTGCTGGGCGATCTCGGTCAGCTTCTTGTTGCTGTCCTGGGACAGCCGCCGCATCATCTCGAACGCCTGCACGTCGTCGACCTTGTACCGCTCCATGATGATGCCCTTCGCCTGACCGATCCGGTCCCGCGAAGACAGCGCCGACTTCAATTGTTCGCCCTCGCGGTGGGCGAGCAGCGCCGCGGCGGCGTGGGCGGCCAGCACCGTGCCGATGGTCTCAGCTTCGCTGTCCCACACATTGGGACGGAACCCGAACAGATTCAGCGCGCCGGCCGTCCGCTCGGCGGTGTAGAGCTTGAACGACAGCCCACTGAGGACCCCGATCTCGACACACGCGGGCGCATACTTCGGCCAGCGGGTCTCGTTGCGGAAGTCGTCGGTACGCACCACGACGTCGTCGAGCGCGGCCTGCACGCACGGCCCCTCGTTGTACCTCATCTGCAGCTCGTCGAGCTTGTGCGGCAGTTCGGTGACCTGGGAGACGGATTCGAACTGGCCGCCGCGACCGATGAGCAGGATCCCGGCAGCGTCGACTCCCGGGATGAGTTCCTTGGCCGCCGCGGTGGCGCCGGACAGGATCGCATCGAGGTCACTGGGCTGCGCCAGGGTGCGCGCCAAGTCCGCCATGCGCCTGGCGAGCTCGTGGGTCTCGGGGTGGGCCATGACGGCAGTCTTCCCGATCCGGCCGATACGCACACCGAGAACGTTTGTGATGTTGCAGCGACGGGCATGGACCCGCGCAGGTGAGTGTGGCGGTCGACCACCACACTCGCCCAGGTCTCGTCGGTTCAGACCACGAGCTGACGGGGCCGCCCGAAACGTCTCTGACCAGCCCTGATCCCGGAAAAATTCCCGCAGTGGGCATCTAGCACTCTCAAGCAGAGAGTGCTAATCTGGGCAGCGCACAGTGATTGGCTGCCCGCCAGGGTGGCGGGCTTTCGGATCGACGAGGAGGTGGATTGCTGTGCTTCGCTTTGATCCGTTCAGTGATCTGGACACGTGGACCCGGGGTTTGCTGAGCAGCCAGACCGGATCAAACCGCACTCCACGGTTCATGCCGATGGACCTCTGCAAGATCGACGACCACTACGTGCTGACCGCTGATCTGCCCGGTGTTGATCCCGGTTCGGTCGACGTCAATGTCGACAACGGCACCCTCACCATCTCCGCGCACCGCACCGCCCGGTCCGACGAATCCGCGCAATGGCTCGCCAGCGAGCGGTTCTTCGGTACCTACCGGCGGCAGCTGTCGCTCGGCGAGGGTGTTGACACGGCCGCGATTTCGGCGACCTACGAGAACGGCGTACTGACCGTCACCATCCCGATGGCCGAACGCGCCAAACCGCGCAAGATCGACGTCGCCCACGGCGGCGGCCAGAAGTCCATTCAGCCGACCACCGTCGACGCCGAATAACGACACCACCGGCAGGCCGCGGGCCCCGCGTCCGCGGCCGCGTCGTGTCTAGCGCGCGCTGCGCGACATCGCTGCGATCAGGGACCACACCGAGCACAGCACGGCGGCGACCGCCGCGCCGGCACCGATGTAGAGTCCGTAGGCGGGTTCGACCGGATTCTGCACGTTGATGCGGTAGTACCACACCGTCATTCCGACGATCAGCAGCGAAACCGCAACGGCCGCAACGGCTGCCGAACGTTCGGACAGCCCTCGCGCGGCCATCGCGCCCGCAACCACCAGAACCGCGGCCAGTAGCACGATCAACTGTCCGGCGCCGAAGCGAGGCGGCAGCACCAGGCTCCCAGCCGTCCCGCCGATCGCACTGGCACGCCCGCCCCCGTCGGCGGTGGTGGTCAGCCACGGCAACCACGCACTTACCGCCAGCACGGTCGCGCACAGCGCGACGAGCCATCCGGGACGCAGCATGCGACGAGCGTAGCGGGTGCGTCGCAATCGACCATCGGGCGCGCGATCTCTAGGCTGAGGTGACCTCGACCAGGCGGCGACCAAGGCGGTGCATGCGATGAGTGATCTCCCGGCGTGGGCGCAACGGCTGGACCTGTCGCCACATCCGGAGGGCGGCTGGTACCGCGAGACCTGGCGCAGCGATCTGACGGTCACCCAGGCGGCCCTGCCCCCGGACTACACGGGCCCCCGCAGCGCGGGCACCGCGATCCTGTTCCTGCTCATGCCGGGTCAGCAGTCGGCGTGGCACACCGTCCGCAGTGCCGAACTCTGGCTGTACCACCGCGGCAGCCCCTTGCTCCTCGAGATGGGACCCGAACACGATTCGGCGACAACACATCTGCTCGGCGGGGACATCGACGCCGGGGAACACCCGCAGCTCATCGTGCCGCCTCGGCACTGGCAGCGCGCGCGTCCCCGCGACGACGAGCCCAGCCTGGTCAGCTGCGTGGTGGTGCCCGGCTTCGACTTCGCCGACTTCGAACTCGGCGCCGTCACCGACTGAGCAAGTCCAGCGCCGCGGCGACCAGCGCCGCGTTGTCCGGTGCGGTCTCACCGTCGGGCAGCCGCAGCGTGTCCTCCAGCCCGATCCGCGTCTGCAGATCGCGCCTGCCTGCGTGTTCGAGTAGAGGCCAACAACTTTCGTCGAGGCCGTGCAGCAGCACCGGCGCCGGTGACCCCGCCGACCGCACGATGTCGAGCAGCGCGTCGGCGGTGGCGACGTCCTCGTCGGCCTGCAGTTCGATCATCACCCGCAGACAGTGCGGGGCCACCTCCGAGGCCGCCCACGACTCGGCGGCCTCGGCGTGGAAGATGCCGACCTCGACGCCGAGGCCCTTGCTCAGCAGCAGGCGCGCCAACTCGGGGGACCCCGGCTCGTGCCAGTTGAGCGAGGTGAAGTCCGGCAGCACCGACCAGCTGTCGACGGTGCGGTGCCGACGCTGCGCATCCGGCAGCGCCCAGAATCCCGTCGTCACCCCGAGCGGCAGCCCCGGGACCGCATGCCGGACCGCGGTGACCGCCGCGGCGACGACCTCGGGGTCGAGTGAGTCGGCACCGTCGGGACCCTTCGGGTGCAGGTGCACCGACTGCGCACCCGCCCGGTGCGCGGCGACGGCGGCCGCGGCCAGCTCGTCGGGCGTGACCGGGAGGGCGGGGTGCGCGTCGGGGGTGCGGGCACCGTTGATGCACGCCTGGACGTAGACGGGGGAACTCGACATACCCCCATCTTGGCCATAAGTCAGCCGTCGAGCGACGTGAGGTTGAAACCCGCACCCGTCGGATCGGCCACGGCGGCCAACCGGCCGTACGGGGTGTCCTCGGCCGGCCGCACCACGCTGCCGCCGTTGTCGAGGATCAACTCGACCGTCTTGTCGACGTCGTCGCTGCCGAGGAAGAACGCCCAGTCCGACGGTGCATCCTGGCCGAGATACGGCCTGCCGTCCATCACACCGACTAGCGCAGCACCATCGAATGTGGCGGTGGCGTAGCGGAATTCGTCGGTGTCGGAGACGGTCTGGCACTGCCAGCCGAAGACCTGCCGGTAGAAGTCGAGCGCGGCGCCGAAGTCGCGCGTCGTCAACTGGTGGTAGGCGGGTGCGCCGTGTTCACCGGTCACTTCGAAGCCGCTGTGCCCGCCGGGCTGCCACAGTCCGACGAACCCGCCGGCGGGGTCGGTGAGCAGGGTCATCCTGCCCTTGGCGGGGACGTCCATCACGCTGCCGCAAGTGGTCGCGCCCGCCGCGGTCGCCGCGGCGACGGCGGCGACGATGTCGGCGGTGTGCAGGTAGGTGATCCAGCCATCGGGGCCGTCGTAGTCCGGGTGTTTGGGCATCAACCCGGCGACCGGGTGCCCGTCGCGCGAGGCGTTGACGTAGCCGCCGTACTCGGGGCCCGGGCTGGTGAAGGTCCACCCGAACACCGCCCCGTAGAACTGCTGGGCACGGTCCATGTCGGAGGTGGACAGGTCGATCCAGGTGGGGGCGCCCAACGGGGCGGTGGTACGAACGGGCACGTGAGTCTCCTTGTCGGTGATGCGGTCACCGGTGTCGACCACCGGTGCGCGCGAAACTCATCGCAGGGGACGTTTGATCAGGTCGAAATAGCCGCGGATGTGCGCATCGACGAGGTCGCCCGCCTTGGCGCCGTGCCCGCGGCGCACCGCCGACAGGATCGCACGGTGTTCGCACCGCAGCGTCGCCGCGACGTCCGACCAGTCGGTGAGCAGCGGCACCCCGGCGACGACGTAGCCGTGGATGGAGTCGCGCAGGGCCGCCATCATCGCCGCCACCACGACATTGCCCGCCAGCCCGGCCATGGCCACGTGGAACGCCGAATCAAGGCGCAGGAATTCGTCGGGGGTCAGCGCCGGATCGTCCATCGCGTCGAGGGTGGCCTCGAGCGCGGTGAGGTCCGGGCGCGGATCACGGTCGGCGGCCTCGCGTAACGCCCAGCTCTCCAGCAGGATTCGGGTGTCGACGAGGTCGGCGATCGGCAGGTGGCGGGTCGCCATGTGCAACCGCAGCGCCGACCCCATGGAACTGCCCGGATCGGCGACGACGATCGCGCCGGCCTCGGGACCGGAACCCACCGCGGTGCGCACCACCCCCATCGCCTCCAGCACGCGGATCGCCTCCCGCACCGAGGAACGGCTCACCGACAGTTCCTCGGCCAGCGCGCGCTCGCCCGGCAGCCGGTCACCGACCGCCAGCGCGCCGTCGGCGAGGTCACGCTCGATCCGCTCGAGCACCAGTTCGTGGGCGCGCATGCGATGAGGATAACCATCCGCACTGGTGTGGTCGGACCACATTGTCGTACTGTGGTCAGACCACACCGACCAGCCCCGGAGTGTCATGCGTATCGCCCTGTTCGCGACCTGTCTCGCCGACGCCATGTTCCCGCAGGCCGCCATCGCCACCGTCCGCCTGCTCGAGCGGCTCGGCCATGACGTCGTCTTTCCGGACAAACAGACCTGCTGCGGTCAGATGCACGTCAACACCGGCTATCTCGACGAGGCGACGGCGCTGGTGCGCCACCACGTCGAGGTGTTCGAGGAGGCCGGCTGCGAGGCCGCCGTCGCGCCGTCGGGGTCGTGTGTGGGTTCGGTCCGCCACCAGCACGCGATGGTGGCCCGCCGCGCCGGCGACGAGCGGTTGGCCGCGCGGGCCGAGGCGATCGCCGCGCGCACCTACGAACTCTCCGAATTCCTCGTCGACGTGCTGGGCGTCCGCGACGTCGGCGCCTACTACCCGCACCGGGTCACCTACCACCCGACCTGCCACTCGCTGCGGATGCTGCGGGTGGGCGACAAACCGCTGGAACTGCTGCGCCACGTGCGCGGGCTGACTCTGATCGAACTCGACGACGCCGAATCCTGTTGCGGATTCGGCGGGACGTTCGCGGTGAAGAACGCCGACACCTCCACGGCCATGCTCGCCGACAAGATGGCCCACGTCATCGACTCCGGCGCGGAGATCTGCAGCGCCGGGGACTCCTCGTGCCTGATGCACATCGGGGGCGGGTTGAGCCGGATCCGGTCCGGGGTGCGCACCGTGCACCTCGCCGAGATCCTCGCCGCCACCGACGACGCGGTGGCGGGTGCCCGATGAGCACGTTCCTCGGCACCCCCGGAACCGGCAACCTGCGCGGGGACGAGCCATTCCCGCGGGCCGCCCGGAAAGCGTTGCGCGACACCCAGATGCGCCGAAACGTCGGTCACGCGACGCGGACCATCCGCACCAAACGCCTCAACGCGGTCGCCGAATGCGCCGACTGGGAGGAGCTGCGGGCGGCGGGCAGCGCGCTCAAACAGGACGTGATGGCGCGGCTACCCGAACTGCTCACCGAACTCGAACGCAACGTCACCGCCCGCGGCGGCGTGGTGCACTGGGCGCGGGACGCCGACGAGGCCAACCGCATCGTCGGTGAGCTGACCCGCGCCGCGGGCGCCGACGAGGTGGTCAAGGTCAAATCGATGGCCACCCAGGAGATCGGCCTCAACGAGTACCTCGAATCGATCGGCATCGCCGCGGTGGAGACCGACCTCGCGGAGCTGATCGTCCAACTCGGACACGACAAGCCGAGCCACATCCTGGTCCCGGCCATCCACCGCAACCGCGCGGAGATCCGCGAGATCTTCGAACGCGAGATGCCCGGTGCGACGGATCTGACCGACGAACCGCGCGTGCTGGCCATGGCGGCGCGGGCGCACCTGCGGCGCAAGTTCCTGTCGGCGAAGGTCGCGGTCAGCGGCGCGAATTTCGGTGTGGCCGAGACGGGTACGCTCGCCGTCGTCGAATCCGAGGGCAACGGCCGGATGTGCCTGACGCTGCCGCAGACCCTGATCACCGTGATGGGGATCGAGAAGGTGGTGCCGCGGTTCACCGACCTCGAGGTGTTCATGCAGTTGCTGCCGCGATCCTCGACCGCTGAGCGGATGAACCCCTACACCTCGATGTGGACCGGGGTGCACGAGGGCGACGGCCCGCAGGAATTCCACCTGGTGCTGCTCGACAACGGCCGCACGGGTGTGCTCGCCGACGAGGTGGGACGCGCTGCGCTGCACTGCATCCGGTGCAGCGCCTGCCTCAACGTGTGCCCGGTGTACGAGCGCACCGGCGGGCACGCCTACGGTTCGGTCTATCCGGGGCCGATCGGGGCGATCCTGTCCCCGCAGCTCACCGGGACCGCGGGCCACGTCGACCCGAATTCCTCACTGCCGTACGCCTCGTCGCTGTGCGGGGCGTGTTTCGACGCCTGCCCGGTGCGCATCGACATCCCGTCGATACTCGTGCACCTGCGGGCGAAGACGGTAGACCAAGAGCGCGGCGGGATCCCCGGCGGCCAGGATCTGGCGATGAAGGCCGCCTCGTGGGCGATGGCCTCGCCGCGGCGGTTCGGGCTGGCGGAGAAGGCGTTGGCCGCGGGTCGGTTGGTCGCCAACGCCGATCACCGCATCACGAACCTGCCGTGGCCGGGGTCGAATTGGACGGCCAGCCGGGACATGCCCGCACCGCCGGCCGAGACGTTCCGGCAGTGGTGGAGCCGGACCCATGGCTGACGCCAGAGATGTTGTGCTGGGCCGCATCCGGGGCGCACTGGCCGGTGCACCGCCAGCGCCGGTGACCGTTCCGCGCGACTACGACCACGCACCGCTGCGGGGACCGGGCGATGTCGAACGGTTCGCCGAGACGGTCGGCGAGTACCGGGCGCGGGTGCGCCGGGTCATGGGCGCGGTGGCGCCCGCCGTCGCGTCGCTGGTCCCGCGGGAGGGCCGGGTGGCGGTACCCGCCGACGTACCCGCCGAATGGGTCGACGGCCTCGACGTGCTCCGCGACGCACCGCCACTGTCCAACGCCGACCTCGACGAGGCCGACGCCGTGGTGACCGGGTGCGCGGTGGGGATCGCCGCGACAGGCACGATCGTGCTCGACGCCGGGTTCGCCCAGGGCAGACGCGCACTGACGTTGATCCCCGACCATCACATCTGCGTGGTGTTCACCCGCCAGATCGTCGACACCGTGCCGCAGGCGTTCGCGGCGCTCGACCCGGCGCGGCCGTTGACGTTCATCTCCGGGCCGAGTGCGACCAGCGACATCGAACTGAACCGGGTCGAAGGGGTGCACGGTCCGCGCACCCTCGACGTACTGCTCGTCGACGGTTAGGCCGAGTCGCGAGTCACGAGTTCGGGCTGGAACACGATGTGTTCGGGTTCGTGCGCACTGCCCTCGTCGGCGGCGGCCAGGAGCAGATCGACCGCCGACGTCCCGATCCCGCGGGTGGGCTGACGGACCGAGGTCAACGGCACCACGGCCGACCGCGCGAAATCGATGTCGTCGTAACCGACCAGCGCGATGTCGTCGGGCACACGGATGTCGCCCATCAGCGCCAGCGCCTGCAACACCCCGATCGCGAGCAGATCGTTGGCGCAGAACACCGCGTCCGGCCTGCGCCCCGGCGGCCGTTCCCGCAACCGCTCCCCCACCGCGCGGCCCTCGAGCACCGTCAGCGCCGGGGCCTCGATGACCTCGATGGTGGCGCCGGGGACGTCGGCGACCGCCTCACGGGCACCGCGCAACCGGTCGCGCACCTGGCGCAGCTCGCGCGGACCGCTCACGAACGCGATTCGGCGACGGCCGATTCCGCACAGATGGTCGACGGCCAGCCGGCCGCCCGCCACGTCGTCGACGGCCACCGAGTCGAACGGGGTGCCGCTCCCGTCGCGGTCGACCAGCACCACCGGGGTGCCGCGCCGCCGCGAGGCGCGCAACCGGTCGAGGTCGTCGCCGATCGGGGACACCAGCAGGCCGAATACCCGTTGCTCGTCGAAGGCATCCAGGTAGGCCCGCTCGCGGCGGGGATCGTCGTCGGAGGTGCCGAGCAGCAGGGTCAGATTGTGTTCGGCGGCGCGATGTTCGGCGGCGCGCGCGATGTCGGTGAAGAACGGGTTGCCGACGTCGAGCACCACCAACCCCACGCTGCGGGACCGGCCGGCCTTGAGTTGACGTGCGGCGTCGTTGCGGACGAAGCCGAGTTCCTCGATCGCCGCGTGCACACGCGCGACGGTGCCGGGGGCCACCTTGTCAGGGGAATTCAACACATTGGACACCGTGCCGACGGAGACAGCCGCCGCAGCGGCCACCTCCCGCATGCTCACCACGACACCATTGCACCAGACGGGACGTAGCGCACGGCAGGGAACCGGGTTGCGACAAGGCCACGAAGTGCTTCGAGGTCACCGTCGACCAGTCCGGTGGCGCGCGCGGTGAGCAGCACGTTGCCCAGGGCGGTGGCCTCCACCGGCCCGGCGAGCAGCGGTCTACCGAGCCGATCGGCGGTCAGCTGACACAGCAGCGTGTTCCGGCAGCCGCCCCCGACCATGTGCACGGCCGCGACATCGACCCCAGAGAGCCTGGCGGCCGTGTCGACCGCGACAACGAACGCGGCGGCGAGACTCTCGACGATCGCGCGGACCATCGCGGCCGGGCCGTCGGGTTCGGGCAGGCCGCGTTCGCGGTACCACGAGGTGATGCGGGCGGGCATGTCGCCCGGCGGCAGGAACCGTGGGTCGTCGGTGTCGAAAACCTCGGCCGGCGCGGGGGCGGCGGCGGCCTGCTCGAGCAGGACCGCCAGATCGGCGGGGACGCCGTCGCGTTCGTACTGGCGCACGGTCTCGGACAGCAGCCATGTCCCCATCACGTTGCGCAGGAACCGCACCCGGCCCTCGACGCCGATCTCGTTGGTGAAGTTGGCGCTGCGGCTCTCCTCGGTGACCACCGGCTCGGGCAGCTCCACGCCGACCAGACCCCAGGTGCCGCACGAGATGTAGGCGGACCGGTCGGGTTGCATCGGGACCGCGGCGACCGCCGAGGCGGTGTCGTGCGAGCCGACCGCCACCACCCGGACACCTCGGTCGAGGCTCAACGCTTCCGCGACCGAGGGCTGTACCGGACCGAGTACGGTGCCCGGTTCGACCAACTCGCGGAACAGGCTGGGCCGCAGACCCATCCGTTGCATCACGGTGGTGTCCCAGGCACCGTCGAGGCTGAGCAGCGCGGTGGTGGAGGCGTTCGTCCGCTCCGCGGCGGCGCGGCCGGTCAGCCAGTAGTTGATCAGGTCGGGGATCAGCAGCACGGTGTCGGCGGAGTCGAGCAGCCCGTCGACGCGTTCCACGGCCAGCTGGTAGACGGTGTTGAACGGCAGGAACTGGATTCCGTGGCGCCGGTACAACTCGTCGGGGCTGACGACGGCGTGCACGAGGTCGACGCCGGTGGCGGTGCGGTCGTCGCGGTAGTGGTGCGGGGTGCCGAGCAGTCGGCCGTCGCGCAGCAACCCGTAGTCCACCGCCCACGAGTCGACGCCGATGCCCGCCAGGTCGTCGGCCGCCTTCGCGGCTGCGGTCAGCCCCCGGCACACCTGGTCGTAGAGCCCGGTGATGTTCCAGTGCAACGCGTTCCGTCGGCCGTTCCACACCCGAACCGGATCGTTCGGGAAGCGCGCGACCGCCGCCATGTCGAGGTGGCCCGGGCCGATGTCGGCGAGCATGACCCGGCCGCTGGTGGCGCCGAGGTCGACCGCGGCGACCTGACTCATCGGTATCCTCGGCTCTTCGCGCAAGCGCTCATCGCAGGAAGGCCGCGGCGACGCCCGCATCGACCGGGACGTGCAATCCGGTGGTGTGCGAGAAGTCCGACGTGCACAGCGCGAACGCGGCGTTGGCGACGTTCTCCGGCAGCACCTCCCGCTTGAGCAGCGTGCGCTGCGCGTAGTAGGCGCCCAGTTCCTCCTCCGGAACCCCGTACACCGCAGCACGTTTGGCACCCCAGCCGCCGGCGAAGATGCCGGAGCCGCGCACCACACCGTCGGGGTTGATGCCGTTGACCTTGATGCCGTGCTCACCGAGTTCGGCGGCGAGCAACCGGACCTGGTGGGCCTGGTCGGCCTTGGTCGCCGAGTACGCGATGTTGTTGGGGCCGGCGAACACCGAGTTCTTCGACGAGATGTAGATGATGTCGCCGCCGAGCCCCTGGTCGATGAGCGCCTTCGCCGCGGCCTTGGACACCAGGAACGACCCGCGGGCCATCACGTTGTGCTGCAGATCCCAGTCCGCGGCGGTGGTCTCCAGCAGCGCCTTCGACAGCGACAGCCCGGCGTTGTTGACGACGATGTCGATCCCGCCGAACGCCAGCACCGTCGCGTCGATCGCCGCCTGCACCGCCGCCTCGTCGGTGACGTCGGCGGCGATGCCCACCGCCACGTCGCTGGTCCCGAGTTCTTCTGCTGCGGCAGTGGCCTTTTCGGCGTCGAGGTCGGCGATCACCACGCATGCGCCCTCGGCGGCCAGCCGGGTGGCGATGGCCTTGCCGATCCCCGAGGCCGCGCCGGTCACCAGTGCGATGCGGGTGGCCAGCGGCTTCGGCTTGGGCATGCGCTGCAGCTTGGCTTCTTCGAGCGCCCAGTACTCGATGCGGAACTTCTCCGCCTCGTCGATCGGCGCGTAGGTGGAGATCGCCTCGGCTCCGCGCATCACGTTGATCGCGTTGAGGTAGAACTCGCCGGCCACCCGGGCGGTCTGCTTGTCCTTGCCGTAGCTGAACATCCCGACACCGGGGATCAGCACGATCGCCGGGTCGGCGCCGCGCATCGCGGGACTGTCGGCGGTCGCGTGCCGCTCGTAGTAGGCGCGGTAGTCGTCGCGGTAGGCGGTGTGCAGTTCAGCCAGCCGCGCCTTGCAGTCCTCGACCGATGCGTCGGCAGGCAGGTCGAGCACTAGCGGCTTGACCTTGGTCCGCAGGAAGTGGTCCGGGCAGCTGGTACCGAGCGCCGCGAGCCGCGGATGCTCACCGCAGCTGAGGAATTCGAGCACCCGCGGATCGTCGGTGAAGTGACCGACCTGCGGCTTGTCGGTGGACGCCAGACCCCGCAGGTACGGGGCGAGCGCGGCGGCCTTGGCGCGGCGCCGTGCGTCGGGCAGAGCGCCGTAGCCGTCGATCGGGGTGCCGAACGGATACCGGCGGCCGTTCTCGGCGATGTAGCGTTCGGCGGTCTCGATGATCTCCAGCGAGTGCGCCTCGGCCTCGGCCGACGTCTCACCCCACGCGGTGATCCCGTGTCCGCCGAGGATCGTGCCGATCGCCTGGGGGTTGGCGCGTTTGATCTCGGCGATGTCGAGGCCGAGCTGGAAGCCGGGCCGCCGCCAGGGCACCCACACCACCCGGTCGCCGAAGATCTGCTTGGTCAACGCTTCCCCGTCGGCGGCGGTCGCCAGCGCGATGCCGGAGTCGGGGTGGAGGTGATCGACGTGGGCGGCGTCGACCAGGCCGTGCATCGCGGTGTCGATCGAGGGGGCGGCCCCGCCGCGTCCGTGTAGGCAGTAGTCGAACGCGGCGACCATCTCATCCTCGCGTTCCACGCCCGGGTAGACGTCGACGAGGGCACGCATCCGATCCAGCCGCAGCACGGCCAGGCCCTTCTCGGTCAGGGTGCCGAGGTCGCCGCCGGATCCCTTGACCCACAACAACTCCACGGGTTGCCCGGTCACCGGGTCGGTCTCGGTGCCCTTCGCCGAGGTGTTGCCGCCGGCGTAGTTGGTGTTCTTCGGGTCGGCGCCCAGTCGGTTGGAGCGTTCGATCAGTTCGGTCACGGTGTCAGGCATGCGTCATGCTCCCCAGCTCGATTGCGTACCGCCGACGCGGTCGGCGGCGATGGTCTCCTGATAGCCCGATTCGGCGTAGGCCGCCATCGGGTCGGCGGGCAGGCCCCGTTCGGTGCGCCACTGCGCGAGCATCGGCCGCACATCGGTGTAGAACGCGTCCATGACGATCGCGTTGGCGTCCAACACATCCGAGGCTTCCTGCGCGGCGGTCAGCGCATCGGTGTCGACGAGCAGCGCACGTGCCGTCATCTCAGCCACGTTGAGCACGGACCGGATCTGGCCAGGGATCTTGGCCTCGATGTTGTGGCACTGGTCCAGCATGAACGCGACCCCGGACTGCGGGGCGAGCCCGCCGCCGCGCAGCACCTCGAACATGATCCGGAACAGCTGGAACGGGTCGGCCGCGCCGACGATGAGGTCGTCGTCGGCGTAGAACCGCGAGTTGAAGTCGAACGAGCCCAGCCGGCCGAGTCGCAGCAGTTGGGCGACGATGAACTCGATGTTGGTGCCCGGCGCGTGGTGGCCGGTGTCGAGGCAGACCATCGCCCGCTCCCCCAGCGCGGTGACGTGTGCATACGAGGTGCCCCAGTCCGGCACGTCGGTCATGTACATCGCCGGCTCGAAGAACTTGTATTCCAACACCATCCGCTGGTCGGGGCCGATGTGCTGGTAGATGGTGGCCAGCGATTCGGCCAGCCGCTCCTGACGTCCGCGGATGTCCCCCTGGCCGGGGTAGTTGGTGCCGTCGGCCAGCCACACCTTGAGGTCGCGCGACCCGGTCTGGTTCATCACCTCGATGCAGTGCAGGTGGTGGTCGATCGCCTTCTGTCGCACCGCCTTGTCGGTGTGGGTGAGGCTGCCAAACTTGTAGTCGTCGTCCTGGAAGGTGTTCGAGTTGATCGTGCCCAGCGTGACGCCGTGGTCGCCGGCGTAGGCCGACAGCGCGGCGTAGTCGTCGACGGTGTCCCACGGGATGTGCAGTGCGACGGTCGGGGCCAGCCCGGTCATCCGGTGCACCATGGCCGCGTCGGCGATCTTCTCCTCGACGGTGCGCGCGGTGCCCGGCGTCCCGAAGACCTTGAAGCGGGTGCCCGAGTTCCCGAACGCCCAGGACGGCAGTTCGATCGCGAGGTGGTCGAGTAGCGGATTCATGGAGTGACAGCTGCCTTCCCGGTGACCGTCGGTGAGACGGGTGCGCCGTAGCGTTCGGCTTCGATCTGTTTGAGGGTCTTGCCCCGCGTCTGCGGCGCCCAAACCGCGCCGATGATCAGGGCGATGGTGAGCAGGGCCACGAGCAGCAGACCCACCCCGGTCAGGCCGGTGACCGCGAGCATCGTCGGGAAGAAGTAGGACAGCAGGCCGGTGGCGGTGCGGACGACGAAGAACATCACGCCCTGCGCACTGGCCCGGTACGGGGTCGCGAACAGTTCGCTGGTCCACAGGCTGTAGAAGGCCTGGGCGCCGATACCGGCGGAGATGCCCCACAGCACCGCGAAGATCAGCATGGTCGGCACGCCGTTGTCGGTGAACGCCACCAGCACGATCCAGCCGACGATGCCCATCGCCGCGCCGATCACGTAGAGCTTCCTCTGCGACATCCGGTCGCCGTAGCGCATGAACCCGAAGTAGGTGGCGAGCACCGTGCAGCCCCACACCAGCACCTGCAGCAGGTTCTGCTGGACGGCGCTGTGCAGCCCCGCGGTGTCGTAGACCCGCGGCATGAAGATGCCGGCCTGCCCGGCGACGGTGTTCCAGAACAGGTAGATGCCGCCGAGGAACAGCAGCGCGGTGATGTTGACCTTGCGAGAGAACAGACCCCGCAGACCCCGCACGCCGACCGCGGACGCCACCTGCGCCGACTCGTCGCGGCCCTCGTCCTGCCAGATCTGCGACTCCTGCAGACCCTGGCGGACCCACCACACGATCGCGGCGACGACGAACAGGTGGGCGAAGATCAGCCGGGAGCCGAGCAGACCCAGTGGCGCCAGCGCCGCGGCGAGCGCGAATCCGATCAGCGGTCCGGTCGACCAGGCCAGCTGTGCGGTGCCGACGTGTTTGGCCCGCTGCACCGATGGCGCCTGTTCGGCGATGTAGGTCCACGAGGCGGGCACACCGGCGCCGACGGCGATGCCGGTGATGATGAAGCCGATCAGCAGCATGGTGAAGTTCACGGCGCAGGCGGCGACCAGCACGCCGGCCATGTACACCAGCAGGTCGTAGGTGTAGATCGCCTTGCGGCCGAAGCGATCACACAGCGGACCGCCGAGGATCGCGCCGATGGCCGCGCCGAATGCGTTGGCGCTCAACGCCGCCAGTAACCCGACACCGAAGTTGCTGATGCCGAAAGCCTCCTGCCAGAAGCCCAGGCTGGTGGCGATCGCGATGATCGACCCGGCCTCGATGTAGTTCGACATCGCGACCGAGATCGTGGCCTTCCAGCCTGTGGTGGAGCGCGCTCCTACTTTCACGGCAATCCTCAGGGTAGATGGAGATAGTGGGTGAGTCGGTCCATCGCGTGATCGGGCCGGTTGTCGAAGTACTCGGCCATCGTCGCCTGCCACCGGTCGTTGACCTCGGTGTCGGCCATGGCCGCGGTGGCGGCCTCGTAGTCGTCGGTCTCGAAGTAGCCGACGACAAGACCGTCCTCGAGACGGACGAACAGTGAGTAGTTGCGCCAGCCGGCGCGCCGCAGCGCGTCGAGCATCTCCGGCCACACGTGTTCGTGGGCGGCGAGGTAGTCGTCGACGCGGTCGGGTTTGAGGTGGAGCAGGAAGCACACACGTTCGGTGTCCATGACCGCTCCCTTGCGTTCGTGTACATGTTGAAACGTTTCAATACGTGACTGCGCTCACGTTAGGGCACGGCGGCCGGACACGTCAAGACCGCCGACCAGACACAGATTCGTGCGCTCGCGCCCCTCGGCACGCGAATCTGTGACTGCTCGTGCTAGGAGGTGAGGCCTAGCACCCGCAGCGCGTTGTCCTTGAGTACCAGCCTGCGCACCGACGGGTCGAAGCCGAGCTCGTCGAAGTCGCGCTGCCACCGGTCGATAGCGATGTACGGGTAGTCGGTGCCGAAGAGCACCTTGGTGCGCAACTGCCGGGAGATGGCGCGGACCAGCTGCGGCGGGAAGTACTTGGGCGACCAGCCCGACAGGTCGACGAACACGTTGACCTTGTGCGCGGCGATCGCGATCTGCGCATCCACCCACGGCACCGCGGGATGCGCCATAACGACGGTGAGTTCGGGGAAATCGGCGGCGACGTCGTCGAGCAGCATCGGGTCGGAGTAGCGCAGCTTGATGCCGTGGCCGCCGGGCAGTCCCGCCCCCATCCCGGTCTGCCCGGTGTGGAACAGCGCGGGCACCCCGGCCTCGGCGATCGCCTCGTAGATGGGATAGAAGCGGCGGTCGTTGGGTTCGAACGCCTGCATGCTCGGGTGGAACTTGAACCCGCGGACGCCGTAGTCGCGGACCAGTTCGTGCACCCGGTGCACCGCCCGCCGTTCGTGCCATGGGTCGACGCTGCCGAACGGGATCAGCACGTCGTTGTTGCGGACGGCGCCGCCGATCAGGTCCTCGATTGAATTGGGCGCGTGGCGCATTGCGGTGCGGGCGTCGATCGTGAACACCACCGCGGCGGTGTTGTGGCGGCGGTAGAGATCGGCGAGCGCGTCCACGCTCGACAGCGCGCCGGATTCGAGCTTGAAGTATTTGGCGGTGGCCTCGATGAGCGCGTCGTCGTAGGCCGGGTGGCCGTGACCGTCGACCTCGACATGGGTGTGGAAGTCGACGGCGTCGACGCGGGCGAAATCGATCCCGTATGCGTACTTACCGGCCACCATGACCGCGAGACTACGGTTGTTGACCGAAATCCGAGGAAATCCGTCAACAACCGTAGTCTCGGCGGGGAGATCAGGCAGACGCCTCCGGCGCGTAGCCCAGCGCGGCCTTGATCTCGAGGAACTCGTCGAACGCGAACGGCCCCCACTCGCGCCCGTTGCCGCTGCGCTTGTAGCCGCCGAACGGGGCGCTCATGTCGAAGCCGTGGTTGATCGCGACCGACCCGGCGCGGATGCGGCGGGCGACCTCGCGGGCCTTGTCGAGATCGGCCGCCGACACGTACCCGGCCAGTCCGTATTCGGTGTCGTTGGCGATCTCGACGGCCTGGTCGAGATCGTCGTAGCCGAGGATGCACAGCACCGGGCCGAAGATCTCCTCGCGGGCGATCGTCATGTCGTTGGTGACGTTGGCGAACACCGTCGGCTTGACGTAGTAACCCTTGTCGAGGCCGTCGGGACGGCCGGTGCCGCCGACGGCGACCGTGGCACCCTCGTCGATGCCCTTCTGGATCAGACCCTGGATCTTGTCGAACTGCGCCTTCGACGCCACCGGACCGATCGCGGTCTTGTCGCCCGGATCGCCCACCTTGACCGCACCGGCGGTCTGCCTGGCGATCTCGATGGCCTCGTCCATCCGCGAGCTCGGCACGAGCATGCGCGACGGGGCGTTACAGCTCTGACCGCTGTTCATCATCATCACCGAGACGCCCGCGGTCACGCTCTTGGCGAAGTCGTCGTCGTCGAGCACGATGTTGGGGCTCTTGCCACCGAGTTCCTGCGTCACCCGTTTGACGGTCGGGGCCGCGTTGCGCGCCACCTCGATGCCGGCGCGCGTCGACCCGGTGAACGACACCATGTCGACGTCCGGATGGCTCGACAGCGGGACACCGACGCCCGGCCCGTCACCGAAGACCAGGTTGTAGACACCGGCGGGAACGCCCGCGGCGTCGACGATCTCGGTGAAGATCTGCGCCGAATACGGTGCGACCTCAGACGGTTTGAGCACCATGGTGCAGCCCGTGGCCAACGCCGGGAACACCTTGCAGGCGATCTGGTTGATCGGCCAGTTCCACGGGGTGATGAGCCCGCAGACCCCGACCGGCTCCTTCACCACCAGTGTCGACCCGTGCTGTTCTTCGAACTCGTAGTTCTTCAGCACGTCGATCGCCGTCATGAGGTGTCCGAGGCCCAGGTTGACCTGGGGGCCCGCCGACAGCGAGGGCGGCGCGCCCATCTCCTCGGTCACCGCGTCGGCGAGGTCATCGGTGCGCTTCTGGTATTCGGCGAGGATGGCCTGCAGTACGTCGAGGCGCTCCTCGCGGGTGGTCCGCGACCAGGTCGCGAACGCCCGGCGGGCGGCGCTGACCGCCAGGTCGACATCGGCCGAGGAACCCATCGCGATCTTGCCGGAGACCTCTTCGGTGGTCGGATTGTCGACCTCGAGGGCGTTGGGCCGGAGCGGGTCGACCCATTGGCCGTCGATGTAGAACTTCAGATACTCACGCATGGGTTCACTCTCCCCTAGATCGCCTGCCTACTGGGTGCCTTCTGCATACCAGGTGCGGAATCGGTCGTACTTCGGCATCTCCTCGGAGTTGGCCTTCGGATCGATGCAGACGTGCACGACGGCGGTCTTCCCGCTGGCGTACGCCCGCTGGATCGCCGGGCCGATCTCGTCGTCCTTCTCGACGAACTCGCCGTGGCAGCCGAAGCCCTCGGCGATCTTGTCCATCCGGACGTCCTTGCTCCAGTGCACACCGGGCTGCGGCGACGGCTGCTCGAACGTGCGCTTGTAGACGCCCACTTCGAGACCCCACTGGTGGTCGACGCCGACCACGCAGACCAGCGGCAGACCCTCGCGGGCGGCGGTCTCCAGTTCAGCGATGTGGAACAGGAACGCCGAGTCGCTGGTGAGCAGCATGACCGGCCGCTTGCGGCCCTCGGCGACCGACGCACCGACGGCATACGGCAGGCCCGTGCCGAGGTGACCGAAGTTCTGGTTCCAGATGACGTCGCGCGGTTTGGCCTGCGAGTAGGTCCACTGGAAGATCACGGTGGCGCCGCCGTCGCGGACCATGATGCCGTCCTCGGCGTACTCGTTGAAGGCCTTGGTGGCCTCGACGACGAAGCGGGCCGGATGGACCGGGGTGCGACCGCTCGGAGCCTCCTCGGCCACCCGGGCGATCTCGGCGGCGTCGGCTTCGACCAGGGACTCCAGTGTGGCCGACGGGGTGCGCGGGGCGTCCCGTAGCGCGTCGACCAGTTGCGGCACCACCCCACGCAGATCGCCGACCAGGGGGACGTCGAACTGCCGGTTCACGCCGATCGCGGTCGGGTCCTGCTCGACGTAGACCCACTTGCGGTTGGCGTCGTTGCCGGCCCAGTGCTGCGTGCGGCCGTAGTGCATCGGCTCACCGAGTTCGGTGCCCAGCGCCACGCACAGGTCGGACTGCTCGACGGCCTCGTTGGCGGCCGGGGAGAACAGGTACGGGAAGGTCCGGTCCTCCAGGCCCGGGATGAACGAGGTCCCACCCGAGGTCTGGATCACCGGGCACGCCATCAGCTCGGCCAGCTCCCTGACCTGTTCCTGGGTGCGGGAGGTGTGAACGCCGTGGCCCACCAACAGGATCGGATTGGCCGCCTCCCGGATCAGTTTCGCGGCCTCGGCGACCTCGTTGGCCCCCGCACCCTGGTTGACCAGTCGATACCGGTTGGGCGGCAACGGATCCGGTACGTCGAGTTCTTCGAGGATGACGTGCGACGGGTACTCGACGTAGCTGGGCCCGGGGGTGCCCGACATCGAGCGCCTGATCGCCTCGCGGATGATCTCGTCGGTCTGGTCGGCGTACTCGATGGAGCTGCTGAACTTGACCGATGCCTCGAAAAGGGGTTCCTGCTGGATGAATTGGATGCGGCCGCGGCGCACCCGGCGTTCGGTGACGCGGGCCCGCTGACCGCCGAGGAAGATCACCGGCGAATTCTCGACGAGCGCGCACTGGATGGCGCCGGCGATGTTGGCCATGCCGGGTCCGAGCGTGCCGATGCACAGCCCGGGCTTACCGGTCATCCGCGATGCCGCCTCGGCCATGAAACCCGCGGACAGTTCGTGGTGCGGCGCGACGACCGACCAGCCGCGGGCCTCGGCCTCGGTGAACATGTGCACGAAGTTGGGGTCGGGAATGCCGAAGATGGTGTTGACGCCTTCGGCCTCGAACAGGTCGAGTATGCGTTTGTAGACGGGGACACCCATGGGGTTACTCTCCTTGACCTCGGTAGCGTTGAGCGAGCGTTCTGCGGTGCGCCGCAGGGGATCCGAACAGCGAACGGTTGAGGGCGGCGCGTTTGAGGTAGACGTGGATGCCGCTCTCCCACGTGTAGCCGATGCCGCCGTGCAACTGCATGGCCTTACCCGCGATGTCGACGGCGGCCCCGCAGACGTGCGATTTGGCCATGGCGGCCTCGACGGTCGCGTCTCCGGCGACGACAGCGGCCACGGCCGCCGAGACCAGTTGCCGGGACACCTCGATCTGCACGAGCATGTCGGCGCAGGCGTGTTTGACGGCCTGGAACGAGCCGATCGGCCTGCCGAACTGCGCGCGGACCTTCGCGTACTCGACCGTCGCGGCCAGCATCGCCTCGGCGAGACCCAGACTGTCGCAGGCGATCGCGACGGCCGCGCGGTCCCGCAGCCGCTGGGCGGCACCGTCCCCGATCGGCAGGACATCGGTCACCTCCCCCGCCGTCACGACGGCCAGTCGCCGGGTCTCGTCGAGGACGGGCTGCGGTACCGCGGACGGGGCGGCGACGACGAGGGCGTCGCCCGCCAGGACGAGGAGTCGGTCGGTGCCGACGGCGTCGGGGACGAATTCGGCAGGCCCGGTCAGCATTTCGCCGTCGAAGGTGAATCCGTCGAGGGCGACCGCGCACCGGAGGTCGCCCGCGGCGACCCCCGTGAGCAGTTCGTCACGAACCTCGCCGGGCGGCAACAGGTTCAGCGCGCCCACGGTCAGGACGGCGCCGCCGAGGAAATCGGTGATCGCCGCGGCGCGGCCGATCTCGGTGGCGATCACCGCGGTCTCGGCGAAGGTGGCGCCCGCACCGCCCAGCGCGTCGGGCACCTCCAGACCGGTCCACCCGGCGTCGGCGAGGACCGGCCAGTCGACGGCGCCGTCCTTGGCGAGCAGGTCACCGGCGACCGCCCGCAGTTCGTCGTGGAATTCCTCGAAGCCCATCAGACCGCGCTCGGCTCTCTCGGCAGGCCGAGGCCGCGTTCGCCGATGATGGTGCGCTGGATCTCGCTGGCACCGCCGGGGATCGTCCACTCCCACGAGCCGATGAAGTCGAGCACCCACGCGCCGGACTCCCACCCGCTCGACATGGGTTTCGTCAGCACGGTGTGTCCGGGGAGACCGCCGATCTCGGCAGCGAAATCGGTGAGCCGCTGCAGCAGTTCGCTGTAGTAGAGCTTGACGATCGACGCGTCGGCCGGCCCGGGGGCACCGGAGTCATGGCCTTCGACCACCCGGCGGCACATCCCGCGTAGCGCGGTGATCTCGCACTCGATCTGCGCCAACCGGTCCGCCACCACCGGGTCGTCGACCGGGCTGGTCCGCACCAGCCTCTGGAAGCCCGCATTGGCGAGGCGTTCGGCGAGTTCGAGCATGGTCATCCCGCGTTCGGCGCCCAGGGTGGCCTGGGCGACGTGCCAGCCGGCGTTCTCGGCCCCGACGAGGTTGGCGGCGGGGATCTCGACGTCGTTGAGGAAGATCTCGCAGAAGTGCGAGTCGCCGACGGCGTTGCGGATGGGCCGCACGTCGACGCCGGGGGTGGTCATGTCGAGCAGGAAATACGAGATGCCCTTACGTTTCGGGGCGTCCGGATCGGTCCGGGCGAGCAGCAGACACCAGTCGGCGTGCATACCGCCGCTGGCCCAGAGCTTCTGGCCGTTGACCACGAACGTGTCGCCGTCGCGGCGCGCGGTGGTCCGCAGGCTCGCCAGATCGGACCCCGCCTCCGGTTCGGAGAATCCCTGCACCCAGATCTCGCCGTCGAGGATCGCGGGCAGGTGTCTGCGGCGCTGCTCGTCGGTGCCCGCGATCAGCAGCGTGGACGCCGCGTGATGGATGCCGACGAAGGCCAGCACCAGCCGGGGCGCGTCGTGGGCGGCCAGTTCCTGGTAGAGCACGATCTGTTCGGGCACCGAGAGGCCGCCGCCCCATTCGGCGGGCCAGTGCGGTACCGCGTACCCGGCGGCGTGCAGCTCAGCGAACCAGGCCTTCTGGAAGCGCACGAACTCCGCGTCGCTCACCCCGGTCTGCCCTTCGCGCCAGTCCGTGGGCACGTGCTCGGCGCACCACGCCCGCACGGTGGCGCGGAAGTCGTCGATGCTCATGACGATCCCACCCGAACGGCGTTGGCGCGCAACCGGTCCATCACACGGGCGATGGCGACACCGTCGTCGAACGACGGGGCGACCTGGGTTCCGGTGCGCAGTGCGTCGGCGACCTCGGTGAAGAACGCCGTCAGCGCCGGGTCCGGGCGTCCGGGGCGGTCGAACTCGATGGTCTGCGGATCCTCGCCGGTGCGACGCAGCACCACCCGCGTGTCGGCCGTCAGCTCGATCGAACCGTCGGTGCCCAGCAGGGTGGCGCGCGGGGATGTGGTGGCGACGGCGGCGAATCCGGTGTCGTGGGCGGCGGACGCGCCGTCGGCGAGTCGGAACCACGCCGCGTAGGCGTCCTCGGCGGTCGCGGTGCCGCGGTGGGTCGGGTCGTCGATGCGGGTGACGCCGCCACAGTCGACGATCTCGCTGCCGAACAGCCAGCGGGTGAAGTCGAGCAGATGGGATCCGTAGGCCCCGATCCAGCCGCCGCCGAGGTCCGCGTCGTGAATCCAGCCGATTCTGCGTCCGCGCAGCCCGTTGCCGAACCAGGTCCAGCTCAGGTGTTGTGGAGTGCCGATCGCGCCGTCGTCGACGAGGTGTTTGACCCTGGCCCAGGATTCGCGGTGGCGGAACTCGAAGTTGAGGAAGTGCAGGACGCCGGCGTCACGAGCACCGTCGCGCATCTTCTCCGCCTCGGCAGCGGTGCGGCCGAAAGGTTTGTCGCACAGCACGTTCAGGCCACGGTGCAGCGCGGCGGACACATGTTCGACGTGCAGGAACGGCGGTGAGTGCACCGACACGAGGTCGGCGCCCGCGTCCAGGGCCCGCTCGATGGCGGCACCGTCGCGGGGGCTCACCACCTCGACGTCGAAGCCGACGGCCTCGTACGCGGGCGCGGCGGCATGGCGGCCGAATCCGGTGCCGACGACGAGGACCTTCACGCGTACAGCCCCGTCAGCCCGTGCCGACCCGCGCGGCGGGTCAGTTCCGCGCGCGTCGCCGACAGGCCGAGCGGCAGGCGGCGCAGCGGTTGGCTGTGGCGGGACAGCCACGACAGCGTGGTCTCGTCGCAGAAGCCGACCGCGCCGTGCAATTGGTGGCAGACGCGGAACACGACGTCGGCGGCCTCGATCGCCGCGAGCCGCAGGGCCAGTGCATCGTCGACGGCCTCGGGCCGTGCGGTGGCGATGCTCCACAGCGCGTACTTGGCGAGGATGTCGACGCCGCTGCGCTCGACCTCCGCGTCGGTGAGCTGGAATTGCACGCCCTGAAAAGTCGACAGTGACTGGCCGAACTGTTTGCGCAGTGTGACGTGGGCGGTGGTCAGCGCGATCGCCCGGTCGAGCATGCCGAGCAACGTCCAGCACGGCAGGGTGAGCACGAGCGCGAGATCCTTGGTGCCTGCGTCGTCGACGGCGGTCAAGTCCAGTTCGGTGACGAACGCGGCGCCCGGTTCGCGGTGGCCCGTCACAGTGCTTCGTCGACCGTCCAGAGAGGTTGCTGCCCAGCGTGATTCGAGCCCGGCGAGCGCACCCGCCGGCCTGGTGTCGGCCACGACGAGCAGCCCGTCGACGTCGAGGTCGGTGGGGCGGGCGAGCCGTTCGGCCACCGGGTACGGCACCGCCCAGTACCCCGCGCTGCGGCACAGCGCCGCGCCGGCCTCGAGTTCGTCGGGTTCGGCGCGCACGTCGAGGTCCCAGGCCCCGAGTTCGGTGAGCGTCGGGGCGACCAGTGATTCTCGTTGTGTGGGTTTGGCTTCGGCCTGCTGCAACAGCAGGTCCCCGCCTGCGGATTCGAACGCGCGCAGGGCCTGGCGGCCGTATTCCAGCGCGTCGTCGCCGAGGTCGAGGATCATTTCACCGCCGCCAGCAGGGCGCGGGACAGCAGGATGCGCTGCATCTCGATGCTGCCCGACGAGACCGTCGCGGCCTGGGAGTACCGCCAGTGGTCCTCGACCTCGCCGAGGAACCAGGCGGCGCGCGGATCGTCGTGCGCGACCTCGGCCGCGATATCCATCAGCACCTCCGCGCTGTCCTGATCGAGCCTCGTCACCGCGATGCGGTAGGCCGCGGCGTCGCCGGGGGCGATGCGGCCGCTGCTCTGCAGTGACACCACCCGGTAGGCCATCAGCCGGGCCCGCCGGCAGTGCGTGAGCATCCGCACCCAGCGGCCACGCAACTCGTCGGTCAACTGTTCCCAGCGGCCGCCGAGAACCGTTGGCGCGGCGGCGAGTAGCCGTTCACAGCGGGCGTAGCGCGCGATGCCGACCCGCTCGAACGCCATCACGTCCTGCACGACCGACCAACCGTCGTCGACGGTGCCGAGCACGTCAGCCTCGGTGACCCGCAGATCGTCGAAGAACACCTCGTTGAGGTGGTGCGGGCCGAGCATCGACCGGATGGGGCGGACCTGGATCGCCGGATCGTCCATCGGCACCAGGAAGATCGTCAGACCCTGTTGTTTCTTCTCGCCCTTCGACGTGCGTGCGAGCAGGAAACACCACTGCGCCATCGTCGCGTAGGACGTCCAGATCTTCTGCCCGCTGACCAGCCACCCGTCGCCATCCCGACGCGCGGTGGTGCGCAGCGACGCGAGATCCGATCCGGCCTCGGGTTCGGAGAAGCCCTGGCACCAGATCACCTCACCGCGCGCGATCGGCGGCAGATGCTCGGCCTGCTGCTCGGAAGTCCCGTGCCGCATGATGATCGGTCCGACCCAGTTGACGCCCATGTACTGAGCGCCGCGCGGTTCGTGGTGTGCCCACATCTCCTCGCGGACCACGGTCTGCTCCCACACCGATGCTCCGCCGCCGCCGAACTCCTCCGGCCACGCCAGGCACAGCAGGTCCTGTTCGGCGAGGATTCGGCAAAACCGTTGTGCGGTCTCCAGATCGGTCGGGTCGTCGGTGAACGCGCCCAGGAAGTGTTCGGGCACATGCGCGTTGACGAGCGCGCGTAGCTTGTCGCGTAGCTCGGCGGCCGGTGGCCCCATGTCGAAGTCCATGCTCACCCCCGCTCCGCGGCGAGGCCGAGTTCGTCGAGCACCGCCGCGGTGTCGGCGCCCAGTTCCGGCGCGGGTCCGCGCACGTGACCGGGCGTGCGAGAGAACCACGTCGGCACGCCGGGGAACCGAACCGGGCCGTGCGGGGTGTCGACGGTCTCGAACAGGCCGACGGCATTGAGGTGCGGATGGTCGAACAGGGCGTCGGGGGTCTGGATGGGTGCGGCGGGGATCTCCAACTCCTGAAACAACTTCAGCCACTCGGCGGTGGTGCGCTCCTTGAGCGTCTCGGCGACCAACCCGTAGACGGTGTCGATCTGCTTGGCCCGGTGTTCGAGCGTCGCGTACAGGTCGGACGCCCACACCGGGGACACGGCGTCGACGAACGCATTCCAGTGTTTGTCGTTGTAGATCAGCGCGGCGATGTACCCGTCCTTGGTCGCATACGGTCTGCGGTTGGGCGCCACGGTCCGCGGATACACCGCCGGGCCGAGCGGGGGGTCGAACATGGCGCCATTGGCATGTTCGACCAGCATGAAGGCGGCCATGGTTTCGAACATGCTGACCTCGACCTCCTGGCCTTCGCCGGTGCGCTCGCGGTGGAACAGCGCCATCATCGTGGCGTAGAGCGCGGTCAGCCCCGCGACCTTGTCGGCCATGATCGTGCCGACGTAGTTGGCCTCACCCGTCAGCTGCTGCTGCACCGCGGGGATGCCGCACTCGGCCTGGATGGTGTCGTCGTAGGCGGGCAGATCACGGGCCGGGCCGCGGCGGCCGTACCCGTAGCAGTTGGTGTAGACGATGTTCGGGTTCAGCGCGGACACCGCGGGGTAGTCGAAGCCGAGTCTGGTGATCGCCTTCGCCCGCATCGAGTGGATGAACACGTCCGCGTCGGTGATGAGCGCCCGCAGGGCCTGCTTCCCCTCGTCGCTGCGCAGATCCAGGACCGCCGAGCGCTTTCCGCGGTTGACGTTGACGAACACCCCGCTCATCCCCGGCGCGGGTCCGACGGAGATGAACCGGGTGTTGTCCCCCTCGGGCGGTTCGATCTTCACCACGTCGGCGCCCATATCGGCCATGATCTGGGTGCAGTAGGGCCCCATCACCATCGCGGTGAGGTCGACGACGCGCACGCCGGCGAGCGGGCCGCTACCCACTGTTCACCGCCGCCATCGCGAAGCTGTACCGGATGTGGGCGTTGTGGCCGTCGGGCACCACCGGGAAGACGACGGAGTGCGACCGGTCACGAATCGCGTCGAGGTTGGCGGCGACGTCCTCGACCGTCCACGACGTCCGGTGTACGCCCGCCGTCTCGGTGAGCACGGCGCTGGCCACCCGACCGGCCAGGGCGATGAACATCTCCCCTGTGGCCGAACAACTCTCGTGCGCCAGCCAGCCGACCGTCGGCGCCACGAGTTCCGGGCCCATCGGCGGATAGGCCGAGGTGTCGATGCCCTCGGCCATCCGGGTGACGGCGGCGGGCACGATGACGTTGCTCGTCACCCCGTGCTCGGCGCCTTCGATGGCCGCCACGTTGGACAGCCCGATGACGCCGGCCTTGGCGACGGCGTAATTCACCACGTCGTGGTTGCCGTACAGGCCGCCGATCGACGACGTCAGCACGATCCGGCCGTAGCCGGCGTCGCACATCACCGGAAACGCCGGGCGCACAACGTGGAACGCACCCTTGAGGTGCACGTCGACCACCGCGTCGAAGTCCTCGTAGCTGATCTCGCGCAGCGATCCGCGCCGGACGTTGCCCGCATTGTGGATCAGAACGTCGAGCCTGCCGTAGGTGTCCAGCGCCGCGTCGACGATCGCCCTGCCGCCTTCGGGGGTGGCCACCGAATCGGTGGTGGCGACGGCTTCGCCTCCCGCGGAGACGATTTCGCGTGCCACCTCGCGGGCGGGTCCGTCGTCGCTGCCGTCGCCGGTCAGGTCGCCGCCCACGTCGTTGACGACGACCTTCGCACCACGCGAGGCCAGCAGCAGTGCGTAGGCGCGGCCGAGGCCGCGCCCGCCGCCGGTCACCACGGCCACTCGACCGTCGTACCTCAGCTCACCCATGCGCCGACTGCACGGTTGATGTACGCGAACGCCGAGAGCGGGCGGCAACAACCGTGCGCTCGGCGTCAGGTGAGTACCAGGCCATCGAGGTCCCCCTTCTCACGCCACGCGGACAGCAGGTCGCCGAACGCGTAGAACCCCGGTCCGTACGGTTCGCCGAGGTGCGACCGGATACCTTCCCCGCCGCCACCGCCCTCGTTGTTGTAATAACCCGGCGTGCAGGAGGCGTCGAACGCCGAGTTGTCGACGGCGGTGTCCTTGACCGTGCGGCACCACGCGTCCTGCGCATCGGGTGTCGGCTCCACGACCTGCGCACCCCGCTCGAGTGCGGTCGCGATGATGTAGGCGATGTGCTCGCCCTGCAGTTCGTAGTTCGCGGCGATGTTGGCCGAGATGCCGACCTGGGTGAAGCCCGTGAAGAACTGGTTGGGGAACCCGCGGCTGGTCATCCCGTGCAGCGTCTTGTACCCGTCACGCCAGTAGTCGTAGAGCGACAGCCCGTCGCGGCCCTCGATCGCGTCGATGGAGTACCGCCTGCTGATGTCGGTGGTGATCTCGAACCCGCTGGCGTAGATGATGCAGTCGACCTCGTATTCGACGCCGTTGGCGACCAACCCGTTCTCGGTGACCTTCTCGACGCCCTTGGAGTCCGAGACGTCGACGAGGGTGACGTTGGGGCGGTTGAACGCGGGCAGGTACTCGTCGTTGGACAGCGGCCGCTTGCACAGGAACCGGTAATACGGTTTGAGCGCCTCGGCGGTGTCCGGATCGTCGACGATCGCCTCGATGCGGCGGCGCAGCCGCTCCATCAGCTTGTAGTCCTCTTCCTCGCGGATCGCCATGAACTGCTCGGGCGTCAGCGTGGACGGGTCCTCGAGCGCCATCACGCGCGCGGCGGTGTTGCGGCCGAGTTCGGTCCAGAAGTCGCACACCAGATCCGGCTGTCCGGGCGCCATCCCCTCGAACGTCCACGCGTGGAAGTTGCGCTGGCGTTTCTTCTGCCAGCCCGGCTGCAGCGTCTTCACCCACTCCGGATCGGTGGGGGCGTTGTTGCGCTCGTCGACGGTCGACGGGGTGCGCTGGAAGACGTAGAGGTGGCCGGCGTCGCGGGCCAGGAACGGCACGATCTGGATGGCGGTGGCGCCGGTGCCGATCACGGCGACCTTCTTGTCGGCGAGCTTGTGCAGATTGCCGCCTGCGTCGCCGCCGGTGTAGTCGTAATCCCAACGCGACGAGTGGAAGGCGTGGCCTTTGAAGTCCTGGATACCGGGAATGCCGGGCAGTTTCGGGCGGTGGAACGGGCCGGAGGCCAGCACGACGAACCGGGCGCGGATGTCGTCGTCGCGGTTGGTGCTGATCCGCCAGCGGTTGATCTCATCGTCCCAGCGCAGATCGCGGACCTGGGTGGAGAAGATCGCCCCGTCGTAGAGGCCGAAGTGCTTACCGATGTTGCGGCAGTGCTGGTAGATCTCCGCGCCGTCGGCGAACTTCTTGCTCGGCATGAAGTCGAGCTCTTCGAGTAGCGGGATGTAGCAATAGGATTCGTTGTCGCACTGGATTCCGGGGTAGCGGTTCCAGTACCAGACACCGCCGAAGTCGCCGCCGAGTTCGATGATCCGCACGTCGTCGACGCCGGCCTTCTTCAGGTGCGCCGCGGTCAGTAGCCCGCCGAAGCCGCCGCCCAGCACGGCGACGTCGATGTCCTCGTCGATCGGGTCGCGGTCGGTGACCGGGGTGTACGGGTCGGTCTCGTAGTAGCCGGCGAACTCGTCGGTCAGCTCGACGTACTGTTTGGACCCCTCCGGGCGCAGGCGCTTCGCCCGTTCCTGGGCATAGCGTTCGCGCAGCGCGTCGATGTCGACGTCGTCGGGGGTCTGCGTCGGACCGCAGTCGGTCATGTCTCTCCTTCGGCGATTTCGGTGTAGCTGGTTGCGTTGAGCGCTACGGACTACACCGAAATCACAGTTCGCGGGGCTCGCCGGTGCCCATGTACTTCGACAGTTGGTGATGCAGGTTGACCGTGCTGCGTTCGCGGTACGGGTTGGGCAGCGTGCCGGGGAAGCCCGCGGACTTCATGCCCTGCTGGACGGCCGCCATGTTCGAGAAGTCCTGCGGCAGCACCGAAAGCCAGTTCGGGGAGTCCTTCGGGGTGTAGGCCCATTCCGTCTCGGGCTCTTCGCCTTTCGGGTACAGCTCGAAGACCGCGACCTCGAAGATGCACTTGTTCGGGTCGTAGCTCGGATCGGGTCGCGCGCTGTAGCACAGCGCACTGGTCAGGCCCTGGCCGATCTGGAAGTTCGGGAAGAGCTGCCAGGCGGTGCCGCTCTGCCCCAGGATGTCCGGCGGGATCGTCGGCCAGATCACGCCGCGCGCCTCGTCGTCGCGCCGCGCCGAGGCCAGCCAGTGCTGCAGGACCTTGTCCGGCGGTGTGCCCTCGGGCAGTTCGTCGACCAGCCGCTTGGCCGCGTTCACCAGGGTCTCGGTGGTGGTCGCGTTGGTCTGCTCCCAGGTGTACATCTGCATCTCGGCGGTGGTGACCCGTGGGTCGTCGCCGGTGCCGAGCCGGATCTTGGACTTCGTCTCGTCCATTCCCTTGGGCGCGTCGTAGCCGATGTTGCTGTGTTTGCCCTGCGCCTTGGCCCAGCCCTTGAACTCGCCGAACTTGTTGAACTCCGGGTGGGTGGTGAAGACGTGGTAGGTCTCGTTGAACGCCTCGAGCGCGACTTTCCAGTTGCAGTCGAAGTACAACCACTTGCGCCACTTGTAGCGCATGTTCTCCAGCCCGAACGGGTCGAGGATCTTCGACGCCGGGAACAGGTAGTCGGCCAACGGTTCACAGTCCGGGTCCATGTTGATGAACAGCCAGCCGCCCCAGGTGTCGACCTGCACGGGGGCCAGGTGGGTGCGCTGCGGGGTGAGCACACCCTTCCAGTCGTCCTGCTCCCGGATGTGCGTGCAGGTGCCGTCCAAACCGTATGTCCAGCCGTGGAATCCGCACATGAACGATTTGCGGGCGCGGCCGCGGGCGTTCTTGGCGCCGTCGGGGGTGTCGATGAGCCGGCGGCCGCGGTGCATGCAGACGTTGTGGTGGGCCACGAAGGTGTGCGCGCCCGTCCTGACGATGATGATCGAGTCGTCGAGGATGTCGTAGGTCAGGTAGCTGCCTACTTCCGGGATCTCCTCGACGCGACCGACCTGCTGCCAGACCTTGCGCCACAACCTGTCCCGCTCCGCGCGCGCGTACTCCGGTGAGGTGTACGCCTCGACCGGGATGGTCATCGGCTCCGACAGGTCCTCGGCGATCCGACCGGTCGAGTCGTCCGGTTCGCCGTCGACATCGATCGAGGCGTCCAGATCGGATTCCGTGTGCGTCACTTCATCTTCCTTTCACGGCCGACTTATCGCTGCGCGGAAGTTCTCGTCCTTGAGGAACAGCGACGTGTTGTCGGCCCCCAGATGCGTCCACTTGAGATCGAGACCGCCGTCGACCAGCAGGGTCTGGCCGGTGATGTAGCTCGACATGTCCGAGAGCAGGAACAGGATCGCGTTGGCCTGTTCGACCGGTGTGCCGCGCCGGCCCATCGCGATCGCCGTGCGGTCCCGTTCGGGGTCCTCGTCGACGTAGGTCGCCGAGGCGGCGGTCTCGGTGACGCCGGGTGCGACGGCATTGACGCGGATACCGTCGAGCGCGAGTTCGACCGCCAGCGTGCGCGTCATCGCGACGACCGCGGCTTTCGCTGTGCCGTAGGCGATGTGGTACGGCGCGGTGTTCATCCCGCTGATCGACGACACGGAGACGATCGATCCCGGGCCGCCGCTCGAGCGGATCTCGGCGGCGACGGCCTGGCTCATGAAGAACGCCGTCTCCAGGTTGGCGGTGAACAGCGCCCGCCAGTCCTCACGGCGGACCCGGGTGGCCGGCATCCACGTCGCGGGTGCGGCGCCGCCGGCCACGTTGACCAGACCGTAGAGCTGCCCGTCGGCGCGCCGCGCCGCCTCGAGCACCCGGGCGACGCCGTCGTCGGTCGACGCGTCGGCAGCGACGGTGACGATCGACAGTCCCTTGGCGATCAACGGGCCGACGTGTTGGTCCAGGTTGTCCTGATTCCGGCTGACGGCGACGACGGTGGCACCGGCGGTGGCCGCCAGCTCGGTCACCGTCGTACCGATCCCGCCACCGCCCGCGCCCGAGACGACGACGGTGCGGCCGGTGAGGTTCAACGACTCCTGCATACGGCGCCTATTTGTCCGGACGACATACGTTGCTCTTCATATTGCAGAACACTATTCCGCAGGCATTATCGACCAGTCAAGGGTGGAAACCGGCCGTTGCGCGCCTATTGTCTGGACCATCGACGGTTGATAACGTCCGGTTTCATGACGTCGTCGACCGAGTCGTTGCAGGCCACCCGCTACCCCGGCGCGCAGCCGGCCGCCGGACCAGGCTGGCGCGTCGAGCGGATCACCGCACCGAGCCGACTGTTCGGTGCCAACGGTCTGCGCACCGGCCCCGACGGACGCGTCTACATCGCCCAGGTGACCGGCAGCCAGATCAGCGCGCTGGACGTGGCGACCGGCGCGTTGGAGACGGTCAGCCCGAAGGGCGGCGACATCATCGCCCCCGACGACGTGGCGTTCGGCCCGGACGGCGAACTGTTCGCGACCGAGGTGATGGACGGCCGGGTCAGCGCCAGGGGCACCGACGGCCGCACCCGCGTCCTGCGTGACGATCTGCCCTGCGCCAACGGGATCACGGTGCACCAGGGCCGACTGTTCATCGGCGAATGCCGTGACGGCGGACGGCTGATGGAGCTCGACCGCAACGGCGGCATCGTCCGCGTCCTCGCCGAGAACCTGCCCTCCCCCAACGCGATGGAGGTCGGCCCCGACGGGCTGCTGTACTACCCGCTGATGACCGCCAACGAGATCTGGCGAGTAGACCCCGACCCGGGAAAACACAGTGAGCCGGAGCGGGTGGCCGGTGACCTTGGGGTGCCCGACGCGGTGAAGTTCGACGCCGACGGCACCATCGTCTCCACCCAGGTGGCCAGCGGCCAGGTGCTGCGGATCGATCCACGCACCGGAAGCAAAACCACACTCGCACAACTGAACCCGGGCCTGGACAACCTCACCTTCGTCGGTGACCGGCTGTACGTGTCGAACTTCACCGGCGAGATCAGCGAGATCACCCCCGGCGGCGAGGTCCGCACCGCGCTGGCCGGCGGGCTGAACTGGCCGCTGGACCTGACGGTCGCCGACGACGGCAGGCTCTACGTCGCCGACGGCACCTACTTCTACGTCGTCCGCGCCGACGGGTCGCTGCAGACCGTCGGCATGCTGTTCACCCCCGGCTACCCCGGCTTCGTCCGCGGACTGGCCGCCGCGGGCGACGGCCGGTTCGTCGTCACCACCTCCGGCGGTCAGGTCGCCCGGTACCACCCGGCGGCCGGGGAAAGCGAGTTCCTGGCAACGGGTTTCGACCAGCTCTACGGGGTGGCGCTCGCGCCCGGCGGCGCGGCGGTGTTCGCCGAACTCGGTACCGGCCGGGTGCACTCGGTGCTCGACGGCAACGTCCAGTTGCTCGCCAACGACCTGCGTGACCCCGTCGGCGTCGCGATCGCCCCCGACGGCACCCCGCTGGTCGCCGAATCCGGCGCCGGGCGCGTGGTCCGGCTCGCAGGCACCCAGGTCATCCCCGTGATAGACGACTTGCAGCGCCCACAGGGTCTGTTGGTCGCCGACGGGGTGCTCTACATCGTCGACGCCGGCGCCAAGGAGGTCATCGCCGTCGACCTCAACAGCGGTGCGCGCGAGACGATCGCGTCCGGGATGCCGGTCGGTCCACCACCCGGGGTGGAGCCCAAACCGCTGCGCGGGATGCCGCCGTTCTCGGGTCCGCAGGGGCCGTTCGCGGGGATCACGCAGGGCCGCGACGGGACGCTGTTCGTCTCCGCCGACGGCGACGGCAGCGTGCTGGCCCTGCGCCGCGACGCCGACCGCCCATGAGCGTGACCCAGTCCGAGCACCGCTACCTGCAGGTGGCTCGCACGCTGCGCAAGGAGATCGTCGACGGGGTCTACCCCGTCGGCTCGCAGCTGCCCACCGAGCACGAACTGTGTGAGCGGTTCGCGGTCAGCCGCTTCACGATCCGCGAGGCGCTGCGCCGCCTGCGGGAGGACAACCTGATCACCTCGCGGCCGCGGGCGGGGACGCTGGTGGTGCCGCGGCCCGCGGGCAACACCTACGCCCAGGACGTGATGTCGATCGACGACCTGCTGGCCTTCGCCTCGGGCGCCCAGTTCACGATCGAATCCACCGCCACCGTGACCGTCGACGCCCAACTGGCCGACCGGATCCGTCTCGAAAACGGCTCGGAATGGCTTGCGGTGCGCGGCTATCGACAGGCTGACGCCACCTCGACACCGATCTGCCGCACCGAGTACTACATCAACCGCGCATTCGCCGCCGTCGGCCGGCTGCTGCCCCGCCACACCGGCCCCATCTTCCCGCTCATCGAGGACCTGTTCGGGGTGAGCGTGGTCGAGGTGCACCAGGAGATCTCCGCGGTGGTGCTGCCCGACGAACTGGCCGACCGGCTGGATGTCGAAACCGGCAGCGCCGCACTGCAGATGCAGCGCACGTACACCACCTCCGACGGGGAGATCGCCCAGATCACGGTGAACACCCACCCCGCGGCGCGCTACCGGCACTCGATGACGATGCGCCGGGTCAAGGACTGAGACCGGTGTCCAGCCCGACCACCGCCGCCACCCGCAGAACCGTCGGCGGCCACTCCGTCCGCTGGGACGAACGCCGCGCCGAGGACGCGTACGCCCGCGGACTCTGGGTGCGTACGACGCTGGCGGACGCGCTGCGTGAGGCCGCACGGGAGACGCCCGACCGCATCGTGATCGTCGACGGCGACTGTCAGCTCACCTGCGCGGCGCTGCTCGATCAGGCCACCGCGCTCGCGCATGCGCTCACCGCACGACTGCCCGCGGGCGCGGTGGTGTCGTTCATGCTGCCGAACTGGCACGAGGCCGCCGTCGTCTACCTCGGTGCCACGCTGGCCGGGATGGTGGTCAACCCGATCCTTCCGTCACTGCGCGACCACGAACTGCGCTTCCTGCTCGACGACGTGAACAGCCGGATCATCTTCGTCCCCGCACAGTTCCGCGGGCACGACTACGCCGCGATGCTGCACCGCGTCACCGAGGCGCTGGACCGTCCACCGCAGGTGGTCGTGGTCCGCGGCGCGGATGACACCACGTATTCGGACCTGTTCGACGCCCCGCCGGCCCCGCTGCGGAGCCCGGACCCCGACGAGGTCCGGATGGTGATGTACACCTCCGGCACCACCGGACGCCCCAAAGGCGTGCTCCACACGCACAATTCGATCCACGCGTTGATCTCCCAGCTGCGCGAGCACTGGCTGGTGGAGCCCGGCGACGCCTTCCTGGTCCCGTCGCCGATCGCCCACATCGGCGGGTCGATCTACGCGTTCGAGTGTCCGCTGCTGCTCGGGACCACCGCGGTGCTGATGGAGCACTGGGACGGCGATGATGCCGTCGACCTGATCGCCGCGCAGTGCTGTACGCACATGGCGGGCGCCACCCCGTTCCTCGAACAGCTGCTCGCCGCGGCAGAACGCGCCGATACCCGGTTGCCGAGCCTGAAGGTGTTCATCTGCGGCGGCGCGTCGGTCCCGCCGTCGTTGATCCGCCGCGCACGGACGTTCTTCGACCGGGCCGCCGTCAGCCGCGTCTACGGGTCGACGGAGGTGCCGGTGACCACCGTCGGCGCGCTCGACGACGCCGATCACGCCGCGGAGTCCGACGGCCGCCCCGGCATCGCCGAGGTCCGCCTCGTCGACGACGAGATCCGCGCCCGCGGCGCCCAGATGCTGCTGGGCTACCTCCATCCCGAGGACGAGGCCGGATCCTTCGACGCGGACGGGTTCTTCCGCACCGGCGACCTGGCTCGCTGGGACGACGGACACCTCGTGGTCACCGGACGCGCGAAAGACCTCATCATCCGCAACGGGGAGAACATCTCTCCCAAGGAGATCGAGGATCTACTGGTCGGCGCGGCCGGGATCGCGGAGATCGCGGTGGTCGGCCTGCCCGACGAGCGCACCGGCGAGCGCGCCTGCGCGGTCATCGTGCCCACGTCGCCGCCCGGCCCCACGGTGGCGGACCTGGCGGCCGTGCTGCAGGCGCACGGGGTGGCGAAGTTCAAGATCCCCGAACACGTGGAGATCTGGGATGCGTTGCCGCGCAACGATGCCGGCAAAGTGCTCAAGCACCGGATCCGCGCGGTGCTGACCGGGAAGGAACACTGACATGCAGGTCGCGATCGTCACAGGAGCGAGCAGCGGCATCGGATTCGGCTGCGCCACCAAACTCGCCGAGGCCGGGATGGCGGTGCTGGGCACCGGACGCGACGAGGAGCGCCTCGCCGAACTGCGCGATGCGATCGGCGACCCGGACCGGGTGGCGACGCTGGCGGTCGACCTCACCGCCGACGATGCCCCGCAACGCGTTGTCGCCGCCGCGGTCGAACGGTGGGGCCACATCGACTATCTGGTCAACAACGCCGGGGTGGGTAGCCCGAAACCGCTGCACGAGACCGACGACGAATCCCTCGACTACTTCCTCGGATTGATGCTGCGCGCCCCCTTCCGGTTGGCCCGCGACGTGATCCCGCACATGGGTCCGGGATCGGCGATCATCAACGTCACCTCGACCTTCGCCGTGGTGGGCGGGTTGCGCGGCGGGGCGTATTCGGCGGCCAAGGGTGGACTCACCGCGCTGACCACCCACATCGCCTGTCAGTACGGGCCGCAGGGCATCCGCTGCAACGCCGTCGCCCCCGGGGTCACGTTGACCCCGATGGTCGCGCACCGCCTCGAGGACGAACGGTTCCGCAAGATCAACACCGAGATGACGCCGTATCCGCGGCTCGGAAAGGTCGAGGACCTCGCGGCCACGGTGGCGTTCCTGTGCTCCGAGGGCGGCAGTTTCATCAACGGGCAGACCATCGTCGTCGACGGCGGGTGGAGTTCGACCAAGTACCTGTCGGACTTCGCTTTGACCTCGGAATGGGTTGCGCGGCAGTGAATCTGTTCGCACTGCTCGACCAGGCCGCGGCACGGTACGCCGACCGGGGTGCGGTGTACGACGGTGAGCGACAAGTGTGTACGTGGGCGGGCCTGCGCGACCGTGCGCTCCGGGTGGCGGGATCGCTGCGTTGCGCGCCGGGCACGCGGATCGCCGTCGCGTCGGAGAACCGTCCGGAGATCGTCGAGCTGATGTTCGGGGTGTGGGCGGCGGAGTGCGTCTACGTCCCGATCAACTACAAACTGCATCCGCGCGAGATGGTTGACATCCTCGACGATTCCGGCGCGGCCCGGGTATTCGCGTCCCCGAAGAGCGCCGCGCAGCTCGACGTCTCGGTGCCGGTGGAGACGATCGGCAGCGAATCCTACGAACGCCGATTCGCGGCGGAACCGGCGCCTCCGCCCCGGACGACGGATCCGGCCGCGCTGGCGTGGTTGTTCTACACCAGCGGCACCACGGGCCGATCGAAGGGGGCGATGCTGAGCCACCGCAACCTGATGGCGATGACGGTGGCCCACCTCGCGGATTTCGATGCGCCCGAACAGGATTGCAGTCTCATCCACGGGGCACCGATGTCCCACGGCTCGGGTCTGTACATCCCGCCGTACGTGCTGCGCGGCGCGCGGCAGGTGATTCCGGCGTCCGGGGCGTTCGACCCCGACGAGTTCCTCGACCTGTGCGACCAGCATCCCGGGTGCAGCGCGTTCCTCGCCCCGACGATGGTGCAGCGGCTGGTGGCCACCGGCCGGCCTCCGCCGGCGAATCTGCGCACCGTGGTCTACGGCGGCGGGCCGATGTACGTGGACAGCCTGAAGAAGGCGATGGCCGCGTTCGGTCCGGTCTTCGTCCAGCTCTACGGGCAGGGTGAAGCGCCGATGACGATCACGGGCCTGCGCCGGCGCGACCACCTGGACGCGGATGACGTGGTCCTCGGGTCGGTGGGCTACGCCCGCTCGGGGGTGGACGTCGCGGTGGTCCGCGAGGACGGCACAGCCGCGGCCGTCGACGAGATCGGCGAGATCGTCTGCCGCGGCGACGTCGTGATGTCGGGCTACTGGAACAACCCCGACGCCACCGCGGCGACGCTGCGCGACGGCTGGCTGCACACCGGGGACATGGGGTCGTTCGACGCGCGCGGCTACCTCACCCTGCGTGACCGGTCGAAGGACGTGGTGATCAGCGGCGGCAGCAACATCTATCCGCGCGAAGTCGAAGAGGTGCTCATCGAGCATCCCGAGGTGACCGAGGCGTGCGTGGTGGGCGCCCCCGACGCGGAGTGGGGTGAGGTGGTGGTCGCGTTCATCGTCGGCACCGCGGATCCGGCCGACCTCGACGCCCACCTGCTCACCCGCATCGCCCGGTTCAAGCGGCCCAAACGCTACGAGTTCATCGACGAACTGCCGAAGAACAGCTACGGCAAGGTGCTCAAGCGGGCATTGCGGGAGCAGTTGGCCTGAGTCGCCGCGATTTCGGCGCGCTCATCGACGCTGAGCGTACGAAAGCGCGCTTAAATCACCTTCCTGCGGGGTTTCGAATTTGATCAAGTGGCCATGCTCAATGCATGAAGGTTGTCATCGCAGGCGGACACGGCAAGATCGCACAGCACCTCGAACGCAAGCTGACGCAGCGAGGTGACACCGCGGTCGGCCTGATCCGCAACCCCGACCACGCCTCCGATCTGACCGCCATCGGCACGGAGCCCCTGGTGATCGACCTCGAGAAGGCCGCCGTCACCGAGGTGACCGACGCCGTCCGCGGCGCGGACGCGGTCGTCTTCGCCGCCGGCGCCGGTCCCGGCAGTGGTGCCGCGCGCAAGGAGTCCGTCGACCGCGACGCGGCGATCCTGCTCGCCGACGCCGCCGAGGCCGCGGGCGTGCGTCGCTACGTGCTCGTGTCGTCGATGGGCGCCGACACCGAGCGCGCCGACCAGTCCGACGATCCGGTGTTCGCGGCATACCTGCGCGCGAAGGCCGACGCCGACGCCAACGTGAGCGCCCGCGACGCCATCGACGCGACGATCATCCGACCGGGCAAGCTCACCGACGACGCGGGCACCGGCAGAGTGAAGATCGCCGACTCGACGGGCTACGGGGAGATCCCCCGCGAGGACGTCGCCGCGGTCATCGTCGCGGCGCTCGACAACGCCGCCGCCGCGGGCCGCACGGTCGAGCTGATCGGCGGGGACACCCCGGTCGCCGAGGCGTTCTGACCGCGTCGAAATCAGGGTTGTGGCACGCGTTCGGAGTGAGAGCGTGCGCGAAGTCTGATCTCGCCGCGCTGGCTCACCACATCAGCCCGCGAACCAGTTCCACCTGCGGGATGTCCGCCGCCTGGACAAGGCCGCTCGGCGCTCGGCACACCCAGTCGATCGCGTTGACCGCGCGCGCCGCGGTCGACAGGCAGCCCGCGTCGGTGACGTCGAGCAGCGGGTGCGAGAGATGGGTGTCGGTCTCGACGCGCGGCTCGCCCTCGACGACGACGCGATGCACGCCGAGGTGGTCGCCGGGCGGGTACGCCCAGTCCGGCGCCGCGGCGGCGGTCAGCCGGGTCACGTGTTCGACGGTGATGATCGGCACCCCGTCCCGCACCCCTTCGGCGGCGAAGCGGACCGCGGCCATCTGACCGGGCTCGATGGTCGCCATGATGCATTCGATCCGCTGCTCGGTGTACCAGGGTTCGCAGCGCTGACGCACCTCGTCGAGGTCGACCCCAAGCCGGTCGGCGATGTTGCGGACCAGGCCACCGAACATCAGCGTGACCACCCCGGGCTGCAGCAGCGGCGGTGGTTCGTCGGCGGCGGTCAGCCCGAAGCCCATCGACGTACCCGTGAACTCGAAGTCGTCGTAGTTGGCGTAGTCGAAGATCTCCTGCACCAGAACCGATCTCGCCCGCGTGACCAGGCTGAGCGCGGAGTACACCGCGGTGTCGCCCGAATAGCCGGGATCGATGCCGTTGACATACAGGGTGGAATCGCCTGCCTTGCAGGCGGTCTCGAGCGGTCCGCGTAGCCATTCGTCCGCATGCTGCGGGGTCACCAGCCACACCAGCGATGTGCCGACCACGTTGATCCCCGCGGCGAGGTAGGTGGCGATGTCCTCCACGGCCTCCAGCGGCCGGGTCTCGCCGAGTGCGGTGTACACGACGCAGTCGGGTTCGAGCGCGATGAGGGCGTCGACATCACCGGTGGCCAGGATGCCCGTCGGCGTGGGCAGCCCGCACAGGTCCGCCGCGTCCCGCCCGATCTTGTCCGGTCCCGACGCGTGCACGCCGACCAGTTCCAGATCCGGGCGCCCGATCACCGCAGCCAGGGAGTGCCGCCCCACGTTGCCCGTGCCGACCTGAACGACTCGCCGCATTCCCGCTCCGTCTCCTGACTCGATCACGCTGACTGCAGTCAACACGACGGGCACGGTGACGGGGTGCGAATCCGGCGTTTAAGGTCGAGGCATGGCAGTGGCGAACCAACCGTCGGCACGGGAGACCAAACGCCTGCAGACCCGTGAGCGCCTCATGGGGGCGGCGATCGCCGAGTTCAAACGGGCGGGGATGGCCGAGGCCGAGGTCTCCGCCATCGTGGCCGCGGCCGGAGTCGCCCACGGCACCTTCTTCTTTCACTTCCCCACCAAGGAACACGTGCTGCTCGAGCTGGAGCGCCGCGAGGAACACCGGATAGCGAAACAGCTCGTGCGGTTCGCCGACCGCGAGGACGATCTTCGCGCGAACCTGCAGGAGGCGGTCCGCCTGGTCCTCGGCCTGGAGCGGCGCCTCGGCGCTGTGCTGTTCAAAGACTTTCTCGCGCTGCACTTCTCCCAGACCCGGCCGCCCGCGGCGGCGGATATGGAACATCCGGTGATCGAGGCGGTCACGCGGCAGATCGAGCGGGCCAAGGAGCGGGGTGCGGTGGATCCCGCCGTGAACTCGTTCAACAGCGCGGTGTTCTTCCTCCTCGGGCTCTACGCGCTGCTGACCACGACGCACGGATGGCCGAATCAGGGCGAGATGCTCGACGACTACGTGGCGACGACGATGCGCGGCGTCGCACCAAACCGTTGACTTGAGTCAGTGAACCTGCCACGCTCGGGTCCGGGCAAACGGTAGGAGGCGGCGTGGATCTGCCGATGGCACAGCGCACCGGCAGCGGTCTGGACGAGCACCTGGAGCGGTCGCGGCTGGCACAGCGCCAGGCCGACAAATGGCTGACCTCGGGCAGTGTGCTGATCGGCACCGCCGCGCTCGGCATCTTCGGGCTCCCGCTGTTCCTGCGCGGTGTGTGGCTGCTGCGGCAGGCGCAGCGCGACGGGCTCACGGTCCGCCCGATGCTCGTCACCCTGCTCGGCTACCTCGTCATCGTCGACGCAGCCATCAACATCTTCGGCTGGGCGCTCGACCTGGTCGCCCACCACACGCTGCTGGCCCGGGTGCTGCTCAACGGCTGGGGCGCCATGTTCGACGCCGGCTACTTCTGGCACTACAACGAACTGTGGGTGGGCGGCGCCGCCGGTCCGGGCGAGAAGGCCCTCGAGGTCGGCCTGATCCTCACCGTCTTCACGATGCGCATCGCCGCGGCGATCGGCTTCCTGCAGATGAAGCGGTGGGGGCATCAGTGGATGGTCGTCACCTGCTGGATGGGCATCGTCATCTGGTGCACGTACGTGTTCAACATGACGATGTTCGCCGACGTCCGCTACGCCGGGGTGGTCTTCCCCGTCATCGGCTGGTGGATCTACGACATCTTCTACATCACGCCGTTCCTCGCGATCCCCTACCTGCACTCGGTCAACCGGGAGATCTTCTCCGACTGACTCACCTGGGCGACAACAGACTTCGACAGAAGGGATGAGATGGACTGGATCTGGGAGATACTCCGCTACGTCGCGGCGTGGGGCGGGACGGGTCTGATCATCTGGTTCTGGTACTGGATGTTCAGCAACATCGGCACGTTCTGACCCGTGACGTCACTGCAGGACGCCCACGCGCTCACCCTCGAGCGCAGTTGCGCGCTCACCGCCGTCGTCCTCAGCGCGCACCGCCGCGAGGGGGTGCGGCTGGTGACCGGTGCACAGCGGCGATTCGGCGTCGGCGCCGCCCTCGACGTCGTGCACGTCCCCTATCCGCCGACCGACCACACCTGGACCCGCCGAACGCTGACCTGCGGTGTCGCGCTGCAGTGTTCACCATCCAAGGAGCGCATCGCCGGCTACCGGCTGCACGAACTCACCACCCGCGAGCTGACCGCGCTGACCGTGGTGGAGGCCGGTGTCGCCCTCGGCTGGATCTCGGCGACGTGGCCGGGTCTGTTCGCGGAACTACGTCGAGCGCTGCCCGACATCCCGGTCGCCTCCGCCGACATGCCTGCCGACGAGATGCTCGACCGGGCGATCGCGCTGGCGCGCAACGGACCGCAGGCCGCCCCCGCCCTTCTCGGCCGGCTCCCGCTGGCCTACACGGCACCGCAGGGCATCTCGGACCGGATGCGCCGCACGTTCGGGCGGATGCCGTGGACGTCCACGCAGAAGCGGCTGCCCCGGCCGTATTCGGTGCCCGTCGGCGGGGACGGCGGCGTGCGCAACTCCAATCTGCCGCCACCGAGCCGGCCCCAGGACAACGACCGCGACATCACCCCGCAGCACCGCAAGGGCATCCCCTATCCGGAATGGAACGCATGGACCGAGACCTTCCTGCGCGACCACGTCGCCGTCCTGGAACACACGCACAAAGCGGCTCGACCACAACCGATCTCAGGGTCGAGCGACTTGCGTAAGTGGTTCGAGCAGTGCACCCACCACGCGATGACCGGCCGACTGGAGGACGGTGCGGACCTCGATGTCCCGCACTACGTCGACCACTACATCGACCTCCGCACCGGGAAGGCGACCGAACCGCGCGTCTTCCGCGACCTGCGCCCCGCCAGCCGCGACGTCACCACCGCCCTGCTGCTCGACGGGAGCTCGTCCCTCGGCGTCCACGGCGGCCGCGTGTTCCGGCTGGAACTCGCGTGCGCCGACGCACTGTCTCGCGCGATGACCGTCGCCCGCGAACGCCACGGCATCTTCGTGTTCACCGGCAACACCCGGCACCGGGTGGAGGTGAACTGCCTCAAGGACTTCGGTGACCGCCGCTTCGTCCCGCCCGGCAACCTCGGCCTGACCACCGGCGGCTACACCCGGCTCGGCGCACCGCTGCGCCACCTGACCAGTCGGTTGCTCGCCCAGCCCTCGGAACGGCGGTTGCTGATCGTCATCGGCGACGGGCTGATCTCCGACGAGGGGTACGAGGGCCGCTACGCGTGGGCCGACACCGCCCACGCCGTGGAGGAGGCACACCAGGCCGGGGTGTCGATCTACTACGTCGGGGTCGGGCCTGCGCGGGTCGACCCGCTGCCCGAGGTATTCGGATCCCGCCGCTCCCAACGGATTCGGCGGATCGAGGAGCTACCCCGCGTGCTGGCCCATGTGCACCGTGAGCTGGTGGCCGCATGAGCGCCGACACCTACCTCGCGGGCGGGAACGAGGTCCGGCTGTTCGAACAGGCCTACCACCGGCGGCTGCCCGTGATGCTGACCGGTCCGACCGGCTGCGGCAAGACGCGGCTGGTCGAACACATGGGATCCCTGCTGGGGCGACCGGTCGTGACGATCAGCTGCCACGACGACCTGACCAGTGCGGACCTCGTGGGCCGGTTCATGGTCACCGGCGGCGACGTGGTGTGGACCGACGGACCGCTGACTCGCGCGGTCAAGGACGGGGCGATCTGCTACCTCGACGAGGTCGTCGAGGCGCGCCATGACTCGCTGGCCATCCTGCACTCGCTGACCGACCACCGCCGCGCGCTCTACCTCGACCGCGCGGGCGAGGTCGTCTCCGCGCCCGACACCTTCATGCTGGTCTGCTCCTACAACCCGGCGTACCGCAGTTCGCTCAAGGAACTCAAACCGTCGTTCCGCCAACGGTTCGTGACGATCCCGATGTCGTATCTGCCGCCAGCCCTCGAGACGCAGGTGGTCGTCGCCGAAGCGGGTGTCGACGCGGGCACCGCGGCGCGACTGGTGCACTGCGCCACCGCGATCCGCACGGCGGACGAGGCATTCCACTTCGAACCGCCGTCCACCCGGGTGTTGGTCAGCGCCGCCCAGCTGATCGCCGCCGGGGCGGACGAATTCGATGCCGTCGACGCCTGCGTGCTCGCCCCGCTGAGCACCGACGGCGCCATCACCGACGGACTCCGCGAGATCGCGGCCGCATGTCTGGACACCCCAGGAAAGGACGCCCGACATGGATGAGCAAGAGCGCAAACGCAAGCGGGCGCTGATCGTCCTGCAGATCGTCATCTACGGCTATCTGCTGGTGATGTTCGGTATCCAGCTGTACATGTCGTTCGCCCGAGGGTGGTGGGACTTGTGAACTCCCCCGCGCTCGGCGCGGTGAGCCTCGAGGACCACGCCGAAGGTTCGCGGGCCGCCCAGCGCCGGGCCGACAAGTGGATGATCACCGGTGCGGCGTTGATGGGGATGTGGGCGCCCGGCCTGATCGGGTTCCCGATCTTCATGCGCGGAGTGTGGTTGCAGCGGCAGGCGCTGCGCGCCGGGCTGTCGGTGCGGCCGATGATCGTCACGCTGATCGGCTACCTGGTGCTGATCGACGGGATGCTGAACAGCCTCGGGTGGGCGCTGGATCTGGTGGCCAACCACACGCTGATCAACCGGGTGCTGATGATCGGCTGGGGCAACATGTTCGACGCCGGATACTTCTGGCACTACAACGAATCCTGGGTCGGCGGGTCGGCGGCGCCGGGTGAGAAGGCCTTCGTCGCCGGCCTGATCCTCACGGTGTTCGCAATGCGGGTGGCGGCCGCGATCGGCTTTCTGCAGATGAAGCGCTGGGGCCATCAGTGGATGGTCGTCACCTGCTGGATGGGCGTGGTGATCTGGTGCGCCTACGTGTTCAACATGACGATGTTCGCCGACGTCCGCTACGCCGGGGTGGTGTTCCCGGTGATCGGCTGGTGGCTCTACGACATCTTCTACATCACGCCCTTCCTGGCCATCCCGTACCTGCACACCGTCAATCGCGAAATCTTCTCGGACTGAACGGGTTAGGAGACGATCATGACCACCACCGAGGAACTGCCGCCCGGCACAACGCCGTACTACGCGCGGATGCACAAGTGGATCAAACGGGCGGTGCTGGTCTGCCTGGTGGCGCTCGTCGTCGAGGGTGCGTTCACGCTGCCGTTCATGGCGGTCTACTACGGCTACCCCACGTTGAGCCTGACCGAGATCTGCAGCGAACTGCTCAAGGTGCGGTACTCCGACGACGCGCTGGAGTGCAAGTACCCGTACCCGCCGCTCGGCCCGCCCGAAGGCGCCGAGGGCAAGGACACCGCCCAGGACGAGTGGGGGATCCAGCCGGTGCCCAAGTACAACCGGCTGGGGTTCCGCGAACTGGTGCGCATCCACGAGGAGCGTGAGGCGCGAGCGGGCGGCTGAACCTCGCGCGAGGTCAGGGTTGTCACACGCGTTCCCGCGGAAAGCGTGCGCTACGTCTGACCTCGGCTAGGCGAAGACCGTCTTGAAGCGGTTCAGCGACTCCTGGACGTCGCTCTTGAGCGCGCCTGCGACCACCATGCCGATCGGGCCGAACAGCGCGGGCCCGCCCAGGTGGATGTCGAACGTGACCGTCGACCCGTCACCGGCGGGTGACACCTTGCCGATCAGCTTGACCTTCACCCCGCCTTTGCCGTTGCCGTTGAGCGTCATCGCCTGCGGCGGCTTGTAGTGGACGATGGTCCAGCTGACCCGGTTGGGCATGCCCATCACCTCGACGATCGAGTCGATCTGGACGCCCTTCTCGAGGGTCTCGGGCAGCTTGGAGCGCCACACGCGGTGGATGGACAGCCATTCCTTGTACCGCGAGAGGTCGGAGGCGCATTCCCACGCCTTCTCCGGCGGGAGCGGTACGTCGACGGAGACGGAGAGTTTCGCCATGGCCTAGGGGTGCAGCGGGGGGTTCTGCGGATCGACCGGCGGGCGCTGCTGAGGATTGTTCTTGTCGATGTAGTCCTGCGCCGCGTTCTGCGCCTTGTCCACCTTGTCGGCGTAGCGGCCCTTGGTCTTCTGGTCGAAGAGGTCGCCGGCCTTCTCGATCGCCTGGCCGGCCTTGTCGGGGTTCTTCGACACCCAGTCCTTCACCTTGTCGAAAAATGCCATGCGATGCAGTTTAGTCGCGCGCCCGCCACACCCGGCGGCGCTCCCCCAGCAACCTTCCCTGCCCCCACCAGATGGCCTCGATCGCGACCGCGCCGATCAGGCCGATCGCGAGCGCCGTCGACGTCGTCCGCACGTTCGTCGGGTCGAGGATGAACAGGTCCTGAGCCCACGGGATGGAGAAGATCACCCCGTAGGCGAGCGCGGAGGCCCCCACCAGCAGCACCCGCCACCACTCATACGGCCGGGCCACCACGGCGAGCACCCACAGCGCGGTCACCAGCAACGTGATGAGCGCCGCGGTCGAGGCCTGGGTCTGCTCGACCTCACTGGCCGCGCGACCCTGATAGGCCAGCAAATAGGACACGAACGTCGCCGTGCCCACCACCAGGCCCGACGGCAGCGCCGCGGTCATCACCCGGCGGACGAACCCGGTGTGGGCGCGTTCGTTGTTGGGCGCCAGCGACAGCACGAACGCGGGGATGCCGATGGTGAACCAGGCCGCGATCGTCACGTGGATCGGCTGGAACGGAAACAACAAGGGGTCGGTGTCGAAGATCTCCGATGCCAGCCCGGCCACTCCGACGAGGACCGCCAGCAGCACCGAGTACACGGTCTTGGTCAGGAACAGGTTCGAGACGCGTTCGATGTTGCCGATCACCCGCCTGCCCTCGCCGACGACGTAGGGCAGGGTGGCGAACTTGTTGTCCAGCAACACGATCTGCGCGACGGCGCGGGTGGCCGGGCTGCCCGCACCCATCGCCACGCCGATGTCGGCGTCCTTGAGCGCGAGCACGTCGTTGACGCCGTCACCGGTCATCGCGACGGTGTGCCCGCGGGACTGCAGCGCGTGCACCATGGCGCGTTTCTGATCCGGGCGGACCCGGCCGAATGTGGTGTGGGCTTCGATCTCGTCGGCGAGTTCGTCGGTCTCGCCGGGCAGGTTGCGCGCGTCCATGCACTCGCCGCGCAGCCCCAGCGATCCGGCGACCGCGCTCACCGACAGCGCGTTGTCGCCGGAGATGACCTTGATCGAGACGTGCTGGGCGGCGAAGTACTCCAGGGTGTCGCGGGCGTCGGGCCGCACCCGCTGTTCGAGCACCACCAGCGCGACGGGCGTCACGGTGCCCGGGGCGGCGGGATCGTCTACCGGCAGGTCGGAGGACCCCACCAGCAGCACGCGCAGCCCGTCGGCGCCGATCGCCTCGGCCTGTTCGGCGACCGGTGACGACGGGTCGAGCAGCACGTCGGGTGCCCCGATCAGCCAGTTGCCGTGTTCGCCGTAGGACACCCCGCTCCACTTGGTGGCCGATTTGAACGGGGCGACGGCGGTGGCGGTCCAGCCCGGGGCGTCCGGGTAGGCCTCGGCGATGGCCTGCATGCTCGCGTTCGGCCGGGTGTCGTCGGCGGCCATCGACGCCAGCACGTCCTCGACATGATCGGCCGTCGTGACGGCCTTGAGCCCCGACAACCGCATCCCGTTCTCGGTCAATGTGCCGGTCTTGTCGGCGCACACCACGTCGACGCGGGCCAGCCCTTCGATCGCGGGCAGTTCGTTGACCAGACACTTGCGCCGGCCCAGCCGGACCACGCCCACCGCGAACGCGATCGACGTCATCAGCACCAGACCTTCGGGCACCATCGGCACCAGCGCGCCCACCATGGCCAACACCGCACGCCGCCAGCCGGTTTCGGTGGTGAACAGCTGGGTGTAGATGGTGAGTAGCCCGGCGGGCACCAGCAGGTAGGTGATGAACCGCAGAATCTGGTTGATCCCGCTGCGCAGTTCGGATTTCACCAGTGTGAACTTGCTGGCCTCCTCGGCGAGTTTGGCGGCGTACGCCTCCCGCCCGACCCGGGTGGCGCGGTACGCGCCCGAACCTGCGACGACGAAACTGCCGGACATGACGGTGTCGCCGACGTCCTTCGCGATCGGATCGGCCTCCCCGGTGAGGAGGGATTCGTCGACCTCGAGGTTGCTGTCCTCGACCACCTCCCCGTCGACGACGATCTGGTCGCCGGGTCCGAGTTCGATGATGTCGTCGAGCACGACCTCGCTGGGCGCCAGCGGCCGGGTGCCGGATCTCCGGCGCACCAACGGTTTCGCCTGCCCGACGATGGCGAGTTTGTCGAGTGTCTGTTTGGCGCGCAGTTCCTGGATGATGCCGATTGCGCTGTTGGCGATGATCAGCAGACCGAAGGCGCCGTTGATGACCGACCCGGTGGACAGCACGATGACGAACAGCACGCCGAGGATCGCGTTGATGCGGGTGAAGACGTTGGCGCGCACGATCTCCCCGGCGGTGCGGGCGGCGCGGGTTGGGACGTCGTTCGACTGGCGCTCGGCGATCCGCCGGGCGACCTCCTCATCGGTCAGCCCGGCGACCGTGACGGCCGGACCCGCGGTCACTTGACGAAGACCCCGTTGTGCTCTTCGTCAAAGTACTCCAGCGTGAGCCGGTTGCCGTCGAACGTCGCCTTGGACACCGACCCCGGCGGGGAGTTCTCGCTGACGAAGCTGAACGTGAACACGTTGCCGTCCCAGTGCTTGAGCGGCCACACCTCGCCGCGCGGGCCGAGCTCGAGGCCGAGGGTGCCGCCTGCCTCGCTGACCTCGGCCGGCCCCCAGAACTCGTTGTTGTAGACGCCGGCCAACTGTGCGGGCGGCGGCGACGGGGCCGGGTTGGCGGGCGGCTGCTTGCCGACGAGCGAGCCGAGCGGCTTCTCCATGTCCTCGAAAGCCTTGTGGTACAGCCCGAACCAATCCTCGCGCACCTCACCGAACTGGACGAGGTCGGCGAACTGGGCGGTGAGCGCCTCGGGGATTCCTGCCGGAGTGGCGTTGGTGAGCGCCACGATTGCGACGTCCGCCGACGGCAGGATCAGGAAGTTGGTGCCCGCGCCGAGTTCGAAGGCCCCCGAATGGCTGAGCTCCACCCGCGCCGACGACGTGGTGCCGACGTTGAAGCCGAACCCGTAGAAGCCGGTGCGCATCGCGGGTTCGCTCGCCGGGCTGGACACGCTCTGCGGGGTGAGCGCGGGCAGCAGCGCGTCGGACTCGATGAGCTGGCCGTCGCCGGACTTGCCGTCGGCGAGGACCATGGCCAGCCACTTGGCCATGTCGTTGACCGACGAACTCGCCCCGCCCGCCGGGCCTTCCGCGTCGGCGTCGCGGACGTACAGCGGTTCGTAGCGGTCGTCGACGTGGATGTGGCCGACGGCGCGGTCGGGACGCTTCTCGTAGTCGGCGAACCGGCTGCTGGTCGACGTCATGCCCAGCGGCCGGTACAGCACCTCCTCGCTGAGGTCCTCCCACGTCTTGCCCGCGCTGACCGCGACCGCCTCGGCCGCGGCGGTGAGTCCGAAGTTGGTGTAGGCGTAGGAATCCCGGAACGGCGCGAGCGGCAGCTGCCGCAGCCGCTCGAGGATCGCGCGCCGGTCGTAGCCGATGTCCTCGAGCAGGTCGCCGGCGTGGTCGGGCAGTCCGGAGCGGTGGGAGTACAGGTCCCCGACGGTGACCATCTGCGTGACGGCCGGATCCGACAGCGCGAACCACGGCAACTTCGACACGACCGGGGTGTCCCAGCCGATCTCGCCCTGCCCCACCTGCTGCGCGACGACCGTCGCGCCCAGCGGCTTGGACACCGACGCGAGCTGGAACACCGTGTCGGGGTTCACTTTCGCACCGGTCTTGACATCGGTGACACCGAAACCCTTGGCGTACACCGTCTTCCCGCCGTGCACCACGGCGACGGCCATCCCCGGGATACCGGTCTTGCCCATCAGGTCCTCGACCATCCCGTCGAGCTGTCCGACGGCCTTGTCGACCGCGTCGTCGGGCAGTGGCCCCGAGGGGACCAGGGGTGGCGGGACGTCGGCCCGCGCCGGCGCCGGGGCGGTCTGCGACGCCTGCGGCTCCTCGGACGGTGCGGAGTCGCAGCCCGCGACCAGGGCCGCCGAGGCGGCGAGGGCGACGAACGGCACGAGTCGGCGTTTCACAGCCGATACGCTAGCCGCTCGGCAGCTCCCACCACGGCTCTATCGACGGTGACGCGCCACGTTCGACACGCTCACCCGGTTTGGGCACCACGACGCTGACCCCGGCCGGCCCGGCGGCCGCCAGCAGCCGCTGCACCGGTTCGGCCCAGGGGTGCGGCGCCAGCCGGAACGTGCCCCAGTGGATGGGCAGCAGCACACCCCCGCCGGCGTCGGTCATGTCGCGGTGGGCGCGCACCGCCTCCTCGGGGTTCATGTGGATGTCGGGCCACGCCGGGTGGTAGGCGCCCACGGGGAGCAGCGTGAGGTCGAAAGGCCCGTGTTCGGAACCGATCTCGGGAAACGCGGAGGTGTAGCCGGTGTCGCCGCCGAAGAACGCGCGGTGCTTCGGACCTGCGATCACCCACGACGCCCACAGCGTGGTGTTGCGGGTGAACAGCCGTCCGGAGAAGTGCCGGGCCGGGGTGCACGTCAGCGTGAGATCACCGAGCCGGTGGCTCTCATTCCAGTCGAGTTCGACGATCCGCGTCGGGGAGATCCCCCACTTGCGTAGGTGGGCACCGACGCCGAGCGGGACGAGGAACGGCGCCCGCTGGCTGCGTGCGAGGCACAAGATCGTGTCGATGTCGAGGTGGTCGTAGTGGTCGTGGCTGATCAGCACGGCGTCGACCGCGGGCAGCTGATCCAACGGGAGCGGGGGTTCGTGCATGCGGTGCGGGCCGACGGCGCGGGACGGCGAACAGCGGTCGCTCCAGATCGGGTCGGTCAGTACACGGTAGCCGTCCACCTCGACCAGGGTCGTGGAGTGGCCGTGCCAGTACGCGGCCAGCCCGGCGGCGTCGGTGTCGGCGGTGGTCGGCTTCACGACCGGGATCGGGCCGCCCGGTCTGCCGTCCTCGCCGGCGAAGAACATGTCGCGCATCAGGAGCCGGCCCTGTTCGGCGTCCATGGTCATGGTGGCGGCGGGTTCGCGGTTGACGAACACGCCGTCGCGGTAGTTCGGGGAGCGCCGGGCGACCGCGTGGATCTCGGCGGGGGTGGCGCCCAGCGACGCGGGGGTGCCCTGCAGCGCCCGCAGCGCCCAGCCGCCGGCCAGCACCGTGGCCGTACCGAACCCGAACCGCAGTGCCGCCCCGATCACCTCAGGCCCCCTTGAACCTCGGCGGCCGCTTCTCGATCCGCGCGACCTGCGCCTCGATGATGTCCTGGCTCGTCCAGGCCCTGTCGAACAACTCCTGATGGGCGGGCCACGGGTCCTCGTAGGCGCCGTCGTCGTTGAGTACCCGCTTGGCGTGCTGCAGCGCCAGCGGGGCGAAACCCGCGATCTCCTGCGCCCAGGCCTGCGCGTCGGCGAGCGTGCCGGACCGGTTCGCCATTCCGGTCTGCAGCGCGAGGTCGGCGGTCAACCGCTCGGCGGCCAGCAGCATGCCCCGCGCCCGGCCCGCCCCGACCAGCGAGGTCAACCGGCGGATGCTCCAGTTGTCAAGGGCGATACCGTATTTCGCGACCGGGAACTGGAAGTACGCCTCCGGCGTGACGACCCGCAGATCGCAGATCATCGCGAGGATGACGCCCGCGCCGATCGCCGGGCCGTTGATGGCGGCGATCACCGGGAACGGCGCCCGGTCGATCGCGACGTTGAGCGCCTTGGCCTTGTCGGGCAGCTCGTCGGCGACGCCCTGGCCGCCGGACAGGTCCGCGCCGGAGCTGAACACGTGGCCCTGCCCGGTCAGCACCATGGCGCGGACGTCCTCGGTGGCGGCCTTCTCGATGGTCTCGCGCAGGCCGTCGACGAGTTCGGCGTTGAGCGCGTTGCGGCGCTCGGGCCGCTGCATCTCCAGGGTCAGCACTTGACCGTCGCGGGTGACACCGATCATGGGGCCACCATATATAGCCTTGGCAGCGTGAGCCGGATCGGTGCCCTTCAGCTGCGCGACACCGTCCTCGACGAGGGGTCGTTCCGCAGTTGGGACGTCCCGCCGCTGAAGGTGGCCACCACCGACGCCTACCGCGCCGACCTGGCGGCCGCCGCGGACAAGACCGGACTCGACGAATCCGTGCTGACCGGGGAGGGCCGCGTGTTCGGGCGCCGCGTCGCGGTGGTGGCGTGCGAATTCGACTTCCTGGCCGGCTCGATCGGGGTCGCCGCGGCCGAACGCATCACCGCTGCGGTGCAGCGGGCCACCGCCGAACGGCTCCCGCTGGTGGCGTCACCGTCGTCGGGTGGCACCCGCATGCAGGAGGGCACGGTCGCGTTCCTGCAGATGGTCAAGATCGCCGCCGCGGTGGAGCTGCACAAACAGGCGCACCTGCCGTACCTGGTGTATCTGCGCCACCCGACCACGGGCGGGGTGTTCGCGTCGTGGGGGTCGCTCGGGCACGTCACCGCCGCCGAACCCGGTGCGCTGGTCGGCTTCCTCGGCCCCCGGGTCTACGAACACCTCTACGGCGAACCGTTCCCATCGGGCATCCAGACCGCGGAGAACCTGCACCGGCACGGCGTGATCGACGGTGTGGTGCCGCTGGAGCTGCTGCGCGCGACGCTCAACCGCGCGCTCACCGTCGTCTCCGACCGGCCCGGCGACGCCCCGTCCTCGCCGCCGCAGGAACCGCTGCCCGACGTGCCTGCGTGGACGTCGGTCGAGGCGTCGCGGCGCCCGGACCGGCCGGGGGTGGGCTACCTGCTGCGGCACGGCACCACCGACCGGGTGCTGCTCTCGGGAACGGGGCGCGGCGAGGCGGCGACGACGCTGCTGGCGCTGGCCCGGTTCGGCGGTCAGCCCGCCGTCGTCCTCGGACAGCAGCGGGTGGTCGGCGGCATGGTCGGGCCGGCGGCGCTGCGGGAGGCGCGCCGCGGGATGGCGCTGGCCGCCGGGTTGCAGCTGCCGTTGGTCCTTGTCATCGATACCGCGGGGCCCGCGTTGACGGTGGAGGCCGAAGAGGGCGGTCTGGCCGGGGAGATCGCGCGCTGCCTCGCCGACCTCGTCACCCTCGACACCCCGACGGTGTCGGTGCTGCTGGGCCAGGGCTCCGGTGGACCCGCGCTGGCGATGGTCCCCGCCGACCGGGTGCTGGCCGCGCTGCACGGCTGGCTGGCGCCGTTGCCGCCCGAGGGCGCCAGCGCGATCGTCTACCGCGACCTCGACCACGCCGCGGAACTGGCGCAGGCGCAAGGTGTGCGGTCGGCGGATCTGCTGCGCAACGGGATCGTGGACACCGTCGTCGGGGAGCGTCCGGACGCCGCCGACGAACCGCTGGAGTTCACCCAGCGCCTCTCGGACACGATCGCCGCCGAGCTCGCCGCGCTGCGTGACGTGCCTGCGGCCACCCGGTTGCAGCGCCGATTGGAGCGGTACCGGCGGATCGGCCTGCCGTGACTCGCTAGCCGCCCAGTTCGTCGACCGCGGTGTTCAACGCGGCGGCCTGTTCCTCGAGTCGCCGGTCGTCCACGTCACCGTCGCCGAGGCGCTTGGCGAGGTCGTCTCGCGAGATGATCTCGAGCGCACCCCGGTACTGCTCGGAGCCCAACTGACCCGAGGTGACGACCTCGGCGCGGCCCTCGACGAGGACGAGCACGGCATCGCCGCCGGTGTCGAGCAGTTTGCGTACGTCGTCTGCGCTGATCGTCATCACTGGCCCCGTCCGGTCTGTTGCTGTAGTCGGTCGATCATCTCCGATGCCTCCGCCTTGCTCAGGTGCTCGGGGACTTCCTCCCCCGCCTCCTGGGCCAGGGTGTTCAGATAACTGCGCTGCGGACCCGTCATCGGTTCGTCGCCGGTCACCCACTGCGACTGGTCCTTCTGCGGATTCTCCTGCGGCGCGACGCCTGCGTCTTCACTCATGCCGGTTCTATGCCCGCTCGCGCCCACGACTATGCGCCTCATACGAACATCAGTGCGATCAATGCCGCCCCGGCCACGATCAGGTCCAGCGGCAGCCGCACCAGCCCGCGCCGCGTCCACGCCACCGCCCGCGCCTCGTCGACACCCGTCGGGTCCGCCGCATCCGGCGGCGGGTCGAGGAGCGACCACACCCGCGACACGGCGTGCCCGACCGCCGCGACGAGCAGGGCCGTCCGCACGTCGGGCTCACCCCAGAAGGCGATCAGGCTGACCACGAGCAGCACCTCGAACACCGCGTACGCGGGCCGCCAGAACCGGCGTCGCGAGATCCCGCCGTTGTGCGCCTGCACGATGCCGGGCCGGCGCGGCCAGAACGGGTCGACGGCGAGGGCCTCGTACATACGGCCGGCGAACACCACGCAGGCGTAGAGAGCGGTCACGGCGAGAAGGGCGAGCGTCGGAGTCGACATCGCGCTCGATTATCCCGGCAGACCCCGATGCCGCGTACGGACGTAGAGCACCGCCGCCGCGGCAGCGACCTCGACCATCGCGAACACCGTGGCGACGCCCAGCGCGGGCGGGGCGTGCACCGGGTCGTCGTGGTGGTGCGCGGGCGCGGGCAGGTGCACCGCGATCATCGCGATGTTCATCAACGCGACGGTCAGCCAGGCGCGCAGCGTGCCCGCCAACCACAGCTCACGGGCGCAGTAGAGGCAGCCGCCGACCATCGCGACCAGCACGACGGCGGCGGCGGGATGGGCGGCGTGGCCCAGCGACCCGACGTGCAGGCCCGCGGAGACCACCGCGAGCAGCGCGCACCCCCGCCGTGCGAACACGGCCGACCGGTGTGCGGCGGACATCGTCCGATTCTCGCAGCACCGGCAGATCGCCGCAGCTCAGCTGGAGGAATCCAACCCGAGCAGTCGGGTGCTCTCCTCGCGCATGTCGACCTTGCGGACCTTGCCGGTCACGGTCATCGGGAACTCGTCGACGATGTGCACGTACCGGGGGATCTTGTAGTGGGCGAGCTTGTCGCGCGCGAACTCCCGCACCGCTTCGGCGGTCAACGGCGGCCGGTTCGGCTTCATCCGGATCCAGGCGCAGATCTCCTCGCCGTACCTGTCGTCGGGCACCCCGATCACCTGGGCGTCCTCGACGTCGGGATGGGTGTAGAGGAACTCCTCGACCTCCCGGGGATACACGTTCTCGCCGCCGCGGATCACCATGTCCTTGATCCGGCCGACGACGTTGCAGTAGCCGTCCTCGCGCATCACCGCGAGGTCACCGGTGTGCATCCAGCCGTCGGGGTCGATCGCCTCGGCCGTCTTGTCGGGATCGTTCCAATAGCCCAGCATCACCGAGTAACCGCGCGTGCAGAACTCGCCCGGCACACCGCGTTCCACGGTCTCCCCCGTCTCGTGGTCGACGATCTTCACCTCGACGTGCGGATGGGCACGGCCGATGGTCTCGGTACGCCGTTCGAGGTCGTCCTCGATCAGGGTCTGACACGACACCGGTGAGGTCTCGGTCATGCCGTAGGCGATCGCGACCTCGGTCATGTGCATCTCGGTGACGCAGCGCTTCATCACCTCGATCGGGCACACCGACCCGGCCATGATGCCCGTCCGCAGCGACGACAGGTCGGTGCCCGCGAAATCGGGGTGCGCGAGCATCGCGATGAACATCGTCGGCACCCCGTAAACGCCTGTGCACCTTTCCTTCTCGATCGCGGCGAGAGTGAGGCCGGGATCGAAGCCGGGGGCCGGGATGACCATGGTGGTGCCGTGGGTGGTGCAGCCGAGGTTGCCCATCACCATTCCGAAGCAGTGGTAGAACGGCACCGGGATGCACAGCCGGTCGGCAGGGCCGAGACGGATCAGCTCGGTGACGAAGAACCCGTTGTTGAGGATATTGCGGTGCGACAGCGTCGCACCCTTGGGGAAGCCGGTCGTCCCCGACGTGTACTGGATGTTGACCGGATCGCTGGGGCTCAACTCGGCCATGCAGTTTCGCAACTGCCTGTCGGTCACGCCCGCGGCGCCGTGGCGCAGCTTCCCCCAGTCGTCGGTGCCGAGGAACACCACGTCGCGCAGGCTGGTGCACTGCGGTCGCACCTCCTCGACCATCGACACGTAGTCCGAGCTCTTGAACGACGTCGCCGCGACCAGCGTGCGTACCCCGGACTGTTTGAGGACATAGGCCAATTCGTGGGTGCGGTAGGCCGGGTTGATGTTGACCAGGATCGCGCCGATCTTGGCCGCCGCGTACTGCACCACCGTCCACTCGGCGCAGTTGGGTGCCCAGATCCCCACCCGCTCACCGCGTTCCACCCCGCGCGCGATCAGCCCCCGTGCCACCAGGTCGATCTCGTCGTTGAGCTCGGCGTAGGTCCAGCGACGACCGGTGGACACCTCGACCAGCGCCTCGACATCCGGGTGCTGGGCGACGATGGCCTCGAAGTGCGCGCCGATCGTCTCCTCGATGATCGGCGTGGCGGTGGGCCCGGCGTCGTAGGACTTCATCCGGTCACCAGATCCTCGTAGCGGTATTCGGTGGGGATGGTCCGGCCGGCGCTGTCCTCTTCGCGGCGGCGCAACTCGACCCGGCGGATCTTGCCCGAAATCGTCTTGGGCAGCTCGTAGAACTCGACCCGGCGCACCTTCAGGTACGGCGCGAGGTGATCGCGCGCGTACTCCATGATCGATTTCGCGGTGTCGGCGTCGGCGGTCCAGCCTTCGGCAAGCGCCACATACGCTTTCGGCACCGACAGTCGGGTGTCGTCGGGCTGCGGCACCACCGCGGCCTCCACCACCGCAGGGTGTTCGATGAGCACGCTCTCCAGCTCGAACGGCGACACCTTGTAGTCCGAGGATTTGAAGACGTCGTCGGTACGACCGATGTAGGTGATGTAGCCGTCCGAATCTCGTTGCGCCACATCGCCGGTGTGGTAGTAGCCACCCTCGGTGACCGCCGCGTTGCGGGCCGGGTCGCCCAGGTAGCCGGTCATCAGGTTCACCGGGCGCCGGCTCAGGTCCAGGCAGATCTCGCCCTCGTCGGCGGGCGCACCGGTGAGCGGATCGATCAGCACGACCGGCACACCCGGCATCGGGCGGCCCATCGACCCGGGCTTGAGCGGCTGGCCGGGGGTGTTGCCGATCTGCAGCGTGGTCTCGGTCTGCCCGAAGCCGTCACGGATCGTCAACCCCCACGCCTTCTCCACCTGCGCGATGACGTCGGGGTTGAGCGGTTCACCCGCACCCAGGATCTCCCGCAGCCCAGCGGGTTTCGCGCCGAGATCGCACTGGATGAGCATGCGCCACACCGTCGGCGGGGCGCAGAACGTATTGACCTTCGCACGGTCGAGCTGGCGCAGCAGCGCCGCGGCGTCGAAGCGGCGGTAGTTGTAGACGAAGATCGTCGCCTCGGCGATCCACGGTGCGAAGAAACAGCTCCACGCGTGCTTGGCCCACCCCGGCGAACTGATCGCCAGGTGCACGTCGCCGGGCCGCAGTCCGATCCACGCCATCGTCGACAGATGCCCGACCGGATAGCTGACCTGGGAGTGCTCGACGCGTTTGGGCTTGCTGGTGGTGCCCGAGGTGAAGTAGATGAGCATCGTGTCGTCGACGGTGGTGCGTGCGGTGAACGGCCCGGCCGACACGGCCTCGTAGGCGTCGGCGTAGGACAGCCAGCCTTCGACCGATCCGCCGACCGCGATGCGCGTGTAGTCGCCCGGCACGTCGGTGAACTTGTCGGTGTCTGCGGCGTTGGCGATCACCGCCGTCGCGCCGCCGCGGGTGATGCGGTCGGCGAGGTCGGCCGGACCCAACGCACCGGTGGTGGGCATGGTGACCGCACCGAGCTTGGCGACCGCCAGCATCGCCTCCCACAGCTCGACCTGGTTGCCGAGCATCAGGATCACCCGGTCGCCCTTGCCCACACCGCGCCGCTCCAGCCAGGTCGCCACCCGGTCGGAACGGTCGGCCATCTGAGCGAAGGTGACCTGCTCCTCGCGGCCGTCCTCCTCGACGATCCACAACGCCAGCCGGTCGGCGGTGGCCGGGTCGCGGGCGATGACGTCGAACCAGTCGGTGGCCCAGTTGAAGGTGCCGGTCAGGCGCGGCCATTCGAACGTCTGAACGGCCTTGTCGTAGTCGCCGATGACCGCGACCAACTGGTCACGCGCGCTGCGGTACAGATCGGTGTTGGTACCCATGCCGATATGCTCTACGTCACACACGTCCACTCGCTACCCCCGAAAGAGGGTGTTCACCGTGCGCCCGTCCGCCTCGCCGCTGCTGCGGCCGCGCGACGCCGACGCACTGCGCGCCGAACTGCGGCAAATCGCGTCGAGGACGGGGCTACCGGTGACGTTCGGCGGCGAGGTGTTCGACCGGACGCTGCTGCTCAGCGAGTTCGTCGGCGCCAGGACCGCCGGGTTGCGCGGGCTGGCGGTGCGCCCGAACTCCGGGCTGGGCGGGGTGACGGTGGTGGCCGCGCGGCCGATGGCGGTGAGCGACTACCGCCGCGACCTCACCATCACCCACGACTACGACGGGCCCGTCCTCGGCGAGGGGATCCTGTCCGTTTTGGCCGTCCCGGTGGTCGTGGACGGCACCACGCGCGCGGTGCTCTACGGGGCGCAGCGCGCGGCGGCGCCGATCGCCGATCAGACCGCGGACTTCATCGTCGGGTCGGCGCGCCGGCTGGCGACCGAACTGCGCATCCGCGACGAGGTGGATCGGCGGCTGCGGCTGCGGGAGGCGGCGCAGGCCGCTTCGGCCGCGGGGATCGCCGGCACCGAACAGATCCGCGAGGTGCACGCCGACCTGCGCAGGCTGGCCGCCGAGTCCGCCGACGGCGCGCCGCTGCGCGAACTGGCCGACCGGCTGGCCCAGGCCCTCGGTGCTGAGGTGCCCGCCCCGGACGCCGCGCTGACCACCCGCGAACTCGACGTGCTGGCCCAGGTCGCCCTCGGCTGCAGCAATGCCGAAGCGGCGCAACGGCTCTCGTTGAAGCCGGAGACGGTGAAGAGTTATCTGCGCAGCTCGGCGGCCAAACTCGGCACCCGGACCCGGCACGAATCGGTATCGCGGGCGCGGCTGCTGCGCCTGCTGCCCTGACGCCGCCGAGACTGCTCACAGATCTCGTTTCGGCGCAGGAACGCGATCTCACCGCAGTCTCGCGGGCGCGGCTGCTGCGCCTGCTGCCCTGACGTCCCGTGTAAAGATCGATGGTGTGCCCGCTGTCACACCGTTCCGCATCGACGTGCCCGACGCCGTCCTCGACGACCTGAAGACCCGGCTCGCGAACACCAGATGGCCGGAACCCGAATGTGTCGACGACTGGAGTCAGGGCATCCCGCTGGCCTACACCCGGGAACTGGCCGACTACTGGGCCGACGGCTACGACTGGCGCGCCCGCGAAGCCTTGCTCAACCGGTTCGACCAGTTCACCACCGAGATCGACGGCCTCGACATCCACTTCATTCATCAGCGCTCGGGCCGGCCCGACGCGTTCCCGCTGATCATCACCCACGGCTGGCCCGGCTCCGTCGTCGAATTCGGCAAGGTCATCGAACCGCTCACGGACGCCGGCTTCGACGTGGTGTGCCCGTCGCTCCCCGGCTACGGCTTCTCCGGCAAGCCGACCGCGACCGGCTGGGGCGTCGAGCGCATCGCGCTGGCGTGGGACGAGCTGATGGGGCGCCTCGGCTATGACCGCTACGGCGCTCAGGGCGGCGACTGGGGCGCGGCGGTGACCACGCAGATCGGCCGCAACGAGCGCGGGTGCGTCGCGATCCACACCAACATGCCGATGGGACGGCCGCCGAAGGACCTGTCGAACCCCACCGAGGAAGAGGTCGCGGCGCTGGAACGCCTGCAGTACTACCAGCGCTGGGATTCGGGCTACTCCAAACAGCAGTCGACGCGGCCGCAGACCCTGGGCTACGGGCTCGTCGACTCCCCCGTCGCGCAGTTGGCCTGGATCGTCGAGAAGTTCTGGTCGTGGACCGACTGCGACGGCCACCCCGAAAACGTGCTGAGCCGCGACGAACTGCTCGACAACGTGATGCTCTACTGGGCGACCGCGTCTGGGGCCTCCTCGGCGCGGCTGTACTGGGAGAGCTTCGGCAGCTTCGGCAGCTTCGGCGGCGGCGACCCGGTGCGGCTGCCGACCGGCGTCGCGGCGTTCCCGAAGGAGATCCTGCGCGCACCGCGGCACTGGTGCGAGGACGTCTACCACATCACCCACTGGACGACGATGCCGCGCGGCGGGCACTTCGCGGCGTTCGAGCAGCCGCAGCTGTTCGCCGAGGACGTGGCGGCGTTCTTCGACGGCGTGCGCTGACATGCTCGACGCCGATTACCTCGTCGTCGGGGCGGGTGCGATGGGGCTCGCCTTCGTCGACACGCTGATCACCGAGACCGATGCCACCGTCGTGATCGTCGACCGCAACCACGCCCCCGGCGGGCACTGGACCACCGCGTACCCGTACGTCCGGCTGCACCAGCCGTCGGCGTACTACGGCGTCAACTCCCGGCAGCTCGGCAGCGGCACGATCGACCAGAGCGGGCCGAACGCCGGGTTCTACGAACTGGCGGGCGGTCCGGAGGTCTGCGCGTACTACGAGACCGTGATGCGCGAGCAGTTGCTGCCGTCCGGACGGGTCACCTACCTGCCGATGAGCGAATACCTCGGCGACGGGCGGATCCGCACCCTCGGCGGCGACGAGGTGGAGGTGAGCGCGCGCCGGACGGTGGTCACCCACTTCGACGTCGTGGTGCCTGCGATGCGGCCACCCCAGTACGCCGTGGCCGACGGTGTTACGTGGATACCGCCCAATGCGTTGCCGCGGGCCGCCGCCCACGAGCGGTACGTCATCGTCGGCGCGGGCAAGACCGCGATGGACGCGTGCGTGTTCCTGCTCCGCCACCGTGTGGCCCCGGCGCGGCTGACGTGGATCAAACCCCGCGAGGCGTGGCTGATGGACCGCGCGACCGTGCAGCCCGGGGCGACGTTCACCAAACGGGTGCTCGCCGACCTCACCGGCCAGATGACCGCGGTCCGGGAGGCGACGTCGCTGCCGGACCTGTTCGAGCGGCTGGAGGCGAACGGCTCGCTGCTGCGGGTCGACCGGTCCGTCGACCCGACGATGTACCGCTGCGCGATCGTGGCCCAGGGCGAACTGGAGATGCTGCGCAGCATCGAGGACGTGGTGCGGCTCGGGCGGGTGACCGGGGTCGAACCCGGCCGCGTCACGCTCGACGGCGGCACCGTCGACATCGCCGGTGACGCGCTCTACGTGGACTGCACCGCCGACGGTCTCGGCGACAAACCGCCGACGACGGTGTTCGACGGCGACCTGATCACGCTGCAGACCGTGCGGACGTGCCAGCCGGCGTTCAGCGCCGCGGTGATCGGCCACGTCGAAGCGGCCTACGACGACGACGAGACGCGCAACGCGTACTGCGGGCCGGTGCCGTATCCGCGGGTGCCCGCCGACTGGCTGCGCATGATGCTGACGTTCCACCGCAACCAGCAGCGGTGGTTCGACGACCCGCAGATGATGGCGTGGCTCGACGGCGCGCGGCTGAACATCCTGCACCACGTCACCGCGGGCGTGAGCGAACGCGCCCGCGAACGGATCGTCGGAATGATGGCCTCGCAACTGCCCGCGGTCAACGACAAGCTCGAGGAGCTGCTGACCGAAGTGTGACGTTCGACTCCTCATCAGGCGGTACCCTGTTGACGTTTGCGGGGGGCGACAGCGTTTCAGCTGCGATCTGAGGGTGAGGGAGATGGCGGCGGCGTTGTCGAGTCGGTGGCGGTCACACGTTCACCACTATGAATGGATGAGCGACTACCTGGCCGCACGCCGGATGACCACGGCGGTGCGGGCGATGATGGGCGGTATCGCGGCCTCCTTGGCGGTTTGCCTGGTGGTGCTGCTCCGCTTTGACGGACCGCAGGGCCCGGTGCCCATCGCGATGACGTGGGTCGCGTTCGGCTGCGGGATCTTCGGTGTCGTGCTGTGGGCGTGGCGGTGGCCCACCCACGGTCAATCAGTGGCGTTCGCGCTGGTGTCGAACGTCGCGATCGCGCTGTCGTGTCTGGCATATCCGAACCCGCACGGCGCACTCCTGGGGTGCATCTCGTTCGCGACGATCGCCGCCTACATCGCGTTCTTCCACTCGACGACGCTGGTGGTCTACAACTTCGCGGTCACCGCGGTCGTCGGTGTCATCGCCGCGGTGCGGATCGCGATGACCGGACACGCCGCGATGGCGGTGGTCGACCTGTTCATCGTGGTGCAGATCAACATCGCGATGCCGTTGGCGATCCACGTCCTGGTCCGCGCGCTCGGGGTCGATCTGGCGCGCGCCGACCGCGATCCGCTCACCGGGCTGTTCAACCGGCGGGCGTTCTACGCGCACAGCGGCAAGCTGCTCGGCGGCCGTCCAGCGCACGGCGGAACCCACCTGGCGATCGTGGTGGTCGACCTCGACGACTTCAAGCGGATCAACGACACCTACGGCCATCAGGTCGGCGACGAGGCGTTGATCGCGGTGAGTCAGGCGTTGTCACGGGCGGTGGTGGGGGCGCCGACGGTGATCGGGCGCAGCGGCGGTGAGGAGTTCGTGATCGCCGCGGTGCTGGAGGACGACAACCCCGCGCCGCTGGCGGAGCGAATCTGCGAGGAGATCGCGGCGCTGCCGGAGCCCGTCACGGCCAGTGTCGGCACGGCGTACACGGCGCTCGACGCGACACGCGGGAACCTCGAGTCGACGCTCGACCGGATGGTGCAGGCCGCGGACGCGGCGATGTACGAGGCGAAACGGGCGGGCGGGAACAAGTGCTACCACTTCAGCGAGCCGTATTGCTGACTGGGCGCTTGCTGCTGCTGCGCCGCGAGACTGAAGCTACGCAGCGGTTGTGCGAGTGAGGCCCAGCGTGGCTTCCGTCTCGCGAATTCAGTTGGCCGCGTGACTACCTGGTCGCCGCATCGCGACACCGCCAGACTGAAGCTACGCAGCGGTTGTGCGAGTGAGGCCCTGCGTGGCTTCCGTCTCGCGTACACGTCTGGCCGCCGCCACCCGCGCGAGGATGTCGGCCTCGTCGTCTTCGGCGATCACCTGGACGACGATCCATCCCAGCGCTGCCAGACGACGCAACTTGCGCTGGTCCATCACATAGCGCCGTCGACTGGTCTGGTGGTATTCGCCGTCATACTCGATGGCGATTCTCAACTCGGGCCAGCCCATGTCCGAGACACCGATCAGGCCGAGGTGGTCGTAGACCGGGATCTGGGTGCGCAGCGAGTGGTAGCCGTTGTCGATGAGGAGCAGTCGCAGCCAGGTCTCCTTCGGAGAGGCCGCGCCGGCGTCGATCAGCGGCAGCGCGACGCGTAGACCTTTCAAGCCTCGGGCGCGCGGGTAACGCTGTGCCAACGACCAGACATCGTCGACGGGAAATCGCCGCGCCCACATGAGCGCATCCAATCGGGCGACGGCATCGTCACGCGGAAGCCGTCGCCCGAGATCGAATGCCGTTCGCGCGCAACTCGTCACGGGTATCCGACCGAAGCGGTCGATCTCGTCGGCGGCGAGGGTGTCATTGCGGACGACGAGCCCATCGGGCGCGTGGGTGTTGTTCCAGATGAGCTCGATCGGGATGTCGTCGTCGACCCATGGCGCACCCTGCATGGCTGCGGCCGACAGTCCGCCGATCACCGCCCGTCGTCGTGACCACAGCCACGCCGCGTAGATCCTGTCCTTCAGCGACGGCTCGGTCTGCTTCGGGCAGTACACGTCCGGATAGATGCGAACGTGCCAGCGCGCCAACTCGTACCGTGTCACGGCGCCGTTTGCCAGGGCCTCCGTGCCGATGAAGATCGTCCCCATGGGCAGATGCTGGCAGGGACGACCGACAATCTTCGCGAGACTGAAATCCCGCAGCAAAAGTGCGAGTGCGGGCCTGCGTGGCTTCCGTCTCGCGCCACCTCGCAGAGCCGGGTCAGGCCAGCGACTGCTCCCACGCCCGGTGCAGCGCCGCGTACCGGCCGTCGGCCCGCCCGATCAGCTCGTCGGGCGCCCCGTCCTCCACGATGTGACCGCCCTCGAGTACCAGCACCCGGTCGGCGATCGCGACCGTCGACAACCGGTGCGCGATCACCAACGCGGTCCGGTCGCTCAGCACCGTTTCCAACGCCCGCTGCACCATTCGCTCACTCGGGATGTCCAGCGACGACGTCGCCTCGTCGAGGATCAGCACCGCGGGATCGGCGAGGAACGCGCGCGCGAACGCGATGAGCTGCCGCTGCCCCGCCGACAACCGGCCGCCGCGCTTGGCGACGTCGGTGTCGAACCCGTCGGGCAGCGAGTCGATGAAGCGGTCCGCCCCGACCGCCGCGGCCGCCGCCCGCACCTGCTCGTCGGTGGCGTCCGGCTTCCCGAACCGGATGTTGTCGGCGACGGTGCCCTCGAACATGAAATTCTCCTGCGTCACCATCACCACGTGCCTGCGCAGTTCGCTCTGCGACAACCGCCGCAGATCGGTGCCGTCGAGCGTCACCGCCCCGGACGTGGGGTCGTAGAACCGGGCGATGAGCTTGGCGATCGTCGTCTTTCCCGCCCCGGTCGTGCCGACCAGCGCGACGGTCTGCCCCGCGGGCACCGTCAGGTTCAGCCCCGGTAGCACCGGCCGATCGGGTGAGTATCCGAACCGGACGTCGCGGAACGCGATCTCACCGCGCACCGACGTCAGCGCCACCGGATGCTCAGGATCGGAGATACCCGGCTGCTCGGCGAGCACCCCGGCGAGTTTCTCCAGCGCCGACGACGCCGACTGGAAGGTGTTGAAGAACTGCGAGATCTCCTGCATCGGTTCGAAGAACATCCGCAGGTAGAGCAGGAACGCGGTCAGCGTCCCGATCGTCATCTCCCCGTGCAGCACCCGCGAGCCGCCGTAGAGCAGCACCACGCCGGTGGTGATGTTGCCGACGAGCTTCACCCCCGGCATGAAGATCGCCAGCAGTTTGAACGTCCGCTCGTTGATCTCGCGGTACTCGTCGGCGATGTCGGTGAAGATCTCCTGATTCCGCGGCTCGCGGCGGTACGCCTGCACCGCCTTGATCCCGGTCATCGTCTCGACGAACTGCACGATGACCAGCGCGGCGCTCTCGCGCACCTTGCGGTAGGTCTTGGCCGATTCGGTGCGGAACCACCACACCAGCGCCACCAGGATCGGGAACGCCGCCAGGCACATCAGGCCCAGTTTCACGTCGAGCGTCACCAGCAGGATCGCGGTACCGACCAGCGTGAGCACCGCAGTGATCAAACTGTCGAAACCCGTCTCCAGCATGTCCTGGATGGCCTCGACGTCGTTGGTCGAACGGCTCACCACCCGGCCCGAGGTGTACCGGTCGTGGAATGCGATGTCGAGGCGCTGGAAGTGCCGGAACACCCTGCGGCGCAACTCGAGTAGCACCTTCTGCCCAATCCGGCCCGACCGTCGCAGGAAGAACATCCGCCCGCTCGCCTGCACGAGGACCACCCCGCACAGCGCGCCGACGATCAGCATCAGCTCACGCGCCGACCCGCCTTCGAGCAGCGGCGGGATGCCGTGGTCGATGCCGCGCTGCACCAGGATCGGCACCGAAAGCCGCGCCGCGTTCTCCACGACCACGACGAGCGCGAGCAGGATCAGCGCGGCCTGGTACGGCTTGAGTAGGCTGCCCAGCAGCGCACGGGCCTCGCGGCGCCGCGGCAGACTTTCGTCGATCGGGAGATTGTCGTCCTGGTTCTCCTTGACGCGGCCGCGCCAGTCGGTGGTCGTCATCGGCGTTCGGCCTCTGTGGTGACGAACCGCGGATCGGCGCAGACGCCCTCGGTCGCCTCGTGTTCGGTGTAGGCGTGGTCGAGGCGCTCGCGCGCGGCGGCGTCCTCCCAGTCGACGACGTGCTCGGCGCCGTCGTCGAGTTCGTCGTCGGCTGCCAGCAGGTAGCGGTACTGCGGCACGTCGGCGAGCAGCTGGGCGTGGGTGCCGACGTGGGTGATGGTCCCGTTCTCGAGCAGCGCCACCTTGTCGGCGAGCAGCACCGTCGAGGCCCGGTGCGCGACGACGACGCCGGTGACGGCGTGCAGCACGCGGCGCAGCGCCTCCTCGACGACGGCCTCGGTGTGCACGTCGAGCGCGGACAACGTGTCGTCGAGGACGAGGATCCGCGGTGCGGCGAGGATCGCGCGGGCCAGCGAAAGGCGTTGCCGCTGACCGCCGGACAGGCTCATGCCCTGTTCGCCGATGCGGGTGTCGAGGCCGAACGGCAGGCCGTAAACGAACTGCGCGGCGGCCACCTCGATGGCCTCGGCGAGCTGTTCGTCGGTCGCGTCCGGCCGACCCAGCCGCAGGTTCTCCGCGACCGACATCGAGAACAGCGTCGGATCCTCGAACGCCGTCGCGACCGCCTGCCGCAGTGCGGGCAGCGACAGTTCCCGGATGTCGACGCCGTCGATGCGGATCGACCCCTCGGTCACGTCGTAAAGCCGCGACAGCAGCGACGCCAGCACCGACTTGCCCGAGCCCGTCGACCCGACCAGGGCCAGCGTCTCCCCCGGTTCGACCGTCACGTTCACGTGGCGCAGTGCAAAAGCGTCGCTGTCCGGGAACCGGAACCCGACCTCGACGAGTTCGAGCCGCCCGCCGCGCGGGGTCTCGTTGCGGGGGCCGTCGGTGATCTCGCGTTCGGCGTCGAAGATCTCGGCGATGCGGTTGGCCGCGGTGTAGGACTCCTGCATCATCGACAGCAGGAAGCCCAGCGAGGCGATCGGCCACACCAGCGACAGCATCATCGTGATGAACGCGACGAGCGTGCCCAGCGTGACGTAGCCGTGGCCGGCGGCGTATGCACCGAACCCGAGCACGACGATCAGCGTCAGGTTGGGGATGACCTCGAGCAGCGTCCAGAACTTCGCCGACACCGACACCCGGCGCACCTGGGTGTCGTAGAGGTCGGTGAGTTGTTGGTCGAACCGGTCGTACACATAGCCTTCGCGACCGAACGACTTCACCACCCGCAGCCCGAGCGCCGACTCCTCGACGTGGGTCGCGACGTGGCCGGACTGATCCTGCGCCAGCCGCGACAGCCGGGTGTACTCACGCTGAAAGTGCAAGACCGTCAACGTGATCGGCACGATCGACACCAGCACAACCACGCCCAGCGGCCAGTACATGGACAGCAGGATCGCGGTGACCACGACGATCTGCAGCCCGTTGAGGACCAGGAACACCAGCCCGAAGGACATGAACCGCCGGATCGTGGACAGGTCGTTCATCACCCGCGACAACAGCTGGCCGGACTGCCAGCGGCCGTGGAAGCTCATCGGCAGGATCTGCAGCCGGGCGTAGAGGTCCTTGCGGATGTCGGCCTCCACACCCATGGTGGCCCGCGAGACCAGCCACCGCCGGATGAACCACAGCACGGCCTCGGTGACCCCGACCCCCATCGCGGCGGCGCCGAGGACCCACAGCCCCTGCTGATCCTGGTGGCGCACCGGCCCGTCGATGACGGCCTTGGTCATCAGCGGGATCGAGATCGTCGCGCCGAGGCTGACGATCGCGACGACGAGCATCGCGATCCACCGCACCCGATAGGGCATCAGGTACGGCAGCAACCGCCACAGGTCGGAACTGGCGCGCGGCCGCGTCCGCCGGGCAGCGATCGCGGGCGCCGAAACCAGGGCGCGGGAATCGGGATGGGCCACTTAGTCAATCTTCCCATCGGCGGCAAGCGGTTAACGTCGCAGCGGAAATCGTCATGCAACCGCCTCCGGCTCCGCGAACTGCGTCTCGTACAGCTCGGCGTACCGGCCGCCGCGGGCCAACAGCTGCTGATGGGTGCCGCGTTCGACGATGCGGCCGTCCTCGACGACGAGGATCACGTCCGCGGCGCGCACCGTCGACAGCCGGTGGGCGATGACCAGCGACGTCCGCCCGGCCAGCGCCTCCCCGAGCGCCTGCTGCACGGCAGCTTCCGACGCCGAGTCCAGCGCCGCGGTCGCCTCGTCGAGCACCACCACCCGGGACCTCCCCAACAGCAGGCGGGCGATCGTCAGCCGTTGCCGCTGCCCGCCCGACAGACGGTAGCCGCGCTCACCGACAACGGTATCCAGCCCGTCGGGCATCGCGGCGACGACGTCGGCCAGCCGGGCCCGGCGCAGCGCGGCCCACAGTTCGTCGTCGGTGGCTGACGGCGCGGCGAGCCGTAGGTTGGCGCGGATCGTCTCGTGGAACAGGTGCCCGTCCTGGGTGACCATGCCGACGGTCTCGCGCAGCGAGGCGAACGTCAAATCGCGCACGTCGACACCGGCCAACCGGATCGCGCCGGAATCGACGTCGTAGAGGCGGGCCAGCAGCGCGGCGATCGTGGACTTACCCGCGCCCGAGGACCCGACAAGCGCGACCATCTGACCCGGTTCGGCGGTGAACGAGATGCCGTGCAGCACCTCACCGTCGTCCCGGTCGTCGAGCACGGCCACCTCTTCGAGCGAGGCCAGCGACACCTTGTCGGCGGTCGGGTAGGAGAACCGCACTTGATCGAATTCGACGCGCACGGGGCCGTCCGGCAGCTCGATCGCGTCGGGCTCCTCCCGGATGAGCGGTTCCAGATCGACCACCTCGAAGACCCGCTCGAAAGACACCAGCGCCGAAGCGATCTCGACGCGGGCGTTGGCCAGCGCGGTCAGCGGTGCGTAGAGCCGCGTCAACAGCAGCGCCAGCGACACGATCGACCCGGCCTGCAGATGCCCGCCGAGGGCGATCACCCCGCCCAAGCCGTAGACCAACGCCAGCGCGAGCGCCGACATCAAGGTCAGCGAGTTCATGAACGTCGACTGCAGCATCGCCGACCGCACCCCGATGTCGCGGACCCGCCCGGCCCGCACGGCGAATTCGTGGGATTCGGCGGTCGGACGGCCGAACAGTTTGACCAGCGTGGCGCCCGGGGCCGAGAACCGTTCGGTCATCTGGGTGTTCATCGTCGCGTTGTGGATCGCGCTCTCCCGCGACAGGTGCGCCATCTTCGCGCCGATGCGGCGGGCGGGCAGCACGAACACCGGCACCAACACGAGGGCGACGACGGTGACCTGCCACGAGATCGCGAGCATCACGCCGAGGGTGAGGGTCAGCGTGACGAGGTTGGCCACGACACCGGAGAGCGTGTCGGAGAACGCACGCTGGGCGCCGAGCACGTCGTTGCCCAGGCGGCTGACCAGCGCGCCGGTGCGGGTGCGGGTGAAGAACGCGACCGGCATCTTCTGCACGTGGTCGAACACCGCGGTGCGCAGGTCGAAGATCAGGCCCTCGCCGATGTTCGACGACAGCCAGCGGGTCAGCAGTGAGATCGCGGCCTCGGCGAGCGCGACGACGGCGATGATCAGGGCGAGGCCGACGACCACCGATGGCGCGCCGCCTCCGGTGATCTCGTCGACGACGCGGCCGGCGAGCACCGGGGTGGCCACCGCCAGCGCCGCGCTGACCACGCTGACCGCCACGAACGCGGCAAGCCTGCGGTGGTGGCGGCCGGCGAAAGCCCAGATGCGGTGCAGCAGCGCACGGTCGGCCAGGGAGTGCAGATCCCCGCCGCGCGCATGCGCCTGGCGGTAGAGGGTCTGCCGGGCGACCGTTTCGATACTCATGAATTCACCGTAGAACCTCAACAAAAGATGAGGTCAATTGTTCCCGGGGCGGCCTCCCCCAGCCCGGCCGCTGGATCAGGCAAGATTGCGGGCATGGACAGTGGTGTGGGCTCACCCCGGGTACTGGTGGTCGACGACGACCCCGACGTGCTGGCGTCGTTGGAGCGCGGGTTGCGGCTGTCCGGATTCGACGTGTCCACCGCGGTGGACGGCGCCGAGGCACTGCGCAGCGCGACCGAGACGCGCCCGGACGCGATCGTCCTCGACATCAACATGCCCGTGCTCGACGGCGTCAGTGTGGTGACCGCGCTGCGCGCCATGGACAACGACGTGCCCGTCTGCGTGCTCAGTGCCCGCTCGTCGGTCGACGACCGGGTCGCGGGCCTGGAGGCGGGCGCCGACGACTACCTGGTCAAACCGTTCGTGCTGGCCGAGCTCGTGGCGCGGGTCAAGGCGCTGCTGCGCCGGCGCGGCTCGTCGGCGACGTTCTCCTCGGAGACCATCCAGGTCGGTCCGCTCGAGGTCGACATCCCCGGCCGCCGCGCCCGCGTCAACGGCGTCGACGTCGACCTGACCAAACGCGAATTCGACCTGCTCGCCGTACTCGCCGAGCACAAGACCGCCGTCCTCTCCCGCGCCCAGCTGCTCGAACTGGTCTGGGGTTACGACTTCGCCGCCGACACCAACGTCGTCGACGTGTTCATCGGTTACCTGCGCCGCAAGCTCGAGGCCGGCGGGGCGCCGCGGCTGCTGCACACCGTGCGCGGTGTGGGTTTCGTGCTCCGGACCCAGTAGCCATGAACGTGCTGTCGCGGATCTTCCGCCGCACACCGTCCCTGCGGACCAGGGTGGCGTTCGCGACAGCGATCGGCGCGGCGATCGTCGTCGTCATCGTCGGAACCGTGGTGTGGGTCGGCATCACCAACGACCGCAAGGAACGGCTCGACCGCAGACTCGACGAGGCGGCCGGGTTCGCGATCCCGTTCCTGCCGCGCGGCCTCGACACCATCCCGAAGTCGCCGAACAACCAGGACGTCGTCATCACGGTGCGCCGCCCCGACGGGGACGTCACCTCGAACTCCCAGGTGGTGCTGCCCGAGGCGCCCGCCGGCTACGCCGACACCTACGTCGACGGTGTCCGCTACCGGGTCCGCACCGTCGACATCCAGTTCCCCGAGCCGATGTCGGTGGAGGTCGGCGCCACCTACGACGCCACCGTCGCCGACACCAACAACCTGCACCGGCGGGTGATCGTGATCTGCGCACTCGCCGTCGGGGCGGCCACCCTGCTGGGCTGGCTGCTGGCCGCGTTCGCGGTGCGTCCGCTCAAACGCCTCGCCGAGCAGACCCGCCAGATCGAGGCCGGCGACGAAGCGCCCAACGTCGAAGTGCGCGGCGCGTCGGAAGCCGTCGAGATCGCCGAGGCCGTCAAGGGCATGCTCGGCCGCATCTGGTCCGAACAGGACCGCACCAAGGCCGCGCTCGCATCGGCCCGCGACTTCGCCTCGGTGTCCGCGCACGAGCTGCGCACCCCGCTGACCGCGATGCGCACCAACCTCGAAGTGCTCGCCACCCTCGACCTCGCCGACGAGCAGCGCAAAGAGGTGGTCAACGACGTCATCCGGACGCAGTCGCGCATCGAGGCGACGCTGTCGGCGCTGGAACGGCTGGCCCAGGGTGAGCTCTCGACCGCCGACGACCACGTGCCCGTCGACATCACCGAGCTGCTCGACCGGGCCGCCCACGACGCGATGCGCGTCTACCCCGACCTCGAGGTCACGCTGGTCCCCGCGCCGACGATCATCATCGTGGGGCTGCCCGCAGGGTTGCGGTTGGCGGTCGACAACGCGATCGCCAACGCCGTCAAACACGGCAACGCGACGCGGGTGCAGTTGTCGGCGGTCAGTTCCCGGGCGGGTGTGGAGATCGCGGTCGACGACGACGGTGTGGGCGTACCCGAGGAGGAGCGCACCCGGGTGTTCGAGCGGTTCTCTCGCGGGTCGACGGCCTCGCACTCCGGCTCCGGCCTGGGGCTGGCGCTCGTCGCCCAGCAGGCCGAACTGCATGGCGGCACCGCGACGCTGGAATCCAGTCCGCTGGGCGGCGCGCGGCTGCTGTTGCGGCTACCCGGCCCGCAGTGACACCGCGAGCGTGAGCTCGCGCGCGAGTTTTCGCGGATTTCTCGCGCACAGGCTCACGCTCAGCCGACCGTGATGTCGTTTGTGACCGGCAGCTCCGGGAACAACGCCTTCGCCGCGGTTTCCACGGCGGCCTTCTCGGCGTCCGACGGTGCGGTGCCGGTCAGCGTGACGCGGTCCGGATCGCGCCGCAGCCCGAAGTTCGCCACCGGTTTGGCGGCCTCGACGACGTTGCCGACCAGGGCGGGGTCGAACGGCACCGACCCCGGGTTGACGGTCATGGCGTCGGCCACCGTGGCGTCGGTGCCGAGCGCGCCCGCGATCGCGTCGAGCACCGCGGTCCGCGCGCTCTGCTCGGCGACGTCGCCGGACACGGTCACGTTGTCGCCCTGCAGCGTCAACACGAACGGCGCCAACACGGGCGCCGCCACCCCCGGCGGCACCGGCATCGGCGGCGACGTCGGCGGTGGGGTGGCAACCGTCGTCGTCTCGGTCGAGGTCGAGGTGGAGGTCTCAGTCGTCTGACCGCCGCCACCGCACCCTGCGACGAGCACTCCGACGGCGGCGACGGCGACGGCCCATGTTCGCGTGATCATGGGCGTCGGGTACCCGCTGAAGATCAGATCAGCGGGTGGCGAGCAGGTCGATCACGAAAATAAGCGTCTTACCCGAGAGCCGGTGTCCGCCGCCCTCGGGGCCGTAGGCCTGGGCCGGCGGGATCGTCAGCTTGCGACGGCCGCCGACCTTCATCCCGGGGATACCGTCCTGCCAGCCCTGGATCAGCCCCCGCAGCGGGAACTCGATCGACTGGCCGCGGTTCCACGAGCTGTCGAATTCCTCGCCGGTGTCGTACTCGACGCCGACGTAATGCACTTCGACGTTCGCGCCGGGCACGGCCTCGAGCCCGTCCCCGACGACCAGGTCCTCGATGACCAGCTCGGCCGGAGCCGGGCCGTCCGGGAAGTCGATCTCGGGTTTCTGTCCTGGGTTCGCAGTCACGTCTTCACGGTAGTCGGGCAGACTGGAGTCGTGGCATCAGACCAAGACATCCTGGCTCAGGTGAACAAGCTCGTCGCCGAGGAGCAGAAGCTCCGCGATGCGCTCCAGCAGCGCGAGATCGGCGAGAGCGAAGAACATCAGCGGCTGCGCGCGGTGGAGGTCCAGCTCGATCAGTGCTGGGACCTGCTGCGCCAACGTCGGGCCCTGCGCGACAGCGGCAAGGACCCGCGCGAGGCGGAGGTGCGCCCGGCCGATGAGGTCGAGGGCTACCTGAACTGAGTTCCACCTACGACGCGATCGTCGTCGGCGGCGGCCACAACGGGTTGGTCGCCGCCGCCTACCTCGCGCGCGCCGGTCGACGCGTCCAGGTCCTCGAGCGGCTCGACCATGTCGGCGGCGCCGCGGTGTCGGCGCACGCCTTCGACGGCGTGGACGCCCGGCTCTCGCGCTACTCGTATCTGGTCAGCCTGCTGCCCCGGCGCATCATCGACGATCTCGGCGCCCGCATCCGGCTGGCCAAACGCCGCTACTCCTCCTACACACCCGATCCGGCCACCGGCGGGCGCACCGGCCTGCTCATCGGCCCGACCAGCACATTCGACGCGATCGGCGCCGCCGCCGACGAGGCGGGTTTCGACGAGTTCTACCGCCGCTTCCGCACCGTCACCGAACGACTGTGGCCGACCATGACCGGCCCGCTGCCGACGCGGTCGCAATGCCGCAGGCTCGTCGACGAGGACCTCGCGTGGCAGGCGATCACCGAACACCCCATCGCCGACGCGATCACCGGCGCCGTCGACAACGATCTGGTGCGCGGGGTGATGGCCACCGACGCGCTGATCGGCACCTTCGCCCGCACCGACGATCCGTCGCTGGTGCAGAACATCTGCTTCCTGTACCACCTGCTCGGCAACGGGACCGGCGACTGGAACGTGCCGGTCGGCGGGATGGGTGCGGTCAGCGGTGCGTTGGCCGCCGCCGCGGCCGGCTTCGGGGCGGAGATCACCACCGGAGCCGAGGTCACCGCGATCTCTCCCGACGGCGAGGTGCACTACCGTGCCGACGGGCGGGAGCACCGCGTCGGCGCCCGGTACGTCCTGGCCAACGTCACCCCGACGATGCTCGCCGGTCTGCTGGGCGAGCCGGCGCCGTCGTCCGCACCCGGCTCCCAGGTGAAGGTCAACCTGATGCTGCGCCGGCTGCCGCGGCTGCGCGACGACTCCGTCACCGTCGAGCAGGCGTTCGGCGGGACGTTCCACATCAACGAGACGCTGCGCCAACTCGACGCCGCCCACGACCGCGCCGCCGCAGGGGATGTCCCGCAACCGCTGCCGTGCGAGATCTACTGCCACTCGCTGACCGATCCGTCGATCCTGTCCGACGACCTGCGGGCCGCCGGTGCGCACACCCTGACCGTGTTCGGGCTGCACACCCCGCACACCCTGGTGGCCCACGGCGATGACGAACGCATGCGCAACACGCTCACCTCCGCCGTGCTGACCTCACTGAATTCCGTTCTCGCCGAACCGATCCACGATGTCGTGATGGAGGACGCGGCGGGCCGGCTGTGCATCGAGACCAAGACCACCGTCGACCTCGAGCACGCCCTCAACATGACCGGCGGCCACATCTTCCACGGTGGGCTGGCTTGGCCGTTCGCTGAGGACGACGAACCGCTCGACACCCCGGCGCAGCGCTGGGGCGTCGCGACGCGCCATCCGCGGATCATGCTGTGCGGGTCGGGTTCCCGCCGCGGCGGTGCGGTGTCGGGGATCGGCGGGCACAACGCGGCCATGGCTGTGCTGGACGGCTGAGGGTACATTGGCCTGCGTGAACGCCACATGGGCGCTGGCCGGGGTGGCCGCGGCGGGCCTCGCCTTCGCCGCACCCGTCGCCGCGTCGCCGAGCTACGGCAGCAACGGACTGTTCGGTGTCGACGCGCACGCGTCGCAGGGCTGGGCCACGGCGTTCATCCCGCCCGGCCGCTACCGCGTGGACCAGGCGCCGAGTATGCCGCCCTATCAGAGCGCCCCGGGATTCTGGTTGCGCTGCAACGCCTTTCCCTGCGTCATCGAGGTGTGGGGCAACGTGATCGCCAAGGGCGACGCGATCCGTGACGTGCCGACGTTCGTCGACATCGCCCCCACCGACGCCGGGGTGCGGCTCTACAACGTGACGCTGACGCGGGTCTAGCGACCGGTCAGCTTCCGCAGCGTCGCCCGCAGCGCCAGCAGGTCCTCGTCGGACAGGCTGGACAGCACCTCGGGCGCTGGATCGTCGACCGCGGCGATGGTCTCCAGCATGGCCCGCCCCGCGTCGGTCAGCGACACCGTCTTGCACCGCCGGTTGTCCGGGTTGACCTGGCGCACCACCAACCCGCGGTCCTCGAGGTCGTTCACCGCGACGGTGGCCGCGGGCGCGTCCAGCGTGGCCGCCCGCGCGACCTCCTTCACCGTCATCGGCTGACGCCCGAGCCGGCGCAGCACGCGAATCCGGCTGAACGGCAACCCCGTCGCCTCGACCACCGCGCGTCGCCAGGTGTCGCGGTGGTCGAACACCAGCGTCGTCAGCGCACCCCACACCTCGTCGGCGACCGGGTCATGCGGCACGGCGGGCCCCCTGCGTCACGGCGTCGCCGGAGATCAGCGGCGCCAGCCGGTCGGCGGACCGCAGCGCCCGGCCCGACGTCGAGTACAGCGCCAGCACGGTGATGACGACCCCGAAGCCCACGAGGACGAACCACAGCGGCCGGGCGGCGGCGGCGAAGTCCGCCGAGGTGCCGCCCAACGCTCCGCCCGCCACCGAACCACACAGCGCCACACCGATACTCACCCCGATCTGCCTGCTGGTCGAGGTCACCGCCGACGCGGCACCCGCCCGGTGCAGCGGCATCCCGCTGACCGCGGCGTTGGTGATCGGCGCGTTGACCATCGAGAAGCCGATGCCGAACACGGTGAAGACGATGAGCAGTTCCCACACCGGTGTGGACGCGGTCAAAAACGACAGCAGCGCCGAGGCCGCGGTGATGAAGATCCCGGCGATCAACAGCGACGGGCGAGCGCCGAACCGCCCGACCAGCCGGCCCGACAGCGGCGAGAACAACAGGGCGCCGATCGCGATCGGCAGGTAGATCAGGCCGGTGTGCATGGCCGAGTAGCCCCGCTCCCCCTGCAGGTAGAGCGACATCATGAACAGGAAGGCGCCCCAGCCGGCGAACGCCGAGATCGCCGTCACCGTCGCCGCGCTGAATGGGATGCTGCGGAAGAAGCGCAGATCGATGAACGGGTCGCGACGACGGGACTCGTAGCGCAGGAACGCCACGAACGCCACGACCGCGACGACGGCTGCGGTCACGGTGCGCGGGTGGGTCCACCCCAGCGCCGGGCCCTCGATCAGCGCGAAGACCACCCCGAACAGGAACAGCACGGCCAGGATCTGGCCGATCGGGTCGATGTCGCGCATGACCGTGGACTTGGTCTCGGGCACGAACACCGCGGTGAGGATGATCGCGGCCGCGCAGATCGGCAGGTTGATCCAGAACACCGCACGCCAGCCGACGGTCTCGATGAGCAGGCCGCCGACGATGGGCCCGATGGACATCGCGATGCCGACCACCGAACCCCAAATGCCCAGCGCCCGCGCGCGTTCCACCCGTCCGGTGAAGATCTGCGAAACGATCGACAGCGCAACGGGGTTCATCATCGAGCCGCCGATGGCCTGCACCAGGCGGGCGGCGATCAGCGTCTCGATGTTCGGGGCGAGGCTGCACAGCAGCGAGGCGATCGCGAAGACGGTGAGCCCGATCTGGAACACCCGGCGGCGCCCGAACCGGTCCCCCGAGGCGCCGGCCAGGATCAGCAGCGAGGCCAGCACCAGGGTGTAGACGTCGACCACCCACTGCAGTTGCGAGGGCGAGGCGTGCAGATCGGTACGGATCGCCGGGATGGCGACGTTGACGATGGTGGCGTCCATCGACACGATCAGCAGGCTCAGGCAGCAGGAGATCAGGATGATCGCCTTGCGGCGTGGGCTCAGCCCGACGGTCTCAATCACTCAACCATTGTGAAACTACAACTGTTCGCGAGCAAGGAGCTTGGCGGGTCGCCATCAGTGACAATCTTCACCGTGAATGAACGCAATTCCCGGGTAGCGGACGCCGTCGCCGCCGCGGGCATCGAACCGGCCATCACGATCCTCGCCGCTGACGCCAAGACCGCCGCCGCGGCCGCCGAACAACTCGGCTGCGAGGTCGGCGCGATCGCCAACAGCCTGGTGTTCGAGTGCGACGGTGAACCGCTGCTGGTGATGGCCAGCGGGGCGGCCCGGGTGAACACCGACGTCGTCGCCCGGCACCTGGGTGCGCAGGACATCAGCAAGGCCGATCCGAAACTGGTCCGCACGGCCACCGGCCAGGTGATCGGCGGGGTCGCCCCCACCGGACATCCGGCGCCGCTGCGTACCGTCGTCGACGAGACGCTCGCGTCACACCCGGTGATCTGGACGGCCGCAGGGACCGCCGATTCGGTGATGCCGCTGACCTACGGTCAGCTGCTGACCCTCACCGGCGGGACGGCCCTACCGGTGCGGTGACGGAGACCGCTCAGCGCTTGTCGGTGTCGACGTAGTCGCGTTCGGTGTAGCCGGTGTAGATCTGGCGCGGACGGCCGATCTTGTTCGGCGACGAGTGCATCTCCCGCCAGTGCGCGATCCAGCCGGGCAGCCGGCCGAGCGCGAACAGCACGGTGAACATCCGCGTCGGGAAGCCCATGGCCCGGTAGATCACGCCGGTGTAGAAGTCGACGTTCGGGTAGAGCTTGCGCTCGACGAAGAAGTCGTCGGTGAGCGCGACCTCCTCGAGCGCCTTGGCGATGTCGAGCAGTTCGTCCTCGACGCCCATCTTGCCCAGGATCTTGTCGGCCTGCTCCTTGACGATTCGGGCGCGCGGATCGTAGTTCTTGTAGACGCGGTGCCCGAAGCCCATGAGCTTCACCCCGTCCTCGCGGTCCTTGACCTTGCGGACGAACTCCTTGACGTCGCCGTCGGACTGCTGGATCTTCGTCAGCATCTCGAGCACCGCCTGGTTGGCGCCGCCGTGCAGCGGACCCCACAGCGCGTTGATGCCGCCCGAGATCGAGGTGAACAGGTTGGCCTGCGACGAGCCGACCAGCCGCACCGTCGACGTCGAGCAGTTCTGCTCGTGGTCGGCGTGCAGGATCAGCAGCATGTCTAGCGCCCGCACGATCTCCGGGTCGACCTCGTAGGGCTCGGCGGGGAACCCGAACGTCATCCGCAGGAAGTTCTCGACCAGGGTCAGCGAGTTGTCCGGGTACAGGAACGGCTGTCCCTCGGACTTCTTGTACGCGTAGGCGGCGATGGTCGGCAGCTTGGCCAGCAGCCGGATCGTCGACAGTTCGACCTGGTTCTTGTCCAGCGGGTCGAGCGAATCCTGGTAGTAGGCGCTCAAGGCGTTGACGGCACTCGACAGCACCGGCATCGGGTGGGCGTTGCGCGGGAAGCCGTCGAAGAACCGTTTGAGGTCCTCGTGCAGCAGGGTGTGCCGCTGGATCTTGGTGGTGAAGTCCTCGAGCTGATCGGCGGTCGGCAGCTCACCGTAGATGAGCAGGTAGCTCACCTCGATGAACGTCGACTTCTCGGCCAGCTGCTCGATCGGGTAACCGCGGTAGCGCAGGATGCCCGCGTCGCCGTCGATGTAGGTGATCGCGCTCTTCGTCGAGGAGGTGTTGACGAACCCGCCGTCGAACGTGGTGTAGCCGGTCTTGGCCAACAGCGAACCCAGCGCGATGCCGTCGGACCCCTCGGTGGCCGGAACGATATCCAGCTCGAGCTCGCCGCCGGGGTAGGTCAGCTTGGCGTGCTCAGTCGCACTGGACGGATTTTCGGCCACGGGAATCCCTTCATCGTCGCTCCGCAGGTGCAGACCCTTCGCTACAAAAGGTAGCCCCATCCCGACAGGCCTGCTTTGCGGGGGGCGGGCAGTTGCTCACACGAGCTGTCCGTCGAGTGCCGTCACGTCCCGGAACTGGGCGTACGCCGTCTCGATGCGCGCCACGATCGAGTCGACGGTGATGGTGTCCCAGTCGATGTGCGTGCCCAGATCGGACAGCGCGATCGTGATGATCGCGCCCCACACCGCCGCCACCATCTGCAGCCGCGGATCGTCGGGCGCGGTGCCCATGCGCTCGACGAGTGCGGCGTTGACCGCATCGCGCCGGAACCGGGTCGAGGCGTGCATGAGCGTCTGCGACGACGTCAGGATGCGTGCCGAGGCGATCAGCCGATCCGCGGTCATCCCTTTCGGCGGCGCCGACCTGGTGGCGTTGAACGCGCCGACGTGGCTGCGGAAGATCGCCTCGAGGTGGCTGATGTTCTCCGGTTGTCTGCGCAGTTCGTCGGCGACGATTTCGATGATGTCGTCGATGACGGCCAGCACGACGGCTTCCTTGGTCGCGAAGTAGCGGCTGAACGTGCGCGGTGAGACCTCGGCGACGGCGGCGATCTGGTCGACGGTCGTGTTCTCGAAACCCTGCCGATCGCACAGCTCGACCGCGGCGTTGATGAGGGTTGTCCTGGTGCGCAGCTTCTTGCGTTCACGCAGCCCGAGGACCGGTGCGCCGTCGATGTCAGCCACCCCCCGGATGCTAGTCCGACACGCGGGAAAAAACCGATGATCTTGACATCTCGGGCAAATCGCCGGTTCCTACACTTTGTCGGGCTCCGGCGAATTCGGCACGGGTGCCACGCGATAACGCACGAACGCCGGTGCGAGCACGGCGGCGATGAGCACACCGGCCACCACCAGCCCGCCGCCCCCAGCCGCCGCGACCGTGGTCCCGACCGCGGCCGCCGCGGCGCCGTGCAGCGCGTCGGCCACGCGCGGACCTCCGGCCACCACGACGATGAACACGCCCTGTAGCCGGCCGCGCATGTCGTCGGACGCCGCCTCCTGCAGGATCGTCGACCGGAACGCCGCCGAGACCATGTCCGCCGCACCGCCGATCGCCAGGAACGCCAACGCGATCCACAGCAGCGCGCCGGTGTGCCCGCCGGCCAGTCCGCAGGCGACACCGAACCCGACCATCGCCGCACCCCAGATGACGATGGCACCGACCACCGCCAGGCCTTGTCTTCGCACTCGCGGCAGCCATCCGGAGAGCACCCCACCGGCCACCGCGCCCACCGACATCGCCGCGGCCAGCAACGCCATCGTGGTGCCGCCCGCGACGGGTCCGCCGAAACTCTCGTGCGCCAGCTGTGGGAACAGCGCCCGCGGCATCCCGAAGATCATCGCGATCAGGTCGACGACGAACGACATCAGCACGACCTGGCTGCCCGCCAGATACCGGAAGCCGTCGAGGACCGCGCCGACGCCCCAGCGCGATGCGCCGGCCTCGGCACGGCTCGCCGGGATCGGCGCCAGCCGGATGGTGGCCACGATCGGCACCAGGCAGGTGATCGCGTCGATGAGGTACAGCGTGGACAGGTCGACCCAGCGCAGCATCACCCCGGCGAGCAACGGTCCGACGATCGCGCCGGCCTGGGTGACGGTCATGTTGAGTGAATTCGCCGCGGGCAGTTGTTCGGCGGGCACCATGCGCGGGATCGCGGCCGACCGGGTGGGCGAGTTGACCGCGTAGAAGGCCTGCTGCACGGCCAGCAGACAGAGCACCACCCAGACGTTGTTCAACGCGAGCGCGGCCTGCAGCCACAGCAGCACCGACGCGACCGCCAGCCCGCACGAGGCGATGATGAGCAGCACCCGGCGGTCCATCGCGTCGGCGAGCGCACCGCCCCACAGCCCGAAGACGATGAGCGGCACCAGCGCGAAGACCCCGGACAGCCCCACGTAGGCGGAATTCTGGGTGAGCGCGTACAGCTGCACCGGCACCGCGAAGATCGTGAGGTTGGCGCCGATGACGGTCGGGATGCCGGCCACCCACAGCCGGCGGAAGTCCCGGGTCCGCAGAGGTGTGGTGTCGGCGAAGAACCGCCTCACCTACGGCTGGAGCCGCTCGATGCGGCCGTCGCTCACTCGAATCCTGTTGTGTACGCGGTTCTCCCGGCCCTGCCAGAACTCGACGACCTCGGCGGTGATGCGGTACCCACCCCAGCCCGGGGGCACCGGAACGGTGTCCTGGTCGGCGAAGCGCTGTGTCACCTCGGCGAGCTGGTCCATCAGCGCCGCGCGCGAGGCGATCGGCCGGGACTGCTGCGACGCCCACGCGCCGAGCTGCGATCCGCGCGGCCGCTTCGACCAGTAGTCGGCGGTCTCCTCGGCCGACACCTTCGCCACCGGCCCACGCACGTGCACCTGACGGCCGAGCGCGAACCACGGGAAGGTCGCCGACGCGTACGGCGTGGCCGCCAGATCGGTCCCCTTGGCCGAGTCGTAGTTGGTGAAGAACGTGATGCCCGCGTCCTCGACGCTCTTGCACAGCACGGTCCGGGTGACGGGGCGGCCGTCGGCGTCGACGGTGCCGAGCACGATCGCGTTCGGCTCGGAGATCGCGGCCCCCTCGGCGTCGGCTAACCACCTGCGCAGCAGGGCAACCCAGCCGTCGGTCAACCAGTCGACGTCGAGGTCGGCGCTGCCGTCCTTCTCCACCGATCCGTACTCCACACGCATCCTCGCCAAGTGCTCGTTGTCGGCCTCCGTCACCGGGCCAACGCTACGCCGACCGGTAGGTTCCGCTCTTGCCGTGGGTGCGAGAATCTGGCCATGACTCAGACGTCGCCGTCGGTGCCGGAAGACTTCGTCGCGGGACTCGAAGGGGTGGTGGCGTTCACCACCGAGATCGCCGAACCGGACAAGGACGGCGGGGCGCTGCGGTATCGGGGCGTGGACATCGAGGATCTGGTCGCCCGCCGCGTCACGTTCGGTGACGTGTGGGCACTGTTGGTCGACGGCCGATTCGGCGACGGATTGGCACCCGCCGAACCGTTCCCGCTGCCGATCCACAGCGGTGACGTCCGCGTCGACGTGCAGGCCGGTCTGGCGATGCTCGCGCCGATCTGGGGATACAAACCGATCCTCGACATCGACGACGAGACCGCCCGCGCCCAGCTCGCCCGCGCCTCGGTGATGGCGCTGTCCTACGTCGCACAGTCCGGCCGCGGGATCCACCAGCCTGCCGTGCCGCAGCGCTCGATCGACGAATGCACCACGGTCACAGAGCGTTTCATGACCCGCTGGCAGGGCGACCCCGACCCGCGGCACGTCGAGGCCATTGACGCGTACTGGGTGACCGCGGCCGAACACGGAATGAACGCCTCGACATTCACCGCCAGGGTGATCGCCTCGACCGGCGCCGACGTCGCCGCGGCACTGTCGGGGGCCGTCGGCGCGATGAGCGGTCCGTTGCACGGCGGCGCCCCCGCGCGGGTGTTGCCGATGATCGAGGAGGTCGAACAGTCCGGCGACGCCCGCGCCGTGGTCAAGGGCATCCTCGACCGCAAGGACAAGCTCATGGGCTTCGGTCACCGGGTGTACCGCGCCGAGGATCCGCGGGCGCGGGTGCTGCGCGCCACCGCCGAACGACTGCAGGCCCCGCGCTACGAGGTGGCCGCCGCGCTGGAGCAGGCCGCGCTCGCCGAACTGCGGGAGCGCCGCCCCGACCGCGCGATCGAGACCAACGTCGAGTTCTGGGCCGCGGTCATCCTCGACTTCGCCCGCGTGCCCGCCACGATGATGCCCGCGATGTTCACGTGCGCGCGGACCGCGGGATGGTGTGCGCACATCCTCGAGCAGAAGCGGCTGGGCAAGCTCGTCCGGCCGTCGGCGATCTACGTCGGACCCCAACCGCGCAGCCTCGAATCCGTCGAGGGCTGGGACCGCATAGCGGCGTCGTGAGCTCTGCATTCGCTTCTGCGGCAACCAGTTTCGTCGATCTGGTGGGCCGCATTCCCGCTGGCGCGTGGGACGGTCCCGGTCTGGGTGAGTGGGATCTGCGGTCACTCGTCGGGCACACGTCGCGGTCGTTGATCACCGTCAGCACCTACCTGCAGACCAGTGCCGCCCGGGAAGACGTCACCAGCGCCGCGGACTACTACCGGAAGGTGACGCCGACGGCGCTGGGCATCGACCCCGCCGCCGTCGCCGAACGCGGCCGACAGGCCGGCCGCGACCTCGGCGCGGATCCGGCGGCCACGGTCGCCCGACTGGCCACGCAGGCGCTGGCCGACATCGAGGGAGCGGGCGATCCGCTCATCGAGGTGATCGGCGGGCTCGGCATCCGGCTGCGGACCTACCTGCCGACGCGGACCTTCGAACTGGCCGTCCACGGCCTGGACATCGCGCGGGCCGCGGGCGTCGACTACACGCCGCCGCCCGAGGTGCTGGCCGAGGCGGTGCGACTGGCCGCCGACGTGGCGGTGCTCTCCGGGGATGGCCGGCAGGTGCTGCTCGCGCTGACCGGGCGGGCCGCGCTGCCGCCGGAATTCTCCGTCGTCTGAGGCGATGACATTTGTCGGTGGCGAGGGTCAGCATGGGGACTGTCCACCTATCTGCGAGGAGACCCCCATGGCAATCGATGTGACACCAATGCTTGCGCCGCACCTCGTCGTCGACGACGGCGCCGCGGCGATCGACTTCTACGTCAAGGCTTTCGGCGCCACCGAGAAGCGGCGGATCCCCGGGCCCGACGGCAAGCTCATGCATGCCGAAGTCGAGATCAACGGTTCGGTGGTGATGCTCGCCGACGACTTCCCGGAGTACAACGACGGCAAGTCGTCGACGCCACAGGCGCTGGGCGGCACCCCGGTCACGATCCATCTGCAGGTGACCGACGTCGACGGGCAGTTCCAGCGCGCCGTCGACGCCGGCGCGACCGTGGTGATGCCGGTCGAAGAGCAGTTCTGGGGTGACCGCTACGGCATGCTGCGCGATCCGTTCGGCCACCTGTGGTCGATGGGTCAGCCCGTCCGCGAGGTCAGCCCAGAGGAGATCCAGGCGGCGATGAACGCCCAGTAGGGCTAGAACACCGCCTTCTGCACCTGGTCGGGCCCGCTGATCTCGCCATCGGGCAGCTTCTGCAGTCCGTCGAGGATCTCCTGGCTGGCGCCGTTGCTCTTGGCGTGCTCGATCAGGTCCTGCTTCGACGAGGGGTAGTTGGCGCCGGACAGTGCCGTCTGCACATCGATCGGATTCGGCATGGTCACTCCTTGACTCGCTTACGCGGGCGAGAGTGACCACCGAAGGTCGATCGAAACGGGTCTCCGCGGTGGAGATCGACCGAAGCCGCGTGTTTGCCGGACCTCGACATGACCTTCTGGTCATAATTGCCGGACTGCGCCGCGGCGGTCGGCACCAGACGCGAGGTGATGATCTGTGCTGTGGCTTCTCCAGATCCCCCCGATCATCGTCGTCCCGCTGTGGGTCGCCGGTGTCATAGCTCTCTCCATCGGCGGGCTTTTCCTGTTCCGTAAAGCGGTGTCGCACACGCGGTTAGAGAACAACAACGCCGTATCCGGCTCGGTGTTCCAACTCGGCGGGGTCCTGTACGCGGTCCTCGTCGGTTTCGTGGTCGTGGTGGTGTGGGAACAGTTCTCCGAAGCCGAGGATGCCAGCGGGCTGGAAGCGGCCGCGGTGGCCGATCTGCTTCGCGACTCCGAGGCGTTGCCGGCCGAGTCCCGGTCGGTGATCGAAGCCAGCCTCGTCCGCTACACCCGGGCCGTCATCGACGAAGAGTTCCCCCGGATGCACCGCGGCGAGCACGTCCCCGAGCAGTCCGACGAACTCTACGACGTATGGCAGACCTATCTGGAAGTGCAGCCGCAGACGCGTAACGAGATTGCGTTCTTCGATCACGCCATCGGCCGCCTCAACGACCTCGGCGCCGCCCGCAAGATGCGGGTGTCCAGCGGTGACGCCCACGTGCCCGGCGAGCTGTGGGTGCTGCTGGTCGGTGGCGGCGGCGTGATGATGGCGTTCACGTTCCTGTTCGGCACGCAGGATGCGCTCGTGCACTCCCTCGCCGTCGGGCTGACAGCGGCACTGCTGGCGTTCGTGCTCTACCTGATCTTCGCGCTCGAACACCCGTACGTGGGCGAGTTGTCGGTGGACCCCACCGCTTACCAACAGGTTCTACGGTTCTGGGCGACCGAGTGATTGTCGCGGGTCAGCGGCGCAGCGCAGCAAGCACCCGCTGACGCATCGGCGGCGCGGAGACGTTGGTCGCGACGCCGACCATTTCGGTCACCGAAGTGAACTTGACCCGCGGCCGCACTCCCCCGCCACGGGCGATCTCCGCGGCGTCGATGGCGCGCCAACCGTCGGCGCCCACGACGTCGGGGCGGCGGCGCCGCACCAGCCGGTCCAGCTCGGTGGCGCCCGCGGCGGGCGGGGTGAGCAGCCCGGCGTTGTAGTCGTCGACGACGTGGTGCACCGTCTGCGCGGCGCACGATTTGTTGGTGCCGATGAACCCGGTGGGGCCGCGTTTGATCCAGCCCGCGACGTAGGTGCCGGCGACGGGCCGCCCGGACGCCGGGTCGACGACGCGGCCGACGTCGTTGGGCACCGTGCCGGTGGCATCGTCGAACGGGAGCCCGGCGACGGGCCTGCCGTGGTAACCGATCGACGTCAGCACCAGACCGGCGTCGATGCGGCGCACCTCGTCGGTGCCGGTGACGGTGAACTCGACCGCGTCGGCCCGCTCGACGCCGGTGACCCGAAGCGGGGTCAGTCGGTAGGCGAGGCGGATGCGGGGCCTGCCGATCGGGGTGGCGGCGTCGGGCAGCTTGGCCAGCACCTCGAGTTTGTTGCGGATGAGCGGGTCGGTCGCCTCGGCCAGGTCGCGTTCGACGAGTTCGTGGTCGGCCGCGTCGAGGACGACGTCGCAGGTGGCGGTCAGCCCGAGCAGTTCGGGGAGGGTGAACGCCGACTGGGCGGGTCCACGCCGGGCGGCGATCACCACCTCGTCGATGCGGGAGCCGCGCAGCGCAGCCAGCGCGTAGTCGGCGATGTCAGTGCCGGCGAGCCGGTCCGGATCGGTGGTCAGGATGCGGGCGACGTCGAGTGCGACGTTGCCGTTGCCGATCACAACGGCGCGGTGGTGGTCGAGCGCCACCGGCATGGCCGCGAAGTCGGGGTGGCCGTTGTACCAGGCGACGAGTTCGGTCGCGGTGGCCGTGCCGGGCAGGCCGAACCCGTCGACGTCGAGGCGCCGGTCGTTCGGTGCGCCGACCGCGTAGAGCACCGCGTGGTGGTGGGCCAGCAGGTCGGCGTGGGTGAGGTGGGTGCCGACTTCGACGTTGAGGTAGAGCCGCAGCCCGGGGTGCGCGACCACCTTGTCGAACAGCCGGGTCACCCGTTTGGTGCTCTGGTGGTCGGGCGCCACGCCGGCCCGCACGAGACCGTACGGGGTGGGCAGCCGCTCGAACATCGTCACCCGCACATCGCGCTGGGTGAGCAGTTCGTCGGCGGCGTACATGGCCGCAGGCCCGGATCCGACGATGGCGACCCGCAGCGGCCCGCCGCGGCGGTGGACGACGGGCGCGTCGGGCACCGGGGCGAGTTTCGAGGTGGGCGGCACCTTCTCGCCGGGGCGCCGCTCGGGATAGAAGGCGGCGTTGAGCTCGACGAACGGCAGCTGAGTCTCGGTCAGCACGCTGTCGTGGGCGATCGCGCCGACCGGACACGCGGTCACGCACGCGCCGCAGTCGACGCACGCGGCCGGGTCGATGTAGAGCATCTCGGCGGTTGCGAAGCCCGGCTCGTCCGGGGTCGGGTGGATGCAGTTCACCGGGCACGCGAAGACACAGGACCCGTCACTGCAGCAGGACTGGGTGATCACATGGGGCACGGCCGCGCGCCTTCCCTACGCCGCCGTCGCCACATGCTGGCGGTGCGGTTCGCTGCGGTAGCGGCTGGGCCTGCCGTCGATCCGGCAGATCCGCCACATCAGCTTTGCCAGCGGGTTCATCAACCCGGTCTCGTGGCAGAGCATCCGGACGTCACCGAACATGTCGCGGAGGAACTGACGGGACTCCGGCGCGCGGAAGAACAGATCCTTCTTGACCGACCGCGGGATGTCGAACTCCTGCCAGAACGCCTTCGGCGGCACGATGATGGCCTGGCACAGCACCCGCATGATCACCGGCACGTGCACCGACAGCCACAGCCGCTGCCAGCGGGACAGCCGCGGCAGCCGCTTGCGCAGGTACTCGTGGGCAAACGAGATGTGGCGCGCTTCCTCGGCGACGTGGATGGCCATCACCCGCTCCATGATCGGGTGCAGATCTTTACCCTCGCGCAGCACGTTCTTCTGGGTGTGGTCGATCGGTTCCTCTCCGGCGAGCACCCCAAAGAAGAACGGGATGGGCAGCGGGCCCGCGACGAGCGGGATGAACGGCGAGAGCCAGCGCAGCAGCCGCGGCATCCCGGGCACGTCGGCGCCGATCCGGTTCACCATCTCCTGGAACATCATGGTGTGGTTGCACTCTTCGACCGACTCGTGCAGGCAGTAGCGGTACTCGGGCGAGCCGTTGGGCACCCAGAACGCGTAGTTGGTGAGGCCGCGGATCAGGATGATCTCGAACTGGAGGCCGACTTTGGCGACGTTGGCCTGCCGCCACCGGCCGATCTCGATCTGCCGTTCCACGGGCTGCGCCCGGTACCAGGGGTGACGCCCGATCGGGTCGGTACCCGGCAGGATCCACCGCTCGTCGCCGTCGAAGACAGCAAACTCGGGGTCGTCCCACTCGATGTCGGTGTAGGGGTTGAAGTTACGGCGCACCGATCCCTCGGAGAGGGTCATCAGCGTGTCGACGTAAGCCTTGTCGTCGGCAACGTCCATGTTGCGGCGCCAGCGGCGGACCGTGCGTGTGCGAGCCATGAGAGCCTCCCGTAGGGGTTTACATTCACCGGTCTGCTGTACACAGTACCGCAGGTATCGGGTACCTGTCCATGATCAATCCGTGGGTTTGCTGCGATTTCGGCGCGTTCATGTGCGCTCAGCGTCGATTACCGCGCCCAAATCGCCGGGAACTAGGCTGGTGACCCATGGCCGAACTCACCATTCCCGCCGACCTCAAGCCCCGCGACGGACGCTTCGGGTCCGGGCCGTCGAAGGTGCGCCCCGAACAGCTGTCCGCGCTCGCGGCCGCGGGTGACCTGTTCGGCACCTCGCACCGGCAGGCGCCGGTCAAGAACCTCGTCGGACGGGTCCGCGACGGCGTCAAGGCGCTGTTCTCGGTGCCCGAGGGTTACGAGGTCATCCTCGGCAACGGCGGGTCCACCGCGTTCTGGGATGCCGCCGCGTTCGGGCTGATCGACCAGCGCTCGCTGCACCTCACCTACGGGGAGTTCAGCAACAAGTTCGCCTCGTGCGTGAAGAAGAACCCGTTCGTCGGCGACCCGATCATCGTCAGCGCCGATGCGGGCAGCGCGCCCGAACCGCAGTCCGATCCGTCGGTCGACGTCATCGCGTGGGCGCACAACGAGACCTCGACCGGTGTTGCGGTGCCGGTGCGGCGGCCCGCCGACTCCGGCGACGCGCTGGTCGTCATCGACGCGACCTCCGGCGCAGGCGGTCTGCCCGTCGACATCGCCGAGGCCGACGCCTACTACTTCGCACCGCAGAAGAACTTCGCCGGCGACGGCGGCCTGTGGCTGGCGGTCGTCAGCCCCGCCGCGCTGGCGCGCATCGAACAGATCGCCGGATCCGGCCGTTGGGTGCCCGACTTCCTCTCCCTGCCGATCGCGGTGGAGAACAGCCTCAAGAACCAGACGTACAACACGCCGGCGATCGGCACGCTGGTGCTGCTGGCCAACCAGCTCGACTGGCTCAACGGCAACGGCGGGCTGGACTGGGCCGTCAAGCGCACCGCCGATTCGTCGCAGCGGCTGTACTCGTGGGCCGAGGCGTCGGCCTACGCCACCCCGTTCGTGACCGACCCCGCACTGCGTTCGCAGGTCGTCGGCACCATCGACTTCTCCGACGACGTCGACGCCGCAGCGGTCGCAAAGGTGTTGCGCGCCAACGGCATCGTTGACACCGAGCCGTACCGCAAGCTCGGCCGCAACCAGCTGCGGGTAGCGATGTTCGCCGCCGTCGACCCCGAGGACGTCGGCGCGCTGACCCAGTGCGTGGACTGGGTCGTCGAACGGTTGTAGATCACGCCGCGTGTCACCGTGGTCACGGGCAGGTAACGCAGTAGGCTGACCAGCTAATCGGGCTGACGCCGATCGACGCGAACGAGCCCGGAGGAGGTCGCAGTGCGGGAACTCAAGGTCGTCGAACTCGACGTCGACGCCAACACCGTCCTCTGCCAGAGCGACTCCGGTGAGAAGTTCACCCTCCGCATCGACGACCGGTTCCGTGCCGCGGCCCGCGGGGACCGGGGCGCGTTCAATCGGTCGGCCGACCAGACGATGATCGATGTCGAGGTGCACAACGTGCTGCGTCCCAGGGATATCCAGGCCAAGATCCGCGCGGGCGCATCGGTCGAACAGGTCGCCAACGCCTCGGGTATGCCGATCGAACGGGTCGAGCGGTTCGCCCATCCGGTGCTGCTGGAGCGGTCGCGGGCCGCCGAACTCGCCACCGCCGCGCATCCCGTGCTGTCCGACGGTCCCTCGGTGCTCACCCTGCTCGAGACCGTCAGCACCGCGCTGGTCGGGCGCGGACTGGATCCGGACGCGACGAACTGGGACGCCTGGCGCAACGAGGACGGCCGCTGGACCGTGCAGGTGGCGTGGAAGGCCGGCCGCTCCGACAACGTCGCGCACTTCCGGTTCACCCCCGGCGCGCACGGCGGTACGGTCACCGCCTTCGACGAGGCCGCCTACCAGCTGATCGATCCCGACTTCGCCCGCCCGCTGCGCCCGGTCGCCCCGGTCGCGCAGCTGGACTTCGACACCCCGGTCGCCGCCGCCCCCCCCCCCGCCCCCGCGC
>NZ_LQIT01000004.1 GCF_001499965.1 Mycobacterium sp. GA-2829
CGCGTCTGCCTGCGCCGGGCGCCCCCCATCCCGCCCCCTCCCGCCCCCCCCCCCCCCCCCGCCTGGTCCCGCGCCCCCCCCCCCCCCCGGGGGGCGCCCCTCCCCTCCCGCCCCACCTTCGGGAACACGACGCTAGCCAAGATCCGCGCCGCGGGCATCGAAGGCGAGCTGGCACGAGATCTCGAGCGCTTCGATGCGCTTTCAGTCCGCGACGGAAATTCCCGCTCGATCGTTCGCGAGCTGACCGGCCGCGAGCCTCTCCTGCACGTCGATCCTGCGCTAGCCCACGATCTCCTGGCCGATCCGCGCGTGCCGAAGAGTCGGCTACACGCCGATCCATACCTCATCGTGTACGGCTACTCAGGCCGGCTGACACCACACGAGAATGCGTCGCTTCGCGACTACGCCCGTCAGATCGGGGCGCGGGTCCTGACATTCGGCGGAGTGCAGGAGTGCGGCGACGCCTTTGTCGAGTGCAGCCCGTTCGAACTACTCGCCTATTTCCGTGACGCGGTTGGAATCGTGACAGACACGTTCCACGGCACGATTTTCTCGATCATCAATCATCGCCCGTTTGCGACCATCGTCCGCGCGAGCACCGCAGGAGGGTACGGCAACGAGGAGAAGCTCAAGTTCCTTCTGGAAACGTTCGGGCTGTCGTCACGTCGGCTCGACGGTCCGGAGGCGATCGGCCAACTACTGTCCACCCCTCTGGACGATGGCGCGATCGACGCGGCTCTGGCTTCGGAGCGTGCCAGCGCTCGAAACTACCTCGCCGCGAACGTTCTTTTTCCGACCGCCCAGGAGATGCCGTGAAAAGGAATACGACCAGGTCGAAGCAGCAGGCCAAGAAGGTTCTGCAGAAGGTCCGGCTGCGGTATCTCGCGCACAAGGATGTCGCGCGCTTCTCGAGGACCGCTTCGTTCTCCATCTTTGACACCGATTACGAGCAAGTGGTCTCGCGCATCATGTACAACGTCCACGCGATAGAGAAAGGTCTTGCCCGTACGGCTGACTTCCGTCCCGGGTTCGGCCGTAAAGCCTTGTCCGATCTGAACGACACCTTGGTCGTCTACCGCACCGCGGGTCATGATCTCGACGGTTTCGCATACGGACAAGGCGTCTCGATACTTCAGCGGTACCGTGAGTTGCACGCCAAATTCGACCACGACGTCAGCTTCCTCGAAGAGATCGTCGATCCGGCATTCCTAGATGCCGTCGCGGACAAAGGAGTCGCGGGAACCAAGATCGTCCGACGTGCCGAAAAGCAAGACAACGATCAGAAGAACTTCTACCAGTTGGCGGCCGGCCGCAGCAGTGTCCGCCAATTCTCCGGCCGGCCGATCGATACTTCAAAGGTGATGGCCGCACTGCGCGCCGCCGAGAAGACGCCCTCGGTGTGTAACCGCCAGGGCTGGCGAGTCTACTGGGTGGAGGATAAGGACCTCGCGGCACGAGTCCTCAAACACCAGAGGGGATTTGGGCAACGACAGATGCCAGAGGTGCTACTGACCATCACGGTGTCCAACAGCACGTTCCTCAGCCCGGTCGAGCGTAATGAGGCCTTCGTTGATGGTGGACTCTTCTCGATGTCCGTCATGTACGGCCTTGAATATGAAGGGCTCGCTGCGGTGCCGCTCAACGCAATGATGTACTACAAGGATCAAGCTGCGGTGCGCGAATTGCTGTCCATCGACGACTCGGAGATGATCACCATGTTCATCGCTGTCGGAGACTTCCCGGAGGAAACGGTTGTGCCGATTTCCGATCGGAAGCCTGCAGCCTCATTCGTCCGTCGACGCGGCGAAGGGTCATCTGCAGCGCAACCAGCGGTGATCGCCGGTCAGTGAAACCAGCAGGGCTGTAGCGGATTAGGCGTCTCAGCCCATCACCTACGCCGTGGACGACTTCTTCGCGCTGTGCCGCTGACGAAGCGTCACTCCGGAATCTGTGTTGGATGAAGATGCCGCGCTGTCTTCGCCGTAGTAGCTGTAGCTGTAGCTGTACGCCGAGCCACCTCGAATCGGCGTCATTGTGAATACCGCACCGAGAACTGAAGCTCCGACGTCGGTAAGGCTGCCGACCGCGTGGGTCAGCTGGTCACGCTTCGTCTGTCCGAACCGCGCCATGATCAGCACACCGTCGGCCCCCGCTGCCAGAATCGCAGCATCGGTGACAGCTAGCAACGGGGTGGTGTCCACGATGACGTAGTCGAAGCGAGTGCGTAGTTCTTTGAGCACCTTCTTCGCCGCCAACGAACCCAGCAACTCGCTCGGATTCGGAGGGATGGCCCCCGACGTGAGGACACTCAGCCCCGGGAAACGGCTCTCTTGCAGGGCGTCGTCCAGGGAGGCTCCGCCGCTGAGTACGGTGCTGAACCCGACGGGACCCACCATGTCGAGGTACTTGTGCAGTGTCGGGCGGCGCATATCGCCGTCGACGATCACCACACTGTGCTCAGCTTCCGCCAAGGCCAGGGCGATATTGATCGCCGTGGTCGATTTTCCCTCGCTGGGAACAGAACTCGTCACGACGATCACACGCGGAGGATTGTCTACCGCAAGGAATTGCAGATTCGTCCGCAACTTGCGGAACGCCTCGGCGATGGACGAATTATCGCTCTCGAACGGAATCGCCGGTTGCTTGCGCCGCTCTTTGTCGAGTGGGATGGTCCCTACGATCCCGGCACCCGTGATCTCTTCAACGGTCTTTCTGTCCTTCACCGTGTTGTCCAGCAGATCGCGCAGAAGTGCAAGCCCAATTCCGACAACTACGCCCAGCGCCAAGCCGATCGCGAGGATCCGCTTCGTCTGCGGCACCACCGGTGCGTCAGCAATTGATGCACGCTGTTCCACCACCACCCGGGCGTCTGGCCGAGCACCGGCTTCGGGCGTCTCCAATTCCCGTACGAGCGTGACGAACTCGTCCGACATCGTATTGGCGATGTCGCGGGCCCGGACGGGCGAAGGATCCAACACCGAGACATTTATCAGCACCGTGTCCGCTTTTGCGCTCGCCTTGACCTGCTGCCGCAGCGCTTCCGAGCTCATATCGAGGCCGAGCTTGTCAATCGTGCGCTGCGCCAGCGTTTCGCCTTTGATCAGCTCGCTGTAGGAAATCACCCGCTCCTGAGAGAAGCGGTTACCCTGGTAGGTCTCGGCAAGTGTGGATCCGGCGGAGGTCGACACAAAGAGTCTCGTGGACGCCTGATACAGCGGGGTGGTCAGCAAAATCGTCGCTACCGCGCCCAGGAGAAAGACCACGATCGCCACGCAGACGGTGATCCACCTAGATCGCAGCGACTTGACGATGTCCTGCAGGTTCAACGCAACCCCTTAATGAAAGAACCATGCGGCTTCGATGTCCACGTAATGAACATCGGAAGCCTCAAATCAAACTGTCTGGCGCCACGCCGCACCTGCATACGTGTAGAGCCCCCTTGGTGCACTGACGACACGATAGTGCCGGGAGGGGCCTTGAAGTGCGAGCCGGCGCACGGGGCCCATGGAACCGGCCGAATAATCCGGCAGCGACTGAGTGGATGCCGTATTCATCAACCGCATGTTCACGGCCGACATGCTTGTGTCGCCACTAGATCCCTTCGCGACCTCGCCGACCTTCCGGTCGAGGCGGTAATCGGTTCTATCGCCGGCCAAGTCTCTGATCACAACTTCGGCGTGAGGGGCCGCGTCACCAACGATCGTGTGGGCCAATCGGGATTCCCACATAAAATTCTGCTCATCAGGAAAAGAGCTCCAGACCGCTATTTGCCTCTCACTCAATGCCTTCCCCAACGCATCGAGCATCTGGTCGCGATTGCAGACATACCCCCCCTGAGGCAATGATCCTGAGTGGATCGCAGTGAGCATCTCAGAATACGCTCAGGTTGTCAACGCGAACGATGGTTGCCGGGCGCGCCTATTTTCAGGGCGATACAGTTGGCCATGGCGCCGTTTGGTCACAGCCGCGCTTGATCGATAAATTGCGCATAAATAGCCATTCTTGGCAACAGATTCACAGCCGACCTCGAACTTGACGCCGTGCCGACGTGAGGATGAAATACGTTCTCCCCCACCGCGTTTAGGCCGTCTGCCGATGCGGATCGATGCCGAACATCGGCAACTGCGCGACGTTCTGCGATATCTAGCAAATTCGCGATGACTGCCGTCTGGGATTCGCCCGCCTATCACGCAGTAAGCTGCGGTTCACACCGTGCCAAGTCGTTAGCTTGAGCGAATGATTTAGGAAAGAAGAACCACGGAACTCGAAAAAGGTTAGCTAAGAGAGCGAGCGGGCTGACGTCAACTCTGTCATCCGGATCCTGAGCGGCTGATACCGGCAACGAGTCATGGCAAGGCCTCGAGCGCTCATCCCAGCAGCCCGGTGAACACATGGTTTTTCCCAGGCTCCATCGCGACCTGTCGGACTCGATGGAGACCATGCAGACGAGGTCGCCGTTCGCCACAGGGGCTGCGGCCTCGCGGGTGATCAGCTAGCGCAATGAGTTAGACGTCGCACCGACATTCATGCCGCGGATGCCGTGTCAGGTCTTCGACGCGTCGAACACCTTCTCACCGCGGAGAAGTCCATGACGAGAAACAGATGGCTCCTCGGCGGTGAACTCAGCCAGCTCGAAACCTGCAGCCTTGATCCGGTCGCGCACGTCGCGTCCGAACATCCTGACGTGGTCGTCCTGGCCGAAGTATCGAACGCGGTCAGCCTTGGAGGTGTGTGTCGGGTCCTCGTAGGTCCGATCCCATCCCTCTACGATCGGGAACATCAACAGTGCATGTCCGCCAGGCCGCAGAATGCGGTGGATTTCTCGAAGTGCCTTCGTGTCGTCGACGTGTTCGAGAACGTGGGAACAGACAACGAGGTCGACGGACGCGTCCGGCAGGTCGATCGCCTCTATGTTGATGACGATGTCAGCGGCACCTGGTTCGAGGTCTGCCGACTGGTACGCCGATGATCGGCTGCGAAACAGCTTGGCGAGCACCTCTTCAGGCGCGAAGTGCAGAACCCGGGCGCCGTCCACCGCATCCGGGTGGGCCGAAACCCACAAGCCCATGAGGCGGTGGCGCTCCTTGGAGAAACACTTCGCGCACACTGCACCTCCGCGCGGAGGATTCCCGAAGGGCAGGAATTTCCCGGAGTATCCACAGAGATTGCACTCGTACTTCTCGACCCGCAAGAGGTTCGCAGTGCCCTTGAGTAAATAGAACGCCGATGGGCTTGCTTGACGGATCCCCCTGCTAAGCCTCGTCTTTAGTCCTTGCGCTGTCGCGGTCATCCCCATTGCATCAACCTACCAACTATATACATTGTGCGGCGGATTGAGGGCAGCGCAGCTGACGTCCACACAGCGTCCCGCGATGATCACGAGCTTGGAAGTCTGTCGCTCCGGCCGACGCCCTCGACTTGAAGCCCTGCCGGGACCGCTCGTGGTGAGCTCCATCACTTATGGCACTGGTCATCGGTCCGAGCGTTCAAGCTGGGCTGACTTGTTCCTTCTCTCGCCTTGATGGCCAAGCTTCGCCGAGTTTTGAGGCCACCCATGCGATGACCGGAGAAAAAAATATTGCATACGCGAGCAGGTTATCTGCGAAGTTTATACCGAGCGCTACATACACCCCGACATGAAAACCGATCACAAGCACGAGCCACAATCTGAAAAGAAGCGGAAAGAAAACAACGAAAATGAGTCCGCCTTCAGCGATCAACGTGGCGTAATCGAGGAACTTCCAGAAGACACTGCTGTCGATGTTCAGGAGCCACGGTCCGAGCGGGCCCACCTTTTCGCCGAGTGCCAGATCCCTTGCCACGTAACCGCGCGTCGCGAACCTATCTAGCGAAGCCCAGCCACCGGCAACCTTCGGCACGGCCGCGGAAAGCATGGCCCAGCCGATCGTCATTGCGTAGAGGAGAACGGGGAAACCCCTGACTGCGACCGGATTCTGCCTCCGGCGCCGCCGGAAGATCGCGTCGACCGACCACATGCAACCCCAGCCCGTGAAGGCCAGGAAGACCGGAGCCAACTCGAAAAGGATGAAGTGGTCGACTTTGGAGAAGGAGTACGAAACCCCAGAGCTGCAAATCAGGGCGATCGAAAGCCCAACCGACGCCGGTAGCGTCCACAGCCCTACCGCGACCATCGCTCCGAACAGGACTTTTGCCCCCATGAGCACATACAGTGTCGTGAGGTCGGGAGGCGTGGACAGCCATGCGAACAGTCCAGGACGTGGGTTCACGAAATCCGCGGGCACATCGGCTATCCAGGTGACGTCGCTGGGGAAGAGAATCACCCAGATACCGAAGACAATCCGGAGCGCGGCCAGAACCCGAGGGTCGGGGGCGTACGCACGGGCAACCCACGCCAGACGCGATTCGATCCGGGCGATCACAGGACTATCGTCTTCCAGGCACAAGGCGGCTCACTCGCGACGGAAGAATCGGATATCCGCACTTTCGACGCTTGCCAGCATATTCGAACGGCCGTGGCGTCGATCCCAGAATCAATCTCGCCGATCCGCTCACGTAACCACGATTTGACCGAGGGTGAAATGTGCGACGGTTCGCTGTCTCTGAAAACATAATCGAACGAAGGGCGCGCAGTTGAGAAGCGGAAATCATCCATGAGCTCGGCCACCGGGATTTGTCGTATCGAGCCGTCGCTTCCGATCGCCTCCACGCGCGCGAACGTGACTCCGACTGTTCCGTCGTCCTTCGCGGCAGGACCGAAACTCGGCATTCGGATGCTCGGATATGGCTCGGGCCTTATCGCGAATGACAGGTATCCCTGTCCGATGAGTAGCAACGCGAATACGACAACGACGATCAATCGCCAAGGCGTCTTTTTCGGACTCTGCCCCGTGGCCACACGCTCCCCCTCCGCCTCCGACACCGGGTACTTCGATATCAGAGCATGCTGTCGACCGTTGGTCGACCCCGTTCGAATAGTAGTGGGCCCGAGTGATCCCCACTCAGATGTCAGAAGGGGTTCGCCAGGAGGTCATGAGGCAGGTCTCGCGTACTCGTGGATTCGATAGTTGAACAGCGCCGCCAGGCGCCCATACCCTTTGAACAGATTGACAAATGGCTCCGCCTGCAGCCCTCTACCCATGACCAGCCCGAGCCCGAGCACAAAAACGCTGTACCCCGCACGCAGGACGCTCACAGCCAACCACGCCGGCGACAGATCTCCATGCTTCCGGCGTATCCGGGTCTCGGCGATGCCATTCCGGATGGCCCTGCGGCGAGCCCATCGCAGGGACAAGCGATTGTTCGGTACGTCCTCGTACACCACCGCCTCGGCGCAGAAGACGATCCTGGATCCGGATTTCCTTATCCCCCAGAACAAGTCCGCATCCGAACCGCCAGTCAGGGAAAAAGACGGGTCGAATCGCGGAGAGCCCGCCCGGACCCAGGCTTCACGGGTCAGCAGAGTGTTGTTGGTAGCCGCACTCGGAAGTTCAAGGCCACTCTCTTGAACCCGGCGTTGTAGGAAGCCTCCCCGCTCAACCCACTTGGGCGCCTCTTCGGGAAATACGCTCACTACAGGGCCTTGTACGACATCGGCTTGGGTGCGTCGGGCGTATGTGGTGAGCGTGGAGAGCCACTCGGGCGAAACCCACTCGTCGTCGTCCACGAAGATGATCGCGTGATAACGGTCGCTGAAGTGATCCAGCGCCCGGTTTCGCGCTGCCGCGATACCGGGCTCGGGCTCCACCAGATACAGGGGTCGAAGTGGGTGGTTGGTCGCAACGGCGCGAGCTGATTCGTCGGCATCATTATCGACCACGACAACTTCCGCTGCGACCGAACCGACGGCTGTTGCAAGGCTATCCAGCAGATGCTGCAGCGCTGACGGTCGACGATACGAGGCGATTGCAATCAGATAGTTGTCCATAATCTGGCCATTCTCGTCGGTGTCGGCGGGAGCGCGCAGTTCCCTGATTGTCACGGAGCCATGCGATGGCTGGTTCGGCATCATCGACTTGACCACAGCACCCCGATCGACCACCATCATGTCGAGGGTCCTTGACCGGACGATCCGGTCCGACTTGTGGTGCGCTTACAGGGGGGCGCGGGCTATAAGCTACACGAGATCGACGGGGAGGAGTCGGGGGTTGGGACCCGGTAATGAGTTACCTGCCCTTTTCGTCCTTGGAAGTGGCCAGGACGACAATGTCGGCGACGTGGTTCTGAGGCGGGAATACTTCGACCGCCTTCGTCGATTCGGGCGGCTGCATATCTATCTCGGACCGGCGTCAGATGATTTCCTCAAGAGTCTGGCGCTTCAAGAAGCCGACGTCATCTACGACGAACTTCGGAGGTGGCACTCGGCCGCGTGGGGCGCCCTCTCCCGCGGGCCGGTTTGGTTCGTCGACAAGCCCGGTGAGCTCTTGGTCGACGGCCGTAGTTTCCGCCGCAACGTGAAGTTTCTCCCGCTGATCCTCGGCGTCAGGGCTCGCAAAGGGCAGGTGCTCCGCTTGGGAGTGGCTATGCGAGCGGAAAATCAGTTGTACGTGAAGATTTTGCGTCCACTTTTCCGTTTATCGACGTGCGTTCGATGGCGCGACACAGAATCTAGAACAGCATTCGGCTTTGGTGAGGTCTCTCCGGATTGGGCGTTCGGTTGGGAGTCGCCCGCGCGGGACGTCTCGAACACCAGCGGTGGTGACATTGCGGTCACGTACCGGGCAGACCGAGAGCCGCCATCCGACGCCATCATCGACTCGATTCGCGCGCTGGCCCACGCTGGTTCGAGGCGCATGGTCGTCGTCACTCAGGTCCGCCGAGATGCAGAACGTAGTGCCGACCTCGCGTCACGCCTTGGCGGAGAGCTTATTCCGTGGCCCGCCGAGCGATCACTGGCAGAACACGAATGTGTCCTTCGCGAGGTCTACCGGAACAGCGCCATGGTGATAAGCGACCGCCTCCACGCCCTGATCGTCGGAATGACGGAAGGTGCAGTCCCCGTCTGCGTCACTGACCGCAGAGACGCCAAGGTCGGCCGGCACCTCGACGCAGTCGGTTACCACCGCTCAACCACCACCGTTGGTGACACAACTTCTGCCGCACTGACCGAAGACCTTGCGCAGCACCTATCGAGGCGCGATGAGGCACTCACCGCAGTGCATGCGGCACTTAATGACCTCGACAATCTCACTCAACAGCTCGCAGCCCGCGCATCTACGCGAGGGCTGAAAGGTACTCCCCGTTGAGCTCTTTGGCGCGCAAAGCGCTCGGCGGTGCGACCGCGACCCTGTTCTGGCAGGGAACGCGCATAGCGTTGCTGGTCATCTCGCTTGTCGTGCTCGCGCGCTTGTTGGCACCGGACGACTTCGGGCTCATTGCCATGGTGACCGGTTTGATCGGCATCGGGGAGTTGCTCCGCGATTTCGGGCTCTCAGTGGCATCCCTTCAGTCGAAGACCCTCAGCCCCGAAGAGAAATCGAACCTGTTCTGGCTCAACACCGTATTCGGCGCCTTACTCTCGATCGCGGCTTTCGCGGCGTCCTGGCCCATTGCGCACCTCTACGGTGATGCGAGGCTTGTGGGAATCACACAGGCCCTCTCCGTGACGTTCTTGATCAACGGCATCGCAACCCAGTTCAAGGCACAGATCAACCGGGACCTCCGCTTCGTGGCTCTTGGGGTGACGGAGGCGGTACCGCAGGCAGCGGGGCTGGGCGCCGCAATCGCGCTTGCCGCGACTCTTCACAGCTATTGGGCTCTGGTAGTTCAAGCTCTTGTCACCGCAGTTCTCGGAGCGCTGCTCTGCATCGCGATGGCTGGTTGGCGTCCGTCTATGTACCGCCGCGACGTACCGATTGGCCGCTTCGTCCGATTTGCCGGCGCACTCGTCGGCACACAGGGCCTTGCGTACCTACCCAAGAATGTCGACAGCGTATTGCTCGGCGTCCTTGGGGGACCCGCTCAACTCGGCCTCTACAACCGTGCGTATCAGGTCGTGGTACTTCCGCTCAACCAGGTAACAGCACCACTTTCCCGTGTCGCCATTCCAGTGCTGTCGCGCCTGCAAGACTCTGTGCAAACTTTCATGAAGTACCTCACGGCAGCCCAATTCGCGACTGTCACAGTCACTTCGACTGTCTACGGTGTGATGATCGGGATGGGCGACCCACTCGTCGGCGTCGTTCTCGGTGATCAATGGGTCGAAGCGGCACCCATCCTGCAGATTCTCGCCGTATCCGGCGTCTTTCGCGCACTCAGCCAGGTTCCATACTGGGTGTTCGTGACGTTGGGTGAGACCCGCAAACAGCTGTACCTGTATTTGGTCGGCCAGCCACTGATCGTTGCGGCCATCGCAGTGGGAGCGTTTTGGGGCGGCGGCATCGGCGTAGCAACGGGATGTTCCGTTGGCTACGGCGGCTTCTGGGTGCTCAACATGTGGTGGGCGCGGCGAGTCACCGGGCTCCCCATCGGTCAACTGGCGCTGTCGGGGCTGACACTTGTCGGAGTGTTCGGGCTTCCAGTCACCGCGGTAGGAGCCACTGCCTCGTTCATGATCGACAGCGACCTGCTGGCGATAGGCGTCGGCTGCTTCGCGACGGCTCTCTGGGTCGCAGGCGTTGTATACCTGGTTCCCCGTTACAGAGCCGAGGCCGTACGGTTCGCGAGGCTCGCGCTTGATCGCAAGTCGCCGAAGAAGCGACCGGAATCCGTTACCGACCCCCAATAGAGTTGTGCGCCAACAGGACTCGAACAACGAGCAGCGATGGCGAGGGCGATTTAGGTGTGCAACCTCTCGCGATCACGCTCTCAGACCTGACGCAACGCCCGCGGAACCACCCGGCGAAGCAGCAGCAAGGGTTCGATCAGATAGCGGTATGCGAGACGGCGTGGCTCGTTGGCCAGACGCCATAACCACTCAAGCCCAAGACTACCGAGCCATCTGGGCGCCAGCCGATTGCTTCCTCCCACGTAGTCGATGGCACCACCCACCGTCGCGTAAGTCGCCGCCGGAAGGTGATCGAAGTTCCTCAACAGGAAGTGCTCTTGACGCGGCATGCCCAGACCGACGATGACCAGGTCAGGATTGAAATCCGTGATCGCCTTGACGGCGGCTTCGTCGTCGACGTAGCCGTCCACACCCGAAATCGTCCAATTCGCGAGCTTGCGCCGCAGTGCGTCGACAGCCTTCTCGTTGGAGCTCGCCGTAGCGCCGAAGATGAACAACCGTCCCGATGAGTTGACCCGCGAGAGCGCGTCAAGCCAGTCCGTCGATGAGACGCGCCAAGAAGCGCCGAGCCTGGTCGTGGAGAACCGGGAGGCGAGCCACAGAATTGGCGCACCGTCGACGATGACCCAGGTGGCTCGCCGATAGAGTTCGCGAAATCGGCTGTCCACCTCGTGCAAATACGCGCTGTGGAGATTGTGATTGAGCAGCAGCCGCTTACCAGATGCGTTGGCGACAATCTCCGCCACCTCGGGTGCGGTAAGCGGCGTCACCGATATTTCTAGCGGATCAATCCGTACCCATTGCTCTGCATAGTTGATGGTCAACGCGAATCCCCCCTGGTCACGTCAAATCCAGCACGCACCCCACCTCGCCGAATTTCTGGTGCTGTTGTTCAGTCGGCCAGTTGCGGACGCAAAAACTCACACTAACGTCTATTTGAGTGGACTAGCAACTCGACGTGCGCCAAAGCGATCGCTCAGCGTGGCGAACTCAACGACCACCTGGCGCGATGGCCGCAATACCCGAGCCTCGAAGCCTGTCTCGACGTTCCACACGAACCGTCGGCTAATGTATCTCCGACGTTGAGGGGGTTGACGGTGTACCGATGGATATGGGTGCTAATAGCCACTCTGGCGCTCACTGCCTGCGCAGGCGCCCAGCCAGCCGCAGTCCACACGAATCCTCCACCACCTCCACTCGAGGCGACACCGGAACCGGGCGTGGACTACATCGCCATCATCGGAGACGGCTTCAGTGTTGGAAGCAAGGGTTCCGGCGGCGATCCAGATGCGTGGCCCAGTCTGATCCGGCCGTTGCTGCATCGACGAGGCCACGTGGTCCAGGCCAGCACTTCGGCCGCCTCGTCGTATGGATATATCCCGCGCGGCCCAGAAGGCCGGAAATTCCACGACATTGCACCGCGTGTGGTCGGGAAGAACACAGACGTGGTGGTGCTGTTCGGCGCGGCCCGAGACAAGACAATGCTGCCCGACGGCGCCCGCCTGGCATCTCTCGTGAGTTTGACCATGCAGCGCGTTCAGGACCTCGCCCCCAACGCACGCCTACTCGTCATTGGGCCGGCGGTGATGGGTCCGCAGCCGCCGAACGATATTTTGCAGGTGCGTGACATCGTGCGAGAGCAGGCACAAGCGCACAGAGCCACGTTCGTAGATCCTCTCGCCGAAGGTTGGTTCACGAGCCAAGAACTGGCCAACGACAAAGGGCGGCCGAATGCTGCCGGCCAGATTCTCCTCGCTGAGAAGATCGCTCCGCTCATTGCGGGGCAGCTAGCAGGAGCGCCGACGCCGCCGTCGTAAGCGCAGCTCACCGGCATCGTTTGCAGGCTCAAAACGGCGCGCGCCGAGTCCCGCTAAGCGACCCTGCGCCCCCTGATTCGCACCACACCATTGGCAATCGCTTGGTACACGCGATACGGGATGACCACTTGGGCGGCGACGATGATCGCATGCCTCAGTGGGAACGCCCGTTTCGCGACGGCCTGGGAACACAGCACGATCGCATAGGGGCGATTCGAAGTGGATGCGACTCGCGCACACGGCCAACCACGGCCCGCCCAGTAAGCGCGATCTGATATCTCACCAGTTTTTCTCATCCGGTCGAAGTACGCGAGCAATGGCGCGTAACTCGCGTTCCTGGACACGCGCGCATAACCGACTTTGTCTTCGAGCACGATCAGCGGCTCATCAACGAATTCGAACAGAGCACCGGCGTTCGCAGCGCGAATTGCAAAGTCGCTGTCCTGAAACCACGGCAAAGACTCGTCGAATCGTACGCGGCGTGCAAGAGCGGCGGATACAACGATGGTGGACGTTCTGATCGTCCCGGGCGTACACAGGATGTACTCGTCGATCCGTTCGCCTTCCAGAGCGCCCTTGGAAGGGCGGACCCACTTCTTCTCCATCCCCCTCTCGACGATCATCTGCGAATACAGCAACACATCGCCGTCGTGCTGCTGGAGCACCTCCGCGCATTTCTCCAACTTTTTCGGCAAGAAGCGATCATCTGAGTCCAGTAACGCAATATAACGCCCCTTCGACAGCTCGAATCCATGATTACGCGCGCTACTGGCCCCGCCATTATCTTGTCGAACATAACGGAACCGGCTGTCGTCCATCGAATGAACCACAGCCGCGAGTTCATCCCCGTCACGCGAGCCGTCATCCACGACGATGCACTCGAAACCTGGGAACGTCTGCGACTGAACGGACTCCAATGTAGAGCGAACCACTTCGGATCGGTTGTAGGTCGGGATGATGACGGAGAAAAGCGGTGGGTCGTTGTAATCGACCATGGCTTTGGGGTCTCCTTCGCCTGAGGGCATGCACAATCGACGTATCGACAATTCCGAGAATCGGCTCAAATCTACGCAATTGTTTCGCAGAGTATATCCGGGCCGGCGCCTGGAGGTGAGCTCCCCCGCTGGCGCGAAGCACGATCACACTGCAGCTCAGGGCGGTCGAAAGTACTTGCGGCGGAGAGCCATCCACGGCAAGCTGCTCAGTGGAAGCTGTCGACGTGCGGCACCGAGCCGTCCGTGCGACGAACTGCGCTCATGACGATCACGCCGTTCCGTGCGTCGCACCTCGTCGAGCATCACACGAATGGAGAACCGCCGTGAAGATCCTGTTCGTCTGCACCGGGAACATTTGTCGTTCCCCGACGGCAGAGCGGCTTGCGATCGCGTACAACGCTCGATCCCAGACTCACGGCGACATCGAAGTGTCCAGCGCTGGAACGCGAGCCGTGATCGGGCACCCGATTCATCACGAGGCGGCAGCGGTACTGGAGAAGCTGGGCGGTCAATCGACGGATTTCGCGGCCCGGCAACTCACGTTGAGGATCGCCTCCGAGGCCGACCTGATCCTCACCATGACGAAGACCCATCGAGACGCCGTATTGGAAGTCGCACCACGCCAACTGCGTAGAACCTTCACCGTGGGCGAAGCCGCCCGGCTAGCAACAGATTACGACGCCCGAAACGTCGCTGACCTATCAGCGCTCCGACCGCGGCTGGGCTCGCACGAGGCGGATGACATCCCCGATCCGATTGGGCAAGACGCGGAAGTCTTCGCAACGGTGGGCGCGCGTATCGCCGAACTCCTTCCGCCGGTTCTTGCGCTTTGTCGACAGCAGGAAGCGTAGGCTGCGGCCGCCTTTTGGCCGCTACGGTCTGCCGATACCGCGGTATGACCAGCCCGCTCCGCGCCACCTGACCGGATCAAGACAGTTTCGCCCGTCGATCACGACTTTTCGGCGTACCGCACCCGCGAGGTCGGTCGGCTCTACGGCAGTGAACTGTTTCCACTCAGTCAGAATCATGACGACGTCGGCGCCTGCGCACGCTGCAGTCATATCCGGGGCGTACTGCAACGTCGGAAAGAGCTGTCGCGCATTCTGCATGGCCTCGGGGTCATAGACGGTCACCGCGGCGCCCTGAAGCTGGATCTGCCCCGCGATGTTCAACGCCGGCGAATCGCGAACGTCATCGGAGTCGGGTTTGAACGCAGCTCCGAGGACGCCCACGCGCGCGCCGATGAAGGAACCGCCTACGGCCTCTCGTGCCAACTCCACCATCTTGTTCCGCCGACGCATGTTGATGCTGTCCACTTCACGGAGAAGCGCGAAGGCCTGTCCAGCGCCGTGTTCCCCTGCCATGGCGATGAAGGCGCGAATGTCCTTCGGCAGGCAGCCACCTCCGAAGCCGATTCCTGCGTTCAGGAACCGCCGCCCGATCCGGGCATCGTGGCCAATGGCGTCGGCAAGTACCGACACGTCCGCGCCCGTCGCCTCGCACACCTCCGCGATCGCGTTGATGAACGAAATCTTGGTTGCGAGAAACGCGTTCGCGGATGTCTTGACCAACTCAGAGGTCGCCAAATCGGTCACCAGGAACGGAATCTGCTCTTCCAGCAGCGGGGCATAGACGTCGCGAGCGACGGCCTCGGCAGTGCCGGGGCGGTCGCGATCCACACCCAGCACAATGCGATCGGGATGCAATGTGTCCTTAACCGCGAAGCCCTCCCGCAGGAATTCGGGGTTCCATGCGAGTTCCACCTGCCCTGTAGCGGGCGCAAGAGCGCGCACGCGGGCGCCCAACCTCGCTGCCGTGCCGGCCGGCACGGTTGACTTGCCGAAGATGACCGCTGGACGGGTCAGCAGTGGCGCCAGTGACTCGACAACGGCTTCGACGTGCCTGAGATCTGCGGCGAGTTCGCCTTGCTTCTGCGGCGTGCCCACGGCAATGAAGTGCGCGTCGGCGAATTCGGCGGCCTCCTCATAGGAAGTCGTGAAACGCAGCCGGCCGGCATCGATGTTGGCCCGCAACACCTCCGGTAGGCGGGGCTCGTAGAAAGGCAGCTCGCCCATCGCCAGCTTGGCTAGTTTGCCTTCGTCGATGTCCACACCCAGCACATCATGGCCAAGCTCTGCCATGCATGCGGCATGGGTCGCACCGAGATATCCGGTACCGAACACTGCGATTCGGCACCTCATGAGTCCCCCCTCTGATTTCCTCCCACGCGTCATCCTAACTATCCGTTCGGAATTCCGCGCCGAAGGGCGTTGCGACCCAGTGAGAAACCCAGCAGGCCCACATCGCCAGAACAGGTCGTGGATGGAGCGGGGATGCCCGACAACGCGTTACGCGACAATGCCGTAGACCACGCAGCGATGGCCGACGCCCGGTTCGAAGTCGAGTAGGCGTTTCGACATGACGTCTCTTGATGGCGGTTTGAACGACGACGTCGCATCGACAAGAAACCCGGAGACCGGTCCGTCAGCAGTTGACCGTTCCATAAGCAATGAAATTCCGCGAGGAGAGATAGCTTCGGGTGACGAGAATCTTTGCTACCTATATTGTGGCGACATGGACGGCGCACATGCTTACCTCGTCACTTCCTGGCTGAATAACCAAGCCCGCTGCCAGTGTGGCTACGAAGGCAAACGCCGCTGGTTTCGCGGAAATGCCGTCATCGATGTCGTCGAGCACTGCCAAGCGACCAAGCACAAGCCGGTCGGCCTGCCCGCCGTCAAGCAGATGCAGGCGCTGTAGCGGCCGATTGGTTGCCGCGCCGCCAATCTCAACGTGACTGCCTCGCTCCGTAGTCATCCGCCCGGGCACTGATAGCCTGGCAGGCGACCGGACGCGAGAGAGGAGCCGTCCCGTGTTCGGCAGGCGCAGTGTGCTGTGGACAGCGCTCGCAGCGGCAGCGTGCGGTTACTGCGTCTTCGTACTCGTCGTACGCGTCGTTCCACTGCCCAACATCGTCGCGCTGTTGATGTCCGTCGGAGCGCCGTTCACCCCGTTCGTCGCCCTTCTCGGCCTTGCGTCGTCTACGGTGGGCCGTCGAATCGTCCTCTCCATCGCAGCAGTGGCGGTCTTGGCTGCCACCGTGGCGGTTCAGGCGCCGTGGTATTACTTCGGCAGCCCTTCTCCAGTCGGTCAACACACCGAGCTGCGCGTACTTTCGTCGAACCTTCGCAAAGGGCGTGCGGACGCAGCGTCCTTGGTGGATCTGGCCAGAGAACGAGCTGACGTCATCACGGTCTCGGAACTGACGCCAGAGGAGGTCCGACGCTTCTCTCGCGCAGGTCTGCATTCAACCTTCCCCTACTCCGTGCTCGCGCCTGCTTCGGGCGGCGGGGGAATTGGCCTTTGGAGCCGGTTCCCGCTCGCCACGGTTTCACCTCCGAAGCGCCGCGACACCACCATCGCCGCCGCGAAACTTCAGATTCCCGGCGTGCGGTACGACTCGGTGGTCGCCAGCGTCCACGTCACCTCTCCGCTGGCCGTCGGCATCGACACCTTCGATCGATGGCATCGAGGCATCACCGACCTCGAGGTCAGCATGGGCGGCTTCGCGGAGACTGCCGGTGCCGGTGCGGTGGTCGTCGCCGGTGACTTCAACAGCACACCTGATATGAGGCAGTTCCGCGATCTGCTTACCAACGGTTACCGCGACGCCGTCGAGCAGACCGGCGCCGGCCTCGGTCCGACGTTCCCCTCCTACCCTTGGTTCCGACCGCTGATAACCATCGACCACGTGCTCACCCGCAATGCCGCAGCCTCTTCGCTGAAGACTCTCGACATCAAGGGCTCCGATCACCGCGCCCTCTTGGCCACAATCGAATTGCCCCTCGATCCCACGGCTCCTTGACCGTGGCGCATCGTTGGAACCCGTCGGCGCCTGCGCGCCCAAATCGGGTTCGCGGGACCCCCATTCCGACAATCCAAGGTGCGCACCCGAGAAGTCGGAGTTTCAGGGGCTGATGTTCGGCCCCTGGGCGCTTCATCACGGAACCGAAGGGAACCTCTTGGCGAGCTGCGCGGCCAAGCTGCGCGAATACGTAGCAGTCATGTGGGTGTTGTCCCGAAAGACCAGCGCGCCGCCAATGACCGGGGCGCACTGCGGACCCGGGCAGATCCAGTCGGTGAGATCCACCATTTGTACACCGGGCACTGCTTCGACAGCAGCGGGCTGAGACTGGTCGCGTTTGGCCAGCGCCTCGTCCCTCGGTCGGGCGCACGCTGTGAGCCGATCCTGGTGCTCAGCTACGCAATCCGGCACGTTTCTACCCGGCGCCGGGGTATCTCGGATCACGATGACTTTCGTTCCCTGCGCCACGAGCGGGGCCCAGCGGACCTGTGCGCCGGAAATGAGGAGATCCATGTCCCCGGTGTTGTACACGCCATATGACAGCACCACCGCATCGGGTTTCCCTGCGCCCGTCAGATACGCGCCCATCTGTTCATTCCACGCACGGCACTCGTCGTAGGGACGGTTGAGATTGTCGGAGAAAACCGCAATGTCGACGTACGGGCAGGCGCTCTTCGTCGAGACCACCAATTTCCATCCGCGCTCAGCGGCCACTGCCTCCATCGCCGGGATCCACTGACCGGCGTGCGAATCGCCGACCAGTGCGACTTCGATGTCTGCGTCCTTGTTCCCGTACTCACAGAACTTCGGAGTGATCTCTGTGTAGTTGAGCTGGCAGTCACTCACATCGGGGTTGTCGGCATTCGCAGCCTGGGGGCTAGGAGTGATCGAAGGCACCTTATCGAGCAATGCGGCTGCGGTACTGGCCAGCGGGTCATCGCCTAGAACCTCAGCGCCGATTGGTTGGTCGGCAGCCACCACTTCGTCAGACTGCGGCGGCACGTATCTGGACTGGTAGGCGTCTGGAGCTCGTGGAACAGCGGCAGCGACGAGAAGCCCGATGGCAACGCTGATGCCGATTCCCAGGAACGCCAACGCCATTGAGTTCTTGACTGAATCGACGAACGTCTCGGCCCGCCGAATCGGGTTTTCGACGAACTTGAGCGAGAACCACGCCGGCAGGACCGACAATGTCACCAGCACTACGCCTTCAATCACGCTGATTTCGCGGAGCCCGTCGGTGATCCAATAACCGCCGATGATGAGTACCGGCCAGTGCCAGAGGTACATCGAGTAAGAACAACCGCCGATCCACTGCGTCGGCTTGTTCGCGAAGATGCGGACGGGTCCGGCATTACCGGCGGCTGGGCCAGCGGCAAGAACTAGGGCGGTCGCCACGGTAGGGATCAACGCGATGGAGCCGGGGAAGGGAACCGCAGTGGTGAGCAAGAACCCGGTGCCGAGAATTCCCGCCACCCCGATCCATGCCAACGCGACCGCAGACATCTTGGGCATCTTGAGGAACAACGGCATGGCCAGCGCCACGAGGCCCCCGAGCGCGAGTTCCCAGAGCCGAGTTGTCGTGACGAAATACGCGCGGGACGCGTCCGCGTCGGTGAGATATACCGACCAGGCGAGTGAACCCGCCGCAATGACCCCCAGAGCCGCGAACGTGACTCCGGTGGCCGAGCCCTGTGCGCGCTTGACGACCCAGGCGACGAGCACAATGAGCAGAGGCCAGAAGATGTAGAACTGTTCCTCTATCGACAGGCTCCAAAAGTGCTGGACCGGGCTCGGCGCAGTGTCCTGAGCGAGATAGTCCACCGCCCGGTCAGCGAGCCGCCAGTTCACCAGGTAGCCACCCGCCGCGGCGATGTCGAGACCGATGTCGCGCCACCGCGTCTCGGGGAGGACCAGGAAGGTGGCCAAGCCGGTGGCGAGGAGCGTTAGTGTGCTGGCCGGGATGAGTCTTCGGGCACGCCTGCCATAGAACTCGGTGACGCTGATCCGTCCATACCTGACGTGCTCACGGTGCAGGATCGTCGTCATCAAGAAGCCGGACACGACGAAGAACACGTCGACGCCGACGAATCCGCCGGGCAGCCAGGGAACACCGGCGTGCCAGATGAGCACGAAGAGTACGGCGATCGCGCGTAAGCCCTCGATGTCAGGGCGGAATGCTGCCTTCTCCTCTTTCCGCTTTCGACGGCGTTTTCTCGAAGAGGCAGAAGTGACCGCTCGATCCAGCCCGCGGATCAACGAAGTCATGACATCCCCCTGGAAGTCTTCGGGCCGCAATGCGCACCGTCCCCGCGCAGAGTATCTGACGGCGTCTTTCCATGCAGCGGCCGAGGCCACCGTCGCCGCACGATCTTCCTGTCGCGCACCGCCATACAGACGAATCGACGATAATCCCGCCAGCTGGCGCGACTGAGCGCATTCACGATTTGCTTGACTGTCGGATCCGTTGATCATGAGCGGCCTGGCCGCGCTGTCATCTCATCGCCACCACGAAGCCAACCGACGGGGTGATTTTGAGCAACAGCGGTCCGTCGGCGTAGGTCAGCGATAGTTGCGCGAGCCGCGGGTCTGAATGATGAATCGACGCATCGATATTCGACTGCCGCGTGGCGAGGGCCGAACGCCTGCGCTAACAGATTTCCGACCGGTTGGGCGTGGCGACGGCTCGGCCGAGGATCATTGTCGTGTAGGCGACGGTGACAAACACGGTGTGACACAGGCACTCTTAAGTCCGCACGAAGGTGTCGTCGGCGAGCCGCAACCGGTTAGCGTCGGGTACCGAACTGACGGTTGGCGAGGACGTCGGCCGACTCCGGATCGGCGACGGTTGTGAACAGGAGTAACAACCCTCCGACGCCGGCGGAAGGGTCACGCAGGATCTAGCCACCACGGCACCGTAGTTTTCGGCAGCTACGTCTCGTCGACCGAAGCATACCGATCACGAGCCAGTTTGGCCTGCGTGCGGGCTTCAGTCACTTAACTTCTGCATATCCGGCTCAGTCCGAACACTGGGGTACCGAAACCTTAGGTTGCACAGTGTCGATAAGTGGCTGCACCGGGACACGCGCCGCGCCGGGCGATGTCGGTTCCGACAGCCGGAAGCTCAACTCACCAGACTGCCCGGGCGGTATGCCGAGTTGCACTTCGAAGGTGGGATGGCCTCGCTCGACTCCGCTGAAGACAGGCACTTGTTGACCGTCGACCAGTGCGCTGGTCAACGTCGCACCTGCAGTCGCTAATAGGCGCACAGAGGTAACCATCGCGCCCTTCGGCACCTCGAGCGGAATGTCGGAACGAATTCCGGGTGCGTCGGCGACGTAGTCGGGAAGCCCAGCCTCTGGCGCCTCATTGGAAAGCCGGACCGTTACGGTTGAGTTCCGCACGCCAGCAGTGCACCCGTCGGCGACGTACTCAATTTGCCGCCGCAAGTAGTAGTCGAGTTTGTTGCCGCCGAGGTTATTGATGACGACCGAAGCGTACGGTGCTGGATCGTCCGGAACCACGTGAGCGAGCGGCGTTTCTTCCAGCATCGCCTGGTCGGCAGGGTTCGCACTCCACACCGCAATTCGCCGCTCCCCAACGGCCTTGCCCAAGGCGTTGAGGAGTTTCTGAGGCGATTCGAGTCGTCCGGTGACCTTTCTGACCACTTCACTTGCGATGTCTTGGAGGTAGTTCTTCCGCGCAATCTGATCGGTGGGGAAGCGGCTATACGCGGTCGATTCAGTGAGTTCGACAACGTTGTCCTTGGTGATTACCTCACCGTCGGGCATCCTCACTGAGCCCACAGCGCCGAGCACGTAACTGAGCGTCACGGGGTCGAGCACGATGACCCCGTCTACGTTCACTCCCGTCCGCTCAGCCCACATGGATTTCCAGATTTGCGCTGCGTACGGAAAGTGCGAGCTCAGGTTGCTGTTCCGGAAATCCGTTGTGGGATTGGTGAACCCGTACATCTCCGTGAACTCCGGCCCCAGATCGACCGACGCCGTGGCGCCTTCCAGGTCCAGGTTCGATGCCAACGTGTCCACGTTTGCGGTTCCATTGTCGAATCTGAGAACACCGAACCCACCCAGCAAGCCGCCGGTACCGCGCGCCTCAGCGTTCGTTTGGAAGCCCATGAAGTAGGTGCGGGGACCGTCGGCACCCATCATCGAAGGCGCAAGACGAGCGGCCAAGGCCGTATTGTCAAGCAGGCCTGCAATGTTGGACGTTTGTTCCTGCAACTGTGAACGGGCGTCGCCGAGAAGCGAAACGTAAGTCGGTTCCGGTATCGCCTTCGCATCGCCACTGAGCGAGTCCGCGGCTGTCGCAAGATCGCTCAGCTGTCCTTGGCGCTCGCGAAGCGCCTGGACGTCTACTCGACCGTCTTGCAGGAGAGTGTCAGGCGACAGTACTGCGCCGACCTCTGCCGCCGGCTGCAGCACGTCGGTAGCGAGGCCTAGTACGACATGAGAGATCTCTTGGCCGGTGTCAAACGGATTGCCCAACCAGGGCACCGCTGACGCGATATTCCACGGAACCGAGTGGGTCGCGTCGCGCGCTTGCTGGGCACTCGACTGCGCCGCATCCGCGTGACGGGCTGCGCCCTCGGTATCGCCGTCCAGCAGCGCGTCTTTCGCCTGCTGCGCGCTGTCGCGTGCGGCTTCTAGGTGGGACTTCGCATCGAATGCACGTATCGCGAGCCAACACCCGAACGCTATGACAACGACCAGCGCCAGCAGTGCTCCGAATACGACATGGCGCTGCCGAAGATGTCGCAGCATCTTCGGCCGCCCCTCTCCCTCGTCAGATCTCGAAGAATCGTCTAGCGCGTCGCCGCCATTGAATGATTCACGCATAAACAACCAGTAGGCGAATACCTGAGACTCACTGCCGAACCGCGCTCAATGGCGCTTCCATGCGGTGGTCAACACCGGTGCGGTTCCCCAACGCATGGAGAACCGCACCACGTGTGTCGCCCTAGGGCGGGTTAGCCGCGGCCCGTCGAGTAGGGACCGATCTGGAAGAACCGCTGAACGGCGGTGACGATCGCCTGCGTGACGGCAGCGATCGGCGCAATGATCGCACCGGCGACCGCAAACACCAGGGCGCCGAAACGCTCAACAACCCGGCGGCCACTCTCGTACCACCAGGGCAGATTCGGCTGCTCCGCGAAGTTCATGACCGGGCTCATCGGCGCGAAGGTCATGATCGGGCTCAGCGGCGCGTCGACCAGGATCTGCGTGACCGGAGCGATGGGCGCAGGCACAGCGGGCGCAGCGTTAGCCGCAACCGCCGGCACTGCAGCCGCAGCAGCTACTGCGCAGACAGCGGTCCCGACCTGCAGTCGAGTAAGCCCCCCGCGAAAATTTGTCGCAATAGTCGACATGTCCCCCCCTTGATATTTCAGGTCCAGTTTCGGTCCAGTTATGGTGAGCAAAGCTTCTCAGACGCTGACGGTTGTGTCAACCGGAACCGCCAGTCACCGATGGCATCGTCGATGGCCATTCAAACGGCGGCCTTCGAGTGCCTCAAGATTCCGAACACTCTTCCGTTGTTCGGTCCATGCAGACTGAGATCTTCGGCGATAGGCGCAGGTCAACGTTGCGAGAACAGCATGCTGACGGCAAGAAGATCGGCCACAGAGGGTCCGCATTGCCGATTACCTCGGACTTTGACCGCCCTACATCCGCGGCGACCCTCGCCTAGGCTCGGGTGCGAATTTGCCAGAATCCGCTTGCGCTGCAAAAGAGCGGGCAAACTACGTTTCGTCATCACTATGTGTCCATTAACGATGAGTTACGTCCTCACGGATTTGGTGAGCGCCAGGGTGTCTCTCGGCGAGGCGAGCAACGCGTGCGACGACACGATCTGCATCTTGGTCGTGGTTCTTGAGGCCCTCACCCGTTCCCGGTCGGCTCAACGACGGCGTCGCGGCTGGGCCCTCACTGAATTCCCGGCGCCTCCGTCCAGCGCCGCTCGAACCGCTGACTGAAGGAGTAAGAACGCCACCCCCTAGCCGGGAGGCTCGTCCTGGCACACAGCGTCGACGACCGGCGACCGCTGGCTATAGGCCTGGGATCCGTTCGTATGCATCGCCTGGACACACAGGAGGGTGGCGAACAGTACCGCGCGTCCTGCGGCGTGCTCCTGCCCGTCCGCGGCAGTGGTCAGAGAACTCTTGGGAAGGTAGTAGAAGTCAAGGGCCTCGAGTACAGCCCGGTCGACCGATTGCACACCACCGGCGTAGCGGCACAATTCGCGTGGACATCTGCTCCACACCGCCCGGCCGCACCCACTCCTGGTAGCCCGTAGCGAAGTAGCCATCTACGTCGCTGAGGGCCAACTGCTCCTCCAGGTACTCCTCGTAGGTGACAGTTCTTCCATTCAAGAAGTCATAGAAAGAGATTGCCTTCGGTGCGGCCACATCGAAGTAATCGGGATTCGGCCCGACGACCACCGTACAGTCCCCGACGTCTTCGTAAGCGAGTTCAGAGCCCGCTTCCGAGGACTGCTCATTGCCAACTTGCGCGCCGGCGCCGCTGGCTGCCGATGGAGGCGCTGACGTACCACACGCCGACAGCGCGAGGCCAACGGCGGCAGACACCACACCGACGGCTACACGCTCGAACCTGAAGACCACGCCAGACACCGACATTCACACTCCTGTGGTCATTCGTCCCGGGTCAGCGGTACTGCTCTGGCACAGATTCCGGGCACACGGCGAAAGGAATCGCGAAGTACTCCTTCGGATTCTGAACGGGGTAGCCGTTGTCTTTGAGCGCTCCCCAGCACGACGCCGCTGCCCCGTTCGCGGCGATGGCCATCATGTACTTGGTGCTGCCCAACTGCCAGTCCGCAAGACCGATCGCCATGGGGTCCATCACGCCTTTGTCGCGAGCGTCCTGCACCAGCTGACAGTTGTAGTTCGACACCCATTCGACGCCGTCCGGCTCGACGAGAGCGTAGGCATCGTCGAACGGGTACGCCTCGAGCGGATTTCGCGCTCGGACGTCCACTGGCGTCGCGTTCCACATGTCCAGAATCGCGGCGCGCGCTTCCTCCGCCGACGGATTGGACCCCTGATAGGCGGCACACCCTTCGACACGGACCGTCGCAGCAGTCGACTCCTCGGGCTCTCCAGCGGCATTGCCCGAAGCCGAGCCGCCGTCGCCCTGCTTCACGGAACCACCTCCGCATGCGGCGATCACGAACGACAGGCCCACCGCGGCTACCGGAAGCAAACGTCGGCTCAAGCTCGTGTCTCCCTGTGTGGCAACGCTTACGCGCGGAGCACGCGCGCGTATCCGCGACCTACGGAAGCGTCTGGCAACGTAGCAGGTCGCCGTCCCCGGCCGCGCGCATTGCAAGCGCCGGCCCAGGAAAATCGTACGTACGGCCGACAGGCCTTGGCCGGCTACACCGCCCTCACACCGGGACCTTCGCCGCCATCGCATCGACCATCCGGGTCCCGTCGTCGGTCACGTTGTCACGGCACGCCGCGACCTCGAGCAGCGCGTTCGATGCCACCCGCAGCACGTGCTCGCAGCCGTATCCCTCCATACCCTCCTGGGTCACCCGCTGCGAAATCTGCGTATCCGTCTGGTCCACCCGGTCGAACGTCCACGTGTACGCGGTCCCGTCCTCCATCGTGACGGTGACGTTGTCACCGCCGCACGCCTTCCATGCCTCCGCCGACTTCGTCACGAACTGCTTGGCCTGATCCGCCGACGGGAAGAGCACCACGCTCTGGTTGACGAACACGTACTTCGGCGTCTCAGCCTTCAAAATCTGGTCCGCCACCGCGCTGTACCCGCTGCCCGCATACACCGACTGCAGCGCATTGTATTGCGCGCCTGCACAACTCGGCTCCGACAACGTCGCCGACGTCGTGGCCATCTCGTCACGCACCGCGTTGGGCTCGAGGTTGTCCACCCCGACGATCGACTCGATCTCCCCTGACGTGAGCAGCAGCGAGTTCACCTCGCTCGGGGTGAGGGTCGCGGCCGGCGGCGGCGCCGGGGCTGGGTCACCCCCGCCGGCCGCGACGAGCACCACCACGGCGACCACCGCGACGATCACGACCGCCGCCCCGCCGCCGATCAGCCACTTGGCCGTCGCGTTCGACTTCCGCGACGACGACCCGAAACCCGTTGGGACAGCGCCGGGATACGGCTGGCCGATCCCCGCCGGATCCATCGGCGGCACCGCATACGCCGGCTGCGGACCGGTCGGATACTGCGGCGCACCGAATCCGTAGGTCGGCGCCGGCCCGGCCGCGGCCACCGGCTCCGCGGTCAACGCCGCCAGCACCGCCTCCACCTCGGTGCGCGTCCGCCACGTCACGTCGGACCGGTTGCGCAGCATCGTCAGCAGCTGCGCGATGTCACGGCGGGCAGACACGTCGTCGCCGTCCTCGTCCAGACCCGCCTTCAACTCTGCCACCAACGTCATCTGCTGCTGGGCGCTCAGCGGCGACGGATCCGAGATGGTGGTCGCCAGCCTCATGAGATAGGCGAACGGGATCTGCGGTTCCTCCGGCAGCGGGTCGGGCAGCGGATGCGCCCGCGCCCGCAGCGCGTGGACACTCGACACCAGCTCGATGCCCGAGTCGATGCTCGGCCTCCGGAAGTCGATCACCTGCATGGCCGCCAACGGGTTGATCCGCATGTTGTCCAGATCGCCCACCTGCACCGGCAGGATCGGCTTACCCAACTGCTGGGCGTACCGCAGTTCGGCCGCACACGCCTTCGACTCGAGCATGTTCTTCGACAGCGCGACCAGAAACACCTCGCAGCCGCGGATCTGCTCGAGGATCTCACGCCACCACGCCTCGCCCCCGCCGAGCTCCTCGTCCAGCCAGATCTGTTCGTGTGCCCGGCGCAGCGCCTTGAGCACGTTCTCGACCAGCGCCCGGTCCCGACTCGAATAGCTCATGAACACGGCCATGGCATCGCACCTTCTTCACGGCAGAGGGCCCGGCTGCGCCACCCCGCGGCGCATGCAAGCCGAACGGTAGCAAAAATTGACGCGCCACGGCATAAAACCGGCGACCTCACCGCGTCGGCCGCCGCTCGGCACCGGTCCGCCACCCCGTTTTTCCTTGCAAAGGACATATCTCCGTCACTCAATCAGCCTCGCGCGACGCCCCGCACCTGCCCCTTTTCGGCCGCCGTTGACCCCGGTGTCAAATCTTTGGCAAACGATCCGCCGATACCGCGCACACGGCGCGCGCGACGGTGTGACGATGCGGGGGTACCGCACCTTCGCCAGGCAGGAGGCCCGCATGTCCCGCGCCTTCCGCCTGCTCGACCTCTGCTATGTCGTCGCTCTGCTCTACGTCTGCGCGGTCGCGCTCGACCCGACCCTGCCCGCCGCGGCGCCGGCCGGGCTGGCGTGGTTCGCCGCCCCGGGCAGCCCCGCGACCATCGCGGTCCTGCTCGGCCTGCCGCTCGCGCACTTCGCGCTGCGCCGCCTCACCGGCCGGGCCCCGCTGCCCGGTCCCCCGCTCGTCGTGATCGCCGCGATGGCAGCCTCGGCCGTCGTTCTGGGCATGAGCGCCTATTGGCACTGTCACGGCGAGCAGGCACCCGCTTTCGCGCCGCTGGCGTGGACGCTGGCGCTGTTCGTCGGCAACGTGGAGAACCCGTTCGGCGCGGCGGCGAGCGGTCCGTGCGCATCGCTGTCCATGCCGGTCGCACTGGAGATCGCCCGACTGCTCGCCATCGTCACCACGCTCACCGCCGCCCTGGCCGCCGCCCTCGAACTGTTCCGCTCCCAACTCGACCGGATCGCGATCTGGCGGGCGCGCCAGCTGACCGTCGTGGTCGGCATCGACGACGAGACGGTGTCGATGTTGCGGGCGATCGCGCGCACCAAGAGCCCCGCCGCCACCGTCGTCGTCCTGACCGGCGACACCGATACCGACGCCGCGCGGGCCGCCCACCAACTCGGCGCCAAACTGCGCGTCGTCGATCTCCTTGACCACGAGGCGGTTTCGCGGCTGCGAATCTGGTGGCGCCTGGACCGCCTGTACCTGCTGTCGGCCGATCCGATGGAGAACATCAAACGGTTCGACTGCATCGACGCCGCCGTCGCCACCGCAGGCAACGAGCACCCGAGGATGCCGCTGACCGTCCGCATCGACGACCCCTGGCAGGCCGAGGTGTGGCGGCGCAGCTTCCTCACCCACACCGACAGCTGGGTCGCCGACGCCGTCGGACGCTACGAGGTGACCGCCGCCAAGCTGGTCCGTCACCTCACCGCCCGAATGCCGGAACCCACGACGGTCGTCCTGTGCGGGCTGACACCGCTGACCTACGCGCTGATCTCCGAACTCGCCCAGGTGCACCGCGAACTGCAGCTGTACGCCAAGCCTGGCGTCACCGCGCCGACCGACGTCGTCATCTTCGCCCGCCGCGCGCAGAGCTTCGTCGACGACCACCACATCCGTCAGGCCCGGATGGCCCCCGACGGCACAGCGCTGCCGGTGTCCGCGCGTGACGCCGACCCCACCGTCGACGCGCTCGCCTCCTACCTGCGCGGCACCGATCCGCGACGCCACGCGCTGATCCTCGGCGATCCCGTCATGGAGACCCTCGGCACCCGGCTGGCGTCCCGGTTCCCGACCCTGCGGGTGTACCTGGCGTCGACCGCGTCGACCTCGTTGCTCGACATCTCGATCATCGGGCACCTGTACGCCTTCCCTGTCGACATGGAACTCGAACCCGATGCGCCGCAGGATGTCTGGGAACGCGCTGCCGAACTGATCCACGAGCACTACAGCGCCGGCTCGACGCGCCCGAGCCGCCGGTGGGCCGACCTCGACCCGTTCGTCAAACAGTCCAACCGGCGCCAACTGCTCAACACGCTCTCGATCGTGGAGACCTACGCCGGCCACACCTGGAACAGCCTCGAAGAACCCGAACCGGCCACCCCGCTGCCGGGGGACTTCGCCGGCCTCGAACCGCTGGCGCAACTGAAGATCCTCGGCTACGACGAATCCACCGTCACCGCGATGGTGCAGGCCGAACACGAGGACTGGCGCCGCTACCACCAGGACGCCGGGTGGCGGTACGCCGAACACCGCGACGACACCCACCGCCGCCACGACAAACTACTGCCCTGGCCCGACCTGGTGGCGCGGCATCCCGAGTTCGTGCGCGATGCACAGCGCAGCCTGGCCACCACCTTGATCAACCTTCGTGCCCTCGGCTATCGGTCGGTGCCGAAAGAATCCGCGGCGCAACAGTGGTCGCGGTACCGCCGCCGCGGTGAGGTGACCGCCGAACAGCGTGCGCAGGCCTGGACGTGGACGACCTCGACCGGTGAGGTCATGCACGCCCGCGCCGGGGACTGGCTGGTCGCCGATGACACCGGCGACACCCGCTCGGTCGCGGCCGACGTCTTCCCCGCGACCCACGAACGGATCGGACCCGGCCGCTACCGCCGCACCGGCACCGTACTCGCCCGCCGCGCCACCCCGGGCGAGATCGTCACCACCCTCGAGGGCGAGGTCATCGCCCGCGACGGGGACTGGATCGTCCAGGGCCCGCACGGTGAGCGGTGGCCCGTCCCCGACGACCGCTTCCAAGACGGTTATGAGCAACTCACCAGCCGCGACGAAGCACTGATCTAGAGAAAGAGCCACGCATGGAAACCGACACCGGGACCACCCTCGGCGCCGCCACCACCATCGCCCGGCAGCGAGCCGAGATCGACCTGCTGCGCCGCCGCATCGCCGAAGACCGCTTCGCCCAGGATCTTCGGGACGCGCTGACCACCGCCGCGGCCACCGGTGCGATCGGCGCGCCCGTGAGCTATGCGCAGCTGGTCGAGATGATCGTGGCCACCGCCGCCGACATCATCGACGCCCGCGCGGCGCTGCTCTGCCTCATCGACACCGAGCACGACGAACTGGTCTTCGAAGAGGCGATCGGCGACGACGGCGCCGCACCCCAGGGTGTCCGCATCCCGGTCGGGCACGGTGTGGCCGGCCTCGTCGCGCTGACCGGCCAACCGATGGCGATCTCCGACACCGACGAGGACGACCGCGACGCCAACGACATCGCCGCCGCTGTCGGTTTCGCGCCGCGGAACATCCTGTGTGTGCCACTGTCATTCGACGACGAGGTGATCGGCGTACTGGAGTTCCTCGACAAGGAGGGCGCCGACGCGTTCAGCGTCGCTGACATGGAGGCCATCGGGCTGTTCGCCAACCTCGCCGCGGTCGCCCTCGAACAGTCCCGCACCCACACCCGCATCGGCGCAATGGTCCGCGACCTGATCCTGGCCGTCGACGGCGCCCCCGACTACGACCGGCACGGCCTGACCCAGCGCGCCCGCGACTTCACCACCGACCTGGGCCGGCAGAGCGGTTACCGCGACGCGCTGGAGATCGCACGGCTGGTGCAGGAGATCGTGCACTACGGCGATGCGGCCGCCGACGCCTGCCGCGGCATCCTCACCAACCTCGTCGAATTCCTCCGGACACCCGCTCGCACAGCCACTTTCGAGGACGCCTGATGGTCGCGAGCTTTCGGCCCGCCTACAGCTCCGCGTTCGCCGACAGCCAGCTGGTCCGCTTCGCGCCGTTCGACCCGATCGAGCGGCTCACGCCCGAGTGGGCGTGGGGCGGCAGCGGTGGCGAGGGAGTGAAGGTCGCGGTGGTGGACAGTGGGATCGACGCCACCCACCCCGACGTCGGGCCGGTCGACGGCTACGTCGCGATCACCGAGGGTGAGGATCTGCGGTTCGTCCACGACGCCTCCCCGCACGGTGACAGCTTCGGCCACGGCACCGCCTGCGCCGGCATCATCCGTTCGTTGGCGCCGCGCTGCGAGCTGTACAGCGTGAAGGTGCTCGGCGGCGCCAACAAAGGTAAAGGCCGGGTGTTCGCCGCGGGCATCCGCTGGGCGATCGACAACGGCATGCACGTTTGCAACCTCAGCCTCGGCACCACGAAACGTGACTGCTTCAGCATCTTCCACGAACTCGTCGACGAGGCGTACTTCAAGAACCTCGTCCTCGTCACCGCCGCCAACAACATGCCGATCCCGAGCTTCCCGTCGGTGTACTCCTCGGTGCTCTCGGTCGCCTCCCACGGCGTGCAGGATCCGTACCTCTTCTACTACAACCCGCATCCGCCGGTCGAGTTCGGCGCACTCGGTATCGACGTGAACATCGCGTGGCACAACCACACCCGGCGCACGATGACCGCGAACAGCTACGCCTCACCGCACATGACCGGACTCGTCGCCAAGATCCTGGGAAAGCATCCAGGACTCACCGTGTTCCAGCTCAAGACGATCCTGCGCGAGCTGGCCGCCAACGTCGACCGCAACAAGGTCAGCGAGCCGCCCCCGCTGTTCGGGACGAAATGAGAGTCCGCGCGTGCCCGCCAATCCCGACCCCACCACCCTGCGTCGCCTGAACCTGTTCCGCGGCATGGGGTTACCGCATCTGGCTGTGCTCAACGGGTTGATGCGTAGGCACGTGCTGCCTGCCGGTGGGCGCATCGTGATGACCGACCAGCTCGATGACACCGTCTATGTCATCCAGAAGGGCGTGGTGCGGATCGTGCGGGAGCAATGCGACGGCGGCGAATTGCTGCTCGCCCTGCTCGGGCCCGGTGAGGTGATCGGCGCGCTCACTCTCGGCGAGACCTCCACCGTCGCCCACTCGATTCTCGCGCTCGACGAGACACAGCTGCTGTGGATCGACCGGCACGCCTTCGAACGCTGCATCCAGACCATGCCGGAACTGAGCGTCAACCTCGCCGGCGTGCTGGCCCGCCGGGTGCAGTTCGCCAACGACCGTATCGAGGCGCTCGCCGGGGTCGACGTGCGCGCCCGCATCGTGCGGCACCTGCTACTGCTCGCCCGTGAATACGGTGAGCCGCAACCAGGATCGGACTGCGTGCGGATCCCGCTGCGCCTCACCCAGGGCGACCTGGCGCGGATGGTCGGCGCCTCCCGGGTGCGCGTCAACCACACGCTGAGCGAGCTGCGGCGCCACCGCGTCGTCGAGATGTGCGCTGACCACCACGTGATGGTGCTCGGGATGGCCGCGCTGGAGAAATTGTGCTGATGCACAACGCATTCAGCGGGTGTAAAAAGTTTGTCACCGTACTGTCGCGCAGTTGATTGTCCGCGGCGCACGCCCAGTGGTCAGATCGGAATGTCCCCATCGGCGGGGCTCATTCCCCTCCGGTGAACTTCGAGAAAAGGAGTCCCCCATGAGCGTGTTGAGCGGCGTCGACGAAACGGGCGCCCCCGCCCTTTACGACATCCCCGACGACGAACTGTCCAAGTACAAAGTCAATCTCAAGCCGATGACCGACGAGGTCCGCAATCGGCTGTTCCCCGGCAAGGATTCGCTGTCCAAGGAAGACGCCCAGGGTGTCGTGCCCGCGGGCCGACCGTCCAGCGACGTCGAGGGATACGCCGCCATCTGCTGGTATTACGTCGAGGACGGCTCCGGCAACTGGGTGTACTGGGAGGAATACTGCTGATGCCGACACAGCCGGGTACGCGCCCTGCGCGCGTACCCGAGGCTGTGACGGCGGCCGCGCGGCTACGGCATGAGGGCCGCCTGCACGACGCGGTGACTCTGGTCGGCGCCGCCCTCGACGACGCCCGCTCGCAACCGTACGGGGTGCCGTTCCGGGACCGGGTGCTGCTGGCGCTGACATTGGCCGACCTGTACATCGGTGTCGGAAACCGTTCGGCAGCACAGGATCTGCTGCATCACGAGGCGCTGTACGCCGACCACATCCTGAGACTCGTCCAGCAGTCCGGCACCCCGGACGAGGTGCATGTCGCGACCGTCGGCTGCTACCAACTGCGAGACCGCGCCGCCCAGATCGCGCTGCTCGACCGGCCCGCGCCGGAACTCGACGTCGTCGACTGGCTCCGCGGTGAACCCACCACGCTCACCGCGTTGCACGGCCGCGTCGTCTTGCTCGAGTTCTGGGCGCCGTCGTGCCGTTCGTGTGCGGGGATGGCCCCGTTCCTCGATGAATTGCTCTCGCAGCACGAGGAATTGAACGTGTTCGGGTTGACCGACCGTCGCACCGAACCGATCGGGCACGCCTTCGGCGCGGCCGTCGTCTCCGACCGCACCCGGCTGCGCTACGGCGCCCGCGGGGTGCCGACCTTCACGCTGATCGACCGTGCGGGCACCGTCCGCGTCGCCACGTCGAAACCCGACAAAGCGGCGCTGCGCGAAGCGATCACACACTTGCTCGACGAGGTGACCCCATGACCACCGAACCCCCCGCCACCCGATCCGGAGCACTGGGACCGGCCATGGGCGCACCGCCGAGCCCTCCGGGCGGCCGACCGGTCGGCATGCCCGTCCGCATGGGTGGGCCACCGCCTCCGCGCGGGATGGCGCGAAAGTACGTGCGGCGCAGCCTGGAGCTGCTGCGTCCGATGCGCGGTCTGGTCGCCGTGTCGGTGATACTCGGGCTGATCGTGACCGCACTGCCGTTCGTCACCCCCGCGGTGTGGGGGCCGATGATCGACATCATGGGCCGGGTCGCCGGCGCGGAAGGCGGCGGCCTGCAGGACATCTGGTCGGTCAGCGGTCCGCGCGCGAGCCGGCCCGACGGCACCGTGTCGGGCCCGATGCTGCCGTTCGCGGGGTGGCTGGCGATCTGGGCGGCGTCGCTGGTGCTCGCGCAGGTGTTGGGCTTCGTCCGCGCCTGGGTGGACGCGCAGGTGGACTGGAAGCTGCTCACCGCCATCCGGCAGCGTGTGCACGACCACCTCCAGTCGCTGTCGCTCGACTTCTTCACCGGCGCACGCAGCGGCGCCCTGATGCAGCGCATTCAGGTCGAGTCGGCCGGGGTGCAGAAGCTGCTCACCGACTGCCTGATCCCGCCGCTGATCGACGCGGTCGTGCTGGTGATCGCGTTGGCGTATCTGCTGTCGCTGTCGTGGCAGATGACCATCGCATCGCTGCTGTTGTCGCCGTTCGCGTTGATGGCGCTGCGGTTCGTCGGCAAGAAGCTGCAGGCCACCACCCGCCAGATCATGATGAGCAGCCGACACCTCGGCGGTGAACTCGAGGAGACCATCAACGGGATCTCCGACATCCAGATCTTCCACGCCGAGGGGCGGCGCAGCGAGCGGTTCGCCGAAGCCTCCGAGGAGGCCGCGAAGACGTCGGCGATGATGGTGGTCTGGCTGCAGGCCAGCAGTCGCAGCACGCAGATCTTCGTCGCGCTGAGCACGGCGCTCGTGCTGATCGTGGGCCTCGCGTTCAGCACAGCCTTCGGGCTGACGTTCAACAGCCTCATCGTGTTCGTCGGCTTCGTGCCCACGATGTTCGCCCCGGCCCAACGGATCATCGACGCCTACACGAGCTACAACTCCGTCGTCCCCAACGTCGTGTCGACCTACGAGCTGCTGGACACCGAACCGACGATCCGGGAACGGCCCGGCGCCGTCGAACTCGACGAACTGCACGGCAACATCGAGTTCAAGGACGTGGTGTTCGGCTACGGCGACCGCCAGAAGGTGCTCGACGGCGTCTCGTTCCGGATCCGCGAGGGCGAGACCGTCGCGCTGGTCGGCCACATCGGGTCCGGGAAGTCGACGATCTTCAACCTGCTGCTGCGGTTCCTCGACCCCGACCGCGGGCGCATCGAACTCGACGGCTACGACATCCGCGACCTGTCGCTTCAGACGCTGCGCGAGCAGGTGTCCAAACTGTCGCAGTTCCCGTTCTTCCTCAAGGACTCGATCCGCGAGAACGTGCGTCTGGCCCGCCGGGACGCCACCGACGCCGAGGTCGAAGAGGCCTGCAGGCTCGCCCACATCCACTCCGTCATCACCGATCCGCTCAAGATCGAGCGCGGCTACGACACCGTCGTCGACGTGCAGGTGCCCTCCGGGGGACAGAAGCGGCTGATCGCCTTGGCACGCTGCCTGCTGCGCCGACCCGAGGTGCTGCTGCTCGACGAACCGACCGAGAACCTCGACGCCGATCAGCGCGTACGCATCGCGCAGGTGATCCGCGAGTACGCCTCCGACCGGACCTGCATCGTGATCAGCCACGACATGGATTTCATCGCCGGCGTGGCCGACCGGATCATCGTGCTCGACGGCGGACGCGTCGCCACCGAGGGCACGCACTCCGAACTACTCGCCCGCGGCGGCCTGTACAAGCAGCTCTACGAGGCGCAGAACGCCGAGCCGGTGGCAACCGCATAGCGGTCGATTTCTTACATAGTTCGCGATTCTGTGGCGCGTATTATTTGCTGCCTTTAGTCTGGCGACATGGAGGGGTACCAGGCGTACATGATCACTAGCTGGCTCAACAACCGAGCACAGTGCCAATGTGGTTATGAAGGCAAACGGCGCTGGTTTCGCGGTAATGCCGTCATCGATGTCATCGAGCACTGCCAGCTGACCAAGCACAAGCCTGTCGGGCTGCCGGCCAGGAAGAGCCAGCTGCAGGCACTCTGACGAAACGACGAACGCCCCCGCCGTGGCGGGGGCGTTCGTTGTAGCTGACTTCGGCCACTGGGCCGATGGTCGGCTCCGGCTGGCGCCTACGCCTCCGCGAAGTTACGCGTCACGGCCGGGTCGACCGGGATGCCAGGGCCCGTCGTGGTCGAGACGGTGATCTTCTTCAGGTAGCGACCCTTGGACGCCGACGGCTTGGCCCGCAGGATCTCGTCCAGCGCGGCGCCGTAGTTCTCGGCCAGCTTGGTCTCGTCGAACGAGGCCTTACCGATCACGATGTGCAGGTTGGCCTGCTTGTCCACGCGGAAGTTGATCTTGCCGCCCTTGATGTCCTGCACGGCCTTGGCCACATCGGCGGTCACGGTGCCGGTCTTCGGGTTCGGCATCAGACCGCGCGGCCCCAGGATGCGCGCGATCCGGCCGACCTTGGCCATCTGATCCGGCGTCGCGATCGCGGCGTCGAAGTCCAGCATGCCGCCCTGGATCTGCTCGATCAGATCGTCGCTGCCGACGATGTCCGCACCCGCGGCCGCGGCCTGCTCGGCCTTGTCACCGACGGCGAACACCGCGACGCGCGCGGTCTTACCGGTGCCGTGCGGCAGGTTCACGGTGCCACGCACCATCTGATCGGCCTTACGGGGATCGACGCCCAAGCGGATCGCGACCTCGACGGTGGCGTCCTGCTTCTTCGACGACGTCTCCTTGGCCAGCTTCGCGGCCTCCAGCGGCGTGTAGAGCTTTTCCTTGTCGACCTTCGCCGCGGCTTCGCGGTATGCCTTGCTGTTCTTGCTCATTGGTATCTCCTGTTTCGAAGTTCGTGGTTGCCGAGCCGATGCCAGCTCTCCCACGGATTGGACGTTGACTCTGCGCTCAGGGCTATGCCCACTCGCAATTTCGCGCCGTCACCGCAGAGTCAACGGGGCAGCACGCCGAATTATTCGACGGTGATGCCCATCGACCGGGCGGTGCCGGCGATGATCTTGGCGGCCTGATCGATGTCGTTGGCGTTCAGGTCGGCCTTCTTGGTCTCGGCGATCTCGCGCACCTGATCCCAGGTCACCTTGGCGACCTTGGTCTTGTGCGGCTCGCCGGAGCCCTTCGGCACACCCGCGGCCTTCAGCAGCAGCTTGGCTGCCGGCGGCGTCTTGAGGGCAAAGGAGAAGCTGCGGTCCTCGTAGACGGTGATCTCCACGGGGATGACGTTGCCGCGCTGCGACTCGGTCGCGGCGTTGTACGCCTTGCAGAACTCCATGATGTTGACGCCGTGCTGACCGAGCGCCGGACCCACGGGCGGGGCGGGGTTGGCCTGCCCGGCCTGGATCTGCAGCTTGATCAGCCCGGTGACCTTCTTCTTCGGGGCCATGCTGTGCTGTTCCTCTTCTTCTTTCTGGGGCTTCTAGTTAGATCTTGGAGACCTGGTTGAAGGTCAGCTCGACCGGTGTCTCGCGACCGAAGATCGACACCAGCACCTTGAGCTTCTGCTGCTCGGCGTTGACCTCGCTGATCGAGGCGGGCAGCGTCGCGAACGGGCCGTCCATGACGGTGACCGACTCGCCGACCTCGAAGTCGACCAGGATCTCGGGACGTTCCAGCGTCGCCTCGGTGGACGCGGCACCGGCAGCCGTCGAGGCGGCCTTGCCGGGCTTCTTCGCCGCGGCGGGCGGCAGCAGGAACTTCACCACGTCGTCGAGGCTCAGCGGCGAGGGCCGCGAGGTCGCGCCGACGAACCCGGTCACACCCGGGGTGTTGCGCACCGCGCCCCACGACTCGTCGTTGAGCTCCATCCGAACCAGGATGTAGCCCGGCAGCACCTTGCGGTTGACCTGCTTGCGCTGGCCGTTCTTGATCTCGGTGACCTCTTCGGTCGGGACCTCGACCTGGAAGATGTAGTCACCGACGTCGAGGTTCTGCACGCGGGTCTCGAGGTTGGCCTTCACCTTGTTCTCGTAACCGGCGTAGGAGTGGATCACGTACCAGTCGCCCGGCTTGAGCCGCAGTTCCTTCTTCAGCGCGACGGCGGGATCCTCGTCCACTTCCTCGGCCGGAGGCGCGGCCTCGGCGGGGGCCTCGGCGGTCGTGTCGGTGGCGGCCTCTTCGCTCACTTCACCACCGGCGACGTCGGCGTCCTCGGTCGCGGGATCGGTGTTGGCCGTGTCGGTCGCATCGGTGTCGACCAGATCGACGCTCTCGGCCGAAGGCGTATCGCCCTCGAAGCTCGTCACGGTTGTAGTCCTCTCTTGGTTACCGGTCGTCCTCGGCTATTCGCCGAACACCAGTCCGACCAGTCGGGCCAGGCCGTAGTCGGCCCCGGCGATCAGCGCCACCATGAACACCAGGAACACCAGCACGACGCTGGTGTAGCTGACCATCTGCTTGCGGTTCGGCCAGATGACCTTGCGCAGCTCGGCGATGACCTGCTTGATGTAGTTGACGACGTAGAGGAACGGGTTCGGGTACTTACCCGGTTCCTTCTTCGTCTTCTTCTTGGTCTTCCCCGAGCCGTTCTCGGTGCCCGAGCTCTCGGTGAGCTCGACGGCATCGGATTCGGCATCGGTGTCGACGGCCGCGCGCCGCGTCCGCTTGCCGGTGGGGCGCAGCGGCCGGGTCACCACGGCGGTCTGGCCGTGGGTGTCGTCGACGCCGTCGTTCTCTGCGTCGCTGCCGGTGCCTGCGGAGCCGGCACGATCGCGCTCGTCGCTCACCGCATGCCTTTCGTCTCGGGTTCGTGTGGACTCTTGGTTGTCATCACTGTCCAGTGTCCACGCTTGTCCAGTATTCAGTTGCAGGGGCGACAGGACTTGAACCTGCAACCTGCGGTTTTGGAGACCGCTGCTCTGCCAGTTGAGCTACGCCCCTTCGGCGTATGGGGCTCACATAATTCGCGCGCTTCCAGACGTCCTGTCGGAAGCGCGCTTGTAATGGGAAAACCCCGGGGACGAGTGTAGCGCGCCACCCGTCCCAGTTACTAATCCGCTTCGTGTTTGACCGGCTTGCGGACCACCTGGCCGCTCTCCGGATCCCAGCCCGCGGAGATCGAGTTGTCGCCCTCGTGGCCCATCAGCGTGGTGAACGCCTCCATCACCACGGCGCCGCCCTCTTCGTCGGTCAGCACGTTGCGCGTGGTGACGATGTCGGCGCCGAAGCGCTCGTCCACGGTCAGGATGTGCATCGTGGCGATCAGGCGGTCGCCCTCTTTGATCGGGCGGTGGAACAGGAACTTCTGGTCGACCTGCACGATCTGCATGGTCTCGAAGCCCACGTCGACGTTCTGGAAGAAGTGCCGCTGGGTCATCACCGCGAGGATCGACATGAACGTCGGCGGCGCGACGAGGCCCTCGTGGCCCAACTCGGCCGCGGCGGCCAGGTCGTGGCTCGCCGGGTCCTTGGCCTTGACGGCGGTGGCGTACTGCCGGATCTGCTCGCGCCCGACGACGAACGCCTCCGGGTACTGCCAGACCATGCCGCGGATGTCGGTTTTCAGTGCCATGTGCGCAGTCCCGCCTATGCCAGCGTCGCGACGGCGACGGCCCGGCCGAAGATCTTCTTGCCGCCGGCCGTGGCCGTCAGCGCGATGGTGACCGACTTCGTCTCGGGGTCAACGGATTTCACGCGTCCACCGAAGACGATCTCGGCGCCGACACCGTCGTTGGGCACGGGTACGACGGCGGTGAACCGCACGTTGTACTCCTTGACCGCGGCCGGGTCGCCGACCCATGAGGTGATGTAGCCGCCACCGAGGCCCATCGTCAGCATGCCGTGCGCGATGGCCGTGTCGAGGCCGACCTGCTTGGCGATGTCGTCGTCCCAGTGGATGGGGTTCAGGTCGCCGGAGACGCCGGCGTAGTTGACGAGATCCTGCCGCGTCAGCGGGATCACCTTCTCGGGGAGCTGATCGCCGACCTTGACCGAATCGAACTCACGCAGTGCCATTGCTGAAGCCACTTTCTCCGTCTTCGTCGCTACGCCCCGCGAGCGTGGTGTAGCACTCCTGTACGACGTCACCATCGCCGTTGCTGATGATGTTGCGCGTCGTGATGATGTCGGTGCCGTGTGCCTTGCGAATCGAGTCGATGTACACGTCGCAGTACAGCTTGTCGCCCGCCTTGATCGGGCGGATGAACTTGAGCGTCTGGTCGACCTGCACGATCTGCGCGTCGCTGATCGCGATGCCGTTGGACTGGAACATCGCCAACTGGGCCTGATAGCCGAACACCGAGATGAACGTCAGCGGGGCGAGCAGCCCGTCGGAGCCGAGCTCGGCGGCCGCGGCGTCGTCGAAGAACGCCGCATCGTCGTTCTTGACGGCGACGGCGTATTCGCGGATCTTTTCGCGGCCGACGATGTAGTGGTCGGGATGGCGGTAATGCGTCCCGACGTAATCGTCCAGAAAAGACACGAGTGATGAACCTACCTAGTCAGCGGAGGCGATGCCCACCGGGCTGACGATCAGCGCGACTCCTTGTGCGCACGATGCGTACCGCAGTTCGGGCAGAACTTCTTCAGCTCGAGGCGGTCGGGATCGTTACGACGGTTCTTCTTCGTGATGTAGTTGCGGTGCTTGCACACCTCGCAGGCCAAAGTGATCTTCGGCCGGACGTCGGTACTGGAGGCCACGTCAGCTGCCCTCTTTCATCAAATCTCGTGCGTTACTCGTGCTCTGTAGCGGTGGGGGGACTCGATCCCCCGACCTCACGATTATGAGTCGTGCGCTCTAACCAGCTGAGCTACACCGCCATTCCAGGCGCCTACCACTCGGCGGTCGCCGAGCCCCCTAACGGAATCGAACCGTTGACCTTTTCCTTACCATGGAAACGCTCTGCCGACTGAGCTAAGGGGGCCTGACCCTCGAACGGCGGAAGACCGTGCCGCGGGCATTGAAGAGAGTACAGCCCGGCCCGCGCACAAACCAAACCGCTGGTCATCACAACCGTGCGCGGGCCGTTCTGATTCCCCTCCTAGGACAGCAGCCAGTCGTTCGGCGCGAACAGTTCGCAGTGCACCCGGTCGGCCGGCACGCCACGTTCCTGCAGTTGAGCGCGCACGGCCTGGACGAATCCGGTCCCGCCGCACAGGTAGACCTCGACGTCGTCGGGCAGGTCGACGGCGGTCACGTCGAGCAGACCCTCACGGGCCTCCGGCGCGGCCTCCTCGTACCAGACCTCGAGCGTGGCGTCGGGCAGTGCGGCGACCAGTTCCCGCTGCCGATCCCGGAGCGGATGGGTCTCCGTGGACCGGTCGGCGTGCCAGACCTTCACGGTCGTCGCAGGCGCGACGGCGGCGAGATGTTCGAGGATGCCGATCATCGGGGTGATGCCGATGCCCGCGGAGATCAGCACGAGCGGGCGGTGGTGCTGGTCGGGGTCGGGCAGGTCGCCGAACGGGACGGTGACGTCGAGGACATCGCCCTCGTGGACGTTGGCGTGGATCCAGGTCGACACCTCGCCTTGGGGGCGGACCGCGAACGTGAGCTCGCCGTCGCCCGGGGTGTTGATGAGGCTGTACTGGCGCAGCTGGCGGGCGCCGTCGGGCAGCGTGACGCCGACCGACACGTACTGGCCGGGGCGGAACGCGCTGAACGGGGCGCCCATGGAGCGGACCGTGAGCAGCACGGCGCCGGACGGGTCGTCTTCCCGGGCGACGACGCGGGCGCGGCGGTAGACGTCACCGTCGTCGACGCCGGCCGCGGCGTACAGGCCGCGCTCGAGCTCGATGAGGGTGCCGGCCATCATCCAGTAGACGGCGTCCCAGGCCTCGGCCACGTCGGCGGTGACGGTGTCGGCGCCGAGCACCTCGACGATCGCGGCGAACAGATGCTCGTGGACGATCTCGTACTGGTCGGCGGTGATGCCGAGCGAGGCGTGCTTGTGGCCGATGCGGGAGAGCAGCTCGGCCGGATGCGGCAGGTTCGGATCGATGAGGCAGGTCGCGTAGGTGGCGATGGACGCGGCCAGCGCTTTCTGCTGGGCGCCCTGGGCCTGGTTGCCGCGGTTGAACAGGTTGCGCAGCAGTTCGGGGCGGGCGTCGAACATCCGGCGGTAGAACTCCGTCGTGATCTCGTCGATGTGCGCGCCGACGAGCGGCAGGGTGGCGGCGATCGTCTGGGCGTGCGCGGGGGCGAGCTCTTCGCCGACGACGGTGGTCATGGGATGTTCCTTTCCTCGGTGGGGGTCTTCGGCGGTGTTCCGAGGAACACCAGGGGAAGTGCGGGGGTCGCCAGGTCGGCGAGGGTGTAGCGGTCGAGTTCGCGGTAGAAGGCCTCCTTGGCGTCGGCGAGCGCCTTGCGCAGGCGGCAGCCGGCGACGAGCGGGCAGGCGGTCTCGCCGCTGCAGTCGACGACCTCGCGGTCACCTTCGAGGCGGCGGATCAGCCAGCCGATCGAGACGTGACGGCCGTCGTCGGTGAGTTCCAGACCGCCGACACGGCCACGGCGCGCGTTCACCATGCCGAGGTCGGCGAGGCGGGCGACGGCCTTGGCGATGTGGTGTTCGGACGCGGCGGCGCCCGCGGCGATGGTGCGGGTGGTGACGCGCTGCCCGTCGGCCTCGCCCGCGGCCAGCAGCATCATGGTCCGCAGGCCGAGGTCGGTGAATCGGGTGAGTTGCACGAATCGAACGGTATGTAAATGCGCAGCTTGGATGCCACTTTTGAGCGTGTGCGGTTAAACACCCCGCGACGTGCGGTTTTTCCACCTGCCGCTTTACGCTGTCGGGCGTGACGAATTCGGACCGCCTCTACTTCCGACAGCTGCTCGCCGGCCGTGACTTCGCCGTGGGCGACATGATTGCGACGCAGATGCGCAACTTCGCGTATCTCATCGGGGATCGCGAGACCGGCGACTGCGTGGTCGTGGACCCGGCGTATGCGGCGGGGGATCTCGTGGATGCGTTGGAGGCCGACGGGATGCATCTGTCGGGGGTGTTGGCGACGCATCATCACCCCGACCATGTCGGCGGGTCGATGATGGGCTTCGAGTTGGCCGGGCTGGCGGAGCTGTTGGAGCGGGTCAGCGTGCCGGTGCATGTGAACAGCCATGAGGCAGACTGGGTTTCGCGGGTGACGGGGATTCCGCGGGGCGACCTGACGGCGCATTCGCATGGGGATGTGGTCTCGGTCGGCGCGATCGAGATCGAGCTGCTGCACACGCCGGGGCATACGCCGGGCAGTCAGTGCTTCCTGCTGGACGGGCGACTGGTCGCCGGGGACACGCTGTTCCTGGAGGGGTGCGGGCGGACGGATTTCCCAGGCGGGAACGTCGACGACATGTTCCGGAGCCTGCAGGCGCTGGCTCAGCTCTCGGGGAATCCGACGGTGTTCCCGGGGCACTGGTATTCGGCGGAGCCCAGTGCGGCGCTGGATGAGGTGCGACGGACGAACTACGTGTACCGGGCGGGCGACCTGGCGCAGTGGCGGATGTTGATGGGCGGCTGAAACCGCCACCGCGTCCGCGTTCGTGACCACACGGCGGAAAAACGGCCTCCCGGCCGCCGCCTGGTTACGAACGCGATATCGCCGGCGATATCGGTTCTGACGACCCACACACCTGCGGCGGCGCGGATTTCGGACGGTATGTCCCCTCTGGAGTTGATATCGCCTGCGATATCACCGCGCTCCCCGCGGCGCCGCGTCCGGTTTCCCACGCGGTCCCGCAGCTTCGGCAACGTCCCACCCGCCCCACGAGCCCCGAACCCGTCAGCACGCGTTCCCCCGGGTTTTCGCACCGAGTGCCACGGAATCCGTATCCGAGAACCGTGACATCGACAGAATCCGTCGCCAAATCGCATTAAGTCCCCCGGAAAGTATCGACATCGCCGGGCCGAACGGGCAAACTAAGGACAAACGAAGCCAGTTCTCAGCCGGGGGTTGCTGTGAAGAACATCGTGTTGTGCTTTGACCGCACGCAGACGCATCCGAGTCAGCAGGCTTCCACCAACGCCGGCGCCCTCTTCAGCCTCGTCGAGCGCTCCCCCGACCAGCTCACCTGGTACGACGCCGGCCACGGCGCCCAACCCCGCGGCGCCAACCCCTTGAAATGGCGCAATGCCGCCGCCGAACAGGCCAGGGCAAGCATCGTCGACGCCTACCGCTTCCTCCTCGACACCTGGTCGCCGGGCGACGACATCTACCTCTTCGGCGTCGGCCGCGGCGCTTCCTGTGCACGCGAACTCGCCCGCTTGCTCGGCACCATCGGCATCTGGCACGACCGCCGCGACCAGTTACTCGACTACCTCGTCGACACCTACGTCCTCCCCCGCACCGACCGCACCCCTGCGGATTGGGCACGCGTCAGCCGTCTCGCCGCATCGCTGACCGGCCGCGACCGCGCCGCGGTCCCCGTCGAATACCTCGGCCTCTGGGACTCGGTCACCGTCCCCACCACCGCCCCGACCGCCGACGACCTCACCAACGTCGCCGCCGGACGCCACGCCATCGCGATCGACGGCGGCCACTTCGGCGAACGCCTCCACGCCCCCACCGTCGAGGAGGTGTGGTTCCGCGGCGCCCACTGCGATATCGCCGGCACCCGCAGTGCGTGCTGGCCACTCGCCGACATCGCCCTCGACTGGGTGCTCGACGGCGCCGTCCGCGCCGGTATCCGCCTGCGCGGCGACTACCGCCTGCCCACGCCGACGGAGTTCGACGCCCTGGCCGGCAGCAGCCATCCGCTGTCCCTGCGCAGGCTCCCCGACGACGCGCGCGTCCACGCCAGCGTCGAGCTCTACGTCCGCGCCCACCCGCAGTACTGGCGGCGGCTGCCCGCCCGCGTCGAGTGGGCCGACGCCGAATGGCTGGCTCGCAGCGAACGGCTCGTGCCCACGCACACGCCGCTGCCCGCACCCCGCGAGCTCGCCGACGCTACGGCGTGACCGGCCGGTCACCCCAGCCCGAGTTCGCCACCACGTCCTCGAAGGTGATCCCGCTTCCGTGCACCAGCGCGGGGAACGTGAACGGCGGCGCCTTGCGCGGGTCAGCGGCGACATCACGGGCGATGAGGTCGGCGATCGCGTAGCCGAGATCGTGCCGCGGCCACGCCTGCAGCACCCGCTCCACGAATTCCCCTGAGAGCAAACCCCTTTCGCGGCCATCGATGTCGAGCGAGATGCCGAAGAACGTCACTGCCTGTTCGGCGCCGAACCGCTCGGCCAGGCCGAGGCTGGTGTGCAGCGCGATGCCCTCCCACACCGTGCGGATCCGCTCCTCTGCGACCCCGCGCGACAACAGGAACCGCTGCGCGGCGTCGGCGCCGTCGACCTCGAATCGCTGGGACCCCGCGCCGTGCTCAGTGACCCCGAGGTCGTGCAGCAGGCATGTCAGGAACACGACTTCGTCGTCGTACCGCATGCCTTTGGCGGCGGCGAGTTCACGGGCGAACAGATAGCTGCGGACGGTGTGGTTGGCGATGACCGGCGTCGAGACGTCGAACACCAGTCGCATTGCCGCCGAGCAGATGTCGGTATCGGGCAGATTCCATGCCGAGGTTTCGGTCAGCGTCACGCCATCCACTCTCGCGTGCACGGCAGCGCACCACGAGTGTCCAGATGGACAGATGACGCCGGAATCTGGCCATCACTCTTCCTTTTCGTAACGTTGTTACGTAACGTCAGCCCGATGAGCGACACCGCGACCTACGACCTGACCGAATCCGTCGCCACCATCACGATGGACGACGGCAAAGCCAACGTCCTCTCCCCCGCGATGCAGGCCAACCTCAACGACGCCCTCGACCAGGCCGAGAAGGACGATTCGAAAGCCGTTGTGCTGGCGGGCAACCAGAAGCTCTTCAGCGGCGGGTTCGATCTGGCGGTGTTCGCCTCCGGCGACGCGCAGGCCGCCCTCGGCATGCTCAGCGGCGGCTTCGAACTCGCCGTGCGCTGCCTGACCTTCCCCAAGCCGATCATCATGGCCGCGACCGGACCCGCGATCGCGATGGGCTCGTTCCTGCTGCTGTCCGGCGACGTCCGGATCGGCACGCCGCGCACCCGCTGCCAGGCCAACGAGGTCGCGATCGGCATGGTGCTGCCCATCTCGGCGATCGAACTGATGCGGATGCGGTTGACGCCCGCAGCGTTCCACCGCGGCATCTCGATGGCGGCGGTGTTCTCCGGCGACGCGGCGATCGACGCGGGGTGGCTCGACGAGATCGTCGAACAGGACGCGGTCGGACGGGCACAGCAGGTCGCGGCCGAGGCCGCGGCCACCCTGCACCTCAACGCCCACCTCGCGAGCAAGCTCAAGGCCCGCGAGCAGTCGCTGCAGGCGATCCGCGCCGGAATCGACGGCCTGGCAACGGAGTTCGGCGGCTAGGACGCGATGCCGAGGGCCAAGCAGCGCACCCCCGAACTACGGGACCGGCTGCTCGAGGTCGCGGTCGCGACGCTCAACGACGAGGGCGTCACGCGGCTGACCACCCGGCGGGTCGCCGAGCGGGCCGGGACGTCGGTACCCGCGGTCTACGAGCTGTTCGACGACAAGGCCGGCCTCGTCCGCGCCATCTTCTTCGAGGGCTTCCGCCGGCTCGGCCGCGACCTCGCCGAAACCCCGATCACCGACGATCCCGTCGCCGACGTCGAGGCGATCGTGCCGGTGTTCCGCCGCTTCTGCACGCAGTCGCCTCGGCTGGCGCAGGTGATGTTCTCCCGACCGTTCGCCGACTTCGACCCCGGCCCCGCGGAATTGGCCGCGGGCGAGTCGGTGCGCGACATCTTCCTCACCCGCATCCAGCGCTGCCTCGACGAGGGTGTCCTCGTCGGCGATGCCATCGACATCGCGCATGTGTTGCTCGCACTCGCGAAGGGGCTGGCCGTGCAGGAGGCCGGCTGTTGGCTGGGCACGACGGCGCGGTCGGTCGACCGGCGGTGGCAGGTCGGGGTGCACGCACTGCTCGCGGGCTTCCGCCCGTGATTTCGGTGTAGCTGGTTGCGCTCACCGCAACCAACTACACCGAAATCGCACATGCGGAAGTTGAGGCGGATGCCCCATGCCCGTGACGGCCCGGGCGCCGCAGCATCGGAGCATGAACACACAACCCACTCCCCAGGCGGCCGCGGAAGCGACCGCGACTCAACCCCTTCCAGACGGTGACGAGGAGCGCGTCGTCGGCTTCGGCGTCATGGGCCTGCCCTTCGCCAGCGGCCACTACCTCGCCTTCCGCGACTTCCCCGCCACCTCGTTCTCCCCCGCCTACCTCTCGGTGTGGCACCGCACCCCCGACGGTGTGTGGACGTTCTACGCCACCACCCCGGGCGCACAGAGCTGCTCGCGCTACTTCAGCTCCGCCACCACCGTCGACCCGGTCGTCTGCCCGATCACCGCGACGTGGACGACGCCCTGGACGCTGAGCATCACGATCCCCGGCGTCCTGCGGTGGCAGGTGGACATCACCGCGACAGCCGCGACCAGAGCCCTCACCGCCGTCGGCACCCGCCTGCCCGCCAGGACCTGGGCCGACCCGCGGGCACTCGCCGTACTCGGCCGCATCGTCGGCCCCACGCTGCGCGCGGGCAGCCTCCGGCTGACCGGCACCGCGTCCAACGGCCAGCAGTTCCGCATCGGCCCCAAGCGGGTCTGGGTCGTCGCCGACTCCACCGCGACCGTGCGCGGCAGGGACCTCGGCCCGACGGGTCCGCTGCCCAGCCAGGCGCGGCTCGCCGACTTCCGGCTGCCCCAACGCGGTATCTGCGTCGTCGGGCAGGGTCTGTTCGATCCGTTCGACCGGCGCCGACACCAGGACGCCGATCGGCTGTCACTGACCTGACCGACGACGCAAAATCAGATGGTGACGACCCGCGCGGAAGTCCTCGCGGCCCTGTCGGTGGCCATCGACCTGGGCCTCGGCCAGCCCGCTGAGCACATGCTGCGCTCGGCGCTCATCGCGACGCGGCTGGCCGACCGGCTCGGGCTCACCCCCGAGCAGCGCGACTGCGCCTACTACTCGACGCTGATCATGTGGATCGGCTGTCACGCCGACTCCCACGAGTACGCGCGGTGGTTCGGCGACGACATCGCGGTGCGCCGGGACTCCTACCTCGTCGACTGGTCGGGACTGCCGTACCACCGGTTCCTGCTCGCCAACATCGCCCGCGGGGAACCGCTGCTCGAGCGCATCCGGACCGCCGCGACGCTGTATGCCGGTGCGCGCGGACACATCTCGCAACTCATCCATTCGCACTGCGCGTCGGCGTCGATGCTGGCCGAGCGGATCGGCCTCGACGCCGACGTACAGCGCGTCCTCGGTTACACATTCGAACGGTTCGACGGCGGCGGACTGCCGAACGGGCATGCGGGCGAGGCGATTCCGATCGAGATGCGGGTCGCGCAGTTCGCCGACATGGTCGAGGTGCACCAGCGCGGCTACGGCACCGAGGGTGCGGTCGCGATGGCCCGCGGCCGCCGGGGCGGGCAGTTCGACCCCGCCGTCGTCGACGCGTTCGTCGCCGACCCCGAACCCGTCCTGGCCGTCCCGATGACCGGGGACGTCTGGACGACGGCGCTGCAGCAGGCACCCGACCGCCACACCAAACTCGACGCCGCCGGGCTCGACGCGCTGCTCGTCGCACTCGGCGATTTCGTCGACCTCAAATGTCCCTTCACGGTCGGACATTCGCGGGCGGTCGCGGCATTGGCGGCCGATGCGGCGATCGCGATGGGGGCGAGCGACGAGAGTGTCGCGGTGACGCGGCGCGCCGGCCATGTCCACGATGTGGGCCGCATCGGGGTGTCGAACCAGGTGTGGTCGAAACCGTCGGCGTTGTCGATGGCGGAGTTCGAGCGGGTGCGGTTGCACCCGTATCTGACCGAACGGATCCTGCATCAGGTGGCGGGGCTCGCGACGGTGGCGTCGGTCGCGGCCAACCACCACGAACGGCTCGACGGCACGGGCTATCCGCGCGGACTCGGTGCGCGGGAGTTGACGATGCCCGACCGTGTGCTCGCCGCCGCGGTGAGTTACCGCGCGGCGCTCGAACCCCGGCCGTACCGGGGAGCGATGACGGCGGGCAACGCCGCACGCCGGCTGCAACAGCAGGTGCGCGACGGCGGTCTCGACCCCGTTGCCGTCGAGGCGGTGCTGCACGCCGCGGGCGGATCGGCCGGTCCGAAACCCCGGCCCGCGGGGTTGACCGCACGCGAGGCCGAGGTGCTACGCCTGGTCGCGCAGGGGGCGACGAACAAGGACATCGCCGCCCGATTGGTGATCAGCGAGAAGACCGCACGCAACCACGTCGAGCGCACCTACGCCAAGCTCGGCGTGTCCAACCGCGTCGCGGCCAGCCTCTACGCGCTCGAGCACGGGCTGCTCGGCCGCTGATCAGGCGGCGTGGCGGTGCGTGTTGTCCGAGTGCTGGGTCTGCCAGAGCCGCTCGATCTTCAGCACTCGCCGGTGCTCCAGCGCGATCAGCCCGCCGCCCGCGGTCACCACGGCGCCGGTGACCAGGGCCAGCGGCAGGACCAGGTGGCCCTCGCCGTACGCGGCGGACGCCACGATGGCCGCCAACCCGATGACGCCGAGCGCGATCAACACCAGCCCGGGGAACCACAGCGTGTCGATGAACGATTCGCCGGCACGCGATTGGTAGGTCCGTGCGTGGTCGATGGGATCGTGATGCGCACCCTTCATCGCATCCTTCTTTCCTCCGAGGTCACTCCAGGCTACGCCCGAAGTGATCTCCATCACACCAGGTTGGGCTGACAAGATGGGCCGGTGAGCGACGTCCGAGGCCGGGTCTGGCGCAATGGCGAACCGCACGGCGACTTCGAGTTCTCGATGATCTCGGACTACCTCGTCGAACCCGGCACGCTGGTGTGGGCCGACGTCTACGCCTCCGACCACGCCATTCTCAAGGACCTCGCCCACGAGCTCGGCCTCAACAAGTGGGCCGTCGAGGACGCCGTCGCCGAAGCCGAGCGCACCAAGGCCACGATCTACCCGACCCACACGTTCTTCACCGTCTACAGCGTCGACACCGGCGCCGAGCTGCGCGTCCACCGCATCTCGGGCTTCGTGCTGCCTCAGGGGTTGATCACGGTGCGGCTGTCGCCGGACTTCGACATCGACGCGGTGTCGGAGCGGTTCGACGAGCTCGGCGGTCAGCAGTTCGGCGTCGGCGCCCTGGTGCACGCACTACTCGACACCGTGGTCGACGGCCACTTCGACGCGGTGCAGTACCTCGACGATGCGATCGAAGCGCTCGAGGACGAGCTGTTCGCCGAAACGCTGCCCGGTAAAGTCATGCAGCGCAGGACTTTTCAGCTGCGGAAGGACCTCGTCCATCTGCGCCGCGTGGTGCTGCCGATGCGCGAGGTCGTCAGCGCGATCCAGCACCGCAGGCAGGACGCGAAGATCTCGCCCGAGCTGGACCCGCGCTACGCCGACCTGTACGACCACGTCCTGCGCGCCTCGGAGTGGACCGAATCGCTGCGCGACATGATCACCACGGTGTTCGAGACGAACCTGTCGCTGCAGGACGCGCGGCTGAACATGGTGATGAAGAAGTTGACCGGCTGGGCGGCGATCATCGCGGTCCCGACGGCGATCACCGGCTTCTACGGCCAGAACGTCGCGTATCCGGGCATCGACACCGTCGCCGGATTCATCACGAGTTCGGTGATCATCGTGCTGCTCGTGGCGATCCTCTACGTCATGTTCAAACGCCGCGACTGGCTTTGAGAGGCACTCCCTCCCGCAACGCTGTGCGCCCGACCTACACCAGGGCTGTGAATCCACAGCCGTCCGCTTCATCCACAGCCCTGGTGTAGGTACGGCGCTCAAGCACGAAAACGTCACACCATCCCCGGAAGCTCGCGACATGCACTACCCGATCGTGGGCTCCGAAGAGATCGCCGCGGGCCGGCTGACCCGCGGCCAACTGCGGTGGAACTACACCGCACTGCATCCGGACGTCTACCTGCACAACGACGCGCCACGCACCGAAAGCAGGCGAATACTCGCGGCGTACCTGTGGACCAAGCGCAAGGGCATCGTCACCGGCCGGGCGGCGGCGTGGGAGTACGGCGTCTATTGGGCGTTGAAATCGCACGACGTCGACCTCATCGCCCCGTACCGCAGACCCACGCCCGGCGTCGAGATCCACGACGAGCGCATCTCCGACGATGAGATCCGCCGCGGCAACTGGCTCACCGCGGCCTCACCCGCCCGCACCGCACTCGACGTCGCCCGCCGCCTCCCGCTGGTCCAGGCGGTGGCCGTACTCGACGCGCTCGCCGCCAAGAATGACTTCACCAAGGCCGACGTGCGACAGCTGATCGACCGGTACGCCGGGATGCGGGGTCTACCGGCGGCCCGGGAGGCGGTGAGCCTGATGGACGCCGGGTCGCACTCGCGGGAGGAGAGCGCGCTGCGCGTCGGTCTCGTCACCGCTGGCATTCCGACGCCGACCACGGACATCCACGTCGAGGACGAGTCGTGGTCGGCCCGCATCGCGATGGGCTGGGAGTGGGCGAAGGTCGGGGTGAGCGTGGAACCAGGCCCGATCGAGAATTACGCGATGGTCCAGTTTCTGAGGACCGAGGAACTGATTCAGCGGCTGGGGTGGATCCACGTCCGCGCGCATCCGAGGCGCACCCCTCATTCGGTCGGGCGCGCCGTGCACGCAGCGTTGGTCGCGCGCGGTCTCTGGCGCAGAGCCAGATACATGGGTGTGCTATGCAATTAGGGTGACCGAGCAGACGACAGCCCCGCCGCAGGCGCGCGGCGCGCTCGGCCTGATGTTCGACCCGGTCTTTGGGGCGCTGTTCTGGGGCAAGATGTTCTCGGTCGTCGCCGTGTGGACGCACGGCATCGTCGCCGCGATCGTCATGTACGAGGCGACGGGGTCGGCGCTCATGGTCGGCCTCGTCGGCGTCGTGCAGTTCGGGCCGCAGCTGATCCTCAGCCCCACCAGCGGCAAGTGGGCCGACACCGGCAACCCGGAGCGCCAGATCATGCTCGGCCGGATCCTGTGCCTGATGGGGTCCGGATCGATCGCGGTGTGGCTCGCGATCTCGGAGCGACAGGCCGCAGCGGCGATCCTGCTCGGCACGCTGCTCGTCGGTGTCGGGTTCGTCGTGGGTGGTCCGGCGATGCAGTCGATCGTCCCGAACCTGATCCGTGACGGTGAGCTGTCGACGGCGATGGCGCTCAACAGCATTCCGATGACGATCGGCCGGATGATCGGCCCGGTGATCGGCGCCTACATCGCCGCCCACCTCGGGTACGCCGAGGCGTTCGCGGTCAGCGCCGCGCTGCATCTGGTCTTCGCGATCTTCCTGCTGGTGGTCCGGTTCCCCGCACCCCCGCCCAAACGCGACGGCGCCGACTACCGCGTGCGCGTCGCGCTGCTGCACGTCTGGCGCGACAAGCCGCTGTTCCTGGCGTTGCTGGCGGTGACGACGGTCGGGTTCGCCGCGGATCCGTCGATCACGCTGACCCCGTCGATGGCCGACTCCCTCGGCGGCGACACCCGCCTGGTCGGCGCGCTGTCAGCGGTATTCGGGATCGGCGCGGCGCTGGGCATGGCCGTGCTGGCGCTGCTGCGCGGGCGGATCGCCTCGGCCGTCGTGTCGTCGGTCGGGCTGTGGCTGCTCTGCGCGGGCTGTGGCGTGTTGGCCTTCGCGATGACGACACCGGTGGCGCTGGTCGGGTTCGGGCTCGCCGGCCTCGGATTCGGCTGGGCGATGACGGGGCTGAGCACCGTCGTGCAGGAACGCGCACCGGAGGAGTTGCGCGGCCGGATCATGGCGCTGTGGCTCGTCGGCTTCCTCGGGTCCCGCCCGATCGCGGCGGCCGTGCTCGGCGGTGCGGCCGACGCGCTGAACGTCTACGTCGCGTTCGGCGTGGCCGCGCTGTCGGTGGTGGCCGTCGCGGTGCTGTGCCGTCCGTCGGCGCTGACCGGACCTCACAGCGTCGCGGCGTAGGCGAGCGTCGGACCCGCGCTCTATCGTTTGGGTCGATGCCATTCCATCTGCACCGGGCGGAGCGCACCGACCTCCTGGCCGACGGACTCGGTGCCCTGCTGTCCACCCCGCCCGCCGACCCGTTCGCCGAGGAACTGGTCATCGTGCCGGCCAAGGGCGTCGAGCGGTGGCTGAGTCAGCGGCTGTCCCACGTCCTCGGGCGGGGTTCGGGTGACGACGGGGTCTGCGCGGGCATCACGTTTCGCAACCCGCGCTCCTTGATCGCCGACTTGACCGGCACCCAGGACGACGACCCCTGGTCCCCCGACGCGCTGGTGTGGCCGCTGCTCGAGGTCATCGACACCAGCCTCGACGAACCGTGGTGCACCACTCTGGCCACCCATCTCGGGCAGTTCGAGCGCGGCGAGGAGAAGGAGCTGCGGCAGGGCCGCCGGTATGCGGTCGCGCGCCGGCTGGCCGGACTGTTCGCCTCCTACGCCCGCCAGCGTCCCCAGCTGCTCGTCGACTGGCTCGACGGCGGCACCACCGGGCTCGACGAGGACCTGCACTGGCAGCCGCATCTGTGGCGCGCGCTCGTGGACAAGGTGCCTGCCGACCCGCCGCACATCCGGCACGCGAAAACCGTTGCGCGGTTGCGCGAATCGCGTACCGACTTGCCCGACCGGCTTTCGCTGTTCGGGCACACCCGGCTGCCCGCCACCGAGGTCGAACTGATCGAAGCGCTTGCCACCCATCACGACCTGCACCTGTGGCTGCCGCACCCCAGCGACGACCTGTGGTCCTCGCTGACCGCCCACCGCGGCCCGGTCCGCCGCCGCGACGACCACACCCATCGCGAGGTCGGCCACCCGCTGCTCGCCACCCTCGGCCGCGATCTGCGCGAACTGCAGCGCAGCCTGCCCGCCGACGCGGCCACCGACGAATATCTCGGCCACGCTCACCATCCCGGCACCCTGCTCGGCTGGCTGCAGTCCGACATCGCCGCCAACGCGGTCCGCCCGGAGGGCCGGCATCTCGACGCCGCCGACCGCTCCGTGCAGGTGCACAGCTGCCACGGCGCCGCCCGCCAGATCGACGTGCTGCGGGAGGTGCTGCTCGGTCTGCTCGTCGACGACCCGACGCTCGAACCGCGCGACATCCTCGTCATGTGCCCGGACATCGAGCACTACGCGCCGTTGATCGTCGCCGGGTTCGGCCTCGGCGACGTGATCTACGGGGCGCATCCGGCGCACCGGCTGCGGGTCAAACTCGCCGACCGGGCACTCACGCAGACCAACCCGTTGCTCGGTGTCGCGGGCCAACTCCTGGCGCTGGCGGGCGGCCGGGCGACGGCGACCGAGGTGCTCAACCTCGCCGAGACGCCCGCGATCCGCGCGCGGTTCGGGTTCAGCGACGACGACCTCGACACCATCGGCGACTGGGTCCGCGAGGCCAACATCCGCTGGGGTTTCGACCGCGAACACCGCCACCCCTACGGCGTCGACTTCGTGCAGAACACCTGGCGGTTCGGCCTGGACCGGGTGCTCGCCGGCGTCGCACTGTCCGATGACTCGCACACATGGCTCGACACCACGCTGCCCCTCGACGACGTTGGCAGCGACCGCGTCGAGCTGGCGGGCCGGCTCGCCGACTACGTCGACCGCCTGCACACCACCGTCGAAAGCCTCAGCACCACCCGGCCTCTCGAGGAGTGGCTGGCCGCGCTGCGCACCGGCATCGATCAGCTGACCGCCGTCCCCGACGACGACACCTGGCAGACCAGCCAGCTGGAACGCGAGTTCGCCGACGTCCTCACCCAGGCCGGTCCGCGCAAGGACACGCTGCTGCGGCTGCCCGACGTGAAGGCGCTATTGGACCGCCACTTGGCCGGGCGGCCCACCCGCGCGAACTTCCGCACCGGCACGCTCACGGTGTGCACCATGGTGCCGATGCGCTCGGTGCCGCACCGGGTGGTGTGCCTCGTGGGTCTCGACGACGGGCTCTTCCCGCGCCTCGGCGTGGTCGACGGCGACGACGCGCTGGCCCGCGACCCAGTGACCGGGGAACGCGACATCCGTTCGGAGGACCGGCAACTGCTGCTCGACGCGATCGGCGCGGCGACCGAGAAACTCGTCATCACCTACACCGGCGCCAACGAGTACTCCGGACAGCGCAAACCGCCCGCCGTGCCGTTGGTCGAACTGCTCGACTCCCTCGACATCACCACGGAGGACCCGGTGCGCGGGCGTGTGCTCGTCGAGCATCCGTTGCAGCCCTTCGACGTTCGCAACGTCACCCCGGGCGCGCTCGGCATCCCCGACACCCCGTTCACGTTCGACTCGACCGCGCTGACCGCCGCCACCGTCTCGACCGGCGACCGCGAAGAGCGGCCGGGTCTGCTCACCCATCCGCTGCCCCCGCCCCCGCAGGACGACGTCGCGCTCGACGATTTGATCGCGTTCTTCAAGGATCCGGTCAAGGGCTTCTTCCGGGCGCTGGACTACACGCTGCCCTGGGACGTCGACGCCGTCGAGGACGCGATGCCCGTGGAGATCGACGCGCTCGCCGAATGGCAGGTCGGCGAACGCATGCTCGACGACATGCTGCGCGGGCTGAATCCCGAACAGGCGCAACAGGCGGAGTGGCGGCGCGGGTCGCTGCCGCCGGGTCGGCTCGGCTGGCGCAAGGCCCAGGAGCTGCGTGATCAGGCCGCCGCCCTGGCCACCGCGGCCCACCGGCACCGCGGCCGGCCGATGCACGCCTACGACGTCGACATCCCGCTCGGCGCCGGCCGCCGTCTCACCGGCACCGTCCCCCGCGTGTACGGCGACCGGACCGTCACCGTCACCTACTCCAAACTCGACGGCCGCCACCTGCTGCCGTCGTGGATCCAGCTGGCGGCGTTGACCGCCGGCCGTCCGGGCACCGACTGGGCGGCGGTGTGCATCGGCCGCGCGAAACGGGGCACCACGCCGCGCGAGCGGCTGCTCGGCGCCCCCGACGACGCCACCGGTGTACTGCGTGACCTGGTCCGCATGTACGACGCCGGGCGACAGCAGCCGATCCCGCTGCCGCCGAAGACGTCGTACGCGTGGGCCGAGGCGCGCCACCACCGCGGAGAACCGTTGCGCGAGGCCGGGTTCCGCTGGAAGTCGGGCCGCTACCCGGGTGAGGACGCCGAACCGGCCAACGTGCGGGTCTGGGGGCCGTTCGCATCGCTGGGCGCGCTGGTGGCGGCGGGTCTCGACGACTACGCCCAGCGCCTGTGGCTACCCATGCTCGCCGCCGAGAGGGATCCGGACTAGTGGACAGTTTCGACCTGCTCGGTCCGCTGCCCGCCGAGCGCACCACCACGGTGCTCGAGGCCAGCGCGGGCACCGGCAAGACGTTCGCGCTCGCGGGGTTGGTGACCCGCTACGTCGCCGAGGGTGTCGCGACGCTCGACCAGATGCTGCTGGTGACGTTCGGCCGCGCGGCCAGCCAGGAACTGCGCGAACGCGTCCGCGGCCAGATGCTCGACGCACTGGTCGCGTTCGACGATCCGGCGGCCGCGGGCGAGAACCAGCTCGTCGCATACCTCGTCGACGCCCCCGACGAGGAACGGGCCCTGCGCAAGCAGCGGCTCAAGGACGCGTTGGCCGGTTTCGACGCCGCCACGATCGCGACCACACATCAGTTCTGCCAACTCGTCCTCAAATCCCTTGGTGTCGCCGGGGATACAGACAGTGGCGTGCAATTGGTGGAGAGCCTCAACGACCTGACCGCCGAGATCGTCGACGATCTGTACCTCGCCCACTTCGGTCAGCAGCGCGACGACCCGGTGCTCACCCGCAGTCAGGCGCTGGACTTGGCGCGCGAGGTGGTGCACAACGCCGGCACCGAACTGCGGCCGTCGAACCCGCCGCCGGGCAGCGAGGCCGAGGTGAGGGTCACGTTCGCGAAGGCGGTGTGCACCGAACTCGAACGGCGCAAACGCCGGCTCGGCATCCTGCACTACGACGACCTGCTGTCGCGACTGGCCAACGCGCTCACCGACGAGGGGTCCCCGGCGCGGGCGCGCATGCACCGCCGGTGGTCGATCGTGATGGTCGACGAGTTCCAGGACACCGATCCGGTGCAGTGGCAGGTGCTCGACCGCGCGTTCACCGGCCGCTCGACGCTGATCCTCATCGGCGACCCCAAACAGGCGATCTACGCGTTCCGCGGCGGCGACATCGTCACCTACCTGCACGCGGCGAGCACCGCGGGCCACCGGCAGACGCTGGGCACCAACTGGCGCAGCGACGGCGAACTCGTCGACCGGTTGCAGGTGGTGCTGCGCGACGCCGAACTCGGCGACGAGCAGATCGTGGTGCGACCGGTCGAGGCGCACCACAAGGGCCACCGCCTCGAGGGCGCCCCGCGCAACGATCCGTTCCGGCTGCGGATCGTCTCGCGCGACCTGTTCGGCACCCGCGGTGACAAGACCATCCAGATGGACCCGCTGCGCGAGCACATCAGCCGCGACCTCGCCGCCGACATCGGGCAACTGCTCGCCAGCGGAGCGACGTTCTGCGACAAGCCGATTCAGGCCAGGGACATCGCGGTGATCGTCGAGAAACACAAGGACGCCCGCGCCTGCTTCGACGCGCTGTCCGAGGCCGGTATCCCCGCCGTCTACACCGGCGACTCCGACGTGTTCAACTCCCCCGCGGGCGACGACTGGCTGTGCCTGCTCGAGGCGTTCGACCAACCGCACCGCTCCGGGCTGGTGCGCGCGGCGGCGACGACGATGTTCTTCGGCCGCACCGCCGAGGAGCTCGCCACCAAGGGCGACGCGTTGACCGACGAGATCGCGGACCGGTTGCGGGAGTGGGCCGATCACGCCCGCGAGCGCGGCGTCGCGGCGGTGTTCGAGGCGGCGAACCTGACCGGCATGGGCCGTCGGGTGCTGTCCTGGCGCGACGGCGAACGGCACATGACCGACCTCGCGCATCTGGCCCAGGTGCTGCACGACACCGCCCACCGCGAACACTTCGCGCTGCCCGCCCTGCGGGACTGGCTGCGCACCCAGCGCGAGGAGCGCAGCGGTGCGGTCGAGCGCATGCGCCGCCTCGACAGCGACGCCGCGGCCGTACAGATCATGACGGTGTGGGTGAGCAAGGGTCTGCAGTACCCGGTGGTGTACCTGCCGTTCGCGTTCAACCGCAACATCCAGACCCGCGACTGCGTGCTGTTCCACGACGGCCGCACCCGCTGTCTGCACATCGGCGGCGAGGACAGCCCCGACCACCACGAGGTCGAACGGCTGGGCAGGCGTGAGGGCGCCAGCGACGACGTCCGCCTCACCTACGTGGCGCTGACCCGCGCGCAGTCACAGGTGGTGGCGTGGTGGGCGCCGTCGTGGGACGAACCCAACGGCGGCCTGTCGCGGCTGCTGCGGGGCCGTCGCCCCGGGGAGGCGCACGTCCCCGACCGCTGCGAACCGGCCCGCATCGACGACGCCGACGCCCGCACCGCGCTGCGCGCCTGGGAGGACCTCGGCGGTCCGGTGCTCGAGGACTCCGTGATCGCCGCGCCGTCGACCCCTCGTCCGGAGGCGCCGCCGACGGGTCTGGACGTCCGCCACTTCCACCGGCGCATCGACACCACGTGGCGGCGCACGTCGTATTCGGGGCTGCTGCGCGCCGCCGAGGACGCGGGGGTGACCAGCGAACCCGAGGTGATCGAACTCGACGACGAGGTCGCCGATGTGCCGGTGACGCAGACCTCCACCGTCGGCGCCGACGTGCCGTCTCCGATGGCGGAGCTGCCGACCGGCGCGAAGTTCGGATCGCTGGTGCACGCGGTGCTCGAACACGCCGACCCACTGGCCGCCGATCTGAAAGCCGAGCTGGAGAAGCGGATTCGCGAGCACATGGTGTGGTGGCCGGTGGACGTCGCCCCCGACGCACTGGCCGAGGCGCTGCTGCCGATGCACGACACTCCGCTCGGCCCGCTGACCCCCGGGGTCACGCTGCGCCGGATCGGGCTGCCCGACCGGCTGCGGGAGCTGGACTTCGAATTCCCGTTGGCCGGCGGCGATGTGCGCGGCGACGCCCCGCAGATCACGCTCGCCGATGTGGGCCGGCTGCTCGCCACGCATCTGCCCGCCGACGACGTGCTGGCCTCCTACGTCGACCGGCTCACCGACCGGGCGCTGGGCGGGCAATCGCTGCGGGGGTATCTGTCGGGATCGATCGACGCGGTGCTGCGGGTCGACGGTCGCTACGTGGTGGTGGACTACAAGACGAACTGGCTCGGCGAACCCGACAAACCGCTCACCGCAGCCGATTACACGCGCTCCCGGATGGCCGAGGCGATGCTGCACTCGGACTATCCGCTGCAGGCCCTGCTGTATTGCGTTGTGCTACACCGCTTTTTGCGGTGGCGCCAACCCGGATACACACCGGAGGAGCATCTCGGCGGGGTGCAGTACCTGTTCCTGCGCGGGATGTGCGGGGCGCAGACCCCCGTCGTCGACGGACACCCGGCCGGCGTGTTCAGTTGGCGCCCACCCGCGGATCTGATCGTCGCGCTGTCGGATCTACTCGACGGGGTTGCAGTGACGGGGGGCCAACCGAGTAGTGTTGGACGAGGTTGATCAACCAGCCGCGGCATGTCGCAGCGATCGGGCAGTGGAACTCGGACCTGCAGACGCCGCCCCCCATTTCCTTTCGCGCTGTACACGCGCAGTTTCGGAGCTTGATCTCAATGCCTTCTATCGATCATCTGCAGTTCTCCACCGAGTGGACCGGCCCGTACGAGGTCCGCATCACCGTCGCCGGGTCCGTCGACGCCGCGAACGCCGTTGAGCTGGAGGAATACGTGCTGCGCCGCGGTGCGAACTCCCGACAGCTGACCCTCGACATGACCGGTGTGGACTTCCTGTCGACCGCGGGGTTCTCCGTGCTGTGCACGATCAGCGAGCGGTGCATCCGCGCCAACGTCGACTGGGCGCTGGTCAGCAGCCCCACCGTGCGCCGTGTCCTCGACATCTGCGATCCGCACCTCACGTTGCCCCAGGCTGCCTGATTCCGGCCGGCCGATGGGCCACACTGGACTCGTGACGGATCCGGGAGCCACACGCGTCGCGGTCTACCTCGACTTCGACAACATCGTCATCTCCAGGTACGACCAGGTCAACGGGCGTAGCTCGTATCAGCGCGACAAGACCAAAGACGCCGACGAGTTCGCCGAGAAACTGCAGCGCGCCACCGTCGACATCGGCGCGGTGATCGACTTCGCGTCGTCGTTCGGCACGCTGGTGCTCACCCGCGCGTACGCGGACTGGTCGTCGGACGTCAACGCCAACTACCGCGGACAACTCGTGGCCCGCGCCGTCGACCTGGTGCAGCTGTTCCCCGCGGCCGCCTACGGCAAGAACGGCGCCGACATCCGCCTGGCCGTCGACGCGGTCGAGGACATGTTCCGGCTGCCCGACCTCACCCACGTGGTGATCGTCGGCGGCGACTCGGACTACATCGCGTTGGCGCAGCGCTGCAAACGGCTCGGCCGCTACGTGGTGGGCATCGGGGTGGCCGGCTCGTCGAGCCGGTCCCTGGCCGCCGCGTGCGACGAGTTCGTCACCTATGACGCGCTGCCCGGCGTCCCGGTGCCCCCGCCCGCCGTGGCGGCCGAGGCCGAGAAGGCCGAACCCGCCAAGCGCACCCGCCGCCGCAAGCCCGAGAAGGCCGAGGAACCCGAACCCGAGCCGGACACCGAGCCGGAGATCGATCCCGCGGATTCCGCGACCGCGCTGCTGTTGCGTGCGCTGCGGATCGGCCTGGAGAAGGACGACGCCGACTGGCTGCACAACTCGGCGGTCAAGGCACAGATGAAGCGGATGGATCCGTCCTTCAACGAGAAGTCGCTGGGCTACCGGTCGTTCAGCGATTTCCTGCGCTCGCATGCCGATCTGGTCGACCTCGACGAGAGCTCGACCACCCGGATGGTGCGATTGCGGACCCCCGGCGACTCATGATCGCGTTCGCCGATGCCGAGGTGTTCGAACCCGCCGATGTGCACGTCGCGCGGCGGCTCACCGAAATGGTCTCGGAGACCGACGAATCCGTCGCGCTGGCGGTCGCGTTCGCGGTGCGGGCGTTGCGCAACGGATCGGTGTGTGTGGACCTGACGTCGGTCGCGGCGCAGGTGGGCCGCCCGGAGTTGCCGTGGCCGGAGCCGTCGCAGTGGCTGGCGGCCGTGCGGGCCAGTCCGCTCACCGGCACCCCGTCGGTGCTGCACCTGCATGACGATCTGCTCTACCTCGACCGCTACTGGCGCGAGGAACAGCAGGTCTGCGACGACGTGCTCACGCTGCTGAAGTCGACGCCACCGGGTGCGGCCCCCGCTCTCGACCGGCTCTTCCCCGCCGCGGACTTCCCCGAACAGCGCGTCGCCGCGGAAATTGCGCTGTCACAATCGCTTACCGTGCTGACCGGCGGTCCGGGCACCGGGAAGACGACGACGGTCGCGCGGCTGCTGGCGTTGCTCGCCGAACAGGCGGCGCTCGAGGGCAAGCCGCCGCTGCGAATCGCGCTGGCCGCCCCGACCGGTAAGGCCGCCGCACGCCTGCTGGAGGCCGTGCGGTTACAGATCGCGGAGCTCGACGCCGTCGACCGGGACCGGCTGCCCGAGCTGACGGCGTCGACGTTGCACCGGCTGCTGCAGCGGCGCAGGGACAACGCCTCCCGATTCCGGCACCACCGGGAGAACCGGCTGCCGCACGACGTGATCGTCGTCGACGAGACGTCGATGGTGTCGCTGACGTTGATGGCCCGGCTGCTGGAGGCGGTGCGGCCGGACAGCCGGTTGCTGCTCGTCGGCGATGCGGATCAGTTGGCGTCGGTGGAGGCGGGCGCAGTGCTGGCCGACCTGGTCGACGGGCTGGGCGGCCGGCAGGATGTGCGGATCGCGCGGCTGATCACCTCGCACCGGTTCGGCGCGCCGATCGGGGCGTTGGCGACGGCGATCCGGGACGGCCGGACCGACGACGTGATGGATCTGCTGCGCAGCGGCGGGTCCTCGATCGAGTGGGTGAACACCGATACGCCGGGTGACCGGCTGCGCGATGTGCTCGTACCGCATGCGTTGCGGCTGCGGGAGGCGGCGATCCTCGGCAACGCGAAGGTGGCGTTGGAGACGCTGGACGAGCACCGGCTGCTGTGTGCGCACCGGCGCGGCCCGTACGGCGTCGCGTACTGGAACCGGCAGGTGGAGCGGTGGCTGACCGACGCGACGGGTGAGCCGATCTGGTCGGAGTGGTACGCGGGACGGCCGCTGCTGGTGACGGCCAACGACTACGGGCTGCAGCTCTACAACGGGGACACCGGGGTGACGGTCGTGCGCGACCACGGACTGGCGGCGGTGGTCGGCGGGAGCGAGTTCTCGACGAGCCGGCTGGCGGAGGTGCAGACCGTGCACGCGATGACGATCCACAAGAGCCAGGGCAGCCAGGCCCAAGAGGTGACCGTGCTGCTGCCGGACGAGGAGTCGCGACTGTTGACGCGCGAGCTGTTCTACACGGCCGTGACGCGGGCCAAGGCGAAGGTGCGGGTGGTCGGCTCGGAGGCCGCGGTGCGGGCGGCGATCGAGCGGCGCGTGGTGCGGGCCTCCGGCTTGGCGGGACGGCTGCGCACCGCGGGCTAGCGCGGTCGCCGAGATCAGGCTTGGGTCACGGGATCCGCGGTTTCACGCGAGATAACCCTGATCTCGTCGAGGTAGTAGATGACGTGTGCGCTCCGACACATTCGGCCACGGCGATTTGGAGAGCAACCCTCCAGTAGGGGTAGAGTTCCCGACGGCATCGATCGCCTCTGGGCCGCAATGCCTTTCGCGCAGCGTTGCGCCCACCACGCCAGAACGAGGGAGCGGCGGTCATGCACGTCACACCGCAGGAAGAACAATCCGTGAGAGCCGCGCTGCGCAATCCGCGCCGGCTCAAGACCGAGGTCCTCGCCGGCCTCGTCGTCGCCCTCGCCCTGATCCCCGAGGCGATCTCGTTCTCGATCATCGCCGGCGTCGACCCCCGCGTCGGCCTGTTCGCGTCGTTCACCATGGCCGTCACCATCGCGATCGTCGGCGGCCGCCCCGCGATGATCTCCGCCGCCACCGGCGCCGTCGCGCTCGTCGTCGCCCCGCTCGTCAAGAGCCACGGCCTCGACTACCTCATCGCCGCGGTCATCCTCGCCGGCGTCCTGCAGCTCATCCTCGGCGGTCTCGGCGTCGCACGCCTCATGCGCTTCGTCCCCCGCAGCGTCATGGTCGGCTTCGTCAACGCGCTGGCCATCCTGATCTTCCTCGCCCAGTTGCCGCACCTGACCGGCGTCCCGTGGCTGGTCTATCCGCTGGTCGTCGTCGGCATCGCGATGATCGTGCTGCTGCCCAGGCTCACCACCGTCATCCCGGCACCGCTGGTCGCGATCGTCCTGCTCACCGGCGCCTGCCTGGCCTTCGGCTGGCACGTCCCCGACGTCGCGGGCGAAGGCGAACTCCCCAACACGCTGCCGACGCTGCTGCTGCCCAACGTCCCCTTCACGCTCGACACCCTCACGGTCATCGCCCCCTACGCGCTGACCATGGCCATCGTCGGCCTGATGGAATCGCTGATGACCGCCAAACTCGTCGACGACATCACCGACACCCACTCCAGCAAGACCCGCGAAACGCTCGGCCAGGGCACGGCCAACATCGTCACCGGCTTCTTCGGCGGCATGGGCGGTTGCGCGATGATCGGCCAGACGATGATCAACGTCAAGGCCTGCGGCGCCCGCACCCGTATCTCGACGTTCCTCGCAGGCGCATTCCTGCTCGCGCTGGTCGTGGGGCTCGGCGATATCGTCGGCCGGATCCCGATGGCCGCACTCGTCGCCGTCATGGTGATGGTGTCGGTCGGCACCTTCGACTGGCACAGCATCGCGCCGAAGACGTTGCGCCGCATGCCCAAGAGCGAGACGACGGTCATGCTCGCCACGGTCGCCGTGACCGTCGCGACCAGCAACCTCGCCTACGGCGTCGCGATCGGCACGCTCACCGCGATGGTGCTGTTCGCCCGCCGCGTCGCCCACCTCACCGACGTCGTCAAGGTGGCCCAGCCCGACGAGGACACCCAGGTCTACGCCGTCAGCGGCCAGTTGTTCTTCGCCTCGAGCAACGACATGGTCTACCAGTTCGACTACGCGGGCGATCCGGCCAACGTCGTCATCGACATGTCCGGCGCGCACATCTGGGACGCCTCGACCGTCGCCACCCTCGACGCGATCACCACCAAGTACGCGGCCAAGGGCAAGAACGCCACGATCGTCGGCCTCGACGACACCAGCGCCGAACGGCACCGCCGCCTCAGCGACCGCCTCGCGGGTTCGCAGTAGATGCATCTCCAGATCGGGGAGGTCGCGGCCCGCACCGAACTGTCCATCAAGACGATCCGGCACTACGACGACGTCGGCCTGGTCACCCCGTCGGCCCGCTCGGCCGGCGGATTCCGGCTCTACACCGACGACGACGTCGAGCGGCTGCTCACGATCCGGCGGATGAAACCGCTCGGCTTCACCCTCGACGAGATGCGCGAACTGCTCGACGCACTCGACACTCTCGCCGAGCCGGGTGCCGACGCCACGCAGCGCGCCCACGCCCAGGCCCACCTCGCCGCCTGCCACACCCGCGCCGAGCAGGCGTGCGGTGAGCTCACCCGCCAGCTCGCCTACGCCCACGAGCTCACCGAACGACTCGCCCGTTACTGCTGACCATCGAGCATCCCGCACCGTAGGGTTGGCCCTGTGGTGGCCCAGATCAGTCGACGCCGGACCATGCGCACCGACCCGCAGACGGTCTGGGATGTGCTCGCCGATTTCGGGGCGATCCACGAGTGGCTGCCCGGCGTCGACCATTCGTGCCTGCTGCGCACCGCTCCCGACGGCCCGGTCGGCACCGCGCGCCGCGTGCAGATGGGCCGGATCACGCTGGTCGAGACGATCACCGAGTTCACCCCACCGACGGCGATCGCCTACGACATCGCCGGCCTGCCGCGGTGGCTGCGTCGCTTCAACAACCATTGGACGCTGCACGCCGACGGCGCCGCCACGGCCGTAACGCTGACCACCACCGTCGACCTGGGCCCCGGCCGGATCCGGGGGCTGGCCGCCCGGCTGGTGTGTCTGGTGCTGGCGAAGTTGTCGTCCACCACCATGCTCGCCGCCCTGGCCACGCGATCGGAGACCCACCATGCCTGACCGCCCCGACATCGTCATCCTGATGACCGACGAGGAACGCGCCGTCCCGCCGTACGAGACCCCCGACGTGCTGGCGTGGCGCGACCGGGTGCTGTCCGGCCGCAAGTGGTTCGACGACCATGGCGTGAGCTTCGCCCGGCACTACACCGGATCGCTGGCGTGCGTGCCCAGCCGTCCGACCATCTTCACCGGGCAGTATCCCGACCTGCACGGCGTCACCCAGACCGACGGGATCGGCAAGAGCGCCGACGACTCCCGCATGCGATGGCTGCGGCCCGGTGAGGTCCCGACGCTCGGAAACTGGTTCCGCGCCGCGGGTTACGACACCCACTACGACGGCAAGTGGCACATCTCGCACGCCGATCTGCACGACGCGTCCGGCAGACCGCTGGCCACCAACGACGAGGCGGGCACCGTCGACCAGGCGGCCGTGCAGCGCTACCTCGACGCGGATCCGTTGGCGCCGTACGGGTTCTCCGGCTGGGTCGGTCCCGAACCGCACGGGGCGCCGTTGGCCAACAGCGGTTTTCGCCGCGACCCGCTGATCGCCGACCGGGTGGTCGCCTGGCTGGAGGACCGCTACGCCCGCCGCCGCGCGGGCGATCCGGATGCGTTGCGCCCGTTCCTGCTGGTGGCCAGTTTCGTCAACCCGCACGACATCGTGCTGTTCCCGCAGTGGGTGCGCCGCAACCCACTGGACCCGTCGCCGCTGGACCCGCCGCACGTGCCCGCCGCACCGACCGCCGACGAGGATCTCTCGACGAAACCCGCCGCGCAGATCGCGTTTCGCGAGGCCTACTACTCCGGCTACGGCCCCGCCGCGGTCATGGAGCGCACCTACCGCACCAACGCCCAGCAGTACCGCGACCTCTACTACCGCCTGCACGCCGAGGTCGACGGCCCGCTCGATCGGGTACGCCGCACGGTCGTCGAGGGGTCGCAGGAGGCGGTGCTGGTCCGCACGGCCGACCACGGCGATCTGCTGGGCGCCCACGGCGGCCTGCACCAGAAGTGGTTCAACCTCTACGACGAGGCCACCCGCGTCCCGTTCGTCATCGCCCGCATCGGGGCCGGCGCGACGCAGGCCCGCACCGTGGACGCCCCGACGTCGCACGTGGATCTGGTGCCGACGCTGCTCGGTGCGGCCGGGGTCGACGTTCATGCGACGGCCGCCGTGTTGGCCGACCAGTTCTCCGAGGTGCACCCCCTGCCCGGCCGCGACCTCATGCCGGTGGTCGACGGCGCCGCCCCCGACGAGGACCGCGTGGTGTACCTGATGACCCGCGACAACGTCCTCGAAGGCGACACCGGCGCATCGGGTTTGGCGCGCCTGCTCAAACGCGGCACCAATCCGCCGGGCCCACTGCGCATCCGGATCCCCGCCCACGTGCCGTCGAACTTCGAAGGCCTGGTGGCCCGCGTCGACGGACGGCTGTGGAAGTTGGTGCGCAGCTTCGACGATCCGGCCACCTGGACCGAACCCGGTGTGCGCCACCTGGCCGCCAACGGTCTCGGCGGTGAGGCCTACCGGGCCAGCCCGCTCGACGACCAGTGGGAACTCTACGATCTCACCGACGATCCGACCGAGGCCGTCAACCGGTGGGACGACCCCACCCTCGACGAGTTGCGCGCCCACCTGCGGACGCAACTCAAACACGTCAGGACCGAATCGATTCCGGAGCGCAACCAACCGTGGCCCTACGCCGTCCGCCGCCCACCGGCCGGACAGCGGGTGACCCTCGTCCGCCGGGCGCTGGGACGCCTGGGGGTCGGCGCCGCAGTTTGAGTATGCGAGTCGACGGGCGGGAGATCGCCGTATCCGGCAGCCTGCTGCTGCCGCTGACTCGACGTACCAACGACATCCTGCGGCTGGCGTTGGCGACGGTGCTGCTGGCCGTCGTCGTGACGAGTTCGTTCATCACCCGCTACGAGTGGAGCGCGCTCGAACAGTCCATCTCCGGGATCGTCGGCGTGCTCACCCCGACGCAGTCCAACATCGTCTACCTGGCCTACGGCGTCTCCATCCTCGCGCTGCCGTTCGTGATCCTGGTCGGCCTGATCATCGTGCGGCAGTGGCGGTTACTCGGCGCGTTCGCCGCGGCCGGGCTGCTCGCGGGGTTCGCGCTGTCGATCACCGGTAATGGAATCGCCGCGCCGACATGGCATTTCGACTTGTCCGACCGCCTGGACACGCTGCTGTCGCAGATCCTCGACGATCCGCGGTGGATCGCGATGCTCGCCGCGGTGCTCACGGTGTCGGGGCCGTGGGTGCCCGCGCGGTGGCGGCGCTGGTGGTGGGCGCTGCTGCTGGCGTTCGTGCCGATCCACCTGGTGGTCAGCGCGGTGGTGCCGGCCCGCTCGCTGCTCGGGCTGACGGTCGGGTATTTCGTCGGCGCGCTCGTCGTACTGGTGGTGGGCACCCCCGCGCTCGAGGTGCCGCTCGGCGACGCGGTCCGCGCATTGGGGCGACGCGGGTTCGAGATCACCGCGCTGACCGTGATTCGGCCGGCCGGCCGGGGACCGTTGGTGATGACCGCCGAGACGACGAACCCCGGCCACGCGACGGTGCACATGTACGGGCCGAACCAGCGCAGCGGCGGCGCGCTGCGGCAGGTGTGGCGCAAGCTGCGGTTGCGGTCGTCGGAGACGGCGCCGCTGCAGGCCTCGCTGCGCCGCGCGGTCGAGCACCGGGCGTTGATGGCGATCGCGATCGGCCAGTCGGGGTTGGCGAATACCTCGAAGGTGGCGGCGACGACGCTGGCCCGCGGCTGGGCGCTCTACGCGCACGACGCGGTCCGCGGTGAGCCGCTCGACGCCGACACTCCCCCGCATCTGGCGTGGGTGGCGCTGCGGCGGCTGCACGACTCGGCGATCTCGCACGGCGACCTGCGGCCGGCCGAGATCACCGTCGACGACGGCACCGTACTGTTCGGCGGATTCGGTTACGCCGAGTACGGGGCGACGGCCGCGCAGCTGCAGACCGACATGGCGCAGCTGCTGCTGACCACCGCGGGGCTGCATGGCGCGGAGCGGGCGGTGTCGGCGGCGATCGAGGCGTTCGGCGCGGACAAAGTGCTCGTCGCGTCGGGCCGGCTGAGCAAACACGCGGTGGGCGCCCGGTTCTGGAAGCTGCTGCCGGACTCCCGGGCCGTCGCCTCGGCGACCCGCGAGGAGGTGATGCGCCAGACCGGCACCGACCGGATCAGCACCGAGAACATCACCCGGTTCACGCGCAACCAGATCATCCAGCTGGTGTTGATCGGGGCGCTGGTCTACGTGGCGTATCCGTTCCTCACCGCGGTGCCGACGTTCTCCAACGAGCTGCGCAACGTCAACATGTGGTGGGCGCTGGTCGGGCTGGCGGTGTCGGTGCTGAAGTATCTGGGCGCGGCGGCGGCGCTGTGGGCGTGCGCCGATGGTCTGGTGACGTTCCGGCATCTGGCGCTGATGCAGATCGCGAACACGTTCGCCGCGACCACAACCCCGGCCGGGGTGGGCGGGCTGGCGTTGAGTACGCGGTTCCTGCAGAAGGGCGGGCTCGGCGCGGTGCGGGCCACCACGGCGGTGGCGTTGCAGCAGTCGGTGCAGGTGGTCACGCACATCACGCTGCTGGTGGTGTTCAGCTTCGTGGCCGGGGCGTCGGCGGATCTGGCGCGGTTCGTACCGTCGGGGACGGTGGTGGTGCTGGTCTGCGGGGTGCTGCTGGGGCTGGTGGGTGTGGTGTTCGCAGTGCCGCCGTGGCGACGCTGGGTGGTGACGACGGTGCGGCCGCGGCTGGTGGAGGTGCTGCAGGACTTCCGCGACCTAGCGGCCGAACCGCAGCGGTTGGCGTTGATCGTGTTGGGTTGTGCGGCAACGACTCTGGGTGCTGCACTGGCGTTGTGGGCGAGTATCGAGGCGTTCGGCGGGGATACGTCGTTCGTGACGGTGACCGTGGTGACGATGGTGGGCGGGACGCTGGCCTCGGCGGCGCCGACGCCCGGTGGGGTCGGTGCGGTGGAGGCGGCGCTGATCGGCGGGTTGGCGGCGTTCGGCGTGGCCGCGGCGGTCGCGGTGCCTGCGGTGCTGCTGTACCGGGTGTTGACGTGCTGGTTGCCGGTGTTCATCGGCTGGCAGGTCATGCGGTGGCTCACGCGCCGCGACATGATCTAGCGCACGTTCGGCGTGACAGAATCACGAGCCTGGTGTAGGTCGGGCGCCCAAGCAGTCGCGGCGCGATCAACCGCGTCAAGCGAGCACGCGCTCGCTTTACCGCGGTAAAGCGACGTTCGTCCCCGCCGCTCCTCCTCGCCGAACGTGCATCCACTGCGAAATCCGGGCCGATTTTTCGCACTGAGCGCACGTTCGGCGTGACGCCGCCTCGGCAGACCATGTCCCGCCGACAGCCTTGTGCACCGGACCTACACCACGGCTGTTGATCCGAAGCCCACCTCCGGAATCACAACCCTGGTGTAGGTCGGGCGCCCAAGCAGCCGAGCGCGACATCCTCCGCTGCCTCCTCGCCGAACGTGAACTTGATGCCGAGATCCGGCCGATTTCTCGGCAACAAGCGCACGTTCGGCGTGACGCGTGACGCCGCTCCCCTTCCCCGCGCGGCCTCAAAGAATCGCGCCGATTTGAACCCGTGACCTCGCCGCGCGACTAGGCAACGATTTCTCGGTGACTCGTGTGATCCGCTTCAACGCCTTCGACATGAACTGCGTCGCCCATCAGTCCCCGGGGCTGTGGAAGCACCCCGAGGACCAGTCGTGGCGATACAAGGACCTGCAGTACTGGACTGAGCTGGCCAAGCTCCTCGAACGCGGCCGCTTCGACGGCCTGTTCATCGCCGACGTGCTGGGCACCTACGACGTGTACGGCGCCAGCGACGAGGCCGCGATCCGCCAGGCCGCCCAGGTCCCGGTCAACGACCCGCTGCTGCTCGTCTCGGCGATGGCCTACGTCACCGACAACCTCGGCTTCGGCGTCACCACCGGCACCGGCTTCGAACACCCCTATCCGTTCGCCCGCCGGCTCTCCACTCTCGACCACCTGACGAACGGCCGCATCGGCTGGAACGTCGTCACCGGCTACCTGCCCGCCGCCGCACGCAACATGGGCCAGACCGACCAGCCCGCCCACGACGCCCGCTACGACCACGCCGACGAGTACCTCGAGGTGCTCTACAAGCTGTGGGAAGGCTCGTGGGAGGACGACGCCGTCATCCGGGACGCGAAAAACGGCATCTTCACCGACCCGGAGAAGGTGCACCACATCGGCCATGAGGGCGCGCATTTCAGCGTGCCGGGCATCCACCTGTCCGAACCGTCGCCGCAGCGCACCCCGGTCATCTACCAGGCCGGGTCGAGCCCGCGCGGCGTCCGGTTCGCCGCCGAGAACGCCGAGGCGATCTTCACCGCCGCCCCCACCAAGGCGCTGCTGCGCGAGACCGTCACCACAATCCGCCGCGAACTCGAGATCGCCGGCCGCGACCCGTACGCGGTGAAGATCTTCAACCTGTCGACGGTGATCACTGCAGCCACCGACGAGGAAGCCCACGCCAAACACGCCGAGTACCTGTCCTACGGCGACGCCGAGGGCGCGTTGACGTTCATGTCCGGCTGGATGGGCGTCGACCTGGCCCGGTTCGGCCTCGACGAACCGGTCGGCAACGTCGACTCCAACGCGATCCTGTCCGCGGTCGCGGCGTTCCAGTCCGCCGATCCCGACGGCCGCGAGTGGGCGGTCAAGGACATCGCCGAGTGGGGAAAGATCGGCGGCATGGGCCCGCGCATCGTGGGTTCCGGTGTGTCCGTTGCCGATACGTTGCAGGAATGGGTCGAGGAGACCGATGTTGACGGGTTCAACCTCGCCTACGCCGTCACTCCCGGTTCGTTCGCCGATTTCGTCGAGCATGTGGTTCCGGTGCTGACCGAGCGCGGCGCCTACCAGTCGGAGTACGCGCCGGGCACGCTGCGCAACAAGCTGCTCGGCCGCGGTGACCGGCTGCCCGAGGAGCACCGCGGCGCCCGCTACCGTGTCGGAGGACCGGCGTCTACCATCATCGACCGGCCCTCGACGGTGCCGTCGTCGGCGGCGTCAGTGGCATCGCAGCCGACCCGCGGCCGTTAAGGAGTATTTCGTGTCTATTCAGCTGCACTGGTTCCTCCCCACCTACGGGGACAGCCGCCTCATCGTCGGCGGCGGGCACGGGATGCCCGCGGGCGCGGCGCACGGCGACCGCGACGCCTCGATCGACTACCTGGGCTCGATCGTGCGGGCCGCCGAATCGTTCGGGTTCACCGGCGCGTTGATCCCGACGGGCGCCTGGTGTGAGGACGCGTTCATCACCGCCGCGCTGCTGGCCCGCGAGACGACGTCGCTGGCGTTCCTGGTCGCGTTCCGGCCCGGACTGGTCAGCCCGACGCTGTCGGCTCAGATGGCCGCGACGTTCGCCCGCCATGCCCCGGGCCGCATCCTGCTCAACGTCGTCGTCGGCGGCGAGGCGCACGAACAGCGCGCGTTCGGTGACCACCTCGACAAGGACGGCCGCTACCAGCGTTGCGACGAGTTCCTCGAGGTCGTGCGCCGGCTGTGGGCCGGAGAGAGCGTGTCGCTCGACGGCGAGCACATCCAGGTCGAGAACGCCGCGATCCCGACGCTGCCGAATCCGGTGCCGCCGTTGTACTTCGGTGGCAGCTCGGCCGCCGCGGGCCCGGTCGCCGCCAAGCACGCCGACGTCTACCTCACCTGGGGTGAGCCGCCCGCCGCGGTGCGCGAGAAGATCGAGTGGATTCGCGGGCTCGCCGAGAAGGAGGGCCGCGACGTCCGCTTCGGCATCCGCCTGCACACGATCTCGCGCGACACCTCCGACGAGGCGTGGCAGCAGGCCGACCGGCTGGTCGCCGCGCTCGACGAGGAGACCGTGCGCAAGGCGCAGGAAGGGTTGCACCGCAGCCAGTCCGAGGGGCAGAAGCGCATGCTCGCCCTGCACGAGGAGAACCGCCGCAACGGCAGCTGGAACGACGCCCGCAGCCTCGAGGTCGCCCCGAACCTGTGGGCCGGTGTCGGGCTGGTGCGCGGCGGCGCGGGCACCGCGCTGGTGGGCAGCCACGTCGAGGTGGCCGACCGGATCGCCGAGTACGCCGAGATCGGCATCGACGAGTTCATCTTCTCGGGCTACCCGCATCTGGAGGAGCTGTTCTGGTTCGGCGAGGGTGTGGTGCCCCTGCTGCGTGAGCGCGGTCTGTTCAAGGGGCAGGCGACGTCGACGGCGTCGTCGCACATTCCGTTCATCGGCGCACAGCGGTGACGGTGATCGCCTCTGCCGAAGACGCTTTGGATGTCGCGGCGAAGCTGTCCGCGGAGTTCGACGCCGAGGCGTCGGCCCGCGATACCGAACGTCGGTTGCCCCACGAGCAGGTCAAGGCGCTCAAAGATGCTGGGCTGCTGGCAATCTCGGTGCCCATCGAACACGGTGGCATAGACGCGCCCGCAACGGTCCTGGCCGAGGTGTTCCGGCTGATCGCCCACGCCGACCCGTCGCTGTCACAGATCCCCCACTCGCACTTCGTGTTCCTCGAGGCGCTGCGACTGCAGGGCACCGACGAGCAGCAGACGTTCTTCTACCGGCAGGTGCTCGACGGGGCACTGCTGGCCAACGCGCAGTCCGAGCGGGGTCCGCATCCGATCGACGTCGACACCACGACGCTCACGCGGCGCCCCTCGGGCGATTACGTGCTGACCGGTCGCAAGTTCTACTCCACCGGTGCGCTGTTCGCGGACTGGCTGGTGGTGCGGGCGTCGTTGGACGACGGGTCGGTGCCGACGGCGTCGACGCCGAAGGCCATCGCGTTCGTGCCCCGTGACGCCGACGGTGTGGAGGTCGTCGACGACTGGGAGGGTATGGGCCAGCGGACGACGGCGTCGGGCACGGTGACGCTGTCCGACGTCGTGGTGCCCGCCGACCGGGTGGTGCCGTTCTCGCCGATCTTCGCCGAGCCGACGACCTACGGTGCGCGAGCGCAGTTGCTGCACAGTGCAATCGACGTCGGCATCGCGACGGGTGCGTTGGCCGCGGGGGTGCGCCAGGCCGAACGGGCCCGCCCGCACTTCGAGGCCAACGTCGCGACGGCCGCCGACGATCCGACGCTGATCCAGGCCGCCGGCGAGTTGGCGGTCACGGTGCGTGGGGCGCAGGCGTTGCTCGTCGAGGCCGCGCGGGCGGTGGACGCCGCGACCGAGCATCTGACCGAGGAGTCGGCGGCCGCGGCGTCCGTGGCTGTCGCGGTGGCGAAGGTGGCCGCGGTGCGCGCGTCGCTGGAGGCGGCGACCGGGCTGTTCGAATTGGGCGGCACGCGAAGCGCATCGCTGTCGGGCAATCTGTCACGCTACTGGCGCGATGCCCGCACGCATACGCTGCACGATCCGGTGCGGTGGAAGCTGCAGCACATCGGCCGCTACACGCTCTCGGGTACGCGCCCACCCCGCCACGGCCAGATCTAGGTGTAGAGCGTGATCGGCTGCACGTCGCCGGTCAGGTAGTGCGCGCCGACCTCGAGCTTCTTGTAGTCGACGGGGTCGTGGAGGGAATGCGTACGGATGTTGCGCCAGAACAGATCCAGGCCCACCTCGCTGCGCGCGGAACTGGAACCAGTGACCTCGTAGACCCGGTGGGCCACCTCGAGCGCGGTCTCGGTGGCGACGACCTTTAGCTGCGCGATGCCGATCTCGGCCTCGGTGCGGTCGGCGGCGGTGATGTCGGCGCCCCGCGCGATCGCCGCGTCGAAACGGGTGTTCCACCGATCGGCCAACGCCTCGACCGCGGCCGTGCGTGACAGCAGCTCACCGAAGACGCGCTGCACGAACGGGTCTCGCGAATAATGCTCGACATTGCTGAGCAGCCACGCACCGCGCCGGTCCAACGTCAGCTGACGTGCTCGCGCCACCGCGCCCTCGGCGATCCCCAAGTAGAGGTTGCCGAAGCCGAGCTGCACCCCCGGCGTGACGAGCGTCGAGTACGGTTCCTCCCCCACCTCGCCGAGCACATCGTCGGGGGCGACGGCGACGTCGCGGAAGTCGACGCTGCCGCTGGCCGACAGCCGCTGCCCCAAAGCGTCCCAGTCACCGGCGAATTCGACACCGTCACGGTCGTGTTCGACCACCAGCGCCAGCACCCGGCCGTCGATCGCGGCCATCACCAGCGTGACGTCCCCGGTCGACGCGCCGGTCGCGAAGCGCTTGCGTCCGTTGAGCCGGTAGCCGTCCAAGTCCGGGGTGAGCACGAGGTCGGGGTCGACGGGGTTGACCGCATCACCCCACAGCCAGCTGCCTTCCGCCGACGCGGTGAACCAGTGTTCCCACCGCTCCGCAGCGCCGAAGAACACGATGCTGGCCTGGTTGCAGTAGTGGTAGCTCAGGATCTGCGCGATCGACGCGTCCTGGCGCGCGAGGATGCGCACCGCCCGCAACCCCGTCGACCAGTGGCCGCCGTGTCCGCCGTACTCGACGGGGATCAGCAGGTTCGCCAGCCCCGAGTCCTTGAGCAGTTTGAGTTCGGCGTCGGGTTGCTGGTTGGCGCGGTCGCGCGCCAACGCATCGCGGGCGAGAAGCTGCCCGACCTCGTCGGCGACAGCGTCCCAACGGTCGGTCTCATCGGTGGTCAGCGGGGTGATCCATGGGGTCCGTGGCACCGGCCCACCCTATGGACGCCCCGCATCGGGGTCACGGGTTCTGCTCGGTGAGAACAGAAGTCAGAGCTGGCGCAGCCGCCGCACCCGGTCGGCCATCGTGCGGCGGGCCACGGCCGTGTCGAACGCGAACGTGTCGAAGCCGTGTGGACATCCGGGGTGGACGTGGAGTTCGGTGGGCACACCGGCCGCGGCGAGGCGGCGGGCGTACTCGACGTCCTCGGCGCGGAAGATGTCGAGGTCGCCGGTGTCGATGTAGGTCGGTGGGAGCCCGGTGAGGTCGGTGGCGCGGGCGGGCGCCGCGTAGGGCGACGGGTCGGAGTCGCCGAGCAGCGCCGACCATCCGGTGATGTTGTCGTCGTAGCTCCAGATGAGCAGCTCCGCGGGCAGCTGTGGATCCGGCGTGGTGGTGCGGTCGTCGATCATCGGATAGATCAACAGCTGCAACGCAATCGACGGGCCGCCGCGGTCGCGGGCGAGCAGCGCGACACCGGCGGCCAACCCGCCGCCCGCGCTGTCACCGCCGACGGCGATGCGGGTGGGATCGACGCCGAGCCGCGACGCCGAGGAGGCCAGCCACTGCAGCGCGGCGTAGCAGTCCTCGACCGGTGTCGGGTCGGGATGTTCCGGCGCCACGCGGTAGTCGACGACCAGCGCGGGAACCCCGGACGCCGCGACGTACTCGCGGACCACCGAATCGTAAGTGGCGCCGACGTCGTCGAGGGCGAGGATCATCCCGCCGCCGTGCAGGTACAGCAGCGCGGCACTGGACGGCGCGCTCGAGGTGGGCCGGTACCACCGCAACGGCAGGTCGGCGCCGTCGGCAGTGGTCAGCGTGTACTCGTCGACCGCGACGCCGTCGAAGGTGGGCCGCGCCGCCGCCACCGCGTCGAACAGGGCCTTGGCGTTGACGCGCCGGGTGGCGACGTCGCCGACCTCCGGCGGGTCTGCGGGTTCGGGGGCAGCGAATGCTGCCAGCGCCGCGGCGACGTCGGGATCGATGGTCAGCGCCATGACCCCACCCTAGGCGTCGATCCGCGCACCGGAGGCGCCGTCGAAGAGGTGCACGCGTTCGGCCCGGACGTCGACGGCGACCGGATCACCGGGCACAGGCACGTCGGGCCACGACGCGACGGTCGCCGCCTCGACCACCGCGGTCAGCCGGTGTGCACCCGCCCGAATGATCAACACGTAACGGGGACCGAGCAATTCGACCAGCTCGACCTGGCCGTTCCCGTCGCGGTGAGGTGTCACCAACAGGTCTTCGGGACGCACCCCGAGCGTGACGGCGTCAGTGAGACCGCGCACGGTGAACAGTCTGCCCGCGAGCCGTCCGTCGAGCAGGTTCATGCTCGGCGATCCGATGAACCCGGCGACGAACGTGTTGGCCGGGCGGCGGTACAGCTCGGCCGGTGTCCCCCGCTGTTCGATGCGCCCGGCGCGCAGCACGACGAGTTGGTCGGCGATCGTCATCGCCTCCTCCTGGTCATGGGTGACGTACAGCGCGGTGATCCCGGTGTCCTGTTGCAGGCGGCGGATTTCCGACCGCAGCTCCACGCGAAGCTTGGCGTCGAGGTTGCTCAGCGGTTCGTCGAACAGGAACACCGACGGCGTGCGCACCAGGGCCCGCGCGATCGCGACGCGCTGCTGCTGACCGCCGGACAGCTGCCGGGGTTTCCGGTCGAGCAGCGCCGTGATGCCGACCCGTTCGGCCGCCTCGCCGACGCGCCGGGTCACCTCATCGCGCGCGACACCGTTGTTGCGCAACGGGAATCCGATGTTGCCCGCCACGGTGAGATGGGGATACAGGGCGTAGTTCTGGAAGACCATCGCGACGTCGCGTTCGCGCGGGGTGGCGCGGGTGACGTCGCGGTCGCCGATGCGAACCGCTCCCCCGTCGGCGCCCTCCAACCCGGCGACGATGCGCAGCGTCGTGGACTTACCGCAGCCCGAGGGCCCGACGAGCACGGTCAACGACCCGTCGGGCAGGGTGAGGCTCACGTCGTCGACGACGGTGGCCTCCCCGTACGTCTTGGTCAGACCGGCGAGTTCGATGGTGCTCACTTGGTGGCTCCCGTGGTGAGGCCGCCGACGAGGTAGCGCTGAGCGGCCAGGGCGAGGACGTAGACGGGCAGGACACCGAGCAGTCCGGCGGCGGCCTGCTGGCCGAACTGCACGTTGCGGTCCCCCTGGAACAGGGACAGCCCGACCGTGAGGGTCTGGCTCTCCTTCGTGACGGCGAGGTAGACGGCGAACAGGAAGTCGTTGTAGCTCAGGAAGAACACCACCAGCAGCGCTGCCACGATGCCCGGCCACAGCAGCGGCAGGACGACCTTGCGGAACGCCGCGGCGACCGAGAGCCCGTCGATGACGGCGGCCTCGTCGATCTCGACGGGGATGCGGCGGACGAACCCGTCGAGCAGCCACACCGCGACGGGTGCGCTGGCGATGCCGTTGACCAGGATCAGCCCGCCGACGCTGTTGGTCAGCCCGGCGTGGCGCAGCAGGAAGAACAGCGGGATGATCGCGACGATCGGCGGGGCGCAGTAGCTGGCGAGCAGCACGGTCAGCAACCGATCACCCCGGGTGTGCCGGGCGGTGAAATACGCTGCGGGCGCGGCGATCACGACAGCGAGCAGCGCCGCGCCGACCGCCGAGATCCACGAGTTGCCCAGCATGGTGCCGAGTTCGATGGTGTCGAAGACCTTGACGAAGTTGTCCAGCGTCAGCGACGTGGGTAGCAGGCTGGAGTTCAGCACGTCCTCGGCGGGCCGCACGGCCAGCGACAGCAGATACCCCAGCGGCACCAACGAGACGATCACCGCAGCGACGAGCGCGACCCGCGTCCTCATCCGTCGGCCTTCACCGCGCGGGCGCGCAGCCCGGTCACCACCGTCGCGACGGCGCCGACCACGAACGCGAACACCAGCGTCTGGGCGGCGGCGGTGCCCATGTCGAAGCTGCCACGCAGCCCGGTCTGGTAGATGACATACGGCGACAACGACGTCGAGAAGCCCGGACCGCCGGAGGTGATGACGACGATGAGGTCGAACACCTTGTAGCCGATGACCAACTCGAGCACGGTGACGGCCCAGATCGTCGGGGCGATCGCCGGCCACGTCACGGTGGTGAACGTCCGCCACGGGGTGGCGCCGTCGATGCGGGCGGACTCCAGCAGTTCAGGTCGCACCACGCCGAGCGCCGCGAACGCGATGAGGATCGCGAACGGTGTCCACTGCCAGATGTGGATGGCCAACAGCACGACGAACGCGCCGACCCCGGAGCCCAGTGGGTTGATCCCGCCCATGCCGATCGCGGAGAAAACACCCGCCAGCCCACCGCCGACCGGCGCCAGCAGCAGCTTCCACGCCACCCCCACCAGCACCGGGGCGGTCACCAGCGGCAGCAGGAACAGCGCACCCACCACCCCGAACCGGGTGCCGCGGTGACGCAGCAGCACCGCGAGCGCCAACCCGAGCGCGGTCGTCACGACCGCGGCCAGCACGGCGAACACCGTCGACTTGATCAGTGACGGCGTGAAGGCCGGGGATGCAAAGGCATTCGCGAAGTTCTCGGCGCCGGTGAAGCTGCGCAACGGTTTCGCCAGCGACGAGTCGGTGACCGCGAGCGCGATCAGGTAGACCGTCGGGTAGACCAGGAACAGCGTCAACCCGGCGATGGCGGGCAGCGCCAGCCACAGCGGGACGCGGCGCGTCATTGCGTGGCGCTGTCCCAGCTGGCCTGGGCGTTCTCCAGCGACTGCTCGACGGTCTGGGTGCCGGCGATCGCGAGCGCGAGCTGATCGACCAGGTCCTGCAACAGTTTCGGCGCACCGGCCTGCTTCGGCCAGACCAGCGGGTCGCCGTTCAGTCCCTCGCGGATCGGCTCGACGGCCTTGGTGACGACCTTCGCGTAGCCGGGTGAGTCGAGCACCTCGCCGCGCACGGGGTCGATGCCGGCGCCCGCGGTCGAGGACACCGCGAGGTTCTGCGGTGCGGCGGTCGCCCACGCGATGAACGCGGCCGCGGCGTCGACGTTCTTCGACGCGGTCGAGATGCCGAGGCCGAAACCGGCGTCCAGGGCGGTGCGCGGGGTGGTGTTGGTGCCGCCGACGGGCAGCGACACCGCACCCCAGCGGCCGGCGATCTTGGAGGCCGTCGGGTCCTCGGCGCGCAGCGCCATATCGGTCCACGTGTCGAGCAAGGCCCCCTGGCCGGTGAGGAAGGCGGTGTTGGCCTGGTCGAACCCGACCTGCAGCGGGGTGGGCAGCGCGTTGGGGGCGACGTCGATGAGGTGCTGCAGCGCAGCGATCGACGCATCGGAGGTCAACTGCGGTTTACCGTTCGCGTCGACGAGGTTGCCGCCGTAACCGGTGAGCCGGTTGATGTACGAGCAGCCCAGGATCATCGGAACCTGCTGGCCGGACACGATCGCGCCGTAGGCCGCGCCGCGGGCGTCGCGGGTGATCTTCGCGGCGACCTCGTCGTACTCATCCCACGTCGTCGGCGGTGCGACCTTGTACCGGTCGAGCAGTTCGGCGTTGTAGAAGAGGATGTGGATGTCGCCGTCGTAGGGCAGTCCGTAGCGGCGGTCGTCGAGCAGGGTGTACGGGTCGTAGATCGACTTCAGGTAGCCGGGCACGTTGAGGTCGGACTGTTTGGCGTCGATCCAGTCGGTGAGGTCGGTGAGCGCACCGGCGTCGACCAGGTCACCCAGGCCGAAGTAGAAGTAGTCGAAGATGTCGAATTCGCCTGTGCCGCTCTGCACGTCGAGGATCTGCTTGCTGGTCAGCTGATCGTAGGGCGCGGCGGTGACATCGAGGATGCCGCCGGTGGCCTGACGCCACTTGGGGGCGAGGACGTCACGAAACGAGGTGACGTGCGGTTGGTTGACGAGCAGTTTGAGGGTGACGCCCTCGAACCGCCCGGCCACCGGCGTCTCGGCCGACAGCGCGCTGCCACTACCGGAGGACCCGCACGCGGCGAGGGCGGGTCCCAGAACGGCTGCGCCACCGGCGAGTCCCAGCAGTTGCAGTGCGCGGCGACGGGTGAAGGCGGGAGGAGTCACGACGGGCGACAGTACAAACGCCGCGCGCCGGCCGACAGAGAAAAACTCAGCGCGATCCTGAATCGCGGGTCAGCGGACGGTGTGCCCGCTCAGGATGGACACGCGGTTGAAGGCGTTGATGGTGGTCGCGACCCAGATGACCGCGGAGAGCTCGTCGTCGCCGAGGACCTCACGGGCGCGGGCGTATTCGCGTTCGGCGGTGTCGTAGTCGGGAAGCGTGGTGGTGATCTCGGCCAGCCGCAGCGCGGCCTGTTCGCGGTCGTCGAACAGTTCGGTGTTGCGCCAGACCGACACGGTCGCGAGCTGTTTCGCGCTGACGCCGGCGTCGTCGGCGCGGCGATGGTGTACGTCGAGACAGGACGCGCAGCCGTTGAGTTGGGACACCCGCACGTTGACGAGTTCCACGAGGGAGCGCGGCAGTCCTGACTCCTCGGCCAACGTGCTGACGGCGGTGGCGACGCCGATCAATGCCTTGTAGGCCGACGGCGAATGCTTGTCGATGTGCAGGTGGCGGGTGCCCGTCGGGTTTTCTGACACTTCACGATGCTACGCAGCGCCGCGCGGCGTTCGGCGGAGCCGACTCAGCAGACGGTGCCGAGGATGATCGCGCTCGAGAACAGCCCGATCAGGAAGGCCGCGGTGTTCTGGCCCTGCATGAGGGTGGCGACCACGCCGACGATGCCGAAGACGAAGATCGCCGTCAGCACGATCGATTGCAGGGTGTGGTGGTCGGACGCCTTGGGGCGACGCGCCGCCGCGGGAGAAGCAGGAGCCAGCGAACCGTCGTTCAACGCAGCCATGGCCACCCTTTCGTGTGCTTGGGACCACAATTCAAACCGATCGTGATCCGAATCACAAGTCCCGACGGCAACGAACGTTGTCAGCCGGCCGCCGAAGACCCGGATTGACCCATTGAGCAGCGGCGATGCGTATGGCACCATCTGCCCATGAACCCGCAGGACGACCCCGAGGCGCGGATCCGCGACCTGGAGCGACCGCTCGCCGACCGGGCGTCCGAACTGGGAACCCAGCCCTACACCGCCGCGGCCTACCCGGACGCGGTGTACGGCGTCCCGTATCCGCCCACGCCGCCGCGGGGTCCGTCGCGCACCGGGGTGGTCGTGCTGGTCGTCGTGGTGCTGACGCTGCTGGTGCTCGGTGCGGGCGTGGCGATCTACTTCGCGAAGGCGCCGCGCGACGGGGCGGTGACGGCGGGCCGGCCGACGATCGCCGGCGGCGGCGGGGCGCTCGACCAGATACCGGAGACTCTCGTCGAAATCCCCCCGCTCGTGATCCCGCCGGGTGGCGGGGACGCGGTCGCGCAGGCACCGCCGGGTGGGCAGTTCAGTGTGTCCGGGGTGGAGGGCAACAAGCGGGTCGCGTGCAGTGACAGCCTGATCAATGTCAGCGGGGTGTCGAACACGGTGACGATCACCGGTCATTGCACGACCGTCGTGGTGTCCGGGGTGGGCAACGAGGTGGTCGTCGAGAGCGCGGACGAGATCAGGGCGTCGGGCTTCGAGAACCGGGTGACGTATCAGTCGGGCGATCCGAAGATCGACAGCTTCGGCGACAACGTCGTCGAGCGGGGCTGACCCACTCGCGTCACGTCCGTAACACCGGTGACTCCGATCACGATCAACAGGCATGCGGAACACCTGGAGAACCGCCCTGGCCGCCGTCGCCCTCGCGCTCGCCGCGGTGTTCGCCGACGCCTCCCCCGCGATCGCCCACGCGCAGCCCGCCGTCGCGGTCAAGGACTTCTCCAAACCCGCGATCGTCATCCTCGGCTACGGCCTCGAACCCAACGGCATGATGCGCCCGATCCTGCGGCGCCGCGTCATCACCGGCCTGACCGTCGCGCAGTTCTTCCCGCAGTCGCCGATCATCGTCACCGGCGGCAACCCCCGCAATGGCGTGACCGAGGCCGCGGCGATGCGCCGCATGCTCACCATCCTCGGCTTCCCCGCGCACCGAATCATCGTGGAGGACAAGGCCAACAGCACCGTGCAGAACGCGCGGTTCTCGGTGCCGCTGGCCAAGGAGGCCGGCACCTCCGGCATCATCCTCGTCACCTCGTCGACGCATCAGGACCGCGCCGACGGCAACTTCGTCGACGCGGGCGCCAACCTGCTCGCGACCGTCAGCTACCCCGACGGCAGCCCCCAGGTCAACGCCGCGCAATTCGCCCGCGACGTCATCAGCCCGCTGGTCAACCGCGGCTGATCCGGTTTTGCTCGCCCTGACGACGGGTAGAGGGGTCCAGTGAAGGTTCTGGTCACCGGGGGCACCGGTTTCGTCGGCGCGTGGACAGCGAAGGCCGTGCAGGACGCCGGCCACCAGGTGCGGTTCCTCGTTCGCAAACCCGAACGCCTGACCACCAGCGCCGAGAAGATCGGCGCCGACATCAGCGACTACGTCGTCGGCGACATCTCCGATCCCGACTCCACCGCGAAGGCGCTCGACGGTTGCGATGCGGTCATCCACTGCGCCGCAATGGTTTCCACCGATCCGGCCATGGCCGACGAGATGCTGCGCACCAACCTCGAGGGCGCACGCTACGTCCTCGGCGGCGCCGCGAAGGCGAAGATCGACCCGATCATCCACGTCTCCAGTTTCACGGCCCTGTTCCGCCCCGGCCTCGACGTGCTGCACGCCGACCTCCCGGTCACCGGCGGCTCCGACGGGTACGGCAAGTCCAAGGCCGTCGTCGAGGCGTACGCCCGCGGTCTGCAGGACGCCGGCGCCCCGGTGAACATCACCTATCCGGGTATGGTGCTCGGCCCACCCGCGGGCGACCAGTTCGGCGAGGCGGCCGAGGGCGTCGAGGCGTCGGTGAAGATGCGCGCCGTGCCCGGCCGTGGTGCGGGATGGATCGTCATCGACGTCCGCGACCTGGCCGCGCTGCACGTGGCGCTGCTGGAATCCGGGAAGGGTCCGCGCCGCTACATGCTCGGCGGCCGTCGGGTGCCCGTCGGCGAGTTGGCGGCATTGATGGGTGACGCGGCCGCCCGCGATCTCGCGCCGATCCCAATCCCCGATGTCGCGCTGCGCACGGTCGGCCGGCTGTTCGACGTGATCGGCGATCAGCTGCCGTTCGAGACGCCCATCAACTCCGCGGCGATGCAGTACTACACGCAGATGCCGAAGTCCGACGACGAACCGGCCGAACGCGACCTCGGCATCGTGCAGCGCGACGTCGCCGAGACGATCGCCGACACCGTGGCGGGGCTCCGAGAAGTGGGTCGTTTGTAGGTCCGGCGCTCGGAGCGCGGGAATGCGACGGCCGTCACACGGGTTGAGCCGAGTCATGGAACTCGGATATCACGTACCCATCTTCGACATCGACGGCGGAACGACGGCCATCGCCGGCGAACTGGCGCGCGTCGGTGAGGCCGCTGAGGCCTCCGGCGCGACGTGGCTGTCGTTCATGGACCACTTCTTCCAGATCGAACCGACCGGGCTGCCCGCCGAGGCGAACATGCTCGAGGGTTACACCTCGCTCGGCTTCCTCGCCGCCCACACCGAGACGATCGAACTCGGCCTGCTCGTCACCGGCGTCACGTACCGCCACCCAGGACTGCTGGCCAAAACGGTGACGACGGTCGACGTGCTGTCGGGCGGACGGGCCTGGCTGGGCATCGGCGCCGCGTGGTTCGAACGCGAACACGTCGGGCTCGGGGTGCCGTATCCGCCGCTGGCCGAACGGTTCGAACGCCTCGAGGAGGCGCTGCAGATCTGCGGGCAGATGTGGGATCCCGACAACAACGGACCCTTCGAGGGCAAGCACTACCAGCTGGCGGAGACGCTGTGTAACCCGCAGCCGATCAACCGGCCGAAGGTGATGATCGGCGGCAGCGGTGAACGCAAGACCCTGCGCCTGGTGGCCCAGTACGGCGATTCCTGCAACCTGTTCGGCACCCCGGATGAGGTGGCGCACAAGCTCGATGTGCTGCGGCGGCACTGCGACACCGTCGGCCGCGACTTCGACGACATCCGCGTCACGATCCTCGCCCACGACGGCCCCACGCCCGACACCAAGGACGACTTCGTCCGCAGAATGGCCGAGTACGCGAAGGTCGGCGTGCACACCGCGATCGTGATGCCGCCGGGCGGCTCACCCGCCAAGTGGATCGACGGCATCGTCTCCGTCGTGCCGCAGCTGGCCGAGCTGTGATCAGGCGGTGAACTGACGCACGTAGTCGACGGCGGCATACACGGTGTCGCGCAACATGTCTGGATCACCGGTGACGAACGTGAGCATCGCGCCGCCCTGGTGGGCGATCACCAGGGCGGCCGCGAGGTGGCGCGGGTCGGCGTCGGCGCGCAGGTCGCCGCGCTTCTTCATCGCGGTGAGCGCGGCCCGGAACAACGTGAGCCATTCGTCGTAGCCGGCGGCGAGGTCGTCGCGGATCTGAGCCTCCCCCTCGACCAGTTCACCCGCCAGCGATCCGTAGATGCAGCCGCCCCGCCGGTACACCGTCTCGGCGTCGGCGACGCAGGCGTCGGCCCAGGTCTGTAGGGCGTCGAGGCTGTCCAGATCGCCCATTTCCAGGTGGAATTGGGCGACCTGACGGCGGCGTTCGGCCACGACCTCGCGGGTGAGTTCATCCTTGCCCCGGAAGTAGTGCGACAGTTGGGATCCGCTGACCTCGGCGGCGTCGCGGACCTCGTCGAGGGTCGTGCCCTCGACGCCGCGCTCGAACATCAGCCGCGCGGTGGTGTCGACGATGCGGCTGCGCGCGGCGAGCCCCTTGCGGGTGAACCGGGTATCGCTCATGCGGTCCTCCGGCGCCGGCGCGGCGGGCGGGGTGTGCGTTCGGCGGGGTCGGCGGCGTACCTGCGCACCCGGTTGACGGCGAAGCGCAGCGCGTCGGCCTGCGGCCACTCCTGGCGGTAGACGAACGCCACGGTGCCGCCGGCCTGATGGGCGCCGACCAGCACCACGGCCAGCTGGTGCGGGTCGGCGTCGTCGATCAGGAGTCCGCGCTGGCGCATCTCGCGAATCCCGTCTTCCAGCACGGTGATCCACTGCCGGTAGCCGTCGGCGAGCACCTCACGCAACGCCGCGTCGGACTTGGCGAGTTGGCCGGCCAGACCGTGGTAGGTCGGGGTGCCGCTGAACCCGCTCTCGCGTAGCCGGCGCAGGGTCAGCCCGAGCCAGCGTTCGAGGTCGTCGAAGGTCTCCAGTCGGCCCTGCGACGCGATGACGGCGTGGATCTGCCGCTCGATCAGCGCACGGAGCAGGGCCTGCCGGTCGGGGAAGTAGTGCGTCAGTTGCGATCCGCTCACCGAGGCGGCTTTCCGGATCGCGACCATGGTCAGCGTCGACAGCCCGGTGGTCGCGATGAGGTCGGCCGCGGCGTCGAGGATGCGATCCCGGGTGGCCTGCCCCTTGGGGGTGAGTCGCCGCTGGGCGGGTTCGGCCATCCCCCGAGTTTATGGGACGGCCGGCCCACTCAGTCGACGGTCGAGGAAGTCGCGGATCAGTGCGGTGGTCTCGTCGAACGCGGACTCGAGTAGGAAGTGCCCGCCGTCGAGGAGGTGGATCTCGGCGTCGGGGAGGTCGTCGGCGAAGGCGCGGGCGCCGTCGGGGCCGAAGATCTCGTCGCCGCGGCCCCACACCGCGAGCAGTGGCACGCCGGAGGCGCGGAAGTACTCGTGCAGACGGGGGTACAGCGGCGGGTTGGTGGCGTAGTCGAGGAACAGCGCCATCTGGACCGCGTCGTTGCCGGGCCGGGAGACGAGGGCGTGGTCGTGGTGCCAGGCCTCGGGGTCGAGGAGCGTTTCGTCGGCGACGCCGGTGACGTACTGCCAGCGGATCGCGTCGAGGGAAAGCGCCTCACGCACCGGCGCTTCGGTCTCGGGGGTCTGTTCGGCGTGGTACGCCCAGACGGGTTTCCAGAAGCTCTCGACGAAGCCCGCGTCGTACCCGTTGCCGTTCTGGGTGATGACCGCGGTCACCGCGTCGGGGTGGGCGAGGGCGAGCCGCCAGCCGATGGGGGCGCCGTAGTCCTGCACGTAGATCGCGCAGCGGTGAATGCCGAGCTGCACGAGCAGGCCGGTGGTCAACGCGGTCAGATTGTCGAAGGTGTAGTCGAACTCGTCCACGCCCGGCGCGTCGGACAGGCCGAAGCCGAGGTGGTCGGGGGCGATGACGTGCCAGCGGTCGGCGAGCGCGGGCACGAGGCGCCGGAACATGTACGAGCTCGTGGGATATCCGTGCAGCAGCAGCACGGTCGGGGCGTTCGGGTCGCCCGCCTCCCGGTAGAAGAGCCGGTGGCCGTCGACGGTGGCGTAGCGGTGGTGCACAGCGGGCATGGGCGAAGCCTCCTTTTTGGGTTGTATAACCCACTATGCACGCGTTGACGCCGATCCGCCAGCGGCTACAGTGCGGCCATGGCCGGAATCGTGCTCACCGACGAGTTCCGCCACGCACTCGATCTGCTGGCCGGCGGCCGCCACCTGTTCCTCACCGGCAAGGCGGGCACGGGTAAGTCGACGCTGATCCGCCGGTTCATGGCCGACACCGACCGCAACGTCGTGGTGGTCGCATCCACCGGGATCGCCGCGCTCAACGTCGACGGCTACACCATCCATCGCCTCTTCGGGTTCCGCACCACCACGACCCTCGAGGACATCCGGTCCGGCGGCTACCGTCCCGGGCGGTTCACCAAGACGCTCGCGTCACTGCAGACGCTGATCATCGACGAGGCCTCGATGGTGCGCGCGGACGTCTTCGACATGGTCGCCGCGGCGCTCGAGCGGTTCGGCCCCGTGCAGGGCGCCCCGTTCGGCGGTGTGCAGATCGTGCTCGTCGGCGACCTCTACCAACTCCCGCCGGTGGTCAGCGAACACGAGGCGCACTACTTCACGACCACGTACGAGACCCCGTACTTCTTCTCCGCCCGCAGCTTCGACCGCGACGACTTCCCCACCGTTTCGTTGACGACGGTGTTCCGTCAACTCGGCGACGACCGGATGACCGCCATCCTCAACGAGATCCGCGAAGGCGTGCTGCTCGGCCACGCCCAGCAGGAGCTCAACGCCCGCACCGATCCCGACTTCGCGCCACCCGAGCACGAGTTCTGGTTGACGCTGGCGCCGACCAACCGGCTCGTCACGGCCCGCAACCGCCAGCACCTCGAACGGCTGGCCGGTGACGAGATGGTCCATCAGGCAACGGCTTCCGGGGACCTCTCGCTGTTCGACCCGCCCGTCGAGGAGACCCTGCGGTTCAAGGTCGGCGCCCAGGTGATGATGCTCAACAACGACCAGGGCGACCGCTGGGTCAACGGCAGCATCGGCCGCGTCGTCGGTGTCGGGTACGACCGCTACGGCGCCGTCGTCGAGGTGGAGTTCCCCGACGGTTCCGTCGCCGAGGTCACCCCGTACACGTGGGAGGCCACCCGACCGGTGGTGTCGGGGTCCTCGTTGACCCGTGAGGTCATCGGCTCCTACACCCAGCTGCCGTTCAAACTGGCCTGGGCCATCACGATTCACAAGAGCCAGGGGCAGACGCTCGACCGGGTGGTCGTCGACCTGACCGGCGGCATGTTCTCGACCGGTCAGCTGTACGTCGCGCTGAGCCGCTGCACCTCGCTGGCCGGGTTGGTGCTCAAACGCCCTGTGCTGCCGAAGGATCTGAAGACCGACCGGCGCATCGCCCGGTTCCTGCGCAGCGCCGCCGGCGGGTCCGGCGCGCGGCGGTACTGCGCGATCGGGATGCTGACCGTCGGGGACGAGGGCCGGATGTCGCGGCCGCGTCCGGTCGAGCTGGCCGTGGCGTTCGACGACGGCACCGCGGTGTCGACGCTGATCAATCCGCAGCGCGACCTGGCCGACGCGCGCACCGCCTACGGCATCAGCGTCTCGGATGTGTTGCTGGCGCCCACATTGCGGGAGGCGTGGGCGGTGATCGCGCCGATGCTGGCCGGGTGCACCCCGGTGGGCGCGGGCATCGACGACCAACTCGGGCTCATCGACTTCGAGCTCAAACGCCTCGGCTACGTGACGGCGATGCCGCTCGGCGTCGACCTGCGCGGGACGCGGATCCACGGGCGGACCGCGCTGGAGCGGGCGCAATCGGCGCTGGCCGCACACACCGGGCGGCACACCGAGAGCGGGTCCTCCCCGTTCGAGGACCCGGATTCCGTTGAGGCAGCAGGCTTTCTGGTCAGCCGCGACCCCGACGTGCCGACACCGACCGCCGATCACCTGCCCGGACTGTCGGCGCTGTTGCGGATCAGCCGGGACGTCGGTGCGGTGCTGCTGGGCCGGCCCGCGGCCCGAGACCTCGACGCCGCCGACGACGCGGCCGCGCGACGGTCGGTGGCCGATCAACTGCGGGCGGCGGCGGAGCGGGTGCGGTTGCCGAAGGACGTGGCGGCCCGGCTCGACGAGGCCTCGCGGCTGCTGCGCGTGGAGATCGACACCGCCGGGTTGTGCGGGGACGGCGACGACATCGCGGCGACGCTGACCCCGGGGACGCGGATCTGCTTCACCGGCACCGCACAGGACGGCACCGGGCGCATCGTGGAGCGGCCCGAGATGGAGCAACTGGCCGCCGCGGCCGGGCTCGTCCCGGTCAAGACGGTGTCGAAAACCCGGTGCGACGTCCTGGTGACCGCCGAGGTGGGCACGCAGTCGGGCAAAGCGCGCAAAGCACAGGAATACGGCAAGCCGGTGTTCTGCGCCGACGACTTCTTCACCTGGCTGGCCGGGCGCTGATCCCCCGGCACGGCCCATGTCGGTGCCATCGCCTATGTTGGGGCGTCCGGCCAGGACGGGGACAGATCGAGGAATGCGGGTGGACGACAACAGGGGGCTGTCGGCGGCTGAGCTGCTCGAACTCAACCGCGACCTGCACGGATCCCGCGCGATCCGGCTGCTGGCCACCCACAACCTGGCCCTGTACGCCACGCTCATGGAGCGCCACCTCGCCGACGGGGTGGTCGCCGAGACCGAGCTGGTGGTGCGCCTCGAGCGTGACCTGCACGACCTCGACCCCGACGGGCAGTCCGGGCTGGCGCTGATCAAGTCGTGGGCCAGCCAGGGCTGGCTGCACCGCATCGTCGACGAGCGCAGCGACCAGAACATCTGCTACCTCACCCAGGACGCCCGCCGCGCGCTGGACTTCCTGCGCGGGATGCGCCGCCAGGACACCATTGCCACCGGCGGGTCGATCAACGGCATCGCGTCACGCCTCAAACAGGTCGCCATCCGCGTCGGCAACGACCCCGCCCGCATCCGCAAGAGCATCGAGGCGGAGATCGCCGCCCTGCAGGCCGAGCTCGACGACCTCGAGGCCGGCACCCGCCCCGAGCCCGACGTCACCGACGCCTACGACGAGGCCCGCGCCATCGCCATGCAGATGGAGCGTCTGATCACCGACATCGGTCAGTACGGCTCGATGATCGAACAGGCCACCGCGGCGCTGGACGAGCCGATCGACAGCAACGCCGAATACCGCGACCGGCAGCGCCAGATGTACGCCGACTACCAGGCCGCCTGGGATTCCCAGGGCCGCGACAGCCACCGCGCCTTCCTGCGGATGATCAACGACCCCGACCAGCGCGCGGAGTTCGAGGCCGACGTCGCCGCGGTCGCCGAGGCGCTCCCACTGCTCGACCCGGCGCTGCGCAAGGTGATGGCCGGGTTCTTCGAACTGGTCGGCCACCAGATCGACGAGGTCGAACGCATCCAGCAGCGTTGTGCGCAGCGGGTGAAACGGTTCACCGCGTTCGGCACGCTCGAGCAGAGCCGTGGGGTGGCCCGTCAGCTGGGCGAGGCGATCGGCGCGGCGCGCAATCTGCTGAAGTCGAGCCTCACCGACTCGCGGCTGGAGATCGAGCTGCCCCTGGCCCGCCACGCGTTCAGCTCGGTCGGCGCCCTGAGCTTCAAGATCGGCGACCTGTCGGCGCCCAAGCCGGCGAGACACGCTGCAGGAGAACTTGATCTGAGCAGCTTCGCCGCGCTCACGACACAGGTCGACGCGCCCGCGATGTCGGAGATGCTCAACAGCGCGCTGCCGGTGTCCCTGTCGGACGCGGTCGCGATGCTCGATAACGCATACCTCGGCCACGTCATCGTGCTGTGGTCGTGGGCACTCAAACAACCGTTCGAGGGGCAACCGGCCTCGACCAGTGTGCGGTTCCGTTCACTCGACGGCCGTGACCGCGAAATCGCCGTCCCCGACCTCGTTTTCACCGAACCGATCAGTGTGGGAGCCGCCACGTGACCACCGAACCCGACGCCGACTTCGCCGCGTTCTCCGAACTCCCCCAGGTCGACCAGAACGCCCGTCCCCCGCACCAGCGCAGACCGCGGTTCGACGGGGACGTCTCCGAACTGCCCGACCGGGCGTGCTGGGCGCTGCAGAACCTGCTGACTCGCCGTTACATCAGCGCCGAGGCCGATAGCGATCTGTACAGCTGGGTGCTCGAATACCGCAAGCAGCTCAGCGTGCGACTCTCCGAGCTCGACCTGATCCTGCGCATCGTCGACGGGACCGACGTCGCGTTCGTCGAACAGGCCCGCTACGAATCGGCAAGGGGTGTCAAGCTTCTGCGGCGCGAACCGCTCGGCACCTACGATTCGATCCTGGCCCTGCACCTGGCGCAGATGATGCGGGCGGCCGGTGGGCAGAAGGTGCTGATCACCCGCGAGGAGATGCACGGATTGTTCTCCGGGGTGCTCAACGACACCGACCGCGATGCGGTCACGTTCACCGCGCGGATCGACGGCGCGATCGCCCGTCTCGCCGGGTTGGAGATCCTCCGGAAGAGCCGCGACGACGAGGACAGCTACACGATCAGCCCGGTGATCAACGCCGTCATGACGGCCTCGGTGATCACCGAACTGCAGCAGCAGTTCGAACAGCTGCTGGGCGGCGGCGCGCCGGCCGAGGAGGTCTACGTTGACTGAACAGTTCCATCTGTCCCGGCTGCAGATCATCAACTGGGGTGTGTTCGACGGCTACCACTCCATCCCGTTCAGTTCCGGCGGCGCCCTGATCGCCGGCGCCTCGGGCAGCGGCAAATCCTCGCTCCTGGACGCGATCTCGTTGGGATTCCTGCCGTTCAACCGCCGCAACTTCAACGCCTCGGGCGACAACACCGCGGCCGGGTCGAGCGCGGGGCGGCGCACCGTCGACAAGTACGTGCGCGGTGCGTGGGGCCAGCGCAGCGACGGCGGCACCAGCCGCGTGATGTACCTGCGCGGTGAGGGCACCGCGTGGTCGGCGGTCGCGGTCACCTACACCGGCGACTCCGGTCGCACCGTCACCGGGCTGGTGCTCAAGTGGCTGACCGGGGAGTCGCGGTCGGACTCGTCGAGCCGCTTCGTGATCGGTGACGGCGACCTCGACATCGAGGACGTCTGCAACCGGTGGGCGGCCGGTAGGTTCGACACGGGCGTGTTCAAGGATCACGGCTGGCGGTTCACGACCAAGGTGGAGTCGCAGTACCTCGCACAGCTGTACGCGACCATCGGCATCCGCGCCTCCGACGCCGCCCAGCAGTTGCTCGGTAAGGCGAAATCACTGAAAAGCGTTGGCGGGCTGGAGCAGTTCGTCCGCGAGTTCATGCTCGACGAACCCGAGAGCCTGGCCCGGCTGCCCGAGGCGCTCAAGCAGATCGACCCGCTGGTGGAGGCCCGCGAACTGCTGGCCGTCGCGCAGCGCAAACGCAAGATCCTCGGCGACATCGAGAAAATCCAGCAGCGCTACGCCTCGGAGTCCTCGGACCTCGGGATCATCGACCTGGTCGACCTGCCGATGGTGCGCGCCTACACCGACCACGTGCGGCTGGCGCAGTGCCCGGCGCAGATCGCGCAGCTCGACACCACGATCGACCAGCTCGACAACGAGTACGAGGACGTCACCCGCAGCCTGAATCTCGCGAAGGCCGAGGCGGATTCGCTCAACGCGCAGATCAGCGGGAACAGCGCCAGCATCGGGCCGCTGCAGTCGCAGGTGACCGCCGCCGAGACCGAGGCCGAGCAGGTGTCGCGTCGGCGCAGCGCCTACGAGGACGCGGTGAGCGCGCAGGGTCTCGACGTGCCCGACACCGCCGAGGAGTTCTGGAACCTGCGCGAGGAACTGCTCACCGAGGCCACCGATCTGCTGGCCAAGGTGGAGCGCAACCGCGAGGCGTCCACCGACGCAGAGTACGCGCAGAAAGCCGCGCGCATCGCCCGCGACGACGCCGCCAAGGAGCTCAAACGCGTCGAGCATGTGGGCTCCGCGCTGCCGGAGTTCGCGCTGCTGATGCGCGAGCAGATCTGCGCCGCGCTCGGGCTGGACGCCGCGGAGTTGCCGTACGTCGCCGAGCTGATGGATCTGCGGCCGGACCAGACGCGGTGGCGCGTCGCGGTGGAGAAGGTGCTGCGCGGGCCGGGCCTGCGGCTGCTCGTGCCCGATCAGCACTGGAACCAGGTGCTGCGGTTCGTCAACGAGACGAACATGCGCGGGCGGCTGGCGTTGCACCACGTGCGGACCAAGCTGTACGGCGCCGACCCGGTTGACGCGGAGTCGAACACGCTGGCGGGCAAGCTGTTCCCCGTCGACCCGACGCATCCGTGTGCGGCCGAGGCCGTCGACATCGTCACCACCGCCGGCGACCACGTCTGCGTCGACACCCCCGAGGTGTTCGCACGGTTCCGCCGCGCGGTCACCGACACCGGCCTGTACAAGGACTCCGACCGGTTGGCGATCAAGGACGACCGCCGGCCGCTGAAGCAGTCGGAGTATCTGTACCAGGGTGATGTGTCGGCGAAGATCAACGCGCTCACCATGGACCTCGCCGCCGCCGAGGAGGCGTACCAGAAGGCGCGCCGGGCCGCCGACGAGATCGCCGCGCAGCGGCAGCGGTGGCGAGACCGGGCCGCGGCGTGCAAGGCGATCTGCGAGCAGTTCCCGCAGTGGAGCCACATCGACGTCGAGACCGCCGACGGCCACGCCGACCGCCTGCGCGAACAGTACGAACTGCTGCTCGCCGACAACCCGGACATCGAGGCGCTCAACGCGCGCGCAGACGAATGCTGGTCGCAGATCCAGGTTCTCATGACGCGGCGCGGCGCGATCCAGACCCGCCGCGACGATCTGGACTCCCGGCGCACGCAACTGCTCGAACTCCAGGAGCGGCTGCAGCCGGCGTTCGTCTCCGAACCGTTGACCGAGCTGCTGCACCGTTACGCCGGACAGGTGCCGGTTTCACTCGAGTTGCTGAGCCCGGAACCGCACCGCGACGCGCTGTTCGCGGCGATCAAGAAGGAACGCGAACAGCTGCGGGAGAGCCGCCGCCGCTCCTACGACGAGCTGGCCCGCATCCTCAACACCTTCGACACCGCGTTCCCCGACGCGATCCCCAACGACAGCAACAACTTCGACGAACGCGTGCACGACTACGTCGCGCTGTGCCGCCACATCGACGAGCGTGAGTTGCCCGAGGCCTACGAGCGGATGATGCGGCTGGTCACCGAGCAGGCACCGGATGCGATCCTCACGCTGCACCGGGTGGCCGAGCAGGAGGCGCGGCGGATCGCCGAGCAGATCGAACGGGTCAACACCGGGCTGGGCGCGGTGGAGTTCAACCGCGGCACCCGGTTGACGCTGCGGGCGACGCCGCGGTCGTTGACGGCGGTGGCGGAGTTGACCGAGATCGTGCGGGCGATCTCGCGGCGTATCGCGGAGGTCGGGCTCGGCGACAAGCAGGCCATCCTCGACCAGTACGCCGACATCCTGCGACTGCGGAACCGGTTGGCGTCGACGGCACCGGAGGACAAGGCGTGGACGCGCGACGCTTTGGACGTACGGAACCGGTTCACGTTCGACTGCGCGGAATGGTCGGGCGACGAGTTGATCCGCACGCACAGCAATGCCGGTGACAACTCCGGTGGCGAGCAGGAGAAGCTGATGGCGTTCTGCCTGGCCGGTGCGCTGAGCTTCAACCTCGCGAGCCTTGAAAGCAGCGACAACAGACCGGTCTTCGCGCAGCTGATGCTCGATGAGGCGTTCTCCAAGTCGGATCCGCAGTTCGCGCAGCAGGCGCTGTCGGCGTTCCAGAAGTTCGGCTTCCAGCTGGTGATCGTGGCGACGGTGCAGAACGCCACCACGATCCAGCCCTACATCGACAGCGTGGTGATGGTGTCCAAGACCGAGGCGACGGGCCGCAACGCCCGCCCGGTCGCGACCGTCGTCACGCGGACGATCTCGGAGTTCGGGGAGCTGCGCCGAGAGATGCGGGCGAACGCGAAGGTGCCGGCCGGGGTGTAGGGCGGCGTTCGCGAGACGGAAGCCACGCAGCCGAAGTGCGAGAAGGGCCCTGCGCCAGTTCCGTCTCGCGACATGCCTCCGCCACGTAGGGTGCGGCTGTGCACGTCGACGTCATGACGACTCCCCAACCCCTGCAATCGATCGGCGGGCTCGCGCGGCGCTGCCAGGACCTCGGGTTCGCGGGTCTGCTGTTCACCGAGACCGGCCGCACCGCCTACCTCAACGCCGCGGTCGCCGCGCAGGCCGCGCCGGGGCTGGAGCTGTCGACCGGCGTCGCCGTCGCGTTCCCCCGCAGCCCGTTCGTGACCGCCGCGACGGCGTGGGAGTTGCAGGAGGCGACCGACGGCCGGTTCCGGCTCGGCCTCGGCACGCAGGTCCGCACCCACGTGGTGCGCCGTTACGGCACCGAGTTCGAGCATCCGGGTCCGCGGCTGCGCGACTACGTCATGGCGGTCAAGGCCTGCTTCCGGGCGTTCCGGACCGGCAAGCTCGACCACCGCGGCGACTTCTACAGCCTCGACTTCATCACGCCTCAGTGGAGCGCCGGCCCGATCGACGCCCCGGATCCGAAGGTCGACATCGCCGCGGTCAATCCGTGGATGCTGCGGATGGCCGGTGAGGTGGCCGACGGCATCCATGTGCACCCGCTCGGAGAGCCGGGTTACATCGCGCGGCATGTGCTGCCCAATCGTGCTGAGGGAGCGGCGAAGTCGGGCCGGCCGCCGGAGGACATCGCGCTGATCGTGCCGGTGATGACGATCGTCGGCGACACCGACGAGGAGCGCCACCGCGAACGCGAACTCGTCCGGGCCAGTATGAGCTTCTACGGCAGCACCCCCAACTACGCGTTCATCTGGGACGAGGCCGGATTCGAGGGCACCACCGCGCGGATCCGCGAGAAACAGAAGGCCGGTGACTACGCCGGGATGGCGGCCCAGATCACCGACGACCACATGGCCACGTTCGCGACGGAGTCGACGTGGGACGGGCTCGCCGACGCGCTCGCGGCCAAGTACGGCGACACCGCGACCCGCCTCGTGCTGTACAACGCGCTGAGCGATCCGGAGCGCCTCGAGCGGTACGGCGCTGTCGCACAACAACTCTCCTAGCGGGGACGGGCCCCGTCCAGGAACAGCTGCACACAGATGCGGATGCGGTCGGCCACCGCATCGTTGTCGAGCACCGCACCCCACAGCACACCATGCGCCGGACCGCCGATCACCAGGCTCAGGAACGACGTCCCGAGGAGTTCGGGATCGTCGACTGCGATGCTGCCCGCGGCGGCGTGACGGGCCAACACCTCGGCGATGAACCGCACCGCCGGCTGACTGCCCCGTTCGTAGGCGATGCGGCTGAGGTCGGGAAAGCGGTAGGCCTCGGCGTTGAGGATCCGCTGCAAACGCACCCCGTCGGGACTGACCGCGCTCCGCAACCGCGCCGTGGCGACGGCGATCAACGTCTCCTCCAGGTCGCCGGTGTCGAGCGCGTGCAGATCCTCGACCGGCACCACCCAGCGGTCGATCGCGCGTTCCACCGCGGCGCGGAACAGCGACTCCTTGTCGGCATAGCGGGCGTAGATCGTGCGCTTGGCCATCCCCGCCGTAGCGGCGATCCCGTCGATCGTCGCGTGGTCGTAGCCCCGGCCGAGGAACACCTCCAGCGCGCAGTCGAGCAGTTCCTCGCCACGCCGTAGCGCCTGCTCGCGGGTCGGACGACCAGCACGCACAGGGGTTTCGCGGCGATGCGGCGCGGCGGCGGCCGGGTGATTCACCCCACCAGTATGACGAATGAAACGCCTCCGGTGCTATTGTTTCCCGAGTATTGCAACGACCGCGGTGCCATTTCTGGCCGGTCGCCCAAGTACCCGACTTCTTCCCGAGGACATCTCCGTGGCTACTCAGATGGTGGAACGCCCGTCGCCGCCCCAAGGCGGAGCGGCGCTGATCGCCGTACTCGCCGCCGCAGGCATCAGCGTCTCGCTGATGCAGACGCTGGTCATACCGCTCGTCCCGCAACTCCCCGACATCCTCGGCACGTCGTCGGCGAACGCCTCCTGGGCAGTGACCGCGACGCTGCTGACGGGTGCGGTCGCGACACCGATGTTCGGCCGCCTCGGCGACATGTTCGGCGCCAAACGGGTGCTCGTCGCCTGCGCGGTGCTGCTGACCGCGGGGTCGATCATCGCCGCGCTGACGAGTTCGCTGATCCCGCTCGTGGTCGGCCGCGCGCTGCAGGGCTTCGGCGCCCCCGTCATCCCGCTGGGCATCAGCGTGCTGCGCGCCGCCCTGCCCGCCGAGCGGGTGGGCGGCGCCATGGGCATGGTCAGCGCCTCGCTCGGGGTGGGCGGCGCATTGGGTCTGCCGCTGTCGGCGGTCATTGCCGAGAACTTCAGCTGGCACGCCCTGTTCTGGTGCGCGGCGATCCTCGGCCTCGGCTCGTGTGCACTGTTCGCGCTCTTCGTCCCCGATGTGGTGCCGTCGAAGAGCCTGGGGCGCTTCGATTTCCTCGGTGCCGTCGGTCTGGCCGCCGGCCTGGTGATGCTGCTGCTGCCGATCTCCAAGGGCGCCAACTGGGGGTGGACCAGCCCGCTGACGATCGGCCTGCTGATCGGATCGCTCGCGGTGTTCGTGGCGTTCGGGTGGTGGCAGTACCGCGCGCCGACCCCGCTGGTCGACATCCGCACGACGGTCAAAGCGCCGGTGCTGCTGACCAACCTGGCGTCGATCGCGATCGGCTTCGGGATGTTCGCGATGTCGCTGATCGGCCCGCAGCTGCTGCAGTTGCCGAGCGCGACCGGATACGGCCTGGGGCAGAGCATGGTCGCGGCCGGGCTCTGGATGGCGCCAAGCGGTCTGGCGATGATGGCCTCGGCGCCGATCGCGGCGAAGATCATCGCCTCGCGTGGCCCGCGGTTCACTCTCGTCGTCGGTGGCGTGGTGATCGCCGTCGGATACCTCGGCGGCACACAACTTCTGGGCTCCGCAGCAGGGGTGCTGGCGTTCACGGTGGTGGTCAGCATCGGCGTCGGGTTCGCGTTCGCGTCGTTGCCGACGCTGATCAACGCCGCGGTTCCGGTGTCGGAGACGGCGGCCGCCAACGGGATCAACTCGCTCGCCCGCTCGCTGGGCACCTCGGTGTCGAGCGCGGCGATGAGCGCGGTCCTGGTGCAGACCGGGGTGGTCGTCGCCGGGCACATGATCCCGTCGCTCAACGGTTTCCGCATCGCGTTGATCATCGCCGGGGTGGCGGCCGTGGTGGCCGCGCTGATCGCGGCGACCATCCCGTCGGCCACGCCGGCCCCGGCCCCGGCGCCCCAGGCTGCCGCCGAGCCGGTGCTGTCGCCGTCGGCGATCCGCCGCCGCGCGCAACGGCTGGAGAACGTCATGACCGCGGTCGGCCGGCAGTCCGCGGTGTCGCTGGGGGTGTCGTCGACGCCGCACCGGCTCGACCGCGGCGACTACGTGATCGCCGCCTACCTCGGCGGCACGGCTGCGATGACGCTGGCCGAGCTGGCCAATGCGCTGAGCACCGAGGTGCGGCCGGTCGAGGAGCGGGTGTCGGCGTTGATCCGCGACGGTCTTGTCGGGCGCGTCCCGACGACCGATCCGACTGCGCCGCCGCGGTTTACGCTCACCCGACACGGACGTGCGGTGTTCGAGCACCAGCGGTCGACCAACATCAGCGGTCTCGAGGAGGTGCTGTCGCGGTGGGACGACGGTGACGTCGCGGCGTTGATCGGTTATCTCGGCCGGTTGTCCGACGGCATCGACGATCTGCACCGCCGGCAACGCGTGACCCCTCCCCCGCACGTCGCGCCCCACGCCGAGACGGCGCCGCTGCGCTCGCCGCGGTTGGCGCGGACCGTGGGCCCGACCCGTCCGCTGCGCGTACCGCATCGCGGCGTGGTGGACCCGACGGCACGCACCGAGGCGCTGCGCTACCGGCGGTAGTGTCGGACCCTCGTCATAGCGTGGACGCCATGGCGAAGGTGGCGCGTCTCTCCAAGACGGTGCTCTCGACCGAGCACGCGTGGGAGTGCGACGAATGTAGTGCGGCCGGTGACTTCTTCCTCAAGGGCAAGGAGCGCGGGGTGTGCCTGTGGTGTGCCGGGCTCGGCCACCTCGAGTTCCTGCCGTGCGGTGACGCCACGCTCACCCGGCACGCCAGGAAGGCGAGCCGGATGTCGGCGGTCGTGATGCAGATGAACCTGCGCCGGATGCGCCATGAGCGACGGGGCATCCTGGTGGAGCCGGCGGCCGTCGAGTTCGCGGCACGGGAGTGTCTGGCGGACAGTGATTTCCGGGCTTCCCTCAGTGACCGGCTCGCGCAGCCGCAGGCGGAGGCCACCGCCGTGATCGCTGAGCACTTCCCCGGGTGTCCGCCCGACCGCGCGGCCGCCATCGCGCTGCACGCCGTGGCACTCAGTTTGCGCCCACGCCGCGCTGCCCCGGAGATGGACGGGGACGCGGTGCGTGCGGCGGTCGAGGCGTCGGTCCGCCATGTGGACACCGACTTCGACGAATTGTTGATGGCGGGCGTCGATCGCGAGGCCGCGCTGACGGCGGTTGGCGCGCGGGTCGAGGGTGTGCTCAGTGCGTGGCGGGACGGGTTCGCGGCCCTCGACGCCTGACTCTGCGTACACGGCGACGAAACGCGAGTGGCGTGGGCCCTCAGCGCAGGGTCAACGGGTCACTAAGACACCTTCGGTCCGTTGAAAAGCAAGTCGTAGACAACGAAAACCCACCCGAGTTTGACCACTGCCTTCGCCTTGTTGACATATCCCTCAATTCGCTTCACCATCGGGGCGGCAACCTTCTTAGCCTCTTGCGCTACGCGGGCCAGTCCACCCTCTGCTGTCTTGGCCAACGCGGAGAGATTGTCGAGCCGCTTCTGGGTGTCGCGCTGCGCCTGTTGCAACCCTTTAACGACGGCGTCGGGAATCGCCTGCACGACCTGTCCCACCCCGTATGCGAAATTCAAACTGTCTCGCGCCCATTCCTGCACCGCTCCGCCGAAGGAACTCCCGACGTTGCGCGCCGCCTGAACCACCGATTGCACGGCGTTGGTCACCTGCTGCCCGAAGCCGACGATGGATCCACGCGCACTGTCGTTGAGCGTGTCGAGCGCCCTTGTCACCGTCGAAACCGTCTGGCGCATCGCGTGCGCGATGGCCTCCACCGACGCCCGCACCGCATTGGCGACGCTCCGGACGATCAACGTGATCGGGTTGACGGCCCTCGGCGGCGTTACCGCATTGCTCGTGCCGGTGTCGACGACCGCGAGTTGTCCGCTAAGACTCGTGGGGTCTCCACCCAGGCTCCCTACCATCTGCCCCAGATAGAGACGCTTGCCGTCGGGGCTGACCACCGCGGACGTCAGCGCCCCGGGGTCGATCGCGATTCGACTGAGCATCGTCCCGTCTGCTGTGCTCACCACTCCGATGGCCATCTGGGCCTCGTCGCCGACGACCGTGGCGGTGGGTATGTACAACCGGGTGCCGTCAGGGCTCAGCACTGGCGGGGACGGGAACACACCACTCACGAGCGAATGCACCGCCCCGGTCGTCGTGTCGATCTTCCACAGCGTCCCCGATGGAGTGCCCCCGGGTGTGTTGGTGGAGCTTTCGGTGTAGACGTATCTGCCATCCGGGCTCACGAGGATGACGCCGTTGGTCGCCGGCGAAGTCGAGCGGTCACCGAAGTCCACCTCCACCACAACAGATTTCGTGGCGGTGTCGACGACGGTCAGGCTCGCCTGGTTCGTCGTCGACCCGAGCGGCTCGAACGTCATGGTGCTGATGAACAGTTTGGCGCCGTCAGGCGACAGCGCCAACGCCATCGGATATCCCTCGGTCAGGATCGGGTCGGGGTCCGCGGTGCTCGTCGCCGGATCGATCACGTACACCGCCCGCTCGGCGTAGTCCGCGACGTACACGGTCTGGGCGTCGTTCTGGCTGATGACGATGTCGAGTGTCCCGGACCCGTAGGCTCCCGCGAAGACGCCGATCGGGATCGTGGCGACCTGGATGTTGTCGTGCTGCAGGTCGATCACTGTGACGGTGCTGTCCGTGTTGGCGGTGTACAGGCGTCTGCCGTCGGGGCTGACCACCAGTCCGGTCGCGGTGGTGTTACCCAGATCGATGGCGTCCCCGGCGACCTGCCCGCTGACCGCGTCGATGACGACGATCCTGTTGTAGATTCGCCCGTCGTCACCCTGACCGATCGCCGAGACGTACAGCTTCTTCCCGTCGGGGCTGAACGCATAGGGCTTTGCCGACGTCGAGAATCCGCTCTGGAGAACGTATCCCACTTCGACCGGATCGCCGAGCCGCCGATTCGTCGCTGTGTCGATGCCGTGCACCGTGCTCATCGGCAACGCGGTGCCGCCCGGCCCCGTCATGGTGATGACGAAGACCCTGCGCCCGTCGGGGCTGGCGATCACCGCGTACGGCAGACCGCTACCGAACTCAACGCGGTCGACGACCCCCGACGGCGTCGCTGCCGCCGCGAGCGGCGCGTTGCCGGAGGGGGCCGACTCGCCGGTGGTCTGCAGGGCCACCGGAGCCGCGCTCGCGCCGCGCTGATTCTCGGGCCGATAGGCGGCCACCGCGATTTCGCTCAGCGCGGGGGCGGCGGGCGCGGTAGGCGCCTGCGGACCGGTGTCGTCGCCGATCAACTCCGGAAGCACTTCGGATACCGGACTCTCGGGCAGCATCGGTTCGACCTCGACTGCCGGCATCTCCGCGACGGCGGGGGTCAGCACCGGTGCCGGAGCTTCCTCGACGAGCGTGAGGGTGTGCTGCGTCGACTCCGTTTCCAACCCGCCGGTGTCGACATCCGTGTCGAGGTCGTCGCCGGTGTCGAGGTCCTCAGTATCGAGGTCATCGGTATCGCGGTCGTCGGTATCGAGATCGCCGCTTTCGTCGCCGGTGTCGTTCTCCTCGCCGGCGTCGTCGTTCTCATCGCCGGTGTCGTTATCGTCGGCGGTACCGGCGTTCTCGTCATTGTCCCGAGCGTCCTGCGAGGACGACGGGGAGGGGGCGGGCCCGCTCTCGTCGTGGGCGTAGGCAACACCCGTTCCGTTAGCGACTGCGATACCCAGCCCGAGAGCTACCGCGCCCGCGCCGAGCCACTGATATGGCTCCACGCGGTTGCGATGCCCATTCTTCGAACACCGTGCGCTGCGCTGACTTGCCATGTAGTTCCCCCGGTCGTGTTTGCCGGAATACAATTAACACGACCGTCAGCTATGTGCTAGCTAAATCAAGCAGTTTCCCCCGTTCGAACGACACACACGCGCCGGCGGGGCGGAGTCAACGGTTGAGCAGTGTCTTCAACTCCGTGTCGAAGCGGTCGGCGAGATCCCACAGGTCGTCGACAAGCTGCGGGCACGAGATGATGCCGACATTCATCTGCCCGCCCTGCGACATCACCGTGACGTTGAGCCCGGAGCCGTGGAAGATCGGACCGAGCGGATACAGCGCCTTGACCTCGGCGCCGCAGGTGTACAGCTTCATCGGCGGGCCGGCCACGTTCGAGAACACGAGGTTGTGGATCGCCGTGCGGCTCAGCGGCGTGTGCGCCATCAAGTTCATCAGCCAGCCGAACGCACCGCGCGACGGCAGCTCGGCCAGATCCACCAACAGCGTCGGGCCGAGCGACGAACTATGTTGCTTCGCATTCGAATTGGATTCAGCGATCTTACGCAGCCGGTCGAGCGGATCCTCGATGTCGGTGTGCAGGTTGCAGAACATTCCCGACAGCTGATTGCGCCCCGGCCGGTCGGACTGGTCACGGACCGACGACGGCACCACGGCGATCAGCGGACGGTCCGGTAGCTCGCCGAACTCCTGCAGCATCCCCCGGAGCGCGCCGGCGCACAGCGCCATCACCACGTCGTTGACCTTGACGTCGTACGCGTTCTTCACACGTTTGACGTCGTCGAGGCTCAGCTGCGTCAACGCGATGGTGCGCTCAGGTGTGAGCTCGGCGTTGAAGCGCGTTGCCGGAGCGCTGAACGGCGCGGCCATGGCCGTTCCACTGACGGCACGGCCCACGGTCCGGACGACCGTCGACGCGGTACCCGGGAGGGCCCTCGCCAGCTGCAACGGCCGAGTGAGGAACCGCAGCAGCCCGTCGCCCGCGATCTCCAACGGCGTCGCGTCACCCGGTCCCTCGACCGGGTCGGGGGGTGGCGCGTCAGGATCCGGCGAACACAGCTGGTTGAGCAGATGGGCCGCCGACACCCCGTCGACCGCGGCATGGTGCAACTTGAGCATCAGCGCGAGCGCACCGCTGTCCTCGGTGTCGCCGACGCCCTCGATCACCCACATCTCCCATAGCGGCTTGCCGCGATCGAGTGGTATCGACGCGATGTGGGCACACAGTTCGGCCAGTTCCTTGCGCCCGCCCGGCGACGGCAAGCTGACCCGTTTCACGTGTCGGGACACATCGAAGGACCGGTCTTCCACCCACACCGGATGGTCCAGATTGAGCCGGCTGTCGGCGATCTTGGCCCGCAGCTCCGGCAGCGCCGCCATCCGCGCTGCGAGATCGCTGCGGAAGCGTTCGAAGGTGTAGCCACCGGGGACCGTCGACGGATCCAACTCGATGATCGAGCACACGTGCAGCGGTACCGCGGCTGACTCGCTGTACCACAGGCCCGCGTCCAGGCCGCTCAACCGCTCCATTCGCGTGCAGTACCCACGTTTGCGTCTCGATCAAACAGTCGTCGCCGCCGACCCCGAGCGGAGCGTTGCCACCGCTCCGCCCGTGGCTCGGAGTCAAAGGGTCGACGTCGTCGCGGGCGTATCGGCTGCGCGTGCGGCCATGGCCGGTCCGCCCGCCTTGATACTGCTGGCCTCGTCGAGATTCAGACCCGTGGTCTCCGGTGCCCACACGACCGAGATCGCGGCGGCGAAGAGCAGCAATGCGGCCGCGACGACCATGGTGCCGCCGATTCCGAGGTGCTCCAGCGACAGCGGCACCAGGAAGACGCCGACGGCCGATCCGACGCGGGTGAAGGCGGTGATCAGCCCGACGGCTGTGGCGCGGACCGCGGTGGGGAACAACTCGTTCGGGTACACCCACGTGAGCACCTGCGGACCGCCGTTGAAGATCGCGAAGCCGGTGAACGCGGCGACCAGGATCAGCGTCGACGCACCCGGCGCGACGCCGAGCACCAACAACGAGAGCCCGGCGCACAACGATCCCCAGATCACCATGCGTCGCCGTCCGCTCTTGTTGATGACACACAGCGCGGCGACGACCCCGATCAGGAACAGGAACTCCAGGACGGCAGCGCCCATGTTGTGCGAGATTCCGCTCATGCCGAATGCGGCGAGGATGTCCGGACCGAAGGTGTAGATCGCGAAAACCGGGATGTTGGAACAGGTGTAGAACGTGACGACGTAGAGCAGCCGGCCCAGGTATCCGCCGCGCAGCAGATCGCGCCACGTGGCCTTCGCGGTGGTCTCGAGCTGCAGATCCGCGACGCTGACGTCGGATCCGTAGATCCGGGTGAGGACGCGCTGGGCCTCCTCCGCACGGCCACGGCTGATGAGCCACCGCGGCGACTCCGGCGTGCCCAGACGCAGCACCAGCAGGGCCAACGCGGGGACCGCGGCGCTCGCGAGGAACCATCGCCAACCGTCGTCGCCGAGGGAGCGCATCATCGCGTCGCCGACGAAGTAGGCGCCGGCCGCGCCGACGAAGAACATGCACACCAGGCCGCTGAGGAAGGGGCCGCGATACTTCCGCGGCGCGAATTCGGTGAGCAGGGACGACGCCATCGGATAGTCGGCGGCCACCACCGCCCCGATGAAGATGCGCGCCACCAACAGCATCCAGCCCTCGGTCACAAAGAACTGCGCGATCGAGATCGCCGCGATGAGCCCCAGATCCAACGTGTACATGACCTGACGCCCGTACCGGTCGGTGAGGAAGCCCGAGACCGCGCCACCGAAGAGCATGCCGATCAGCGCGCCGGCGCCGACCAGACCTTCCATGGCCGCCGACAGGTTGAGCTGCGGCCCGGCAGTCACCAGGGCGATACCGATACTGCTGAGGATGTAGCCGTCCAGCAGCGGCCCGCCGGCGGCGAACAGCGCCAGTCGCTTGTGGAATCCCGACAGTGGAGCGTCGTCAAGGACGTGTGGTTTCACGTTCGATCTCCTTGGTGGCAGAGCCCGCCCCCGCGGCCACAGGGGTGGCGCGGCCGCAGAGTCGGGACATTCAAACTAAACCGGGTGTAGTGGTCTAGCCAGTAGTAAAAGTAAACTGAGATGGCCGCCGTGTCGCGGCTTTCGAGAAGATTCCCTGAAGTGCGGCGGTGGCTCCGCCCCCGCCACCTGCGAGTTCAACAAGGAGTACACATGTCGTTGACAGGATCGTTATCGCGGACCGTGGGCGAGTCGGACACCGCCGCCGGGTTCGGGGACCACTTTCCCCGCGCGGCCTCCACACCGTTCGTCCTCGGACTCGCAGAAGTGGCGTGCCACAATGTGATTGCACCCGAGCTGACGGAAGGTGAGGTCACCGTCGGCACCGCCGCGACCATCGAGCACCAGCTGCCCAGCCCCGTCGGTGCGACGCTGACCGCCCAGGCGCGCCTCGTCGAACGGGAGGGCCGCCGACTTCGATTCGAGGTACAGGTGTACGACGGCGACGACGTATGCGCGACTGTGAGCCACAGCCGCGCGGTCGTCCTGGCCGAGAGGATCGAGCAGCGCCTGGCGAGCCGTGCGGCGGAACTGACTGGCTGACCACCCGAGGGCGGTACGGTGGAGGTGGTCGGACCACTTCACCAATCGGTAGGCAGGGGCGCAGTCGTGGCGAAGAGCAGCACCGGCGAACCGCAGCAGCAGTTCACGCCGGCCAAACGTATCCGCGCGTACGAGAGCGTCGTCGAGCAGATCGAAAGCGCGATCCTGCGCGGCGATCTGCGCCCCGGCCAACGCCTTCCGAGCGAGCGCGACCTGACCGTTCAGTTCGCGGTCAGTCGCGCCACCATCCGCGAAGCCCTGCGCGTCCTCGAGAGCCAGGGCCTGGTGAAATCTCGGCAGGGCGATCCGACCGGCGGCGCAGAGGTGCAGGAGTTCTCACCTGCCGCGTTGAACCGGTCGTTGACCACGATGGTGCACCTCGAGCAGTTCGACCTCGCCGATGTCGTCCAGTTTCGGATGTCCATCGAAGGGTCGACGACGTTCCTGGCTGCGGTGTCGCACACGCCCGAACAGCTCGAGCGGATGAAGACCGCACACGCGGCGGCCGCACGGGCGGTTCCCCGTGGATACGAGGCTTTCTCGGCCGCTGACGTCGAGTTCCACCGCTCGGTCGCCGAGGCCGCGGGCAGCGGGCTGCTGCGCGTGTGCAACGAGGTCGCCTGCGGCGTGGTGCTCAACCTGATCGAGGCGAAACTCAAGGCGGCCTACGACATCGAACAGCTCATGCTCGACAGTTGCCGGCGGCACGCGCTGGTGCTCGACCAGATCGAACAGCGCAACGGGGCCCAGGCCGCGCGGATGGCGTTGCGCGACATGATGGATCACTACGGCCAGTTCATCCCCGACGACCGGCGCGCTCCGCTGGACGCCTTCGCCGCTCACATTCCGTTCGGGTGAGGCGAAGGCGTCCGGCCCGCGCCCCTACCCGGAGACCGCCACCGGGCGCGGCAGTTCGAATTCGCGCGTGCTCGGGCCCACGCCGGCCTCCTGCAGTTTGAACTTCTCCACCTTGCCGGTCGGCGTCTTGGGTAGCGCGTCGACGAACTCGATGTAGCGCGGGACCTGGAAACGGGCCATCCGCTCGTGGCAGAACGACCAGATCTCGTCCTCGCTGGTGTCGAACGCCCCGGGCTTCAAGACGATCGCGACCATCACGTCCTCCTCGGTGAGGTCCGAGGCGACCCCGTAGGCCGCGCAGTCGAGCACGGCGGGGTGCTCGCGGACGCTCTCCTCGACCTCGAAGGCGGAGATGTTCTCACCGCGACGCCGGATGGCCTCCTTCTTCCGGCCGATGAAGTAGACGTTGCCGTCCTCGTCCATCTTGGCGAGGTCACCGCTGTGAAACCACATGTTGCGCTGGGCCTCGGTGGTGGCGGCCGGGTTCTCGTAGTACCCGGAGTAGGTGGTGTAGGGCACCTTGGGCCGAATCAGCAACTCGCCGACGGTGTTCGGCGTAACCGGCTCGTCGACGTCATCGGCGATGCGGACCTCGAACTCCTCGACCACCCGGCCACAGGATCCGGGTACCCGCGGCTGATCGAAACGCTGCGTGATGGGGATGTTGCCCTCGACCGACCCGTAGAGCTCGACCACGGTGAGCCCGAAGCGCTTCTCGAACGCCTCCACCGACTCCGGCACGGGAACACCCCAGGCGAGGCGGACGGGGTTGTCGGCGTCGTCGGGCCGCGGTTCGGCCTTGGCCAGGATGGACAGCGTCGCGCCCATGAAATCGAATACGGTGGCGCCGGTCTCGCGCACCTCGGCCCAGAACCGCGACGCGCTGAACCGTCGGCTGATTGCCGCCGTCGCGCCGAGCAGCAGCGCGGGCACGGTGGTCAGCGCGGTGGCATCGGCGTGGAACAGCGGGAACGGGCAGTACAGCACGTCGTCCTGGCGCAGGCCGAAGTCCCGGATGGCGATGCGGGCCTGCGAGGTGAAGTAACGATGCGACAGCACACAGGCTTTCGACCGTCCGGTGGTGCCCGAGGTGTAGAGCAGCGCCGAGACGTCGCTGTGCCGCACTTCGACCGGCGGCACGCTCTGCCGGTACAGGTTGCCCAACTGATCCGGCGCGTTCTGCGCGGACCCGGATGTCACCACCGGCGCGTCGATGCCGGCGCTGGCCAGCGCCACCACCAACACGTCGCGCAGGTCCGCGTCCGCGATGAAGACCTTGGCGTCGGCCAGCCGCACCGCGTGCTCGAGGCCCAGGCCCTTGAACTCGGTGTTGATCGGCACCCACGCCGCGCCGAGGCGGTTCGACGCGAACCATGTGTGCTCACAGGCCAGCGAGTTCCGCATGAACACCCCGACCCGGTCGCCCCGCCCGACGCCGTGCACCTCCCGCAGTCCGCCCGCGAGGCGGCCGGCCGCATCCTCGAATTCGGCGAACGTGACCGACCGGCCCTCGATCTTGAGGAAGGTCCGGTCCGGCCATCGGGTCGCGGCCTCGGCGAGCGCGGAAGTCAGCGTGGCGTCATCGTGCATGGTGGGTCGGCTCTCTCCTCGACGGGTGGTCAATTGGGGGCTGTCAGCGGGTGCGTTCACGCGCCCGGAAATCGGCGAAGCTCTGCTCGGTCTCAGCGGATTCGAAGCAGTACGAGGCCATGTCGACCTCCATGCGGAGGTTGAGTTCCTGGCCGGCGTGCGCGGCGAGTTCGACGGCGCGTTTCACGCTCGACTGGGAGCGGCGCGGATTACCCGCCAACGACCGCGCCAGCTCACACGCGCGGGCCTGGGGGTCGTCGGCCAGCTCGGTGTACAGGCCGATCGTCAGACCCTCCGCGGGCTCGACCCAACGACCGGTCAACAGCAGGTCTTTCGCGCGCAGCACACCGACCATCAGGGGAAGACGTCCGGTGATGCCCCCGGTCGGTGCGTGTCCGATGACCGACTCCGGGAACTTCATCTTGGCCCGCGGACCGGCGATCACGAAGTCGGCGGCCAGCGCGATTTCCGCACCGCCTCCGATCGCGTAGCCGTGGACCGCGGCCACCACGGGGCACGCGGCCCCGGTCATCAGCCGGGTGATGTCCTGCAGCTGATCGAATGCGACGCGCAGTTCGTCGGCCGAACCGGTCTCCGGCGCCAGCGTCTCGGTCAGATCCTCACCCGCGCAGAACGCCCGGCCCGCACCCTGCACGACCACCGCGTCCGCACAATGGGTTTCGCGGCGCAACGCGTCGACGAACGATCCGAGCAGCTCGACGTTGAGCGCGTTCAGCACGTCGGGCCTGTTCAACGTGATCACCGAGACGCCGCCGTCGCGGTCGACGAGTACCGGATCCACTCCGCTCACGCTTCCTCCTTTAGTGGTCTGGCCAGTAGTCTGGCTAGACCTTTGTCATGTGTCAACAGGGACGCCGCTCCGCGCACGGGGCGGGGACGGTCAGGAGTGCGCGTGCAGAGGTTGGCCGGCCAGTGCGAGGTAGGCCTCGCCGAGCGCCTCGTTCTGTGTGGGGTGCGCGTGCAGCAGCGACACCAAATCGGCGGGCTCGGCCCCCCAGTTGTAGACCAGCTGGGCCTCGCCGATCAGTTCTCCGACGCGGGCGCCGACCATGTGGATCCCGACGATCGCGCCCGCGGCTCCCCTGCCGCCGGCCTTGATCAGCTTGACCGCTCCGCTGGTCTGCAGGATCTGGCTCCTGCCATTGCCCGCCAGGTCGTAGACGACGGTGTCGATCTCACCGAACCGCGCCCTCGCCTCCGCCTCGGTCAGGCCGACTGAGGCCACCTCGGGTTCGCAATAGGTGACTCGCGGAATGCCCGACTCGTCGATCGGGCGGGGGTCGCGTCCGGCGATGTCCTCGGCGACGAAGATGCCCTGCTGAAAACCCCTGTGCGCCAATTGCAGCCCGGCAACGACATCACCGACGGCGTAAACACCGTCGAGAGTGGTCCGCAGCCGGTCATCGGTGACGACGAAACCCCGGTCGAGCGCGACGCCGACGTCTTCGTACCCGTGGCCGGCGGTGTTGGGTCCGCGCCCGACAGCCACGAGGAGGAGATCCGCCGCGATGGTCTCGCCGTTGCCCAGGCGCACGGTCACGTCGTCGGCGCCCGCCGAGGCCGCGGTCAGGGTGACCCCGGTGTGCACCGTGACCCCACGGCGACGGAAAGCCCGTTCGAGCAGTTTGGACGAGGACTCGTCTTCGTTCGGCAGCAGCCGCGGCAGCGCTTCGACGACGGTGACCTCGGCGCCGAACGACCGCCACACCGAGGCGAACTCGACGCCGATCACGCCGCCGCCCAGCACGACCACCCGGCGTGGCACCTCATCGAGCGTGAGGGCCTGATCGGAGGTGACGATGCGGGGGCCCAGTTCGATTCCGGCGGGGACCTTCGCATACGACCCCGTCGCGAGGACGACGTGCCGCCCCGTCCACCGGCCTCCGCCCACCTCGACCGACCGCGGCCCGACGAATGTGCCTGCGCCCTCGACGATCTGGATGTTGCGCGACTTCACCAAGCCCTGCAGGCCCTTGTGCAGACGCGCGACCACACCGTCCTTGTAGGTGTTGACCGCGGTCATGTCGATGCCGTTCAACTGCGACTGCACGCCGATCTTGATGCCGTCGCGGGCGGCGTCGGCGACCTCGGCGGCGTGCAGCAGCGCCTTGGTCGGCACGCACCCGCGGTGTAGACAGGTGCCGCCGAGTTTGTCCTTCTCCACCAGCACCACCGACCGGCCGAGTTCGGCGGCGCGCAGTGCGCACGCGTACCCGCCGGACCCTCCGCCGAGGATCACCAGATCGACTGTTGTCTCCGTCATGTTCTCTCCGTCGGGTCAGTGGACGAGTGCGAGCGACGGTTGGCTGAGCAACCGCGCGATGTGGGCGAGCACCGCGCTGCCGAGTTGTCCGTCGACGAGCCGGTGGTCGAACGACAGCGACAGCGTGCACACACTGCGCAGGTGGATCTCGCCGCTGTGTTCCCATGGCCTGCGGACGATCTGGCCCACGCAGAGGATGCCGGCCTCGCCGGGGTTGAGGATCGGGGTGCCGCCGTCGACGCCGAACACCCCGATGTTGGTGATCGTGAAGGTGCCGCGGGCCATCGCCTCGGGCCGCGTCTTACCTTCCCGCGCTGCGACGATGAGCTCGTCGAGGTTGTCGCACAGCTCGCGGGCGCTCAGCTTCTGCGCCGCCTTGATGTTCGGCACCAGCAGACCGCGCGGTGTCGCGGCGGCGATGCCGAGGTTGACGTCGCGGTACCGCACGATGTCCCCGGCTTCGCCGTCCCATTTGGCGTTCATCTCCGGATGGGCCCGTAGCGCGGAGAGCGTGGCGCGGACGATGAGTACCAGCGGTGTCAGCCGCGCGCCGGCGAACGCCCGGTCGCCACGCAGCTGTTCGAGCAGATCCAGGGTCTCGGTGACGTCGACGGTGACCCACTCGGTGACGTGCGGGGCGGTGAACGCGGAGGAGACCATGGCTTCGGCGGTGACCTTGCGGACACCCTTGATCGGGATTCGGGTCTCCGCCGAATCATCCACGCCTGCAGCGGGAATGCGCGCCTGTGCGGCGTTGTCGACGTCGGCGCGGGTGATCTGTCCATGCGCACCGGTGGCCGCCACCGAAGCCAGTTCCACCCCGAGACGCTTGGCGTGCACCCGGACCGGCGGCGTCGCGTGCGGCCGGCCGGAGGCGGCCTGGCGCGGCACCGAATCGCCGGGACGGAAGCCCGGTTTGCGCGGGCGGCGCGCCACCTTGGCCCGGCTGGGTCCGTACCCGACCAGCACCGGCTGGCGTTCCTCCTCGGGCTCCTCTAGCTCGGCGGGCTCGGCGGGGTGCTCGACCGGTTCCTCGCCGTCCCCCACGAAGCTGACGATCACGGTGCCGACGTCGACCGTGTCGCCCTCCTGCACATGAAGTTTGGCGATCACACCGGCGTACGGAGACGGCAGCTCCACGAGGGATTTCGCCGTCTCGACCTCGACGAGGGTGTCGTTGACATCGACGGGGTCGCCGACCTTGACGTGCCAGGTGACGATCTCCGCTTCGGTGAGTCCTTCGCCGACGTCGGGCAGAGCGAACTGGAGGGCGGGCGCCATGACGATCCTTCGCTGGTCAGTACTGGTAGGTGGCGTCGACTGCGTCGAGCACCCGGTCGAGGTCGGGCAAGTAGGCCTCTTCGATGCGCGCCGGCGGGTAGGGGATGTTCCAGCCGCCGACGCGCTGCACGGGCGCCTCGAGCACCGAGAAGCACCGTTCGGTGACCGATGCTGCGATCTCGGCGCCGAGCCCGACGAAGGTGGGCGCCTCGTGGACGACGACCAACCGCCCGGTCTTGGCGACCGAGGTGGTGATCGTCTCGAGGTCGAGCGGCGACAGCGACCGCAGATCGAGCACCTCCAGCGACCTGCCCTCGGCTTCGGCGACGGTGGCCGCGTCGAGCGCCACCCGCACCGTCGGGCCGTAGGCGACCACCGTGCAGTCCGTCCCGGCGCGCACGACGCGGGCGCGGTCCATCGGGAGTTCCTCCGTCGCAACGGCTTCCAATGCGACGGGCGCCTTGTCCCAGTAGCGTCGTTTCGGCTCGAAGAAGATCACGGGATCGTCGCAGGCGATGGCCTGCTGGATCATCGTGTGCGCGTCACCGGGGCTCGCACACGCCACGACCCGCAGACCCGCGGTGTGGCAGAAGTAGGCCTCGTTGGATTCGCTGTGGTGTTCGACGGCGCCGATCCCACCGCCGCACGGGACGCGGATGGTCACCGGCACGGTGAGCCGGCCACCGGATCGGGCGCGCAGTTTCGCCAATTGGGACACGATCTGGTCGAAGGCCGGGTAGATGAACCCGTCGAACTGGATCTCGCACACCGGACGGTAGCCACGCAACGCCATGCCGATGGCCGTCCCCACGATGCCGGATTCGGCGAGCAGAGAGTCGATCACGCGGTCGGCGCCGAATTCGGTCTGCAGTCCCTCGGTGACCCGGAAGACGCCGCCGAGCGCACCGATGTCCTCACCGATCAGGACCACTGACTCGTCGTCGCGCATGGCTTGGCGCAGGCCGGCGTTCAGGGCGGCGCCCAGGGACAGGGTCTCGGGAACGGCGGTGGTCATGCGAACGAATTCCTCCACGTCGTGTATTGCTCGCGTTCGGCACGCAGGGCCGCGGTCTCGCGGACGAAGGTGTTGAGGAAGGTGTCCTCCAGCGCGGGTGCGTCGAGGCTTCGGCACGCGGTGCGGGTGGTTTCGGCCAGCACGGTGGCCTCCTCCTCGAGCGCGGTGTGGAACGCCTCGTCGGCCCAGCCCTGCGCGTCCAGCAGGCGCCGCACCCGGACCAGTGGGTCGCGCGCCTCCCAGACCGCGACGTCGTCTGCGCTGCGGTAGCGGGTGGGGTCATCGGACGTCGAATGCCCGGCCATGCGGTAGGTGACGGCCTCGATCAGCTCGGGCGGCCCGCCGGCACGGATGCGGTCGGCGGCCGCGGCGGTGGCCGCATGGACGGCGACGACGTCGTTGCCGTCGACCAGAGTGGTGCGCAACCCGAAGCCGGCTGCCCTGACGTGCAAGGGGGTTCGGCTCTGGGCGGCCGAGGGGGTGGAGATCGCCCACTGGTTGTTCTGGCAGAAGAACAGGATCGGCGCATTGGTCACCGCAGCCCAGTTGAGCGCTTCGCTGGCATCGCCCTGGCTGGCAGATCCGTCGCCGAAGTAGCAGAGCACGATCTCGTCGAGCGTGGGGTCCTTACGCCGGTCGGCGGCGACACCGAGCGCATATCCGGTGGCGTGCAACAGTTGCGTGCTCAACACGAGCGACGAGATGTGAAACCGATACGGTTGCGGATCCCACCCGCCGTGTGCGGTCCCTCGCCATTGGGTGAGCAGTTCGGCGGGTCCGAGGCCGCGGCAGAGGGCGGCGGCCTGTTCGCGGTAGGACGGGAACACGTGATCGCTGGGGCGCACCGCACGGATGCTGCCGACCTGCGCGGCTTCCTGCCCGCGACATGAGAGCCACAGACCGAGCTCACCCTGCCGCTGCAGGTGATAGGCCTCCTGGTCGAGTCGCCGGGCGAGCACCATGTCGCGGTAGAAGGCGCGACAGCGGCCGGCGGTGGTGTGCGCGTGGTCGTGGAGGGCGCCGTCGGCGTCGAGCACCTGCCAAGGCGAATTGAACGCCGTATCCACCATCGGCGCGTCGACCAGATCCGTCATGTCCTGCCTTCCGTCTCAGAGTGCGTGCGCCAGACAGCACGCGGATTGCGTTGCGCTGACCTCGATCACGTCGATCAGGCGGTTGAGCCGGGCGATCAACAAGTCGAGGCGTTCGCGCGTGGGCACCCGGACGGTGAGCCGGACGTCCCAGCGGTCGGACTGCGGTGGGTGCGCGAACGTCATGTGGATGATCTCGATGTCCAGGGGCAGGACCATGCCGGTCAGCCGGGCGGGCACCGCGCGCCCGGGGCCGGTCACGATGGCGAGCTGTTGTTCCGGCATCGAGACACCTCCCTGGAGTGGCCGGCCGACGCCGGACTTGGGAGATGACGCTAGGGTGCCGCCGAAACGGTGAGCAATATCCGAATAGCGATTGGGACCTGAGGCGCAACTTCCAACAACTACGTCGCACCTTTTGCGCGTACTTCGTTGCAGCAATGCGCTGTTTAGTGCATCGTGAGCGAGTGCTCGACGAGATCGATCGGGAGATCATCCGCCTGCTCCGCGAAGACGGCCGCCGCACGGTGCGCGACATCGCCCGCCGGATCGGGCTGACCGTCGCGCCAGTGAAGCGGCGCATCGACCGGCTCGAGCAGACCGGGGTCATCACCGGCTACTCAGCGCGGATCAACACGGCCATGGACGGCGAGCTCGAGGCGGTCGTCGAACTGCGGGTCGCGGGCAACCTCGATCTCGAGATGATCCTGGCCATCGCGGAAGGCGTGCCGGAGGTGACCGAGGTCCTCACACTCGCCGGAGACCCGGATGCGATCATCCGGGTGCGGGCGGTGAACATCCACGATCTTCAGCGCGTCGTGAATCTGTTGCGCACCAACGGAAGAGTGACGGGCACGAAGACGCTGGTGGTGCTCAACTCCTGGAGTCGTGCCTAGCCTGCCCTCACCGTGGGCCAGAAGAGGTCGAACAGTCTCGGCTCCCAGTCTTCGGCCCACGCACCCGTGCGGGCACGTTCGGTGATGTGCGCACCGACCACCGCGTCGATCAACTCCGCGCCGTCGAGGTCGGCGCGGAACGATCCGTCGGCCTTGCCCGCGTCGATCACCGCCTCGATTTCCGACCGCTGATCGACGAGGATGCGGCGGAACACCGCCGTGAACTCGGGGTCGTCATCGGTGAGCAGGGCCGCGAAGCCGCCGTTGCCGATCCCGTCCTCGATCGCGCGGACCGCTTCGCGGATGATCCAGCGCAGCCGGTCGGGCGCGTCGGTGTCGGGGGCCAACGGTTCCGGGGCGGTCACCCGCGACAGTGCGACCGACAGCATGTCGCGGCGGTCGCTGTGCCGGCGGTAGATCGTCGTCTTCGCGATGCCCGAGAGTGCGGTGACGGCCTCGACGGTCACCGACCTCGGCCCCTTCGTCCGCAACAGCTCCAGGGTCGCCTCCGCGATGCCGGCGTCGACATCCCGTCGCTGCACCATTCGCGCTCTCCCACCTGCGGCGGAATATCCGCCGCTTGAAAAACGCTACACTATCCGTAGCGATACGATACGCGTAGCGTTTTGTAGTGAGAGGTGGAGAGAACGTGTTCAAGAAGTTGCGGGCCGAGACAGTCACCTTGCTGGCCTATCTGTCCTTCCTCGTGGGCTTCGTCGCCTTGGGGCTGTTCGTCTACGCACTGACCGCAGACGGTTCGCTCACGGGCGTGTTCGGCATCGCCGTGATCGCGGCCTTCGCCGCAGCCGTGGTGCTGTTCCCCATGGGCGCCCGCATGCGCGCCAAGGTCAACGACAGTGGCATCGACATCCCCGGCATCAACATCTTCGCAACGCCGCTGAAGCGCGATCAGATCGACGCGTACCTGACGCACTACCGCGGTGCGCCAGAAACCGACGACGCGCCCGAGCCGGTCCTCGCACAGTCCGAGCGCCGCGCCGCCTGATCACACAACGGCCGAATCGGCCCCGCGCGACGCCATATGCGTGTACAGCTTTCCCGGTGAAGATTCGTGCCCTGTGCGGCGCCGTCCTGGCCGCCTGCTTCGTCCTGGCCGGCTGCGGAGAGTCGCAAACCGCCGACGCCGCAACCGAATACCCGTCGGGACCGGTGACGATGACGGCGGGTTCGAACCCCGGCAGCGGATTCGACATCACGATCCGCGCGGTCGTGGACGCCCTGCAGAAGGAGCACCTCGTCGATGTGCCGCTGCCGGTGGAGAACCGGCCGGGCGGCATCGGCGCGGTGTTCCTCGCGACGATGGTCGAGCAGTATCGCGGCAGGGACGACCAGGTGTCGGTCACCTCGCTGTCGATGATGATGAACGAACTGCGCGGACTGTCGCCGTATGGCTACACCGACGTCACGATGATCGCGCGCCTCATCACCGAGTACTACGTCGTCGTCACCGCACCCGACAGCCCGTACAAGACCATCGGTGACGTGATGGCGGCGATCAAGGCCGACCCCGCCCTGCCGATCGGAGCCGCCACCGACGACCAGGCCCCGTTCGATCTCCTGGTGGCGGCCGCGGGTGGCGACCCGTCGACCGTCAACTACATCCCCTTCGAGGGCGGTGGCGACCAGGAGGTCGCACTGCGCGCGGGCGAGATCCCGGTGGCGATCACCGGTGTCAGCGAGGTCGTCGACGACGTGAAGGCCGGCGAATTCGCCGCGCTCGCGGTCCTGTCCGAGAACCGACTGCCCGGCTTCGACGTCCCGACCGCCCGCGAGCAGGGTCTCGACGTGACGCTGGCCAACTGGCGCGGTCTCTACGGTCCGCCGGACATGCCGGGGGTCGCGGTCGCCTACTGGCAGAAGGTGCTCGGCGAGATGGTCGCGTCCCCGACCTGGCAGCAGATCGCCGCGCAGAAGCAGTTCACCACCACGTTCCAGACGGGCGCGGAGTTCGAGACCTTCCTGGCGGAGACACAGGAAGACGTCAAGACCGCACTCGCGGAAGCCGGCCCCTGATCATTTGCTGATTCTGCGACGCCGCGTTCCGTTGAGCTCTACATTGTCAGCGGACGGGGGGTGGCGCCGGTGACGAGCATCAAGAGAGCGCTGCGGCTGGCCGGGATGCGTCCCCTCCCCCGATGGCCCGCTCGTGACCCGGTCGACCTGCGGGGTAAGCGGATCCTGCTGACGGGCGCGTCGTCGGGGATCGGCGCCGCGGCCGCGGAGAAGCTCGCCGCGCAGGGCGCGTTCGTGATCGCGGTGGCGCGGCGCGAGACGTTGCTCGCGGAGCTGGTCTCGCGCATCCGCGCCGCCGGTGGCGCCGCAACGGCCTGCCCCGCCAACCTGGCGAACCTGGACGAGGTCGACGCACTGACGAAAACCGTTGGCCCCGTTGATGTCCTGATCAACAATGCCGCGCGTTCGATCCGCAGGCCGCTGGGCGACTCACTGGAACGGTGGCATGACGTCGAGCGGGTCATGCAACTCAACTACTACGCGCCGCTGCGGCTCATCCGCGGGCTGGCACCGGGCATGATCGAGCGCGGCGACGGCCACATCATCAACGTCGCGACGTGGCGGGTGCTGCCGGAGTCCTCGCCGATGTTCGCGGCCTACAACGCCTCCAAGGCCGCGTTGAGCGCGGTCAGCCGGGTGATCGACACCGAGTGGGGTTGGTCGGGCGTGCACTCGACGACCGTGTACTACCCGCTGGTGGCCACGCCGATGATCGCACCGACACAGGCATATTCGGGTGTCGCAGCGCTGTCCGCCGAGGAGGCCGCCGACTGGATGGTCACCGCGGCTCGCACCCGGCCGGTGCGCATCGCGCCGCGGAAGGCGTTGGCGCTGCGGGCGCTCGACGTCGTCGCACCGCGCGCGCTCAACACCATTCTGGAACGCGAGACCGCGCGGATGAACCGGAATGCACTCGAAGTCGCTGCGAGGCACTGAGTGACCGTCGGTCACCGGCCCGAGAACCTTACCCTCGGCGCGGCGCTCACCACGGCGGCCTTCTTCTGCGTGGCGCTGGTCGGGACGCTGGCGAAGGTGTCGGGTCAGTACACCTCGACCGGGGTGCTGTTGCTGTTCCAGAACCTGATCTGCCTGTTGTTCATCGCGCCGGTGGTGCTGCGCGACGGCTGGGCGTCGTTGCGCACCAAAAAGATCGGCCTCCACGTCACCCGCGCGGTCGCCGGCACCGCGTGCTGGTACGCGCTGTTCTTCGCGATCACCCAGATCCCGCTGGCCAACGCGACGCTGCTGACCTACACCGCGCCGCTGTGGATGCCGTTGGTGGCGTGGGTGGTGACGCGGCAACCGGTGGCGCGGGCGACGTGGGTCGGTGCGGGGATCGGTTTCGCCGGCGTCGTCCTGGTTCTGCAGCCGCAGGCCCGCATGTTCCACATCGGGGAGGTGTCGGCTCTCGCCGGCGCGGTGCTCCTGGCGATCGCGATGATGTCGGTGCGCTGGCTCGGTGCGACCGAACCGATGCCCCGGGTGCTGTTCTACTACTTCGCGCTGTCGACGGTGTTGTCCATCCCGATCGCCGCCGTCGACTGGCGGGCGTTCCCGCCGCGGGCGTGGGTGTGGTTGATCGCGCTGGGTTTCGCGCAGCTGTTCTCGCAGATGCTCATCGTGGTGGCGTACCGGTACGCGTCGGCGGAGAAGGTCGGACCGTTCATCTATTCGGTCATCGTGTTCACGGCGCTGATCGATTGGATCGTCTGGCACCACCCGCCGACGCTGTACATGTACCTCGGGATGGCGCTCGTGATCGGAGGCGGATTGGTGGCGGTGCGGGCCAGGTCGCCGGTGGCTATCCGGTAACGCTTGAGTTTTGCAGGTGGAATTCGGCCCGAAGTGGGGCACAGTTGAGATATGGCCGATCCGAAGAAACAGCAGCCGAACGACGTCCGCGCCGCCGCGCAGGCCGCGCTGCAGGCCGCCCAGGATGCCGCGACGGGGGCGTTGCGCGTCCCGGCCGCCTCGGCGCAGATCGTCGCGCAGCTCCCCGGTTTGCTCGAGAACCTCGCCGCGGCGACCGAACGGCTCAACAAGACCCTGGACCGCGTCGAGCGCTACATGGCGCTGGCCGACCCTACGTTGCAGACCATGGACCGCATCCTGCCGCAACTGGAAGCGCTTGCCGCACAACGCGATGCGGCATTCCGGGTGGTGGGCGACCTGCCGGGCGTGAGTACCTTCGGGCGGATCACCGGCCTCACGCCGCGTGAGAATGCCGATCAGGACAAGGGTAAGACGCAGAAGAAGCGCGGCCGCAAGACCGACTGATTCACGCGCTGGTCTCGCGGTGCGGATCGGCCACGGGCTTGGACTCCGCTGATCCGCGTTGGCGCAGGAAGATCGACAGGCCGACGATCGCGGCCACCGCGATGAACTCGCTCTGCCAGTTCTGCATGGACTCGAACCAGAACTGCGAGGTCGTCACATACCGCCACAGCGAAATCGGATCCTGGCCGTGCTGGGCGCCCTCCTCGTTGTACGCGGCGACGCCGCCGACGGCGTGCAAGGCCCACGAGGCGAAGAAGAGCACGAAAAAGGCGATGGCCAAGGAGTTTTCGTAGACCCACAACGCCCAGCCACCCCGGCGGACGGGCCACGGCGTGGTGTCCTTGATGTTCGCACGATGTGGATCGGCATCCTGCGGCGCCGGTTTGCCGGTCGGTTTGGATTCCGAGGAACCTCGTTGATACAGGAACGCCGTCAGCACGACGTACATCCCCATCTGGAGGAATTCGGATTCCCAGTTCTCGAAGGTCGCCTCGAGGAAGTCACCCGTCGTCAGGTAGGCGACAACGGAAATCGTCTCGTGTGAGCCGTGATCGTGCTGTTCCTGGTTGTAGGTGGCGGCTCCGGAGACGATCATCCCCGCAAAGAACACCGCGAACAGTCCGAGGCAGGCCAGCAGCAGGCCGTTGTCACGAAGCCAGTTGCGCGATGGTTCGGCGGTCACCGGCTCAGTATCGCGCCGTTTCGATCATCCGGTCCCGGGTAGGTCCGCGTGTACACCCGACGATCGGAGGACTCAATGCGCGCGGCGGTTCTGGAAGCGGCCGGAGGAACGCCTCAGGTGAAGGACGTCGACGAGCCCGATCGCGGTGACGTCGTCACCGTCACCCTCGCCGGGTGCAACCCCGTGGACCTGGCGCTCGCCTCCGGGGCGATGGGCGAGCCCGAAGTACCGAAGATCGTCGGAAAGGAGGGCGTCGGGCGCAACGCCGACGGGGCGCGCGTGTACTTCGACTCCCCGCCGTCGCCGTTCGGCTCGTGGGCCCAGCGCACGCGGGTCGACCCGGACAGGGTCTACCCCGTGCCCGACGGCGTCGACGACGACATGGCCGTCGCACTGGGCATCGCGGGGCTGGCCGCGTGGCTGCCCCTGACCCACCACGCCTCGGTGGTCGACAAGTCCGTGCTCGTCCTCGGCGCTACCGGCGTCGTGGGCCACATCGCGGTGCAGGCGGCGAAGATCCTCGGCGCGGGCAAGATCGTCGCCGCGGGCCGGAACCGGGAGGCGCTCGACCGCACCCGCCGCCTGGGCGCCGACGCGATCGTCCAGTTGGGCGGCGATGACGACGCAAAGGCGCTCGGATCGCAAGCCGACGCCGGCTACGACGTGGTCATCGACATGGTCTACGGGGATCCCTTCCTGGCCGCGCTCGAGGCGTCGGCGGTGGGCGCAACGCTGATCACCGTCGGGCAGGGCGCCGGGGGCGCGCCTGCGGTGCCGTTCCCCGGGATGATGGGCCGCACTCACATCGGGCATTTCAACGACTTCCTGCCGATCGAGATCACGCGTAAGGCGTATGAGGACCTGACGAGCCACGCCGCCGCGGGCCGCATCACCGTGGAGACCACGCGGTACTCGCTCGAGGACGCGCAGAAGGCGTGGCAGGCGCAGGCCGACGGCCCGCACGTCAAGATCGGCGTAGCGCCGTAGGTGCCGGCGTCGCCGCGCTCGCGGAACACTTACGGTGTGCTCGCGGGGCGTCTTGCACGCGCAATGGCCGTGTGCGAGCCGCGGTGCTCGGCACTCCCGGCATGATGGTGGGTGACGACATCGGGCGAAGGGAGCGAGGCGCGCGTGAGTGAGCCGAACCAGCCCAGCGGTGCACGGCCCGCTGGCGGTGATCCGGTCGATCCGGCGACGCAGCGGGCGTTCGGCCGGCCGGAGGGCATCCAGGGCGCCTTCGCGAAGCCCGATCGCCGGCGTGACCAGGGGCAATACACCCCGACCGACCAGTCCCCCGCTCCGGTGCTCGATGAGGTCTTCGGCCACGCCAAGGCCGAGGACGACGACGCCGCGGAGTGGCCGGAGCAGGTCGAAGAGGAGGCCCCGGCACCCGCTCCGGTGGCCGCGCCTGCGGATCCGGCCCCGCCCGGGCCGAAGCTCGGCCTGGTCGATCTGCTGTTCAGCGGGAAGGTGTCCAAGCCCGCGCTCGCGCTGATCATCGCGCTGGCGCTGCTGGTGGGGATGGCCGGCGGATGGATGGGGAGCCGGACCGCGACGATCATCGCGGCGTTCTCCACGCCGAAGGTCAACGTGTCGAGCACCGAGCCCGCCGACGACTCCGCCAGCCGGTTCACCAAGGTCGCCGACGCGGTCGCCGACTCGGTGGTGACCATCGAGGCCATCAGCGAACAGTCCGGCTCGCAGGGGTCGGGGGTCGTGGTCGACGGCCGCGGCTACATCGTCACGAACAACCACGTGGTGGAAGAGGCGGCGAGCGACACGAAGAAGTGGAAGCTGTCGGTCATCTTCAATGACGGCAAGACGGTGCCCGCGCATGTGGTCGGCCGGGACCCCGTGACGGATCTGGCGGTGCTGAAGGTCAGCAATGTCGACCATCTGACGGTCGCGCGGCTGGGTGATTCGAGCAAGTTGCGGGTCGGGCAGGAGGTGATCGCCGCCGGTGCGCCATTGGGGCTGCGCAGCACCGATACTCAAGGCATCATCAGCGCGCTCAACCGCGCGGTGCGGTTGAAGTCGGACTCGGGCGACGACGTCGTGATCTCGGCGGTGCAGACCGACGCGGCGATCAACCACGGCAACTCCGGTGGCCCGCTGATCAACATGAACGCCGAAGTGATCGGGATCAACGCCGCGGGTAAGTCGTTGTCGGACAGTGCGAGCGGCCTGGGCTTCGCGATCCCGGTCAACGAGATGAAACATGTGGCCGAGACACTCATGCGCAACGGCGTGATCGCCCATCCCACACTGGGTTTGACGGCGCAGTCGGTCAGCGACACGGCCGCGGCCGGGGCGAAGGTCACCGAGGTCAAGCAGGGCGAGCCGGCGGAGAAGGCCGGGATCAAGGACGGCGACATCGTCGTGAAGATCGGCGACCGGCAGGTCGGCGATCTCGACGCGTTCGTCGTGGCGGTGCGGCAGTTGCAGATCGGCCAGCCCACGCCGGTCGAGATCCTGCGCGAGGGCAAGTCGATGACGTTGACCGTCGAGCCGATCGCGGGCAAGCCCACTACGAAGCCCTGAGCGTCGCCGAGACTGCGGGGAGATCACGTTCTTACGTGGGAGGACGCGCTCACCGCAGTCTCGACGCACTCGGCTGTCAGGCCACCTCACGCCTCCCCAGCAGATCACACGCATCCTCGAACCGCGCCCACTCCTGCTGCGAGGGTCGGTCCGGCGTTCCGGCAACCGCGTCACTGCTGACCTCGAAGCCGGGTGCGAGCGGAGACAACATGCCGGCGAGCTTCACGATGTGACCCTGCGGGCTGTCCTCGAAACTCTCGAACACCCGCTCGCCGACCCAGGACCGCACGTTCTCGGCGCCACTGGCGAGGTCCAGGTCCGGAAGCCGCAGCGCGCCGTTGCAGTGGCGTACGTGCTCGTCGTAGCGGTCGTCCCAGCACTCCGTCTGCCAGCCCGGCCAAAGCTCAGGCAGCGCCTGGAAGAAGCCCATCGTGTCGGCGGTCTGCCACGCGCCCAACCGTTTCCGGGGAATGTCGATGTGGCACCCACCTTCGGGGATCTTGCCCAGCTTCAAAGTGGTGACACCGCGACCGGGAAGCATGTCGATCAGCGCTGGGCCGTGCCAGGCCTTGCTCAGGTGCCACCACAGCGGCCACATCCGCAGCTGTCCGTCCTCCCCGACGACGGACACCAAGTGGCACATATGGTTGCGTCCCCGCGCGAGCCGGACGGTCGGCTTCCTGTCCCACTGGTACGGCGGCAGCTCCGCGCCGACGTAGCCGGCCAGTTCGACAGTGCCGTCGTAGGCCCAGCCGATCTCGAAGCCCGGCCACACCTCGCCGAGCACGGCCAGCGCGGCCCGGCGTTCGTTCATACCGTCCATGACGGTGTCGCCGAAGAACAGCACCCGCCCGCGATCGAAGTCGATGAGCGCCCCGCCGTCGGCCCACACGGGGTCCACCCACTCGTTCTTCGGACACGGCCGCAACGTCTGCACGTATCGCCGCGCCAGGTCCGGCCCGCCGACCAGTGCGTCGAGGATGCGTCCACCCGCCCAGTGCGCGTAATACAGCCGCCAGTCCTGGTTCTCGACGACGATGAAGTTCGCCCTGTTACCCATATCGTCCCCAATCCGTGTGACGCGGATCCGGTCGCCCGCGCCGGTTGGTGTGAGTGTGATACAGGCCACCGACAAGTCGGTCACGTCGCCGGATTCAAACGCCGCGACTAGCTCTTGAAGGCACTCCACTGAGCAACGCTGTGCGCCCGACCTACACCAGGGCTGTGAATCCACAGCCGTCCGCTCCACGAACAGCCCTGGTGTAGGTACGGCGCGCAAGAACGAAAACGGCACACCATCCCCGCCATCTCCCGACATGCTTCACCCGATCGTGGGCTCCGACGAGATCACCGCGCGCTGCAATCGGACTACGGCGATAGCTACATAGGCGGACAATGCGTAGACCGCGTCGCCGCGATGATGGCTCAGCGCGTCCATGATCATCCGACCCGGTAGGGTTGATGCATCGCCGACCAGCAACGATGCTGTGACGACGTTCACATCCTTGTCAGAGGTGCACTGGCCCAACCTGTTTCGGACTCGATTCGAGCGCTGACGCCGCGCCAACCGACCCGCGGGAATGGCCCCCGCCTCGCCGAAGTTGGAGTTGTTCATGCTTTCCATGCCGCCTGCGGCGGGTGCCCCAACCGCCGCACTGAATTGCCAGCTAACTCACAGGTTGGGTGGGTGCTGATGCGTCAAGGTCCTCTCGCCGGCCGTTATCCGGCAGTGGCCGCCATGGTCACACTCGCGCTGATCCCCTACCTGGCGTTGTCCGCGGCCCTGGATCCGCTGGTGCCGGTGATCTCCGAACAACTCCACATGACCGCCCAGCAGATGAGCCTGGGCTCGGGGCTGGGTAACGCCGCCTATGCGGTCGGCACGGTGCTCGCCGTCCAGTTCGCCCAACACCTCCCCCAGCGCAGGATGTTGCTGCTCTACGCGGTGGTGCTCGTTGTCGGGTCGATCATCGCCGCGGCTGCGCAGAACGCCGGCATGTTCATCGCGGGCCACGTGCTGCAGGGGCTGTCGACCAGCATGTTGCTCATCGCGGCGGCACCTCCGCTGACCATCGGTTTCCCCCGTGACAAGCTGCGCAACACCGCAGTGATCATGAACATGTGCGTGTTCGGCGCGGTCGCGCTGGGCCCGTTCATCGGCGGTGTGCAGGCCGATGCGCACGCGTGGCGCCCGCTGTTCTGGATCGTCGCGGGCGTCGCGACGCTGGCGCTGCTGCTGGCCGCCTTGACCTTCGATGACGCCCCGCCGGCCGACCGGGACGCTCCGCGGGACGTTCATGCGATCGCGCTGGCCGCAGCCGGATGTACGGCGGCGTTCGTGGGCGCCTCCCAACTCACCACGCACGGGTTCGGCGACGTGGCGGTCACGCTGCCGATGCTGGGCGGCCTCGCGCTCATCATCGCGCTGATCGTGTATCAATTCCGGGCGCGGCGTCCGCTTCTCACCATCCGGACGATGCTCACCAGTTCGATCCCCGTGGCCGGCGTCGGTGTCGCGTTGTTCGCCGCCGCCGCGTCGGTGGCCGCGACCGCGCTGACCACCAACGTGTTCCTGGAATCTTTCAGCCCGGCGCACGTGGGCATGCTTTACCTGCCCGAACTCGGTGGCGCCATCGTGATGGCGGTAGTGTTCGGATTCGTCATCTCACGCCGCGCCATGCACTATCTCCCGTTGGTGGGCATGGCGTTGCTGGCGGCCGGGATCCTGGTGTTCCTGCTCGCCCTACCGGCCAATCAACCACTGGCGCTGCTGGGTTCGGCGTTGACGGGTCTGGCGCTCGGAGCGACGGTGGCCCCGGCGCTGTTCGTCGCCGGGTTCTCGTTGGAGTCCAGCAGCCTGCAGCGGGTGTTCGCGATCATCGAGTTGTTGCGCGCGGTCGCGGCGTTCCTGGTGGCGCCGGTGTTCGCGTACTTCGCGGCGACGGTGTCGGAGGACCTGGTCGAGGGCACGACGATCGCGCTGTGGATCGGGTTCGGCCTCGCGGTGGTCGGGGCGCTCTTCGGGGTTGTGGTGTACGCGCTCAGCGGGGCCCGTCCGCAGCGACCCAATCTGGATAGGTTCATCGACGGCGACTCGCCGGCCTGGTACTCGCCGCCGCTGCTGGCGCGGTTACGCGGCGAGATGCCGACGCCCGAACCTGCGATCGCGACGCCGACACGTGCGGTTCCGATCAGCGCCACCGGACCCGTGGTCATCGCCTACGACGGATCCGATTTGGCCACAAGAGCAATCGAGCGTGCCGCCAGCGAATTGCCTCCGGGTCGTGAGGCGTTGGTGGTGTGCGTATGGCAGCCCGTGGATGTCGGGTTCACGCCCGTCGGCGGTGAGCGGTTCGATGCCGACAAGGCTCCCGAGGTCCGTCGCGCGGCCGAACGTACCGCTGCTCACGGAGCGGAACTCGCGGCTGAGGCCGGGTTCGCGGCGTCGCATCAGGCGATCGAGGCCGCGCCGACGTGGAAGGGCATCGTCCGGGCGGCCGATGAGCACCAGGCGAGCATGATCGTGCTTGGCCCGCATCGGCGCAGCGGACTGCTGGGGCGTTTCGAGGGCAGTGTGGCGGCGGCGGTGATTGCGCATACCGACACTCCGGTGCTGGTTGTGCCGCAACGGGAGTCGTCGAACGGTGTGGTGCGGGAACCGGCGCTCTCGGTGTCGGCAGTGCCGGGCGAGCGCTGACGCGCGACCCGGCGAGGTCAGGCTCCCTCGTCGTCGGCATCGTAATAACCGGCCTCCCGCAATACATCTTGCTCATACGCGAGCCTCATTCGGTCGATGACAGCGAGCGCCTCTGTGGTCAAACCCTCACGAATTCCGCTCTTCGCGTGCGCGAATGGGATGAAGGCTCGCAGCATGTCTGGAACAACCAATAGGCACTCGACAGAGACGCAGCACCCGACGCTCGGCGGATACTCGAGTGCCCAGCGGACTCGCCGAGCGCTCCACCGCAACGGGTCACCGGCACCCGTCTCGATGAGCTCCTCCAGAATGTCTCGGTACTCGGAATCCGCAAAGTACGCACCGTGAGTCGAGGCGAAGAATTCGTCGAGCAGGGCATCGCGGGCGGCAGACTCCCAGGCCGACGGCCGGTAGCCGGTGCCACCTTCGGGCATGTGTCCGATCAGCCACTGCACGAGCGGCCGGCAGGCCGGCCACGGACCGTCCCCACGCGCGGCGTGCGTTCCGCTCACCGCTTGCTGGACCCATGCGCGAGCGTCGGCCAATGCCATCTCGAAGACACGGATGTCCCGATCAAGGCTCTGCTCCAGCACCTGCTCGATCGTTTCCTCGACGAACGTCGCGCCAGTGACGCACGAGTCGGAGTTGTGGTAGGTGTCGACCACGCACGTCATCTCCGCACCACCGAGGCGAGCTCCGATCAACACTTGGCTGACATCACCCAAGACGTGGGACAACCGCACTGTCCGATACACGTGAATTCGCGACAACCCTGAGATCCACGCGGGCAACAGATCATCCCGTGCCTCGACCATGCGCCGACACTGCGCCGACAACTCGGCGTCGACAACGAGTTCGGCGACGATGGCCAGGAACGCGGTTACCTCCCGGCCGGGCACTTCACGCTGGTCAGAAATGATCTCGTCAAGCGAGCGCACTTCGAACTCCGGCCGCTTCAACCGGATCATTGGTGACGGAGTCGTTTCCGCGATCACCATGCTGACGAATTCGAGGAGATCGAGAGGATGCTTCCGCGCCAGCATCGGACGCACCAAGTTCACCAGCGGTGACTCGTCGGGAGGCCGCTCCCGCGCTCTCCTACGTCGCGCATCGCGTCGCGCTTGTTTGGCTTTCCGTCGCGCTCGCCCGTCGGTCATGGCGCGGACGCTACTCAGCACCGGTGACAACTTCGACGGCGAAGAGCGCCCTCACCCCGCAGCGCGACGAAACAACTCCGCCGGCCGCCCGCGCCCACCCGCCGTCATCCGACCCGTCGCCACGAGATGCGGTTCCATCGCCCGCCGAAACGTGTCCCGCTGCAACGCGTCCCCGAGGACCGCCTCGTGCGCCAACCGCAACTCCCGCAGCGTGAACTCCTCCCCCAGCAGCCGGTCCGGGTCCGGGTGATCGGCGTAACGAGCGCGAATGTGCGCCATCGCCCGCCCGATGATGTCGGCGTGGTCGTACGGCAACCGCCCCGGGCTGAGCACCGGCGCCAGGCGCGTCCGATCGGCGAACCGCGACGCAAGCGCATCGGCCCGCACCACCGCGACGTGCGCCACCGACAGCACCCACCCACGGTCGTCGCGCGCCGGGTCGTCGAACACCTGCAGCTGGCGCGGGCGCAGCCCCGCCACATTGGCCTTCACCCGCAGCGACCGGTCCACCGCGTCAGCCAACCGCTCCCCCTCGTGCAGGAACGTGCCCGGCAGCGCCCACCCGCGTCCGGTGTTCCGGCGCACCTCCAAGACGACGAGCCCGTTCTCCGCGTCCAACGTGAGCAGCGCCGTGTCCACCGCGACCGACGGTCGCGGATAGTCGGTGAGCGGCCGACCGCCCGTGTCCTTGTCCATGTCGGTGCCCCAGCGTACAGTCACACTGAATTAGCGCAGAATCGCGCAAATAGAGATCGGGGGACGTCATGGCATCACTGCACGATCGCATCGAAGGAGTCCTATTGGGGACCGCCGCCGGTGACGCCCTCGGCGCGCCATACGAGTTCGGTCCTCCCCGTGGGCCTCACCTCGACGTCGCGATGGTCGGCGGCGGTGTGTGGGAGCCCGGCGAGTGGACCGACGACACGTCGATGGCCATCGCGATCGCCGAGGTCGCGGCCACCGGCGCCGACCTGAGGGGACCCGGGGCGCAGGACCAGATCGTCACGCGCTGGCACGAGTGGTCACTCACGGCCAAGGACGTCGGCATCCAGACCCGGTCAGTGCTCAGCGCCGCCGCCCGGGGTGGCCCGGTCACCACCGCGCGCACCCGCGCAGAGGCCGCGCGCCTGCACGAGCGCACCGGCCGCACAGCGGGCAACGGCTCCCTGATGCGCACCGCCCCGGTCGCCCTGGCCTACCTCGACGACGAGGACGCGATGGTCGAAGCCGCCCGCGCCCTCAGCGAGCTCACCCACGCCGATCCGGACGCCGGCGACGCGTGCGTCCTGTGGTGCAGCGCCATCCGCCATGCCGTCCTCACCGGTGCGCTCGACGTGCGGATCGGGTTGCGCCGCATCGACCAGGGACGCCAAGCACTGTGGGCACAGCGGATGGACGCCGCCGAAGCGGGCACACCGTCGTCATTCGCCAACAACGGGTGGGTCGTGGCGGCGCTGCAAGCGGCATGGTCGGCGATCAGCACCACCGCCGTGCCGACGGACGATCCGGCGGCCGGCGTGTTCCGCGCCGACCACTTACGGCTGGCGCTCGACGCGGCCGTGCGGGCGGGCGACGACACCGACACCGTCGCCGCGATCGCGGGCGAGTTACTCGGGGCAGCGTACGTCGCATCCGCGGTGCCCGTGCAGTGGCGGGCGCTGCTGCACGGATGGCCGGGGCTGACGGCGCGCGGCCTCGTTTCACTCGCGTCGGCGATCCATCGCCGCGGCCAACGCGACACGTTCGACTACACGTATCCGGGCTCCCCCATCGACACCGTCATGCGCCACCCGTACGACGACCACGTTCTGCTCGGCGGCGTCGGCGTCCTGCGCCGACTGCCGACGGAGGTCGACGCGGTGGTGTCCTTGTGCCGGGTCGCCGACGAGGACGTCCCGGATGGGATCCCGCACGCGGAGGTACGGCTCATCGACCGGACCGACGCCGACGAGAACCCGCACCTCGATTTCGTCCTGCTGGACGCCGTACGCGCGGTCGAGGCGTTCCGACGGCAGGGCCGAACGGTGTTGGTGCACTGCGTCGCCGCGTACAGCCGGACACCGGCGGTCGGTGCGCTGTACGGGGCGCGGCTACGGGGCGTCAGCATCGCCGAGGCGATCAACGACATCCGCCGCCTGCTGCCCGACGCCTACCCGAACCACGCGTTCCGACAAGCGATGTCGCGCCTACATCCCGTCCGTCAGGTCTCCTCGCGGGAGAACTGGTCCGCCAGCGGCCACGTACCCCACTGATAGGTCTGCTTCACCACCTCGAGGTACACGAGCGTCCGTACCTCGGCGACCGACGGGATCGACTCGATCGATTCGTGGACCACGGTGAGGAGATGCTGCCCGTCGCGGCACATCACCTCCGCCACCAGGTTGCAGTCGCCGGACACGATCGCGCAGAAGCTGACTTCTGGGATCTTCCCGATCTGGGCGGACGTCTCGCGAAGGTTGCCCTTCACGCGGATCTGCAGCAGCGACGAGAGTTTGAACTCTTCGATCGGAATGGTGATCGCCACGATCTGCATCTGCCCCTGCTCGATCAGGCGTTGGACGCGTTGACGCACCGCTGCTTCTGACAGCCCCACCTCCTTCGCGATCGACGAATACGAGCGGCGCCCGTCCTCGCGGAGCATGCCGATGATCGCCGCGGATTGCGCGTCGTGCCCGCTGTCGGTCTCACCTGTGGCCATCGTGCCCTCCCCCCATAGCGACCCTCCCCTATCCAACACTCGATACGACCACGCCGTCCGCGAGTCCCAGCCGGGCGAGATCCGCCAGGTAGGAGCGCAGTCCGGACTCGGTGCCGCAGTACACCAGTCGATTCTGTGCCCTACTGTGCGCTTCTCGCGCCTCTTTCGCAGCGCACAGATGCCGGAGGTGGGTCATCGACTCGGCGACCGCCACGTGCAGATCGAGGAGGACGAAATCCCCGCCGGCCTTGCGCGCCGCCTTGGCCATGGAGTGGGCCCGGCCGAGATCCGCCGCGTACACCACCGTGGCCTCGCGACACCGGTCCTCGACGATCACGTGCTCCCGCTGGTGCCCGAACTGGCCCCTGGGTAACGCCGCCGTGCGGCGGCACGTGGCCGCCACGACGACGAAGGACGGCGGGCCGCTCATCAGAACTCGCGCAGGTTGTCGCGCAGATACTCGGACGAGTAGGAGGTTCGCGTCCTCCCACGGCGTTGCAGTGCGGGGACGAGGCCTTCGGTGATCTCGGCGATGAACCGCCGGGTCACCGAGTTCGACCCGGTGTAGAGCAGATAACCGTCGCCGCCCACCTCGTCCATGATGTCGCTCATGCGGTCGGCCACGTCGTCCGGGGTGCCGACCAGCCTGATCGCGGGTGACAGGTAGTCGACCGCCAACTCGCGCAACGTCTTTCCGCTGCCGCGCTGCAGGAAGGTATCGAGGGAGGACTGTTCGCCGTTGGTGGTGAGGTCCTGTGGCGGCACCTCGTCGAGCGGGAACCGCGAGAAGTCGATATCGGTGACGAACGATATCTGAGCGACGATGTTCTCGATGGCTCTCGGGTTGGTCGTGTTTCGGAGGTTCGCGGCCTCGGCTTCCTCTGTCGTCGCACCGAGCACGGGCATGATGATGTAGAGGATCTTGATCTCGTCGGGGTCCCGGCCGTGCGCCTTGGCCCGGCTGCGGACATCGTCGCGGAACTCCCGCATCTTCTCCACCGAACCGGGATTGGCGACGATCGAGTCGGCGTACTTCGCCGCGAAATCGCGACCTTTCGGAGATCCTCCGGCCTGCACGAAGACCGGTTGCCCGTGCGGTGGATGCACGGTCGTCAGCGGGCCCTCGGAGCGGAAGTACTCACCGTTGTGGTTGACGGCCCGGACGGTGCCGGGGGCGATGTAGGCACCGGATTCGCGGTCGCGGACGATGGCCTCGGGGTCCCACGAGTTCCACAGATCGCGTACCAGGTCGACGTATTCGTGGGCGACGTCGTACCGCTTGTCGTGCGGCAGAAGGCGGTCCATCCCGAAGTTGCGCGCGGCCTGGTCCTGACCCGAGGTCACGATGTTCCAGCCGAATCGACCCTTGACGATGTGGTCGACGGTGGCGACCGTGCGGGCGAGCATGTACGGCGGGTAGAACGCGGTCGACATCGTGGCGATGACCCCGATGTGGCTGGTCGCCGCGGCGATGATCGAGGCCAACGGGACCGGATCATGTTTGGGCACCCACAGCGCGTGCTTGAGGTAGGCGTCGTAGGACTGCCCGTACGCGTCGGGGACGCTGACGGTGTCCTCGAAGAGGATGTAGTCGAAGCACGCCCGCTCCAGCGCCTGCGCCATCTCGACGTAGAACTTCCCGTCCCACGGCTCATCCGGCGGGGCGAACGGCCCGGTGAAATCGTTGGCGACGAACCCGGAGAACCATCCGAGGTGAAACTTGTTGGCAGACAATGTGAACCTTCCTGGCGAGGACGTGGGCGCTAGACGATGGGGCGGGCGGCGGGGCCGCGGTACAGCGGACGGGCCTGGTCGACGGCGGCGGCGACGGCCAGCGAATCGATGTCGTGGTAGGGGCGCGCGACGAACTGGACGCTGGTCGGCATCCCGCTGACGTCGAAACCGGACGGCAGCGCGGTCGAGGGGCAGCGGCCCACGATGTTGAACGGGCCCGTCATGAGACCGTCGCGGTCCACGTCGCCGGTGGGCTTGCCGTTGATGGTCGGTCCGTGCCCGATGTAGGGGTCGCCGGCGTCGAGCGACACCGTGGCCAGCGTCGGGCACATCAGGACCCGGTAACCGCTGAAGATCTCGGCGAGCGGCCGGTAGAACTCGGTCTCCGCGTCGAAGGTCTCCGCCATGGTCATCGAAGCCGAGCGACCGGTGCTGCGTGCGATGTACTCGACCACGTAGTCGTTGAGCAGTTCGGGCTTGCCACGAGAGAGGCTGGCGGCGGATGCGCCGGCGATGTGGCCGAAATGGGCGAAGAGGATGGTCTCGATCTGCTCGCGGGTCCACGGCAACTCGACCTCGTCGACGGTCACGCCGAGCCCGCGCAGCAGGTCCGCCGTCGCACGCAGATTGTCCACGATGCCCCGTTCGACCTCGTAGTCGCCGAGCGTGACACACATGGCCACACGCCAACCGCTCACGTCGGGCAGGGTCGCGGGCACGGCGAGTTTCGGGCTCAGCGTCGCGATGTCGTCGGGGTGGGGGCCCTGCATGACGTCGAACAGCAGCGCGGTGTCGGCGACGGTACGGGCCATCGGCCCGTTCTGGCAGTAGTGGTCGAGGTTCCAGGGCGTCACGTCCGGGACCCGGCCGTAGGACGGTTTGAGGCCGACGACGCCACAGAACGCCGCCGGGATGCGGATCGACCCACCGATGTCGGAACCCGTTGCCAGCGTCGTGGTTCCGGCGGCCAGTGCCGCGCCCGATCCACCGGAGGATCCGCCGGCCGATTTGGACAGGTCCCACGGTGACACGGTGACGCCCCACATGCGGCTGTGGGTGAACGGCACACAGCAGAATTCGGGGGTCGTCGTCCGGGCGTGCATGATGCCGCCGGCGTCGAAGATGCGCTGCGCCAGCGGATGTGTCGCCGTGGCATATTCGCCGGCGTGCACCAGCGAGCCTTCCGTCTGCAGCAGCCCCTCGACCGACACCTCGTCCTTGATCGCCACGGCGATACCCTCGAGCGGGCGGGCGGCGGAACCGTCACCCGCGTAGGCGTCCGCAGCGGCCTTCGCCTGCTCGAGAGCTCGGTCGAAGAACTGCTCGGTGAACGCGTTGATCTTCGGTTCGACGGCTTCGGCCCGCTCCACCAGCGCGGTCATCAACTCGACCGGCGACAGCTGCTTGCTGCGGAACAGGTCGAGCGCGTCAACCGCCGACAGATAGGCCAGTTCGTCGCAAGTCGTCATAGCGGGGTCCTCTCCGAAGCAGGGTTGTCAGGGGTCAGGGCGGCGCCACTGAGTTCGTCCGCCGCGGCGACCAGGCGACGGGTGTAGTCCTCACGGGGATCAGCCAGGAGTTCGGCGGTCGGACGGTCCTCGACGATCCGGCCCTCCCGCAGAACGGCTGTCCGGTGGGCGATCTCGGCGATGACGCCCAGGTCGTGTGAGACGAACAACAACGCCAGGTGCAGGTCGTCGCTGAGCCGCCTCAACATCTCGAGGATCTTCGCCTGCACCGACACGTCGAGCGCCGAGGTGATCTCATCGCAGATCAACAGGCGAGGGCGGGCGGCGAGCGCGGAGGCGATCATCACCCGTTGCCGCTGCCCACCGGATAGCTCGCCGGGCCGCTTGTCGGCCGTCGCCGCCGCGAGCTCGACGAGATCGAGGCTGCGCAGGACGTCATCCCGGACCTCCGTGCGGTCGAGTCGTCGGTCCGGGTCCAACCGCATCGGCCGTCCCACGATCTCCCCCACTGTCAGAGACGGGTTCAGCGACAGCGTCGGGTTCTGGAACACGACCTGAATTCCACGCAGCTCGTGTGGGGTGCGGTCGCGCACCGACAATGACAACTCGCGGTTCGCGAAGACCATGTTGCCCGATTCCGCGGCGACCAGACCACTGATGCAGCGGGTGAGTGTGGTCTTACCGCTGCCCGATTGCCCGGCGACCGCGACGCGCTCCCCCACCCCGACCTTGAGGGCGACGTCGTCGAGGATCGGCACGTACCGCCCGTTCTTGCGGTATCCGGCTCGGAGGGAATCGATTTCGAGCAACCGAGACGAGCGACTGACGCCCGCGGGGACGCTGGCGGTGATGCGACGGTGGTCGGGGATCGCCGCGATCAGGCGCCGCGTGTACGGGTGCTGGGGAGTGCGGAGAACCTGTGCAGTGTCGCCTTGTTCGACGATCGAGCCCTGGTACATCACGCACACGCGGTCGGCCAGGTCGGCGACGACACGCAGATCGTGGGACACGTAGACCATCGAGACGTTCAGCATGTCTCGCAACTTGCGGAGCTCGCGCAGCACGACGGCCTGGGTGAGCAGGTCGAGTCCGGTCGTCGGTTCGTCGAGGACGACCGCCTTGGGTTGTGCCGCGAGGGCGGCGCCGATCGCGAGGCGCTGCTGCTGCCCGCCGGAGAGCTGGTGCGGATAGCGGCGCAGGAAGTCGTCCCCGCTGGGGAGGTCGACTCGCTCCAGGGCCGCCTTGATGGACGCGCGGCCGGCATCGCGCCCGGGGTGCGCGGCCAGCATCGACCGAATCAGCTTCTCCACGCGCATGGCGGGGTTCAGCGCCGACGGCGGATCCTGCGGGATGTACGCGATCGTTCGCCCACGCAGATCGCGCAGCGCCGGACCGGTGAGACCGAGCACGTCGTGGTCGCCGACCTGGATCCGCCCGGACAGTTCGACCCCGGTGCCCGCGAACCCGAGCAGGGACAGGGCCGTGGTGGTCTTTCCACTACCGGATTCCCCGATGAGCCCGACGATTTCGCCGCGCCCGACCGAGAAGGAGACGCCGTCGAGGATCTTGGTTCCGTCCGCGAGCGTGGCATCGAGACCGGCGACGTCGATCAGTGTGGTCATGTCGGCGCTCCGGCGGTGGGGGCGAGACGGGTGGCGGAGGCGAATCGGCCGCGCCGCCGCGACTCGGCGGTCGCCCGATCGCCGACGAGGTTGACCGCGAACACGAACAACCCGATCAGGATCGCGGGCGCGAGCGTGGCGAGCGGCTGGGCCGGCAGGCCGACGCGGTTCTCCGACACCATCAGCGCCCAGTTCGACGACGGCGGCGCCTCACCGAGGCCGAGGAAGGTCGCGCCGGCGATCAGCATGATGGAGGAGGCGACGCGGGTGCCGAAGTCGGCCGCCAGGGTGGGCACGACGTTGGGGAGGATGTCGCGGCGGACGATCGCCGCGGTGCGCTCGCCGCGCAGTCGCGATGCGTCGATGAAGTTGGCGCGTGCGACATTCGACGCGGCCGCGCGTGCCAGTCGGCACACCTGCGGGAAGTGACCGATGACGACGGCGACGAGCACGACGAGGTGTCCCTTGCCGCTCGCGGTGGCCAGCAGCAGTAGGAGCAGGATCGGGGGGAACGCCAGTAGCACATCGTTGAGCCAGGTCAGTCCCTGTTCGGGCCGGCCGCCGCGCAACGCCATGAACATGCCGACCGGCGCGGCGAGCAGATACGCGGTGACGGCGACCCCGAGACCGCTCAGCACGAGGACCGCGCCGCCGTGCAGCAGGCGGGAGAAGACGTCACGGCCGAGCCCGTCGAGCCCGAGCAGCCCGGCGCCGCGGCTGTACGGCGCTCCGAGGACCTCGGTCGGGGAATGCGGCGCGAGAAGCGGTCCGAGGAACGCGATGCCGAGGACGATGGCCAGAAGCACCAGACCGGTGGTGCGTCGGGCCGTCATCGCGTGCCCCGCATACGCGGTGTGACCAGAACGATCAGCGCGTCATTGGCCGCGTTGACCACGACGTAGACCGCCGCGATCAGCGCTGTCACGCCGAGAATGACCGGGGAGTCGCGCTGCAGCGTCGAGTTCACCGCCTGCAGCCCGATTCCCGGGTACTGGAAGACCGTCTCGACCAGCACCACGCCGCCGATGAGGTAGACCAGAACGAACGACACGCTCTGGATACAGGGCGCCAACGCGTTGCGCAGCGCGTAGCCGAACAGGACCCGCCGCTCGGGAACACCGTTGAGCCGGGCCATCTTCACGTACTCCGAGCGCATCGTCTCCGCCACGCCGGCACGGACGATCCGCATCGCGTAACCGAGGTTGACCAGCACCATCGTCAGGACCGGCAGGATGAGCACCCTCGGGTCGGATAGCGGCCCGACCTCGGCGGGAAACAGGGAGATCGCCGGAATGACGCCGGCGCTCTGCACCCCGATGAGGTACGCCAGCAGCGCGCCGAGCGTGAACTCGGGCATGGACAGGAAGGCCAGGGTGGAACTGGAAATGACCCGGTCGGCCAGCGAGCCGGGGTTGGCCCCGGCGTAGGTGCCGAGGACGGCGGCGGTCGGGATGAGGATGACCGCGGCGATCCCGGCCAGCACCAACGAGTTCCAGATCCTCGGTCCGAGGATGTCGCTGACCGCTTGCCCGGAGACCAGCGAGGCGCCGAAGTCGCCGGTGACCGCATCGGTCAGCCACGACCAGTACCGGACCAGGATCGGATCGTGGAGGCCGAGCGACTCGCGGATCTGCGCGATCCGTTCAGGAGACGCGTTGCGGCCGAGCACCGCGCCCACGGCGTCGCCGGGGAGCAGGGCGGTCGCGAAGAAGGCGAGGGTCAGTACCACGAACAGCAGCGCCAGCGCGGCGCCGACTCGCCACAACACATTGGTCAGCAAGGGTGCGCGTCGGGCGGTGACCGGGCCCGGCGGTGCGGCCGTCGCGACCGACTCCGCGGTCACTGCTGTACCCAGGCCTCGTTGAGGCCGGCCATCCGGAAGCCCATCGCTTTGCCGCCGGCGTAGGCGTCCAGCCCGTGCACCCGGTTCGAGTGCGCGGTGATGAAATCGCCGTAACCCCAGACGATGTAGATGTGGGCGGCCTGGACCTGTTCGGCGAGGTCGGCGTAGGCGGCGTTGCGTTCGTCGTCGTCGAGGATGCTCTGCGCCTCCGCGAACGCCCGGTCGAATTCGGGGTTGGCGAAACCGATCTCGTCGAAGAAGGCGTCTTTGAGCATGGTGAGCCGGGCGACGTCCTGGAAGGAGTTGCCGATCCAGTTGGTCATACCGAAGTCCCAGCTGAGGTATCCGGCGTCAGGGTTGAACACGTCCTGGCCGGGGATGGTGTCGATGTTGATGGTGATGCCGGCGGCTTTGGCGGATTCCTGGAACACCTGGGCGCACTCGACCATGCCGGCGCCGCCCGGACCCATGGTGAGCGTGAGCGTCACCGGTGCCAGACCGGCCTTGTCCAACACTGCCCGGGCGCGCGCTGGGTCGTAGGAGATCTCGGGCGCATCCTTCGGGAACGACGGGAAGTTCAGCCCGAAGAGATCCGACGCGACGGTGCCCTTCCCCTGCAGTGCGACGTCGACGCATTTCTGCCGGTCGATGGCCAGCGCGAGCGCTTCGCGCAGTGCGGGGTTCTTCGTCGGCTCGGTGTCGGCGCGCAGGTAGAAGTTGGAGGCCGCCGCACCGGTCTTGCTGGTGGTCTGCATACCGCTCTGCTCGAGAGTGGACACAGAGGTGGGGGCCACGTCGACCGCCATGTCGATGGCGCCGGACAGCAGGGCGTTGGTTCGTGCGGTCTCGTCGGCCATCGGCACGATGACCAGTTCGTCGACGTGTGCCTTCTGGCCCCAGTAGGAATCGTTGCGGACGAAGACGCTGCGGTCGCCGCGGGTCCACGACTGGAATTTGAACGGTCCGGTGCCGACGGGTTTCTCGAAGTCGGTGGCGCCGTCCTTCACGATCGAGGTCGACGGGTCCACGAAGAAGGCGGGGAAGTCGCCGACGGGGGCACTGAGGCGGAACACGATCGTGTGGTCGTCGAGCCTCTCCGAGCGGTCCATGTCGACGGTGGCGAGCGTCGCCGAGGCGACGGCACCCGAATCTTTCACCCGCCGAATCGAATACAAGACGTCGGTTGCGGTCATGGGTGATCCGTCGTGGAATGTGACGTCATCGCGCAGTCGCACCGTCCATTCGGTGCCGTCTGCGTTCGGGGTGAACTCCTTGGCGAGCAACATTTCCGGGCTGCCCTCGGGGCTCAGCGCCGTCAGTTGGTCGTAGAGGGCGCCGATTCGGGTCTGGTCGGGGGCACTGAGCCATTTCGTCGGGTCCAGCGTCTCGGCTTGCCCGCCACCGATGGCCGACAGGGTCAACGTCCCGCCGTCCTCCGGTGGGCCGGCATCCGCTCCGCCGCCGGCGGGAGAGGTTGGGGCGCCGCCACAACCGGCGGCGAACACCGTTGTCGCCGCGACGATGGCGGCCAGCAGAGCAGTTTTTGGGCGCAGTCGAGTACCAAAGGTCACGTCTAGGACTTCCTTCAGGGGCGGGGTGAGGGCGGGGTCGACGGCCCCGCGGCGTTGCGGTGGCGGTCGGCGGACGTGGTGGAGCCTGTTGCCGGCTGTGTCAGTGCTTCTCGACGGTGGTCATGACGGCGAAGATCCTCACGCCGTGGCTGTTTCGCTCCAGCCAGCCGTAGACGACCTCGTCGAGGTCCGCCAGCTGCGCCATGCTGATACAGCACGACTCGGTGGCCACGGTCGCGCCGAGTTCGACGAGCACCGGTCGCAGTTGCGTTTCGGCGGCGAGGTAATGCTTGTCCGATCCGATGGTCATGAACGGCACCGCGAAGATGCCGCGCAGTTCGCCGGCCTCGAAGTGGTCGAGGAAGGCCTTGAGCATGCCGGTGTAGCTGGCCTTGAACGTCGGCGATGCGACGACGGCGACGTCACTGGCGAGCACCTGCCGCTTCGCCGCGGCGACCCGCTCGGAGGTCCAGTCGAAGAGCTCGGCGGCGAAGTCGCTCAACTCGATGACGGTGATGTCGGCGTCGTCGGCCAGGCGGGATGAAAGTGCCCTGGCCGCAGCAAGAGTGCGGGATCCGGCTTTGGGATTGCCACACACGATGGCGACCTTCATGGTTCTCCGTCCGGGGAGTCGACGGGCGCATCGTTGCGCCGGTTGAGAGAAGCGATGTCGTCGTCGCCGCCCTGACTACCGGGCACTGCTGCGACCCCTAGAACGTAACTCGAACAGTTGTTTCCAATACGGATAGATCTGTAAAACTTTGGTTACGCAACTAATTGAGCGGGCCTGAGTCGGTTTGACGCATGAACACGTAGCCTTTCGCCACTGATTCCGTAGGTCGAGCCGTCACCAGTCGTGGTCGCACAGCGTGCAACGCCACTGGTCGTCTTTGGGACAGCACCCGCCGATCGCGAGCCACGGTCCCCACGCCCACGGCTCCGCCGGCATCCCGTACTGGATTCGTTGTGTCCGTCGCCCGTGGCAATAGGGGCACTGCGGGTGTTCGGCGAAGCGGAACTCGATGAAGTTGTCGCGTCCGCTGTCGCGCATGGCGTCCCGGCAGCGGCGGCAGACCACGGCCGGCCAGTCGGTGGCGGTGGTCCTGAGCCAGGGCGGAGCGCAACGAACCGGTGCGTCGCCGATGCTCCGGATCGGCGAGTCCGGCTCGGGGCGACGAGGTGGGGCGACGGTGTGCACGTGGATCCGGTCGCGGGCGTCGTCCCCCGTCAAGTCGATCTCGTCCCCGCACCCGTGACAGGTTTCGCTGAAGCGCAACAGGTTTCGCGCAGCGACCAGCGACGAGTGTCCGAGCCGATCGTACGGGTCACCGATCACCCGGCTCTCGTGCAGCGCGAGGATCACCCGCTCGGCGTCCTCATCGTCGAGGCGCCACGTCATGAACAGGTTGTCCTCGAGGTCGAGGACGCGCGCCAATGTGCTGACATCGACGAGGTCGACGCGGTACCCCCACAAGGCGGCCACCGCGCCGCCGAATCCCTCATCACCGATGCGGGGCAGCACGGTCAGCGCCGAGACCGGGTCCGTGCCCAGGATGACGAGGGCGTAGTCGCCGGGACGGGCTGCGGCGAACGCATACCGCCACGGACGGTACGGCGAGCGGGGCTCGAGCAGCGTGATGATGCCGTCTTTCCAGTCGGCGGCCTCGATGATGTGCAGGCGGTGGTGGATCGTTTGCGTCACCTACCGATTCTCCCAGCACGGTATGACATTTCCGGGTGCGGAAGACGTCCACTGTCGGCGCTGCGGCACCAGGAGAATCCCAGTGCCGCAGCGCCGTAGAGGGTTCAGACGGTGAAGCCGCCGTCGATGTTGAGGTTGGCGCCGGTGATGTACCCGGACTCCGGGCCGGCGAGGAAGCTCACGAACGCGGCGACGTCGGTGGTCTGGCCGTACCGCCCCTGCGCGGTGACGGCCTTGAGGCTTTCGGCGAACTCACCCCCGTCGGCGGGATTGGCATCGGTGTCGATCGGACCCGGTTGCACGTTGTTCACCGTGATGCCGCGCGGCCCGAGTTCGCGTGCCAACCCGCGGGTGAACGACGCCACCGCCCCCTTGGTCATGCCGTAGACCGAAATCCCCGGCCCAGGAATGCGGTCGGCGTTGATGCTGCCGATGTTGATGATCCGGGCGCCCTCGCCGAGGTGTTTGATCGCGCTGCGGGTCGTCCAGAACATGCTGCCGATGTTGATCGCAACCTGGCGGTCGAACTCCTCGCCCGGATAGTCGTCGATCGCGGCCATGTGCGCGACGGCGGCGTTGTTCACCACGATGTCCAGGCCGCCGAGTTCGGCGACGGCGCGCTCCACGGCGCTGACGGTCTGGGTGGGATCGGCCGCGTCGGCCTGGATGGCCACCGCCGTGCCGCCGTCCGCGGTCACCTCGGCGACGAGCTTGTCCGCGTTCGTGCCCGAGGCCGAGTACGTGAACGCGACTGCGGCGCCGTCGGCGGCCAGTCGGCGCACGATCTCCGCGCCGATCCCGCGGGACCCGCCGGTCACCAGGGCGCGCCGCCCGGTCAGGGGTTCTGTGGTCATGTCGATGGCCTCCTCGTAATTACGAACCGCTGTGTTACTTAGTACGCTGAGGTCAAGCCGGTTCCTAAGCGGGGCATTCCCGATGTGACTGGCATCACAGAAGGGTGGTTCCGGAATGACGATCGGCCGGCCACGCGAATTCGACCCTGACCAGGTCGAGCAGGCGGCGATGAAACTCTTCTGGGAGCGGGGGTTCGACGCAGTCTCCATCTCCGACGTGACCGCCGCGACCGGGGTCAACCGCCGCAGCATCTACGCCGAGTTCGGGTCGAAGGAGAATCTGTTCGACCGGGCGTTCCAGCGCTACCTCGAAGGGCCGAGCGCCTACACGGCCGAAGCGCTGACGCGGTCCACGGCCCGCGAGGTCGCCGAGGCGATGGTGCACGGCGCCGCCGAGACCGTCAGCGGCGACGTCCACGGCTGCATGACGGTCGGCGAGGCGCCCGGTCTGGCCGAGTGGCGCGACGCGACCGTGCACCGGCTCGCCGAACGCTTCGATGCCGACGATGCGTTTTCCCACACGGACACACTGCTTCTGGCGCGCTGGATCGCAGCGGTGTGTCAGGGCATCGCGATCCAGGCCCGCAGCGGCGCCACCCGCGAAGAACTGCACGCGGTGGCGGATCTCGCGCTCACGGGGTGGCCGCAGAACTAGCTCTGCGCGGCGACCGCGACGCGGCCGAGCCGCGCGTCGTCGGCGGCGTCGACGAACGCCCCGAACAGCCGCATCCGGTCGTCCTCGGGACCGTCGTCGTCCTCGGGGTGCCACTGCACGCCGAGGTAGAACTTCTCGGGGTCCTCGACGCCTTCGGTGATTCCGTCGAGCGCGCGGGCGGCGACCACGAGGCCGCGGCCGACGGTGTCGACGGCCTGGTGGTGCCCGGACCGCGCGGTCACCCGGTCGGTGCCGAGGATCGACGCCAGCCGTGTGCCCGGCATGATGTCGACCGGTTCGTCGACGAACTCCGGTTCGCCCGGAGCGCCGTGGTGCAGCGCGTAGTCGACGATGTCGCCGATGATGGTGCCGCCGCGGGCGACGTTGAGCAACTGCGAGCCGCGGCAGATCCCGAAGATCGGCCGGCCGGCTGCCTCGGCGGCGGCGATCGCGGCGAACGCGTCACGGTCGGCGCGGGCGTCGACGCCGTAGGACTTCGGGTGCTGCGCCGCCCCGCCGTAACAGGAGGCGTCGATGTCACCGCCGCCGAGCAGCAACAAGCCGTCGAATTCGCCCGCGGCCGTCGGGTTTTCCAGCGCCGTGGTGGTGTCCCAGAGTTCGTAGGACGCGCCGAGGTCGACCAGGGTGCCCAGCGCGACGCGGGTGAACCGCCGGATCAGCGCGACGTCCTCGGCGCTGATGTCGGGGAAGTTCAGCGACGCCAGCACACAGACGTGCGCGCGCGGGTGCTCCGGGGCGGGTCGCTCCGGGGTGACGTCCTCCAGCCGCACCGTCTCGGCGGTCATGTCGTGGAGTCCCTTCGTTTCCGGGCGCGGTCCACCAGGTCGGTGAACAGCGCGGCGTCGGTCGCCGAGGCGGCGTGGCGGTCCTCGGGATGCCATTGCACGGCCACGATGTCCGCGTGACGGTGCTCGACCGCCTCGATCACGCCGTCGGGCGCGAGGGCGGTGACCACCAGGCCGGGCGCCAACCGGTCGACGGCCTGGTGGTGGTACGACGAGACGTCGATGGTCTGGGCTCCGACGATGCCGTGCAGCCGGGACTCCCGCTCGACGTGGACATCGTGAATCGCGTTGTGATGCAACGTCGATGTCTCGACGATGTGTTGGGTCAGCGTGCCGCCGAGCGCGACGTTGAGCACCTGCATGCCCCGGCAGATCGCCAGGGTGGGCAGGTCGAGCTCGAGCACCGCGCGGGTGACGCCGAGTTCGTAGTCGTCCTGGAACGCGACGGTCCCGGTCGTCTCGGGGACAGGCTCGGCGCCGTAGCGCCGCGGCTCCACGTCGGCGCCGCCCGGCAGCAGCACCCCGTCGAAACGTGCGAGCCGGTGCGGCATCTCGGTCAGCGGGTCGGCGGCGGGGCCGTGCAGGATGACCGGTTCCCCGCCGGCCGCCCACACCGCTTCGCAGATGGCCTCGGCGGCGAGGGTCGCCGAGAAGCGCAGGATCGGCACCTGCGCGGCCCGGCGACCCACCACCGCCACCAGCGGTCGGGTCACTCAGTCCCCCGCGAACGGGTAGTCGAGGGTCGGCAACCACTCCTCCCAGACCTTGCGCAGCCGCCCGGATTCGATGAGCCGACCGAGCGCCCCGTCGAGTTCGGCGAGCGTGTCGGGCCGGTCCTTCGAGACCGCGATCCCCCACCGGTTGCCGGTCTGCACGGTGAACGCCAGTTCGTAATCGGGGTGGGTGGCGCCCAGCGGGACGAACACGACGTCGTCGTCGACCACCGCGTCGACCTCACCGGCCAGCAGCGCGGCGAGCATGTCGGCGTACACGTCGTCCGACCCGGCGCCGAACGGCACGGGCTCTGCGCCGGTGAACGTCTGTGCCAGCGCCATATTCGTGCTGTTCTCGATCGCGGCGACCTTGCGGCCGACGAGGTCCTCCGGGGCGTGGATGCCCGAGCCGCGCCGGACCAGCACCCCCTCGTGGAAGATCGCGTACGGCCGGGTGAAGTCGACCTGCGCCTGCCGTTCGGCGGTGATGCCCTGACCGCACAGCACCGCGTCGGCGTCGCCGCGCTGCACCGACGGGATCATGTCGACCCACGGCACCCGCACCCATTCGATGGGCCGGCCGAGTTCGGCGCCCAAGACCTCGGCGACACCGGGTTCGTAGCCCTGGCGCCCGTTCTCGGGGGTCCAGAGCGAGAACAGCGGCGGCGCTTCGGCGTCGAGGCAGGCCAGCTTGAGGGGTTTCGTCATGGCGTGTCATTCCAATACATTTCGCGCTCCCATTCGGTCACATGTCCACAGAATCGGGCCCACTCGTCGGCGTGGAAGTCGACGAGCAATGCCGACAGTTCCGGTCCGAACGCCTGGTTGAGCACCTCGTCGGCGCGGAAGGCGCCGATGGCCTCCCCGAGTGTCAGGGGCAGCGCCGGGAACCGGTCGTCGACCGGCGCGTCGTAGGACGAACCCTGGGTGGGCTGGCCGGGGTCGATCGCGTTCTTCATCCCGTCCTCGCAGGCGGCCAGGATCACCGCGTGCGACAGGTACGGGTTGACCGCGGCGTCGGGCAGCTTGTATTCGAGCCGGCCGACCGCCGAGAGCCGCACGGTGCACGTCTTGTTGTCCAGGCCCCAGTTGATCCGCGACGGCGCGAATTGTCCGGCATCCCAATAGCGTTTGTATGAGTTCACAGTCGAGCCGTTGATCAGCATCGCACCCGCGGAGTGCGCGAGCAGCCCGCCGAGCGCGTGCTTGCCGAGGTCGGACAAGTGCAGTTCGGTCACGCCGGGTTCGGCGAGGACGTTGACCCCGTCGCGCCAGAAGCTGAAGTTGTGGTGGCAGCCGTTGCCCATCATGCCGGTGGCGGGTTTGGGCATGAAGCTGGCCTCGATGCCGAGTTCGCGGGCCACCTGCTTGCAGATCTGCCGGTAGGTGGTGAGCCGGTCGGCGGTGAGGTCGGCGCGGTCGTACATGAAGTTGAGCTCGACCTGGAACTCGTCCTCGTAGTCGCCCTCGATCATGTCCAGGCCGAGTGCCTGCGCGTACTCGACGACCTTGGCGACGATCGGCCGGTTCCGCTCGAGGTGCTCGATGTGGTACGCCGGGCTCGACCCGGGCCGGAACTGCGCCTCCAGACCCTCACCCTGCCAGGTCATCTCGGGTTCGCAGCCGGTCCGCAGCTCGAGCCCGGTCCGGTCGGTGAACCGCGTGAGCATCCGGCGCAGCAGTCCCCGGGTGTCACAGGCGAATTCGGCGCCGGCCCGCTCGGGCAGGTGGTCGGGTTCGTAGAGGCGGCAGAACACCCGCGCAAACCGGGTGTCCCACGGCAGCACCGCGAAGGTCTCCAGATCCGGGATCGCGGTGTACTCCGGCGCGTTGACCCCGCCGGCGAGCAGGATGCCCTCGCGGGTGCCCTGCAGGTTGGCGATCGCGGTCTGATGCTGCTGCACGCCCCGCACCGCGAGCCGCTCGAAATGCCGTGCGGGAGCGACCTTACCGACGACGCGGCCGGTGATGGTGATGGCCTGGAAGTACACGAACTCCACACCGCGCTCGGCGATCGTGGACAGGACCTCGGCCAGGTCGGGACTGGAGGCGTTGGCCTCGCGATGCAGGTCGAGCGGGGTGATGGTCATCGCGGATCAGTCCTCGATGAAGATGGCCTGGACGGGGCACACGTCGGCCGCGTCTTCGACGTAGGCCCGCTCGGAATCATCCGGGCTGCCGTTGTATTCGAGGTTCCCCTCGTCGTTGAGGGTGAACACGGCGGGTGCGGCGATCGTGCACTGGCCGTGGTCCTGACATTTCGCGAGATCGACGGTGATGTGCATGTCGGCGTTCCTTTCAGGGGGCGGGGGTGAAGCCGATGGGCAACGTGATCGGACCGGTGTTGCCGGAGTCGGGCAACCAGGTGGCACCGGGCAGTTCGTGGGGGTCGCGCAGCCTGCGGGCGAGCAGGGGCAGCGCCTCGCTCATGTCCGAGCGGGCGACGAAGTGGCCGAGGCAGTGATGGGCTCCGCCACCGAAACCGGCGTGCGGCTTGCGTTCTGCGGTGATGTCGAAGCCTGGTTCGAAGACCCGGGGGTCGGTGCCCGCCGACTCGCTGTAGAGGTGCACGGTGGTGCCCGCGGTGAGCGTGATGCCCTCGTACTCGAAGTCCTCGATCACTTCGCGGGTCACCCAGCGCACGGTGGGGTTGACGCGCATGACCTCCTCGACGGCCTTGCCGCCGAGGTCCGGACGCTCGGCGAGCAGCCGCCACTGGTCGGGGTGGGCCATGAAGGTCTGCATCGCCAGGCCGAGCTGGTTGCGGGTGGTGTCGAAGCCGCCGAAGATCAAGAGCACCATGGCATCTCGGAGTTCAGTGTCGCTGAGCCGGCCGTCCTCCGGCCGGGACGCGTTGACCAGCGTGGTGACGAAGTCGTCGCGCGGGTTGGCTCGGCGGTCGGCGATGAGCGCGTCGCAGTAGTCGTACAGCGTCTGCAGCGCGGCCTCGATCTGGGGCAGGTCTTCGCGGATCGTCACGCCGAGCGCGAGGCCGATAGTCGCCGATTCACGGGCGATGACCTGCCATTCGCTCTCCGGGATACCGAGCATGATCGCGATGACCCGGGCCGCATAGGGTTCGGCGAACTCGCTGACGAATTCGCAGCGGTCGGGTTCGGCGAACCCGGCGATGAGTTCTTCGGCCAGCGCCTGGAACCGGGGTACCAGTCCGCCGATCAGCTTGTGCGAGAAGGCCGGATTCATCAGCCGGCGCAGCCGGTGGTGCTCCTCGCCCTCCTTGTTGAGGATCCAGCTGGCGAACCAGTCGGCGAACGGCCCTTCGGTGACGCCGTTGTGCGCGGGCCACGCCGCGCTGCCCTGCCGCAGCTTCGGATGCTTGAGCAGACGGTTCACCTGCTCGTAGCGCAGCACGGCGAGCCCGTATTCGGTGGTCGCGTACCAGCTCTGTTCACGGGCGGCGTGCACCTCGTCCGAGGTGATCGAGAACCCCGGATCGCTGACTGTGAATTCTGGAACGGAATCGAGAATGGCCGACGACATCAGTGCTACCTCCAAGAGTGCGACCGATTGGTCACTAAATACTCTAGAAGTGGGTTCTTTAAGTCAACAGCTGGAGCGAGATTGCTCGTTAAAAACCCGTTACGCCGTCTCGGGGCCCGCGATCGCCACGACCCAGCCGGTGCCCAAGGGCATTTCGGCGACATCCCGGAAATCGTCGCCGGCGGCGGGCATGGCGGGCAGCCGCGATCCGACGATCCACCGCGGGGTGTTGGCGGCGATGACCCGGCGTTCGGTGTTGACGATGACGGCGTTCTCGTCGGTTTGGCGCAGCACGTCGAGCAGGCGCCGTTCGGTCTCCCCGACCACCAGATCCGCACCCGCGACGCCGAGGAACGTCTCGCCCACGACGATCGGGACCGTCGCGGTGATTGTGTACATGTCGGAACCGCTGTAGTCGACGTAGGGGCCGTAGGCCACGCGCTGCTGACCGCGTTTGGCCAGCCGGTACCAGTCCATCTGCAGGTAGTCGTAGACGTCGATGCTGGTCGGGTCGAAGTTCAGCCGCAGCCGCGCCACCCGGTCGTTGGTGCGCTGCCACCAGGCCATGTAGCGCTCCATGCCCTCGACGACGAACGGCGCGGCGACGAAGCCCATCCCCCACACCGCGTGCTCGTCGCGCAGCCGGTCGGCCAGTTGGCGGTGCAGTTTGGTCAGGTGCGCCTCGCTCAGCGCGGCCCGCGGCGGGCGGCAGCGCAGCACCTCGTCGGCGACCTCTTCGAGCAGGTCGTAGAAGGGCGTCAGCGACTGTGACGCGGCCTCGGCCAGGAGTGCGGCCGGCGATTGCGTTGTCATGATTGCGGTCCCGCTTGGGTGGTGAGGTCCAGGTTGACCTGGGTCAGGCGCGCGAGTTGGCCCATCACGTGCGCTTCGGCGAGCCTGCGCGCTTCCTCGCCCTTCTCCGACGCCACCGCGGCGGCGATCGCGTGCTGCTCCTCGACGTGGGCGTCGACGTCGATCTCCGGGTGGATCGGCAGCCACACCAGCCCGGCCACCTCGGCCTGCAGATTGGCTTCGCGGCGGGCCAGCCGCGCCGACTGCGAGGCCATCGCGACCTGGATGTGGAAGCGGCTGTCGGCGCGGATGCGGTCCCCCAGCGTCGCCGCGGAGCCGAGCTGGTCGGTCAGCGCGAACAGGCGACGAACGGCGTAGGGCGCCGCGCGTTCGGCGGCCAGCCGGGCGGCCTGCCCGGAGATCGCGGTGTGCTCGTCGAACAGATCGCGCAGGTCAGAGGCGCTCATCGCGGCCAGGCGCGCGGTGAGCTTGTCCACCGGAGGTCCGGCGGGGCGGCGCACGAACGAGCCGCCGCTGCGTCCGCGGCGGGTCTCGACGAGCTCCTGTTCGCGCAGCGTCGCCAGCGCTTCGCGCACGGTCATCGGCGCGACGCCGAACTGGGCGGCGAGGTCGATCTCGACGGGGAGACGCTCGCCGTCGTCGAGCAGGCCGAGGTGGATGGCCTCGGTGATGCGTTGGACGATCTCGTCGGCACGGCCCACCGGCGCCTCGGCAGCGACGAGCGGCGACAACGACGACACGGCCACCCCTCCTCCGCGATCCGGCGAACCCGTCACCGGAATTTACAGGAATGTCGGCGAATTTCGCCGTTCCTGTTGCCGCCTAAACCATAGGACTGTAGTTTTCCGCACACCCGGGTTCCTGCACGTACCCACTTGGCAGAAAGCAGGCTGATGTCCACAACTCAACCCACCTCCAGCGCCCGAAGTGGCGGTGACGATCCCCTTCATTCGCTCGCCGAACAATCCGACGCCGCGCATCTGCACGCTCTGGGCTACCAGTCGGAGTTCAAGCGGGACATGAGCCCGTGGGCGAACTTCTCGCTCGGCTTCACCTACCTGTCGCCCGTCGTCGGCATCTACACGCTGTTCGCGTTCGCGCTGGCCACCGGCGGACCGCCGATGATCTGGAGCCTGCTGATCGTCGGCGTCGGGCAGCTGCTCGTGGCGCTGGTGTTCTCCGAGATCGTGGCGCAGTACCCGGTGGCCGGCGGGGTGTACCCGTGGGCCCGACGGCTGTGGGGCCGCCGGTACGCGTGGATGACCGGGTGGGTGTATCTGGCGGCGCTGCTGGTGACGATCGCGTCGGTGACCTACGGGGCCGGGCCGTTCATCGCCGCCGCGTTCGGTATCGAGGCCACGGTCAACAACGTCATTGTGTTCTCGCTGGTGCTGCTCGCGCTGGCCACCGTCATCAACTTCATGGGTACGAAAGTGCTTGCCAAAGCGGCGATCATCGGCTTCACCGCCGAGATCATCGGTGCGCTCGTCGTGGGCGGCTGGCTGCTGATCGCGCACCGTGAGCAGAACTTCGGCGTCATCTTCGACAGCTTCGGCGCCGGCGGCGACGGCAACTACATGTGGGCGTTCGCCGCGGCCGCGCTGATCGGCCTGTACCAGTACTACGGGTTCGAGGCCTGCGGTGATGTCGCCGAGGAGGTGCCCGATCCGGGCCGCCTGATTCCCAAGGCCATGCGCCGCACCATCTACATCGGCGGTGCCGCAGCCACTTTCGTGTGCCTGTCGCTCGTGCTTGCCGTTGCTGACATCCCCGCCGTGATCGCCGGGGAGGACACCGATCCGGTCAGCACCGTGCTCGCCGAGGCGTTCGGCCCGGTCGGCTCGAAGATCATCCTGGTGATCGTGCTGCTGTCGTTCCTGTCGTGCGCGATGAGCCTGCAGGCCGCCGCGAGCCGTCTGGCGTACTCTTACGGCCGCGACGAGATGATCATGGGCCATGCGCTGCTCAAGAAGTTCTCGGCCACCCGCCACGTCCCGCCGTACGCGCTGCTGCTGGCCGCCGCGGTGCCCGCGGTGATCATCATCGGGTCGAAGTTCTCCACCGACGCGATCACCAAGATCATCAGCTTCGCCGCGCTCGGGATCTACATCGGCTTCCAGATGGTCGTGCTGGCCGCGCTGCGGGCCCGCCTGAAGGGCTGGGTGCCCAGCGGCAAGTACAGCCTCGGCAAGTGGGGCGTGCCGGTGAACGTCGCCGCACTGGTCTACGGTGTGATCGCGATGGTCAACATGGCGTGGCCCCGCACCCCGGACGCGCCGTGGTACGACAACTGGATCGTCCCGCTGTCGGCCGCCGTCGTCATCGGAGTCGGCCTGCTGTACATGACAATTCATCCGCTGCACGGTAAGAGCACCGCGCCGTACGCCGACGCCATCCCCACCTCGAAGTAGAAGAAGGACACACGTGACCGCCACGCAACCGCCATACCGGACACTGAACCCCGCCACGGGTGAGGTGCTCGCGACGTTCGACACCACCACCGACGCCGACATCCCCGCCGCGCTCGCCACGGCCGATCAGGCCTACCGCGCCTGGAGTGAGGAACCGCTGCAGACGCGGACGGAGGTGGTGCGCAACGTCGGGCGGTTGCTGCGGGAGCGCGCGACCGAACTCGGTGAGCTGGCGCGTCTGGAGATGGGCAAGAAGCTCGACGAGGCCGTCGGCGAGGTGGAGTTCTCGGCGTCGATCTTCGAGTTCTACGCCGATCAGGGCGCGACGCTGCTGACCGATCAGCCCATCCCGACGTTCGACGGTGGCACGGCGATGGTTCGCCGCCGTCCGGTCGGGGTGCTGCTGGGCGTGATGCCGTGGAACTTCCCCTTCTACCAGGTGGCCCGCTTCGCGGCGCCGAACCTGGTGCTGGGCAACGCTCTTCTGCTCAAGCACGCGGAGTCGGTGCCGCAGTGCGCGTTGGCGATCGCCGACGTGCTGCGCGACGCCGGTGTGCCCGCGGGTGTGTACACGAACCTGTTCGCGACGTTCGATCAGGTGGAGACGATGATCGAGGACCGGCGCGTGCAGGGTGTGTCGGTGACAGGGTCGGAGCGCGCGGGCGCCGCGGTGGCGGCGACAGCCGGGCGGGCGCTGAAGAAGTGCCTGCTGGAGCTCGGCGGGTCGGATCCGTTCATCGTGCTGGACGGCGACGCCGGTGAATTGGCGCGCACCGCTTGGGATTTCCGCACGTACAACATGGGTCAGGCGTGCAACTCGAACAAGCGGATGATCGTGCTCGACGGGGTGTATGACGACTTCGTCGCCGAGTTGACGAAGCTGGCCGCCGATCTCGGGCCCGACGACGTCGCGCCGCTGTCCTCGCGGGCGGCAGCGGAGACGGTCGCCGGGCAGGTCGCGGACGCGGTGGAGAAGGGCGCGACGCTGCACGCCGGTGGGGTCCTCGCCGACGGTCCGGCGGCGTTCTACACCCCGGCGGTGCTGACTGGGATCACGCCCGAGATGCGGGCCTATACCGAGGAGCTGTTCGGCCCGGTCGCGGTGGTGTACAAGGTGCGCGACGAGGACGAGGCTGTGGCGCTGGCGAATTCGTCGGCGTTCGGGCTGGGCGCATCGGTGTTCAGCACCGATGTCGCGCGCGCGGAGAAGGTGGCGCAGCGGCTCGAGGCGGGGATGGTCAACGTGAACACCCCGGCCGGAGAAGGCCCGGACATCCCGTTCGGCGGTGTGAAGCGGTCGGGCTTCGGGCGCGAGCTGGGTGCGCTGGGTATCGACGAGTTCGTGAACAAGCAGGTGTACGTCGTCGCGGAGTGAGAGGCGCCCTACACCCAGACGGCCGGTGTGAATGCGCCATCCCGTAGAACCAGGAAGCTGACGGAGAGATCATGCCTCGGGTCAAGCCTCACCGGGTGCTGACGCGGCAAAGGTCGTCAACATCATTGCAATATGGGTGAGGTCGCGATCGCGGGTCGCCACGTCGTTCACGAATTCCTCGGCGCGGTCGACATCGAAGTCTTCGGCAAGCTGAAAGCCATTGATATGGAGAAAGGTCCACGCCGAAGCCCAGGCGGTGCGCTTGTTCCCATCAACGAGGGCGTGATTGCGGGCCAGCGACTGCAACAACGCGGCGGCTTTCTCCCACACCTGCGGGTACGCATCGACTCCGAACACGGTCGCCTTGGGTCGGGCCACGGCGGCATCGAGCAAGCCGTAGTCACGCACCGTTAATTCCGCGCCGAAGGCGACAGAGCCGGCGGTCAGAACGTCATCGCGGTCGAGGTAGTCCGTCACGCCAGACGACGGTTGAGCTCAGCGGAGCGCTCGGCCACCACGCGTGCCGCCTCTGCCACTCTGCGTTTGTGCATGCTCGCGCGTTGCATGACCGCGGCGTGGACGAATTTCTTCAGGGACACATCGTCCTGCTTCGCCGCAGCCCGGATCTGCTCCATCTCGGCGTCATCGAAGTCCACGTTGAGCGAAGGCACACAACAAGGCTACCTGTTTAGGTACCGAAACAGGTACTAGATGAGTCGACACCTCAGAGGTTCGCCTCGGGGCACGCTCGAGGTTGCGCGCAATCAGTTTCGCCGTGCCGACCCTCCGGCACATTCAACCGTCGCGCCAGGTCCGGCCCACCCACCTCACGGATGAAGTCCGGATCACCGCACACGACGAGCTGATCGCGCGCCCGGGACAACCCGACATAGAGCCGTTCCCGCGAGCGTTCGAACTTGCCCTCCTCGTTGACCACCAGGACCACACACCGGCGCTCGAGGCCCTTGAACCCGAGCACGTGCCCGTAGAACACCTGATCGGCATCCCAGAACGAATCCCAGTACGCTTTGTGCCCTTCCTTCTGCCGCTCCGCCTGTTCCGGATGGCGGCTACCCGTCGTGAGCAACGCGAGATCCTCGGGCCGCCAACCCTGTTCGAGCAGCGCGTCGATCTGGTCATCACCGGCATCCAGCGCGTCCGCACGGTCACACGCCACGAACGTGACCGCCGGGCCCTCCCCGCCGAGGAACCGCATCGGGTGGTCCACCAGCGGTTGGAACGCATTGGCGATCTGCCGCGTGTTGCGCAGATTGTGGTTGAGAATCAGCGGGACGAGCGGAACCGGCGGTGACCCAACACGATTGAACACCCGCTGCCCCTCGTCGCTGAACACATACAGCCCGCCCTCGACCGGATCCCGCAGCGCGGCGAGCAGCGGATCCCACCACGCGTCGGCGAAGTCCTGCGCCTCGTCGACAACGATCGAATCGAAGCGGTGCCCCGGCTCCAATCCCTCGGCGAGCGACGCCATCTGCAGCGGCAGATCGTGCTCCCAGAACTGCACCGTCTCCTCGGTGCGCAACGCCTCGTCGGGCCCCTCCGGCGCACCCCACCGCACCCCGAGCGCGTGGAACTCCCCCACATACGCCGGCCGCTGCCGACGCGGCCACGTCTCGGCGATCCGCTCCAGATACGACGCCAGCCCGTGCGAATAGCAGACCAGCGCCACCCGCTCCCCGCGCTGCGCCAACCGGCGCGCCTGCTCCATGGCCAGGAACGTCTTCCCGCTGCCCGCTCCCCCGCGCACCTCCACGCGGTTCAGCAGGCGGATCGCGTCCAGCACGATCGCCTGGTGCTCGGTCAGCGCGTCGGCGGCGTCCTCGTTGGCCAGCGCGCGGGCCACGACGTCGCGCTGCGGCAGCCCGCGCCCCGACAGCGCCGTGTTCAGCTGGTCGATTCCGTCCTTGGTGAGCAGCGGCCGGTCGAGCTCCTGACGCACCAGCACATACCGCAGCCGCTCGACCAGCTTCGGCAGCTCCGTGCGGTCGACGACCTTCCACCGCGGACAGTCCGGCAACCCGAAATCGTCGGGCAGCTCCACGTTGGGCAGCACGATGACGTGATCCCACCGCAGCCGGCCCTGCGTCCACCGCGGGTCCTTCTCGACGAAGTCGCGCAGCGCGTAGCAGGCCTCGCGCGCCTGGCGGACGGGTTCGATGGTGAACTGCCGTCCGCCGCGGATCTGCCGCCACCCGACGCCGTCGTGCCAGACCTCACCGCCCTTGACCTCGATGCACACGATGCCCGCGCCCTCGATGGCGACGACGAAGTCGACCTCGTGGTCCTTGAGGTGGTCGGTGACGCGCTGGCCCGGCACGACGAGGTCGTTGGGCTCGAGCTGGTCGATCAGCGCCGCATAGGTGCTGCGTTCGGAACTCTTGAGGCGGGGATGCTCGTCGGGCGTGATCGACACAGGCCTCCCCCTCGCGCGGTTTCGCTGTGGATGCTAGGCGAGCACCTGCGCTATTCGTCGGCCATCGCGTAGACGCGTCCGCGGGACGGCAGCTCGATGTCGTGCTCGTCGTAGGCGCGCAGGATCTCGCGGCGCAGTCGACGCTGCACCGACCACTGCGCGTTCGGGCGGGTCTTGATCGTCATCCGCAGCGTCAACAGGTCCGGGGACAGCTCCTGCACACCGAGCATGTCGGGTTCGCCGAGCACCTTGGCCTTGAGCGCCGGATCCTCAAGGGCCTCCTCGGCCGCCTCGACGGCCACCTTCTCGGCCTTGGGGACGTCGGCGGTCAGCGCGACGGGCATCTCGATGCGGGCGACGGCGTAGTCCTGACTCATGTTGCCGACGCGGGCGATCTCGCCGTTGCGGACGTACCAGAGGGTGCCGTCGATGTCGCGGACCGTGGTGACGCGCAGGCCGACGCTCTCCACCTCGCCGACGGCTTCGCCGAGGTCGACGGTGTCCCCGACGCCGTACTGGTCCTCGAGCAGCATGAACACTCCGGTGACGAAATCGCGGACCAGGTTCTGCGCACCGAAGCCGATGGCGAGACCGACGACGCCGGCCGAGGCGATGAACGGGGCGATGTTCACGCCGAGCACGTTCAGGATCGCCAGCACGACCCAGATGAGCATGACGATGGACACGGTCGATTTCAGTACCGAGCCGATGGTCTGGGCGCGCTGCTGCCGGCGTTCGGCGGTCTTGGCGGCCACGCCTGACGGCGCGCGATCACGCAGGTGGCGGAGCAGCGGCGGCTTCTTGGACTCGACGGTCGTGTCGTGGGATTTGCCTCGCCGCCCGGTGACGGCACGGTCGATCATCCGGTGGAGCAGGTAGCGGACGATCAGCGCGACGACGACGTAGGCGACAACCCGGATGGGGACTTCGATCAGCCAGTGTTTGTTGGTTTCTGTCCATTCGAAAGCGAGGTTGTGAACATCCATGATCACGCCCTCATACCCACAAAGCCCGTTGCCTATTGAGCAACACGGTCGCGACAGCGAAACACCGCGGTCCGGGCGCGGACTTCCAGGTTGGAGGCATAGCGTGTAGTGCCGGATGGCCGCGCGACCCGCCGGCCCGGTGCGCGACCGAGAGGAAGCCGAGTGACCGTCGACACGCCCGCCACGCCCACGCTGCGGGAACTGACCGTCCGGGGAATCCTGCTCGGCGGGGTGATCACGCTGGTGTTCACCGCCGCCAACGTCTACCTGGGTCTGAAGGTCGGATTGACGTTTGCGACAGCGATCCCGGCCGCGGTGATCTCAATGGCGATCCTGCGCAACTTCGCCAACCACTCCATCGTCGAGAACAACATCGTGCAGACGGTGGCGTCGGCGGCGGGCACGCTGTCGGCGATCATCTTCGTGCTGCCCGGCCTGATCATGATCGGCTACTGGACGGGCTTCCCGTACTGGATCACGGTCGCGGTGTGCGCGGTCGGCGGCATCCTCGGCGTGATGTATTCGATCCCGCTGCGTCGGGCGCTGGTGACCGGGTCGGATCTGCCCTATCCCGAGGGCGTGGCGGCCGCCGAGGTGCTCAAGGTCGGCGAGCGCACCGAGGGCGCCGCCGACAACCGCATCGGCCTGCGGATCATCACGCTCGGGGCGCTGGTGTCGGCCGGGTTCGCGCTGCTGGCCAACCTCAAGGTGCTGGCGAATTCGATCTCGACGTATTTCCGGGTGGGCGCGGGCGGCTCGATGTTCGGGGCCAGCCTGTCGCTGGCGTTGATCGGCGTGGGTCACCTGGTCGGGATGGCCGTCGGGTTCGCGATGCTCGTCGGAATGGTCATCTCGATCGGGATCATCCTGCCGATCCGCACCATCGGGGACTTCGCCTCAGGCGAGGCCGTTTCCGACGTCGTCTCCACCGCGTTCGCCAGCGAGGTGCGGTTCGTCGGCGCCGGGGCGATCGCGGTGGGCGCGGTGTGGACGCTGCTGAAGATCCTGCGCCCGATCGTCAAGGGCATCACCGACGCGCTGAAGTCGGCCCGCGACCGGCGGCAGGGGCAGCTGGTCGACATCACCCAGCGCGACATCCCGTTCCCCATCGTGGTGGCGACGATCGTGGTGATGCTGCTGCCGATTGCGGTGCTGCTGTGGGACTTCAGCCGCGGCACGGTGCTGCAGGGCAGTTCGGCGGGGATCATCGTGGCGAGCCTGGTGTTCGTGTTCGTCATCGGGTTGGTGATCGCGGCGGTGTGCGGGTACATGGCCGGGCTGATCGGGTCGTCGAACAGCCCGATCTCCGGCGTGGGCATTCTGACGGTGCTGATCGCCGCGCTGCTGATCAAGCTCGTGTTCGGGCCGACGAACGACGATCAGGCCACGGCGTTGGTGGCGTTCACGTTGTTCGCGGCGGCGATCACGTTCGGGGTGGCGACCATCTCGAATGACAATCTGCAGGACTTGAAGACGGGTCAGCTGGTCGGGGCGACGCCGTGGAAACAGCAGGTGGCGTTGATCATTGGTGTGTTGTTCGGGTCGGCGATCATCCCGCCGGTGCTCGAGTTGATGCAGACGGCGTTCGGGTTCCTCGGCGCGCCCGGTGCGTCGGAGAACGCGTTGGCGGCGCCGCAGGCGGCGTTGATCTCGTCGCTGGCCAAGGGGGTGTTCGGCGGGTCGTTGGACTGGGGGCTGATCGGGCTGGGCGCCGCGATCGGTGTCGGAGTGGTCCTGGTCGACGAGGTCCTGCATCGCACCACACGGTTTGCGTTGCCGCCGTTGGCCGTTGGTATGGGCATGTACCTGCCGATGAGCCTGATCCTGGTGATCGCGGTGGGCGCGGTGATCGGGTATTTCTACAACCGGTGGGCGCAACGCAGCGGCGGGGATGTGGAGCGCAAGAAGCGGCTCGGGGTGCTGCTGGCGACCGGGCTGATCGTGGGTGAGAGCCTCTACGGCGTCATCTTCGCCGGGTTCGTCGCGGGGACCGGCAACGAGGACCCGTTCGCGATCTTCACCGGCAACGACGGGAACCTCGCGTCGATCATCGGGCTCGTCGGGTTCGCGGCGGTCATTTTCTGGATGTACAAGCGGACACAGACCATTTCGAGTCGGGACGTGGTGAAGGACTGACTCAGACGATCGCCTCAGCCGACGGCCAGGCACGTGCCAACCTCTGATCCGTGGTCAACAACTTCAGACCAGCGGTATCTGCCAACTCGACGTAAAGCGCATCGGCCAGTCGTAGCGTGTCGCGGCGCGCCCATGCTCCGACCACCAGCGGCGTGAGATCGTGCCGGGTCACCGGCGCGCGCCGGAGTTCGTCGAGCGCGGCATCGACCTGCGCGACGGTGAGCGCACCGCCGCGCTGCAGCCGTCCAAGCGCCGACAGCACCTCGGCATCGAAGTGGGCCGGCGCGTGCATCACCGTCCGCGCCAGCCGCTTTCGCACCGCCGAGTACCGATCGCCTGCGCGGGCGAGGAGGTCGACCATGGCACTCGCGTCGATGACCACCTGCTTCCGGGGCGCCGATGGCGCGCTCATGTCCCCAGTTCTTCGCGGGCGGCGTCGAGGGCGGCCAACACGTCGTCATGCCGCGCACCTGTGCTCCTGGCGTCCAAGCTCTCGAGCCACGTGTCGGTCGCGGCATACTCCAGTTCTGCGCGAATGGCGGCTTGCGTCAGCGCCGAGATGTTCAGTCCGCGCGCTCTGGCCTGCTCGGCTAAGTCATCGGGCACATACACGTTCAGCCGAGCCATACACACAATGTACACACATCTTCATTGGTCGGTCATTCCGCGCGGGTCACGCCGCGTAGCCGTTCCTACACACCAATTGCCGAATCCACCCTGCCGATGTTTGCCTCCCCAGGAGGACCGGCAACTTAACACTGGAAGCGCGACCGAACAGCGGCGATGAAGACTTGGCGGGCGACGCGGAAGGGCGACGATGACGGACGGCGAGGTCACCACACCAGCGGACGGGACGGACAACCTGCCCGCGACCGCCGAACCTGGCCCCGGCGAGGTGGTGGTGTCCACGCAGCCCGAAGGGCTCCTGGTCGGCGGTGACCCCGAGGCCGTCGAGTCCTACCTGCAGCGACTCACCGAGAGCGCCGGGTACGCCGTCCAGGTCGTCGGGCTCGACAAGGCGTCCCTCGGCAATGCCACCGGCCTGGCCGCCAGTGCGGCGTCCATCCTCGGACAGTCCGCGAAATTCGTGCAGTTGCACCCCGACAGCGTCAAGGCGATCAACGCCGAGCGGCTCGTCCCCGGGACACACGGGTTCAACCGGATGATGACGCGCGGCCCGGACGGGAAGTTCCTTCGCCAACTGCAGTGGCGGGAGACCAACGTCAACCCGGCCAAGCTCATGTCGGCGCAGATGCTCGCCGTGCAGATCGCCCTCAAGACAGCGATCAGCGAGGTCGAGGACGCCGTCCAGCGCGTCGAGAACAAGGTCGAGGAAGTCCTGCGCCTCGCGCAGGCCACCCGCTCGGGTGATGTCCTCGGCGACCGCCTGTCGATCGACCGCATGGTCAATTACCTCGACACGCACGGGTCGTTCTCGGACACCGACTGGGATTGGATCTCGAGTGTCGGGCCGGGCCTGAACCGGACGGTCGAGCAGTTGCGTCAGCACGCCCTCGCTACGCTCAAGACCTTCGACCCCTCCCGACCGATCCAGGACCGCGCCGAATTCGTCGTCAACGCGGTCGAGAACCAGCAGCTGGGCGAGACGCTGAGCCTGCTCGTCGTCGCCGAGGAGTCGCTGTTCCAGTGGCAGCGGCTGCGCATCGCGCGCGTGGAAGCTACTGAGCCGCAACACCTTCAGAAAGTGCTCGACGACGCGCGCGAGCTGCTCGCCCACCAGATGGCCGCCGACGGCGAGCTGTACCGGCGGGCGCAGACCGTGCTCGACGCCGTCGCGAGAACCGAGGCGATCGACGGGTTCCGCTTCTGGTCCGTCCAGGGCCTGACCCGCGACCTGCCCAAGCTGCGCGAGGATCTCGACCGCTTCGCCCACGCCCGTCGCGCGCAAGCCTTGGAATGGTCGGAGATCAACGCACCCACCCCGAAGGAGGCCCTGCAGGCCGCCGCCGACAAGGCCTCCGTCGCGGCGACGCAGGCACTCGAAGCCGCCACCGAAGGCTACACCGCGGTCAGCAGCTTCCTGTCGAAAACGACGCGGGAGGGTTCGAAGTTGTTCGGCAAGAGGCGATCTCGCGACCGGGCGGACGAGGAGTAGACCGCCGTCACGGCACGCTGCCGTGCCGGCACTGCACCGGCATCGGCGGAGCGTCGCCGAGCAGCGTCCCCAGCGGCGCCAGCTCGCCGCCGTCGCGCAGGGCGACGACCGGCGGTAGCGACAGCCGCACCTCCACGATCACCGACCCCTCACCCGGCGCCGTCCGGCATCCGAACGCCACCCGCTCCCCCGCTCCCGTACCGAACGCCTCGTCGACGCGGTTGCGGAGAGCGCTCAACGTCACCCGGCCACCGGCCGCCTCCCGCAGCACCGGGTCGAGGACGGTGCGCGCCTCACCGGTCAGCGTCGCCGCATCGCCGAAGTAGGTGTCCGGCGCGACGCCCGCGCACGTGCCGTGGGTGTACCACTCGTGGTGCATCAGCGATGCGGTGTCAACGGTGGTCGAGCCCAGTTGGGCACGGAGGTCGTCAGACACCTGTACCGGTGGCAGCGCGGACTCGCGGTCGCGGAACTGTTGCGGCACACCGCAATACTGGCGGTCGCGCGGCTGCGGCCACAGACCGTGCAGGACCAGGGTCTGTCCCGCCCTGGTGACCTCGTCGGATTCGCACGCCGCGTTCTCCGGTTCGGCGGTGCAGAAGCTGGGCGCCCAGGTGAGCACCAGCCAGCTGGACGCGGCGTCGTCGGACACCAGCGCGGACGGATTCGGCGTCTTGTCGAGGGCGGTGATGCTGTAGGTGACGGCGGCGACGACGATCGCGGCCAGCGCCGCGGAAATCGACAATACGGCTACGTCGCCTCGCCGCATGGTGCACCCTTTCACCAGGGAGAGCAGCCATCACCGCGCTGCACGGCAACAGCGTCTCACAACGATGCGCCGGCGTTGCGTGATCGCCGACGAAAGGTGCTGCGCACGTGTGGACGTGGCCGGGTACCTCGCGGTGAACGACATCGACCGCTGGTTCGAGCGCACCGGCCGCCGCCGGCACCGCACGGTGTCCCTGTACGGCTGCCTGCTGACCGGCAGGATGTTCGAGTACTTCCGCTACCGCCTGCGCTACGCGCTGATCGTCGACGGCGCGACGTTCGTCGTCCACGTCGCCGAGTTCCTGATCATCCTCACCAGTCTCGGCGGGCTCGCGGCGTTCACGGTGATGATCCTGCGGGTCGGCAGTTTCATCGTCAGCGGCGCCTGGTGGGGTCTGCTCGAGGTGATGCGCGAACGCCTCCGCGGACTCTCGCTGACCCGCGACCGCGACGCCGTCGAGCGTGAGATCAGCAGCTGGCTGGTGTTGTCGCTGATCGCGGCGACGGCGGTGGCGGTCGCCGGTGCGGCGGTGGCGTTGTCGCTGCTGCCCTCCACCGACGATCCGCTCGGACTGCTGTACGCGCTGCTGGTGGTCCTCGAGCTCGCGCTGCGAATGCCGGTGCGGGTCTTGCATTCCGGCATGTATGCCACCCGACGGATCTACCGGCCACTGTGGACGCTGTTCGCGCCGACCGCGGTGCAGATGGTGGTCATCGGCGCCGGGGTGTTCTTCTACCCCGCCGCCGCGGTGGTCCTCGCGATCATCGTCTCCAACGCGCTGTCGATCGGGATCACCATCCACTTCGCCCTGCGCCTCTACCGCCTCAACGGCGTCTCGCCGCGTCTCCGGACGGCGCGGTCACTGCGGGATCGTCTGCCGCGCATCCCGATTCGCCAGGGCTTCGACGCCACGGTGGCCGGACTGGGCCTGCGGCTCGACGCGATCGCCGTCCTCGCGATCGCCGGGATCTACGGCACCAGCACCCGGTCCTTCGACCTGACCGCCGGGTTCGAAGCGTGGCGCGACATCGACGCCTTCCAGTTCTTCTACCTGGTGCTGCCGCTGTTGCGCGGCGCCTACGAGGCCACGGCGGTGTTCTACTTCGATTTCGTTCGGCTGCGGCGCATTCCGGCGCTGCGCGAGTACCGGGTGTGGTTCTTCCACCGACTGCTGATCGTCACGCCGGTGGTCACTTTGTACTTCTGGGGACTCGCCGTGATGCTGGGCCTGTTCGTGCTGCCCGGCATCCCGTTCACGTTCCTGCTCGCGCTGCTGCCGTTGTTCATCGTGCGCAGCTTCATCGGCACCTATCAGGTCCGGTTGTTCGCCGAGGGGCAGTTCCGCGCGCTGAACCTCACCATCGCGTTCTCGGCGGTGTTGTTCGCGTTGGTGTGGATCGACGCGAACCCGGCCTCGGATCTCGTCGAGCTCACCGCGGCGATGCTCACGCTGCTGATCGTGCACATCAACCTGCAGCACCTGCGCGACCGCATCCCGCCCTCGCCCAGCCAGTTGCCGCTCGGGGACTGGATCCGGGCGCTGGCCGCCGAGCCGGGGCCGGTGCGTGCCGGGACGATCACCGTGCCGGAGTGGATCCCGCAGCGGCAGCGCGCCGCCGCGATCGACTTGATGCGTTCTTCGTTGGCGAGCAACGGATGTCTGGCGTTCTGTTCGGCGACGACGCTGGTGTTCTACACGCGCAGGGACCTCGCGCGTGAGCCGCATCTCGAGGTGCAGACCGCCACCGGCGGCGCGGCCAATCGTGCTCAGTACTGGCGGGATCCGGCCCCGGACGGGCGTGCAGCGCTGGACCGCATCATGGCCGCGCAGTGGCTCACTCCGATTGCCGGTGTGCCACGAGAGCCGCAGAGCCCGGAATGCCTGGCGCCGGAGTTTCTCGCGTTGTTTCCCGACGGGGTGGTGGCCGACCTGAACACCCGCGCGGGCACGCAGGCCATGCGCACGCTCGACGAGGACCTGGTGCCCGCAATCCTGCCAGCGGCCATGAAGAGCCTCGACGACGACGCGTTGGTGGTGTCGGTGGCGGGGCGGTGGCTATCGCCCATTTTCCACGACAATAAGGTGCGGATGATCTTCCTGCTGCCGCCGCATCCCGAGCCGGCGCGGTTCCAGCGCTGGCTGCGGACGCTGCGGGCGTGGCGGCTCGGGCACTGGGAGCGGGAGGTCGCCGTCCATGGCGCTTGAACCGGTGGACATCGACGCATGCCTCATTGACCCGGCGACCTATGAGTCGACCATCCTGCGGATCTACGCCAAGCGCAACGAGCGCGGGATGGGATTCCACGACATCGCCGACGGCGTCACGTATTTCGACGCGGCGGCCGACCGCAAGACATTGTCCCGCGCTATCGCTGCGAGCATCGCCGAGGGCAGCTATGAGCCGCAGCCGGTCGACCTGTGGTTCCTGGAGCGGGGCGGCAAGCGCCGCGCCGCGCACATGCCGGGGTTCGTCGATCACATCGTGGGGTCGGCGTTGTTCAAGTTGTTGTCGCACAACGCCCGCTGCTACGGCCTACCGGGTGTGTACTCGTATCTGCCGGGGGTGACGAACGTCGGCGCGATGCGGGCGTTCGCGGCGTTCATCCGCGCCCACCGGGAGCGGGTGGGCCCGAGGGGTGGGCCGCTGTATGTGTTGCAGTCTGATTTCGAGAAGTACGGCGACAATCTGCCGGTCGGGCCGGGCGCTGTGTTGTGGAAGACCCTGCGGGAGGTGGCGTCGCTCGGGAGCGCGCGCGGTGAAATCAGCGGTGGTGCTTGGGATCTGATCACTACGCTGATCCGGCCGGTGGTGCGTGACGAGGACGGTACCGAGTTCACCCGCCTGAACGGGGTTGCGATGGGGACGCCGCTGGTGCCGGTGCTCGGTAATCTGGCGGTAGTGCCGATGGACCGGGCCATCACCGACATCGACGGGGTGTTCTACGCCCGCTACAACGACGACTTCATGGTCGCCCATGGGGATCTCGCGGTGCTCCACGAGGTGGATGCCCGGATCGACGGGCTGGTCGCGGAGTTGGGTGTCAAGCGGAAGATGAGTAAGGAGTTGCGGACGGCGCTGTCGGTGCACGGCCGGCCGTGTGAGGTTGATCCGGCGTACCGGGGCCGGGACCGGATCGACTGTCTGGGCATGTCGGTCACGGCTGCGGGGACGGTGACGTTGGGCCCGTATCGGTTGCGCCGGTTCGTGGCTCGGATTGCGGCGCGGATCGACGCCGCGGCGCCGACGTTGTCGGGGATGACGGTGCGGGAGCGGGCGGGTCATCTGGTGGCGGCGACGAATGTGATGCTCGATGTGTCTAGCCCGTTCGCGGTGGCGGGGGTGTCGGCGCTGCTCGACACGGTGACGGACCGTGGGTCGCTGAAGGATTTGGATTACCGGATCGCGCGGAAGATTGCGCAGGCGGCGACGGGAGCGCCGGGAGTGCGTGGGTTCCGGCAGTTGCCGCCGGAGGTGTTGTATCGGGAGATGGGTCTGGTGTCGTTGGTGGCGTTACGGTATGCGCGGTGATCTTGCGAACGTGCCAGTGGCGCGGTTAGGTTGTGGTAGGCGCGGATCCCGCACGTGTGCGGTCACTGCGAGAGGCCACAGAGGTTGCGGCTTTCGGTCTCTCTTTTTCGGCGTTTTTTCCCGCGCCTCTTGCTTGGTGTGCGCGCGCTAGGTGTACCCGGCAGGGACGTTGTTGACGGTTTGGCTGTGAGAAGGGAGGACCTCCGGGCTTAGTGGAGATGTCT
>NZ_LQIT01000005.1 GCF_001499965.1 Mycobacterium sp. GA-2829
GGGCTGCCGCGCGCCGCCGGGCCAAATCCCCCGCATGAACGGGTGGTTGCCCGCCATCAGCAGGAGATGGATGTGTACGGCAAGCGCGAAGAGATCTGACGGCTTCTCCCGCGGGTACAGCCGCAGGTCGACGGCGACGAGCTCGGGGGCGGTGAACTCCGGTCTGCCGACACTGCACAGGTATCGGCGGCCCGCCGCGTCGGTGAACTGCATGGAGTCGCAGTCCACCAGCGTCACCTCGGTGGTGTCGGAGACCAGGATGTTGCGCTCCTGGAAGTCGCCGATCACCGCGTCGACGCGATGGACCACCTGCACCGCCAGGCACAGGTTGGCCGCCGTACTGACCAGATGCTCCCACGTCGCGCGCCGGGTCCACTGCGGACCGCCCGGCAGCGGGTCCTCCCGGTTCGACGGGTTGCTGATCGTGTGGATCTCCACCGCGGTGGCGGTGTCCACGCGCGGCATGACGAACCCGACCGGCCGGTCCCCGTCGAGCAGCATTCCCGACGGCCACGTCAGCACCACGAAACCGTTGGGCTGCACCCGCCCCGGGGGTGGGGACTGCACCATCGCCGCGACTTTGTCCAACTTCGCAGCCAGTCCCGTGAGGTCCGGGTGAAACACTTTGGCCGCCAGATCCGGTCGCTCCGCGACACCGTAGACGGTGCCCTCGCCGGCGCGGGCGAGCACCGGCGCCAGCGTCAGTCGCTCACCGGTAGCGAGACGGACGTCGGTGCCGCTCACCGCCGACGCCGCCACATCCCACGACGCCGTGCGCCTCGCGCCAACGGCACCGTCTCGAGCTCGGCGACCGACGCTCCCGGCGCGGGCGAACTGTCCGTCACCGCGCCGACCGCCGACTCGGACACCGCCGCCAGCACCATCGTCTTGTCGTCGCCGGTCTGGTCGTCGGTGATCCCCCGCAGCAGCGCCGCGAACTGATCGGCCCGCGCCCCGGCGCGCACATGTTTCCAGGAGTCGCGGAAGAACGGCTCGTAGGCCTCCCCCGTCCCGATGTCGGTGATCTTGTAGCTCATCCCGTCGGTGCTGAGCGCGAACGCCGTGACTTCGTTCAGCGACACCGTGCGGAACGACACCTCGAATGCTCGGTCGGACTGTAGAAATGACGTGGTGTTCGCGTAGCCGTCCTTCGCCTCGATCAGCAGGGACCCGATCCGGCCGTCGTGGAGTTCGGCGGCGATCACCCCGTCGCCGATCTGGCCGAAGACCGCCCTGCCGCGGTCCGCGACGGCCACGCACAGCGTCGTCGACAGCCGCATCGGCTCCACTCCGAGCGCGGCGGCCTGCCGGGTGACCCGGGTGAGCGCGTTGTCGAACAGCCACCGCATCAATTGTTCGGCGTCGCCGCTGCGGAAGTTCTCGACGAACGCCGGCCGCAGCCCGTCGGTCAGCACGCTCTGGCAGGCGGCATACGCACCCCACGCGGAGGTTCCGGTGACCGCGCCGGCACCATCGGCGACGGCAGCGACCACGTAATCATTTGCGACGCCGTAACTGTAGGCGTCGTCGCAGCCCAGTCCGCGGCGCTCATGCTCCTGCCCGGTCACCGACGCACCGCACACGGCCCATCGCGGCGCCCCGTCGGGGCACCCGGGTCTCACGCGCTGGTCCAGCCGGCGGCCGAGGGCAGCGGCACCCGGCCGTTCATCGCCTCGTGGGTCTGATCGTCGCGGGCGAACTCGGAGCTGTTCGACACGTTGCTCAACGAGGCCGACAACCACTCGAAGAGCTCCTCGTACTTGAGGCCCTCCAGCGGCGCGGGGCTGCGCTGCAGCGACAGCCGCCCGAGCTGCCGGTAGTCCACCCGCGGACCGGCGCCGACTGCGAAAACCGTGACCCCGCGCGCGGATTCGACGGCGTTGAGCCGCGCGACGGCCTCGTCGAAGCCGTCCAGGTTCGGCTTGCCGTCGGTGAGGATGAGAATCCACGGCCGGTAATACTGCAGCCCAGCGGCCTTGTAGGCGTGCTTGCGGTCCTCGAGGATGTCGAGCGCGAGGTGGATACCGGCGGCCATGTTCGTGGTCCCCGACGCCGTGAACGCGACGGGCTGCAACGTGCGGGCCTCCTGCATGGGCACCAGCACGGTGGCCACCGTCCCGAACGTCACCACGGCCACCTCGACCCGCTTGCTGGCCAGCACCTCGTTCTGCAGATAGCGGGTGAACGCCGCGAAACCGCGCTCCAGCGCGGCGATCGGCTCGCCCTGCATAGATCCCGACACGTCGGCCAGTACGACGCAGGCGACGCGGGGGTCGGGGTTCGCATCGTTCAGCGCGACCTGCCAGCCCCACTCAGACATCGCCGACTCCCCGTCTCGACCTGACCACCCGTCCGGGAGATCCTCTCATCGACGGGCGCACGCGTCGCACCGAATGACGCGGAATGTCAGTGCCGTTCGGTGTCCCCGCCACCGTAGGTGGTGCCGGCCGCGAAGCGTTGCGTCGACTCCGCCAGTACCTTGGCCACCCGGTCGGTGCCGGGTGCGGGGTCGGGGCGGAAGATCTTGGCCGTCGCGGGGGCGGCCTCCTGTGCGCGCGGGATGGCGATCGTCGGCGGTGCCCACGAGTACGTGGTGATCGTCGTCGTGGGGGCCGACTCCGGCTCCGGCGCAGCGGCTTTCGGTGCGACAGTGGAGCCGGCCGACCGTTCCGCCGTGCTGGTCACGAACGCGATCACGACCAGGGCGGCGCCGAGCACACACAACGCCACATCGAAGGTGCTGGTGATCTGTTGACCCAGCGTGTTGCCGTACACCTCGGTGATCGCGTCCGGGTTCAGCGGCGGCACCCGCGGCACCAGCGCCACGCCCACGATGACCCGACACACCGCCAGCGCGAACAGCGCGCCGTATCCCACCGTCAGCAGCATCCGCGGCGCCACCTTGCCCGAGCTGTTGAGGAGTAACCAGACCGCCACGACGGCCGCGACCAGGTCGAAGGCCATCAAGGTGGTCGCGTAGTACGGCGGGGCAGGCAGGGCCAGCGCCGACGCCATCATCAGATCCACGATCCGCAGCACCGCCGACCCGCTGCACCATACGGCGATGAGCACCAGGCACTTTCGCGCAGCCGACCGCCAGGCGTCGACCGCGTTCCGGTTGAGCGCGGCCAGCACGGTCACCGTCGCGATGACGCCGGTTCCGGCCACCCACGCCAGGTAACCCTCGAACCCGACACCCGCGGTCGAGGTGTTCTGCGCGATCCCGTGGAAGGCGTCGAGGTCGCGCCCGACGGGCAGCACCCACGTGAACACGCCGGCGACCAGTGCCGCACCCGCGAGCAGAACCGTGGCCAGCCGCGTCTCCCGGTTCGTCGACATGAGCCACCGGCTGGTGATCAACACCGGCAGCAGCGCGACGACGGCGTAGAGCACCGCGGCGACGGTGACCACGAGGTTCTGCGTCCCGGTCTCGGCGTTGCCGATCTCCGGGAGGACAAAACGGGTGCGCCAGTACAGGTTGAACGCGACCGCCGCGAAGGCGAGAACCAGCGAGACGACGCCGATGATCCGGCAGGCCTTGCTACCCGAACGGTCATCGCCGACGGGCGCGATCACCGGCGCTGCGCCGAGGAGCGCACCACCGACCGCGAGCCATGCGCCCGGGCCCATTCCCGGTGGGACCTCCGCGGTTCCGCCCCTCCGCACCGCCTGGACCACGGCATAGACCAGGAATGCGAACGCCATGGCCAGCATCGGGCAGTTCAACGTGATCCGCAGCCGGTTCAGCGTCGTGAGATCATCGCTTTCCCTGTTGATTCCGCGTCCCACGTGGGTCAGTACCAGCGCGGCCAGCGACGTCAGCGCCGCCACGATCAGCAGGCCCGTCACCCAGCCGGGGGTGCCGGCGATGGTGATCCCGGTAGCGATGTTCCACGGCAGCAGGACCGCCAGCGTCACCAGCACCGCGGCGACCGCGTCACGGATGACGTTGGCCCGGTGCAGCCGCTGCGGCACCTCGGTCCGGTCTTCGATTACGTTGCTCATCACCGATCTCCGATACCGCTAGTTGCTTCCGGATCCGAACAGCCCACCGCCGAACGGCAATTCGGGCAGCTCGAACGACGGCAGATCCGGCACCGACGGCAGATCCGGCACCGACGGGGCGGACGGCGCCTCGGGCTCCGGGGCGAACGTCGGGATCTCCAGCTTCGGCAATTCGAACGACGGCAGCGAGGGCTGCTGCACGGGCGGCGAGGGCGGTTCGTACACCGGAACCTCCGGAACGTCCGGAACGGGGATCTCGAACTTGGGCTGCGGGGCCACTACCGGGGGCTCGGGCAACTCCAACACCCGCTCCGGAATCTTCGGCGACGGCTTGGGCAGCTCCACTACCGGGTCCGGCAGATCGACGGGCGGCTTGGGCAACTCCACGGCCGGCTTCGGGAAGCCCTCGTCGAGCTTGGGCAGCTCCACCGCCGGCTTCGGGAGGCCCTCATCGAGCTTGGGCAGACCCGCCTCGGGTGCGGTGACACCTGGATTCAGTCGCGTCCCGGGGCCGTCCGGCACCAGGCCGGTGCCCGGGATGTCCAGATCCGGCGTCGATCCGGATGGCGGGCCGTCCCCGGGGAGAACGCTCGAGACGTCGATCCCCGTCTCCGGCAGATCCACCCCCGAACCGGGGGCCAGGCCTTCGGATACGGTCCCGGCGTCGATGACCGGACGCGTTCCCTTCGTGCCGGGCAGCGATTCGCCGACCTCCGGCGGCAGGATATCGCCGAAAATCGGCATCGGCGTCCCCTCGCCCGCCTTGCCCGTCGGGGTGAGCCCCTCCAGGGCCGACGTGTCGACGATCTTGGTGTCCACCGGCAACACCTCCTCGACCACGGTGTCCACGGCGCCGGTCTTGAAGATCTGAGGTGGTATCGCATTGATGTCCGTCGAGGTGCCCGCGGGGGTGTCACCGACGGCGAACAACTCCCCCTTGGTGGCGGGGACGACGGCTACTTGACCGAGATCGCTCAGATCCGGGAAGTCGCCGGAATTTCCGGCGACGGAGTTGACCGCGTTCAGTCCCGCACTGGTGGTGTTCGCGACCGCGTCGATCGCGGTTTCGGTCATCAGCCGCATGTTGCCGACCAGGGCCAGCACCTGACAGGGACTCCACCGCGTGAAATCCGGAATCAACCGGGTCACGTACCCGGCGGCATCGGGGACACCGCCGGGCGGCACGATGCCTTGCGGCTGGATCGCGGCGGTGAGCTGCGCGGCGTCCGGCACCACGCCGACCGTCCCGTCCCGGTAGAGCTTGATGACCTCGGCGCCGGTGTCCCCGGTACCGCGCAAGGCGTTGAGCGTCTGCGGCCGGAAGGTGCGGGCCTCGGGCTCGACACCGGGCGGCGGCACCTCTTCGATCATCGTCCAGCCCGGGCCGTCCGGGGTCACGCCCTGCCCGGGCGCCACCGGGAAGTACTTGCCCGCCAACGCATCGTCGGTGAGCCGGATCGCCTGCTCCCGCACGTCGGGACGGATGTTGAGCGCGACCGTGACCGCCAGCGCCGCGAAGCCGACGACCACCACCGCGGCCACCGTGCTGCCCAGCAGTAGTGCCCGCGGCCGGTCCGCCGGAGCGGCCGCGTCGTCCGCGGTCTCCTCGACCTCGTAGTCCTGCGGGTCCGCGGCGCTCAACGGCGGCATCGGGGTCTGCATGGGCACGGCCGCGCCGGCGATGCTGTCATCCTGCGCGTCGTCGACCTGCGAGTACGCCAACTGCTGCGCCTCGGGGCTCAGCATGGTGGCGTCCCAGTCCATGGAACCGATCGGAGCCTGTGCCGCAACGGGATTCGTCGGGCGCAGGAAACCCGCCAGCGCCGCGCCGCGCGCGATGGCGTACTCCGGCTCGTCCACGAACTGCAGCGGAACCGGCGAGGCCGCCTGCAGCTCGGCGGTCAACGCCTCGTCAACCGGTGCGCCGAGCACGATCACGCTGGTCGCCCCGCCGGGTTCCTCACCGAAGCGCTCCAACAGCGTCCGGTAGGCCGCGCCCCGGTCACCGCCCGTCACCGGTTCGACCGCGATCAGGGAGGTGGTGTCGGCGGCCGCGTCGACGATCGACAGTGCGGCGGTGTCCGCGTCGCTGGTCAACGTCGCGGTGGTCTCGCCGCCGACCAGGGTCCGGGTCACCTCGGTGACCGCATCGGAGCCCGACACCACCGTCACGTTGGTCAGGTCGGCGTCGAGCAGGGCATCGCGCACGCCGGCTGCCACAGCGGGGTCCGCGCTGCAGACACTGGTGCCCACGAGACGGTGCCCGGATTCGGTCAACATGCGATCGGTCGACGTCAGCGCCGACACCACGGTGTCGACGGGCTGGTCCGTCAGATCGATCAGTGACTGGTCGATGACCGCATACGGGGCGGCCGCGTCGAGTAGCGCGATCCGCGCCTCGGCCTTGTCGAGCGCAACTCCGAGCGTCACGTCCATCCCGAGTTCCCCATCTCTCTATAACGCTGCGAAATACCTCTGACCGTGTCCCCGGCAATGCACCGAGACTGTAGAGCCTCGTTAGTTGCGATGTGAGCAAACCAGTCATCGCGGTCGCGACTCATCCTGGCAGTTGCACCATCGGTCCAGGTATCGGTCGTTCGGTGGACGCGCTGTGTATTTGCGAATGCGAACACTTAGCGCACCGCCCCCTGCACCGGCAGATAGAGGTAGAGGCCGACGACCACGAAACCGATCAACAGGTACAGCCCACTGATGACCATCGCGGCCCGGGCCAGACCCGACCCGCTTTCACCCGAGGCCTCGATCTGACGGTGCGCCACATACGACAGCGGGAGCGTGAACAGCGCTGCGACCAATCCGAACACCAGCGTCGTGACGAAGGTGGCGACCGCCAGCCGGTTGAGCGGCGGTGCCGGCGACACCGTCGGCGCGGTGAATACGGCCGCCGGACCCCCCTTGGCGCCGCCGGCGACGTAACCCGCGCCGAACTTGCCGGGCGGCAGCGTCGGATCAGCCACCGCGCATGCCTCCTGACGGTCGTACGGGTTTGCCAGAACAGAGTTTCTCATGTTGCTCTCAGGTGGAGGCAATCGTACGATCGGGCGACAGCAATTCCCGCCCGATCCGCCCGGCAAAGACTAATCTCGTCACGACCGCGCATCTGCCCACCGGGCGACTGCGCGAGTTTCACCCATCACGGCCAGATCACGGCTGTTGTACGTCGAGTTCGGTGCGGAACGGAGTCAGCTGGTGCGGGGACAGCCAGACAGTGCGGCGCTTGCGTGCCCGCAGTGTGGCTCCGGCCTGCCGCCGCACGCCCGGTTCTGCGGGACGTGCGGTCACACCCTGAGCGGTCGTATCGTCGTCCCCCGCCAACGGATCCGTACCGCGCCCGTCGACGAACCGCCCATACGACCGGCCACCGTGACGCCTGCGAGCGGCGGGACTCGATGTGCCGCATCGCTTCTCGATCTGGCCGCCATGATCAGCCCGGCCATGCCGCTGTCCACCGCGGGCGCCGTCCTCGGGGTGGCGGAGGTGGTCTTCGTCGTCGTTCCGGTGGCGTTCGTCGCGGTGTGGCTCTGGCTACAGATCTGGCAGGGCCTGACGGGCAACACCTTCGGCAAGGCGCTGCTGGGGCTGCGACTGGTTCGCGCCGCCGACCACCGGCCGCCGGGAGTGGGCGCCACGGTACTGCGCGGCCTGGCGTTCGTCGCCACCGTCGGCCTGGCCGGGCTGCCGGTGCTGCTCAGCTCTCGGCCCCGCGCCGCATGGCACGACCGGATCAGCGGGCTCACCGTGCTCGACGTGACGACCGGAGCGAACCCGTTGGGGCAACGCCAACAGCGCACGCTGCGCCGAGCCCCGGACCGGGGGCTCAACCGGGTCGTGTCACCGGTACCCGTGTCAGGGAGACGCGGGTAGATGCAGGCCAAGATCATCCTCCGCCGTCCGGACGACAGCCGAGCCCAGCTCGCCGTCACCGCCGACGCCACCGCGACGGTGGCCGAACTGGCTCAGGCGCTTGCCGCCGGCGACCCCGATCAGCGTCAACGGCCACCGGGCGCCGGGCTCACTCTGAAGGTGGAAGACAGCGCCTTCGACCGCGGCGCGGCCGGCCGACTCCTGGATCCGGCGCGCAGCCTCATCGATTCAGGTCTGCAGTCCGGGTCGACGGTCAGCCTCGCCGCGGCGACCACGATGGCCCGGCGCCGCCGGCGCGGCCGCACCGCAGCGGTCGCCCGCATCCTCGACGGGCCCGATGCGGGGGTGGAGTTTCCGCTGCCGCAGGGTAATTCGTCGGTGGGCACGGGCCTCACCAACGACGTCACGCTCACCGACCACGGGGTCACCGACGTCCACGCGGCGATCACGGTCGGGGAGAGCATCGAGATCGTCAACCTGGCCGGACCGTCGGGGGTCTGCATCGGCGGCCAGCCGGTGCAACGCGCGATCGTGGGGGCCGGTGACATCGTGCAGCTGGCCACCACCTCCCTGGCGATCCTGCCCACCGTCCGGCCCGGCACCACCCAGACCGACAGCGTGGCCATCGAGTTCAACCGCTCCCCCCGGGTGGTGGCCCGGTTCGACGAACAGGAGTTCACCGCACCCAAACCTCCCCAGTCACCCGAACCGGCGCGCTTCCCGATCATCTCGGTGCTCGCGCCACTGATCATGGGGCTGATCCTGTTCGCGGTGAGCCGCAGCATGCTCGCCGTGGTGTTCATCGCGCTGAGCCCGCTGCTGATGGTGGGCATGTACATCGACACGAAACTGCAGACGCGCAAGCGCCACGAACACGAGGCGAAACGGTTCACCGACGCGCTGCGCGCCCTGGCCGCCGACCTCACCGAAACCCAGCGGGTCGAGCGTGCCGTGCGGCTGGCCGAAGCCCCGGCGCTGAGCCAGGTCGTCGAGGCGATCCACCGGCTCGGCCCGCTGCTGTGGACCCACCGCCCCGAACACCCCGGGTTCCTCACCGTGCGGCTCGGACTCGGTGATGCGGCGTCCCGCTGCCGAATCCGGTTGTCGGACACCGACACCGCCGAGGCTGCCCACACCGCCCAACTCAAGGACCTGCAGAGCCGGTTCAGCACCATCGAGGACGTGCCGATCGTGGCCGACCTGCGCGAGTCCGGTGCGCTCGGCATCTGCGGGCCGCGCGGTGTGGTCGACGGAGTCGCGCGCGGCATCGTGTTGCAGCTGGCCGGCCTGCACTCCCCGGCCGACCTGGCCATCACCGCGTTCAGCTCCCCGCAGTCCCGGGCCTCGTGGCAGTGGCTGGAATGGCTGCCGCACACCGGCTCGGTCCACAGCCCGCTGTCGGGCAACCACCTGACCGACAGCGCCAACGGCGGCCAGGCGCTGCTGTCGCGTCTCGAGGACCTGGTCGAACAACGCACCGCCCGCGAAACGCTCAGCGGCGACGACACCGTGATCGTCCCGGCGGTGATCGTGCTCGTGGAGGACACCGCCCCCATCGATCGGTCTCGGTTGACCCGGCTGGCCGAACGGGGCGGGCCGGTCGGTGTGTACGTGGTGTGGGTGGCCACGCAGGTCGAGAGCCTGCCCGCCGCGTGCCGCACCTTCGTGCTCGTCGAGAACGAGTCCGAAGGCGCCACCGTGGGCCACGTCCGCCACGGCCGGCACACCTTCCCGGTGGCCTGCGAGAGCATCGAGGTCGCCGACGCCCGGCAGGTCGCGCTGCTGCTGGCGCCGGTGGTCGACGTGGGCGCGGCCGTCGAGGACGCGACCGACCTGCCGCGCGCGGTGTCGTATCTGACGATGGCCGGCACTCGCATGGCCTCCGACCCGGCAGCCGTTGCGGCACAGTGGATTACCAACGAGTCCGTACTCACCCGCAACGGCAGACCCCGTCCGCCGTCCGGTCAGCCCGCCGGTCTGCGGGCGTTGGTGGGGTCCACCGGCGCCGGCGAACTCCACCTCGACCTGCGGGAACACGGTCCGCACGCCCTCGTCGGCGGGACCACCGGATCCGGCAAGAGCGAGTTCCTGCAGTCGTGGATCATGGGTATGGCCGCCGCGCACAGCCCGGACCGGGTGAGCTTCCTGCTCGTCGACTACAAGGGCGGCACCGCGTTCGCGGACTGCGTCGGGCTGCCGCACACCGTCGGCCTGGTCACCGACCTCACCCCGCACCTGGTGCGCCGGGCATTGACCTCGCTCGGCGCCGAGATTCGCCGTCGGGAGCAACTCCTGAACGTCAAACGCGCCAAGGACCTGATCTCCCTCGAACAGACCGGTGATCCCGACACGCCGCCGAGCCTGGTCATCATCGTCGACGAGTTCGCCGCGCTGGCCTCCGAGGTGCCGGAGTTCGTCGACGGGGTCATCGACGTCGCACAGCGCGGCCGCTCACTCGGACTGCATCTGGTGCTGGCGACCCAGCGCCCCGCCGGGGTGATCCGCGAGAACCTGCGGGCCAACACCAATCTGCGGATCGCGTTGCGCCTCAACGATGTCGACGATTCTCTCGACGTCATCGATGACCCGCTCGCCGCGTCCTTCCCGCCGGAGATCCCCGGCCGGGCGGTCGCCCGGACCGGCCCGGGACGGCTGACCACGTTCCAGGCCGCCTACGTCGGCGGCTGGACCAGCGAGCAGCCCGAGCAGGCTCCGATCGAGATCTCCGAATTCGTCTTCGGCCGCCGCCGGCCATGGATCACCCCAGCCGCCAAAGGTGCGGTCCGGCCGAACGGCCCCACCGACATCACCCGGATGGTCGGCACCGTCCGCGCCGCGGCGCAGCACCTGCGGATCCCGTTGCCGCGCAAACCGTGGCTGCCGCCGCTGGAGTCCACCTATGCGCTCGAGGATCTCGTCACACAGTCCGGCGGCCCCGCGCTGGTGCTCGGCACGTGCGACGTCCCGACCGAACAGGCCCAGACCGTCGAGACGTTCTCCCCCGACGACGCCGGCAACATGGCGATCATCGGTACCGGCGGCGCCGGCAAGTCGACCGCACTGCGCACCTTGGCGATCTCGGCGGCGCTCAACCCGCACGACGGGCCCGCCCACGTCTACGGGCTCGACTTCGCCTCCGGCAGCCTGAAGATGCTCGAGGCGCTGCCGCATGTGGCGGCCGTGGTCGGCGCCGACGACGAGGAACGCATCGGCAGAGTGCTGCGCCGCCTCACCGCGCTGCTGGAGAGCCGAGCCCGTCGGTTCGCCCGCGTCAACGCCTCCACGCTCACCGAATACCGCAGGCTTGCCGACCCCGACGAGCCCCGGGTGCTGCTGCTCGTCGACGCCATCGGCCCGTTCCGCGACCAGTACGAACACGTCTCGCACACAACGTTCTTCGCGATGCTCAGCCAGCTCGCCTCCGACGGCCGGATGCTGGGCATCCACGTCGTCATCACCGCCGACCGCCCGGCGGCGATTCCGTCGTCGCTGGCGTCGACGATCCAGCGCCGTCTGGTGCTGCGGCTGGCCTCCGACGACGACTACGTGCTCGCAGGGGTGGGCGGCGACATCCTGTCGGCCACCTCACCGCAGGGAAGGGCCATCCTCGACGGACGCGAACTGCAGGTCGCCGTGTTCGGCGGCGACGCCAACGTCGCGGTGCAGGCCCGGGCGATCGAGCGGTTGGCCGAGCAGATGCGGCGCGACCGCTTCGCCGCGCCCGAACCGGTGGAGCGGCTCTCCGACCGCATCGAGTTCGAAGCGCTGCCGGTCAGCACGTCGGCGGGCGCGGCGGTGATCGGCGTGGCCGACGAATCGCTTGCCCCGCTGGGTATCAACCCTGCCGGGGTCTTCATGGTGACCGGACCGCCCGGCAGCGGCCGCTCCACCGCGCTGGTCACCCTGGCGCAGGCCGTCCGCCGCCAGCACCCGTCGGCGCAGATCGTCCACGTCGCCCCATCCGTGTCGACCATCGCCGGGCTCGACGTCTGGTCGGCCACGGCGGCCGGACAGGACCCGGTCATCGACCTGGTGAACCGGCTGACACTCGGCGCGCCGCCGCGGGACGCAGGCGAGCTGATGGTCGTCATCGAGGGCATCGCCGACTTCGGCGGCACCGCCGCGGAGAACGAACTGGCGCGCCTGATGAAGACGCTCGGCGACACCGCGTTCATCGTCGGCGAATCCGAGGTGTCGGGTTGGGGCCAGGCGTGGCTGCTGGCACAGCCCTTCAAGGCGGCCAGGCGCGGAATGCTGTTGTGGCCCAGCGGTGTCGAGTCTGACAGCTTGTTCAACACCTCGATCGGCGTGGTACGCCGCAGCGACTTCCCGCCCGGGCGGGGCGTGCTCATCGAGCGCGGTAAGGGGGTGTGGATGCAGGTGGCGCAACCCGCGATCTGACCACACAGCACGACAACGAAGAACGACACCACAGGAGGAAGACATGGCACTTTTCGGGCAGGACATCGATCAGGTACGTCAGCTGGCGACACAGCTCAACGCGAAGGCCGGTGACATCGAGGGCGTCATCGCGCAGCTGACGTCGGCGGTGAACTCGGTGCAGTGGATGGGCCCCGACGCCGAACGCTTCAAGGCGGACTGGCAGGGCCAGCACGTACCGCAGCTGCGCCAGGTTGTCACCGCACTGCAGAACGCGTCGCAGAACGCCAACCGCAACGCCACCGAGCAGCAGCAGGCCAGCGTCTAGGCACGACCCACGAAGCCCGGTGCTCGTGCGCGGCTACCGGCCGCGCACGAGCAACACGCTTCTTCCCGAGGAGGGAACATGACCGTCGCCGGTGCCGATCCCGACCAACTCCGCACCACCGCAGGCCAATTCATTCAGGCGGCGGACCGGCTGCAGAGTTCGATGAAGGGGCTCAACGGTTTCGTGTCCAACGCGGCGATCTGGCGCGGCCCGGACTCGGAGCGGTTCCGTTCCGAGTGGAACGGCCAATCGGTGTTCGCGCTCAACGCCGCGATCAGCGCGTTGCGATCCGGTGCAGAGGTGTTGCGCCGCAACGCCGATGAGCAGGAGAACGCCAGCCGCGCAGACGGTGGCGGTGGTGGCACTGGTTCGGGTTCGAGTTCGAGACACGAAGCTCCCGAGGGCGCATCTGCGCTCTACAAGCAGATTCGCACGCTCGATAAGAGCCATGACGGAGTGATGATCCAGGAGGTCGTCGGACCGGATGGCAAAACCCGTCTCGTCGTATACCTCGCCGGAACCGATCTCGAGGACAGCAAGCGCGATCCGGTGCGGAATTTGAAGTTGGCCGCGAACTGGACCGACGACGAGACGACTGCCAAGATCGACCGGGCGTTACGCGCCGCGGGATATGACCCCGCAGACCGGTCCACGCAACCGGAGATGATGTTCGTCGGGTTCAGCCAGGGCGGTATGGAGGCCCAAAACCTGGTGGCCTCCGGACGCTACAACGCGACCGCGCTGGTCACCTATGGGTCGCCGCTTGTCCACGCCGATGTCAACGGTGTGAGCACCGTCCATCTTCGTGCCGAGGGCGACAACACTCCGAACCTTCCCGCACAGGCGTTGGCGCTCGCGCGGCGCGACTTGGTCGGCGCGGCGTTGTTGCGCGGCGATGTGATCAACGGCGCAGGCGATCGGGTGCCCCTGCTCGACCCGCTGTCCGGCGAGTCGAAGAACCTCTTCGTCTCCGACTCCGGGACCGCCCTCGACTGGAACAACCCCTTAGAGGCTGTGGTGACCGGCAACCACGGGCACTCGGCCGTCTACACAGATGTCGGCGCCGACTTCGACAAGTCGACCGATCCGAAGTTCGCCAGCCAGAAGGCCGTCATGGACAAGTTCGAGGGCACCGTGACCAGAACAACGGAAGGGTCTCCCGGCACCGACAAGGGGACCGTCAAGCGGTGACCCACCCGCAGACCGGCTGGGCGGATCCCGATCCGCCGGATCCCCACAACCCGCGCACCACGGTCATCCTCGCGGTGTCCGGGGCGGTGCTGACGGCGCTGGTGGTCGCGACCCTGGTCGGGGTCGTGCTGTTCTCCGCCGGCGACGATTCGGACAAGACCGCCGGCGAGGCCGTGCTGATCGCCGCGAACACGCCCACCGTCGATACCTTCACCCGATCCATCCTCGTTGCGCCCGTCACGATCTCGGATCAGACCGCCGCCAAGACCGTCGAGCTACTCGAGCAGGCCCCGGTCCGCGCCGACCGCGGAGTGCGGGTGGTCTCCGGCCGCCAGGCGGGGCTCTACGGGGCGACCGGCCAGACGCCTCCCTGCGATGCCGTCACCTTGGCCAACGACCTCGACGCCGACCCCGGCACGGCGCGGGTCTGGGGGCTGGCGCTCGGGATCACCCCGCAGCAGATCCCGCACTACCTCAACACGCTGACCGCGGTCGTCCTGCTCTCCGACACCTGGGTCACCACCCACACGCCCGGAGATGGTGTCCCCGATCCGAAACAGGCTGTGCTGCAGGCAGGTAGCGCCGTACTGATCGACCCGCTCGGAGTCCCGCGGGTGCGGTGCGCGTCCGGCGCCCCACTGGCTCCGCCGGACAACGACACGCTGACCCACTACCGCCTCGACGGCGAGCAATGGCGCGCGTTCAGCTCCCAGACCGTCGTCGCCGTCAAGTACGCCGCCCTCGACAATCCTGGCGCGGCAGCCGAATTCACCCTCACCGACGCCGACACCGGCCGGCAGACCATCCGGCGCGCCGGTGGCGTCATCGACCTCGGCGGGACGTCCGTGCCGCTGCCCGATCCCGCGGTGATGAACATCCCGCCCGACCGTCCAGAGAGCAGGAACCGATGAACCCGAACGGACACGCCGACTACCTTCGCCAGGCCGAGCAGCACTTCGGCACAGGCATCCCGCCCTCGAACGCCCGGCCGATCGCGGGCACTACCGGCACCTCTGAGCATCAGAACATCGCCCTGCTGCCCGGTGAGGACTCGTTGTTCGCAGGCGATTTCACGCCGTCACCGTTGTTGCGCCACATCAAGACCGGTCTGGTCATCACAGGTGAGCGTGTCATCGTCCGGCATCCGCAGTACCTGCTGTTCGTGATCCGGGTCGGACACACGGAGTCGAGCACGCCGCTGCGCCACGTGTCCAGCACGACCGTCGGCCGTCAACTGTCGCAGCGACGGGTGCTGTCCGCCGCCGTCGCCGGTTTGACGGGGTTCATGATGTTGACGTCGAGCTTGGGCATGATGGGGATGGGCCCGCTCGGCCCGCTGCTACTACTCGTCGCGTTCGGCCTGCTCGGGTTCGCGGCGTTCCAGTTGTGGATGGCGCGCGGTCTCGCGCTCATCGTCACCCACAGCGGCGGCGGAGCCTTGCGCGTCGATGTCGACAAGGCCGAGTACCCGCACATGCTCGAGGCGGAAAGCCTGATCCAGCAACTGATATCGACACCGCGCGCGGCACAGGCTGCCCCGCCCCGCGAAACAACCGCCCCGCCGGCGCAGCCACCCGTCGCCACGCGGCCCCGGCCGCCCGCACGTCCGACGCCGCCCGCACAGCATCCGCGGCCGGGCACTCCACCGTCGATCTGGCGCGGCTAACGCCTCTGGTACTCGAGAATCGGCTCCACGGACACCGGTTCCGCCAGCCGCCGCACGGTCAGTGTGCTCGCGCGCACGCGGATGACGGTCGCGTCGTCAGTACTGTCGAAGCCGCCCGGGACCGCTGCCGACCGGCCCCGCCGTGTCCGTGTCCGGGCGCATGACCGGAGCGTAGGGAGTGACCGGCTGTTCGGTCGACCGACTAGTTCTGGGCGCCGGTCTCGGCGCGCTGCCGGATCGTCAGCCACGCCGTCCTGCCCGACCACATCAGCTCGGCACCGTCGACGTCGATGTCGCGGCCCGCATCGCCGGGGGCCACCTCACAGACGACGCTTACGGTGATTTCGTCGACCGCGGCGGTGACGACGACGCGCGCGGATACCGTGGCCAGCGCGATCACCCGCTCGACCCCGCGCACGATCCGGTCGACGTCAACGGGGTCGTACGGCGGGAGCTCACCGTCGAAATGCACGGTGACCTCGACACCGCGGTCTTCGGCGGCCTCGATCAGCGAGCGGATCTCGAACAGCAACGGGTGATCCGCCCGGAGCCGGTCGAACAGCGTTCGCAGGCGCCGGGATTCGGCTCTGGCCTGCCGACGCATCTCCGAGGTCACCGGCTCGCCGCGGCTCAGCGCGCGCAGCAGCGGGATGACACCGGCCATGATGTCGGCGTACCGCTTGAGGTGGTCGGCCTGCAGCGCGCTCGCGACCTTCTCGGCGGTCACGACCTGGAGCAGGTTGTCGCGTTCGGCCCGCGCGTCGCGGGCGGCGCTGGCGGCCCACGAGCTGAACAGCGTCGCGAACATCTGCGGGATCAACGTCCCGGCGAGGCTGAGACCGAGGAAGACCAGCATGGGCTTGCCGGGGTCACGGACGAACGCGATGATCGCCGGGCCGCACCAATAAGCCAGCAGTGTGCCCGCAGCCCGCCGGGTGTCCCACCTCAGCAGCAGCGGCAGTAGGCAGAAGCCGACCGCTGCGGGCGCCCAGTTGGCGTGGGTGGTCAGCTCCGGGGTGGTCAGCAGCGCCGGCTGCAGGAACGCGATGACCGCCAAGACGCCCGCCGCGACCCACGCGGGGCGCCGCTCACGGTAGAAGACGGCGGGCACCGACGACAGTGCGCACAGGCCCGCGAGCACGATGAGCCCGATCTGGGCGTCGCCGTGTCGTTCGTACGACGCGATGGGTGGGACCGCGGTGGCGAGGCCCACGATCGCGTAGGCGGTCAGCGCCAAGGTGTACGCCGCGCGCAGCCTGCCGATGAGACGGTCGGCGCCGGTGGCCGCGTCGACCGACGCCGAGATGGGCCGATCGGCCGGCCACGACAGTTCGGCAATGGTGCCCTGGGCGGGCGCCGAGCGTACCGACCCGCTGCCGCCGGCACGGTTCATCCGGCCCACAACGGATGCGCGGATGCCGTGGCCGGAAAGGCCCGCGCCCGGCGCGAAGCCGACGCCGTCGTCGGCGATGGTGACCCGGTCCTCCGCCACATCGATCCGGATCGTGTTCGCGTTGGCGTGCCGGTCGACGTTGTTGGTCACCTCGCGCGCCGCCGACACGATCGCGCCTGCGAGGTCGCCCCGCAACCACAGCTGCCGACGACCCGTGAACTGCACCGTCGTCCGTAGATACGCGGTCTCGGTGCGCAGCGCCTCGACGATGTCGACGGTGACCGCAGGCGAGGTCCAGGGCGGGTCCTCCAGCAGTTCGAGGTCACGACGCGCCTGGGCCGCGAGCCGCTCGTCGGCGACCTGGGCGCCCTGCCCGACCATCAGCAGGGTCGCCGCCGCCGTGTCATGAAGCAGCGCAAGCTGTTCCCGGTCGTAGTTGCGTCGTGCCGCCGAGACACTGCGGGCGATCTCGGCCGCCTGCCGCTCGTCGTGGGCCCGGTCAACCGCACCCGCGATCCGCCACGACATCATGCGGATCACGGTCGTCGCCGCCCATCCGACAACCAGGGAGTAGAGATCGACCACCCGGCCGACGCCGTCCCACCCGATGACCTGCGCCGTCCCCCATGCGTAGGCGGACACGATCACCACCGTCATCGGTGTCGCCAGACCTGGGCGGATCCCGATGACGAACGTCGCCACCGCGACGCCGACGATCGTCTCGGCGGCGTTGTAGGTATCGAATGCGGCGGCGCCACCGACGATCATCCCGACGCTGCATCCCACGGCGACGATCCAGCAGAAATCCGCGACAGTGAACTGCCACAGTTGTGACCGGGTCGCCAACCGGTAGACCGACCACAGCCCGAGCAGGATCAGAAGCAGCCGCCCGGACGGGTGCGCGGCGACGGCGCCGTCGGCCACCGCGGCGAGCACGGCGACCACCAGGCCGGTGGTGTGCCGGACGAGCAGGCACACCAACCCGACGCGACGGGAGAGGTGACGGCGGGCCGGACCGATTCCCCCGATCCGAAGCGCGGTATTCACGCTGGCTAGTCACCCCAGTAATCCACGATGCCGACCGCGGCACTCACCGGCGGTGCGCTCACGGCAAAGTTAAACCCAAGCGCGGCGGTGTGCGCGGCCTTCGGTGATGACAGGCGGGGATTTCCCCCGATCGACCGACAGCGACACCCTTGGACCCGCGCGCCGCACGCCCTAGACTCCTGCACGGTATCGGGGCAAACCGCTTGTGCGCGCGCCGGTTGCGTCGCAGACTCGTATCCGCCGCCCGTCGAAGGCAGGTGTGGTCATCATGCTTTCCACCGTCGACGGCTCTTCCGGCGTCGACGACGTGTCACGGCAGCACCTCATGCGACGCGCCGCCACCGTCGGCCTGCTCATGCGGCACTGCGTGAACGCCGGCGTCGCCGCGATCGCACTCGCCGAACCCGCCTCCGGTGTGGCACCGGCCGGGCGGTGGCTGTTGATCGGTGTGCTGCTGTGGTCCCTGCTGCGGGTCGTGACCCGCTCCCAGACCCGCGTCGTCACCTCGATTGACTTCGGCGTCACCCTGGCCGTCTGCGCCGGAATCCCGCTGCAGGTCTCCGATCCCGGCTTCTACCTGACCAACAGCGCTCCTCAGGCCATCGCAGGCACCGCGGTGGTCAGCTTCGCGGTGTCCCTGCCGGCGACGGTCACCTTGCCGATGACCGTCGCCGTCGCCGCGACGTATGCCGCAGGCACGGCTGCAGTCGTCGGACCCGAACAGGTGTGGTCGGTGCTCGCGGTGTACTACTTCGCGCTGCAGTGGGTCACTGCGTCGTTGATCCGGGCGATGCTGCTGCACGTGGCCGGCACGGTCGACAGCGCCCGTCGGGCCCGGGAGTCCGCTCAGCTGGCGCGCGAGGTCGACGAGGCGGTGCGAGCGTTCGAGCGCGAGCAACTGGCGCTGTTGCACGACACCGCCGCGTCGACGCTGCTGATGGTCGGCCAGGGCGCCGACCTGCCACCCGAGCGGCTGGCCGCGCAGGCGCGCCGTGACCTGGATGTCCTGCGTCAGGGACCATGGCCTCACACTGCGGCGCGCGTGGACGTCGTCGGAGCCCTGCGCTCGGTGCTCGCCCACGCCCGTACGCCGACCCATCTCGAAGGGCGCCAACAACTTCTGGTCGACGGTGAGGTGGCGCAGGCGGTCGTCGCGGCGACCAGGGAGGCGTTGAACAACGTCGACCGCCACGCCCGCGCCACCGAGGCGCGCATCGTGATCGGTGACGACTCCGTGTCGGTGCTCGACGACGGCGTGGGGTTCGATCAGAACCGCGCGGCCCGCGGGCACGGTCTCGCGGAGTCGGTGTCGGCGCGCATGACACGGGCGGGGGGATCGGCATCGGTTCGGTCCGCGCCGGGCGCGGGCACCCGCGTCGTGCTGAGTTGGTCTCCGCTGCCCGACGCGCAGGCACCGCCGCCGGTCGCGGACCCCGATGGTCTCATCGACCGCGTCCGGCTGATCTACGGCACGGCACTGACGGCGTACGCGATCGCGAATCTCGCCACGACCGTGCCGTACGGGGTGGCCCAGGCCGGTCATCCCACGGTCCAGACCGCACTGGGCATCGTCGCCGGGATCTGTGCGCTGCTCGCCCTTCCCGCGCTGCGTGGCCGTCCGTGGATTCCGGTGTGGCTGAATCTCGCCGCGCTGGCCGGTGTCATGCTCACCCAGCTGACCGTGCTGGCACCAGAGAAGATCGGCACCCAGGCCGACTGGGTGCAGGGCGGGGTCGGCTGGTGTGTGCTGTTGCAGGTGCTGCCGATGCGCACCCGACACGGGGTGGTGATCCTCACCGGCTTCTGGCTGGCGGCGGCCGCCGTGGAGATCTGGCGCCATCCCACCGCCGACGCCCTGGTCAACGTCGGTCTGGGGACCGCGAGCATCCTGGGTGTGCAGCTGTTTGCGTTGATGTTCGACGGACTGATGCGCGACGCCGCCGCCGATGTGCACGCCGATGTCGCGGCCCACCGCCGGCTCCTCGTCGCCGACCGCGTGGCCCGCACCGTGGCCGAGGACAACCGGCGCCGGTACGCCACGCTCATCGCCAATGTCGTTCCGTTGCTACAGCGCCTGGGTGACGGTGAGCCGGTCACCGAATCCATCCAGCGCGAGGCTCGCGCCGAATCACGAAGGCTGCGAGCGGTGTTCGACCAGTCGAAGACTCTTGCTCATCCGGTGATGCGGCAGCTGCGCCCGGTGATCGACGACGCCGAGGCCCGGGGTGTCGACGTGACCGTCGACACCGGCAGCGATCTACCGCCGCTGGACGGTGTGGCGGCCGCCGCCCTTGCCGCGCCATTGGGCACGTTGCTGTCCGCCGACATCTCCAGCGCCCACGTGGTGTTGGGCGTCGCGGGGGACTCGGTGAGCCTCAGCGTGGTGTGCCGCGGTGTCGTCGATCCGCCCGCCTTGGCGGCCGCGGTGGCGGTTCAGGGTGGTGACGTCGTCGTCACCGAGGACACGGTGTGGTTGATCGTCGAGTGTTCCCGCGCACCGTGACCTCGGTCAGCGGTTCCGTCGCGACATCCGGAGGCGGTTGAGTTCTACCAGAGGCCGAGTATCCACTTCGTGGATGGTCGCGCTGAATGCCGACATATCGTGTCGGACAATGTGATCGGTGTGCACACCGTTGCGCCGGCGGCAGAATTCGATGTTGCCCCATACGGTGCTGCCGACGATGCCGAGACCGAGCAGCGCCCAACTGAGTGCCGTCGTCGTCATGGCCGCCCCACCCTGTCGAGCAGCACGGCCGTGCTCATGGGGTCGAACCGGGACAACGCACCCGCCAGTTCCCACACGTACCGTTTGTAGGTCTCGTGGCCCAGTGACCACCTCGCGGCCGGGGTCCAAGCCGCAATACCGTTGCCGGCCAATGGGTCAGACACATAGGCACTCAAGCTGGTGGAACCGTCGTCGAGCTGGGCGATCGCGACGTCGAACGACATCAGGGCGGCCTGCGCGAATCGAGTACGCACGGAGAAGGACAGCCGTCCCGGCGCCGCACCCTCGAATCTGATGAACCGGAACCCGCCCTGCACCTCTTCGCTGGCATCACGGGCGAGATGAGCGATGCGGTCCGGCTCGATGCATGTCTGCGCCCGGAAGCTCGCGCCCTGTTCGGCGGAGTGGGCAGTCATCGACGCTCCGATCGTCCGACTTTCGTTCATCCGGAACGTTACGGATCACGGCGGCGTGCGTCTGTCGCTCGATCGGTCGACACCGGAAGCACGCCCGCGCCGAATACGCGTTTCGCGCTGCACTTCTCGCCTCTAGACGAGGTCGGCGAGGCTCAGAATGCCGTCTTCGATGGCGCGGGCGAGCAGGGCCGACTTCGTCGGCGCCGGCCGGCCGACCGCGGCGTACTTGGCCCTGGCTCGCTGCAGATGGGTGCGAACCGTGCTGGGCGCGATGTAGAGGCGCTTGCCCACCAGCTCCTTGCTCTCGGTCTGGAACCAGGCGACGAGCACCTCTTTCTCGCGCTCCGACAGGTTGGGCCGTCCGGCGGCGTTGTCGTTGAGCAGCGCCCGCGCCATCCGCGGGCCCATGTACGGGGTGTTCGAGGACGCCGCATGGATGGCCTCGATGAGGTGGGCCCGGCCCTCGGACTTAGCCAGGTAGGTGATGGCCCCCAGATCCAGGCAGCTGAGGATGATCTCGTCAGCGGTGATGTGGGAGTACACGACGACCCGGTGCCCGGATTCACACAGCGCACGCAACGTGTCGAACGAGGGTCTGTTGCCGTCGATCTGCAGGTCGAACAGCACCACGTCGACGTCGGGTGACGCGACCGGGTACCGGTCGACGAATTCCTGTGGTTCGAGGAAGTTCCCGACGAAGCGAATCGGTGGGTCGGCCTCCGCGCACCAGGCCTGAACTCCCGCGTGGACGACGTCGTGATCGTCGATGATGACGACGCTGACCGGTCGCCGTTCGTCGTCGGCGACCTGCACCGCCACCCCCTCAGCAGTCAACTGGTCAATCATCAAGGCTCCCCCCGGCACCTCTGCGCATCGCCACCCACCGGTGACACTCCCGTTGCACGCCCCCGCGCATGCCGGAGACCTTAACCAACAACGCCGCGCTTCGCACGCCTAGCAGCAAATCAGCAGGTGAATGGCGGCGAATTGCCTGCCAGGGCGTCAATTAGGGCCCCGGCAGGACCATCGTGGTCGGTGCACGATCATTGCACCCGGTGGGGTCCACCCTTGGCCTCCCTCGCAGACCACCGCGGTTGTTGCCGATCGCACGCGACGTGGCGATCGGGCGACCCGGAGCCCGGAGACGAGCAACCAATCCAGCGGGCGTCAGCGGCGGTAGTCCGTGGTGCCGCGCGAATCCCGGGAATTGCTGATCACCTTCGCGTAGCACTCGTCGATGGGGATCGTCCGCGCGTCACACCACCCGTTGGCGGCGCCCGCGTCGGGGAATGTCACGCCGGCGATGGTCACCCACCAGCCGCGTAAGTCGAAGGTCCGCCACTCGTCGCTCCAAACCAGGCGCACCTCGGGATACTGCCCGCGCATCCGCAGGTGCTGCTGCAGGATTTCGCACGGCGTCCAGGTCACCACCCGGCCGTCGACGTCAGGTGCGATTAGACCCGGTTGCTTGGAGGACAACTGGGCCACCCACCGGTCAGCGAGGGAGGACTGCACATACGGCCGGTCCGCGTCGACCTGAGCTCTCAGGGCGGCCATGGTGTCGGCGTCGCTGCCGCACGAAATCTGTGTGCCTGGCGGATCGGAACTTGCCGAACGCTGGGGACCGTTGACGGCCGGCCCCGGGGCGCTTTCGACACCGCCGGTGGTGCCTTCGTCCTCGCACTCCACCACTTCGTCGCCGGAAGCTCCTGCTTGCGTGACGATCTCGCCACCCGACTGCCGACCTGCGTTGTCGCCGAGGGTGTTCGGATGCCGTGAATACGTGCCGCTGCCGAAGGTGAGCTCGACGAGGACCGGTCCGGAGTCCTCCGGCCCCAGGACGAGCGGATCCCGGGAGAAGTCGAACGTCGCGGAGCAGATGAGCCCGCGTTCGTCCCTGATGGTCACCCGCAGCCGGTTCGTCGACACGACGTCCCCGCCCGGACAACGCGCCTTGACCTCCATCACGACGACGAGCGCGCCGTTCTCGGCCCGGTATTCGACGGGACGCAGCTCCGGCGTGCGACCACACTTGGTGACCATCGCCACCGAAGCGTCCGCGGCTTCGTCACCGCCGCCGCGCCCGGGGCTGCCTGCCGGTCCTCCGGTGGGCGGGTAGAACGTGATCACCTCAGCTGCGGCGGAGGCGAATCCGGTGCCGGCACGCCCGAGGAACATCCGACCGCCGGTCCCGGCCATCGACCAAGCCTCCTCCCCGGTCGCCAGATCAACCGCCACCAGGCCGTCGGCGGTCACTCCCATGACGCGACGTCCGTCGGACAACTCCAAGTCGCCGACGTCGACCCGGCTCGTCCACAGCTGCCGGCCGGTGGCCAGGTCGAACGCGGTGAGCGGCCCCTCGCCGCGGCCGCCACCGCCGAGCACGGTGTCGCCGACGATGGTGTGCAACTCCGGCACCCCGCCGGACGCGGTCCACAGCTCGCGCCCGGTGGCGAAGTCGTAGGCGGTGCGATCGACGATGTAAGGCACATTCGCTGTCTGGTCGACCAGCCATGGTCTGGCCACCGCTCCGGCGACCTCCCGCAGGACGTTGCCCTGCGTGTCGACGATGGCCGTGTCGACAGAGTCGGGGTCGCCGCCGCGACAGAGGCGAGCGGTGAACCCCTGCCCGGGAAACACTTTCAGCTCAGTGACCTCACCGGGCAACAGCCGCTCCCCGTCGGCGGCGTCTGCCACCACCATGCCGCCGTCGTTGCCTGAATAGACCACGTCGTGGTCGACCCCGTCGTAGGTGGTGTCCCCGGAGCCCGGACAGGACTGTGAGCCGTCGCCGACCGGATAGCTCCGGCGCCAGCCGGCGTCCAGCGCGTCCGTCGTCCCGCGCGTCATCGACCGGACATCGGCGGAGTAGTCGTAACTCATCGTGTACACCGCGGAGTCGTGCACCTCGACGGCACGCGTCTCCTCCGCGACCGCGATCCTATGCGTGACTGCGCCGTCCGAGATCCGAAGAAAGTGGACGTAGGGCGGAGCACCCAGCCCCGGGGGGCCGAAGTGCGACTCCTGGCCCAGGCAGGGCAAAAGACCGTCGACCGCCGCGGCGGCGCACACCGGATGGAACCCTGCGTCGGCGGTCCAGTTGACGTCCCCGGATTCCGCGTCGATCGCGACGAGCGTCGCACCCCGGTCGGTCTGCGGCAGCACCGCGGCGGTGATCAACGTGTCGCCGAGATCGATGAACCCGGGGCGCAGGTACTGATACGACGTGGCGTCGGGGCGGACGAACGCCGCACCCTCGAAGATCGCGGCGGAGTTCACCCGCCAGCCGGTGGACGGGAGGTCCGGGAAGGTGTTGCGGAGTTGCCCGGCCACGGCACGGCCCGCATCGTGGTGGCTCCGACCCGTGAGAAAGAAGTAACCCGCGCCCAGAAGCGCGGCGACGGCCACGGCGCAGACGGTGACCACGGCGACGGCCTTCGACCCGCGTCCCGCTACCTTCGATTGCCGTTGTCGGTCAACCAATCTCGGCGACGGGGTCGGCGTAGTGTCGTCGACCCAGAATTGCCAGCCGGCGGGTGCGGGGGGCCAAGCCGGATCCGGCGTCCAGTCCGCCGGGGGGTCCCACCCCCGCGGCATCGGCCATCCGGGTGGCGGATTGAAACCCACGCGGCGGATACTTCCACAGCCCGCGCACCCGGGATGTCACACGTTCGGATGAATTCGCCCGGTCCGGTGCGCTAAGACAGGAGGATGCCCACCGCCTTCCGCTACCCGCCCACCGGCCGCCGCGCCCGACTGGTCGGGAGCGCGCGGAAGCTCGGCATCGACCTGCTGCCGGATGCGGTGACGGCGCAGAGGTTCATCGACGGCCTCGAGCACGGCGATCCCACCGCCGAACGCTTCGTCGCCGAGACCTACCATGGCGAGCTCGGCGCCCGGAAGGCCCGCGAACTCGTCGAGAAGGCGCAGCGCGACGGCATCGACACCATCGACGACGCCCCGGCCTCCATGCGCGCACTCTTCGAGGAGTTCGAGCAACGACCCGACTGGCTCGACCCCGACCTCCTCGAACAGGGCGCCGCCGTGTGGCGGCGCTGGGCCTACGCCCTCGGCGCGCTCGGCAACGCCGGCACCAACGACACCTACACCGAGGGCTGGCTCGCCGTCCCGCTATCCCTGTCCGGCGGGTACGCCGGCGACCGGGCGCTGCACCGCTACCTCGAGACCTCGCGGTGGTGGATCGAGGTGTGCCGCCCCGCTGCGCTGCTCACGCCGAACTCCCCCGCCCGCAACATCTCTCTGCACGTACGGATCATGCACGTGAGCGTCCGCGACCGCGTCAAACAGCACCCCGAGTGGGATGCCGAGCGCTGGGGCCTGCCGATCAGCCAGTCCGCCATGCTGCTCACCCTGCTCGGCGGCAGCGTCGCCCCCGCCCTCGGCCTGTTCGGCCTCGGACACCTCACCTCCCCACACGAGATGCGCGCCGTGCTGCACTTCAACCGCTACTGCGGGCACCTCGTCGGTGTCCGCTGCGACGGCTACTTCCCCGAAACGGTCGCCGACGCCTGGCGCATCCTGTTCCTCGCCGACTCCGCCCGCAGCTACGACAGTGCAAGCTGCGGAACCGAACTCGTCGAATCCTTCGTCCCCGCCTTCGAACCCACACCCACACACCGCGGCCTGCAACGCTTAAGAGCCGAGTACCACTACCGCGTCCAGGCCGGCTACCTCGGCCTCTACATGTTGCCGTGGAACCGGCGCCGCTACCGGCTGCCGTCCGCGCTGCCCGGTATCGCGTTGCTGCTCGCGAAGGCCCCGATGATCGCCGCCCTCGAACTGGCCCGCCGCGTCAGCCCGGCGATCGACTGCCGGTGGCAGGAAGCCAACCTCGCCAGGTGGGAGCGCTGGCTGGAGTGGCAGTCCGCCGGCAAGAAAGCGACCTTCGAAGCCGCCGCACCCCTGCGTCGGTAGAGGAGTGATCTCGCTCACCGAACGGAAGCCGACCTCCGACATACGAGCACGTCAGACCAGCGCACAGCGCGAATCAAGGCCTCCCACAGCACTTTCCCAGGACTGACCGTCTGAAGACGCCCGTTACTCCTGGTGGCAGCGCGCCCACGCCGCCGCACCGAACGTCCTCGGGAGACACCATGTCCACTCCAGACAACGAGCAGCTTGTCCGCCGCCTCGAGCAGTTGACCGCCACCGACGCACAACTGATTGCCGCGCAACCGGATCCGAACGTCACCGACGCCATCAGCCGGCCCGATGCGCGGCTGGTCGATGTCATGCGCACCGTCATGACCGAGTACGCCGACCGGCCCGCGCTGGGCCACCGCGCCGTCGAGTTCGTCACCGACGCCTCCGGTCGCACCGTCGCCGATCTGCAGCCCCGCTTCGACACCCTCACCTACGCCGAGACCTGGACGCGGGTGCGGTCGCTGGCGCACGCACTGATCGACCACCCCGTCCGGCCCGGCGACCGGGTCGCGACGCTCGGCTTCACCAGCGCCGACTACGCCGTCATCGACATGGCCGTCGCCCTCGCCGGTGCCGTCGCGGTGCCGCTGCAGACCAGCGCACCCCTGACGCAACTGCACCCCATCGTGGTCGAATCCGCCCCCGTGGTGATCCTGTCGAGCATCGACGACCTCGCCGACGCGACCGAACTCGCCCTCAAGGCGCACGCCCCGGAACGCGTGATCGTGTTCGACTACCACCCGCAGATCGACGACCACCGCGACGCGTTCACCGCAGCCGCCGAACGCCTCCACGGCATCCCGCTCGAAACCCTTGACGACGTCATCGCCCAAGGCGCCCAACTCCTCGACGAGCGGGAGCCCGACGCTGGCCACCTCGAGGACCTACGCCTGCTGGTCTACACCTCCGGCAGCACCGGCGCCCCGAAGGGCGCGATGTACCCCGACCGGCTGATGGTCAACACATGGCGCGGCTGGTTCGCCGCCGACCGCGACCTCGACGGCGTGCTCCCGGCGATCAGCCTCGTCTTCATGCCGCTGAGCCACGTGATGGGCCGCGTCGTCCTCTACGGCACCCTGGGCTCCGGCGGCACCGCCTACTTCACCGCGCGCAGCGACCTGTCGACGCTGCTCGACGACCTCGCGCTGGTCCGCCCGACGCGCCTGGACTTCGTGCCTCGCATCTGGGAGATGTTGTTCCAGGAGGTGCAGAGCCGCGGCGGGACGGGCGACGACCTCCTCGGGGGCCGGCAGCTGTTCGCGATGACCGGATCCGCGCCGACCTCGCCCGAGCTACGGCAGTGGGCCGAGGACTTCACCGGCGTACACGTGGTCGACGGGTACGGCTCGACCGAGGGCGGCATCCTCCTGATCGACGGCGAGGTCCAGCGGCCCGCCGTGAGCGACTACAAGCTGGTCGACGTGCCCGACCTTGGCTACTTCACCACCGACCGGCCCCACCCACGCGGCGAATTGTTCATCAAGTCAACCAATCTCATCCCCGGCTACTACAAGCGGCCCGAGGTCACCGCCGAGCTGTTCGACGCCGACGGCTGGTACCACACCGGCGACGTGATGGCCCAGATCGGCCCCGACCGACTCGAGTACGTCGACCGCCGCAACAACGTGCTCAAGCTGTCGCAGGGTGAGTTCGTCACCGTGTCGAGGCTGGAGGCGGCCTACGGGGGACATCCGGCGATCCGGCAGATCTTCGTCTACGGCAACAGCGCCCGCTCCTACGTGCTGGCCGTCATCGTGCCGACCGACGTCTCCGCGAGCAAGACACACTTGGCCGAGGCGTTGCAGAGCGTGGCCAAAGACGCTGGGCTGCAGTCCTTCGAGATCCCGCGGGACTTCCTCGTCGAGACCGAGCCGTTCACGCTGGAGAACGGATTGCTCACCGGCATCCGGAAACTGGCCCGCCCGCAACTCAAACAGCACTACGGGCCCGCGCTCGAACAGCTCTACGCCGACCTCGCCGAGGGGCAGGCCGACGTGCTGCGCGAACTGCGGACCACCGGCGCCGACGGCCCCGCCCTGCAGACCGTCGTCCGCGCCGCGGAAGCGCTGCTCGGCACCACCGCGGCGGCCCCGGACACCGCGTTCACCGACCTAGGCGGAGACTCGTTGTCCGCGTTGACGTTCGGCAACCTGCTGCGCGACATCTTCGGTGTCGACGTGCCGGTCGGGGTGATCGTCAGCCCGGCCAGCGACCTCGCGACCATCGCCGCCTACATCGAGAACCAGCGCACCGGCACCGCGAAGCGCCCGACCTACGACGCCGTCCACGGCCGCGACGCGACCGAGGTGCACGCCCGGGACCTGACGCTGGACAAGTTCCTCGACGACGCGACGCTGACGAACGCCCGAGCGCTGCCCGACCCGAGCAGCGAGATCCGCACGGTGCTGCTCACCGGCGCCACCGGCTTCCTCGGCCGCTACCTCGCGCTGCACTGGCTCGAGCGCATGCACCTCGTCGGCGGGAAGGTGATCGCACTGGTCCGCGCGAAGGACGACGACGCCGCCCGCGCCCGCCTCGACGCCACGTTCGGGTCCGATCCGCAACTGCTCGCCCACTACCGCGCGCTCGCCGGAGAGCACCTCGAGGTGCTGGCCGGCGACAAGGGGGAGGCCGACCTCGGCCTGACCCGCGCGACGTGGCAGCGGCTGGCGGACACCGTCGACCTGATCGTGGACCCCGCCGCGCTGGTGAACCACGTGCTGCCCTACCGCGAGCTGTTCGGGCCCAACGTCGTCGGCACCGCGGAGCTGATCCGGTTGGCGCTGACCACGCGGATCAAACCGTTGGTGTACGTCTCGACGATCGGGGTGGCCGAGGGCATCGCACCGGGCCGCTTCGTCGAGGACGCCGACATCCGCGAGATCAGCCCCACCCGCGCGGTCGACGACAGCTACGCCAACGGCTACGGCAACAGCAAGTGGGCCGGTGAGGTGCTGCTGCGCGAGGCCCACGACCTGGCCGGGCTGCCGGTGTCGGTGTTCCGCTGCGACATGATCATGGCCGACACCACCTACGCCGGACAGCTCAACGTGCCGGACATGTTCACCCGCCTGCTCTTCAGCCTCGTCGCGACGGGGATCGCGCCGAACTCGTTCTACGAGCTCGACGCGGGCGGCAGCCGCCAGCGCGCCCACTACGACGGGCTGCCGGTGGAGTTCATCGCCGATGCGATCTCCACGATCGGGGCGAGCGTGGTCGACGGGTTCGAGACCTTCCACGTGATGAACCCCCACGACGATGCGATCAGCCTGGACACGTTCGTCGACTGGATCGTCGAGGCGGGCTACCCGATCGTGCGGGTGCCGGGCGGCTACGCGGCGTGGTTGGAGCGGTTCGACACCGCGCTGCGGGCGCTGCCGGAGCGGCAACGCCAGGCGTCGCTGCTGCCGTTGATTCACAACTACCAGCGGCCCGAACACCCGGTGAACGGCTCGCTGGCGCCGGCCGACCACTTCCGCGCCGCGGTGCAGGACGCCAAGATCGGGCCGGACAAGGACATCCCCCATGTCACCGCGCCGGTGATCCTCAAGTACCTCTCCGACCTGCAGTTGCTCGGGCTGCTGTGAGAGCCGGCGGCCGGTCGCGCAAAGCCGCACGACCGGCCGTCTACCGTCCTACCGTGGTGTCATGGCCGAATCCATCGATGTCGCCCACCCGCCGCAGGCACTGCTCTCCGTCGTCAACCCCGTGCTCCGCACCGCCCTGCGCACGCCGCTGGGGTCGGCGCTCAAACAGTTCATGGTCGTCAGCTTCACCGGGCGCAAGACCGGCCGCCGGTTCTCGGTGCCGGTCAGCGCCCACCACCTCGACGGTGACCTCTACGTCATCCTCGAGGCGAAGTGGAAGTACAACTTCCGCGACGGCGCCCCCGCCGAGGTCCTGCACAACGGACGCACCACCCATATGCGGGGCGAGCTGATCACCGAGCCCGACACCGTCGCCGACATCGTGCACCGGGTCGCGAGCAACTACGGCGCCAAGAAGGCGCAGCAGACCATGGGGATCAAGTTCCGCGACAACACCGTCCCGTCGAGAGGCGAATTTTATGCTGCGGCAACGCGTCTCGGGATCGCCGCGATCCGGCTCGCTCCAGCGACGTGACCGAGATCGACCTCGACGCGTTGGCGACGCCCGACCACGGCTACACCGTCCGCGACGACGATGACGACGACCCCGTGCTGCTCGACCGCGCCGGCAACCCGGTCGAAACCTGGCGTGAGCGCTATCCGTATGACGAGCGGATGCCGCGCGCCGACTACGAGTGGCACAAGCGCAAACTGCAGATCGAGCTGCTCAAGCTGCAGCGCTGGAGCAAGCGCACCGGCGCCCGCCACGTCATCCTCTGCGAAGGCCGGGACGCCGCCGGCAAGGGCGGCACGATCCAGCGGTTCATGGAACACCTCAACCCCCGTTACGCCCGCACGGTGGCGCTCGAGAAGCCGACCGAGCAGGAGAAGTCGCAGTGGTACTTCCAGCGCTATGTGCGGCATCTACCGACCGCCGGGGAGATCGTGCTGTTCGACCGGTCCTGGTACAACCGCGCAGGCGTCGAGCGGGTGATGGGCTTCGCGACCGAGGAGCAGCAGGCGGTGTTCATGCGGCAGGCACCGCTCTTTGAGGAGATGCTCGTCGACGACGGACTGCATCTGACGAAGTTCTGGTTCTCGGTGTCCCCGTCCGAACAGCGCACCCGCTTCGCGATCCGGCTCGTCGACCCGCTGCGGCACTGGAAGTTCTCCGACATGGACATCGAGGCCGCGCGGCGGTGGGACGACTACACCCGCGCCAAGGAGGACATGTTCCTGGCCACCGACACCGACCACGCGCCGTGGATCGTCGTCAACACCAACGACAAGAAGCGCGGGCGCCTCAACGCCATGCGGTTCCTGCTGTCCAAGTTCGACTACGACGACAAGGACGCCGCCGTCGTCGGGGAGCCGGACCCGCTGATCGTGGGCCGCGCGCTGGAGGATTAATCCCGCACCGCGAACACCGGCCAGCGCTGCGGGACACCCTTGAGTTCGTGCTGTCCCCGGTCGGCGAACGCGATCTGCGAGCCGAGCACCAACGGCGGCACCACCCCGGACACCAACACCTCCCCCGGCGCCGCGAGCCCCATGATCCGCGCGGCGATGTGCACCGCGATCCCGTGCACATCGCCGTCGGCCATCTCCACCTCACCGGTGTGCAACCCGGTCCGAACGGTCAGTCCGAGTTCGGCGGCCCCTTCGTGAATCCGTCTGGCGCACTGGATCGCTCGCGCGGGACCGTCGAACGTCGCGAGCGCCCCGTCGCCGGTGAACTTCACGACAACCCCGCGCGCACCGGTCACCTCGCGCTCGACCACCCGGTCATGAGCGGCGAGCAGCGCCGTCCACTCCCCGTCCCCGAGCGCGGCGGCCAACTCCGTCGACCCCACGATGTCGGTGAACAGCACCGTCGACAGCACCCGGTTGGACTGCGGCGCCGCCCGGCCGCCGGTGATGAACGACTCGATCTCGTCGAGCACCCGCCCCGCATCCCCGGCGAACCACGCGTTGTCGTCGCCGTCGAGTTCGACGCGCTTGGCCCGCGCCATCCGCGCCGCCATGTCCACCGCGTGCTGACGCCGGATGTGCCGGTCGCCGCTGCGGTGCAGCAGCAACGCCGGCGCCTGGATGCTGCCGAGTGCGGGCCGAATGTCGGTGCGCAGGAACAGGTCCAAAATCGCCCGAAAGTGCGCGGGTCCACCGGCCAACCGCTCGTTGCGCGCCCACCAACGGCGCTTGGCCGCATCCCCCGACCAGCTCGGCGCCAGCTGATCGACCAGCGCACCGGAGCCCACCGCACGTTCGGCGGCCTCGAGGTAGCGCGCCAGCGCCGGCTCCGGCATCCCGAACGGGTGATCCGGGCCGCGGACGTACCGCGCGAACGGGTTGGTCAACACCAGCGACCGCACCCGGTGCGGATGGCTGGCCGCGAGCAGGATCGCCGACAGCCCCGATTCGGACATTCCGAACACCGACGCCGCATCGCTACCCACGGCGTCGAGCACCGTCAGCAGGCCGTCGGCCCAGGACTGCATGGCCGGCCGGTCGCGAATCGGCACCGCATCCGAACTCCCGGTGCCGAGCAGGTCGGTCAGGATCAGCCGGCTGAACGACGCCAGGTGGCGTAGCTGCGCGGCGACGGTCGGGTCGTCCCACAGCAGGTCGATCGGGAACGTCGCGGTCGGCACGAACAGCAGGTCGGGGCCGGCACCGCCGACCCCGCCTGAACCGTCGGCACCGCCGACAACCTGATACGCGAGGTGGCTGTCGCCATCCCGCGCGTACAGCGTCTCCGGCGCGGAGACCATGGCACGAGCATGGCACGGCGATCCCCCGCGGGGAACTACACCTCGGCGTACCGCCGCACCAGCGTCGGGGCAGCTGTGGCGCCCGCAACACGGCAGCGAGCCAGGGCGCCATCTGCGCGATATGGGAGCCTTTGGACATGACGAGGTCGACCGCGCTCCGGAACGGGATGGCCTACACCCGCTTCGGCAATGGGCTGCTGGCTGAGCGCCCTAGCGACCGGTGATCGCGTGAACCCGGAGGGCACCGCCCCCCAAATCGATTCGCGCCGGGCGAAACTGGCCGGCCACGCTGCTGAGCAGATCATCGCCGACGTCGTCGAACTGGGCTGGCCGGTCGGTCGGGTGCTGGGCTCGGAGAGCGAACTGCTGGCTCGGTACGGCGTGAGCCGCGCAGTACTGCGGGAGGCGGTCCGGCTCGTCGAACACCAGCGGGTGGCCCGCATGCGGCGCGGCAAAGGAGGCGGTCTGGTGATCGACGAACCCGACGTGGACGCCGTGGTCGGATCGGCCGTCATCTACCTCCTGCGTGTCGGCGCCACCCTCGACGAGATCTTGGACACCATGATCCTGCTCGGGGAACTGGCAGCCGAGATCGCCTCCCAGCGCGTCACCGAGGCCGACATCGCCACCATCCGCGGAACCCTCGAGCGCGAAACGACGGGCACGATCTCGAACCTCCTCCTGCTGCACATCCACCTCGCAGAACTGACCGCGAACCCGATCCTTGAACTATTCGTCGAGACTCTCACCCGGGTGGCGAAACTCCACTTCAACGCCGCCGACGCTCTGCCCGCGGATTTCGACGGTGAGGTGGGCCGCGCGCGCGCCGACATCGCCACGGCGATCCTGACCAACAACGCGGGACTGGCCCGTGAGCGGATGCAGCGGCACCTGCGCGCCGAGGCCGACTTCATCCGGCGCCAGCCCGCGACCGTGCAGCACGTCGACCCCGCGGTCGCCCTGGCCGGGAGGCTGGGCGTGAAACGGGGCGAGGCCCTCGCACGGCAGATCTTCACCGAGATCGTGCAGACCGGCGCCCAACCTGGGACATTCATCGGCTCTGAGGCCGCGCTGATGTCGGCCCACCGCGCCAGCCGTGCCGTCGTCCGCGAGGCGATCCGCATTCTGGAGTACCACCGGATCGCGGTGACGCGCCGTGGCCCCGGCGGCGGGTTGTTCGTCACCGAACCGGACATCTTGGCAGTGGTCGACCTCATGGCGATTTATCTGCGACGTCGCGGCGTTGCCACCCGCCATATCGGCGTGCTGCGCACGGGCTTGGAACTCGCGGTCGTCGAACGAGCCACCACCCGGCTGCGCGAAAGCACTCACGACACCGCCGCCGTCGAGCAGGCCCTGCGGGCCGAGTCCGAACAAGGCATGGCGTCGGCGTTCGGCCACCGCGTGGACTTTCACTCGGTCCTGGCCGCGCTGACCGGCAACCGGGCGCTGCAACTGCTACACGGCGTCACGATGCACGTGGGCTGGCAGTTCTTCACCCGCTTCGCCGCCGACTACCCTGGCATCTCCGAAACCCCGTTGGCGACAGCCGGTCCCGCGCACGAAGGGATTGCGGAGGCCCTGTTGGCCGGGGACGCCGAACTCGCAGTGATGCGGATGCGGGCGTACATGGCCGAGACCGCCCAGGGAACCCGTTGAACCGATCCGTGCGCCCGCTCGTATCCCATGTGTGTCCGCCACAAGCGTCATCGCCGGCGTCCAGGGTGAGTTGCCCCCGCGCCGCTACAGCCAGCGCGAGGTCACCGAGGCCATACTCGACAGTCCCGGCTGGCGACCCCATGAGGACCTCGTCCGCGGCTTGCACGCCAGCGCGAAGGTCGACCACCGCCATCTCGTCCTGCCGATCGACGACTACGCGGCGCTGACCGACTTCGGCGAGGCCAACGACCACTTCATCGAGCACGCGGTCGACCTGGGTTGCGCGGCGATCAGCGGTGCGCTGACCGAGGCCGGCCTCGAACGCGCCGACGTCGACCTGATCATGACCACGACGGTGACCGGCATCGCGGTGCCGCCGCTGGACGCGCGGATCGCGGCACGCCTGGACCTGCGGCCCGACGTCCGGCGGGTGCCGATCTTCGGCCTGGGTTGTGTCGCGGGCGCCGCCGGGCTGGCCCGCATCAACGACTATCTGCGCGGCGCACCCGACGGCGTCGCGGTGCTCCTCGCGGTGGAGTTGTGCTCGTTGGGCCGGCGGACCGACCCAACCATCGCCACCCTCGTGGGCAGCGCGCTGTTCGGCGACGGCGCGGCCGCGGTGGTGGTCGTCGGGGCGCGCCGCGCCGAACAGATCGACGCCGCCGGGCCCGCCATCGTCGATTCACGGGCGCACCTCTACCCCGACTCGCTGGACACGATGGGCTGGAACGTCAGCGCCGCCGGATTCCAGCTCGTCCTGTCCGCCGACCTCCCCGCGGTCATCGAGCGCTACCTCCGCGACGACGTGACGGAGTTCCTCGCCGCGCACGACTACACGATCGGTGACGTGGGTGCGTGGGTGAGCCATCCGGGCGGACCGAAGATCCTGGAAGCCGTCACGGCGGCACTCGACCTGCCCGACGACGCCCTGGAACTCACCTGGCGGTCGCTCGGCGACGTCGGGAACCTGTCGTCGGCGTCGGTGCTGCACGTGCTGCGCGACACGATCGCCAAACACCCGCCCGCCGACAGCCCCGGGCTGCTCATGGCCATGGGACCGGGGTTCTGTTCCGAACTCGTGTTGCTGCGCTGGCGCTGATGTACCCGCTGATCGCCGCGGTCACGTCCGAGCGCATCGCCGAACTAATTGTCGCCAAACGGAATTCGGCGTGGAGCAGGGCCCACGGTGGCATCGAGTACGGGGCCGGCCACTACCCGCTGATGGTGGCGCTGCACACCGGTCTGCTCGCGGGATGCCTGCTCGAGGTGCATGCGCTGCACCGGCCGCGCATCCCGGCGTTGCACTGGCCGATGGTCGTCGCGGTGCTCGCCGCACAGGGGTTGCGCTGGTGGTGCATCAAAACGCTGGGAGGACAATGGAATACCCGCGTCATCGTCGTGCCCGGGGCACCGCGCGTGCACGCCGGGCCGTACCGGTGGCTCGCGCACCCGAACTACGTCGCGGTCGTCGTCGAGGGCGTCGCCCTGCCACTCGCCCACGCCGCATGGCGCACCGCGCTGGTGTTCTCGCTGTGCAACGCCGCGTTGCTGCGGCACCGGATTCGGGTCGAGAACGCCGCGCTGGCGAGGCTGCGGTGATCGACCTGCTGGTCGTCGGCGGCGGACCGGCCGGACTGGCGACCGCACTGCACGGCGCGCGTGCCGGACTCGACGTCGTCGTCCTCGAACGCCGCCGCAGCCCGATCGACAAGGCGTGCGGCGAGGGGCTGATGCCACACGCCGTCGCGCACCTGACCCGGCTCGACGTGGACCCGCCGGGGGTCCCGCTGCGGGGGATCCGTTACCTCGACGGCGTGCGGGACGCCGGAGCGCCGTTCCGGTGCGGGATGGGACGAGGGGTGCGCCGGACAGCGCTGCACGCGGCGCTGTCCGGTGCGGCGCGGGCGGCCGGGGTGACCGTCGTGCAGAGGTATTGCACTGAGGTGCAGCAGGATTCGTCGTCGGTACGGATCGGCGAGGTGCGCGCGCGGTACCTGGCCGCCGCCGACGGGCTGCACTCCCCCATCCGGAGGTCCCTGGGGCTGGAGGTGCCGACGGACGGGCGTAGGCGGTGGGGTATCCGGCGGCATGTGCGGATCGCCCCTTGGACCGACTGCGTGGAGGTGCACTGGGCCGCCGGACCAGAAGCCGGGGAGGCCTACGTGACCCCGGTGGCCGACGATTGCGTCGGCATCGCGATCCTCACGTCCGGCCGCGGCGGATTCGACCGTCAGCTCGACCGGTTCCCGGCACTGCGGGCGCGGGTCGACGGTCACCCGCACGGGACCGACAGGGCCGCGGGTCCGCTGCGGCAGCGGGTGAGCCGACGGTCCTGTGGTCGCGTGCTGCTAGTCGGCGACGCCGCGGGCTACATCGACGCGTTGACGGGCGAGGGGCTGGGCATCGCGTTCACCACGGCCGAGGTGCTGATCGACTGCATCGTCAGCGGCCGCACCGATGACTACGACCGGCGGTGGCGGCAGTCGACGCGTCGCTACCGGATGCTCACCGCCGGGTTCCTGCGCGCGAGCACCACACCCGGCGTGCGCCGCACCGTCGTCCCGGCCGCCGCGGCGTTTCCCGGCGTGTTCACCGGTCTCGTCGACCGGCTCGCCCGCTGACGTCTCAGCGCCAGAACCCACGCGGCTTACGCTTGCGTTCATCGCCTTCCACGTTCACCCAGTCACCCGAGGCGTAGGAGTGCCACTCCTTCGCACCGTGCCGGACCACGTCGAGCGTGCCATCGCTGTGTTTGACGTACGCATCGCCGAAGCGCATGTATTTGTCACTTCCACCGCCGGGCAGCGTCACCGTGACGGTCATGTCAGCGCATCTTCTCGGGGATGGAGTTGAGCGCGTGCAGAACGCGCACTGCGAGCGCGCGGGCCGTGGAATCATCGAGCTCGGAATGCGCGGTGATCGTATCTGTGACCAGATCGACGCGGATGTCGTACGGAGTGCGGAACGTGGGCGAAGCCATCGAATGTCCTTCATAGCCAGGTTGTGACGCCCGAAATCGGGCCACCCGGTACCGACCACGGTACGCGCACCCGGTCACACCCGCGCGGGGCGGCCGGCGACCACCTTCTGCGCCAGTCGCACGAAGCTCGCCGCCACCACCGGCCAGGCCATGGCCGGCGCCAGACGCCGACCCTCGCCCGCCATGTCGCCGGCCAGGCGGGGTTCGGTCAGCACGCGCCGCAACGCTGTCGCCATCGCGCCCGGATCATCGTGGTCCACAACGATTCCCGCTCCGCTCCCGAGCAGTTCGAGTGCGTGCGGGAACGCCGTGGCCACCACGGGCCGCCCGCTGGCCACGGCCTGCGCCAGCACGCCTGAGGCGGCCTGATCGGTCGAGTCGTACGGCAGGACAACCGCCGCCGCCGATCGCGCCATCGTCGTCAGCTCCGACTGACTGCGGTAACAGTCGTCGAACCGCACCGAGTCCGCGACGCCGAGCCGCTGTGCGCGCTCGATGCAGGACTGCCGGTACGCATCGGCCTCGGGTATGCGTGGATCCGACTGTCCGACAACGAGGTACTGGGGCCGACCCGCGACGTCGCGCAGCGATGGCATCGCGTCGATGACCCGCTCGATGCCCTTCCCGGGCCCGATGCGCCCCCACGTCAACAACGTAGGGCGCCCGGCGCGTTTCGGTGCCGGTCCGCGCGGCAGCGTGACACCGTGCGGAATAGTGCTGATCTTCGCGCCGTCCACCCGGTATCCCGTGCGCAGCCGTGCGCGTGCCGCCTCGGAGATCACCACCACGTGAGAAGCGGCAGCGACGATCGCTTCGAGCACCGCCTGCTCGCGGGCGGTGGGAGTTTTCGGGATCGTGTGGGCCAACACGATCGACGGCACACGCAGTGCCTCGAGGACGTCGAGGACATCGCCGCTGGCGGCACCCCGGTAGAGACAGTCCTGATACTGGACGAACGCGACGTCGTAATGGTCGAGCACCGTCGTACACCGGCCCGCCGAGCCGTCGACCATCTCGGCGATCACCCGCGGATCGTCCGAGGCCGGCCCATCGGCGACCCGCACCACGCCGACATCGGCACCCAAGGAGCCCAAGCCGTCACACAGCGCCTCGCTGAACGCCGCGGCACCGCACGGGGTCGGAGCGAAGGTGCTGAGCACACCGAAACTCGGCGGGCGCGAATGATCTTGCGGCAAAACGACAGACGAAGCTGACATGCAGGTCCCGACTCACGGTGGTGTACCGGCGCAGCCGACGTGAGCGGACGCTCGGTGCGGTCAGCGCCGAAGGCTGACCGGCTTCTTCGACGCTACACCTCGGGATGCGCGGCGCTCGACCGTCGCGCCCCCTGTAGATCGCCATCCGGGGTATGGTCAGTAGATCGGGACCATCCAGGCCCCCAATTCAAAGGGCCGACAATGTCTGACAAGTCACCCCGATCGTCCATGAGCAAGAAGTCCGGCATGACGCTCAAGGAGAAACGTGTCGCCAAGCACGCCAAGGCGGACGCGAAGACGTCCGCGGCCAACGCCTTGTCCGACGACAAGAAGCGTTGACGCGGAACACCTTTCGCTGGGCGCTCCGACTCACAGCCGTTAGCCGACGAACGCCGCCTGCCGATTCACCCGGCCCACCTGAGCCGGATCGCGCCTGGGCTGCGCGCCCGCATCCTCCTCGAGAGCGGTTACCGCGCGGACTTCGATGCCACCGACGACGGGCTTGCCGAGTTCGTGGGCGGTATCCGCACGCGCAACAGCTGGTCGACGGAATGTGACGTCATCCTGCTGACCAAGCTGTGGGACGAAGATCTCCGACAGATACCCGAGGCGCATCGCCTAGGGCTGGCCGCACTGTGTCCACGGCGCTGACCCAGGTCGCCATCGACCGGCGTCTGAGGTTGATCGCCTTCTAGGTGATGAACCATGGCAGGCCGACGGCGGCGGCTTCGGTCTGCACATCTTCCACAAGAACAACGAGCTCGTCGGCTACTGCTCGATGCTGCACGCCATGTACCTGGTCGGGATTACCGGCAGCTACGGGCGGCGCCTGCGCGCCGCCGTCATCGTGTTGGGGGCCACCGCGCGTGGTGGGGTCATCGCACTCAACGCCCACGGCGTCGGCGAGGTGCGCGCGCTGGCCACTCGCGAAGTGGCTGCCGTCAGCTCTCCCATCCCGGGCACGCATCCCGCCATCCTCGACATCGAGCATTGTTCGCCGAGCTTTCCGCATGTCTTGCTGGAGCGCCGCCTCTGCCGAGAACCCGCAGTAACTTAAGGCCACGGCACCGGAGTGCGATTTGCTCTCAGGAAGCCGCCGACCTGCCCGTTCGCCACCCGATTGGCATTCCCGAATCGGGCGCGACATAGTGGCGGCGTACCGCGTCGGTCCATGGACCGCAGGCGTAGTCTCGGCACCGTGTCGAGCAGTAGGCACCGAGTGTTCAGGCCCGAATAAGCGATTTCACCAGGACGGACAGTGGCAGATACATCGAGTGCAACCCCCAAGGCAGAGTCCAAGTGGCTGTCGAAGTCCGCTTCGCAGACCCGCGGTTCCGACAAGGGCGAGGTCCAGTTCCACTACGACATCTCGAACGAATTCTTCAAGCTGTGGCAGGACCCGAACCAGGTCTACAGCTGCGCCTACTTCGAGAAGGATGACTACACCCTCGAGCAGGCGCAGCTGGCCAAGATCGATCTGTCACTGGGCAAGCTGGGCCTCAAGCCCGGGATGACGCTGCTCGACATCGGCTGCGGCTGGGGCGCCACCATCATGCGCGCGGTGGAGAAGTACGACGTCAACGTGATCGGGCTGACGCTGTCGGAGAACCAGAAGAAGCACATCGAGGAGCACTGGTTCGCCAACGCCAAGACCGACCGCAAGATGGAGGTCCGTCTGCAGCCGTGGGAGGACTTCGACGGCCGGGTCGACCGGATCGTCTCGATCGGCGCGTTCGAGCACTTCGGCTTCAACAAGTACGACGACTACTTCAAGAAGACCTTCGACTGGCTGCCCGACGACGGTGTGCAGATGCTGCACACGATCATCATCCCCGAGGATGAGGAGATCAAAGCCAAGGGCCTGCCGCTGACGATGTCGCGCGTGCGCTTCATCAAATTCATCATGGATTACATCTACCCCGGCGGCCGTCTGCCGCTGGCCTCCATGGTCAGGGAGCACGCGGTCAAGGCCGGCTACACCGTGACCCGCGAGCAGCACCTGCAACCGCACTACGTCAAGACCCTCGACACGTGGGCCGACAACCTCAAGGCCAAGAAGGACGAGGCCATCGAGATCTCAGGTGAGGAGATCTACGAGCGGTTCGTCAAGTACCTCGAGGGCTGCGCAGACCTGTTCCGCGAGGGCTACACCGACGTCGCCCAGTTCACGCTCGAGAAAGCCCCCGCTTAGCCGATCTAGCCATTCGCGTATAGGGTTCAAGATCGGTTTTCGAGAACGGAGGAGCACGGAGATGACGGACATCGAGTCGGGGGACTCGGCGACTTCCACGGCAAAGATGAAGGTGGCCTACGAGGACGTCCAGGCGCACTACGACATCTCCAACGAGTTCTTCGGGCTCTGGCAGGACCCTTCGCGGACGTACAGCAGCGCTTTCTTCGAGCGTGAGGACATGACGCTCGAAGAGGCGCAGCTGGCCAAGATCGACCTGGCCCTCGGCAAGCTCGATCTGCAGCCGGGGATGACGCTGCTCGACGTGGGCTGCGGCTGGGGCGCGATGATGAAGCGCGCGGTCGAGAAGTACGACGTCAACGTCATCGGCCTCACGCTCAGCAAGAATCAGCAGTCACTGGGTCAGCAGATCCTCGACGGACTCGACAGCTCCCGGTCGCGCCAGGTCATGCTGCGCGGCTGGGAGGAGTTCGAACAGCCCGTCGACCGGATCGTCAGCATCGAGGCGTTCGAGGCGTTCCCGAAGGAGCGCTACAAGGCGTTCTTCGATCTGTGCCACCGCATCATGCCCGGCGACGGCCGCATGGTGCTGCAGACGATCATGGGCCACCCGCTCAAGCGGTGGCCGGAACTCGGCGTGCCGATCACCATGACCGATCTGCGGTTCATGCGCTTCATCGCCAAGGAGATCTTCCCCGGCGGTTCCGTGCCGTGCGACGAGGACGTCATCGAATACTCCACCGCCGCAGGCTTTTCCGTGGCCCATCGTGACGATCTGACGGCCAGCTACGTGCGCACGCTCAACACCTGGGCACAGAGCCTGGAGGCGCAGCGCGAGCAGGCGATCGCGGTGACGAGCGAAGAGGTCTACGACCGGTACATGAAGTACCTGCTGGGCTGCGCGGACTTCTTCAACCGCAACGTCAGCTACGTCGAGCAGTTCACGCTGGTCAAGTAGGTCGTTGCGGACGCAACCGTCCGCATGTCTACTCGCGGAATGAGCCTGCACCCGACCGCGCGCTGAGCAACACTGGCACCCGGAGCATCGCCATCCGGGGGGATCAATGTCCACTCAGCCGACGACCGGGACCAAACCGCTGCGCACGCTGCGGCTCGCCCTCGCGATGCGCGGCGGCGTCAGCCTGGCGGTGTGGATCGGTGGCGCCATCGCCGAGATCGACGTGTTCCGGCGCGCGTGTACCAGCGGCGCGCCCACGCCCGAACCCGGTAGCCGCGCCGAGTTGTACCGCAAGATGCTCCGCCGCACGGAGAAGTACGGCGCCGTCGAGATCGACATCCTCGCCGGCGCCAGCGCGGGCGGGCTCAACGCGGTGCTGTACGGGCTGGCGCAGACCTGCGGATCCGAGCTCGACGACATCGCCCACTCCACGTGGATCGAAGACGGCGGTATGTGGGAGCTGTTGCGGGAGCCGGGTTTCGGCCGGGTGCCGTCGGTGCTCCGCGGCGACGAGCGCTTCTACGTCGTCATGCGCGACGCGCTGGACCGCATCGTGAAGAAAAGCGAGGGCGCGTTCGCGGCACGGCGGCTGACGGTCGAGCTGGCCGCGACCCTGCTGACCGACAAGTCCGAGTCCGATAGCGCCAACCGCGCCCGCTTCTCGTTCCTCACCAGTGCAGGCACACTCGGCTCCCGGCAGAGCACCATTCCCAACGGCATGGAGGCCGGCACTCCGGCAGGCGAGAGCGCCTTGGATCGACTGGCTCTGGCGGCCCGTGCGACCTCGTCGTTCCCCGGCGCGTTCGAACCCGCGGCCATCTTCTCGGTCACCCCCGGCGCACCCGACGCGCAGACCGAAGGGCCCGCCGTCCCGCCGTACTTCGAACCGAGCCCACGCGGTCACATCGATCGCGGCACCGGGCGAGAGTCGCGACCCGACGGGACCGTGGGCGGGCTGGGCGTGAACATGTCGGTGGCCTTCCCCTACGCCCAGTGGTTCTCGCGGAAAGCCGATCAGGACTCGAACGTCCAGACACCCTTCCACGTCGTCGACGGCGGCCTGTTCGACAACATCCCGATCGACCGCGCGATCCGCGCGATCAAGCAGGCCCCGGCCAGCGGCCCGTCGGAGCGGTTCCTGCTCTACCTCGACCCCGAACCACCGTCGGTCAAATCGACGAGCATTGGCCGACAACGCGATTCGGCACTCAACTGGGTGCCGGTGATCAAACGCTCGTTGAGCCTCAAGCAGCGGGCCGAGTCGGCGCGGGACGAACTGGGGTTGCTCATTGAGCACAACAACGCGGTACTGGCCAACCGGGGCGCCCTGGAGACGCTGGCCAGCCAACTGGAACAGAACCCGCCGTGCCGGTCGCCGCTCATCGAACGGTCGGCCTATGTGCAGTACCGCATCGGCACCGACGCGGCCCGCATCACGACGCTGCTGACCAACCCCTGGGAGCTGTGCCAGCCGCCGCGCCTCGGCGGTGACTACCTACCGCTGGATCGTCAGCTCGCGCTCCGACTGAAGGACGGGGTCGCGCAGGTGTACAACCGACCGGGCATGGAAGAGCGGCTGGCCTGTGATGTGGTGGCGCTCGCCGCCCAGGTGAGGATCCTGATCGCGTGGGTGCGAAGCGTCGAGAGCCTGCTCCAAGGGCTCGACCCCGATGCGGAACGGCAAAAGGCCGCCGCCGCCATCGGAGGTTGGAAGCTCACGCTGTACCGGTGGCTGACCGTCCTCACCGAGGCCAGACACCGTGCCGTCGACGAGATTCTGGTCGAACCGCTGCGCACCGATCGCCCACCCTTCGACGACTACCCGCTGCCCCAGCGGCTGGAGAAGTCCCTTGACAGGCAGAGTCGCCTGCTCCTGAGCGACGATCTGGTCCGAATGCTCTGCACGGCCGGGGAAGTCAGCGACGACACGACCTTCTACCAGTACCTCGCCGACGGTGACGAGTTCCCGGAAGGCACCCCACTCGCCGACATCGCCGCCCGCGCGCTGGGCACCGCACGTGTCCGCATCCGTGACGACACCGCACCCGTCGTGGCCGCGCTGCCGCAGCCCGACTCGGCCACGATCCGCCGTTTCAAGGAGTCGCCCTACGCACGGTTCTACGACGCCCCACTGCGCGACGCCCCCGTCGCGGAACTTGCCATGCTGTTCACCCAGACCGGGATCCCCGATACCGCGTCCATCGTGGCCTTCGACCGAATCACCAGCCTCGAACCCACCTCGGATGCCGTCGACACCGGTGTCCTCGTACGCGCCGCGCGCGCAACACTTCTGCGCGGATGGGTCCGGCGTCCACCGGCAAAGGAGGAGGGCGAACGGCTACAGGAGGTCCTCGACATGGACCCCTACGAGCTCGTGACCTCCGATGCCAAACTAGCGGGCAACGTGCTGGCCCGCTTCGGCGGCTTCCTGCTCACCGACTGGCGCCGCAACGACTGGCAGTGGGGCCGCCTCGACGCCGCGGCCGCCCTCACCCGCATCATCGACAAGAGCTACGGTCTGAAACCGTCGGAGACCAAGAAAAGCCGTGAGGAGCAATGCAAAGCGGACGTCGCGGCTCTCCAGAAGTCGATCTGCGACGATGCCGAGGCCTTAGGAGACGTGACTCGCGACGGCCGCTTGGTCACGGACACCGTCGGCGGGCAGACTCTCGACGCGCTGAGTCCTCACTACCGCTTCGCCCTCGCCTCGCGGATCGTCCCGCTGCTCTACCGCGCCGTGCTCCCCGGGGACTCGGCGGGAGGGCCCGCGAAAGTCGCGCAGTGGGCGGCGCAACTGTCGCTGCTGCGTCCGTTCGCCGTACCGCTGCCGCTGATCGCCGATCCGTTGCGGTTACTGCTGGGCATCGCCACCGTCCTGCTGTCCGCGGCGCTGCTCGGCGTCGCGGACAGTCCGCGCCCCCTTCACGTGGTCTACGGCATCGCGTTCCTCGGGTTGGGCATCGCCATCGTCGTCGGTGCGATACGGATCCACTTGCATTGGCGCACATTGAAGAAGACCATCACCCCGGACGACGCGAACCGGCGGGCATGGCGGGCGCTCCTCGACGAATCCGACCGAGGGCGGTACCGCGCGGCCTCCGGACTACTGGCCATGACGGTCATCGCCGTCGGCGGGTGGCACCTCGCCGATGTGGGGTGGCCTTGGGGTTCCGGTGAGACGCGCTATCTCGCCGTCCCGTTCGAGGCCTTCGCCGCCGCGGCGGTGCTGGTGTCCGCGGCGTACCGCTGGCTGGACAAGAAGTCGGGCGAGATCACCGTCGAGGGAGTCTCCGCCGACGCGAAACGCACCATCCGACGTGGCGTCGCAGCGACGTCCGTACTGGCCTTGGTCGCTACCGCGCTGTCGGACGTGTTCGTGCCGCCTCTCGGCGTGGACTCGGGCTTGCGGCCCGTTGTCGCCGCTGTGGCGGTGGCCGTGCTGGTCGCGATCTCGCTGTGGGGCTGGGCAGACGAGTGGCGTGTCGCCGGCTGTGTCGCGGGCATCGCCTTCGCGGCCGCCCTGCTGCAGTACGTCTTCGACATCGCGTGGGAGAGCACGATGAACGACCGCATCCTCGACCTGCTGCCCACGCTGACCTGGATGGTGGTGTTGGGCAACATGATCGCGGCCCTCCCCTGCCGACGTGAGAATTACGGGGACCCGGCCGCTGTCAGCGTGAGCTGGGACCGCCCGACCGGAACATCGACCACCGCGCCCGCGGGCTTACCGTCGAGTTCCACCGTCGTACCCGGCGGCAACGACGCCAGCCGCAGCCGGACCGGATGATCGGTGGACACCGTGATCATCGAGCGGGCCAACTGGGCCAGTCCGGCCCGCACCAGATCCACCGCCAGCCCGGCGACCCCCGTGAGATCCAGTGTCAGCCACGGCATCGCCTCCACGTCGCCGCCCAACTGCCACGTCATCTCCCGGTACAGACCCGGCGTCGGATCGAAATCCGGGATGACGCCGCGTCGGCGCCTGAGCGTGCGCGTGCGGTCCGGTCGGGCGTAGGTCCGCGCGTCGACCGTCGCGAGCTTCCCGCGCACCGCCTTCACCTCGTCGGCGGCGCGCAACTCCGACACCCACCACACCCGGTGCGGCCCGATACCGAGATCCTCCCGCACCAGCTGCGGATACCACGAGAAGGTGATGTGACCCGGATCCGGTTGCCGCAGACCGGTTCCCATGTGGGCGATCGGATCGTCGAAGTCGTCCTTGAGCAGGAACGCGACGTGGTCCTCGACCGGGTAGGTGGCGAACCGGTACCGGAAACCGAGCCGGTCGAGCTCGAGCACCTGCTGCAGGATGCCGGGGAACGGGACGAACTGATCCAGACCGCCGTGGGCGATCACGAGCGGCAGCCAGCGGGCGTTGCCGAGCAGCCGGAAGGTGTCGCCCTCCCGCGCGCAGTGCGATGTCGGGTCGAAGTCCGCGGGTGCCTCGATCCCGCGCACCAACCGCACCCCACAGGTCGGCGGTCCGGCGAGCACCACGGCCTGGGCGAACACCTCCGGATAACTCAACCCCAGCTTGTAGGTGCCGTAGCCGCCCATCGAATAGCCGGCTACCACAGTGCGATTCGGGTCGGCGCCGAGCTGCTCCACGGCGCGGGCGAACACCTCCCACACGTCGAGTTCACCCTCGTCGAAGTACCAGCTCGCCGGCCCGCGCGCCAGTGGCGTGACGACGATCGAGTTACGGCCGTCGCAGATCTCGTGCAGCAGTTTGGGATCGAAGGCGGCGTACTGGTTCTGGCCCAACGCCAGCGAGTGCAGCAGCAACGTCAGCGGCAGTTTCCGGCCCGGTGCGTACGTGGCAGGCAGACACACCGAATACGGCTGCACCCTGCCGAGGAACTGCGGTGCGGTGTCGAGGATGTTCCCCGGGCCGACGCCTTGACCCAGCTCCAGCGACGAGACGTACCACCGTGTCGAGGTGCCGGTGACCACCTGCTCGTCGTCGGTGCGCCGGTCGGCGAGGTCGTCCCACGGCACGGCCAGGGAGAACTGTGAGACGTCCCCGTCGTCGAGCGCGTCGGCCTGGGCCTGATCGGACCAGAAGTTCAGGTGCACCTTCTCCTGTTCGCGGGTGCGGAAGGCGAGGTTGTAGACGTTGGGCTGCCCGGGCGCGGCGCCGCGGATGAACGGCACCTCCGCGAATCCGTCACCCCGCTCGTCGGCCAGCCCGGCGGCCAACCGGACCGTCCACGTGCCGCGCGGCTCCACCAGCCCCCGGGGCACCGAGGCAAGGAAGGTCCGTGACGCCATGTCGACCCGGTGCTCGACGGCGGTGCGGGTTCCGGTGGTCAGGTCGATGAGCCAGGCCCCGGTGCCCGACACCAGCAGCGCCAGGTCGATACCCGTCGAACGGACACCGGCGTTGGCCGGCCACTCGTTGGTGCCGACCGCTGAGCGGTCCGTGTTGAAAGTGAACAGACCGACCGGAACCGATCTGTCCTTCAACGTGTTCCAGTCGATCCGCCACCAGGTGTGGGTGCGGGTGAGCCCGATCGCCACCCGGAAGATGTCGGCGCCGTTGCGGGCGGCAGGACCGTCGGGATAGACGTAGGTGCCACGCGGCGGGGCGCCGCCGGTGGGCACGCTCACGGGGACACCGGATGCGCCGTGGTCGTCGTAGATGAAGTCGGTCCAAAACAGCGCGCCACCGGCGAAGCGGCCGGTGCCGCAGGTGCGTGGGAACTGCTCGCCGAACGGCCACCCCGCGGGTGCGGGCAGAGCCGGTTCGCGTTGCAGCGCTGCCGGCGGCACCCCCTCGGGCATCCCGTCGATCACGACCAGATCCGGCGTGGACGGCGCGGGGGCCACCGCATCGATGACCGCGCCGGCGACGCGGCGGGCGACACGGACCGGCAGCAGGGCGGTGGAGATCAGCGACACTGGGCCGAGGGTAAAGCGAAAGTTCGCTTATGGCGGCGCTTTTGACGCATACGCCGCGCTCAGTAGGCGCCGAAGACCAGGGAGACGTTGTACCCGCCGAGTGCGAACGAATTGCTGACCGCGTACCGGTAGTCACCCCGACGGGCCTCACCGGCCACCACGTCGAGGTCGATCTCGGGGTCAAGGTGCTGCAGGTTCAACGTCGGCGGCACCACCCCGTCGCGCAGCGCCTGCACCGTGAGCACCGCCTCCACCGCACCCGCGGCGCCGAGCGAGTGCCCGAGCGCCGCCTTCGGCGCGTACACCGCCGGCCGGTGCGCACCCAGCGCGTGATGGATGGCCCGGGCTTCGGCCACATCACCGAACGCTGTGCCGGTGGCGTGGGCGTTGACCAGATCGACGTCCGAGGCTGCCAGGCCGGCGAGATCGATCCCGTGGGCCATCGCGTCGCCCGCGGGGGCGCCGCTGGGATCGGGTTCGACGAGGTCGTAGCCGTCGGAGGTCATCGCCCCGCTGAGCAGCCGGCCCAGGATCGGCGCGCCGCGCGCCTTGGCGTGCTCTTCCGTCTCGATGAGCAGCAGTGCGCCACCCTCACCGAACACCATGCCGTCGCGGTCCTTGTCGAACGGACGGCACGCCGCCGCCGGATCGTCGTTGTCAGTGGACAGCACGCCCATCTGGGTGAACGCGCCGACCGGGACGGCCTCGATCTGGGTCTCCACTCCCCCGCAGATCGCGATCTCCACCTCACCGAGCACCATCTGGCGCCAGGCCTGGGCGATCGCCGCCGCGCCGGACGCGTCGGCCATCACCGGGGAGATGATGCCGCCCTTGGCCTGCCGGTCCAGCCCGACCGCGGCGGCGGGCGCGTTCGGCATGTACATCTGCACAGCCAGCGGCGACACCGCACGCAGACCCTTCTGCCGCCAGTTGTCGTACTGGGCGGGGATCTCCTCGGTCGAGCCCAGCGCGAGCCCGATCGACACCATCAGTCGCCGCGTGTCCACCTCGGGGGATCCGGCGGCCTCCCACAACCGGCGGCCCAGCACCGTCGACATCTTCTGCATGTAGGACAACCTGCGCAGTTCGACGCGGTTGAGGTGTTCGTCGAAGTTCTCCCGGAGCTGACCGCCGATCCGCACCGGCGAGTCGAGGTCGCCGACGAACCACGAGTCCAGTTCCCGGATCCCGCTGCCGCCGGCCAGCAACTGCTGCCAGGTCTCCTCGGCATCGGGCGCCAGTGCCGTGGTCGACGCGACCGCCGTCACCACCACGTCGCCGAAACCGCTGCCGGTCCTCAACTTGGCCATGCCTGCGCAATCCTTCGCTACTCGCTTGACGACGTCGAGTATGTCAGGCCAGGTTACGCAGCGGCGGTATCACTTTCGGTGACGTGCGTCCCGTTCAGCGCACCGCACCGTTGATCTCCGGCCGGTCGACCATGCCCTTCTCGACACCCCACATGGTGGCGATGGTGCGGTACTCGCCGGTGCTCATCAGGTGTTCCAACGCCTGGCGCAGCGAGTCCGCGAGTGGCGAACCCTTGGCTACCGGCCACCCGTAGGGGGCCGAGTCGAACACCTCCCCCGCGGGTTCCAGCGTGCCGCCGGAGGTCTTGATCGCGAATCCGGTGACCGGCGAGTCGGCCGACATCGCGTCGAGCTCGCCGGCGATGAGGGCCGAGGTGACGTCGTCCTGTTCGGTGAACACCACCTTCTCGATCGGCGGACGGCCCGCCGCGACGCACGCCCGGCTCTTGGCGGGCAGCTCCTCCGTCTCCTGGATGACGCTGTAGGCCACCCCGACCCGCAACCCGCAGGCGTCGTCGGGGTCCACCGTGGCACCTGCGCGCTGCGCCCACAGCGTGCCCGCCTCGAGATAGGTCACGAAGTCGACGTTCTTCTCGCGGTCGAGGGTGTCGGTGATCGAGGAGACACCGACCGTGAACGCGCCCGACTGCACCGACGGCAGCACGCTCTCGAACGCGGTCTCGCGGAACTCCGGCTCCAGACCCAGCGTGCGCGACACCGCCTTGATGAGGTCCACGTCGAAGCCGACCAGTTCCCCGTAGGCGTCGCGGAACTCGTTCGGCGCGTACGGCACATTGACCCCGATGACCAGCCGGCCTGCCTCGCGGACCTCGGCGGGGACGGTCGCGGCGATCGACGGAACCGCGCCGGGCGTCGAAGGCGGCGCCGGTGTGGCGGTGTCCTCGGCGACGACCACCTGACGCGGCGCCCTGGTCCGTTCGGGCCATCCGCTCCACTGCCACGTGACCACACCCGAGATGACGACCACGACCAGTCCCGTCACCGCCACCGTGGCAGCCCTGCGGGTGAGTCTGCGGCGCAGCGGGATCCGCGCCGGTCGCGCCGAATGCCTGCCCGAGCGGGTCGACCATCGCATCGGCGAGGTCAGCGCGCGACGTGCCGCGGCGGCCAGTTCCGCGGCCGACTGGTAGCGCTGGTCCGGTTTCTTCGCCATCCCCTTGGCGATCACCTCGTCGAACGCCGCCAGCCGGGGATTGACCGCCGAGGGTTTCGGCACGGGTGCCACGATGTGCCCGGCGATCTGTTGTTCGAGGCTGTCGGCCGGATACGGTCGCACGCCGGTCAGGCACTCGTACAGCACGCACGTCAGCGCATAGATGTCCGAGCGCGGGTCGATCGTGCCGCCGTTGAACCGCTCGGGGGCCATGTAGGCCAGGGTCCCCAGCGTGCTGCCCGCCGTCGTCATCCCCGGTTCGCCCGCGCTGCGTGCCAGCCCGAAGTCGATGAGGTAGACGAAGTCGCGGTCGGTGATCAGCACGTTGGACGGTTTGACGTCCCGGTGGATCAGGCCGGCGGCGTGGGCGGCGTCGAGCGCGGTCGCGACCTGTTCGATGACCTTCACGGCAAAGGACGGCAGCAGGGGTTTATCCGTCTCCTGCAAAATCGTGCCGAGATTGCGGCCCTCGATCAGCCGCATGTCGAGATAGAGCCGGCCGTCGATCTCGCCGTAGCTGTGGATCGGCACCACGTGCGGATCCTGCACCCCGGCGGCCGCCTGGGACTCGCGCCGGAACCGCCGCTGGAACGTCGTGTCCTGCGCGAGATGGGGCGGCAACACCTTCAGCGCCACGACGCGGTCGGTATGGGTGTCGTAGGCCCGGTAGACCTCCCCCATACCACCCCGGCCGATCAGCTTCTGCAGCTGGTAGTGCCCGAATGGTGTCGCGTCCACCGTCGTACTCCTCGGCAGCGGCCAGTCGGTGTGTCGACTGAAACTACCGCACCTTTGCCGAAGTTGTCGCCATCCGTATCTACACCTCCGTCAAACGAGCGGCAGAAGTTTGGTTATGGCAAATTTTGGTAACGGTAGGGAAACCCCTGATTCCTCGGCGCATCCCTGCGTTCGACACTTGCGGCAACGAACTGGCGAAGGGGACGCCCGGTCGTCCGCAAGTGACCATGAAGGGGAGAAACGTGTTACAGCAGGTCGCGGACCGACGAACGAATATCGATCACCGCGCGGACGGGGGACACCGCCGCGCCGGCAATAGGGGAACCTTCCAAGTGACAGCTACGGGGCGCACCCCGAGTGACATGCCGGGCCTGGACATCGGGGAGCTCAAGTCCTGGCAGAACTACCTCGACGCGGCGCTGCGCCTACAGGCCAAGCTCAACCACGACCTCAACGAGGCCTGCCGGTTGACGCTCGAGGACGTTCGGCTGCTTCACGAACTCGCCAAGTCCGATACCGGCTCGGTCCGCATGGGTGCGCTTGCGCAGACGCTGGTGTCCACGCCGAGCCGGGTCAGCCGGCGCGTCGACCGGCTCGAAGCCCGCAACCTCGCGCACCGCGCCTCCAGCGACCGCGACGGCCGCTACGTGCTGGCCACGATCACCGACGAAGGGCGCAGCCTGCTCGACAAGGCGATGGGTGTCTACGGCCAGACCGTGCGCAGGCACTACCTCGACCCGCTGAGCCGGCCGCAGACCGCGGCGATGGCAGAGAACTGCCGCCGGATCAACGCCGCACTCGCCCCCGAACTGCGGGCGGCGAACTGACGCGAAAGACAGTTTGCAGGTCTTGATATTGCGCTTGCAACTAGTCACGTGTCAAAAACGCCGTGGCCACGGTCATTTGAGCGTTTCATACCTAGGGTCGGTTTCGTGATTGCTTTGCTGTTTGCGATCATGAGGGGATGGGCGAGGGCCAAAACTCCCCGGCCGGGGGGCCGGTAGTCGAGGAGTTCCTCGCTGCCGTCGGCGACGGCCCCGCTGGTCTAGTCCTCGAGGGGGACGCCGGGATCGGCAAGACCCGGCTGTGGCTGGCCGCCGTCGAGGCGGCCCGCCAGCGCGGATACCGGGTGCTGGTGGCGCGGGCGGCGCAGGCGGAGGCCTCGCTGGCCTACGCCGTCATCGCCGACCTCCTCGACGATGTCGACGCCGGTGTCACCGCCGCGCTCCCGGACGTACAGCGCCTCGCCCTGGACCGGTTGTTGCTGCGCGGCGACGCCGACGGCCCCGACACCGATCACCGGGTGGCCGCCGCGGCCGTCCTGAGCACGGCAGAAATCCTCTGCCGCGACGTACCCGTCGTCCTGGCCGTCGACGATGTGCAGTGGCTCGACGTGTGCAGCCGGGACGTGCTCGGGTTCGTCGCGCGCCGGCTCGACTGCCCCGTCGGGCTGCTGCTCACCGAACGCACCGAGAATCCGGCCAACCATCACTCCGAATGGCTGCAGCTCTCCCAGCCCGACCGGATGCGACGCCACCGCGTCGCCCCGCTCACGCTCGGGGGCCTGCACGCGCTGCTCTTCGAACGGCTCGGCCGCTCCTTCCCCCGCCCCACCCTGATCCGTCTCGCAGAGACCTCCGGCGGCAATCCGCTCTATGCACTCGAACTGGCCCGGGCTCTGTCCGAACAGACCGCCGCAGGCGAACCCGCGCTACCGGCCTCGCTGGCCGACGTCGTGCGTAGGCGCATCCAGGACGTCGACGAGGTCGTGCGCGACGTCCTGCTCGCGGCCGCATGCGTGGCTGCCCCCACCGTCGACCTGGTGGCCAGCGCCACCGAGAAGACCCCGGAGGAGACGCTCGAACTGCTCGAGACGGCCGAGGATCGCGGGCTTGTCGAGATCGACGGCGCGGCAGTGCGGTTCGCACACCCGCTGCTGGCCCGCGGGGTGTACTCCGAGGCAGGTCCCGCGCGACGTCGGCACATGCACCGGCGGCTCGCCGGTGCGATCGCCCAACCCGAACAGAAGGCCCGCCACCTCGCGCTCGCGGCGACCAGTCAGGACGACGACACCCTGGCCGCCCTGGACGCGGCCGCCGACGCCGCCCGCCGCCGGGGCGCACCCGCGGCGGCGGCCGAACTGCTCGAGTTCGCGCTGCGCCTCGGCGGTGACACCGACCTGCGCCGGCTGCAGGCCGCGGCGCACTACTTCACCGCAGGCGACAGCCGCCGTGCCCAGGAACTGCTCACCGCCACGCTGCCACGGATGCCACGCGGGCCGCTGCGCGCCATCGCCGCGATGCAGCTCGCCGGAATCGTGATGGACGACAACGACTTCGAGCGCGGCCTGCAATTGCTCGACGATGCGCTCGGCGACAGCGAATCCGATCCGACCCTGCAGGTGCACTGCCTGCTGTCGTTGGCCATGGCCCACGCCAACGCCGGCGGCCACCTGCCCGCACTGCGCCACGCCGACCGTGCGGTCGCAATCGCCGAGGGCACGGGGCCCGACCAGCTCGTCGGGCACGCCCTGACCGTCCGGGCGTTCACCCGGTTCATCTTCGGCCTCGGCACCGACGGCGGCCTGCAGCGGGCCCTGGCCTACGAGGATCCGGAAGCCGATGTGCCGCTGTACTTCCGGGCGCGCGCGGTGGCCGGTCTGCTCAACTCGTGGACCGGGCGACTCGACGAGGCACACACCACTCTGCAGGAGCTGCGCACGCGCAGCCTGGACCGGGGCGCCGACCGTGACCTGCTCGCCCTGTCGGTCAGCGGCACACTGGTCGAGTTGTGGCGGGGCCGGCTCGACGAGGCCGCCACCTACGCCGACGACGCCGTCGAGCGCGCCGAACAGGTCGGCGGGGAGAACTTGCGGCTGGTGGCGCTGGGTGTGCGCGGCATGGTCAGTGCCTACGCAGGCCGGGTGCGCGCCGCCCGCGCCGATGCGGAGGCGGCGCTGGAGATGGCGCGGCACAGCGGGATGATGCGAATGATGTGGTGGCCCATGGGGTTACTCGCGTTCATCGAAGTGTCACTCGGCAACTATCCGCACGCGCTGACCGTGCTCGACCCGCTGATCGACGACTACCTCGGCACGCCGGGCAACGAGATTTTCGCATCGTTCTTCGTCCCCGACGCGGTCGAGGCGCTCATCGCAGTCGGCCGCAACGCCGACGCCCAACGGCTGATCGAAAGGTTCGACGCCGACGGGCAGCGGCTGGACCGGCCGTGGCTGTCGGCGGTGGCCGGACGCGGACGCGGTATGGACCTCGCCGCACGCGGTGACCTCGACGGCGCCGTCGCCGCCGTCACCACGGCCATGACCCACCACGACCGGGTGCCGATGCCGTTCGAACGGGCCCGCACCGCACTGCTTCTCGGGCAGCTACAACGCAGGCAGCGGCGCAAGGAGGCCGCCGCCGCGACCCTGCGCGACGCCCTCGAGACCTTCGAGAACATCGGCACGACACTGTGGGCTCAGCGCGCCCGCGACGAACTCACCCGGGTCAACGTCCGGCCCAGCCGCGACCGCGCCCTCACCCCGTCGGAACAACGGGTCGCCGAACTGGCCTCGGCGGGGATGAGCAACCGCGACATCGCCGCTGCGCTGTTCATCAGCATCAAGACCGTCGAGGCCAATCTCGGCCGCATCTACCGCAAACTCGGCGTCCGCGGGCGCGTCGCGCTCGCCCGCCGGCTCGAGGAACTCGGCGACGACGGGGCGTGACGCCCCGCACCGTCCCCCGGGAGGTGCAGGGCCGTCACACCACCTCGATCAGGTTCGCGGTCGCGCCTGCGGTGTAGTTGGCGGTGTAGGTGGTGGCCGATCCGGGCACGCGGATCGTGTGCGTCGCCGCGCCGCCGTCGGACCACCTCTCGAACGTCAGCTGCTTGCCGTTGACCGTCTGCGTCGTGGGAGCGCTGATCACGTAGTCGACGCCCACGACCGCCCGTTCGGTGTAGGACCCGGTGTAGGGCAACCCGTCGATCGTGAACCGGACGCCGGGATCGCTTGCGGCGATGGTGAGATCGACCAGGTTGGGCCTGATGTCCTCATACGTGGTCGTGGACAGCCCGCTGCTGTCGGTGACCGTCAGGTGCACGCGATACCAGGTGCCGTCGATCTGGTCCCGGGAGCGCGGAATGGTGATCGTGGCGGTCTCCCCGACGATGTTGTCGGCGAAGGGGTGGGTGTGCTCGTTGTGGTGGAACACGACCGTCCACTTGTACGTGGAGCCCGGTAGGTCGCCGCCGTCCGGCCGGTCCTGCGCGTCGGTGCCGCGGCCCCGGAAAGTGATGGTGTCACCGGCGTTGTACGACGATGGGAAGCTCACGATCTCCGCGACCGGCGGGGTGCTGCCCAGGGTGATCTTCTCGGTGGTGGTGTGCGACTTCTCACCGTCGGTGACCGTCAGCCTGACCGTGTAGGTCTGGTAGGCGGCCGTGGTCTTGAATTCGTGTGTCGGTGTCGCCGAGGTCGATGTGCCACCGTCTCCGAAATCCCAGCTGTAGCTGAGGTTGTCGCCGTCGGGATCGTGGGAGTCGAGGCCGGAGAAGGTCACGATCAGCGTCTTGTCCGCCGTCGTCGTCTGCGGCGCGGTGATGACCGCGGTCGGTGTGCGGTTGCCGCCGGACGGCGAGATCATCGACAGCTCACCGGGATAGATGGTCAGCTGGTAGAGGTTGGCGTCGGGCCCCTGGGCCAGGTTGACCGTCGCGCCGGCGTTACCCCAGAAGGTCTTGGCGCTGATCAGGCTGGTGTACTGCTCATCGAACTGCAGCACGCGGATCCAGCCCTGGCTGTAGTCGGCGATGTACACCCGGTTGCGGTACTCCTCCGGGAACCCGGCGCCGTCGAACACGGTGACCGAGGTGATCGCGCCCGCGTTGGCCGGCGGCGCCGAATGCTTGTACGCGTAGATGGGATTGATCGACGCACAGCCGGTGCAGTCGCCCTCCGCGCCCGGCCAGCCGTAGTTGCCGCCCTTGACCACGAGGTTGAGTTCTTCCCAACTCGCCTCGCCCACGTCCGCGACGAGCAGCTTGCCGTTCGGGGTGAAGCTGAGCCGGAACGGATTACGGAACCCGTAGGCGTAGATGTAGTCCGCCGGTTTGGTGGTCGTGTAGTCGTCGTCGGCGAACGGGTTGTCGGTGGGCGCCGAGCCGTCGGGGTTGAGCCGCAGCACCTTTCCGTGGATGTTGGCCATGCTCTGGGCGTTCACCACGCCCTGGGTGTTGTCGCCGACCGCCCAGTACAGGTACTTGCCCTCGTTGTCGAAGGTGAGGTCGCCGCCGTGGTGGAAGTCGTTGGCGTTCTCGGTGGATTCGACGAGGATCTCCGTCGTCGCGACCGAGGTCATGTCGTCGGAGAGCACGAGGCGCGCCAGGGTGTCCTTATTGGTGTCTCCGGCTGTGTAGGCGACGTAGATCGTGTGATAGCCGTACTCGGTCTCGTGCCAGAAGTCGGGGTGGACCTCGATGCCGGTGAGGCCGCGCTCACCGCCGGTGGTGGTCGAGATGACCGTCAGCGTGGTGACCGCCCGGGTGTCCGGGTCGTACATCTTGATCGAGCCGCCCTTCTCGATGATGAAGATGCGGTCGACCTCGTTCTTGTGATGCTTGTTGAGAATCCTGAAATCCGTTGGCTCCGTGAGCCCGGTGACCAGGATGGTGCGGTCGAGTTCGGCGGGCAGGTTCGCTCCGGGGTCGCACTGTCCGAGGAACTTCGTGAAAGCGGCACCGAGCGCGCGGCCGTCCGGGGAGTCGCCGAAGTTGTCGGCGGCGGTCATCACGGCCCGGATCGGGGCGCCCAGCGGCGAGGCGATGAAACCGTCGATGGCCTGGGTCGCCTGACGCCGCACCCACGCGGCGAGCGCCCAGAGCGCCGGCGACTCGCCGGGAGCGGCGGGACCGCCCGCACCCGCACCCGCTCCCCCTCCCCCGGTCACACCGCCGAGCATCGGCTTGAGGACGTTGTCGAAGAAGTGGGTCACCGTGTTGATGACCCCGCACAGGCAGGTGACCACCGGTGCGGGGATGCTCTCGATGAACTGTGCGGGCGTGGGCAGGTTCAGGCGCAGCGGCGGCAGGGTGGCGACCTTCGTGCGGGCCGCCGACACCAGCACTGAAGTCTCCGCGGTCTGCGTCGAAAGTGCCTGTGACCGAGACTGTTCAGGGATGTCTTCGGTCTCGACGGCGTCGTGGGCTGATTCCTCGATTTCGGTGACGACGGCGGGCTCGACGGCCTGCGGCTGGGTGTCGGCCGGCTCGGCGGGTTCTGGTTCGGGTTCGGGTTCGGTGGTGGCCGGTGGCGTGTCGTCGACCGGCGCGGGGTCTTGGGTGTCGACCGGGGTCTCGACGCCGAGGTCCTCGGGCTCGGGCTCGGGCTCGATCTCCTCTGGGTTCTCCCCCTCGAGGTCGTCCTCGTCGGCGGGGTCCGTCTGGTCGGCGAGATCCGTCTCGCCGGCCTCGTCGGCTTCGGTGTCGTCCTCGCCCGTGGCGTCGGTCTCGGCGGTGGTCGTGCCGGCGTCACCGGTGGGGGCTTCGGCCTGATCCTTCGCGGCCTGATCCTTGGCCTTGTCGGTCGAGGCGCTCGTCGAGTCCGCGCTGGCGGACGGGGTGTCGTCGGCCCAGGCAACCCCCGGAGTTGTTGCCACGGCGCCCCCCACACCGAGCGCGATGGCCAGTGCACCCACGCGTCCGACGTACTTGGCGTAGGTCGTTGTCACCTTGCGATCGTTAGCTGTCATTGCCCGAGTTCCCCCTCGAATGCCTGCCAGAGCGCCTCTTGCTGTGCGCGCGGGCTCACTATCGCACCCCTTCTCAGGAAATTTTGACCTTTCCGTAAGTCTCGTAGCGTCGATTTGCCTGCCCGTTCCGAGCAGTGCGGCGGGTCATCTACGACAACGCCTTCACCAGTTACTCCAGATGGTGACATCAGCGACACGCCGCTGATGGTTGCATCCTCAATTTAGCTATGCGCCGGTTCACGCAGCGACGGGCAACGGGCCGTGGCAACATCAGGTTCTTGCGATTGCCAGCAAATGCCTATCGGGGTTGTTTTCATCTGGCGTTAGCCCCGTAGTTCGCGTGTCAGCTACTTCGGCTTGCGAAAGAATTCCCGATCGAAACTATCGACGCCCGCGAACGACCGGGTCTTCGCGTACGCAAATACATCGCTGATCTTGCACGCGGGGATCGCGCAGCACACGGTACAAATCGGCGGTGAAGAGTAGGGATTTCCCCAATTCGTCAGGATTCGAAAGGCCCTAGCGTGTGGAGCATGCTCACTGTCGACGCTCAGCCGTCGGGTTGTCTGGCCGAGTGGTACCTGCCTGACCTCACCGAAGAGCTGATCGACGCCTTCGTCGCGCGGATCGAATCGGTCGCTGCGCGAATGCGCGCTGCGGGCACCGACATCCACCTCGTGCTGACCGTCGCGGTGCCGTCGGACGAGGTGCTCTACGGGGTGTTCGACGGGTGCGAACCCGCGCTGGTGTCGCGGACGTGCGAGCAGGCGGGACTGGCTCCGCAGCGGCTGAGCAGCAAGGTCGGGACCCGGATCCTGCACTCATATGAGCACCGTAGGGGAAACCCCGATTCCTGAACCGACGAACACTTGGTTTATTTGACAAGGACTTTGTGGCCGCTGCGCAGCGGGGGCCGAGCAGCGCGCGGCACGGAGTCCATGTGCGTCGCCCGGGGGATGCGACGTCACAGAAGATGCTTGGCTACCCGCCGAAGGGGCGGCGGGTAGCCAAGCTCTTCTCGTTCAGGGCCGCGTTCGTGACCGCACGGCGGAATTCGGACGCCGGAACCGCCCTTCCATTCGATGACCAGCGGTAAGAGTCTGCTTCCGATTGCGGCGGTGGCGCCGTCTGACGTTGCGCCTGTGATTGCGTTATAGCCGGTACGCGGAAGCGTTGGGCTACTGATTCAGTCGATGCCACGGTGGCCACTTACCTTCTCACGGTGCGGGTTCTGCCGTTCCCTGGGCCGTGAACTTCCCATCTCACCTGGACGGGCGTCTTGACGGTGCGGACCTTGCCGTTAGAGGTCCTGATCGGTACGTCGACCATTGCACGCTGGGCGGTCTTTCGTGTGGGGGCTTTGTGGCCGATCTCCACGACCGTGGTGGCAGGCAATCCCGACCTCCGGAATTTAATCGCTGTTTCCAGCTTTTCGAGTAGGTCAGATACTGAATCATCGCCGTCCTGGTCGACGTCATCGAGTGCTTCCATGTTCGGCTCGTCGGGGTCGACGTTGGCGAGTTGGCTCACCCGCTGGGGTGAGATGTTCAACAGAACGGCGATGTCGCGGACGGGGATTTCGTATGTGACGAGCCAGTGGCAGTACTCGCGCATCATGTCGTTGGCTCGCTCTTCAATCTGACGAGCATGAGCCTTGAGTTCGATTATTTCTCGGGACCCGTCGAGTAGCTCGATGAAGAAGTCGGCGTGTTCGTCAGGCATGCGAATGTTAGCGATTTCGACTTTGACTTGATCAAGGGGTAAGCCTTGATCAAGTGCGATGTACTCGCGCGCCATTTGTTCGGCTTCACTGAGGCGGCGGGCTTGGGTGATGCCGTCGATCTCGGGAATGTGAACCATCCACCAGCGCCCGTCGCGGACGATTTCGATACTCATCGTGGTGGTCATTTCGCTCCTTTCCCTGTCGCCTCTGCGATGGATTTGTTCACTTTGCGCACGACGCCGGGGGAGATCGTCCGGTGGCCCGTCGGGACGATGACCGTGACCCCTGTGGGGTGGGTCCACTTGGTGTGGCTCCCCTTGGCGCCGGTGCTGGTGAATCCGGCCCGCGTAAGACGCTTGACAATCGAATGCGTGGCTTCTTCACTGACCATGACAGTAGTCTAGAATGCTAGACTAAATCTAGTCAAGGCGGCTAGACAATCCCTCCTTAGTCGGGATTGTCCAACACCCGCACTGCTCCGTACTTGAAGTGGTGGAACCATGCGTACTTGGTAAGAGCGTCGGGTCATCAACACGGATCTTCGTTTGAGCCTTCCTCCTCTCGGGGAGGGTGATGTCGAAGTGGAGGTCAAGACCAGACAGAACCTGAGGACGGCGTCGCGGACCGCCTTCTTGTCGCAGGTAGCGTGAAACGTCTAGTCCAACCCGAGTGACCGCCAGCGAGCTCATCCCTGAGGGCGATGAGGGCCGCGCGAAGCGTCGCGGCCTAGTCATCGGTGACAGCGAGCGCGTGCCGAGTATCGGCAGCCTCCCACACGCAGAGTTCCACGCGAGTTGTGACAATCCGTGACAATTCCGGACCCTTCGAACACGTCAGGCCCCCTCGAAAGGGGGCCTGATCAGTGTGGCAGGTGCAGGATTCGAACCTGCGTAGGCGTAAGCCGACGGATTTACAGTCCGCTCCCATTGGCCGCTCGGGCAACCTGCCGGGTGGTCGCACCGTGTCCTCGGATCGGGTCCTCGGATTTGGTGCGACTAGCAGGGTACAACGAGGATGGTCCGAAGACGAAAACGCCCGAACAAAGCCAGGAAGGAGCGAGTCCATGGCGGATTCCAGCTTCGACGTCGTGAGCAAGGTCGATCGTCAGGAGGTCGACAACGCGCTCAATCAGGCAGCCAAGGAGCTGAGCACCCGTTTTGACTTCCGGGGCACCGACACCACCATCGCCTGGAAGGGTGACGAGGCCATCGAGATCGTCAGCTCCACCGAGGAGCGCGTGAAGGCCGCCGTCGACGTCTTCAAGGAGAAACTCGTCCGCCGCGACATCTCGATGAAGGCCTTCGACGCCGGCGACCCGCAGCCCAGCGGGAAGACCTACAAGGTCTCCGGCACCATCAAAGAGGGCATCACCAGCGAGCAGGCCAAGAAGATCACCAAGATCATCCGAGACGAGGGTCCCAAGGGCGTCAAGGCCCAGATCCAAGGCGACGAGATCCGCGTCAGCAGCAAGAAGCGCGACGATCTGCAGACCGTGATCGCGCTGCTCAAGCAGGCCGACCTCGAGGTGGCGCTGCAGTTCGTCAACTACCGCTGAGCAGTTCCGGGGTGATGTCGCGACCCACCGTCTTACCGTCGTCGCGGTGGTCGGTGGTGTTGCGGCACTCCCCCTGAACGGTGAACGCCAGCAGCCCGTCGACGTTGCCCGGACCCATCACCACCATCACCCCGTCCTTGTGGATGACGGTGCCGTAGGGCTTCTTGCCCGGCGGCGGCCCATCGGTCCAGCCGGCCGCGACCATCGCGTCGGCGACCTGGCGCGCGTAGGTCTGGGTGTCGGTGCCCGCGGGCAGCTGTGCGCTCATCTCCAGCAGCCCGCGATACGGCGGCTCCCCCTGGTCGTTGCACGACTCGAACGAGAACCCGCCGCCGACGTCCTGCAGCCCGGCGACGGTCCGCAGCTCCCTGCCGACGTCGACGACCTGGGCTTGGGCCTGTTCGTCGGAAAGGGGCGCGGCCACCTCCTCGCCGCCGCCGCGGGATTCCGGGTTCGAGTCGGACATCGAACATCCTCCTAACGCGATCGTGCCCGCCAGCAGCGTGGCGGTCAGCGCCGCCCGCATCCGCTCACCCGGTCGGTTTGTAGTCATGGTCAGTGGTCACAGAGCTCCCTGGTCGGCCGGCTTCCGGATCGATGAACGCGGGTGTGCCCGGGATGTCGGAGTCGATGTGCGGTATCGGGACCCGGCCGACGAACGGCAGGTCCACGTGATCGGGGGTGGTGATGTGCGGTTGACGACGGCCCTCGGCGAGCAGGCCCTGATCGGCCAGCCGGTCACTGTTGCCGCTGGCGATCTCGGTGATCGCCCGCATCGATTCGCTGCCCAGGTCGTAGTAATGGGAATGATCATGCACGTCCAACCCGTCCTCTCCGGCCACTTCGGCGTGGAAGCGCACCGAGCCGAACTCGTCGCCCGCGGGGTCGGCGCCGAGCCCGGCGTCCGGCCCGACCGGGTATCCCAGCGTGCGGTTGAGCACGTCCGCCGGGAGATCACCGGGGGTGCCGATCCAGCTGACCGGATCGGTGGACGCCGCGCCCACGTAGACATTGCCGCCGTCGAGGTGGAAGTCCGCCGCGCTCTTGGCCAGATCGGTGCCCGGGCTGCCGATCAGCACCGCGTCGTTGGCCCGCATCCCGCTGCCGGCGAACGCGTCGGCCACGGTCGTCGAACCGTAGGAGTGCCCGATGACGGTGACGTGCGACGGTCCGGTGTGGGTGGCCGACAACCCGTTCACATCGGCCGCCAGCAGCTCCCCGCCCGCCCGCGCGAGATCGGGATTCGCGATGCGCAGATCGGTGAAGCCGTCGGGCGCGTCGTAACCCATCCACATGATGACCGCGGTCGGATCGTCCGGGTCGGCGAGCCGGGACTGGTCGTAGAGGTTGATGCCGTCGTTGTGCCCGTCGGCGAGCCACCCGTCGCGCACGCTGCTGCCGGTGCCAGGCACGATCACCGCGGTGTTCCTCGCGGTGTCGGGGTTACCGATCGCGATCGCCGCCCGCCCCTGCCCGTTGTCGGCCAGCGGCTGGTAGCCCCACAGCATCACCGGCCGCGGGTTCTTCGGGTTGGGGCCGCGCTGGTGCGCCAGGCCCTCGCTGGTGCGGCGGGCGTTGTGGAAGCGGGTCGCGTCGGTCTGGGTCAGCCCGTAGCGCGTCGGGTCGGCGATGACGTCGTCCTCGGAGACCCCGTTGCGCTCGGCGGCGGCGCGAACCCGGTCGAGGTCGTCGGTCATCACCGCCCGGTTGACCTCGTCGCGGACCGCGGCGGGAATCCCGTTGAGGTTCCCCAACTCCGGTGGGTGGTCGGCGATCAGCCGGTCTTGCTCCGCCCGGCTCAGCGAGTCCCACCACGTCTTGACGTCCTCGGGTGCGGTGTCCTTGCCGGGGAGCTGCCGCGGATCACCGAGTGTGCCGTGCGGTGTCTGCGGCACCGGCCCGCCGACCGCCGCGGTGACGGCCGACGCCGTCGATCGGTCGATGGCGTCGTACTGCTCGAGCAGCTTCTTGATGACGGCGGTCCAGGCCAGTGCCAGCCCGGCGAACACCGGCGGCAGGAACGGCGGCGGCGTGCAGGTGCCGTCGTCGGCGACCTGCCAGCCCGCGGCGCGCAACGTCTTGACCAACATCAGCAGTCCGCGCCGGGTCGATGACAGCTGCGCACCGCCGGTCTGCAGCGCCGTCTGCAGCGCGGACAGGCGCGCCCGGAGCTCCGCCTGCTGATCCAGATTGGCCTCGGCCCGGGTGATCGCCGCGTCGGCGGCCCTGCCCTTCCAGTTCCCCCGCAGCTCCGCCAAAGTGTGCCGCTGTTGGGCCATGACGGTGTCGAGAGCGGTGATCTTCTCGCCGATGCGCGCTGCGGCGTCGATCAGACCGTCGGGATTCGACCCTTCGACCACCGCCAGCGAAACCGACACCGCACCCCCTGAGTCGACCGGTTCTCATTATCGCCCGGCCCGCGACGCGGTTGCTGCACCAATCGAATCGCCCTCACCGACGGCGGTCCCCGTCCTACGCTGATCGCCATGGCACACGCGCAACGACAGCCCAAGGTCGTCGTCCTCGGAGGTGGCTCCTGGGGAACCACCGTCGCATCGATCTGCTCCCGCCGGGCACCCACCATCCAGTGGGTGCGCTCGGAAGACACCGCCAAAGACATCAACGCCAACCACCGCAACTCGCGCTACCTCGGCGACGACGTCGAGTTGAGCGAGACGCTGCGCGCGACGACGGATTTCACCGAGTGCGTCAACAGCGCCGACGTCGTGGTCATGGGGGTGCCGTCGCACGGGTTCCGCGGGGTGCTCGAGAAACTCGCCGCCGAACTGCGGCCGTGGGTGCCGGTGGTGTCGCTGGTCAAGGGGCTCGAACAGGGCACCAACATGCGGATGAGCCAGATCGTCGACGAGGTGCTGCCCGGACATCCGGCCGGGATCCTGGCCGGGCCGAACATCGCCCGCGAGGTCGCCGACGGGTACGCCGCGGCGGCGGTGCTGGCGATGCCCGACCAGCACCTGGCCGCTCAGTTGGCAGAGTTGTTCCGCACCAAGCGTTTTCGTACCTACACCACCGACGACGTGGTGGGCGTGGAGATGGCGGGTGCCCTGAAGAACGTGTACGCGATCGCGGTCGGCATGGGCTATTCACTCGGTATCGGGGAGAACACCCGCGCCATGGTGATCGCCCGCGCGGTGCGCGAGATGTCGAAACTCGGCGAGGCCATGGGCGGACACCGCGACACCTTCGCGGGTCTGGCGGGTATGGGCGATCTGATCGTCACCTGCACCAGCCAGCGCAGCCGCAACCGGCACGTCGGCGAACAGCTCGGGGCCGGCAAGCCGATCGAGGAGATCATCGCGTCGATGAACCAGGTCGCCGAGGGCGTCAAGGCCTCCAAGGTGATCATGGAGTTCGCCCAGCAGTACGGGTTGAACATGCCGATCGCCCGCGAGGTCGACGGCGTGATCAATCACGGATCCACGGTCGAGCAGGCCTACCGCGGCCTCGTCGCCGAGAAGCCCGGCCACGAGGTGCACGGCTCGGGGTTCTGAGCCCCTAGTTGAAGTAGGGGTTGGTGCGGCCTTCGCGGGGCAGCAGCAGCGGGTTGCTCGGCTGCAGGACGAAGCTGGCCGTCGGGCTGAGGACGAAGCCGGCGCCGTTGTGCGCGTCGACGCAGGTGGTCATCGTGCCGTCGGTGCCGCAGCTGACGGTCTGGAAGCTCAGCCGGGTGTTCGCAGGCAGCGGCTTGACCTCTTCGACGACGCTGCTGAAGGAGTTGGCCGCGTTCGAGAACGTCGGCACGCCGCCGATGGCGCCGCTGACGTGGTTCGCACCGCCAGGAGCGGCGGGGATGGGGCCGCTGCAGCCGTAGGCGCCGCCGCGCTGGATGACGCAGGTCAGGTCGCCGGGGGCGCCGAAGACGTACCAGGTGCCCTCCATCGCGCGGTACTCCGCGGGGCTCACCGGCGGCCAGGCGTTGACGTTCGGCGCGGGCGGCGGCGGGGCGGGCTCAGGCGTGGGCGGTTGAGCCGCGGCGGCGCCGGCCGTCATGACCGCTGCGCCGAGGATCGTGGCGGCTCCTGCCAGGATTCTGCTGAACACGCCCACACCATATGTGGCGGGGTGGCGGCGCGCAGCGGCTGACTGGTTTCCCATGCGTTGATCATCGCCTCCGGGTCGGGTTTCGTTTCTCGGCCGAGCGCGTCGAGATCGACGTGAGGGTCGTCAGCCGAGGGGTTCGACGACCCTGGTGTCGATCTCGACGCGCGACGGGGCTACTCCGACTTCGTTTCGGACTTCGAGTCGACCTTGCTGTTGGACTTGGTGTCGTCCTTGCTGTCGGCGCTGTCGCCCGCCTTGGTCTCCGAGGACTTCTTCGGACCCTTGTGGAGCTTGGCGCCGATGGCGTTCAGCCGGTCGGTCGCGTTCTTGACGGCACCCTTGATCTGGCTGCCGAGATCGTTGCGCTTCACGTCGGGCTTGGCCTTGGCGGGCGTCGCCGTCTCCTGATCCGCCTCGGTCGGCTCCGTGACGTCGTCGGCCTGCTCCTCGGCGGGCGCATCAGCGGCAGGCGTTGCGGCCGAGTCGGTTTCGTCGGTCGCCGGCTTGTCGTCGTCGTCGGTGACCGTGTCACCGGCGGTGATGGCCTGGACGGTGACGGTCTTCGAGGCCGAGACCGAGGTATCGTCCGCCGTCTTCAGCGCAGGCGCGTCGACCCGCGGGGCCAGCGGGTTCCCGATGCCATCCCAGCCGATCGCCTTCGCGATCGTCTGCGACAGCCCGATCAGCGAGCCGATCGCACCCGGGCCCACGCCGGTCGGACCACTGCCGTCGCCCAGATCGATCGACATGGCGTTGAAGATCGATCCGCCGGGGCTGAGCAGCCCGCCGAAGACGAGGCGGGCGCCGAAATCCAAGTCCGGGAAGGGCGACTCGAGCCCGACCGCTTTGAGCAGTGGAGTGATGTCCACCGACTGGCCGCCGTTGAGGAACGCGTCGGCCATCGCTGCGGGGGTGTTGACCAACGTGTTCAGCGCGGCCTCGAAATCGGGTTCGTCGCCGGTCAAGTTTCCGACGATCGCATTCGTACTGGCGGCCAGCGCCAGGACCGGAGCGACGACCGGACCCACCAGGCCCAGGAGCACACCGCTGAGGTAGCTGGTGGAGAACTGCACCAGCGGCGCCAGGTCGGCGGGCACCACAGGCGGTATGAAGCCCGGGATCCCGTGGAGCAGCAGGTCGTAAACCGGCCCGTGGTCGCCTTCGAGCGTGCTCAGATCCTCGGCGAACAGCGAGGTGAGCGCCGCTTCCAGGTTCGTGCCGATCTGCTCGGCGATCGCGCCGACGTCGGGCAGCTCGCCCAGATAGCCGAACTGGTTGGCGAGCACCTGCTGCAGTACCGGGGCGGGGGTCTGCAGCCAGGCGTCGGCCAGCTTCTCCAGGTTGGCGCCCGAGGTCTCGAACACCTGTAGCCAAGCCTCGATCGGGTCGACGGCGGCGCTCAGTTGAACTGCGGGATTGGCCACCTTGACCTCGGGCAGGGTGGGGGTTGCGACCAGCGGGGGAATCGCAATGGCGCTCGCACCGACCAGGGCGATACCGGCGGTCGCGAACGGTCGAACACTCGTGTGCATCAGGCTCCTTTGATCTTGTCCGGGAGTGGACCGGACGGAACCTTACTGCGCAGTAAGTTGAAACGTTGCAAAATCGGAATATTGCCCTGACCAGCAGGTTCACAGGTTCAGGACAGGGCAATCACAGGATGGGATGCCGCGGAGAGAGCGTCGATACAACGCGAGCGAGCTCAGTAGTAGCCCGGCCCCCGGCCGGCCATGTCCTCGAGGCGACGGATCCGGTCCTCGATCGGCGGGTGCGTCGAGAACAGCTTGCCGATCTTCTCGCCCGACCGGAACGGGCTCGCGATCATCAGGTGGGCCTGATCGGCCAGCTGGGGCTGCGGCGGCAACGGCGCCGCCTCCACCCCGCCGGAGATCTTGCGCAGCGCCGACGCCAGCGCCAGCGGATCGCCGGTCAGCTCGGCCCCGGACTGGTCGGCCTGGTACTCCCGCGACCGCGACACCGCCATCCGCACCACCGTCGCCGCGATCGGGCCGAGGAAAGAGACCAAAAGCAGCGCAAAGGGATTCGTCCCCTCGCGATTGCCGCCGAACATCCCGGCGAACAGTGCGATGTTGGCCAGCGCGGTGATCACCGACGCCATGGCCCCGGCCACACACGAGATCAGGATGTCGCGGTTGTACACGTGCGAGAGCTCGTGGCCCAGCACCGCGCGCAGTTCGCGCTCGTTGAGGATCTGCAGGATCCCCGTCGTGCAGCAGACCGCCGAGTTGCGCGGGTTACGTCCGGTCGCGAACGCGTTCGGGTTCGCGGTGTCGGAGATGTAGAGCCGCGGCATCGGCTGGTGCGCCGCGTTGGCCAGCTCCCGCACGATCCGGTACATCACCGGCGCCTGCAGTTCGCTCACCGGCTGCGCATGCATCGCCTTCAGCGCCAGCTTGTCGCTGTTGAAGTACACGTAGACGTTCATGCCGACGGCGAACAGCACCGCCAGCGCCATGATCGAGCGGCCGAACAGGGAACCGACGAACACGATCAGCGCAGACATCCCCACCAACAACAGGAACGTCTTGAACCTGTTCGCGTGCGGATTCCACGTCATCAGCTACCCCCTTGTGAAGTCTTCGCTGATCCAACGCTGCATACAGCCGTCTGGGTTCCGGCGGATCTCAGCCGTGCCGGGTGATCGTGTAGTCGACCAGCGAGGCCAGCGCTTGGCGGCCCGGCATGTCCGGCAGCGCCGCCAGTTCGTCACGGGCCTCCTGCGCGTATCGCGCGACGGTCGCCTTCGCCTGCTCCATCCCAGGTGAGCGGCGCAGCAGCCGCAGCGCCTCGGCCAGATCGTCGTCGTTGTCGACGGGCCGGGCGAGCAGTTCACGCAGCCGGTCGGCGTCCGGGCCGGACTCCCGCAGCGCGTACAGCACGGGCAGGGTGTGAACACCCTCACGCAGGTCGGTGCCCGGCACCTTGCCCGATTCGTCGGGATCGCTGTCGATGTCGATGATGTCGTCGGAGATCTGGAACGCCGTGCCGACGATGCCGCCGAGGCGCGCCAACCGCTCGATCTGGGCCTCGTCGGCCCCGGAGAACGTCGCGCCGAAACGGCCCGACGCCGCGATCAGGCAGGCGGTCTTCTCGTAGACGACCTTGAGGTAGTGGTCGATCTCGTCCACGTGCTCGGCCGCGCCGCGGGTCTCGCGCATCTGCCCGGTGACGAGCTGGGCGAACGTGTCGGCGATGATGCGCACCGCCTCGGGCCCGAGCCGGGACACCAGCCGCGAGGCCGTCGCGAACAGGTAGTCCCCGGCGAGGATCGCGATGTTGTTACCCCAGCGGGCGTTGGCGCTCGGCGCTCCGCGGCGCATCTGCGCCTCGTCCATGACGTCGTCGTGATAGAGCGTGGCCAGATGGACCAGCTCGATCACCGCGCCCGCCACCGTGACCTGCCAGGCGTCGGGTTCGGGCCCCAGCTGGGCCGAGAGCACCGTGAACAGCGGCCGGAAGCGCTTGCCGCCGGCCTGGAAGAGATGCTGGACGGCCTCGGCCATCAGCTCGTCCGCCCTGCCCAGCTCGGTGGACATCAGATCCTCGATGCGGGCGACTCCGGCGCGGACGTCGGCCGCGAAGGCCGCGTCGCCGAAATCCACGCCCGCCACCACGGTCGCCGGTGTCCTCACCCTGCCAACATACTGTGACGATGAAGACCCGGGCGGATGTGGTCGTCGTCGGCGCTGGACCTGCGGGTTCGTCGGCCGCGGCGTGGGTGGCCCGCAATGGCCGCGACGTGCTGGTGATCGACTCGGCGCAGTTCCCGCGCGACAAGGCGTGCGGGGACGGGTTGACCCCGCGCGCGGTCGCCGAGCTCGAACGCCTTGGCCTCGGCCCGTGGCTGGACACCCGCATCCGGCACCGCGGGTTGCGGATGTCGGGGTTCGGTTCCGCGGTGGAGGTGGACTGGCCGGGCCCGTCGTTCCCGTCGACCGGCAGTGCGGTCCCCCGCACCGAACTCGACGACCGGATCCGTTCGGTAGCCGCCGACGACGGCGCCAAGATGCTGCTGGGGACCAAAGCCGTTGGCGTGCGGCATGATTCGTCCGGCCGGGTCGAGGCGGTGACGCTGGACTCGGGTGAGGAGGTCGGCGTCGGGACGCTGATCGTCGCCGACGGGGCCCGCTCGACGCTCGGGCGCACGCTGGGCAGGCAGTGGCATCAGCAGACCGTGTACGGCGTCGCGGTCCGCGGGTACATCGCCAGCCCCCGCAGCGACGAACCGTGGATCACCTCGCATCTGGAGTTGCGCTCCCCGGACGGCAAGGTGCTGCCCGGATACGGCTGGATTTTCCCGCTGGGCAACGGCGAGGTGAACATCGGCGTCGGCGCGCTGGCGACCGACAAGCGGCCGGCGGACGCCGCGCTGCGGCCGCTGATGTCGTATTACACGTCGCTGCGGCGCGAGGAGTGGGGGTTCACCGGTGAACCGCGGGCCCCGCTGTCGGCGCTGCTGCCGATGGGCGGTGCGGTGTCGGGGGTGGCCGGCCCGAACTGGATGCTGATCGGCGACGCGGCGGCGTGTGTGAACCCGCTCAACGGCGAGGGCATCGACTACGGGCTGGAGACCGGACGGCTGGCCGCCGAGTTGGTGGGCGCCGCCGACCTGGCGCAGGCGTGGCCCGCGGTGCTGACCGAGCACTACGCCCGCGGGTTCTCGGTGGCGCGGCGGTTGGCGTTGTTGCTGACGTTGCCGCGGTTCCTGCCGGTGGCCGGGCCAGTCGCGATGCGGTCGACAACGCTGATGCGCATCGCCGTCCGCGTGATGGGCAACCTGGTCACCGACGAGGACGCCGACTGGATCGCCCGCGTGTGGCGGGTCGGTGGGCTGGCCTCGCGAGGTCTGGACGCCCGCAAACCGTTCAGCTGATCAGAGGTCGCGCTGCCGAAACCTGGCGAATACCAGGGCGATCCGCATGTCGGCGGGCGGGCGGTCATCGCTGCGGGTCGAATCGGTCAGCGCCAGCGCGATGAGGATGTCGGCGGTCGTGATGAACAACCCGATCCAGTACGCCCACTTCATCGTCGGATCCGGGCGGGTGGTGAAGAACAGCACGAGGAAGATGGGCCCGACGATGCCGAGGGTGAACATCATCAGCTGAAAGCGCACATACCGCCAGAACGTCTGCAACAGCCACTCCCGTCGCCGGTCGGTGCGAGCATATCCCGCAAGATGGCGGACATGGTTGCGGTCTATCGGGCGCCGATGCGGTCCCGCGACGACGGGATCGACGTCGCGCGGACGATCGAGCGGGCCCGTCGGCTCGGGGTGTGCGGATTCGGGGAACTCGGCGTCGACGGGGAGCGCCTGACGCGCCGCATCGCCCGGTTCGCCGAGATCGCCGACGGCGCACTGGTGTGGACCCGCGACCCGGACGGACTGTTCTGGCTCGGCCGCATCGCGGGCCCGTACCGGCGCGACGACACCGCTGCCGCAACGGCTGTCGACCTGGTCCACGTGCGGCCCTGCCGGTGGCTGGCCGACCCGTTTCTCGAACCGCAGCTGCCGCCTGCGGTGCTGGCGACCTACCGCCGCGGCGGGCGCAACTTCCAGCAGACCCACGACCCGACCGTGGGTGAGCAGAGCCTACGGTTGTGGGAGTCACGAGCCTGATCGCCCTTCGCCGCAACCTTTTTCGCGCGAATCCGGTGACCGCGGCCCGATCGGGGCACAATTCAAGGGTGCCGATCCCACCCGACGGACCCGCATTCGGTGTGGTGTGCGACGTCGACGGGGTCCTGCCGATCACCCATGTGCGCAGGCAGTGGGGCCGGGTGCGGGCGCTGCTCAATCGCAGTCCGCGCGACCGCCGGTCGGTGCTGGGCATGCCGCATCTGGTACGCCATCTCGCCGAGTCCGAGCTCACGCCCGAGGTGTTCTACCTGACCGCCGCCCCCGACCTGTCCGCGCAGGTGATCGCGGAGGTCCTCGACAACACCGGCTACCCGCCCGGGACCACGCTCACCGCAGGCGGTGACCTCGCCCCGGGCTGGCTCGTCGGGCAGAGTCTGGCGCCCAAGCGGGCGGCGCTCGACCGGCTGGCCGAACAGCATCCCGACCGGCGGTGGATCCTGTTGGGCGACGACGCCGGAGCCGACCCCCACCTGTTCGCGGGGTTCGCGCGCGAACATCCGGGCCGGGTCGCAGTGATCGCGCTGCGCGAGGACTTCATCCGGACCTACCGCCCGGTGCGCGGCGACGAGTTGCCCGGGGTCAGTGTGGTCGCGGCACCGAACGCCGAGGAGTTGCTGCCGCAACTCAACGCCGTCCTCGAGCTGCGGACCCGACGGCACACGGCGATCAACGGATGGTTCCTGGCCGCCGGGGAACGCGGTAACGACGCCACCCGGCTACGGGCGTGGACGACGCAGAATTCGGTGACGCCGCTGCTGCACGGGCGCACCTACTTCGCCGCACTCGCCGAGGCGTTGGCCGCAGCCGGGTCCGGGGACCTGATCCTGATGGCCGGGTGGCGTGCCGACGCCGACGAACGACTCACCGACGACGGACCGACCGTCGCCGATGCGCTCTGCGCGGCCGCGCGACGCGGCGCGACGGTACGAGTGCTGTTGTGGCGCGCCCACATCGGCGCGCTCGGGTACCACCTCGAACAGAACCGCGACTTCGCCAGGACCGTATCCACGGCCGGTGTGGAAGTGCTTCTCGACCAACGCATCCGGGCGCTCGGCAGCCACCACCAGAAGGCGGTCGTGATCCGGTACGCCGGGCGGCCGTCCGAGGACGTGGCGTTCGTCGGCGGCATCGACCTCGACCGCGGCAGCCGCGACGACGCCGGCCACCGCGGTGACCCGCAACCCGACGCGTCCGACGACCTGTACGGCGCCACCCCGGCCCGCCACGATCTGCAGCTGCGGCTGCACGGACCCGCCGTCCGCGAGGTCGAGGACGTGTTCCGGGAACGCTGGGACGATCCGGCCCTCACCAGCCGACTGCCGTGGCAGGTCGTCTCGGACCTCGTGTACCGCACCCGCCGCACGGCGACACCGCTTCCCGAACCGGCGCCCGACCCGCCGGTCGCCGGTGACTGTGCGGTGCAACTGCTGCGCACCTATCCGCGTCGCAGGCCCGCGCACCCGTTCGCCCCGCTGGGTGAGCGCAGCGTCGCCCGCGGTTACGCCAAGGCGCTGCGCCGGGCGCGGCGGCTGATCTATGTCGAGGACCAGTACCTGTGGTCGGTCGACGTCGCGCGCATCTTCGCCGCGGCGTTGCGCCGGTCACCGGATCTGCATCTCATCGCGGTGGTGCCGCGCCGCGTCGACCAGAAGGTGGCGACCAGGGCGGCGGAGATGGGTCAGCTCGAGGCGATGGCGATGGTGCGCACCGCCGGCGGGGACCGGGTGCAGATCTTCGACATCGAGAACGCCGAGGGCTGGCCGATCTACGTGCACGCGAAGGTGTGCATCGTCGACGACGTGTGGGCGGTGGTGGGCAGCAACAACCTCAACAACCGCTCGTGGACCCATGATTCGGAACTGGCCGCCGCCGTCATCGACGACGAGCGGGACACCCGCGCACCCGCCGACCCCGGTGGATTGGGTGATGGCGCACGGCGATTCGCGCGCCGGTTGCGGCTGGACCTGATGCGCGAACACCTCGAGCTCGATGATGATGCCGACCTGCTCGACCCCGACCGGGCCGCCGCGACCGTCCGCGCGGAGGCCGCCGCGCTCGACGCCTGGCACGCCGGCGGGTGCCGCGGGCAGCGGCCGCCGGGCCGCCTGCGTCACCACGAGTTCCGGCACGACCGGGACCGCCCACCCGCCCGGCACCGGTGGCTGACCATCCCGGCCTATCGCATCGTGCTCGACCCCGACGGGCGGCCGTTGGGGATGCGGTTGCGCCGCGCTTATTGAGACCCGTGATAGGCAGGACCGGTGAACACCCAACCGCCGCTGCTGTTCGCACTCGATCTGACCGGCACGTTCGTGTTCGGGCTCAACGGGGCGTTGACGGCACTGCGGGCGACCCACCTCGACGTCGTGGGTGTGGTGACGCTCGGCATGATGACGGCGTTGGGCGGCGGGGTGATCCGTGACGTGCTGATCGGGGCGATCCCGCCCGCGACGTTCGTGGACTGGCCGTACTTCATCCTCGCGGTGGGCGGGGCGCTGATCGCGTTCGCGCTCAACCACGTCCTGGCGCGTTGGGAGATGTCGATCACCGCGCTCGACGCGATCGGGCTGAGCGTGTTCGCGGTCATCGGCACCATGAAGGCACTGGCCTACGGGCTCGGGGTCGCCCCGGCGGCGCTGCTCGGGGTGATCACCGCCGTGGGCGGCGGCACGATCCGCGACGCCCTCGTCGGACAGGTGCCCACGGTGCTGCGGAGCGAGCTCTACGCGATCCCGGCGCTGATCGCCGCGCTGCTCACGGTGCTGATCATGCGGCTCGACGTGTACAACCTGGCGACGGCGCTGGCCGCGGCCGGCGTGTGCTTCGTGATCCGGATGCTCGGGGTGCGGTATCACCTCAACGCGCCGCGGCCGCCCGGCTATCGTCCGGAGACATGACGAAACTTGCAGTGATCTACTACTCGGCGACCGGGCACGGCACGAAGATGGCCGAGCGCCTCGCCGCGGCGGGCGAACGCGCAGGCGCCGACGTGCGGGTGCGCCACATCGCCGAGACCAGAGACCCCAAGACGTTCGCCGAGAATCCCGCCTGGTCAGCGAATTACGAAGCGACCAAAGATCTTCCGGCCGCCAGCGGGGACGACGTCGTCTGGGCCGACGCGGTGATCTTCGGCTCCCCCACCCGCTTCTCCAGTACGGCGTCGCCGTTCCAGGCCTTCTTCGACTCGCTCGGAGGTCTGTGGGCGCACGGCAAACTGGCCGACAAGGTGTACGCGTGCTTCACCTCGAGCCAGACTGTGCACGGCGGACAGGAGACCACGCTGATCGGGATGTACACCTCGCTCATGCACTTCGGGGGCATCCTCGTGCCGCCGGGCTACACCGACGGGCTGAAATTCGCCGACGGCAACCCCTACGGGGTCAGCCACGTCACCGGGCCGCACAACCAGAACGACCTCGACGACGCCACGCTGGCCGCGCTCGACCACATGGCCACCCGCGTGGTCACCGTCGCGGCGAAACTGGTGACGTGACGCCCATGCCTGCGGCGTTCATCGGGCACGGCAGTCCGATGAACGCGCTGGAAGTGAACCGCTACACCGCGGCGTGGCGCGCCTTCGGGGCGGCGGTGCCGAAACCGCGGGCGATCCTCGTGGTCAGCGCGCACTGGTACATCAACGCGACCGCCGTGACCGCGATGCCGCGGCCCCGCACGATCCATGACTTCTACGGGTTCCCGCAGGAGTTGTTCGACGTGCGATATCCGGCCCCCGGACTACCCGACTTGGCCGACGAGGTCAGTGAGGTGGTGCACCCGACGTGGGTGGGCGCCGACATCGACAGCTGGGGTATCGACCACGGCACCTGGTCGGTGCTGGTGCACGCCTTCCCCGATGCGTCGATCCCGGTGGTCCAGCTGTCCATCAACGCCGATAAACCGCTGGACTACCACCTCGACCTGGGTGCGAAGCTGGCCCCGTTGCGGGAGCGCGGCGTGCTGATCCTGGCCAGCGGCAACGTCGTTCACAACCTGAGGGCGATGGACTGGAACCTCGCCACGGGATTCGATTGGGCGCAGCGCTTCGACGACGCGGCCCGAGAGCAGATCCTGTCGGATCCGTCCGGCGCCGCCGGGCTGACCGGGCACGCCGACTACGGGATCGCGGTGCCGACCCCGGACCACTTCATCCCGTGGCTGTACCTGGCCGGGCTGGCTGCCGCGGGCGAGGACGAGGCGCGGGTGCTCGTCGACGGCTACTCGTACGGGTCGCTGTCGATGACGGCCTACACGCTGGGGTTGGAACCCGTTGCGGTCGAGGATGTTTCGGCGACCCAGCAGCCGCCGAACGCACCCGCCGACACGTCGAACATCTGACGGTCAGGGTTTGACCGCGGCGTGCAGCGCCACGATCCCGCCGGTGAGGTTGCGCCACCGCACCTGCGACCACCCCGCGTCCGCGATCCGCTGCGCCAGACCCGGCTGATCGGGCCAGGCCCGGATCGATTCGGCGAGGTAGACGTAGGCGTCGGGATTCGACGCCACCGCACGCGCCATCCGGGGCAGCGCCTGCATCAGGTACTCCTTGTACAGCGTGGCGAACGCACGGTTGGTCGGCGTGGAGAACTCGCACACCACCAACCGGCCGCCGGGCCGCGTCACCCGCGCCATCTCCCGCAGACCCGCGACGTGGTCGACCACGTTGCGCAGGCCGAAGCTGATCGTCACCGCGTCGAAGGAGTCGTCGGCGAACGGCAGTTTCGTCGCATCCCCGGCCACCTTCGGCACGTCGCGCCCGCGTCCCGCCGACAGCATCCCCACCGAGAAGTCGGCGGCCACGCACCACGCGCCGGAGGCGGCGAGTTCGACCGTCGAGACCGCGGTGCCCGCCGCGAGGTCGAGCACCTTGTCGCCGGGTCCGATGCCCAGCGCCGCGCGGGTCTGCCGACGCCAGAACCGGTCCTGCCCCAACGAGAGCACGGTGTTGGTGATGTCGTAGCGGCGTGCCACCGCGTCGAACATCGACGCGACCTCATGGGGGTTCTTGTCCAACGACGCCCGGCTCACGACGCCGACGCTACCTGTGAATGTCCTGGCTTCGGGAATGGGGGACGCCGCCGCCCTTGTTAGCGGGTATGAGTGGAAAAGTCTGGTTCATCACTGGTACATCGCGCGGATTCGGCCGCGAATGGGCGATCGCCGCACTCGAGCGGGGTGACCGGGTGGCGGCGACCGCACGCGACACCGCGACCCTGACGGATCTGGTCGACAAGTTCGGCGACGCGCTGCTGCCCATCGCGCTCGACGTCACCGACCGCGAGGCGGACTTCGCCGCCGTCACACAGGCGCACGACCATTTCGGACGCCTCGACATCGTCGTCAACAACGCCGGCTACGGACAGTTCGGGTTCATCGAGGAGCTCTCCGAACAGGAGGCGCGCGACCAGATCGAGACGAACGTGTTCGGAGCGCTCTGGATCACCCAGGCCGCCCTGCCGTACCTGCGGGCGCAGCGCAGCGGCCACATCGTGCAGGTGTCGTCGATCGGCGGGATCAGCGCCTTCCCCAACGTCGGGATCTACCACGCGTCGAAGTGGGCGCTGGAGGGGTTCTCGCAGGCGCTGGCGCAGGAGGTGGCGCCGTTCGGCGTGCACGTGACGCTGGTCGAGCCGGGCGGGTTCTCCACCGACTGGGCGGGCCCGTCGGCCAAGCACGCCACCCCGATCCCCGACTACGACGAGGCCAAGGCGCAGGCGCAGGCCGCCCGCAGCAAGCGCAATGCCACACCGGGTGATCCCAAGGCGTCGGCGAGCGCGATCCTCAAGGTCGTCGACGCGGAGAACCCGCCGCTTCGGGTGTTCTTCGGCGAGGTGCCGTTGAGCATCGCCAAGGCCGACTACGAGAGCCGGCTGGCGACGTGGGAGGAATGGCAGCCCGTCGCGGTCGAGGCGCAGGGGTAGGCCGCTGTTTGACGGGCTACCGACCCGGTAAACCTGCCTGAAACGGCGGAGGAAGACGGTATGCCGGCGAATGTCACCCAGAAACTGATCGAAGCGCATCTCGAATCCGGGGAGATGACCCCCGGCGAAGAGATCGCGATCCACATCGACCAGACGCTCACCCAGGACGCCACCGGGACCTTGGTCATGCAGGAGCTCGAGGCGCTGGACCTCGACACCGCGCGCACCGACGTCAGCGTGCAGTACGTGGACCACAATCTGCTGCAGACCGACGAGAAGAACGCCGAGGACCACGAGTACCTGCGTACCGCGGCGCAACGCTTCGGGTTGTGGTTCTCCAAGCCGGGCAACGGGGTGTCGCACCCGACGCACATGCAGCGCTTCGGCATCCCCGGCAAGACGATGGTGGGCTCGGATTCCCACACCCCCGCCGCCGGCTCCCTCGGCATGCTGGCGATCGGCGTCGGCGGACTCGAGGTGGCGGTCGCGATCACCGGCAAGCCGCTGCACTTCCGCATGCCCGAGATCTGGGGTGTCCGCTTGGAAGGCGAACTGCCGGAATGGTGTTCGGCCAAGGACGTCATCCTGGAGATGCTGCGCCGCCACGACGTCAAGGGCGGGGTGAACCGCATCATCGAGTACTACGGACCCGGCCTGGCGGGTCTGACCGCGATGGACCGCCACGTCATCGCCAACATGGGCGCCGAATTGGGGGCCACCACCACGGTGTTCCCCAGCGACGACGCGGTCCGCGACTTCCTGCGCGCGGAGGACCGCGAGGACGATTGGATCGAACTGGTCGCCGACGACGGCGCGACCTACGACATCGACGAGACCATCGACCTGTCGCAGATCGAGCCGCTGATCGCCAAGCCGTCCTCGCCGGGCAACGTCGTCCCCGTCCGGGAGGTCGCCGGCGAGGAGATCGCCCAGGTCGTGATCGGCTCCAGCGCCAACCCAGGGCTTCGCGACTTCGCGATCGCCGCGGCGATGGTCGACGGTCGGCAGACCTCGCCCGCCGTGAGTTTCGACATCAACCCCACCTCCCGGCAGATCCTGACCGATCTCACGAAGATGGGTGCGACCACCTCGCTGGTCATCAGCGGCGCCCGGATCCACCAGGCCGGCTGTATGGGCTGCATCGGGATGGGCCAGGCCCCCGCGACCGGACACAACTCGTTGCGCACCATGCCCCGCAACTTCCCCGGCCGGTCGGGAACCAAGGAGGACAAGGTCTGGCTGTGCTCGCCGGAGACCGCCGCCGCCTCCGCGTTGACCGGGGTCATCACCGATCCGCGGGACTGGGCGCGCGACCAGGGCGTGGATTACCCGACGCTGGAGATGCCCGAACGCAACTCGGTCAACACCGCGATGTTCGTTCCACCGCTGGACCCCGACGAGGCGAAGAAGATCACCCCGGTGAAGGGGCCGAACATCTCGCGGCTGCCCGACCCGGAACAACTTCTCGACGAGTTCGAGGCGCCGGTGCTGCTCAAGGTGGGCGACAACATCTCCACCGACGAGATCTCGCCCGCCGGCGCCAGGGCGCTGCCGTATCGGTCGAACATCCCCAAGCTCGCGCAGTTCAGCTTCACGCAGGTGGACGAGTCCTATCCCGAGCGGGCCGAACAGGCGCGCGACACCGGACACATCGTCGTCGGCGGGGAGAACTACGGCCAGGGGTCCTCACGCGAGCACGCCGCGATCGCGCTGCGGCACTTGGGCCTGCGGGTCGTCATCGCGAAGTCGTTCGCCCGGATCCATTGGCAGAACCTCGCCAACTTCGGCGTCCTCGCCCTGGAGTTCGTCGACCCCGACGACCACGACCGGATCGACCAGGACGACACCCTGGCGTTGAGCGGCCTCCACGACGCCGTCAACGGCACCGACACCTTCTCCGTACGGAACGTCAGCAAGGACTCGACGTTCGAAGTGCGCCATCGCCTCTCACCCCGGCAGGCGCAGTACGTCCTCGCCGGGGGGCTGATCCCGCAGCTCACCCGCGAAGACGGCGGCCAGGCCGCCGAAAAGGCGACACGCCCGGACGCTGAGCCGACCGACTGACACGGGTGGATCAGGCGGCCCTGACCCCACGGATGCCTGCGACCGCCTCGTAGTGGCCGATGAGTTCGTCGCAGATCGCCGGCCAGGTCCGGCCCAGGACGCCGCGCCGCGCCGCGACCGAGTAACGGTCCCGCTCGTCGACGAGATGGCCGACGGCCTCCGACAGCCGGTGCTCGAAATCGGCGACCTCCAGCAGCAGGCCGGTGCGGTACGGGGCGACCAGGTCGCGTGGGCCGCCGGCGTTCGGGGCGACGACCGGCAGACCTGAGGCCATCGCCTCCTGCACCGCCTGACAGAACGTCTCGTGCTCCCCCGGGTGCACGAACACGTCCATGCTCGCGTAGGCCGCCGCCAGCGCGTCGCCGTACAGCGCACCGGTGAAAACCGCTGTCGGCATGAGGTTTTCGAGTTCGGCACGGTCGACGCCGTCGCCGACGACGACCACCTGCACATCGTCGCGGGCGCTGAGCGCCGCCAACCGTTCGACGTGTTTCTCCGGCGCCAGCCGGCCGACGAATCCGACGATCGGCCTGCCGCCGGGCGACCACCGTCGGCGCAACCCCTCGTCACGCGCCGACGGTGCGAACCCGGTGACGTCCACACCACGCGCCCAGCGGTGCACCCGCGGCACCCCGTGCGCCTCGAGATCGGCGATCGCCGACGTCGACGGCGCCAGGGTGCGGTCGGCGAGGCTGTGCAAATGGCGCGTCCACGCCCACGCCGCCCGCGACGCCGCCCCCATGCCGTAACTCTGCGCGAAACCCGCGACGTCAGTCTGGAACACCGCGACCGTCGGCACCCCGAGGCGACGCGCGGCGTGCACCCCGCCGTACCCGAGCAGCGCCGGCGACGCCAGATGCACCACGTCGGGGTCGAATCCGCGCAGCACCCCCAGCATGCGGGGCCGCGGCACTCCCAGCGGCAGGGACGTCACCTTCGGGAACATCCGCGAGGGCACCCGATGGACCCGCACCCCGTCGTGCACCCGGTCGGCCGGGGGCTCCCCGCGGGGGGTGTCCGGGGCGATGACTATCGCCTCGTGTCCGGTGCGCCGCAGATGCTCGAGCACCCGCAGCACCGAGTTGGTGACGCCGTTGACGTTGGGGAGGAAGGACTCTGCGACGATCGCAACGCGCACGAGCCGAGGCTCTCAGCGCAACCTGACCGCCAGGTTGCGTCGCGGCATACGTGACACGAAGACCAGGGGCGGTACCGTTTCCCTGTGCGGATCTGGATCGCGCTCGTCGCCGCGGCGCTGGTGCTGCTGACCGTCGGCTGCACGCGTGAGGTCGCCGGCATCGCCCGTCAGGACCCCAACCAGCCCCGCACCGCCGTGACCGAGGACGGCTACGGCATCCTCGTCGGCGATCCGGACGCCTCGGCGCAGATCGAGGTGTTCACCGAACCACAGTGCCCGCACTGCGCCATGCTGCAGGCCGACTTCGGCAGCGAGATGACCAGCTACATCAGCCTCGGGCAGTTGGCGGTCATCTACCGGCCCGTGACGTTCCTCGACCGCGAGACCGACCATTCCGCGCGGGTGAGCAACGCGATGTTCGCCGCCGCCGACGCGGCACCGCGTGCGGTCACCTTCCAGGCGTTCGTCGAGGACCTGTGGGCGCATCAGCAACCCGGCGGACAGGGCCCGTCCAACGACGAGATGGCCGACATGGCGCAGCGCAGCGGCATCCCAGCCCCCGGCGTGCAGGCGATCCGCGGCGGCGGCGAGGCCGTCGACACCGTCGACATGACCGACCTCAACGTCGAACTGCTCGCCCAGGTCAACGCCGACCATATCGGCACACCCACCGTGTACGACCTGGTCAACGACGAAGTCCTCGACATCAGCGACCAGAACTGGTTGGCGAACCTGGTCGCGACCACCTAGGTCAAGGGCGCAGCGCCACGCGAATGCAGTTGTCCTGCTTGTTCTTGAACATGTCGTAGGCGCGAACGCCCTGTTCGAGCGGCAGGTCGTGGGTGATCAACTTCGCCGGGTCGAGGTCGCCCTGCTCGACGTAGTCGAACAGCCGCGGCATGTACCGCTGACCGTGCTGCTGAGCGGATCTGATCGTGAGCGCCTTGTTGGTCACCACGCCCATCGGGAACTTGTCGGTCAGCCCGTAGACACCCAAAACCGAGACCACCCCGCCCTTGCGACAGGCCAGGATCGCCTGCCGCAGCGCGCTGGCGCGGTCGGTCTCCAGCCGCAGCAGCTGTTTGGCCCGGTCGTAGACCTGCTGCAGGCCGGTGCTGTGGCCCTCCATCCCGACCGCGTCGATGCACGCGTCGGGACCGCGGCCGCCCGTCATCTCCCGCAGCGTCTCCTGGACGCTGTCGGCGTTGGCGTAATCGATTGTCTCCAAACCATATTCGCGGGCCAGCGCGAGGCGTTCGGGGATGCGGTCGATCACGATGGCGCGGTCGGCGCCGAGCAGCAGCGCACTCTTGGCCGCCATCAGCCCCACCCCGCCGGCACCCCAGACCGCCACGGTGTCACCGCCGTTGACGTCGCAGAAGTCCGCACCCATGAACCCGGTCGGGACGGCGTCGGACAGGAACAGCGCCTGCTCGTCGGTGATGTCGACGGGAATCGGGAAGCAGTTGGTGTCGCCGAACGGCACCCGCACGAACTGGGCGTGGGAACCGGCGTAGCCGCCGAACGGATGCGTGTACCCGTAGATGCCGCCGGACGGATAGCCCAGGAGTGGTTGCTGCAGTTCGGCATTCGGATTGGTGGTGTCGCAGCACGAGTACAGGTCGTTGTCGCAGTACCAGCACCGGTCACAGCCGATGAAGGACGGCACCACCACCCGGTCACCGACCCGCACGTCGCGGACCTCGCGGCCGGTTTCGACGATCCGGCCCATGAACTCGTGGCCGAACACGTCGCCCGCGCGCATACCCGGCAGATAGCCGTCGATGAAGTGCAGATCCGATCCGCAGGTGGTGGTCAGCGTGACCTCGACGATGACGTCGTGCGGGTTGAGGATCTCCGGGTCGTCGACGGTCTCGACGGACAGGTTGTTGACGCCGTTCCAGCACAGTGCGCGCATGAGGGGTCTTCCTTACCGCGCCGACGGGCGCGCGCTCGGGTTGTTGCGGATGGTGGGGACCTCGCCGGTCTGCAGCAGCGCCCGGCAGCGGTAGAGCACCTTGAAGGCGAGCGCACCGGAGAGCAGATCGGGTGCGGGGGTCTTGGTCTTGAGGGTGACCTCGGTGCCGAGATGATTGGGCGCGGGCCGGAAACCGACGAGAATCTCGTTACCGTCGTCGCCGGTGAAGCGCAGCCCGCCGGGGTCGGTGTGGATCTCGGACTCCCACGTCGTCGAGACCGGTCCGGCGTGCAGGTGCCACCGGTAACGGTCCGGTTGGGTGTACTCCACGTCGCCGAGTTCGCCGAGCACGACCGACATGCGGCGGGCGTCGCGCCAGAGTTCCTCGACCTCGACGACGTCGGCGTTGATCGTGACCGACTGGCCGTTCGCCGCGTCGGGGGCCTTCTCGACGACCTTGTCGACCACGCCTGCGGCCAGGTGCATGGCGCGGTTCCTGGCTGAGTCCAGAATCGACATGCTGGCTCCTTCCGTCGCGCGGGGCGATACCCGGCGCGGCGGCGGCCAAACAGCCTCAGACGGTTTCGGGTTCGCGGGCCAGGCGTTTCTGCAGCACCGCCAGACCGACCAGCGCCACGCCGGCGACCAGCCAGCCCACCACCGCGATCGAGCCGGCCGGGATGATGGCCAGTGACGCGTTGCGGTCGCGCACCCGCACGAGATCGGGGTTGTTGCGGTCGTATTCGACGTAGATCCGCATCCCGGTCTCCAGTTCGGACGGATACAGCACGCCGAGTTCGGGGCGGTAGGTGACGCGGTCGGGGGTGACGAACTCGATGGTCGAGCGGCGCGGCCCGGCGCTGAGCACCGTCGCCTCGGCCACGCCCATGTGGCGTTCGATCTGGCGGTCGTTGCGCCAGGCGCCGACGACCATCAGCACCGACTGCAGCGTCACCAGACACGCCGCGAGGATGACGCCGATGCGGACCCGGCGGATGATCCGCTCCGCGCGCGTCTCGTCCTCGACGCCGTACAGATGCGGGATCACCGCACGCCGCATGGCGGCGACCCGGTCGGGCAGCCTCACAGGGCGGCCTTGATCGACGCGTGCAGCGCGCGCAGCGACGACCTGTCGGCTTTCACCTCCAGCACGCGCATCCCGTCGTGCGGTTCGTCGAGCGCCTCGGCGAGCTGGGCGGCCTCGATCTGGCGGTTCTCCACGTGGTAGGCCCGGCACAGCGCGCCGACGTCGACGTCGTGCGGGGTGCCGAACACCCGGGAGGACACGTCGGAGAAGCGCGGATCGCCCTGTTCGAGCAGTTCGAAGATGCCGCCGCCGTTGTCGTTGGACACCACGATCGTCAGGTTGCGCGGGGTCGGTTCGGTGGGTCCGATCAGCAGACCCGAGCTGTCGTGCACGAACGTGAGATCGCCCATCAGCGCGATGGTGCGTCCGCCGGTGCTGTCGTGGGCCAGGGCGGCGCCGATGGCCGTCGACACCGTGCCGTCGATACCCGCGACGCCGCGGTTGGACCGCACCTGCACACCGTTCGGGGTGAACCCGACCAGCGCGGCGTCGCGGACCGGGTTGCTGGCGCCGAGCACGAGCTGATCGCCCGCCCGCACGGCGTCGGCCACCGCGGCGGCGACGTGCAGACCGGTGGTCAACGGGTGGGTTCTCAACTGCTCGCGCACCGCGGTGACGGCGTGGGCGTTGACCTCCGCGCAGCGGCGCAGCCACGCCGATTCGGGGGCGCCGCTGGTGACCGCGCGGGTACCGGTGGCCTGCGAGTTACCGCTGACGTCGGGCCAGCGCGGCCCGGTGGTCAGCGCGTACACCGGGACCGACGGGTCGGCCAGCAACGCCGACACCGGCCGGTGCAGGGTCGGGCGGCCGAGCATGATGACCTGTTTGGGCCGCAGCAGCCGCAGCGCGAGGGGGTGCAGCGGGTTGGCCGCAGGCGGTGCGGTGGGTTCGGCGACGGTCGGCAGGTCGGCGAGGTTGGGGTGCACACCCGCGCCGTGGCCGGCGATCACCACGGTGTCCGGGGTGAGGTCGATGTCCAGCGGCTGGTCGAACGTCACCGGCGGGGTGTAGGTCCACGGCCTGCCGTCGGGTCGGCCGGGCGGGCAGGACCCGTCGTCGTCGAAGGCGGGGACCAGCGGTTCGCGCAGCGGGATGTCGAACTGCACGGGGCCGGCGTTGGCGCTGCGCGCCCCCGTCGCCGCGACCAGCACCCGGCACGTCGCCGAGCGCCACTCCCCGTTCAGGGCGTCCATCCGGTCGGGGGCGTCCTCCGCCAGGCCCAGGCTGATGTTCGCGCGCACCTGGGTGCCGAAGTAGCCGAGCTGCTCGAAGGTCTGGTTCGCCCCGGTGCCCAGCAGTTCGTAGGGCCGGTTCGCGCTGAGCACGATCAGTGGCACGCGGGCGTAATTGGCCTCCACGACCGCGGGCCCGAGGTTGGCCACCGCGGTGCCCGACGTCATCGCCACACACACCGGCGCGCGTTCGGCCACCGCCAGCCCTATCGCGAGGAAACCCGCGGTGCGCTCGTCGATGCGCACGTGCAGCCGCAACCGGCCGGCCCGGTCGGCGTCGGCGAGGGCGAACGCCAGCGGCGCGTTGCGGGACCCCGGGCACAGCACGACGTCGCGCACGCCGCCGCGAACGAGTTCGTCGACGACGACACGCGCCTGTGCCGTCGAGGGGTTCATCGCTACAGGATATTCCCGAAGAATTTCAGCGCCGCGGCGTTGACCTCCTGCGGCCGCTCGATGAAGCCGAGGTGACCGGCATCGGGGATCTCCAGATAACGCCCGTGCGGCATCGCGTCGGCAACCTCCTTGCCCAGGTGCGGCGGCAGCAGCACGTCGTCGGCGAACCCGATCACCAGCGTCGGGATGCGGATGCTGCGGTAGGCCGGCAGCCGGTTCTCCTTCGGGCCGACGTCGCCCTGGGTGCGCAGCCCGGGGGTGTACTTCGTCGGCCACATGGTGAACATCTCGATCCAGTCGCCGATGGCCCGGTCGTCGTTGATCGTCTTGGGCGAAAAGTTCTCCAGCACACGGACTTTGGCGTCGTAGCGCGGGGGCAGCGTGATACCGGCGGAGGTCAGCTCCTTCTCGGCGTCGGAGAAGAAGTTGCGGGCGCGGTCGTGGCGGCCGCGGGTGGCCATGAGCACCGCCGAGCGGACCAGTTCGGGGCGGGCGAGCATGAGTTCCTGGGCGATGTAGGAGCCCATCGACACCGCCACGATGCGCACCGGCGCGGCGTTCAGCTTCTCGATGAGGTCGGCGGTGTCGGCGACCATCTGCTCGATGCCGAATCCCTCGGCGTTCTCGGTGGCGCCGACGCCGCGGTTGTCGAAGGTGATGGCGCGATAGCCGTTGCGCAGGAACTCGGGGACCTGATGTAGGTGCCAGGTGCGGCCTGCGCCGCCGCGACCGGCGATGAACAGCACCGGGATGCCGCTGCCGCGATCGTCGTAAGCGAGATTCACGCCTCCCGACGCTACTCGACGGCGATTTCGGCGCGCTGACGTGCGCCCAGCGTACGTTTGCGCGCCGAAATCACTCGGAGACCTCCGTGAAGGCGAGGATCGGGATGGTGCGGCCCTGCGTGAGCTTCTCGTAATCGGCGTAGCTGGGGATCCAGTTCTTGGCGAGGTCCCACAGCCGGTCGCGCTCGGGGCCGGTGACCTCTTCGCCCACGAACGTGCCCTCGTATCCGCCCGCCGACAGCGTGACGCGCGGCTGTTTCTTCACGTTGTGGTACCAGGCGGGGTGGCGGCGCCCGCCGTAGTTCGAGGCGACGACGATCACCCGGCCGTTGTCGGTGAAGTACGTCAGCGGGGTGACGCGCTGTTCGCCGGACTTCGCCCCGACCGTGGTGAGCAGCAGTTCGGGGGTGACCATCGCCGAGGACACCCGGCCGCCGGACATGCGCAGCAGCGGCGGGTCGATGCGCGGCACGATGTGACGAACGAGATAGCGCACCGGCCGCGGGCGCAGCAGCCTGGCGCCGACCTTCAGCATCGGCGAGCCTGCGGTCGGATCCACCTCGGGTATGCCCATGCGGCGATCCTAGGCAGACTTCGCGCGGCGCCCCCTCGACCGGACCGCGCGCAGCGCGGCGTCCCACAGCAGCATGGTCGACGGGCCGAGTTGGCGGTGGGTGACGAAGGTGTCCTTGCCCAGCGCCGCGGCGGCCGCGGCCTTCGTCGCGGCCGACGCCTTGGACAGGTGCCCCGAGTCGAACGGCGGCTGCGGGTCGTATTCGAGGATCAGCTGGGTGGCCTTGGCGTGCGCCTCCCCCGCGATCTGCCCGGCCAGCCACATCGCGAGGTCGATGCCCGCGGACACGCCCGCGGCCGTGACCACCTTGCCCTCGCGCACCACCCGCTGGTCGCCGACCGGGATGGCGCCGAGGGTCTTCAACGTCGGCACGGCCATCCAATGGGAGGTGGCGCGTTTGTCGGCCAGCACGCCCGCGGCGCCGAGGATCAGCGATCCGGTGCACACCGACGTGGTCCACGCGGTGGTGCGGTGCGCGGTGCGGATCCAGTCCAGCAGCGCCTCGTCGCGGGCGTGTTCCATCGAGGTGGGTCCGCCGGGGACGAGCAGCACGTCCGGGGTCGGTGTCTCTCCGAATGAGTGGGTGGCGCCCACGACGAGGACACCGGAGTCCGCGGTGACCGGTCCGGGTTCGTGCCAGACGAACCGCACCTCGCTGTCGGGCAGATTGCGCAGCACCTCGTAGGGGCCGATGAAATCCAGTGCAGTGAAACCCGGATAGAGCACGATCGCTATCTGCATGTGATGCGGTCCTTTCAGGCGAACGTTCTGCGGTACTGGTCGGGTGAGACGCCCAGGCGGCGAATGAAGTTGCGGCGCATGGTCTCCGCGGTGCCGAAACCGCACCGGTCGGCGATCACCCTGACGGTGTCGTCGGTCTCCTCGAGCTGGCGGCGCGCCGCTTCGGTGCGGATGCGTTCGACGTACGCGCCGGGGGCCTCGCCGACCTCGGCGGTGAACACGCGGGTGAAGTGGCGCGGGCTCATGGCCGCACGGTCGGCGAGATCGCAGATGCGGTGCGCGGCAGCGGGTTCGGCTTGGATGGCTTCCTGCACGTCGCGGATCGGGGCACGTTTGGCCCGCGGCATCCACACCGGTGCGGCGAACTGGGTCTGACCGCCCGGACGGCGTAGATACATCACCAGCCAGCGGGCCACGGTCTGCGCGACGTCGGTGCCGTGGTCGTCCTCGACGAGGGCGAGTGCGAGATCGATGCCCGCGGTCACGCCCGCGGCCGTCCACACCTTCGGCGAACTGCGCACGAAGATGGGGTCCGGATCGACGGTGACGGCGGGATAGCGGGCCGCCAGGTGGGAGGCGAAGGCCCAGTGGGTGGTGGCCGCGCAGCCGTCGAGCAGACCCGCCTCGGCGGCGAGGAACGCCCCGGTGCAGACGGTGACCACGCGGCGGGTGTGCGGGGCGGCCGCACGGACCCAGTCGACGAGTTCGCCGTCGGCGAGGGCGGTTTCGGTGCCGCGGCCGCCGGGCAGGACGAGGGTGTCGCGGGGGGTGTTCGGGTCTGGGAGGGGTTCGGCGTGCAGCGTCAGCCCGGTGCCGGTGTCGAGCGGGCCGCCGCCGACCGATCCGACGCGGACGTCATAGCCGTCGGCGCCCTTCGTGGCCAGATAACGGGTGGCGCCGGTGAACACCTCGAAGGGGCCGACGAGATCGAGGGCTTGGATGCCGGGGAATCCGGCGATCAGCACCGACCTGGTCATGGGCTCAGTGTGGACGGGCGCAATCGTGGCGTCCAGGCCAGGTATCCCACAGATCAGGACATCCGCGGTTCATCGCCTCGAGGCCGCGTTCCGGTGCCAGACTTCTCGCATGATGCGCACGCTGCGGCGGGTCCTCGGTCACGAGGTGTCCGTCGGCGGCGTGTTGGAGACGCTCCTATGGGCGTCGCTGCCGTATCTCGTCATCGGTGTCCTCGTGGTGGGTCTGCGCGCTGAACACCTGCACCACATGCAGACCCTCTACGGCAGCCGCGATCAACTGCTGTCGTTCGGCATCCTCGTCGCCGGGTGGCCGGGGGTGCTGATCGCCGACGTCTGCATGTACTGACCGTCAGTGTTCAGAGACGCTTGAGGCCGCGGACGACCTTGACCGAGCTCGCGACACCGGCCAGGCCCTTACGGAACTTGCGCTGCATCAGGGTGATGTCCGCGATCACCAGGTATCGGACTCCGCAATCACGCCACTCTGCGGCCTGATCCACGATCTCGTCGGGGGTGCCGCACAGCAGCGAGTTGCGGACCACCTCGACCGGCACCTTGTCGACGTGGGCGATGGCGGTCTGCTGGTCCCAGCCATGCGGCAGCAGATCCTGCGCGCCGGCGAAGCCGGTGCCGAGAGGGTGCGTGGCGCCGTGTTCGGCGTAGAACTCGTCCGGGGCCATCAACCCCCCGGCCCGGATGGTTCGCGATTCGAGGGCCTCGTCGACGGCGGCACGGCTGCGGCCGGTCAGGGTCATCGCCCACATCGCCGGGACGATGGCCATCGGGTCGCGGCCGGCATCGGAGGCCGCCGACCGGACGACGTCCAACCGGCGGGCGTACTCGCGCGGGGTGTGCGCGAATGCGGGAAAGAACCCGTCCGCGTACCGACCGGCGGCGCGCAACGTTCGGGGTCCATGGGCGGCGATCCAGATCTGCGGCCACGTCCCCTTGTACGGGGGTAGGTCGAACACCGCGTTGCGCAGCGGGAAGAATTCTGAATCGCGGTCCACCAGTGCGCCTTTGGAATCCCACAGCGCACGGATGGTCGCCAACGCCTCTTCGAATCGGGCGACAGGACGGCTCCAGTCGACCCCGTAGGGTTCGTTGCCTTCGCGCTCACCGCAACCGATGCCGAGGATGGCGCGACCCTGCTCAGCAGGTGCAGCGTCGCCGCGGCCTGTGCGGTGACGGCGGGATTGCGCCGGCCGGTGTCGGTGACACCGACGCCCAACCGCAGCCGTGCCGCGCGGTTACGTGCCGCGATGTGGCCGAGCAACGTCCACGGTTCCATGTACGCATCGAGCGACGGCACGATGCGCGCCGCCTCCGTGTGTTCCGGACTCCACAACGCCCGCGGGAACAGCGAGTTGAGATGATCGGGCACCCAGAAGGAGTCGAAGCCGGTGGCGGCGGCGGTGAGGTAGTTGACGCGAGTCATCGTGTCGGCGGTCGGCCGCGCGGCGATCGCCGAATCCATCAGACCGATACGCATGGGCGCCCCCTACCGTCCTGGCGATCATCGCACCGTTCAACCGTTCGCGCGCATGCCTTTTAGCACCTGCAAGCACTCGGCAACCCGGTCGATCCACCACTGCCGGCGCTCGCCGCTCACGGCCAGCGCCGCCAACCGGTCCGGATCCGGCGCGACCGGTCCGACCGGCAGGTACCCGTTGACCGGCATCAGCGGCTCGGCCACGTCGTCGACGAACAGTCCTCCCGTGCCGAGTCCGCAGGCGTGGTCCAGGTGCGGCAGCGCGGCCGCGGCGGACAACCCGCGCGCGATGCCGACGGCGGAATCCAGGGCGCTCGACACCACGATCGGGATGTCGATCTGCGCGGCGATGTCGAGCAGCGGCTGCACTCCCCCGAGGGGTGCGACCTTGACCACCGCGACATCGGCGGCGCCTGCCCGCACCACGTGCAGCGGATCGTCGGCCTTCCGGATGCTCTCGTCGGCGGCAATGGGAACCGTTGTCCGGGAACGTAACTCGGCGAGCTCGGGCACCGTGCGGCACGGCTGTTCGAGATACTCCAATGGTCCGTCGGCCGTCAGCGCCGCCGCGGCGGCCTCCGCCTCCTCGACAGACCACCCGCCGTTGGCGTCGACCCGCACCGTCGGCACCAGCGCGCGCACCGCGTTCACCCGGTCGACGTCGTCGGCCAGGGATTGTCCCGGTTCGGCGACCTTGACCTTCGCGGTGCGGGCGCCGGGGAACCGGGCCAGCACCTCGGGTACCTGCGCGGCGGGGACGGCGGGCACCGTGGCGTTGATCGCGATGCGGTCCCGCCGGACGGCGGGCGGTGCGGTGTAGGCCGCCTCGAGTGCGGCGGCCAGCCACGTCGCGGCCTCGGGCGGCGCGTACTCGAGGAACGGTCCGAATTCACCCCAGCCGGCCGGGCCTTCGATCAACGCGAGTTCGCGGACCGTGATGCCGCGGAACCGCACCCGCATCGGCAGCGCCACCACGTGCAGGCGGTCGAGAAGATCAGGCAGGTCGGGGAGGTCGGGAGCCATCCCGTCAGTCTCGCCGATCTCACACCGTCGTCCGGTCGCGGCCCTCCCAGAACGGTTTGCGCAGTTCCTTCTTGAGGATCTTTCCGGTGGGGTTGCGCGGCAGTTCCTCGACGATGTCGACGCTGCGCGGGCACTTGTACCGGGCAAGCCGGTCGCGGCACCAGTCCGTCAACTCGCCCGCGGACACCGAACCGTCGACGGCGACCACGGCTTTGACCGCCTCCCCCCATTTCTCGTCCGGCACACCGATCACCGCGACCTCGGTCACCGCCGGGTGCTCCGCGAGCACCCGCTCGACCTCGATGGAGTAGACGTTCTCGCCGCCGGAGATAATCATGTCCTTGAGCCGGTCCTCGACGAAGATGTACCCGTCGGCGTCGACACGCCCCACGTCACCCGTGCGGAACCAGCCGTCCGGGGTGACCGCATCGGCCGTCGCCTCCGGTTTGTTGTGGTAGCCCTTCATCAATTGCGGTGTGCGGAACCACAACTCGCCCTGTTTGCCCGTCGGCACGTCCTCGCCGGTGTTCGGGTCGACGATGCGCAGTTCGGCTCTGGGGATCAGCTTCCCGGCGCTGACCAGCCGCTCGGGATGCGCGGTGTCGCGGTGCTCTTCGGCCATCAGGTGGCTGATCACCCCGCACACCTCGGTCAGCCCGTAGACCTGGATGAAGTCGGTGTCCGGCCACGCCTGCAGCGCCCGGCGCAGCAGCGGCAGCGGCATCGGCGACGCCCCGTAGCAGAACGTCTTGAGCGCGCCGAACAGCTTCACCGCCTCCGGCCCGGTCTCGAGCACCTTCGCCAGGACGGCCGGCACCAGGAAGGTCCGGTTGGCGCCCTTGAGGATCGCATCGGCCAGCGACGCCCCGTCCACCTCGCGGGTCAACACGCTGGGCACGCCGTCGTAGATGCCGAACTGCACATAGGACTGCCCACCGACGTGAAAGAACGGCATCGACACCATGTTCTTGTCGCCGTCGTCGAAACCCCAGCCCTCGTGGGCGTTCACGGTATGGGCGATGAGATTGCCCTGCGTCAGCTCGACACCCTTGGGCCGTCCGGTGGTGCCCGAGGAGTACATGATCACGCAGACTTCGTCCGGGGTGACGTCGGCGCCGCGGTCGGCCGGGGTGGCGCCGGCGAGCAGCCGCTCGTATTCGTCACCGTCCACGCCGTCCGGGGTCACCTCCACGATCTGCTCCACGTTGGTCAGTCGGTCGCGGACACGCTCGATCGCCGGGCGCAGTTCGCGTCCCACGATGAGGACCTTGGCGCCGCTGTCGTTGATGACGTAGTCCAGTTCGTCGCCGGCGAGCCGGAAGTTGACGACGGCGTTGGCCGCGCCGAGCGACGCCGCGGCGAAGGTGGTCTCCACACACGCCGGGTGGTTCTTGTCGAGAAACGCCACGGCGTCCCCGTGGCCGACCCCGAATTCCCGCAACGCACCGGCGAGCCGGCGGATCCGGTCATCCCACTGCGCCCAGGTCCACGTGCGGTCGAGGTAGACGATGGCCTCACCGTCCGGGGCGGTCTGCGCCCAGTGGCGGAGACGGTCGTCGAGGAGGCGCGGTTCGGGCAGCTCGGACATACCCGAAGCCTGCCACGACAACGTTGGTTGTCAGACCTGTTTGGCGTAAACGCAGCGCCCCGCCAGGTACGTCGACAGCACCTCGAGGTCGGCGATCTCCTCGGGGTCCACCGCGCGCGGATCCGCCGACAGCACCACCAGATCGCCGTACTTGCCGACCTCGATCGAGCCGATCACGTCGTCGGCGAACAACTGCCACGCCGCGTCGAGGGTCTGGGCCCGGATCGCCTGCTCGACGGTCAGGCGTTCCTCCGGCGCCAGCACTCGGCCGCTCGGCGCCCGGCGGGTGGCCGCCACGCTGATGTTGCGCAGCGGCTCCTCCGGGGTCACCGGCGGATCGTTGTGCAGCGAGATCCGCATACCCGTCGCGACCGCCGAACCGCATGGCATCCAACGGTTTCCGCGTTCGGGGCCGAAGAGCCCGTCGACGATGACGTCTCCCCAGTAGTGGATCTGGTCGACGAAGATGCTGCACGTGACACCGAGCGCGTGCGCGCGCTCCAACTGTTCGGGGGTGATTGCGCCGACATGTTCGAGGCGCAGCCGGTGATCCGGGCGCGGATGTGCCTGCAGCACTTCCTCGTACACGTCGAGGATGGTGTCGACGCCGGCGTCGCCGTGAACGTGACACGCCATCTGCCAGCCGAGCGGGAAGTAGGCGCCGACGATCTCGCGGAGTTGTTCGCGGCTGTAGTTGGCGTGACCGCAGGAACCCGGTACCACGCCGATGGTCCTGGTGGCCGCGGTGTCGAGGTACGGGAACGTCAGGTCGACGTTGCCGATCCACGGTGACCCGTCGACCCAGATCTTGATGCCGACCTGCCGGACCAGATCATCGCCGTCACCGGGATGCGCGGTGGTGGTCATCTGCGGATTGGAGATCTCGTAGGCGCGCAACCGCACGGTGAGCTCGTCGTGCAGGCCGGCGAGCATCTGCCGGAACACCGGATCGAACGCCATGTCCGAACACGTCGTCAGGCCCGCACGATTGAGCCGCGCGCACTCGGCGACCAGCATCGACGGATAGTCGCTCGGGGAGACAACGCCGGCGAGCAGCGGGAACACCGCCGCCGTCTCCTCCGCGGTGCCGTCGAGGTCGCCGTCGGCGTCGCGGCCGAAGCGCGCGCCCTTCGGGTCGGGGATGTCGCGGTGCAGGCCCGCCCGTTTGGCCGCGACGCTGTTGAAGAACGCCTTGTGCCCGGAGTTGTGCAGGATCACCAGCGGACTGTCGGGGGCGATCTCGTCCAGCCACGCCAGGGTGGGATCCGGTAACCCGTTCTGCAGCAACGGATCCCACCCGTTGAGGTAGGCGCCCTGCTGACCGCGACGGGCCACCTCCTTGTGCACCGCCGCGACGACCTCATCGGCCGAGGTCATGGTGACCGGCCGGATGTCGGCCATCCGCTCCCCCAGCGCGATCGCCTCCATCAACGGATGCCCGTGCGCCTCCACCAGACCCGGCAGCACACAACCCGTCCCGACGTCGACGACCTCCGTGTCGGACCCGATCCAGGATTCGACGTCGGCGCGGGCCCCCACCGCCACGATGCGCCCGTCGGACACCGCGACGGCTTCAGCGGTGGGTTGCGCGTCGTCGACGGTGAGAACGGTCCCGATCAGCACGAGATCTGCGACGGACATGGGCGAATATTACTCAGATGGCCTGCGGTGACCGGCTGCGCCGAAAAACTCGAAACAATTTTTTCTCGTCGTGTCGATTATCTGCGCCCTCGTTCGACGTCAGTACGAGGGCACGATGGAAACGCCCTTCACCACATCCGAAGGAGAGACGAAAATGGCGCGTTACATGCTGATCATGCGGGTCGGCCCCGGGGCCGAGGAGGCGATGGCGGAGCAGGACATCGACTTCGACCAGATCATCGAATCGATGGGCCGGTTCAAGGAGATCCAGTGGAAGGCCGAACTCGCCGAGAAGATCGCCGCGCAGGCGCGTGCCGAGGCCGACCGGGTCGTCCACCGCTAGCGGGGTCAGAAGAACGTGGTGGTCTGGGTTTTCGTCCCGTTGTCGCACGACACCGTGACGTTCCAGTTCTGGAACTTCGGCACCGCGGGGAAGATCACCAGATCGTAGGTGCCGTTGGCGGGGAGGAAGAAGCTGCGCGTGTACCAGTCCGAGGTGTAGGTGCACTGCGCGGCCTTCCCGCTGCGGTCCTGGATGTGGGCGGTCAGCCCGCCGACGGGCGTCTGGTCCCAGGACACGCCCGGGCCCTGCAGCGGTGCCGGGTCGGCTTTCACGACCCGTTGCGGCCCGGCGGCGTTCTGGGCGGCGGCCTGGTCGCGTTCGGCAGGCGGTACACAGACGTGGTCGCCGGGAAACGCCTCGCGCCAGACGAAACCCTGTTTGCAGGTGTCCGGGCCGTACGCCCCGCCGGCCGGCTCCTTACGCGCAGCGGCCTGCGAATTCTGTTGTGCCGCAGCGCTTCGCTCGCCAGGGGTGACACAGACGTGGTCGCTCGGTGAAGCCTCCCGCCAGACGTACCCCTGCACGCAGGTGTCGGGAGCGGCCGCGGCGGTACCCGGCGCGCCGACGACCGCCAGCGAGAGGACGGCCGCCCCGGCGGTGCACAGGCGGCGTGACGCGAGACGGTGTGCCATCGGAGTCCCCTTTCGACCGTAGAGGTCTGGGGTCGACGCTAGGGAGCGTGGCGGGCCGATAAATCGGGCGTTTCCCTATGCGCGCCGGATGCGTATCCGGATAGGGCCCTTCCAGGTGGTGTCGGGATCGACCACCTCGCCCTTCTGGGTGATCTCCACCTCGCCGGCGCGGGCCAGCTCGCGGGCGGTGTCGCGGGCGTCGTCCATGAGGTCGCGCCACTGTTCGCCGCCGACGGCACGCGCGGCATCGGAGGGACAGATGCTGCTGGACGGACCGCGGTCGCGCGCCATCCGCAGGATCGCCGTCCGCAACTCGGTCATCGCGCGAGCCTACTGACGGCGTCGATTTCGCGGGGACCGGCTGACTGGAATTGGAACACGTTCTAGTCTGATGCCATGAGTGACGCGCAGCTCCGCCATTTCCTGCACTCCGGACACCTCACGGTCGGCGCGTTGAAGCGCCACAAGGACAAGCCGGTGCTGTTCCTCGGCGACACCACGATGACCGGTGGGGAGCTCGCCGACCGCATCAGCCAGTACATCCAGGCGTTCGAGGCGCTCGGCGCCGGGACCGGAGCCGCCGTCGGGCTGCTGTCGCTGAACCGGCCCGAGGTGCTGATGATCATCGGCGCCGGCCAGACCCAAGGCTACCGTCGCACCGCACTACACCCTCTCGGCTCGCTGGACGATCACGCCTATGTGCTCTCCGACGCGGAGGTCACGTCGCTGATCATCGACCCGAACCCGATGTTCGTCGAGCGGGCGCTGGGCCTGGTGGAGAAGGTGCCGTCGCTCAAGCAGGTGCTCACGATCGGGCCAGTCCCCGAGGCGCTGGCCGAGGCCGGGGTGACGGCGGTCGACCTGAGCGCCGAGGCCGCGAAGTACCCGGCCAGACCGCTGGTCGCCGCCGACCTGCCGCCCGATCACATCGGCGGCCTGACCTACACCGGCGGCACCACCGGTAAACCCAAGGGCGTCATCGGCACCACCCAGTCGATCACGACGATGACGACGGTGCAGCTCGCCGAATGGGAATGGCCGGAGCATCCGCGCTTCCTGATGTGCACGCCGCTGTCGCATGCCGGCGCCGCGTTCTTCACGCCCGTCATCGTCAAGGGCGGCGAGCTGATCGTGCTGACCAAGTTCGATCCCGCCGAGGTGCTGCGCGTGATCGAGGAGCAGAAGATCACCGCGACGATGCTCGTGCCGTCGATGATCTACGCGCTCATGGACCATCCGGATTCGCACACCCGCGACCTGTCCTCGTTGGAGACCGTGTACTACGGCGCCTCGGCGATGAACCCGGTCCGGCTCAAGGAGGCGATCCGCCGGTTCGGGCCGATCTTCGCGCAGTACTACGGCCAGTCCGAGGCGCCGATGGTGATCACCTACCTGTCGAAGAAGGAGCACGACGACAAGCGGCTGACGTCGTGCGGGCGGCCGACGCTGTTCGCTCGGGTGGCGCTGCTGGATCCTGAGGGCAAGCCGGTCCCCCGGGGCGAGGTCGGCGAGATCTGTGTGTCCGGTCCGCTGCTGTCGGGTGGGTACTGGAACCTGCCGGAGGCGACGGCGGAGACGTTCCGCGACGGGTGGATGCACACCGGCGATCTGGCCCGCGAGGACGAGGACGGTTTCTACTTCATCGTCGACCGCACGAAGGACATGATCGTCACCGGCGGGTTCAACGTGTTCCCGCGCGAGGTGGAAGACGTTGTGGCCGAACATCCTTCGATCGCGCAGGTGTGCGTGATCGGCACGCCCGACGAGAAGTGGGGTGAGGCGGTGACGGCTGTGGTGGTGCTGCGGCCCGACGCCGACGGCTCCGAGGCCGCGGTGGCCACCATGATCAGCGAGATCCAGGCGTCGGTGAAGGAGCGCAAGGGCTCGGTGCACGTGCCCAAGCAGGTGTTCGTCACCGATTCCGTGCCGATCACCGCGTTGGGCAAACCGGACAAGAAGGCGGTGCGGGCCCAGTTCTGGGAGGGCGCCGGGCGCGCAGTGGGCTGAGTTTTACGGGCGCGACCAGACACAGATTCGGGTCGCAAAGCGGCGAATCACGCGAATCTGTGTCTGCTCGGCACAATGGGCGGCGTGGACGCAACGCCGAGGCCGCCACGCAGTTCGAGCGCGCCGCCGCGCTGGCCGACAACGACCGGGAACGAGAAGTGCTGTCCGACAAGGCCGTCCGCATACGCGGGACCTGACGTGGCACCATGGTCGGGATGACGGTACGCGCGGCGCTCTTCGACTTCTCCGGGACCCTCTTCCGCCTCGAAGAGGACGACAGCTGGTTCACCGGTATGGAGGTGCACAACCGGGAGATCGACGGCCACGTGCAGGCCGAACTCCTGCGCCGACTCACCCAACCGACCGGACGCACCGTCAAGATGACCCCCGAAGCCGACCACGCATGGGTCAACCGCGACCTCGAACCGCATCTGCACCGCGAGGCGTACCTGCACGTGCTGCGCGAATCGGGGCTGGCCGACCAGCACGCCGAACAGCTCTACCGCCGCGTGATCGACCCGGCCTGCTGGACCCCCTACCCCGACACCGCCGACGTGCTGACCGCGCTGCACCGGCAGGGCATCAAAACCGCGGTGGTGTCCAACATCGCGTTCGACGTGCGGCCGGCGTTCGCGGCGATCGGCGCCGACACCGCCGTCGACGAGTTCGTGCTGTCCTTCGAGGTCGGCGCCACCAAACCGGCAGCCGAGATCTTCACCGCCGCCCTGACCCGGCTCGGCGTCGACGCCGCCGACGCGGTGATGGTCGGCGACAGCGACGAGGCCGACGGCGGCGCACGTGCGGTCGGCTGCCAGTTCGTGCTCGTCGACCCGCTGCCCACTGCCGAGCGGCCCACGGGGTTGCGGGACGCGCTCACCGCTGTCGGAGTCGAACTCTAGGAGGCATATGGCCGAGGAACGCATCCGCCCGCCGTGGTGGCTGAAACCGCTGAACAAGGTAGTCATCGCCACGGCGAAAGTGGGTCTGCCGATCTTCGGGAAAGAGGGGCCGCTGATCCTGACCGTCACCGGCCGCAAATCCGGTCAGCCGCGGTCGACCCCCATCACCCCGATGTTCGTCGACGGGAAACGCTATGTGGTGGGCGGCTTTCCGGGCGCGGACTGGGTCCGCAACGCGCGCGCCAACCCCGACGTCACGCTGACCCAGAACCGCCGCAGCGAGCAGGTGCGCATGGTCGAGCTGTCCGCCGAGGAGGCGCGGCCGCTGCTGCGGCAGTTCCCCACGCTGGTGCCGACCGGCGTCGACTTCATGAAGAACGCCGGACTGGTCACCGAGGCCACCCCCGATGAGTTCGAAGCCCTCGCCGGCCGCTGCGCCGTCTTCCGGTTCGACGCCATCGCGTAGGTTCTCCAGCCATGAGCGACAACCCGTTCGACCCGTCGGTCTGGCAGCCGGTGCCGGGGTTCGACCTGACCGACATCACCTACCACCGCCACGTCGTCGACGGCGTCCCGCAGCCGACGGTGCGGGTGGCGTTCGACCGCCCCGAGGTGCGCAACGCGTTCCGTCCGCACACCGTCGACGAGCTCTACCGCGTCCTCGACCACGCCCGGATGTCCTCGGACGTCGGCGTCGTCCTGCTGACCGGTAACGGTCCGTCGCCCAAGGACGGCGGCTGGGCGTTCTGCTCGGGCGGCGACCAGCGCATCCGCGGGCGCACCGGCTACCAGTACGCCTCCGGTGAGACGGCCGACACCGTCGACGCCGCACGCGCCGGACGGCTGCACATCCTCGAGGTGCAGCGGTTGATCCGGTTCATGCCGAAGGTCGTCATCTGCCTGGTCAACGGGTGGGCCGCAGGCGGCGGGCACAGCCTGCACGTCACCTGCGACCTCACGCTGGCCAGCCGTCAGCACGCCCGGTTCAAGCAGACCGACGCCGACGTCGGCAGCTTCGACGGCGGCTTCGGCAGCGCGTACCTGGCACGCCAGACCGGCCAGAAGTTCGGCCGTGAGATCTTCTTCCTCGGCCGCGCGTACGACGCCGAGACCATGCACCAGATGGGGGCCGTCAACGCCGTCGTCGACCACGCCGAGCTGGAGTCCGAGGCGCTGCAGTGGGCCGCGGAGATCAACGGCAAGTCGCCGCAGGCGATCCGGATGCTGAAGTTCTCGTTCAACCTCATCGACGACGGGCTGGTGGGTCAGCAGGTGTTCGCCGGGGAGGCGACGCGGTTGGCGTACATGACCGACGAGGCCGTCGAGGGCCGGGACGCGTTCCTGGAGAAGCGCGATCCGGATTGGAGCGCGTTCCCCCGCTACTTCTGACGCGGCGATCTGTGCACGATTTCGCGCGGTGAGCGCGCGTTTTCGTGCACAAATCGCTCAGCGGGGGTGACGCTCGCCCGGTAGTTCAGCGGCGACACCCCGACCGCCCGCTTGAACGCCGTGCTGAACGCGCTCTCGGAGGTGTAGCCGAGCTCGACGGCCAACGGCCCTATCCGTACGTCACCGTCGCGCAGTGCGCGCTGCGCGAGCCGCATCCGCCACGCGCTGAGGTAGGCCAGCGGCGGGGACCCGGCCACGTCGCGGAACCGCTCGGCGAACGCGGTGCGTGACATCGTCGCGGCGCGGGCCAACTCGTCGAGCCGCCATTGCCGTCCGGGATCGGTGTGCATCAGGGACACCGCTGCCCGCAGTCGGTCGTCGGTGAGCAGTCGCAGCCAGCCCGGGGGAAGCTCATCGGCCTGGGCGAGGTGTGCCCGCAGGACCGTGAGGACCAGCAACTGGGCGTGCTGGTTGACCGCGAAGTCCGCGCCGACCCGCCGGGCGGTGGCCTCCTCCCAGATGCGTTCCAGGGTCTCGCGAAGGTGCATGGCATCGGTGGCTGACGCCCGCACGTGGACCGCCGGCGGCAGCCCGGCCGCCAGCAGTTCCACCCCCGCCCTGTTCGCGTCGATGTGTCCGCCGATGACGACGTCGTCGTCGCCGTCGTCGATGCGCACGAACGTGTTCGGTTCGGTCAGCGTGAGCTGCCTGACCGGCTCCGCCGGCCCACCCCGCAACGTCGCCCACGACCGGCGGTTGAGCACCACCACGTCGCCGGTCTCGATGTCGATCGGGCCGCGCACGCCGTCGGCCGTCAGTGTGGCGCGGCCGGCCACCACGGCGATGAACTTCAGCGGGGACGACAGTTCGAAACGCGTCGACCAGGCGCCCGCGACCCCGAAGCCCCCGGAGATCACACTGTGCACCTCGACCAACCGCAGGACGTCGGAGAGCTGATCCGTACTGTCGCGCAGAAAACGCGGACTCATGCTCATGCGAAGTCCCCGACCGCCGTTGTTATTCCGGGCATGACACACAAACAGCACCCCCTTGGCTCCGAATTCACCGCCGCGAACACCGCCGACGACGTCCTCGAAGGCATCGATCTGTCCGGCCGCACCGCCATCGTCACCGCAGGCCACGTCGGCCTGGGGCGCGAAACCACCCGGGCGTTGAGCGCGGCGGGCGCCACCGTGCTCGTCGGCTCGCGCGATCCCCGGCGTGCCGCGGCGGCCGTCGCCGGCATCGACCGCGCCGAGGTCGGCGAACTCGACCTACTCGACCCGGGCTCGGTGGAGGCGTTCGCCGCGCGCTACCTCGACTCGGGGCGGCCTCTACACATGCTCATCAACAACGCCGGGATCATGGGCAGCCCACTGACACGGGACGCCCGCGGCTACGAATCCCAGTTCGCCACCAACCACCTCGGTCATTTCCAGCTCACCCGGGCCCTGCTGCCTGCGCTGCGGTCGGCCGGCGGCGCCCGGGTGGTGGGCCTCTCGTCGTGGGGGCATCATCTGTCCGACATCCGCTGGGACGATCCGCATTTCGAGAGCGGATCGTATGACGGCATGGTCGGCTACGGCCAGTCCAAGACCGCCAACGTCTTGTTCGCGGTCGAACTGGACCGCCGCTTCGCCGATGACGGCATCCGCGGGTACGCCCTGCATCCCGGCGGGATCTTCGGGACGAACCTCGCCCCGTGGCTGACCGAAAGCGATTGGCAGGCCATGGGTCTCATCGACGATGCCGGAGCGCCGGTCATCGACCCCGACCGCGACATGAAGACACCGCAACAAGGCGCATCGACGACGGTGTGGGCAGCGACGAGCCCGTCGCTGGCCGACATCGGCGGCGTGTATCTACAGAACAACGACATCGCCCCGCTGGAGGACGTCACCGAGCCCATCAGTATCGAGTTCGGGAGCGGTCCGGTCGAGATGACCGTCGGCGTCACCCGCTACGCCGTCGACCCCGAAGCTGCGCAACGCCTCTGGGACCTCAGCGAGAAGCTGCTCGCCGACTCCTAGTCCCGCGAGATGCTCGTCGCCAGCGCCCGCTCCCGCCACGGTGCGAGCTCGGCCGCGTCGGTGGCGACGCGGCCCTCGGTCGCCGCGACCGCGTCGGGTCCGACCGGAAGCCGGGTGGGGGGAGCCCCCGCGGCCACCACGTCGTAGAGGAGCGCGGCGAGCTTGTCCGGGTCACCGTCCTGGGTCTGGTCCATCTCGTCGAACTGCGCGACCTGCTCGTGTGCGGGCGTGCCCGCGTAGTCGTCGATGGTGCCGTGCTCCTCTGCGATCCACACCGTCGACGCTGCGAGGAAGTCGGTCCGGAACGCTCCGGGTTCGATCGCCAGCACCGAGATGCCGAGCGGGGCGAGGTCGTGGCGGAGGCCTGCGGTCAGGCCCTCGACGGCGAACTTGGTCGCGTTGTACATCGACGACGCGGGGAACCCGATGACACCGGCCGTCGAGCTGAGGTTGACGATGGTCCCCGACCGCTGAGCGCGCAGCGTCGGCAGCGTGGCGCGGATGACGTCGATGGTGCCGAACACGTTCAGCTCGAACTGATCTCGAATCTGCTTGTCGCTCATCTCCTCCAGCGCGCCGGCGAGGGCCCGGCCCGCATTGTTGACGACGACGTCGATGCGGCCGAATCGGTCGACGGCGGCCGTGACGGCGGCGCGGACCGCGGCTGGGTCGGTGACGTCGAGCGGCAGCGCGAGCAGCTTCTCGCTGGCGCCGAGCGCGGCGACGACGGTCTGAGGGTTCCGAGCCGTTGCGACGACCGCGTCTCCCTGCGCCAGCGCATACCGCGCGATCGCCGCGCCCAACCCCCGCGAAGTTCCGGTGATGAACCAGACGTCCATGACAGCTCCAATGTTAGTGGTCTCTTACATCCCAATGTAAGAGACCACTAACTTCGCGTCAAACCAGTGCTACTACTAAGGGGTGCCGCGCAGCAGCTATCACCACGGCGACCTGCGGCCCGCGCTGGTGGAGGCGGGCCTGGACATGGTCGCCGAGCGGGGAATGGAAGCGTTGTCCGTGGCGGAGGCCGCCAAGCGCGTCGGCGTGAGCGCCGCGGCGCCGTACCGGCACTTCCCCAACCGCAGGGCGTTCCTCGCCGCGGTCGTCACCGCCGCCGCACGTGAATTCGACGCGGAAGTGCGCGCCGCCATCGGAACGGGGGACGCACTCGAGCAGATGGAGGCGACCGCCCGGACCTACGTCAGGTTCGTCGCCCGTCGCCGGATCGGGTGGGACGCCATCTACGGCCACGACGTGAGCGATGTCCTGGATCCGGACCAGCGAGATGCGATGCGCTCGCTCAGCGATGCGTTCCTCGTTCCGGCACTCGCGGTGACCGGTGGCGATACCCGCGCCGCGCTACGCCTCGTCGAACACGAGATCGCCGCCGCGCACGGCTACGCCAGCCTGTTCGTGGCCGGCATGTTCGAGCCCAAGTATCCGAAGGTCGACCGCGCCGCCGCACAGGCCGCGTCGATCACCCGCACCCTCGCCGAAGCCGCCCGTCCCCGGTGATTTGTGCACGATTACGCGCGCTCACCGCTCGGAATCGTGCACAAATCGCTCACCTAGACTCCCTGGGTGAGCAAGAACCCGCTGCGCCGCCTGTCCGACACCCTCATGTTGACCAGCATGCGGCCCTCGATGGCCGAGCAGTTCCTGCAGCCCCGCGCCGACATCGACCTGGCCGGGAAACGGATCCTGCTGACCGGCGCATCGTCGGGGATCGGGGAGGCGGCCGCCGAGAAGTTCGCCCGCCGCGGCGCCACCGTCATCGCGGTCGCGCGCCGGCAGGACCTGCTCGACGCGCTCGTCGGACGGATCACCGCCGCGGGCGGCGAGGCCACCGCCCGCGCCTGCGACCTGTCCGACCTCGACGCCGTCGACGAGCTGGTGGCCGAGGTGACCGACCGGTTCGGCGGGGTCGACATCCTGATCAACAACGCGGGCAAGTCGATTCGCCGCCCGATCGCCGAATCGTTGGACCGCTGGCACGACGTCGAACGCACGATGACGCTCAACTACTACTCCCCGCTGCGGCTGATCCGCGGGCTCGCGCCGGCCATGCTCGAGCGCGGGGAGGGCCACATCGTCAACGTCGCGACGTGGGGGGTGTTCAGCGAGGCGTCGCCGCTGTTCGGGGTCTACGTCGCCTCGAAGGCGGCGCTGTCGGCGGTCAGCCGGGTCATCGAGACCGAATGGGCCGACAAGGGTGTGCACTCGACGACGCTGTACTACCCGCTGGTGAAGACCCCGATGATCGCGCCGACGCGGGCCTATGACCGGGTGCCGGGGCTGAGTTCGCAGGAGGCGGCCGACTGGATGATCGCCGCGGCACGGCACCGCCCGGTGCGCATCGCACCGCGGATGGCGGTCACCGCGCGGGCCGTCGACTCGCTGGCGCCGACGTGGTTCAACGCGATCGTCAAGCGGCAGCAGTTCCAGCCCGGCGCCTGAGCGCCGTGGTAGACACGGCCCATGGAAATCCTGGCCAGCCGGATGCTGCTGCGGCCGGCGGACTATGACGCGTCGCTGCGGTTCTACCGCGACGGGCTCGGGCTGGCGATCGCCCGTGAGTACGCCGGCGGCACCGTGTTCTACGCCGGCCAGTCACTCATCGAGCTGGCCGCCCACGGCGGTCCGGACGCCGGCGGAACGGTGTGGCTGCAGGTCCGCGACATCCACGCCGCCCAGGACGAGCTGCGTGGGCGCGGCGTCGCGATCGCGCGCGAGGCGAAGCAGGAACCGTGGGGGCTCTACGAGATGCACGTGCGCGACCCCGACGGCGTCACGCTGATCGTCGTTCAAGTGCCCGACAATCACCCGTTGCGGCGCGACACCCGCGGTTAGCGCACCGGCGAGGCCAGCGGCCAGCCCACCGACGCCAACCGCGCGGCGACCTGATGCACCTCTTCGGGGTTGGGTTCCTTGTCGATGAGGTCGTGCACCGCGGCGCGGATCTCGTCCTCGGTGACGGTGTCGGAATCGGTCGAGCGCAGCACCGACTGCGCGGCCTTGACGACCTCTTCCTCGGTCAGCGAGCGCTTCAGCAGGGCCAGCAGCGGGAAGTAGTCCTTCGGCGGTACGCCCTGCGGATAGCCGTCGCGCAGCCACGTCAGCACCTTGTCCATGACGCCGGCGTTCTCAGTCGTCAACGCCACCCTCACTTCGCGAACGGGAACAGGTTGATGCCGAGCTGGTGTTCGATCGTCGAGCGGGTGATCCAGAGCAGCCCGATCAGGATCACCGCGCCGACGAGCGTGAACAGCGCCACGCCGAGGGCTTTCAGCGCCGGGTTGGGGGCCTGGGCGGCGCCGTCGGCGTCGGGGTCACCCGCGCCGGCGGAGTAGGCGACCAGACCGCACGCGAACAGTGCGGGCAGTCCCGCGCCGAGGATCAGGCCGACGGCCAGCACCCGCAGGATGCTCTCGAGGTGAACCATGTCCGGTGTCCTTCAGTCGTGTCGTTCGGGTCAGACGGCCGCGACGTCGCGGGGCGCTTCGCGGACCTCGGCGGGCACCACGGAGTTGCTGTCGTCGTCCCAGTCGGCGTTGACGTTGCGGTGGTCGACCTTCTGCTGCTGGGCGCGCCACCACAGTCCGAAGGAGACGCCGACGAGGATCAGGAAGATCAACCCGTCGCCGACCAGCTGGGTGGTCATGCCCGCGACCGAGTGGGACAGCCAGAAGGCCAGCGCGCCGACGAGGCCAGCGGCGGGCAGCGTGATCAGCCAGGCGACGGCCATCCGGCCTGCCACGGCCCAGCGCACCTGCGCGCCCGGCTTGCCGACGCCGCTGCCGAGGATCGATCCGGTCGCGACGTGGGTGGTGGACAGCGCCATACCCGCGGCGCTTGAGCTGAGGATGATCGCGGCCGATGACGCCTCGGCGGCCAGGCCCTGCGGGGACTCGATCTCGACCAGACCCTTGCCGAGGGTGCGGATGACGCGCCAGCCGCCGAGGTAGGTGCCCAGGCCGATGGCCAGCGCGCAGCTGGCGATGATCCAGAACGGCAGGCCCTGCTCCTTGACGTCCCCGGTCAGGTGGCCGGTGGTGATCAGGGCGAGCGCGATGACACCCATCGTCTTCTGCGCGTCGTTGGTGCCGTGGGACAGCGCGACCAGCGACGCCGTGGCGATCTGACCCCAGCGGAAGCCGGTCTCACGCTGTTTGCGCGCCACCTTGCGGGTGATGCGGTAGACGATCCAGGTGCCGCAGCCGGCGACCAGACCGGCGATGACCGGTGCGGCGATCGCGGGGATCAGCACCTTCTGGGTGACGCCGGTCCAGTTGACCCCGGACAGCCCGATGGCGGCCAGACCGGCGCCGATCAAGCCGCCGAACAGGGCGTGCGAGGAGCTCGACGGGATGCCGAACAGCCAGGTCAGCAGATTCCACAGGATGCCGCCGATGAGGCCGGCGAAGATGATGGTCAGCCCGGTGGACGCGTCGATGTTCGGCAGCAGGGATCCGGTGTCGCCGTCCTGGATCTTGAGCACCGAGGTGGTGACGGTGACGGCCACTTCCACCGACAGGAATGCGCCGACCAGGTTGAGGATGCCCGCGAGCGTGACCGCCGTCTTGGGCTTCAGCGCGCCGGTTGCGATCGACGTGGCCATCGCGTTTCCGGTGTCGTGGAAACCGTTGGTGAAGTCGAAAGCCAGTGCCGTCGCGATGAGCAGCACCAAGATGATCAACTCGGAACTCACGAGTCCTCATTCTGCTGTGCCATGCCCTCCGTAACCAAAATTAGGGCGCGGCGAATTCCCGCGTGTCCTGGGCTTTTGCCGGCAAAACGGGGTTGTTCACCAAGTGTTCATCCAGCGTGCGCCCGCCGTTGGTCCAGGGCGGCGGCAGGCCGCCGCGGCTACCATCGACTGCCTGCGGGCACACGGTCGCCTCCGTGCCCGGGAAAGTGATGTCAGTGCCCAACTTCCTAGCCAGGATCGTCGCGTGGATCACCGCCGGTTACCCCGAGGGCGTTCCGGGGCCGGACCGGGTGCCGCTGCTCGCGTTGCTGCGCAGGCGGTTGACCGACGAGGAGGTCACGGCGGTGGCGCTGGCGCTCGATGAGACCGGCGAGTTCGACCACGTCGACATCGCGGTGCTGATCACCTCGATCACCGATGACCTGCCGACCCCGGCCGACATCGAGCGGGTGCGGGCGAGGCTCGCGGCGCGGGACTGGCCGGTCGATGACCGGGACGACCCGGAGGAGGACCGATAGCCGTCCTGCGCGCCCTCGCCGTACCGGCAGGCGGTGCGGCGCTCGAGATCCTGCCCGCGGTCGAGGACATGGTGTCCGGCCGGGGCCCGGCGGTCCTGCCGATTCCGGCCGAGGACGCCGGGCACGCCGGGCGGGTGGCCGAGGCGCTGCGCGTCGGGGCGCCGATCGACGACGACGTCGCCGTGGTGGTGCCGACGTCGGGCACCACCGGCACCCCGAAGGGGGCGATGCTCACCGCGGCGGCGCGCACGGCGAGCGCGCACGCCACCCACACCCGCCTCGGCGGGCCGGGCCGCTGGCTGCTCGCGCTGCCCGCCCACCACATCGCCGGCCTGCAGGTGCTCGTGCGCGGCGTCGTCGCCGGCGAGCCGCCGGTGGCGATCCCGGCGAGTTTCGAACCGCGCGAGCTGGTGGCGGCGGTGGCCGGGATGGGTGCGGGACGGCGATACGTGTCGCTGGTCAGCGTGCAACTCGACAAGGTGTTGCGCGATCCGGCGGCCGCCGCGGCGCTGGCGACGTTCGACGCGGTGCTGATCGGCGGCGGCCCGATGCCCGCCGGTCTCGCCGAAAGAGCCGCTGCCGCAGGGGTTTCGGTGGTGCGCACCTACGGGATGAGCGAGACCGCAGGCGGGTGTGTCTACGACGGGGTGGCCCTGGACGGGGTGCGGGTGCGGCTCGACGACGCGCGGATCCTGCTCGGCGGGCCGACGCTGGCGAAGGGCTACCGCAACCCCGTCGACCCCGATCCGTTCGCCGAACCCGGATGGTTCCGCACCGACGACGTCGGCGCCCTCGACGGCGGGGTGCTGCGAGTGCTGGGCCGCGTGGACGACGCGATCAGCACCGGTGGGCTGACGGTGATGCCGCCGATCGTCGAGGCGGTGCTGTCCCGGCACCCGGCGATCGCCGACTGCGTGGTGTTCGGGGTGCCCGACGAGCGCCTGGGACAGCGGGTGGTGGCCGCGATCGTGGCGGCCGAGGGGGCGGCGGCGCCCACGGTGGCGCAGTTGCGTGCGCACGTCGCGGCCGAACTCGACGCGACCGCGGCGCCGCGCGAGGTGCACGTGCTGGACGCGCTGCCGCGCAAGGGCATCGGCAAGGTGGACCGAAACGCGTTGCGCGCACGGTTCGGAACACCGGCATGATGACGGTATGCGCCGAGAAGTGACGTCCGTCGACGAACTGCGGGAGATCGTCGGCCATCCGAACAGCTACGTGGCCAACAAGGTCAGCCCGCGCCTGTCGTCGATCCACCAGGACTGGCTGCGCGCCGCGTCCCTGGGTTTCGTGGCGACGACCGACGCCGACGGTCACCTCGACGTTTCCCCCAAGGGGGACCCGGCCGGCTTCGTGCACATCATCGACGACCGCACGATCGCGATCCCGGAGCGGCCGGGCAACAAACGGGTCGACGGGTACCTCAACGTGCTGGAGCGTCCGCGCGTCGGCACCGTGTTCGTGATCCCCGGCCGCGGCGACACCCTCCGCGTCAACGGCAGCGCCCGCGTGCTGGCCGACGCGGACTACTTCGACGCGATGGTGGTGGCGGGCAAGCGGCCGATCCTCGCGCTAGAGATCAGCGTCGAAGAGGTGTTCTTCCACTGCGCCAAGGCTTTTCTGCGCTCGAACGCGTGGAAGCCGGAGGCCTGGCGTCCGGATGCGGTGCCCAGCGTCGCGCAGTTGGCCAAGTCCTTCAAACCGGATCTGAGCGAGGCCGAACTCGACGAGTACTACGCCGAGGACAACCTGCGGCGGATGCTCTACTAGCCGCCGATCTCGAGGATCGCCAGCAACGCGAGCACCACGGTGACGACGGCCAGGACGCCGTGGGCGAGCACCACCGCGACGGGGAAGGACCGCTCGGGGGCGTCGGCCGGCCCGGATGCGCCCGCGCCGACGAGTTGAGTGTGGTTGCGGTGCACCGGCCACCAGCGCAGCACCATCGCGACGCCGAGCGCCGCCACCGGGATGAGCAGGGCCAGCGCGACCCAGCCGACCGGGTGGTTGTCGGTGAACACGTATCCGATCCACAGCACGAGGCCCAGCGCCGCGAAAGCGAAGTGGCCGAACACCATTGGCGGGGGCAAGTGGGTTCTCGTGCGGTCGCGGTGGCCGCCGCCGCTCACCCATTTGGCGAGCATGAACGCGCCGCCACCCGCGGTCAGGATCCAGGCGATCAGTGACGCGATACCCATCGTTACCTCCCGGTGTCGGTGATTCGACTCCCCCCGAAGCCCTCGGCCTGTGTGGATTCGCCGGCGACCCGCACGCCATAGCGGTAGGACAACATCCCGCCCAGGTAGCCCGAGACCGCGAGCACGGCGAACCCGAGTACGGACAACGCGAGCGGCCCGATGCCGACCGCCTCCTGCTGCGGATAGTCCGTGTGCCGCCAGGCGAATCCGACGGCGTAGAGCGCGGTGACGGTCAGGTTGAGCGCCATGTGCAGCAACCCGACCCGGTGCGCGCGGGTGCCCGAAGGGATCGCGAGCAGATCGAGGAAGCCGACCGTCGCGGCCGCCAGCGCACCGAGCACCCCGATCGCGATCAGCCACTGCGCACCCTGGGCGAGCGCGGCCGGTTCGTTGACCAGATGGGATGCGATGTCGAAGCAGAGGGTGGCCGCCCATGCGCCGATCGGGACCGTGACGAGGATCGGGTGGAAGGGGTGCCCGTAGGGACCGGCCAGCAGCGCGCTCACGGGTTGCTTGGCCTGCTCGAGCGGTGTGTCCACGACCACCTCCCACATCGCTGTGGTTTGGACAATCAATTTTGGTCTTATTCGGACGATTCGGTCAAGAGTGGGTTTCACCCAACTTTGTTGGCGATATCGTGAACCCGTGGACCACGAGGGCCGCAGCATCCGCGCGATCGCGGCGCTGGGCGACGACATCCGGCGACGGCTGTACGCCTTCGCCCGCGACGAACGCCGCCCGGTGAGCCGCGACGAAGCCGCGTCCGCCGTCGGCATCTCCCGGAAGCTGGCCGCGTTCCACCTCGACAAGCTCGTCGACGTCGGCCTGCTGCACTTCCGCTTCTCGCAGAACGAGGCGCGTGTCGGCCGCCCACCGAAGATGTACGCGCCCGCCGACGCTGACTTCGCGGTGAGCATTCCGCCGCGCAGACCCGATCTGATGGCCGACGTCCTGGCCCGGGCGGTGCTCGCCGAGGGCGGGCCCACTTCGGTGCGCGACGCCGCGGTGCGGTTGGCCCGCGAGCGTGGGGCGGCCGCGGTGAGCGCGACCACCCGACCGCGGGGCGGACGCGTCGGCGCCGAGCGCGCGCTGCGCCTGACCGAGGACATGCTCGTCGGGTACGGGTTCGAACCGTACCGCACTCACGGTGCGTGTATCCGGTTGCGCAACTGCCCCTTTCACCCGCTTGCCCGCGAACTGCCCGAGCTGGTCTGCCGACTCAACCACGCCTTCGTGGCCGGTGCGCTCGACGGCCTGGGCACCGATGCCGTCGAGGCCGTGCTGTCCGCCGCCGCCGGGGAATGCTGCGTGGAGGTGCGGCCCGCCCGGTGAGGCCGGCGGTCAAGACCCGCGGGCGACGATCACCGGGATACGCGCGGCCTGCACCACCTCGGAACTGACCGACCCGAGCAGCATGCCGGCGAACCCGCCGCGGCCGTGGCTGCCCACCACGAGCAGCTGCGCCGACTCCGCCTGCTGCAGCAGCTGCCGCGCCGGGCGGTCGCGCACCAGCACCTTGCGCACCGTGACGTCGGGATAGGTCTCGCAGTACCCGGCGAGGCATTCGGCGATGATGCGCTCACCGCGGTCGGTGTAGTCGACCCACTTGATGTCGGGGAACTCGTAATCGACGTCGTTCCAGGCGTGCACGGCGACCAGGTCGACGCCGCGCCGCGCCGCCTCGTCGAACGCGATGGCGATGGCCCGCTCGGCGGCCTCGGAGCCGTCGACGCCGACCACCACCGGCGCCTGGTCCGGGTGATCGACCAGCGGATCCTCGTCGTGAACGACCGCGACCGGGCAGTGCGCGTGGTGGACGACGGCCGAGCTCACCGACCCCAGCAGACGCCTGCCCCAGGCGCCGAGGCCGCGGCTGCCGACCACGACCATGTCGGCGTCCTTGGACATGTCGACCAGCGTGGCGATCGCCTGCCCGGAGATGACCTGCCGCACCACCGTGAGGCGCCCGCCCTCGGCGGCCCGCTCGGCGATCTCCTCGGCGCGCGCCATCACCTGCTCGCTGCGCTCGCTCTGCCACCTCAGGTACTCGTTGGGGGCGGGCACCTCGATCCACATCCGGAGATCCTTGGGCGCGGTCACGTGAACCAGCGTCAGCGGCACGGCACGGCGGGCGGCGGTGCGGGCCGCCCAGTCGACGGCGACGTAGCCGGGCGCGGAGCCGTCGGCACCGACGACGATGCCGTTGAGCGTTGTGGGCGAAGGCATTCGCTCAGGCTACGGACGCGCGGCGGCCGCCGGGGCCGGGCGATGGTCCTCGAGACGAGGGACCAAAGTCCCTCACTCCTCGGCGGCGGTCCAGTCGTACGGCAGGAACTTGCCGTCCAGGGTGACGACCACGCGATCGCCAGCGGGATGGGGCTTACGCACGACGTCGATGCTGAAGTTGATCGCGCTCATGATGCCGTCGCCGAACTCCTCGTGGATGAGTTCCTTGATGGCGCCGCCGTAGACCTGCAGCACCTCGTAGAAGCGGTAGATGGTCGGGTCGGTGGGTACGGCGGTGGGCAGCCCACCGCGCATCGGCACCGCCGCCAGCAGCGCCACCGACGACTCGTCCAGCCCGAGCAGGTCGACGATGACCTTGCCCTGTTCGAAGGGGATCGGATGCTGGCCGAGCAGTGCGGCGATCGTCCACATCACCGGCCGGTCGATGGCATCGGCGAGTTGTTGCCACGTCAGCTGTTTGGCGATCCGCGCCGCGGTGATGTCGGCGGTGAGCTCGTCGCGGGTCATGCGCGCGCCTCGGCCGCCAGCGTGAACTCCTCGGGCGAGACCGGGCGGTTGCGCTCACCGCCGGTGCGGGCGTGGGTGGCGTAGAGCGCCAGCCCGACGAACACCAGCCCGCCGACGAGATTGCCGACGACCGTGGGGATCTCGTTCCACAGCAGGTAGTCCATGACCGAGAAGTCGCCGCCGAGCATCAGCCCGGACGGGAACAGGAACATGTTGACCACCGAGTGTTCGAACCCCATGTAGAAGAACAGCATGATCGGCATCCACATCCCGATCACCTTGCCCGACACCGACGTCGACATCATCGCCGCCACCACGCCGGTGGAGACCATCCAGTTGCACAGCACGCCGCGCAGGAACAGCGTCAGCATGCCCGCCGCGCCGTGGTCGGCATAGCCGACGGTGCGGCTCGCGCCGATCTCACCGAGCCGCTGCCCCACCTCGTTGGGGTCCACCGAGAACCCGTAGGTGAAGATCACCGCCATCATCAACGCGACGGTGAGTGCCCCCGCGAAGTTGCCGAGGAACACCAGCCCCCAGTTGCGCGCCACCGCCCGCGGGGTGACACCGCGGCGACGGTCCAGCAGTGCCAGCGGCACCAGCGTGAAAACGCCGGTGAGCAAATCGAATCCGAGGAGGTACAGCAGGCAGAACCCGACCGGGAACAGCAACGCGCCGACAAGGGCGTTGCCCGTCTGCACCGTCACGGTCACCGCGAACGCCGCGGCCAGCGCGAGGATCGCCCCCGCCATGTACGCGCGGATCACGGTGTCGCGGGTCGACATGAACGCCTTCTTCTCGCCAGCGTCGACCATCGTGGTGACGAACTGCGCTGGATTCACATACGACATGGGTCGTAGCTTGACCAGCCGATGTGTCGGGCCTGTAAAACGAGTTTGACACCACGTCACGATCAGTTCACCGGGGCCGGTGCCCGGTTGTGAGCCGTAGGCTGGCCGGGTGCGTGCCCACCGCAGGGAGACGATCGCCGCCGGGCTCGGCCTGCTGCTCGTCGTCGCCGCGTTCGTCGTACCCCACCTGCATCTCGACCCCGTCACCCCGCTGATCAACGCGACGCCCGAACGGTTCCGCACCTTCGCGGGCACCGCGCCGATCTTCGGCTGGTGGAACGCCCACGTCGGGTGGGGAACGATACCGGCCGTCGTCCTCGGTGTCGCCGCGGTGCTGTGGGGTCAGGCGCTCGCGCAGCGGTTGGGCTGGCGCGCACTATTGCTCACGGCGTGGGCGACCTCGGCGGCGTGGGCGTTCTCGCTGGCGATGATCGACGGCTGGCAGCGCGGCTTCGCCGGCCGGCTGACCGCGCGGCACGAATACCTGCGGCAGGTGCCCACGATCGACGACATCCCCGCCGCGGTGCGTGGTTTCGCCGACCGGATCCTCGACTACCAACCGGATTCGTGGATCACCCACGTGTCCGGGCATCCACCCGGCGCGCTGCTGACGTTCGTCTGGCTCGACCGGATCGGGCTGGGCGGCGGCGCGTGGGCCGGGCTGCTGTGTCTGCTCGTCGGATCCAGTGTGGCCGCGGCCATCCTGGTGGCGATGCGGGCGGTGGCAGGCGAGCCGACCGCGCGGCTGGCCGCACCGTTCGTCGCGGTCGCGCCGACCGCGATCTGGGTGGTGGTCTCGGCCGACGGCTACTTCGCCGGCGTCGCCGCCTGGGGTGTCGCGCTGCTGGCGGTCGCGGTGCACCGCGGCACCCGTCGGCCGGAACTGGTCGCCGTCGCCGCCGGTCTGCTGCTGGGGTGGGCGGTCTTCCTCAACTACGGTCTGGCGTTGATGGCGCTGCCCGCGGTCGCGGTGCTGGCCGGTGCGGCCGATCTGCGGGCGGCGCTGCGCGCGCTGCTGCCCGCCGTCGGCGCCGCGCTCGCCGTCGTCGCGGTGTTCGCGGCGGCCGGGTTCTGGTGGTTCGACGGCTATCACCTGGTACAGGAGCGCTACTGGCAGGGCATCGCCAACGACCGGCCGTTCCAGTACTGGAGCTGGGGCAACCTCGCGTCGGTGGTGTGCGCGATCGGGTTGGGCAGTGTCGCGGGCCTCGGCCGGGTGTTCGACATCGCGGCGCTGCGCGCCCGGTCCGGGTTGCACCTGCTGCTGGGGCCGTTGGCGGCCATCGTATGTGCGGATCTGAGCATGCTGAGCAAGGCCGAGACCGAGCGAATCTGGCTGCCGTTCACCATGTGGCTGGTCGCGGCCGCGGCGCTGCTGCCGGTGCGGGCGCAGCGGTGGTGGCTCGCGCTCAACGTGATCGGCGCGCTGCTGATCAACCACCTCATCCTGACCAACTGGTGACCGAGCGTTCATCCCGCCCCGTCTGCCGGCATGGCTCGGCAGAATGTGGAGATGGCCGCCGGTAAGCCGCGTTGGCGCAGTCCGCTCCGCGGGCTGTGGTTCACCTCGGTGCTCGGTGCCGTCCTGTTGGTGACCCTGCCGCTCGTCGTGGTCACCGGATTGCTGTCCTACATCGCCTACGGCCCCGGCCTCGGCCAGGCCATCCCGGCCGACGTCGGGTGGTTGAAGCTGCCGACGTTCGACTGGCCGACCGATCCGGCGTGGCTGTACCGGCTCACCCAGGGCCTGCACGTCGGGCTCGGCCTGATCCTGATCCCCGTCGTGCTGGCCAAACTGTGGTCGGTGATCCCGCGGCTGTTCGTCTGGCCGCCCGCGAAGTCACCCGCCCAACTGCTCGAACGGCTCTCACTGCTACTGCTCGTCGGCGGCATCCTGTTCGAGATCGTCACCGGTGTCCTCAACATCCAGTACGACTACATCTTCGGGTTCAGCTTCTACACCGCCCACTACTTCGGCGCCTGGGTGTTCATCGCCGGCTTCGTGACCCACATCGCGATCAAGATCCCTCGGATGTGGATCGGATTACGTTCCAAGACAATCGAACCCGACGATCTGGCCGCCGCCGACCCGGACCCGCCGACCATCAGCAGGCGCGGTGCGCTGGCGGTGGTCGGCGGGGGTGCGGCGTTGATGGCCGTGTTGACCGCCGGACAGACCCTCGGCGGGGTCACCCGGCAGGCCGCGGTGCTGATGCCCCGCGGTCGCTCCTATGGGGACGGTCCCAACGACTTCCAGGTCAACCGCACCGCCCGCGCGGCGGGGATCACCCCCGCGGCCACCGGGGCGGCGTGGCGATTGACGCTGCGCGGCGGTGCGCAACCGGTCGTCTTCGACCGCGCGGCGCTCGCGGCGTTGCCCCAGCACACCGCCCGCCTGCCGATCGCCTGCGTCGAGGGCTGGTCGACCACCCAGGAGTGGAGCGGGGTGCGGTTGCGCGACCTCGCCGGGGTGGCCGGCGTGCCCGAACCGGCATCGGCGCGCGTGACGTCGGTGGAGCGGCGCGGTGCGTTCAACCGGGCGAGGTTGCAGGCCAACCAAATCGCCCATCCGGATGCGCTGCTGGCGCTGCGCGTCAACGGAGCGGACCTCTCCCCCGACCACGGCTACCCGGCGCGGGTGATCGTGCCCGCGCTGCCCGGTGTGCACAACACGAAGTGGGTGGGCGCCATCGAGTTCGAGGCGCTGTGACTACCTTCCGCAGGATTTACGGATCGCATCCGCTGCACCTGCTGACGCTGCTCGCGGGGCTGGCCCTGTTCGGGTACACCGTTGTCGCGCTCGGCCTTCCGGCGTTGTGGAATCACCGGACGTGGTGGCAGTCGATCCCGGTGTGGTTCGCCGCGGCGGTCATCGTGCACGACCTGGTGCTGTTTCCGCTCTACGCGCTCGCTGATCGATTTCTCGCTCTGACACAACATCTTTCGGCTCCCGTGCCGCCGCTCAACTATCTGCGGATACCGGCGCTCGGATCGGCGCTGACGTTCGCGGTGTTCAGCCCCGGGATCCTCGAGCAGGGCGCCCCGACGTACGCCGCGGCGACGGGGCTGACCCAGCAGCCCTACCTCGGGCGGTGGCTGCTGCTGGCCGCCGTGATGTTCGCGGTCAGCGCGGCGGTGTACGCGGTGCAGACCGTGCGGACGCGACGCCGGCCTACGGTGCGGTCAACGTAGCGAGCACCCGCCGGCCGGCCGAGTGCACACCCGTCATCGCCAGCCCGGCCTCCTCGGCCAGCGCTGCGGCACAGTCCACCCCTACCGACGCCCACCGGAACCACGGCCCGATCGCGCTCGGCGACTCCAGGCGCACCATCACCTCGCGGACGCCCTCGATGTCGGCGTCGAACTCCGCGACGCAGCGGCCACCGGGCCGCAGCAGGTCGGCGGCCCGCCGCAGCACCCGGCGCGGATCGCCGCCCAACCCGATGTTCCCGTCGGCCAGCAGCGCGGTCTGCCAGCGTCCCATCCCGGGCAGCACTCCGAACACGTCGCGCCGCAGCGCCGGCGCCCCGTTGCGCCGCGCGAGTTCCACGGCGGTGGCGGACTGGTCGATGCCGAGCGCGGGGATCCCGCGCCGCACCAGGTCGGCCACCAAACGCCCTGGCCCGCAACCCAAGTCGATCGTCGGCCCCTGACACAGCGACAGCACGGTGCGGTCGAAGTGCCGGTCGGCGTGCCTGCCGCCGAGCCAGCTGTGCACAGGGAGCGCCCGAACGCCGCCGTCGTCGGCGCGGATCCAGCACCGTTCCCCGCCGAGCGCACGGTCGTACAGGTTGCCCAGCATCGGTCTAGAGACCCGCCGCCGCGGTCGCGAACGTGAACCGGCTCCCGCGGGCACAGTCGCGCCGCACACCGTCGACGTCGGCGGCGGTGTCCACGTCGGCGAGTTCGTCGACGAGCACCACCTCCCAGCCCCTGTCCCGCAGCTCGGTCAGCGTCAACTCCCCGGTGTCCGCCCGCGACATCGGCACGTCGCGTAGACAGTCGGCCATCGCCGCGTTCCGCACGCCGAGCAGCCACCACCCGCCGTCGGTGGCAGGCCCCAGCACCGCGTCGGTGTCGAGCAGGCGTTGCGCGCAGCGGGTCAGCAGCTCCGGTGTCACCTGCGGGGTGTCCATCCCGATCTGCACGATCGGCCGGTCTCCTGCCGCGTCGGCGGCGTCGGTGTGCGCGTAGGCCAACCGTTCGGCGAATGTGTCACCGCGTTGTTCGACGACGGTGAAGCCGGCGAGTTTCGCGCGCAGCACCTCGGGGCCGTGCACCTGGTCCAGATCGCCGGTCAGCGCGACCACTCGCGCAGCCACCGGCGTCTCGAGCACCGCGTCGAGGGTGTCGAGCAGCGCTGCCGCGGCGATCACCGCGGCCATCTCGAACCCGACCGTGACCGCCAGCCGGGTCTTGGCCTCCCCCGGAACCGGGGCCTTGGCGACCACGAGCAGCGTCACGGGCACCTGCGTCACTCGATCACCCGCCAGAAGTCGAGCGCGGCCACCACGCTGCCGCGCAGCGAGCCGCTGACCTTCGACCTCCCACCGGTGCGTGGCCCGTAGGTGACGTCGCGTTCCACGACGCGCCAGCCCGCGGCGGCCGCGCGGACCAGGAGTTCCAGTGGATACCCCGATCGTCGATCGGTCACCCCGAGCGTGAGCAGATCGTCGCGGCGGAACACCCGCATCGGTGCGATGTCATGGACCGGCAGACCGTGCCTGCGCCGCAGCCGCAGGCACACCGCGGCTGTCCCGAAGCGGGCGTGCCAGGGCCAGCGCAACCCCGGCACCGCCCGCCGTCGCCCGACCACCAGATCCGCGCCCCGGTCGAGTTCGGCGACCAGCGCGGGCAGCTCCCGCGGATCGAGCGATCCGTCGGCGTCGAGCACCGCGACCACCGGGGTGGCCGCCGCGACCACGCCGGCGTGCACGGCCGAGCCGTACCCGGGCCGCGGTTCGAACACCACCTCGGCGCCGTGGTCGCGCGCCACCTGGGCGGTGCCGTCGCTGCTGTTGTTGTCCACCACCAGCGCCCGGTACCCGGCGGGCAGCGCCGCGAGCACCGCGGGCAGGGAGTCCGCTTCGTCCAGGCACGGCAGCACCACCGTCACCGGACACTCGGACATGGGTTCGAGGCTAACCACGGCGGCTGAGAGCGACCTGGGGCAACCGTGACGAATCGATGACATCGGCGCTGGTCGCGGTCAGCGGCGGCTAACCTCGTGGAGTGACACGGGTGCTGATCGCCGACGACGACAACGTCGTGCGCGACGTCGTGCGCCGCTATCTCGAACGCGACGGCCTCGAGGTCACGATCGCCCGCGACGGCACCGAGGCGCTGCGACTGCTCGGCACCGAGCGGATCGACGTCGCGGTGCTCGATGTGATGATGCCCGGACCCGACGGGCTGACGCTGTGCCGCACACTGCGCCAGCGCGGACAGCAGACCGTGCCCGTCATCCTGCTGACCGCGCTCGGCGAGGAGGACGACCGCATCGCCGGTCTGGAGGCCGGCGCCGACGACTACCTGACCAAACCGTTCAGCCCCCGCGAACTCGCCCTGCGGGTGCGGTCGGTGCTGCGGCGCACCCCCGGTGCCGTCGGGGTGCCGCCGGTCGACCTGACCGTCGGCGCCCTCACCATCTCCACGGCGGCGCGGTCGGTCACCGTCAACGGTCAACCGGTCAGCCTGACCAACCGCGAATTCGACCTGCTGCTGTTCTTCATCACCCACGCCGACACCGTCTTCAGCCGCGAAGAGCTGCTCAAACAGGTGTGGCGCTGGGACTTCGGCGACCTGTCCACGGTCACCGTGCACGTCAAACGGTTGCGCTCCAAACTGGGCGACCACCACCGGGTGCAGACGGTGTGGGGCCGCGGCTACCTGTGGAGCGACGCCGCGAGCGCTCGTGAAGGCCAGAACGCCGGTGCCGTCAACTGACCTCTGGGAAATCGTCGGCTGGGCGCTGGCCTGTTCGATCCCGGTGGTGGTGGCCGGGGCGCTGATCATCAAGCTGGCCCGGAACTGGTCGCTGGCCGTCAGCATGGTGGTGCTGGTGCTGATCCCGGTGCTGGCCACGTTCACCGGGGTGCTGGGCGCCAGCGGCTTCATGATCACCGAGACCTTCGAGCCGATCGCCGCGGTGCTGGTGATCGTCGCCGTCGTCACCGTCCCCGCCGCGGTGATGCTGGGCCGGTATCAAGCCCGCCGCACAGTGTGGGAGCAGGAGATCCGCGACTCCGAACGGGCCGCGGAGATGTCGCGCCGCCAGCTGGTCGCGTTCGTCAGCCACGACCTGCGCACCCCGCTGGCCGGGATCCGCGCGGTGTCGGAGGCGATCGCCGACGGGTTGGTCGGCGGCGACGAGGTGCGCGCGCACGCCAAACACATCGAACAGGAGTCGATCCGGCTCTCGGAGATGGTCGACGACCTGTTCGAGATGAGCAAGATCAACGCCGGTGCGGTGCAACCGGTCTTCGACCGCGTCGCACTCGACGAAGTGGTCGACGACGTGCTGGCCGCCCACCGCATCGCCGCCGAACGGGCCGGGGTGCAGCTGCGCGCCGAACTGCCCGACGAACCCGTCCGCGTGCTGGGCAGTGACCGCGCGCTGGTGCGGGTGCTGTCCAACCTGGTGGCCAACGCGATCGCGCACACGCCGGAGGGTGGGCGGGTGCAGCTGGCGCTGGGCTCCGACGACGACGTGGCGTGGGCCCGCGTCGACGACACCGGGGTGGGTATCGACGAGGCCGACCTGCCCCGCGTGTTCGACGTCGCCTACCGCGGCTCCAACGACCGTGTGCCGCGCGATGATTCGTCGTTGCCGAGCGGTTCGGGGCTCGGGCTGGCGATCGCCGCCGGGCTGGTGCAGGCCCACCGCGGCACACTGTCGGCGCACAACCTCGACACCGGGGCGCGCTTCGAGGTCCGGCTGCCGCTGGCGGTCGACTGAATCTCTGCTCGCCGAGCGCACGGTTGTTGCCACACCTACTCCCGTTTTGCGTACAACAACCGTGCAGTCGGCGAGGCGGTCAGTCGGGCAGGGAGTTGTTCAACCGTTCGGCGGCTGCGAGGTAGTCCTCGATGAACTCCCGTACCACCTCACGGGCGGGTTTGACCTTGTTCATCAGCCCGACGCCCTGCCCGACGAAGTAGGTGGCCAACTGCTGGGCGCCCGGATGACCCTGTGCGGCAAGCACATCGATGCGGCGCAGCAGCGGTTCGGCGAGCATGTTCTGCAGCGGCAACGGCAGCGGCGAGCGGTCCCCGCGCGGCGCCCACGCCTGCGTCCAGTCCGACACCAGCTGGCGGGCGGGTTTCCCGGTGCGGCCCGCCGAGCGCACGGTGTCGCGCGAGGTGGCGGCCAGCATCTTCTGCACGGTGTGCGGGGCGGTCTCGGCCTCCTCGGTGGTCAGCCACACCGAACCCGTCCACGCCCCGGCGGCGCCCATCGCGACCGCCGCGGCCATCTGCCGCCCGGTGACGATGCCGCCCGCGGCGAGCACCGGCACGTCGGCGCCGGTCGCTTCGACGGCTTCGATCACCTCGGGGATCAGCACCAGCGTCGTCACCTCGCCGCAGTGGCCGCCGGCCTCGGTGCCCTGCGCGATGATCAGGTCCACACCCGCGGCGACCTGTTTGACGGCGTGCTCGCGGGCCCCGACGAGCGCGGCCACCGGAACCCCGCGTTCGCGACCCGCCTCGATCATATAGTCCGGGGGCACACCCAGCGCGTTGGCGATCAGCTTGATCGGGTGGCTCATCGCGACGTCGAGCAGTTCGTGACCGGTATCGCCCGACAGCGACGAACCACCCAGCCGCGGCGAGGAGTCCAGTTCGATGTCGTGGTCGGCGAGCAGCTTGGTGACGTAGTCGCGGTACTCGGCCGGGATGCGGTCGACCAGCTGGTCCCGAGAGAGGTTCTCGCCCTTGCCCTCGAACTTGGCGGGCACGATGATGTCCGCGCCGTACGGTTTACCGCCGACCTGCTCGTCGATCCAGCTCAGCTCCCGGTCCAGCTGCTCGGGGGTATACGCCGTCGCGCCGAGCACCCCGAAGCCGCCGGCGTTGGTGACCGCGGCGACGACATCGCGGCAGTGGCTGAACGCGAAGAGCGGGAAGTCGATGCCGAACTGTTCACAGATCGCAGTTTTCACGCACTCAGTATCGCCCTGGGCTACGGGCCCAACACCGGGGTGTGCCCGAGAAACCGCGAGATCGCGTCGAGCATCAGCCGACCATCGAGCATCATCCGGTCGTTGTGCCCGGCGCCCGGTACGAGCACGAACTCCTTCGGTTCGGCCGCGGCGTCGAACAGCCGCCGGCTCATCGACAGGGGCACGATGTCGTCACGGTCGCCGGCGATCACCAACACCGGAGCGTCCACCCGCCCTATTCGGTCGATCGACGGGTAGCGGTCGATCAGCAATCGCCGCACCGGCAGCCACGGATAGTGCACCGCACCCACATCGGCCAGCGAGGTGAACGGTGAGCGCAGGATCAGCGCGGCGGGTAGCCGCTCGACGGCGAGACCCACCGCGACCGCGCCGCCCAGCGATTCGCCGAAGTAAACCAGCCGGCCCGGATCGACCTCCGGTTGCGCGGCCAGCCAGTCGCGGGCCGCGTGCGCGTCGACGGCCAGCCCGTCCTCGCTGGGCCGGCCCAGGTTCCCGCCGTAGCCGCGGTAGTCGAACAGCAGCACCGACAGGCCCATCCGGTGCAGCGCGAGCGCCAACTCGGCACGCATCGACCGGTCCCCGCCGTTGCCGTTGAACACGACGACGGCCGGTCCGCGTTCGGCGGCCGGGAAGTACCAGCCACCGAGATCGAGCCCGTCGGAGGTGGACACCACGACGTCGCGGGCACCGGACCACACGGCGGTCGCCGACGGCACCGGGCCCGGCGCCCGGAAGTAGATCAACCGCCGCTGCTGCGTCCACAGCAGCGCCAAGGCTCCTGTCGCCACGAGGACGACGATAATCAGGATGCGGGCCCGGCGGCGCACATCACATCCGCAAAGGCGCGTACGCGAATTCGCGCAGCCCGTCCCGGGGGTCCACCGCCGCGCGGAACCCCAGCCCCTCGGCCGCCCGCCGTGGCGAGGCGACGATGTGGCGCACGTCGCCGCTGCGGTACTGACCGGTGACCAACGGTGCTGCGGCGCCGCGGGTTTCGCAAAGTTCGGTGGCGACCTCCATGATCGAGATCGGTCGGCCCGAGCAGACGTTGAACGCCGCGAACCCGTCGCCGTCTGCGTCCACCGCGGCCAGGTTCGCCGCCGCGACATCGTCGACGTGGACGAAGTCCCGCATCTGGCCGCCGTCCTCGAATACGCGAGGCACATCGTCGTTCTCGAGCGCCGACCGGAAGATCGCCGCCACCCCGCTGTAGGGGGTGTCGCGCGGCATGTGCGGGCCGTAGACGTTGTGGTAGCGCAGCGCCACCACGCTGCCGCCGGTCGCCTCCGCCCAGGCCAGGGCGTAGTGCTCCTGAGCGACTTTGCTTGCGGCGTAGAGGCTTCGGGGTTGCAGCGGCGCGTCCTCGTCGACCTCCCGCCACTGCAGGTGGGCGTCACAGTGCGGGCAGCGGTGTTCGAACATGCCGGCGTCGAGGTCGGCGCGGGTGCGCGGGCGCGGGTCGACGGGTCCGTGTGCGGGACAGTCGAACCGGCCCTGGCCGTACACCACCATCGACGAGGCGAGCACCAACCGGCCGATGCCCGCGGCGAACATCTCGGCCAGCAGCACGGTGGTGCCGTAGTCGTTGTGGCTGCCGTAGGACGGTGCGTCGGCGGCGTTGACCCCGGCGCCGACCACCGCGGCCTGGTGGCAGACGACGTCAACCCCGTCGAGCAGCGGGGACAGCGCCGCGGCGTCGCGGACGTCGACCCGGTGCACATCGGCAGGCGCGTAGGCGCTGCGGCCGTGCGCGGCGGGCAGCATCATGTCCAGCGCGACCACCTCGTGGCCGGCGGCCTCGAGCGCCGCGCGCACCCGGGAGCCGATGAAACCCGCGGCGCCGGTGAGCAACACCCTCATGGCAGCTCGATCGGCAGCGTCACCCCGTCGTGCGGCCGGCAGTGTTCGCAGGTCCGCTCGACGGCGACCTGATCGATCGCCTCGTGCACCAGCTTCTTGAACGGCACCAGGTTGCGCTGGAACTCGGCGAACACGTCGACCGCCCGAACCCCCTGTCCCGTCTCGATACCCGCGTCCAGATCGGTGACCAGAGCGATTGCGGCGTAACACATCTCGAGCTCACGGGCCAGCACGGCCTCGGGATAGCCGGTCATGTTGACCAGCGTGAAGCCCTGGGCGGCGAACCACCGGCTCTCCGCGCGGGTGGAGAACCGCGGTCCCTGGATCACCACCATGGTGCCGCCGTCCACCACACCGGGCAGCCCGGCGGCCGCGGCACGCAGCGCCGGACAGTACGGATCGGCGAACTCGACGTGGATGCCGCCGGAATCGAAGTAGGTGTCGAGGCGCCCGCGGGTGCGGTCGACGAGCTGATCGGGCACCACCATCGCGCCCGGGCCGAGGTCGGGGGTCAGGCTGCCCACCGCGCACGGCCCGAAGATCCGCCGCACCCCGAGCGCGCGCAGCGCCCACATGTTGGCCCGATACGGCACGGTGTGCGGCGAGAATTCATGGTCGACGCCGTGTCGGGGCAGGAACGCCACTTCGTGCTCCCCCACTGTGCCGACCGTGATCGGGGCGCTCGGAGCGCCGTAGGGGGTGTCGAGCCGGACGCTGCGCGCGTCGGGGCCGAAGAAGGAGTAGAAGCCGCTGCCGCCGATGACTCCGAGCATCGGACCATTGTCGACCATGAGGCACCACGCCTGCCGGACGGACGGGCCGTGCGACGATTGCCGGCGTGGCAAGTTTCGCCGAATGGCTCGAGGGCGCCCGCCCCCGCACGCTGCCCAACGCCGTCTCGCCGGTGATCGCGGGTACCGGGGCGGCGGCGTGGCTCGACGGTGCGGTGTGGTGGAAGGCGCTGCTGGCGTTGGTGGTCGCCGTCGCGCTGATCATCGGCGTGAACTACGCCAACGACTACTCCGACGGCATCCGCGGCACCGACGACGTGCGTGCGGGGCCGCTGCGCCTGGTCGGGTCGAAACTCGCGTCGCCGCGCGCAGTGCTCACCGCCGCGCTGCTGAGCCTGGGCGTCGGCGCCGTCGCCGGGTTGGCGCTCGCGATCGCCAGCGCGCCATGGCTGATCGCTGTCGGCGCGGTGTGCATCGCGGGCGCGTGGCTCTACACCGGCGGGTCCAAGCCCTACGGCTACATCGGCCTCGGCGAGGTCGCGGTGTTCGTGTTCTTCGGCCTGGTCGCGGTGCTCGGCACGCAGTACACCCAGGCGTCGCGGGTGGACTGGGTCGGGCTGGCGTCGGCCGTCGCGATGGGGGCGCTGTCGTCGGCGGTGCTGGTCGCCAACAATCTGCGCGACATACCGACCGACCGCGAGTCGGGCAAGATCACGCTGGCCGTGCGGCTCGGCGACACCCGCACCCGGCTGCTGTACCAGGGCCTGCTGGCGTCGGCGTTCGTGCTGACGCTGGTGCTGATGCTCGCGACGCCGTGGTGTGCGGTCGGGTTGATCGCGCTGCCGCTGGCGGTGCGGGCGGCCAAGCCGGTGCGCGGCGGGCTGGGCGGTAGGGAGTTGATCCCGGTGCTGCGCGACACCGGACTGACGATGCTGGTGTGGGCCGTCGCAGTGGCGCTGGCACTCACCTTCGGCTGAGCTCGGCCTCAGCCCATCGACGTCCCGGTCCAGTACTCGGTGAACTTCCCGTCGGCGACGCGCAGGATGTCGTTGCCGGTGAACCGCACCTCACCCTCCACACTGGTGCCGCGGCCCTCCCAGCGGCCGGCCAGCAGATCGCCGTCGACGATGGGTCCGACCGTGATTTGGAACGTCAGGTCCGACAGCATGGCGTGGGTCTGGTCGATGATCGCCTGCAGCTCGCCGGGTCCGTGCACCTCGCGGTCCGGCCAGTGCCCGAGGAAATCGTCGCTCACCAACTCGGCCGCGACGGGCTCGCCGGACCACAGCCGGTTGATCCACTGTTCGTAGAGTTGCTGGTACGTCGTCATTTCACCCAACTACCCAGCAGGGCGGCCGGATAAGCTGCGCCCCATGACTGCGCTACGGGTGGCGGTGGCCGACGACGACGTGCTGCTGCGGGAAGGGCTCGCCAGCCTCCTGGAGAGGTCGGGCTTCGACGTCGTCGGGCGGGCGGCCGACGCCACCGAGTTGCTCTCGGTGGTGCGGGAGACGCAGCCGGAGGTGGTCGTCGTCGACATCCGGATGCCGCCCACCCACAGCACCGAGGGTCTCGACGCCGCACGGGTGATCCGCAACGAATACCCCGCCACCGGGATCCTGGTGCTCTCCGCGCACGTCGACGTCGACCACGCCACCGAACTGCTGTCCACCGGCCACGCCGTCGGCTACCTGCTCAAGACCCGCATCACCGACGTCGACGACTTCGTCGACACGCTGCAGCGCATCGCGAAGGGCGCGTCGGTGGTCGACCCGGCGCTGATCCAGGAACTCGTGTCGGCGCGCCGCCGCAACGACCCGCTCGCGGTGCTCAGCGCCCGCGAGAAGGAGGTGCTGATGCAGATGGCCGAGGGCCGGTCGAACGCCGGGATCGCGCGTCGGCTGTGGGTCACCGAAGGCACCGTCGAGAAGCACGTCCGCAGCATCCTGACCAAGCTGGACCTGCCCGAGACCGGTGACGACCACCGGCGGGTGCGGGCGGTGATCACCTACCTGGAGGCCCGCTGACCGGATCGTCGGCGACCAGGTCGCGGATCGCGCTGGCCGACAGCGCGATCTTGGGGACGAAGCCGATGGCCGGACTGCCCGCGATCATCTCGGCGAGGTCCTGTTCGGCGTAGGTGGACACCAGAATGACCGCCTGCGACCGGCCGAGTTGTTCAGCCAGCTCGAAGCCGCTCTCCTCGCCGAGTTCCACGTCGACCAGCGCGACGTCGGGGGTCAGCTCCGCCGAGTACCGCAGCGCCTCGGCGCTGTTGGCCGCGACCGCGACGACGTCGATGCCGCCCCGGCTCAACATGTCCCGGGCGGCATCGCGGAACTGCGGACTGTCGTCGACGATCAGACAACGCACCGCGACACACCCCAGCGACTCACACAGACCACCCTCCCAGAGCTTCGGCCGCGACTCACTACCGCTAGCCGGAATCTCTGGGTGCGTACCCGCTGGGGCGTCCGGTCACGCCAGCGCGGCCAGCAACCGGTCCAGATCGTCGGCGGTGTTGTAGAGGTGGAAGCCCACCCGAGCCGCACCCGCAGCTGCCCACCACCCCGTGGCACCACACCCGCCACTGGATCGCGGCGATGGCGAAACCCGCTGCGCGACCGCGTCGCTCGACGGGATCCTCCCGCGGTGGGGTCATCCCGGCGGAGTGGAACTGCGAACTCGGTTGGCCGGTGACACCTCACGCTGCCCCCGCCGCCGACATCCAGGACGCGTCATGGGTCGTCGTGGGCGACGCCGCGCTCGGCGACGAGCTGACCCGCCTGAGCGCACCCGGCCGCGTCACAGTGCTCGCGCTGACCGACCCCGCCGCACTCGACCGGGCCGTCGCCAGTGCCACCCACGTGGTGTATGCACCGGCGCTGCCGCAGGCGGTCTTCGACGCCGCAGCGGCCCGCGCGGTCTTCGACGAGGCGCGGGCACTGGTCGCCCGGCTGGCCGGCGCACCGTCGCAGGCGAAACTGCTGCTGCTGACGCGCAACGCCCAACCGATCGAACCGGGGGACCGGGCCAACCCGGCGCATGCGGTGCTGTGGGGTCTGGGGCGCACGCTGGCGCTCGAGCATCCCGAGCTCTGGGGCAAGGTCGTCGACCTCGACGAACTCGTCCCGGCCGAGCTGGCCGCACGACACCTGCTCGCCGAAGCGGCCGACCCCGACGGCGACGACCAGGTCGTCTACCGCGCGGGTACCCGCCGCGTGCCGCGGCTGCGTCGGCTCAGCACCGACACCGGCAGCGGTCCGACCGGACTCGACGCCGACGCGGCGCATCTGGTCGTCGGCGCCACCGGCAACATCGGCCCGCACCTCGTCCAGCAGCTGGCCGACATGGGGGCACGGACCATCGTCGCCGTCTCCCGCAACCCCGGACAACGCCTCGCCGCCCTGACCGCCTCGCTGACCGAACACGGCACCACACTGCACACCGTCGCCGCCGACGCCTCCGACGAGGACGCCATGCGCCCGGTGTTCGACCGGTTCGGCCGCGATCTGCCTCCGCTCGGCGGCATCTATCTCGCCGCGTTCGGCGGTGGACCCGTCACGCTCACCGAGATGACCGACGCCGACGTCGACGCCATGTTCATCCCCAAACTCGACGCCGCGGTGGTGCTGCACCGGCTCTCTGTGCGGCATCCCGTCCGCCAGTTCGTGCTGTTCACCTCCATCTCGGGGCTGATCGGCTCCCGGTGGCTGGCGCACTACACGGCGACCACGACCTTCCTCGACACGCTGGCCTATGCCAGGCGCGCCGCGGGCCTGCCCGCGACCGCGATCAACTGGGGGTTCTGGAAGTCGTTGGCCGACAACGAATCCGATGAGTACCGGCAGGTCACCATCGATTCGGGGCTCGAACCGATGCCCGACGAGGTCGCCATCCAGGCGCTGTGGCCGCTCACCGCCGCGGACGCTCCCACCCGCGCCACCGTCGTCGCCGCGGACTGGACCCGGCTGGGCATGGCCTACCGCACCCGCGCGTCGATGCACATCCTCGACGACCTCGTCGCCGCCGACTCCGACGACACCGACGCAGGCGGCGACGACTGGCCCGGCGTGGCGAACATCCGCGAACTCGATCCCGTCGAGGCCAAGCGCGTCATCGCCGACCGGGTGTTGTCCCGGTTGGCCGCCGTCCTCGGCTACACCGACCACACCGCACTGAACACGACGGCGCCGCTCATCGAGTTCGGCATGGATTCCCTGATGGCGGTGCGGATCCGGCAGGCGGCCAAGAAGGACTTCGGCGTCGAACCGCCCGTCGCACTGCTGCTGCAGGGCGGCTCGCTGAGCGACGTGATCGCCGACCTGATGAGCCAGCTCGGTGTCGCCGAGGCCGGCTCGACCGCCGTGGACGCCGTCCGTGACAAGGCCAGCCAGCGTGCGGCCGCGCGCAGAAACGCCGCAGTGCGGCGAAGGAAAGGACAACTCCTGTGAGCTACACCGCGAACCCGGACGACCCGCCGGACAATGCGATCGCCGTCGTCGGCATGGCGGCGCGGCTCCCCGGCGCGAACTCGGTCGACCAGTACTGGGACAACCTGCGCCGAGGTGAGGAATCGATCGTCACCCTCAGCGACGACGAGTTGCTGGCCGCGGGCGTGACCGAGCAGACCATCGGCAACCCGCTCTACGTCCGGCGCGCGCCGCTGGTCGACGGCATCGACGAGTTCGACGCCGACTTCTTCGGATTCCCACCGCAGGTCGCCCGCACCATGGACCCGCAGCACCGGCTGTTCCTGCAGTGCGCATGGCACGCGCTCGAGGACGCCGGCTGCGACCCCGCCGAATACGACGGCAACATCGGTGTCTACGCGACCAGCGGTTCGAGCATCTACCTGATGCACAACCTGCTGTCCCACCACGACCCGAACGCGATCCTCGGCCAAGGCGCGACGTTCGATCTGATCAACATGTCCCTGCTCAACGACAAGGACTACCTGGCGACCCGCGTCTCCCACCAGTTCAACCTGCGCGGACCCAGCCTCACGGTGCAGACGGCGTGCTCGTCGTCGATGGTGGCGATCCACTCCGCCTGCCAGAGCCTGCTCAACGGCGAATCCGACATGGTGCTCGCCGGCGGCGTGTCGTTGCGTGTCCCGCACCGCGTCGGGTACTGGCACGAACCCGGGTCGATGGTGTCACCGGCCGGGCACTGCCGGCCCTTCGACTCCCGCGCCGACGGAACGGTTTTCGGCAGCGGCGTCGCGGTGCTAGCCCTCAAACCGCTGCAGACCGCGGTCGAGGACGGTGACCGCATCCATGCCGTCATCCGCGGATCGGCGATCAACAACGACGGCGCGAAGAAGATGACCTACGCCGCCCCCAACGGCGCGGCCCAAGCCGACGTGATCGCCGAGGCGCATGCGGTCGCCGGCATCGACGCGGCCACGATCAGCTACATCGAGGCGCACGGCACCGGAACTCCGCTCGGCGACCCCATCGAGATCGACGGGCTGCGGCAGGCGTTCGCGGTGTCCACCACACCGCGGCCCGGACCGTGCGCGGTGGGCTCGGTCAAGTCCAACATCGGCCACCTCGCCGAGGTGTCCGGGATCGCCGGGCTGATAAAAACCATCCTGTGCCTCAAGCACAAGGCGATCCCGGCGACACTGCACTACACCGAACCGAACCCGGCGCTCGACCTCGACCGCGGCCCGTTCTTCGTGCCGAACGAGTACACGCCGTGGGAATGGGACGGGGTACGCCGCGCCGGGGTGAGCTCGTTCGGGGTCGGCGGCACCAACGTCCACCTCGTCGTCGAGGAGGCGCCGCACGCCCCGGCCACGGCGCCCGCCGAGGGACCGCGCGTGCTGCGGCTGTCGGCGCGCACCGCCGACTCCGTCGGGATCCTGCGCGAGGCGCTGGCCGCCGATCTCGCCCGACCGGACACCGTGGAACTCGACGACGTCACCTACACCCTCGATCGCCGCCGCCGAAACCGTGTGCGCTACGCGGCGGTCGTCCACGACCAGGCCGACGCGGCGGCCGTGCTGCGCGCCGCCGAGCACGACAACGCCGTGATCGGCGAATGCGACAGCGACCTCAGCGACGAGGTGGTGTTCCTGTTCCCCGGTCAGGGCGCCCAGCACGCCGGCATGGCGCAGGGCCTCTACGACAGCGAACCGGTCTTCGCCTCGGTGTTCGACGAGTGCGCGGCGGGCTTCGCCACCGAACTGGGTATCGACCTCAAAGCCGAGATCTTCGGGCCTGCAACCGATCTGGAACGCACCGACCGCGCCCAGCCCGCGTTGTTCACCATCGAGTACGCGCTCGGCAAGCTGCTGGAGTCCTACGGGGTGCGGGCCGCGGCCTACGCCGGACACTCCATCGGCGAGTATGCGGCCGCGACCCTGGCCGAGGTGTTCGACCTGCCCACCGCCATCCGGGTGGTGTCCGAACGCGCCCGTCTCATGCACGGGTCGGCGCACGGTGCGATGGTCGCGGTCAGCGCGACTCCTGACGACATCGCCGACCTCCTCGCGACGGGGCTGGACATCGCCGCGGTGAACGACCCCGCCGGGTGTGTGGTGGCGGGCTCCCAGGAGGACATCAAGAAACTGCAGAACGCGCTGCGGCTGCGGAAGATCCTCGCCCGCCGCGTCCGCACCGCCCACGCCTTCCACTCGCAGCTGATGGATCCGGTGGTGCCGCGGTTCGCGGAGTTCCTCGCCGGCGTCGAACTGCGCGCCCCGCGGACGCCGTTGCTGTCCAACGTCACCGGGACCTGGGTGACCGAGGCCGAGGCGACCGACCCGCAGTTCTGGGCCAGCCAGATCCGCGCGACGGTCCGGTTCGCCGACGAGATCGGCGAGATCCTGACCGGTCCGCACCGGGTGCTCGTCGAACTGGGTCCTGGCGGCACCCTGACCGGATCGGCCATTCGCCACCCCGGCTGGAGCGAGGCGCACCGGGCGGTGCGGTTGATGCGCCACCAGGTGCAGAACCGCGACGACCACGACACGTTCCTGCTCGCACTCGGCCAGCTGTGGACGGCCGGTGTCGAGATCGACTGGACGCCGCTGTCCGGGCAACGGGGACAACGGATCACGTTGCCGGGATATCCGTTCGCACGCAGCAGGCACTGGGTCGAACCCAACCGCTCCGCCGAGTGGCGGCCGGGAGCACCGGGAGCGGTCGAGTCGCCGGGAGCCGACGCCACCGCGGCGGCACCGGCCGAGGACCAGTCGATCGAACAGAAGCTGCAGAGCATCTGGCGCGAATGCCTCGGCGTCGCTTCCGTCGACACCGAGCAGAACTTCTTCGAGATGGGCGGCGACTCGCTCATCGCGATCGGGGTCGCGATGAACGCCACCAACAAGGGCGTCGACCTCACCCCGCAGGACCTCTACGAGCACCCGACGATCTCGTCCCTCGCCGCCGCACTGACCGCCCGGTACGCCGCGGGCGGGCTGGGCGAGGCCGACCGCTCCGAGGTGGATCCGCCGGTGCCGCCGAACGTCGTCCATGCGCTCGAGCACGGGCTGCGCGACGCCGGCCGGGGGCGGGTGCCGCTGCTGCTGCGCATCACCGCCGACGTCGGCGTCGATGACGCGCAGGCAGTGCTCACCGCCCTGGTCAACCACCACGACGCGCTGCGTACGCAACTCGTCGAACGCGCCGGCTGCTGGGAGCAGCGCATCGCGGCCCCGGTGGAGGCGGTCGAGTTGAAGGTGCTGGCGCTGCCGCAGGCGGGGGACGGCGAACGCGAGGCGGTCCTCGACCTGATGGCCGGTGAACTGTCCGGCCCCGAGCTCTCGGCACCGGCGCTGCAGGCCGCCTACATCCGCGACTCCGAAGGCGTGCCGCGCTATCTCGCGATCACGGTCCTCGAGATGCTGGCCGACACCGCGTCGCGCGACATCCTGCTCACCGACCTCGCCACCGCGTTCGCGCAACGCCTGGGCGGACAGGAGATCAACCTGACACCCAACTCGGCCACCTGGCGCGAGTGGTCCCACCGGGCGGCCGCACTGGCCACCCATCCAGCCGTCCTCGACTCCCGCGGCTACTGGCTGGAGACCACCACCAGGACGACGATGCACCTGGTCGACCGCGACGTCTCGGAGGGACCGCGCAGCGAGGACCTGGAACGGCTGGGAACCGCGCTCTCGGCGAACGACACCGAGAACGTCGACCGCACCCGGCGGATGTTCCAGTACACCCTGCAGGAACTGATCCTGGGCGCACTCGGCCGCGCGGTCGGCGACACCGTCGGCGAGGGCGTGCTGGCGGTCGCGCTGGAGGGTGACGGCCGGTCGGTCCTCAAACCTGAGGTCGATCCGCGCCGTGCTGTGGGCGCGTTCACCACGGTGTATCCCGCCGTGTTGCACTGCATCCGCACGGAGGGGTCGCGTGCCGAGGCGGTCCTCGACGAGGTGCACCGCACCCTCGATGCCGTCCCGCACCAGGGCATCGGACATGGTGTGCTGCGCTACCTGTACGGGCCGACGGCCCGGGCGTTCGGTCCCGTACCGCCGCCGGATATCTACCTGTCCGACGCCGGTGTGACACCGGACTTCCAGCTCGACGACAGCCCGGTGCGCCTCGACGACGACGCCGCGATGTCGTTGCGCGACAAGCCCTCCGGGTCGGGGCACGCCATCGAGCTGCGGATGTACCGGTCCGGCGGCGAACTGCACCTGGACTGGTGGTACGACACCCGTCGGCTGCCGGCGTCCACCGTGCACCTGCTCGCCGACCGACTTCCGGTCGCCCTGCGCGATCTGATCGCCGACGCCACCGCAGCCAGTGGCGACAACACCGAATTGGCCGGAGCCATGGAAGAACTCGGGCTCGTCGACCTCACCGCCGATTGACCCACCCGATGAATGGAACAGCGATGGAGAACACACGAATGAGCGACTCGGACAAGAGCATCGTCGTCAGCGGAATCCGCAAGTCGTTCGGTGAGGTCGACGCCGTGCGCGACGTGAGTTTCGAGGTCGGCGCGGGGGAGGTCGTCGCGCTGCTCGGACCCAACGGCGCCGGTAAGACCACGACGGTGGACATCCTGTCCACCCTCACCAAACCCGACGGCGGGCGGGCCACCGTCGCCGGCTTCGACGTCGTCACCGAAGCCGCGAGTGTGCGCCGGTCGATCATGCTCACCGGGCAGCAGGTCGCCCTCGACGACATGCTGACCGGCCGGGAGAACCTCGTGCTGTTCGGCCGCCTGCAGGGGCTGTCGAAGAAGGCCGCGGGTGCGCGGGCCGAGGAACTGCTCGAGGCGTTCGACCTCGTGTACGCCGCACACCGCCGCCTGGGCACGTACTCCGGCGGTATGCGCAGGCGCATCGACATCGCCTGTGGGCTCGTCGTGCGCCCCGAGGTCGTCTTCCTCGACGAACCCACGACGGGTCTGGACCCGAGGAGCAGGCAGACGATCTGGGATCTGGTGTCCGGGTTCAAAGACGTCGGGATCGCGACGCTGCTGACCACGCAGTACCTGGAGGAAGCCGATGCGCTCAGCGACCGGATCATCGTGATCGACCACGGCGCGATCGTCGCCGAGGGCACCGCTGATCAGCTCAAGGAGCGCACCGGTGGCAGCTACTGCGAGATCGTCCCGCGGGACCTCAACGATCTGCCCGCCGTCGTCGACGCCCTCGGCCCCTTGCTGCCCGAGCAGAACCGGGCCGCGCTGACCTCGACGTCCGACCGCATCGCCATGCCCGCCCCCGACGGACCGACGACCCTGGTCAAGGCGCTCGAACGGCTCAACGAGGCGAACATCCCGCTGACCGACATCGCGTTGCGGCGCCCCTCCCTCGACGACGTATTCCTCGCTCTCACAGCGGATTCGGATTCGCCCCGCCAGGAGGACCCGATACCGGCCACCGATGACGACGCGAACGTCCTCGTCGGCGCGGCCAGCGGCGGCGGACGGCACCGCCGTGACGGACGCTCGTCGCTGGACTCGACGGATCTGCTGTCATGACCGCTGCCCTGACGACGCCCAGGCCGGCCCCCTCGACGATGGGGCAGTGGTGGGTGCTCACCAACCGCCTCGTTGCGCCGACCCTGCGCAACGGCGAGGTGGCGACCGCCCTGGTGGCGTCGGTGGTCTTCACCGTGGGGTGGTACATCCCGCTCAACAACATCCTCGGCCCGCGGTCCGGGATGAGCAGCTACGCGCAGTTCCTGATGCCGCTCGTGGCGCTGCAGGGCATCTCGTTCGCCGCGATCACCGGCGCGCTTCGTGCGGCGACGGACTCGGTCAAGGGCATCAACCGGCGGTTCGACTCGATGCCGATCGCGACGTTCACGCCGGTGGCGGCACGCATGTCCGCGGGCTTGTACCGGTGTGCGGTGGGCACGGTCGCCGCGCTGATCAGCGGTCACATCATCGGATTCCGGTTCGAGGCCGGAATCGTCAACGCGATCGGGTTCTGCGTACTGCTCCTCCTGATCGGGCTGGTGCTGTCGTTCCTGGCCGACCTGCTCGGCAGCGGTTCGAAGAACCCGGAGGCCACCTCGCAGTGGCTGATGTTGCCGCAGTTGATCTTCGGGCTCCTCTCGGTGGGAATCCAACCGGCCGAGAACTTCCCGGAGTGGATACAGCCGATCGTCCGCAACCAGCCGATCTCACAGTTCATCTACGCACTACGCGCACTCGGTGGCGACACCACCCCCGGCGCCGGTGAGGTCACGTGGGCGGTCCTGGCACCGTCGCTGGCCTGGATCACCGGAGTCATGGTGATCATGGTCCCGCTGTCGGTGCTGATCCTCCGGAGGCGGTCCTGATGACGATCACGCACAACGGGTCTCGGCCGACCGATTCGGCGATCCTGCGCGACGACACCTTCCCCGACGTCGAGCACTCACGGACGGAGAACTCGCCGCTGGTCCTGCTCCCGCACGCGTGGGTGCAGACCAAGCGACTGCTGACGCGGTTCCTGCGCGACCCGATGACGTTCTTCTTCGGTGTCGTGTTCCCGATCTTCATGCTGCTGGTACTCGACATCGTGTTGGGTGACGCGATCCTGGCCGCCACGGGGGAGAGCGCCGTGTACGGCAACGTCCCCCTGATGACCGTCATCGGCGCGATGAACGGCGCGTCGGTGGGCGCGGTCGGCATCATCGCCGAACAGAACGACGGACTGCTGGCCCGGCTCTGGGTGACACCGATCCACCGGGCGTCCGGCCTGCTGGCGCGCATCTTCGCCGAAGCGCTTCGGGTGGTGGTCAATTCGGTGGTGCTGCTCGGTGTCGGCATCGCGATGGGTCTGCGCTTCGAGGGTGGTGTGCCCGCGGCGTTGGCATGGCTGTGTATCCCGGTGCTGTTCGGCGTGGCCTTCGCGATCGCCGTGCTGACCGTGGCCCTGTACTGGCCGAGCCCGACGATGGTCAACGCCATCGTGCTGGTGAACTCGCTGTGCCTGTTCTTCTCCAGCGGTTTCGTCCCGCTCAACCAGTACCCCGAATGGATCCAGCCGATCGTCGAACACCAACCGGTGTCCTACGCCATCGAGACCATGCGCGGCCTGTCGCTGGGCGGGCCGGTGCAGGAACCGGGTGTGGGGATCGTGCTCTGGTCGGTCGGTGTGGTCCTGGTCTGCCTGCTCCCCATGGTGATCGGTTACCGGAAAGCCAGCATGCGCGGATGAGCCCACAGACCAACCCGACCGAAAGGGCCTGATGCTGTACCCGACTTCTGTCATCCGCAAGCTGGCGGCGAGCGAGAAGTTCTTCGCGGAGACACAGACGTTCACCTCCATCACGGTCGCACTACAGGGCGTGCTCGACGTCGACGCCATGGCCGAGGCTTTCGACGCGCTGCTGGAGACCTACCCCGTCTACGCCGGGCACCTCGCCCCGGACGCCGACGGCGGTTTCCAGCTGGTCACCGACGATCTGATGCACCCGGGGATCTGGGTGCGGCACGAGGGCGATCCGTCGCCGATCGACGAACTCGACCAGACGGTGGCGCTGATCTACCTGCTCGTGGAACCGACCGCAGAGCCCGAACTCACGTTGTTCATCCACCACAGCCTCGCCGACGGCACGTTGATGGGTGCGCTGCTGTTCGAATTGTTCTCGCGCTACACCGATGTCGTCACCACCGGTGACGCGGGGCCGGTCGTCCCGCAGGCCGCACCCGAACCGGTCGAGGCGGTGCTCGAGGCGCGCGGCATCCGCAAACAGCAGCGCTCCGGGCTGGACCGGTTCATCCCGGCGATGTTCGCCTATGACCTGCCGCCGAAACGACGCACGTCGAATGCGGCGGTCGACCGCCCGGCCATGGTGCCCACCACCCGGGTCCGGCTCAGCAAGGCGGAGACGTCGGCGCTGGTGAAATACGGCCGCAGGAACCGGCTGTTCGTCAACAACCTGGTCTCCGCGGCGATCCTGCTCGCCGAGTGGCAGGTCCGCACGACGCCGCACATCCCGATCCCGTACGTCTACAACGTCAACCTCCGGGCCCTGGTGGAACCCCCGGTCGGCGCCACCGAATGCACGCTCGCGATCGGGGTGGCCACCTACCTCGCGCACATCACGCCGGAGACCACCCTGGTGGAACTCGCCCGCGGGATCGCCGACCTGTTCCAGGCCGATCTCGCCGACGGCGTTGTGCAGCAATCGCTTCTGCACTTCAACATGCAGTACGAGGGGGCGATCCCCGGCCTGCCGGATGTGGTGCTGTCCACCAACCTCGGCAACGCCGCGGCGATGCGCACCCCGCCGGGCCTCGAGCTGACCGGTGTGCGCTCCCAGTTCTATCGCGCGTCGTCGGCCGTGATCGACGTGTACTCCTTCGGAATCGTCGCCGGTGAACTGCTTTTGGAGCACCACGTCGACGCCGAGGAGACGACCGTGGACCTGATCGGCGCGCTGCTGCGGGCCGCCGCCTCCGAACCTCTACCAGAAAGAAGCTGACAGATGACCTCGATGAGTTGGAAGACCCGCCGACGTCCCGCCGACACCATGGCGGCGCCGGCCGCGGCCGGCGCGGTGGAGGTCGACCTCACCGGCCCGCCGCAGACGATGCTGGACATGGTGTTCGCCAAGGCGCTCGACGCACGCTCACCGCACCCGGTCCTCGGCGACACCTACGCGGTCGACCTGATCAACCGCGTGCAGTACGACGCGCAGAACAACCCGATCACCAAACAGCGGCGCCGCCAGGTCTCCTCGATCACGGTGCGCGCGGCGCAGTTCGACATCTGGGTGCGCCAGTTCCTCGCCGCGCACGAGAATGCGGTGGTGCTGCACCTGGGGTGTGGACTGGACAGCCGGGTGTTCCGGGTGGATCCGGGACCGGGCGTGGAGTGGTTCGACGTCGACTTCCCCGACGTGATCGCGCTCAAGGAGCGGTTCTATCCCAGCCGCGAGCACTACCATCTGGTGGCCGCGTCGGTGACCGACCCCGCGTGGCTCGACCAGATCCCGACTGACCGGCCGGTGCTGGTGCTCGCCGAGGGGGTCAGCATGTATCTGCTCGAGGAGGACGGCATCGCGTTGATGCGCCGGGTGGTCGAGCGTTTCCCGTCGGGGGAGTTCCAGTTCGATTTCTGGAGCCGGTTCGGCACCAAGGCGCAACGCAAGAACAACACGGTGGTGCGGTGGTCCGGGTCGGCGCTCGGGTGGTCGGTCGACCGGCCCGAGGAGATCATGGAGAAGGTGCCCGGAACGCGGGTGTTGACCGCGATCTCGCTGTTCGACGCCGAGACCGTCGCCCGGCTGCCGAAGGGGTTGCGCCGGTTCAGCCGCGGGGCGTCACGGACTCCCGTGCTGCGCAAGATCGTTCAGCTCCACCGCTACGCGTTCTGACCCGACGGGGCCCGGTCAGCGGTAGTCGTAATCGCTGACCGGGAACCGGTCGGCGTCGTGCACCGCGCGGCGCCGCGAGGCGGGCCGGACGATGGTGGCGTCCCCGCGGAAGTGGTACGACCGGGACGCCGCGCAGTTCCCGCGGAAGTAGACCATGTTGCCGAGCTTGCGCGACATCCGCTCGTGATACCGGGCGTTGGCTTCCTCCGTCACCTCGAAGGTCTGACGGCCGGTGCGGCGCAACTCGCCGAACAACCGGTTCATGTGGCGCATCTGGATCTCCATCATCGTGAAGAACGACGCACCGGTGAACGCGTAGGGGCTCGCCAGGTTGAGGAAATTCGGGAAGTACGGGACGGAGATGCCCTCGTAGGTCTGGAAGTGGTTCTCCCGCCACCACTTTCCGAGGTTGCGACCGTCACGGCCGACCACCTCGATGGCGGGGAAGTTCGCCTCCCACAGATCGAACCCCGTCGCCAGCACCAGGGTGTCGAGCACCGCCTTGCGACCGTCGGCGGTGACGATGCCGTCGGGGTCGACGCGATCGATGCCGCTGGTCTCCAGCCGGACGTGCCGATCGTTGAACACCCGGTAGTAGTCGTTGTTGAACGTCGTCCGCTTGCAACCGAACTCGTAGGCCGGGGTGAGCTTGCGCCGGGTGGCCCGGTCGCGGACCGAGGCGAACAGGTGCAGCTTGGACAGTGCGGTGGCGGCGACGTTCAGCAGTCGCACCTGCTTGTAGTGGACGACGGCGCTGGAGACGCCGATCTCGGCGAACGCGTCGGTCACCAGTCGCAGGAGACGCTGGGCGACGGGGAAACGCGCGAAGACGCGCTGCACCGCAGCCGGTATCGGGAAGTCCACCTTGGGGACGACCCAGATGGGGGTGCGTTGGAAGACGGTCAGTTCTGCGGCCTGGCCGGCGAGTTCGGGGATGAGTTGGACGGCGGTGACGCCGGTGCCGATGATGCCGACGCGCCTGCCGTCGACCGGGGTGGCCGGATCCCACGCCGCGGTGTGCACCATCGTGCCCGAGAAGTCGGCGACACCGGGGATGTCGGGCAGTTTGGGCTGGGACAGGTAACCCGTTGCGGTGATGAGGTATCGGGCCGACAGCGACTCGCCGCCGGCGAGGGCGACGCGCCACAGCTGGGCGTCCTCGTCCCAGCGGGCACCGTCGACGGTGGTGTTGAAGCGCATGTACCGCCGCAGGTCGTACTTCTCGGCCACGTGCTCGGCGTAGCGCTTGAGCTCGGCGCCGGGGGCATGCAGGCGTGACCAGAAGGGGTTCGGCTCGAACCAGTACGAGTACGTGGTGGACGGGATGTCCACGGCCAGACCGGGATAGTGGTTGACGTGCCACGTACCGCCGAGGTCGTCCTCGCGGTCGAGTATCGCGATGTCGGTGTACCCCAGGCGATTGAGTTCGATGGCCGCACCCATCCCGCCGAAACCGGCCCCCACGATGATGACGTCCAAGAGCTCCGCATCCATCGTCACACCGTACCGCCGCGAGCCGCCGGCCGCGATTCTTTCGGCTCGAAAAGTGGTTTGCTGTATGAGGCTGTGCCGACAAGCGGGCCAAAACGCATCTCCAGCGCCCTCCACGACTGGGCAAACCATTTGTGTCGGCAATTAACTCGAACGCAAGGATCTGGGTCCGATGTTACTGCGGGTGGTTGCCGGAGGGGTGTTTCGACGGGTCGACTTGGTGGGACAGGCGGGGTCTGCGGCAACCCCCGGCTCGCCAGAGACTCTGAGACACAACACATTACGGCCGCATAAGGTACTCGCCGGTCTTTTCCGAGTGAAGCACCACGACGAAGGGTGAACGCTTGCCGGGTACGGGCGCCGGTCACGCATCGGCGGCTCGCAAACGGACGAATCTGAGAGACCCTGAGATTCTCAGCGAAAAGTATGTTGGGTGCGCCGGGAAACACGCTAATCTGCTCGCGACGTGGGTAACGAATTAGCCCACAGCAAGTATCAGGGGTGGAGGATCAACGTGGGGAACCATCGAGCCAAGTCTCGGAAGAACATGAAAACGGCGTCGTATGTGACAACCGGCGCAGCACTGCAGATGGTGACGCTGTTCGGCCTCGCCTATGCGACGGACAGTCACCTGCCGGGGATCAGCCCGATGGCCGCGGTGTCGATCTTCATCGACGGGACGAAGGACATCATCCCCACCGATGACTCGCAGGAGCCCGACCGGATGAAGGGGGCGCTCAACTACGCCTTCGACCAGAAGAAAGATTATGTGTCCGAGAAGGGCCACGGCGGCAACATCTTCATCGACTACCCCCGAGAATTCGGCATCATGACCGGTCTCGGGAGCGAGTCCTACGAGGATTCGAAGGCCGACGCGGCCGTGAAGATCAAAGCCGCGATCAAGGATGCGGTCAAGCAGAATCCCGGCGACCCGGTCTACGTCGTCGGGTTCTCGCAGGGTTCCAACGCCGCCTCGGACGTGATCGCCGAACTCGAGGCCGAGGATCCGAACTTCGACGCGTCGAACGTCACCTTCGTCCTCCTCGGCAACGGCGCGCGAAACGACGGCGGTCTGTGGGCGCGCATGCCCGCGGGAGTTTACGTGCCTCTCATCGGATTACGGTTCGGCGCGTCGACGAACCCCGCACAACCTGATTACGCGGAGAACGCACCCCAGGTCATTCAGATCAGCAAGCAGTACGACGGGGCTTCCGACGTCCCGAAGTACGTGCTCAACCCGGTGGCATGGGCCAACGTCGCCCTCGGCTTCATGTCCGTCCACAACGGCTACTACAACGAAGTCAACCTGGACTTGACCGGGCCAAACGGTTTGCCGGACGGCAAGGTTGACCAGCTCGACGTCGAAGAAGCGAAGTTACGGAATGACGACTACATCGTCACCACGAACGGCAACATCACCGACATCGTGATCAGGAACAAGGTCGGGGATCTGCCGCTGACCCAGCCGCTGCTCGCTCTTGGGGTGCCGCGGAAAGTCGTCGAGGCGCTGGACCCGCTGCTGCGTGCCATCATCGAGACGGGCTATGACCGCGCGCCCGACGGCGGAACCTACGCCGCCACCCCGGTCCATCTCGAGCTGGCCCCGGGGCCACACCAGTGGTTCAAGGACTTCCACAAGATCGCTGCCGGCATGCGTGAGACGGAAGAAAAGCTCGCTGAACTCGATCACGAGGACCTGACGCCGGAGCCGAATCCTCAACCGCTGATGCAAGAAGAGGAAGAGGACGAAGGCGAGACGCTGGCGGCGAAGCAAGCTGTCGTGCCGACGCAGACGTCCAAGCCTTACACGGTGGTTCCCACGCAACAACTGCAGCCTGCGGCGGTCACTCCTACGCCAGCGGTCGTACCGCCCCCGGTGACTCAGGACCCGGTGCCCGGCGCGGAACTGCAGCAGACCGCGAACGTCGGCGGTGCCCCGGCCGGTGGCGAGGGCACTGCGCCGACCACGTCGAAGCCGCAGGTGAACATCAACAAGTCACTGCAGCAGATCAACAAGGCGATCACCGGGACGGTCAAGACGGTCGTCGGCGCGCTCACGCCGAAGAAGAAGACGACCACGCCCACGACCGGAACCACCGATCCGGGCCCAGAAACGACGGGCGGCAGCACGCCGGACAACGACCCGCCGAGCCAAGACCCCGGCAACGAGGCTCCGGCCGCCTAGCGATTACTTGTCACCAGAGTGGTGGGGGGGGGGGGGGGGGGGGGGGGGGGGGGGGGGGGGGGCGGGGCGGCGGGGGGGGGGCCCGCCCAGAGGGGTGGGGGGGGGGGGGGGGGGGA
>NZ_LQIT01000006.1 GCF_001499965.1 Mycobacterium sp. GA-2829
TCCGGGAACTACCCCCCGCCGCCCCAGGGCGGGTACCCGCCACCGCCGCCACCGCAGGGCGGCTACCCGCCGCCCCCGTCGGGCAATATGCCGCCACCCGGTGCGTACGCGTCTGCGCCGCAACAGTATTCGGGCGGATATCCGGGCGGGTACCCGCAGGCGCAGGTGCTCCCGCGCGAGGCCTACACACCGTGGTTCACCCGCGTCGTCGGCGCCCTCATCGACGCCGTCCCGCCGATCCTGCTCAGCGGTATCGGCTACGGCATCGCATTCGCCACCGGCGACACCGTTTGCGTCGACAGCGAAGACGGCATCGGCGGCTCGTGCACGTCGTCGTTCTCCGGCGTGGGGACCGCGGTGCTGGCGCTGATGTGGCTCGCGTCGCTGGCCTACTGGATCTGGAACTGGGGCTACCGTCAGGGCACCACCGGCCAGAGCATCGGCAAATCGGTGATGAACTTCAAGGTCGTCAGCGAGAAGACGTGGCAGCCAATCGGTTTCGGCCTCTCGGTGGTTCGCCAGATCGCGCACGTGATCGACCAGATCATCTGCTACATCGGCTACCTGTTCCCGCTGTGGGACGCCAAGCGGCAGACGCTCGCCGACAAGATCATGAGCACGGTGTGCGTGCCCACCGAACGCAACCGGCAGCAGCAGCAGCAGTACCCGCAGTAGATCCCGTCATCCTCGGAAGGCGCTGACCCCGGTCAGCGCCTCCCCGATGACCATCTGATGCACCTCCGAGGTGCCCTCGTACGTCAGCACCGATTCCAGGTTGTTGGCGTGCCGCAGCACCGGATACTCCAGCGTGATCCCGTTGGCGCCCAGCAGTGTGCGGCACTGCCGGGCGATCTTCAGCGCCTCGCGCACATTGTTGAGCTTGCCGAAGCTCACCTGATCCGGGCGGATCCGGCCCTCGTCCTTGAGCCGGCCCAGATGCAGCGCCAGCAACTGCGCCTTGCCCAATTCGACGGCCATGTCGGCGATCTTGGCCTGGGTCAGCTGGTAGGCCGCCAGCGGTTTGTCGAACACCTCGCGGCTCCCGACGTAGTCCAGCGTCGTCTCCAGGCAGTCGCGGGCGGCGCCGACGCTGCCGAACACGATCCCGAATCGCGCCTCGGACAAGCACGCCAGCGGGCCCGACAGGCCACGAGCCGACGGCAACTGTGCCTCGGCGGGCAGCCGGACGTCGTCGAGCACCAGCTCGGAGGTGTTCGACGCGCGCAGCGAGAGTTTGTGCTTCATCTCCCGGCCCTCGAACCCCTTCGTGCCCGCGGGCACCAGGAAGCCGAGGATGCCCTCCTCGGCCCGCGCCCACACCACCGCGACGTCGGCCTCGGAACCGTTGGTGATCCACATCTTGGCGCCGTTGAGGATCCAGTCGCCGCCGTCGCGGCGTGCGGTGGTGCGCATCCCGGCCGGATTTGAGCCGAAGTCGGGTTCGGTGAGGCCGAAGCATCCGATCACGTCGCCGGTGGCCATTGCGGGCAGCCACTGCTGGCGCTGCTCCTCGCTGCCGTGGTGGTGGATCGCGAACATCGCCAGCGATCCCTGCACCGAGACCATGCTGCGCAGCCCGCTGTCGATCGCCTCGAGCTCCTGGCACACCACGCCGTAGGCGGTGGCCGTCGACCCGCCACAGCCGTACCCCTCGAGGTGCATCCCGAGCAGGCCGAGCTTGCCGAACTCCGACGCCAGCTCGCGCACCGGCACCTCCCCGGCCTCGAACCACTCGGCGACGTGCGGGCGCAGCCGCTGCTCACCGAAGCGGCGCACCGTCTGGCGCAGCTCGACCTCCTCGGGGGCGAGCATGGCGTCGGTGTCGAGCAGATCGTCGATGCGTACGGTCATGGCCCCATGTCTACACCGCGCTTCGCTAGGCTCGATGGCGTTATGAATGAACAGCGCAACACCCACGGACTCGCGACCAAGGCCATCCACGCCGGGTACGCACCCGACCCGCAGACGGGCGCGGTCAACACGCCGATCTTCGCCAGTTCGACCTTCGCCCAGGACGGCGTCGGCGGGCTGCGCGGTGGCTTCGAGTACGCCCGCACCGGCAACCCGACCCGGCAGTCGCTGGAGTCGGCGCTGGCCGCGGTGGAGAGCGCCGACTACGGCCGTGCGTTCGCCTCCGGGATGGCGGCCACCGACTGTGCGATCCGCGCGGTGCTGCGTCCGGGGGACCACCTCGTCATCCCTGACGACGCCTACGGCGGCACCTTCCGGTTGATCGACAAGGTGTTCTCGCAGTGGGGTATCGGCTACACCGCCGTCGCGCTGTCCGACCTCGACGCCGTCCGCGCGGCGCTGACCCCGCAGACCAAGATGATCTGGGTCGAGACGCCGACCAACCCGCTGCTGTCGATCGCCGACATCGCCGCCATCTCCGAGATCGCCAAGTCGTCGGGGGTGAAGGTGTTGGTGGACAATACCTTTGCCTCGCCGGCGCTGCAGCAGCCGCTCACCCTCGGCGCGGACATCGTGCTGCACTCCACCACGAAGTACATCGGCGGGCACTCCGACGTCGTCGGTGGTGCACTGCTCACCGACGACGAGGAACTCGACACGGCGTTCGCGTTCCTGCAGAACGGATCCGGCGCGGTGCCCGGCCCGTTCGACGCCTACCTGACGCTGCGCGGGCTCAAGACGCTCGTGGTGCGGATGCAGCGGCACAGCGAAAACGCCACCGCCGTCGCCGAATTCCTCGCCAACCACCCGGCCATCGAATCGGTGCTGTATCCCGGGCTGCCGAGCCACCCGGGCCACGAGGTGGCGGCCAAGCAGATGAGTGGGTTCGGCGGCATGGTGTCGGTGCGCCTGCGCGGCGGGGCCAAGGCCGCGCGCGACTTCTGCGCCCGCACTCAGATCTTCATCCTCGCGGAATCGCTGGGCGGGGTGGAGTCGCTGATCGAGCACCCCGGCGCGATGACCCACGCCTCGACCGCGGGGTCGCAGCTCGAGGTGCCCGACGATCTGGTCCGGCTGTCGGTCGGCATCGAGGACCGCGCCGACCTGCTCGCCGACCTGGGGCAGGCGTTAGGCGCGTAACGCCGCACGTACCGCCGAGGCGGTGACGGCGAGGTTCACCTCGGCCAGCCCCGTCGCCGATTCGTCGACCCAACTGCCGAGCGCGATCTCCCCGGCCCGGCCGTGCACCCACCGCCACCCGCGGTCGTTGAGGCTCAGCAGCGCGCCGAGCCCGTCGACGCTGTGCAGCAGCGTGATCACCGCGGCCGTCACGGGGCCGGGTGCGGTGCGGTCGAACAGCGCCGACAGCACCTGGGAGCGGGCGTGGGCGACGCGGTCGCGGTTGGCCACCGGCCACACGTAGGAGCGGCCGAACCGTTTACCCGGCACGTCGTGACGCCCGATCTGGCCGGCGGCCAGCAGATGGTCGAGCAGCGGCGGCTCGACCCGCCCGCGGAGTTTGTCCAGCGCCGACTGCGGGCGCAGCGGACGGCGCTGCAGCAGCTCGAAGGCCGGTCGGCTCACCGGGTCGAGGGGGCCGAGGGGCGTCAGCGCCAGCAGCCGGCCTTCCGGCGCGGGGTCACCGTCGACGGCGGGCCGGATCAGGCACGCGTGGGCCAGATCCAGCAGCACCGCCCCGGCCAGCACCCGCTCGCGGCGGGGTTTGTCGAGGCACGGCTGCGCGGACGCGTTGTCCAGCAGCAGCAGTAAGAGGTCTTCGGCGATCAGCGCCATGGACCGTCAGGAGTGGTACGGCTCCGCGCTGACCAGGGTGACCTGCACGGTGCTTCCACTCGGCACGGTGTAGCTGCGCGTCTCGCCGACCTTGGCGTCGATGAGCGCGGCGCCCAGCGGGGATGCGGGGGAGTACACCTCGAGCTTGCCGTCGTTGACGGCCTGTTCGCGGGTGCCGATCAGGAAGGTCTCGGTGTCGTTCTCGTCACCGTCGTAGTAGACCTTCACCACCGAGCCGGGCAGCGCGACGCCGGACTGCTTGGGCGCCTCGCCGACCTTGGCGTTGTTGAGGAGCTCCTGCAGCTGGCGGATGCGGGCCTCTTCCTGGCCCTGCTGCTCACGTGCGGCGTGGTAACCGCCGTTCTCGCGGAGGTCGCCCTCCTCGCGGCGGTCGTTGATCTCGGCGGCGATGACGGGCCGGTTGGCGATCAGCTGGTCCAGCTCCGCCTTCAGCCGGTCGTATGACTCCTGGGTCAACCACGTGACCTGAGTGTCAGTCATGTCTTCGCGCTCCTGTCGTCGTTGTCTCGCGCTGTGTCCGGAAAGTGTTGTGGGGTCGAGGGCTGGGCTCGTGGCGTGTACTGCTGCAAGCCCCCGGCTCGTGCGTCCCCCCGGCGCGAACAACGCGTAAATGCAGCAATACACGGCCCCAGCCGGAACCGTGTACCGGTCGATCGTACCACCGCGGCGACGTCAGGCGTTCACGATTTCGCCGCCGAGCGTTGGTCCTAGGGCGCCACGAGATAGGGCGGGACGTCGAGCCCGCACCCGTAGACGTCGCCGATCACCGGCGGTCTGCTGGCCTCGATCTCGGTCGTGACCTGCACCGTCGCCTGCTGGGACGGGGGCACGAGAATCTCCCGGCGGCCGGTCTCGCTGCCGTCCTTGGAGCGGGCCCGCACGATGCACACGGCGGGTTGCGACGGATCCTTGCGCGTCACGCTGACCGTCACCTCGACGGTACGGTCGTCGAGGATCCGGTAGGCCCCGAGTTCCCCCTCGACCTCCTGGCTGCCCAGCCGCTGGGACCCCACGATCGCGATGATCACGCCGGCGACGACGACCGCCGCGGCCAGCACGCCGACCACCAGCCGGCGCGTCCTGCGCGGCATCCGCTGCCGCCCGTAACGGGTGGCGGGACGTTCGATCATGGGGTTGGGGGTGCCCGTCGGTCGGTCGGCTCTGTCAGAACTGAGACTATAGAGCGCGACGGTCGCGACCTCGACGACGAGCCCGGGCAGGAACGGGCCCCGGATCGGCCCGGGGCATAGTCGCGACGACGCCGTAGTTGAATGAGACGAGATGACTGAACTGCGCATGATGGCGGTGCACGCGCACCCCGACGACGAGTCGAGCAAGGGTGCCGCCACCATGGCCAAATACGCCGATGCGGGCGCCCGCGTGATGGTGGTGACACTCACCGGTGGTGAGCGCGGCGACATCCTGAACCCGGCGATGGACCTGCCCGAGGTGCACGGCCGAATGGCCGAGATCCGGCGCGACGAGATGGCCAAGGCCGCCGAGATCCTCGGCGTCGAACACCACTGGCTGGGCTTCGTCGACTCCGGGCTGCCCGAGGGTGACCCGCTGCCGCCGCTGCCCGAGGGCTGCTTCGCGCTGGCCCCGCTCGACGACGCGACCGAGGCGCTCGTGCGGGTGATCCGCGAGTTCCGGCCGCACGTGATGACCACCTACGACGAGACCGGCGGCTATCCCCATCCCGACCACATCCAGTGCCACCGGGTGTCGGTCGCCGCGTACGAGGCGGCCGGCGATCACCACCGGTATCCCGACGCCGGTGAGCCGTGGAACGTCTCGAAGCTGTACTACATCCACGGCTTCCTGCGGGACCGCATGCAGTTGCTGCAGGACGAGTTCACCAAGCACGGGCTCGAGGGGCCGTTCGCGAAGTGGCTCGAGCACTGGAACCCCGACCGCGACATCTTCGCCAAGCGGGTCACCACGCGGGTGGAGTGCGCCAAGTACTTCCCGCAGCGGGATGACGCGCTGCGCGCGCACGCCACGCAGATCGACCCGAACAGCTTCTTCTTCGCCGCCCCGCTGGAGTGGCAGGAGCGGCTGTGGCCGACCGAGGAGTACGAGCTGGCTCGCTCGCGGGTCCCGGTCACGCTGCCGGAGACCGACCTCTTCGAAGGCATCGAGGCGGACTGATGATCGACACGTTGTTGGTGGCCGCCGACCTGCTGGCCCAGGACCAACCCCGCGAGACCGGTCCGGACTTCGGCAAGGCCAGTCCGTTCGGCCTGCTCATCGTCGCGGTGCTGCTGGTGGCGGTGTTCCTGCTGGTGTTCTCGATGAACCGGCACCTCAAGCGGCTACCGGAGTCGTTCGACCCCGAACACCCCGAACCGGATCAGGCCGTCGACGACGGCACCGTCGACCTCGGCACCGGCTCCGCACCCGGTGGCGACACCGAGAAGAACGGGAACACCCCGCGTGAGTCCGGGGGCTAACGAACTCGGCGGGGCCACCAGCCCCTACCTGCGCCAGCACGCCGACAACCCGGTGCACTGGCGGCAGTGGACCCCGGCCGCACTGGCCGAGGCCGCCGAGCGCGACGTCCCGATCCTGCTGTCGATCGGCTACGCCGCCTGCCACTGGTGCCACGTCATGGCCCACGAGTCCTTCGAGGACGACCAGGTGGCGGCCGCGATGAACGCCGACTTCGTGTGCATCAAGGTCGACCGCGAGGAGCGGCCGGACCTGGACGCGGTCTACATGAACGCGACGGTCGCGCTGACCGGTCAGGGCGGCTGGCCGATGACCTGCTTCCTCACCCCCGACGGGCGGCCGTTCTTCTGCGGTACGTACTACCCGAAGCCGAACTTCCTGCAGCTGCTGGCCGCGGTCAACGAGACCTGGCGGACCCGGCGCGACGAGGTGGAGCAGGCCTCCGACCGGATCTCCGGGGAGCTGCGGAACATGGCGGGCGGGCTGCCCGGCGGCGGACCGGCGGTGCGCCCGGAACTGTGCGACGCCGCCGTCGAGGCCGTGCTGCGCGACGAGGACACCGCCCGCGGCGGCTTCGGCGGAGCCCCGAAGTTCCCGCCGTCGGCGCTGCTCGAGGCGCTGCTGCGGCACCACGAACGCACCGGATCGGACGCATCGCTGGCCACGGCCGAGCGGACCGCGGCGGCGATGGCGCGCGGCGGGATCTACGACCAGCTCGGAGGCGGGTTCGCGCGATACAGCGTCGACGCCGACTGGGTGGTGCCGCACTTCGAGAAGATGCTCTACGACAATGGGCTGCTGTTGCGCTTCTACGCGCACTGGGCGCGCCGCACCGGGGATCCGCTCGCGCGGCGGGTGGCCGGTGAGACCGCCCGGTTCGTCATCGACGATCTGGGCGCCGACGGTATGTTCACCTCGTCGCTCGACGCCGACGCCGCCGGTGTCGAGGGGCTGACCTACGCGTGGACGCCCGCCCAGCTGCGGGAGGTGCTCGGCGACGAGGACGGCGATTGGGCGGCAACGCTTTTCGCGGTCAGCGCGGCAGGGACGTTCGAACACGGCACCTCGGTGCTGCAGTTGCCCACCGACGCCGACGACCCCGCCCGGTTCGAGCGGGTGCGCACGGCGCTGCGCGCGGCGCGCTCGACCCGGCCGCAACCCGGCCGTGACGACAAGGTCGTCACCGCGTGGAACGGGCTGGCGATCACCGGGTTGATCGAGGCCGCGGTCGCGCTCGACCAGGACGAACTCCTCACGGCGGCAACGGAATGCGCGCGCGCCGTCGTCGACCTGCATGTGGTCGACGGCCGGCTGCGCCGTGCCAGCCTCGGCGGCCGGGTCGGCGAGAGCGCGGCGATCCTCGAGGACCATGCCGCGCTGGGAACCGGGCTGCTGACCCTCTACCAGGCCACCGGCGACGAACAGTGGCTCGACGCGAGTCTGCACCTCGTCGACGTGGCGCTCGACCACTTCGCCGATTCCGAGAACCCGGGCCGCTGGTTCGACACCGCCGACGACGCCGAGGCGCTCGTGCTGCGGCCCGCCGATCCGTTCGACGGCGCCACCCCGTCGGGTGCGTCGCTGATCGCCGAGGCGTTGCAGTTGGCCGCCCACCTCGCTCCCGCGGCGCGGGCCGAACGCTACGGCGCGGCCGCCGACGCCACGCTTGCCTCCGCGGCGCTGATCCTCGAACGCGCACCCCGCTCGGGTGGGCACTGGCTGGCCGTCGCCGAGGCCGCCGTGCGCGGACCGCTGCAGATCGCGGTGGCCTGCGACCCCGGGAGATCTGAACTACTTGACGCGGCACGACAATTCGCGCCGGGCGGGGCGATCGTGGTGGGCGGGCCCGTCGACTCCTCGGAGCTGCTACTGCACCGGGACCGCGTCGACGGCGCCGACGCCGCCTACGTGTGCCGCGGCCGGGTGTGCGATCTCCCGGTGACGACGAGCGACGCCCTGGCCGCCGCGCTCGGCGCCGGTCAGACCAGGTAGATCACGAAGACCGCGGCGAACAACACCGCCAGCCAGCCGTCGCAGGATCGCCGCAGCCACCGTGGTGCGCCGCGCACCTCCATGAAGTAGCGGATGATCAACCGCGACTTGACCGCGGTGAGCACCAGCACCAGCGCGGTGATCGGCGTGCTGGCGTGGACGGTGTCGGTGACGTGGGCGGGCGCGAGCCACCACGAGCCGACCGTGATGACGACCAACGCGGCCCAGACCCACGTCATCGTCCGGCCTCGGCTGTGGGCGGGTGCGGTCTCGGTCACGGTCACCTCATCACGTAGAGCAGGCCGAAGATGATCACCCAGAGCAGGTCGACCATGTGCCAGTAGACAGCGCCGGATTCGACCACCGACGTCCGGCGGCGCCCGGGGGTGCGCAGTTCCCGCACCAGGACGCCGAGCACGATCAACCCGATCAGCACATGCACCAGGTGCACACCGGTCAGCACATAGTAGAACGAGTAGAACAGCTGCGAGTTCGTCTGGCCCGCAGCGATTTTGATGTACCACTCGTAACCCTTGAAGGCCATGAACAGCACGCCCGCGAAGCCGCCCGCCCAGATCAGCGCGACCGCGCGGTCGTACCTGCCCTCCCGGGTGGCGAGCACACTGCGGGCGACGAACCACGAACTGGTCAACAGGATCACGGTGTTGAGCACACCGATGTCGATGTCGAGATGTTGTTGGGCGCGCAGGAACTCCTCGGTGTGCATGGTGCGGTACACCATGTAGACGACGAAGTAGCCGGCGAAGATGACGAGATCGCCCAGCACCATCACCCACATGTGCCCGTCGCCGGGCAGATGGCCGTCGCGTCCGCGGTCGATGCGTTCCCGCTCGAGGGTCACGGGGCCGTCACCTCGTCGAGTTCTCGGGCGGTCGCCTTGCGCAGCAACACAATCAGTGCGCCGAGCCACAGGCTGAACACCACGACCGACCACCAGAACGCCAGCGACCCGTTCCACGCGAACGGCCCGGACTGTGCGACGAACATCTGGGTGGCGATGACCTCGGTGATGATCTGCCAGATGCTCACGTAGGCAAACCATTTCGGGAAGATCTCGTTGCGGTCGTAGAGGATCGCGATCGCGAACGCGAGATAGGCCGCCGAGAAGCAGCCCAGGGATCCGTTGTAGGACAGCATCCCGAGGTCGTAGAGCAGGCTGACGATCTGCGGGTCGCGGTCGGTGCGGAAGGTGGCGGTCAGGAAGCACACCGCCACGAGCAGGAAGCCGGGCAGCGCGCCGACCCCCATGCCGCCGATGTAGACGTAGGCGAAGATCGGACCCGTCGTCATCCGCGACATGTGGTAGCCCACCAGGCCGTTGGTGACGGCGGCGCCGCCGAGCAGCACCAGCAGCAGGGCGAAACCGATCTGGATGGTGGCGCCGTTGGCGGCGAAGAACGCGACCTTGTCCTCGGCCGTCACGTCCGGCCGCGGCGGTGGGGTGACCCGGGCCAGGATGCAGATGATCACCCCGAAGACCGCGTACCACACCGGGAAGAACCAGCAGACCCACCGCACATCGCGGCGGCCGGGCGGGACCCGTGCCGCGGTGCGGGCCAGCTGTCCGGGGGCGAGCACGCTCACCGCAGCACGCCCTCGCCGCGGGCCTGGCGCAGCACGGCGTTGCGCAGCACGAAGAACATCACGATGACGAACACCGCGAACCCGCCGTTGCGCAGCCAGAACGACAGAATGCCGTCCCAGGCCAGCGGTCCGGTGTGGAACACCGCCGCGCCCGCCGCCGGGATCATCGCCACACCCGTCGCCAGCGAGTAGTGGCCGACCCAGCGCGGGAACACCGGGCCGGGTCCGTCGTCGAAATACACCGCCAATGCCAGCAGCGCGAACTGGGTGACCACCATGCCGACCGGCGCGATGAACACGATCCACGCGAGGTCGTTGAGCACCATCACCAAGGCCGGATCGCGGTCCGGTCGGAACGCCGCGACGAGGAAGAAGATGTTGGACAGCGCGAACGTGGTGGCGCCGCTGACGACGGCGGTCAGATAGCAGTACGCGAACACGCCGGACTGGGTTCTCATGCGTTTCATCTGGATCACGATGACCATGAAGAACGGCAGCACCATGATGCCGCACAGGTTGAACGTCACCTGGCTCAACCGGATCCAGGCGGTGTTCTCGGCGTAGAACGCGGCGACCTGCTCGGCGCTCAGAGTGGGGGACAGCGGCGGCCAGAACCCCGGGAAGGCCAGCAGTGCGAGCAGCAGCACCGCCCCGACCGCAGGCCCCGTCCACAGGCACACCCACTGCGCCTTGATCTTCGCGGCGTTGGGCAGGTCCTGAGCCTGCTCGAGGATCTGCACCGTCGACCTCCAAGTGACCTGAGTCAGACCTGACAGCACGGTGACGGGGTCACCGGACCACGCCTCGTCGTCGTGGATCCGCCTGCTGCACGGCTCTTACCGTTGAGGGCACGGTAACCCGATCGACTCGGAAGGGGAACACTTTTTCTGATTTGAGTCAGTTTTTTCGCAGCCGACATAGGATCGCGGCAGGGTCATCACGTCAGAGTGGATGGACATTGCTGAAGCATTCGCCGCCCGAGCGCGGCCGCAAGGGCGCCCAGACCCGCGAGCGGTTACTGGGCGCGGCGATCGCCGAATTCAAGCGGGGCGGGATCGCGCGCGCCGACATCGGCGCCATCGTCGCGGCGGCGGGCGTCGCCCACGGCACGTTCTTCTTCCACTTCCCGACCAAGGAGCACGTCCTGCTGGAGTTGGAGCGCCGCGAGGAGGACCGGATGGCCGCCGAACTCCACCGCTTCTTCGCCACACCGCACGACGTGCGGGCCACCCTGGCCAAGATCGTCGAGATGCTGGACGCCCTCGAACGACGGCTCGGCAGCCGGTTGTTCAAGGACTTCCTGGCACTGCACTTCTCGACGACCCGGCAGCCGTCGGAGGAGTCGACCGATCACCCGGTGATCCTCGCCGTCGTCGAGGAACTCGGCCGGGCCCGCGACCGCGGTGAGATCCCGGCCGACGTCGACGTGCTCAACAACGGGGTGTCGTTCCTGGCCGGGCTGTACGCGCTGTTGGTCACGCTGCCCGAGGACCCCGAGATCCGGCGGCCCGTGATCGACACGTACCTGACCACCTACACGTACGGTCTACGCGCGGTGTGATCCGTGTAACCTCCCGCTCATGTCAGTCGACCCCAGGGCCATCGTCGAGCGTTACCTGCACACCGTCACCAACGGCACCGCCGACGACGTCGCCGCGCTGTACGCCGAGGACGCGACGCTGGAGGATCCGGTCGGCGGCGGCGAGGTGCACATCGGACGGCAGGCGATCGCCGGCTTCTACAAGAACACCGACGGCGTGGAGATCAGCACCGAACTACTGACCATCCGCGTCGGCGGCAACGAGGCCGCGTTCGTGTTCGCGATCACCGTCGGCGGCGCCATGCGGATCGAACCGATCGAGATCATGACGTTCACCAGCGACGGGCTGATCGCGTCGATGAAGGCCTACTGGGGTTCCGACGACATCACCCAGCTGTGATTTCGGCGCGCAAACGTGCGCTGGGCGTACGCGAGCGCGCCGAAATCGCTAACCGGAGAAGACCGCGAACCACATCGCGATGTAGTGGCAGATCGCCGCGACCGCGGTGCAGGCGTGGAAGAACTCGTGGTGGCCGAAGGTCGTCGGCCACGGGTTGGGCCACTTGAGCCCGTACAACACCCCGCCGATGCTGTAGAGCGCACCGCCGACGATCAGCAGCACCACCGCCGCGACCCCGGCACCCTGCATGATCGGCCCGATGAACCACGCCGCGACCCAACCGAGTAGCAGGTAGAGCGGTACCCCGACCCACGCGGGCGCCGAGGGCCAGAACATCTTGAGCAGGACACCGGCGATCGCCCCGGACCACACGATCCACAGCAGCACCACACCGTCGTCCGAGGGCAGCGCCAGCGCGGCGAACGGGGTGTAGCTGCCCGCGATGAACAGGAAGATCATCGAGTGGTCGGCGCGCTTCATCCACTTGCGCGCGGTCGGCGACTGCCAGTTCACCCGGTGGTAGGTGGCGCTTACGGTGAACATCGCGACGATCGTCAGCGTGTAGATCAGCGTCGCGATACCCGCCCTCGTCGACTGCACCGACCACGACACCGAGACCAGCGTCGCCCCGCAGACCACCGCCACGATCGCGGAGTAGAGGTGAATCCACCCGCGGGCGCGCGGTTTGCCGATGAACTGGGCGACACCATCGGCGACGGCCGCGGGGAAGTCCTCCGGATCGCCCTGCGGACGGGACTCGTCGGCGTCGATCGGGCTGGACGGGGTCGTCATCTCACCTCCGTCAATCGGTGGGGGCATTCGGCCGCCACAGTAGTCTGGTTGTCTATGGACATCATTCCCCGCGGTCTCAAAGAGCCTGCATACCGGCTCTATGAGATGCGGTTGCGTCAGGAGCTGACGCGGTCCAAATCACAACTGCCACGCCACATTGCGGTGCTGTGCGACGGCAACCGTCGTTGGGCGCGTGACGCCGGTCACGACGACGTCAGTTACGGCTATCGCGCCGGTGCGGCGAAGATCGCCGAGATGCTGCGGTGGTGTCAGGCCGCAGGCATCGAGATGGCCACGGTCTATCTGCTGTCCACCGAGAACCTGCGCCGCGACGTCGCCGAGCTGGCCGAGCTCATCGAGATCATCACCGGCGTCGTCGAGGAGATCTGTGCACCCGCCAACCGTTGGAGTGTGCGCACCGTCGGCGACCTGTCGCTGCTGGGGGAGGAGCCGGCGCGCAGGCTGCGCGACGCGGTCGAGTCGACCACCGGCAACGGCAACACCTTTCACGTCAACGTCGCCGTCGCTTACGGCGGCCGGCAGGAGATCGTCGACGCGGTGCGGGCGCTGCTGGGCAAGAAGCTGGCCGACGGTGTCACCGGCGAGCAGCTCGTCGAGGCCGTCACCGTGGACGCGATCTCGGAGAACCTCTACACCTCCGGCCAACCCGACCCCGATCTGGTGATCCGCACGTCGGGGGAGCAGCGGTTGTCGGGGTTCCTGCTGTGGCAGAGCGCGTACTCCGAGATGTGGTTCACCGAGGCGTACTGGCCGGCGTTCCGGCGGGTCGACTTCCTGCGCGCGCTGCGCGACTACACCCGCCGGGATCGCCGCTACGGCATCTGAGACCCGTGCCACACTGGTGCCATGGCTGCGCTGTCCGCCGTGGTCTTCGCGCTGAGCTGGTGGCTGGGTCTGTATCTGCTGGCGCGTAATCCGCGCAAACCCGCGCTGGTGTCGGCCGCGATCGGGCTCACGGGGTTCGCACTCGTGGTGGCGCTGGACGCGGTCCGTGTCATCAGCGGCGCCGATGTGCTCGGCCGGGTCGAGATCTACCTCGTCGTCGTGCCCGGCGTCGCCTGGTTCGCGGTGCTGCTGGAGGTGGCACGCCCGGACACCGGGCTCGGCCGGGCCGGGGAATCGATCGCCGTCGCCGGGGTCGCCGCGGTGGCGCTGGCGGGTGCGGCACTGGCCGGGACCGTCGAGGGTCCGCTGCGCGCCGGGCACTGGCTGATGTTCGGCGTCGTCTCGGTATCCGCGCTCGCGGCGATGGTGCGTGCGGTGCGCCGCGGCGTGAAACCCGTTCCGGTGGCCGGTTTCCTGGTGATCGCGACGCTGTTCTTCGCACTGGGCAACGCGATCCTGGTCATCCCGCTGGGCCTGCTGCCGAGCTGGCTGGCATTGGCGTCGACGGGTTTCGACGTGGCGCTGCTCGGGGTGGCGGTGGCGATCTGGGACGCGTTCGACGAGGGGCAGGCGCTACGGGCGGACATGCGACGATCGTTCGTCGCGACCGCGGCGGTGGCCGTGCTGTTCGGTGGGCAGGTGCTCGTCGGCATGGCGTTCGCCGGGCCGGGTACCGCGCTGGCGGTGCTGTTGTTCACCAGCCTCGGGCTGGCGATCGCGGTCAACGTGCTCGCCGATCCGCTGGCGGGGGTGCTGGACCGGTTGGCGTTCGCCCGCGCACCGGACCTGCGCGCCGACCGGGCCACGCTGCGCCGCACCGAGGCCGCGCTGCCGCGGCGCGCGGCCAACCCCCTCGACGACATTGACGACGAGACGTTCGCCCGGCTGACGCGCCGCGCGCTCGGGCACTACGGCGATCTGGCCAAGTTGATGGCCAACCCGTTGACGGCGCTTCCGGTGATCGACGAACGCCTCGCCGCGCGCGGGGCGCCCGATCAGCCGCTCGAGCGCGCCACCGAGTTGCGGGCGCTGCTGGCCGAGCGGATCGCCCGGCTCAAACCGCGCGACGGCGGCGACTTCGGCACCACCGAGCAGTGGCGGCACTACAACTCGCTGTACTTCCCCTACGTGGCCGGTGTGCGCGCCTACGCCCAGAACGCGACCCCGGCGGGCCTGGATCCCGTCGCCCGGCGCGCCTGGCAATGGTTCGTCACCGACGTGCCGCAGCGCTCGCTGCACAACTGGCAGACCGCGGCGGCCAAGGTGATCGCCGCGGATCTGCGCAGCGATCTGGTCGCCGCGGGCGACTGATCGGCCGTCAGCGGCGGGCCGGTACGGGGATCCGCGTCAGGTCCTCCGCCACGACCACGTCACCGTCGAACTGCGTGAGCGCCTCCTCGCGGTGGCGGGCAATGTCCGGATACCGCTGCGAGAAGTGGGTCAGGACAAGGCGTCGCACATTGCACTCCGCGGCCACCCGGCCGGCCTGCGCGGCGGTGAGATGTCCGAAGCGAGTCGCCAGTTCGGCGTCCTCCTCGAGGAACGTCGCCTCGATCACCAGCATGTCGACGCCGTCGGCCAGCGCGTACACCGCCGGGCACAGCCGGGTGTCCATCACGAACGCGAACGTCTGCCCCGGCCGCGCCGTCGACACCTCCTCCACGCCGACCACCCGCTCGCCCAGCCGGATCGCCCCGGACCGGTGCAGCTCGCCGATGGCGGGGCCCGCGATGCCGTGGCGGGCCAACAACTCGGGTACGAAGCGATGTCCGTCGGGTTCGACCAGCCGGTACCCGATCGCGTCGACGGGGTGGTCCAGCCTGTGGGTGTGCAGGACCCCGAAGGGGCCATCGGCCACCGGACCGTCCGAGGCCACCGGCACCTCGCGGAGTTCGGCGCGTTCGTGGAACACCGACGCGTGGCGCAGCCGGGCGAAGAACTCGCGGCCCGAGTCCGGGTAGTACGCATGCACCGGGTGTCGCACGTCGTCGAGGGACAGCCGCTGCACCACGCCGGGCACCCCGAGGCAGTGGTCGCCGTGGAAGTGGGTCAGGCACAGCTGGGTGATCCGGCTCGCCGCGACGCCGGCCAACAGCATCTGGCGCTGGGTGCCCTCGCCCGGATCGAACAGGAACCCCTCGTCATCCCACAGCAGCAGGTACCCGTTGTGGTTGCGGTGCCGCGTCGGCGCCTGACTGGCGGTTCCGAGCACGACCAGTTCACGCGCCGTCACCTGCTCGACCCTAGGCGCTGACCTGCGGTTGGCAGTGGTTGGCAGCGTTCGGTGTCGATCTGGCAGTGCAGGTTTCGCAGCATCGGAGGTGTTACACCCGCCTCACCGCCGAGGAGCCGACATGACCGCGATCGTCACCCGCCCACTGTCCGATTCCACCGACTCGCTGCTGCGCTTCGCCTTGCGCGCCGACGCGACCGTGTGCGCCGCGTTCGGTCTGGTCGTCGCGATGGCCGCCGACACGTTGTCCCGCACGGTCGGGTTGTCCGCCGCCGCCGAATGGATCGGCGGTGCCTTGCTCGTCGGGTACGGCGCGCTGCTCTACGTGCTCGCCGCCGTCCCGGACGTGCGACGCGTCGGTGCGGCCGTGCTGGCGGGCAACGTCGGCTTCGCCGTCGCCGTCGTGGCGGTGCTCATCGCCGGCTGGCTGCCGCTGACCGCCACCGGTGTCGCGCTGACCGTCGCGTTCACCGTCATGACGCTGGCCCTTGCCGTCCTGCAGTACCTCGGCGTGCGCCGTCTGGCGTGACGCCCTCCTGCCGGTGCGGGGCGCCGCCGTCCGGCGTGACGCCCCGCATCCGGCCCCTGGTTTCACCAGTGATCCCACCACCGAAGGAGAATGGAATGACCGCTGTAGCCGCCGACATCACCACCCGGGACCGGTTCCTGCGCCTGGCCATGCGCGCCGACGCGGTGCTGACCGGACTGGCCGGCCTCGCCGCACTGCCGTGGGCCGCGACCCTCGCCGACTGGTCGGGCACCACGACGACGATCGAGTACGCACTCGCCGCGTTCTTCATCGCCTACGGGCTCGTGGTGTTCGGGCTGTCGACGCTGCCGTCGCTGCGCACCGCAGGCCTCGCGGTGATCGTGGCCAACCTCGCCTACACCGTCGCCGCGGTCGTGGTCGTGGCCACCGACGTGTGGACGATGACGACCGTCGGCGTGGTGCTGACGCTCGCGACCGGTGTCTACACCGCGGTGTTCGCCGAACTGCAGTACGTGGGCTGGCGCCGCCTCTAGAACCCGCGAGCAGACACAGATTCGCGCTGGAACGGCCGTTCCAGCGCGAATCTGTGTCTGCTCGCGGGGGGGTATTGCTACAGCTTGCGCAGGCGCAGGCGGTTGATGGCGTGGTCGGCGTCTTTGCGCAGCACCAGCGTCGCGCGCGGACGGGTCGGCAGGATGTTCTCGATCAGGTTCGGCCGGTTGATCGAATGCCAGATGTCACGGGCGGCGAACACGGCCGCGTCATCGGTCAGCGTCGCGTAGTGGTGGAAGTGCGACGCCGGATCGGCGAACGCCGTCGACCGCATCGCCAGGAACCGGGAGATGTACCAGCCTTCGATGTCCTCGATGCGGGCGTCGACGTAGACGGAGAAGTCGAACAGATCCGAGACCATCAGCGCCGGACCGGTCTGCAGCACGTTGAGACCCTCGAGGATGAGGATGTCGGGGTGGCGGATGATCTGCTTCTCGCCCGGCACGATGTCGTAGAGCAGGTGCGAATAGACCGGGGCGCAGGCATGATCGGCGCCGGACTTCACCGCCGTGACGAACCGCATCAACGCCCTGCGGTCATAGCTCTCCGGAAAACCCTTGCGGTGCATGATGTTCCGACGGGCCAACTCGGCGTTCGGATACAGGAAACCGTCGGTGGTGACCAGGTCGACGCGGGCGTGGTTGCCCCACCGGGCCAGCAGCGCCTGCAGCACGCGGGCGGTGGTGGACTTGCCGACCGCGACGCTGCCCGCCACGCCGATGATGAACGGCACTGGCCGGTCCGGGTTCTGCTGCGGCTCGCCGAGGAACTCCGAAGTCGCGGCGAACAACCGCTGCCGCGCGGCCACCTGGAGATGGATGAGCCGCGCGAGCGGGAGGTACACCTCCTCGACCTCGAGCAGGTCGAGTTTCTCCCCGAGACCGCGGAGTCGGATGACCTCGTCCTCGGTGAGTTTCAGGGGTGTGGACATCCGCAGCGCACGCCACTGGGTGCGGTCGAACTCCACATAGGGGCTCGGTTCGCTCAGCCGCGCCATGGGGTCAGTCTTGCAGTACCGGCTCCGGGGTGAACGGCTGGGGCGACCCGATTAGCGTTGCGGGTATGGAGCCCGACACCCTGATTCGCGAATATCTGCTTCTCGGTCTGCGCTTCGACCGGATCGAGGAGGGCTACGTCGACTCCTTCACCGGCGACCCCGCACTGCGCCACGCGGTGGCCGACGAACCCGCCCCCGACCCCGCCGACCTCACCCGCCACGCCGAGCGGCTGCTCGCCGCGCTGCCCGACACCCCGCGGACCGGCGGCTTCGACGAGGCACGCGCCGACTACCTCACCGCGCACCTGCGCGCGCTGGCCCTGGCCGGGCGTAAGTTCGCCGGCGAGGACGTCGGATTCGTCGACGAGGTCGAGGCCTACTTCGACGTGCGCATCACCAAGGGCGATCCGGAGGCCTACCGGCAGGCGCACGTCGCACTCGACGAAGCGCTCGGCGGCAGCGGACCGCTGGCCGAGCGGATCCAGGCCCACCGCGCCGCCGACGAGATCCCGCCCGAACGGCTCGAGGAGTGCATCCACGCGTTCTCCAGCGCCCTGCGCGACCGGGTTCGGGCGACGTATCCGCTGCCGGACTCCGAGACCATCACCTACGAGGTGGTCACCGACAAGCCGTGGTCGGGGTTCAACTACTACCGCGGTGACTACCAGTCGACGGTCGCGGTCAACGCCGACCTCAAACAGCAGATGGCCAACCTGCCGCGGCTGGTCGCCCACGAGTCCTACCCGGGCCACCACACCGAGCACTGCCGCAAAGAGGCCGGCCTGGTCGCGAAACTCGGCCACGCCGAGCAGACGATCTTCCTGGTCAACACCCCGCAGTGCCTGATGGCCGAGGGTCTGGCTGACCTCGCGCTGTACGCCGCGATCGGACCGCAGTGGGGCAATTGGGCAGCGGAGATCTACGCCGACCTCGGGCTGCGGTTCGACGGGGCGCGCGCCGAGGCGGTGTCGGCGGCGACGGCGGCGCTGGCCGACGTGCGCCAGGACGCCGCGCTGATGCTGCACGACGAGCACCGCCCGGTCGACGAGGTCGTGGCGTTCCTCAAGCGCTGGCTGCTGGTCAACGACGACCGGGCCCGGCAGATGCTGCGGTTCCTGTCGTCGCCGCTGTGGCGGGCGTACACGTCGACCTACGTCGAGGGCTACCGCCTGCTGCGCGGGTGGCTCGACGCCCGGCCTGCCGGAGTCGGGCTGACCGAGCGGTTCGGCCGGTTGCTCGACGAGCCGCTGATCCCGTCGGCGCTGCGCGTGGCCTGACGCGGCCGCCGAGTGTGCGGTTTCATACGCGACACGCCGCACCGGGCGTATCAGTTCGCACAGTCACCGCAGAAGGTGCCTGACCGGCGACCGCCCGGCCCGTGAGTACTACCCTCGTCACCATGACTGCAGACCCCGTGACCTCGTCGGCGGCCGCTCCCGGCGCCGAGTACGCCGACACCGCGAGCGCCGCCTACCGGGCCGCGCTGCAGGTCATCGAATCCGTCGAACCACGGATCGCGGCGGCCACCCGCAAAGAGCTGGCCGACCAGCGGGATTCCCTCAAGCTGATCGCCAGCGAGAACTACGCGTCGCCGGCCGTGCTGCTGACCATGGGCAGCTGGCTGTCCGACAAATACGCCGAGGGCACGATCGGCCACCGGTTCTACGCGGGCTGCCAGAACGTCGACGTCGTCGAGAGCGTCGCCGCCGAACACGCCCGCGAACTGTTCGGTGCGCCGTACGCCTACGCCCAGCCGCACTCCGGTATCGACGCCAACCTGGTGGCCTTCTGGGCCATCCTGGCCACCCGGGTCGAGGCGCCGGGGCTGGCCGAACTCGGCGCCAAACATGTCAACGACCTCAACGAGGCGGACTGGGAGAGCCTGCGCAACAAGCTCGGCAATCAGCGGCTGCTCGGCATGTCGCTCGACGCGGGCGGTCACCTCACCCACGGGTTCCGCCCGAACATCAGCGGCAAGATGTTCCACCAGCGCAGCTACGGCACCGATCCGGAGACCGGGCTGCTCGACTACGACAAGCTGGCCGAAGCCGCGCGTGAGTTCAAACCGCTGATCCTGGTTGGCGGCTACTCGGCCTACCCGCGGCGGGTCAACTTCGCCAAGCTGCGCGAGATCGCCGACGAGGTCGGCGCCCCGCTGATGGTCGACATGGCCCACTTCGCCGGTCTGGTCGCGGGCAAGGTCTTCACCGGCGACGAGGATCCGGTGCCGCACGCCCACGTCGTCACCACCACCACGCACAAGTCGCTGCGCGGACCGCGCGGCGGCCTGGTGCTGGCGCAGCCGGAGTACTCCGACGCCGTCGACAAGGGCTGCCCGATGGTGCTCGGCGGACCGCTGTCGCACGTGATGGCCGCCAAGGCCGTCGCGCTCGCGGAGGCGCGCCAGCCGTCGTTCCAGGCCTACGCCCAGCGCGTCGCCGACAACGCCAAATCGCTGGCCGAGGGCTTCCTCAAGCGCGGCGCCCGCCTGGTCACCGGCGGCACCGACAACCACATCGTGCTGCTCGACGTGACCAGCTTCGGGCTGACCGGCCGCCAGGCCGAGTCCGCGCTGCTCGACGCGGGCGTCGTCACCAACCGCAACTCGATCCCGGCCGACCCGAACGGCGCCTGGTACACCAGCGGCATCCGCTTCGGCACGCCGGCGCTGACCACGCGCGGCTTCGGCGCCGCGGAGTTCGACCGGGTGGCCGAACTGGTCGTCGACGTGCTGAACAACACCCAGCCCACGCAGGCCTCCAACGGGCCCTCCAAAGCCAAGTACACGCTGGCCGACGGCACCGCCGAACGTGTGCACGCGGCGTCGCAGGAGATGTTGGCGGCCAACCCGCTCTACCCGGGTCTGACGCTGTAGCGACGCGCCGACGGGAGTTTTACGATTCCCACAGAATTGGGTTAATGTAACCGCATGGCACAGAAACCTGTCCCTAACGCGCTGACCCTCGAGCTGGAGCCGGTCGTCAAGGACGAGCTCCGTCGCCACCTCGACTCCGAGGACCTCTGGTACGCGCACGATTACGTGCCGTTCGACCAGGGCGAGAACTTCGCGTTCCTCGGCGGCCGGGACTGGGATCCGTCGCAGGTGACGCTGCCCAAGCACGTCACCGACGCGGTCGAGATCCTGCTCATCACCAAGGACAACCTCGCCGGGTACCACCGCGAGCTCGTCGAGCACTTCATCCTCGAGGACAAGTGGGGCCGTTGGCTCGGCCGCTGGACCGCCGAGGAGCACCTGCACGCCGTCGCGCTGCGCAACTACCTCGTCGTCACCCGCGAGGTCGACCCCGCCGCCAACGAAGACGTGCGCGTCGAGCACGTCATGAAGGGGTACCGCGCCGACCGGTTCAGCCAGATCGAGACGTTGGTGTTCATGACGTTCTTCGAGCAGTCGCACGCCGTGTTCACCCGCAACCTGGAAGCGCAGATCACCGAACCGGTGCTCAAGTCGCTGATCGGGCGGATCGCCGCCGACGAGGAGCGCCACGCGGTGTTCTTCGCCAACCTCGTCGCACACTGCCTGCAGACCCACCGCGACGAGACGCTCACCGCGATCGCCGCCCGCGCGGCCGAACTCGACGTCGTCGGCGCGGACATCGACGCCTACCGGGACAAGGTCGCGAACATGGCCGATGCGGGGATCTTCGACAAGGACCAGTTGCGCAAGGTCGTCACCGACCGGATCGCGGCCTGGGACGTCGCCGGTGAACCCGTGTTGCGGGAGTTCACGAACGCTTAACCTGGCGCGCGCCGGACACCGGCGCGCCTGCAAGGCGCAGTCCCCGCCACGGGAGTAGCGTCGGCTTCGATGGCTAGCGAATTGCTCTGCTGTCCGGGCGGTACCCGATCGTTTCGATCACGAGAGGGCCGGCCCCGGCCCTGGTGCCGCAGTGTCCGCCGACAGGTTCGCGGGGGACCCGCGGATACCAGGAGCGCTACGTGACCGATTCGCCTCTCCGGACCTACGTGCTCGACACCTCCGTGTTGCTGTCCGATCCCTGGGCCACAACGCGGTTCGCTGAGCACGAGGTGGTCGTCCCGCTGGTGGTCATCAGTGAGTTGGAAGCCAAACGGCACCACCACGAGCTGGGTTGGTTCGCACGGCAGGCGTTGCGCCTGTTCGACGACCTGCGGCTCGAGCACGGTCGCCTCGATCAGCCGATCCCCGTCGGCGACGAGGGCGGGACGCTGCACGTCGAGCTGAACCACAGCGACCCCACGGTGCTGCCTGCCGGGTTCCGCAATGACAGCAATGACGCCAGGATCCTCACGGTGGCAGCCAATCTCGCGGCCGAGGGTAAGAACGTCACGCTGGTCAGCAAGGACATCCCGCTGCGGGTGAAGGCCGGTGCGGTCGGCCTGGCCGCCGACGAGTACCACGCCCAGGACGTCGTGGTCTCCGGCTGGACCGGGATGGCCGAGATCGACGTGACCGGCGACGAGATCGACGAACTGTTCGCCGACGGGGAGATCGACCTCGGTGCGGCCCGGGATCTGCCGTGCCACACCGGGATTCGGCTGCTCGGCGGCAACTCGCATGCGCTCGGCCGGGTCAACGCCGCCAAACGCGTGCAGCTGGTGCGAGGGGATCGCGAGGTGTTCGGCCTCCGGGGAAGGTCAGCCGAACAGCGCGTCGCCCTCGATCTGCTGCAGGACGAATCGGTCGGCATCGTCTCGCTCGGCGGTAAGGCGGGCACCGGCAAGTCGGCGCTCGCGCTGTGCGCGGGCCTGGAGGCGGTGCTGGAACGGCGCACGCAGCGCAAGGTCGTGGTGTTCCGGCCGCTCTACGCCGTCGGCGGACAGGATCTGGGTTACCTGCCCGGCAGTGAGAGCGACAAGATGGGGCCGTGGGCGCAGGCGGTCTTCGACACCCTCGAAGGGCTCGCCAGCCCCGCGGTGCTCGAGGAGGTGCTCTCGCGCGGGATGCTGGAAGTGTTGCCGCTCACTCACATCCGTGGCCGGTCGCTGCACGATTCGTTCGTGATCGTCGACGAGGCGCAGTCGCTGGAGCGCAACGTACTGCTGACCGTGCTGTCGAGGTTGGGCGCCGGGTCTCGGGTGGTGCTCACCCACGACGTCGCCCAGCGGGACAACCTGCGCGTCGGCCGCCACGACGGCGTCGCGGCGGTGATCGAGAAGCTCAAGGGCCACCCGCTGTTCGCCCACATCACCCTGCAGCGCAGTGAACGCTCGCCGATCGCCGCGCTGGTGACCGAGATGCTCGAGGAGATCAGCCCCGGCGCACTGCCGTGACGCGGTGATTTCGGTGTCGTTGGTTGCGGTGCGCGCAACCAACGACACCGAAGTCGTGTGAGACTGGGGGCATGATCCGGGTCTTCCTCGTCGACGATCACGAGGTGGTGCGGCGCGGTCTCATCGACCTGCTGGGCGCCGACCCCGAACTCGACGTGGTGGGCGAAGCCGACTCCGTCGCTTCGGCGTTGGCCCGCATCCCCGCCCTACAACCCGACGTCGCCGTCCTCGACGTGCGGCTACCCGACGGCAACGGCATCGAGCTGTGCCGGGAACTGTTGTCGCGGCTGCCCGATCTGCGGTGCCTGATGTTGACGTCGTTCACCTCCGACGAGGCGATGCTCGACGCGATCCTCGCCGGCGCCAGTGGATACGTCGTCAAGGACATCAAGGGAATGGAGCTCGCGCAGGCCATCAAGGACGTCGGGGCGGGCCGCTCACTGCTGGACAACCGCGCCGCGGCCGCACTGATGTCGAAACTGCGTGGCGACGCCGAACGTTCCGATCCGCTCTCCGGGCTCTCCGCGCAGGAGCGGGTGCTGCTCGACCTGCTTGGCGAAGGGTTGACCAACAAGCAGATCGCCGCGCGGATGTTCCTGGCCGAGAAGACGGTCAAGAACTACGTGTCCCGGCTGCTGGCCAAACTCGGGATGGAGCGGCGCACCCAGGCCGCGGTGTTCGTGTCGAAACTCGACCGGCCGGCGCGCGGTGGCGGCTAGGTTGGCGGCGTGACCGAGCGCCCCCTGCGCGAGACGCTGTCCCAGCTGCGGTTGCGCGAACTGCTCACGGAGGTGCAGGACCGCATCGAGCAGATCGTCGAGGGCCGTGACCGCCTCGACGGGCTGGTCGACGCGATGCTCGTCGTCACTGCCGGACTCGACCTCGACGTCACGTTGCGCACGATCGTGCACACCGCGATCCAGTTGGTCGACGCCCGCTACGGCGCGCTCGGGGTGCGGGGGCACGGCCACGAGCTCGTCGAATTCGTCTACGAGGGCATCGACGACCACATGCGCGCGTTGATCGGACACCTGCCGGAGGGCCGCGGGGTGCTCGGCGTGCTCATCGACGATCCGCACCCGATCCGCCTCGACGACATCCGCCACCACAGCGCCTCGGTCGGCTTCCCGCCCAACCACCCGCCGATGCGCACGTTCCTCGGTGTGCCCGTACGCATCCGCGACGAGGTGTTCGGCAACCTCTACCTGACCGACAAGATCGGCGGGCAGCCGTTCAGCGAGGACGACGAGGTGCTCGTGCAGGCGCTCGCCGCCGCGGCGGGTATCGCGATCGACAACGCGCGGCTCTACGAACAGGCCAGGGCGCGGCAGGCGTGGATCGCCGCCACCCGCGACATCGCCACCGAGATGCTCTCCGGGGTCAGCCCGGCCATCGTGTTCCGGCGGGTGGCCGACCAGACGCTGACGCTGACCGGCGCCGACGGCACCCTGGTCGCGGTGCCCGGTGACGCGGAAGCGCCACCGGGTGAAATCGACGAACTCGTGGTGGTCGAGGCCGCCGGTGCCCTCGGCGGGGACATCGGCGCGCTGGCCCTCGACGACGGTCCGGTCGGTGCGGCATACCGTGAGAGCGCCCCCGCGCGGGTGGACCGGCTGGTGCTGGACGGTGCGGAACATGGTGCGGCCCTTGTGCTTCCGTTGCGTACCGCCGACGCCGTCGCCGGGGTGCTGGTTGCGGTGCGGGCACCGGGGACGCGGCCGTTCACCGCCGAACAACTAGACACCGCAGTGGCTTTCGCCGATCAGGTGGCGTTGGCGTGGCAGCTGGCGTCCTCGCAGCGAAGGATGCAGGAACTCGAGATCCTCACCGACCGCGACCGTATCGCCCGCGATCTGCACGACCACGTGATCCAGCGGCTGTTCGCGGTCGGGCTGTCGCTGCAAGGCACGCTGGCCCGGGTGCGCGACGGCGATGTGCGCCAACGTTTGTCGGGCAACGTGGACGATCTGCAGGCGGTGATCCAGGAGATCCGCACTGCGATCTTCGATCTGCACGGCGGCGCCCCGGGCACGACCCGGCTGCGGCAGCGTCTCGACGAGGCGATCGGGCAGTTCGCCGGCGCCGGCCTGCACACCACGACGCAGTTCGTCGGCCCGCTGTCGGTGGTCGACGCGACGCTGGCCGACCACGCCGAGGCGGTGGTGCGCGAGGCGGTGAGCAACGCCGTCCGTCACGCGGAGGCCACCGAGTTGACGGTGCGGGTCACCGTGGCCGACGACCTGTGCATCGAGGTCGGCGACAACGGCCGCGGCATCGAGGGAGCGGTCACCGAGAGCGGTCTGCGTAATCTGCGGGCGCGGGCCGAGGGTGTGGGCGGAACATGCACGGTCGAACGCAACCCCGGCGGCGGAACCGTGCTGCGCTGGTGCGCACCGTTGCCGTGAGCTACGGCAGCGGTCGTCGCGGGGTGGCGGGCAGCGGCGCCGCGTCGGCGGGCGCCCAGCCGATGCGCAGCAGCATCTGCGGGTGGGCGCGGCATTCGAAGATTTCCTCCCGCAACGCCCATCGGGTCTCGCGGATCTCCAGCGGTTCGGTGACCGGACAGCTCGCCAGGCCGATCGCCGTCGCGGTGAGCAGCACGACGCTGGTGGCCTCCCCGGCGCGCAGCCGGGCCAGCGCGTCGTCGTCGCGGGTGCCCAGCGCCAGCACGACGGCGTGGTCGGTGCCCCCGGCGCCCGCGCGCACCGAGCCGCTGCCCGCGAACACCCGCGCCGGCACCGTCGCGGCCATGTCGGGGGACGGCACGTTGGCCGCGGGCACTCCGGCCACCGCTCCGTAGCGGCCGCTCCACATGGTGAGTTCGCGAAGGTAGCCGTCGTCGTGCAGGTGGGTGTCCATGGCCCGTTCGACGGCCGCGCGCAGCCCGCTCATTGATTCCACCCGGCGCAGGGAGACCCCGCCGCGCGCCGCCCGCGCCCCCATCACCGCGATGTCGGCGGGGGACACCTCCCGGCTGCTGTACCGCCTGCGGTCGGTGCGGCGGCCCGGGATTGCCGCGGCGAGCGCGCGTTCCGTGTCGGTCGGTGGACGAGGTGAAAATATCAGCGAGGCAAGATGATTCGGGTCAGAGCCGGGGAAGCGGTGGACACGCGCCTGCCAGCCCAGCGCGGCGAACGCGACGACGGCGTGATGCAGTGTCGCACCGCAGCTGAGCATCAGGTCGCGGCCGTCGGGGTCGATGTGCCGCAGGTGCAGTTCGGGTACGGCGAACAGGTCCAGACGGTCGGTGCCCGCACGCCAGCGCCACGGCTGGCTGTTGTGCACCGACGGGGCCCGAATGGCCGACGCCAGCGCCGTGCGCACGGTGTCGGCGTCGGGGAAGCTGGTCACCATTCCAGGATCACCCGGTGGCGGGGCGCCGGGTAGGGCACAAAGGCCTGATTCAACGGCGATCACCCGGGTATTGACCGACCATGGCCACACGCGTCGTGATCACCGGAGCCAGCGGGAACGTCGGAACAGCGCTGCTGCAGCGGCTCGCCGACGCCGGCGGATACGAGGTCACCGGCGTCACACGGCGCAAACCGCCCGAGACCGGCATCTACCGGTCGGCGCAGTGGCGCCAACTCGACCTCGCCGACCACGACGCCACCACCCGGCTGCAAGCGGTCATGCGCGACGCCGACTCCGTCGTACACCTCGCCTGGGGGTTCCAGCCCACCCGCAACGTCGCTTACCTGGACGCGGTCGGTGTCGGCGGCACCAGGGCGGTGCTGCGCGCCGCCGTCGTCGCCGAGGTCGGGCAGCTGGTGCACATGTCGTCGGTCGGTACCTACGCACCCGGTCGGTACGGGCAGTACGTCGACGAGACGTGGTCGACCGCGGGCGTGGACACCTCGGCCTACAGCCGCGCCAAATCGGCCGCCGAGCAGATCCTCGACGACTACGAGCGCAACCACTCCGACGGTCTGACCATCGCGCGCATGCGACCCGGATTCATCGTGCAACGTAACGCCGCGGGCGGTCTGCGCCGGTACACGCTGCCCGCGTTCATCGAACCGCGCTGGCTGCGATTCCTGCCGGTGCTGCCGCTCGACCGGAGCCTGGTCGTGCCGATCATCCACGCCGAGGACGTCGCCGACGCGATCGCCCGGACCGTGGAACGCCGCGCGGGCGGACCGTTCAACCTGATGGCCGACCCGCCGGTGCGCCGCAACGACATCGCCGAAGTCCTCGGGGCGTACCCGGTGCACGTGCCGTCGTCGCTGCTGCGGCCCGCGGTCGCGGTGTCGTGGCGGGCGCGGCTGCAGCCGATTGACGAGGGGTGGCTGGACATGGCGTTCACCGTGCCGCTGCTCGACACCGGCCGCGCGCAGTCCGAACTCGGCTGGTCGCCGGCACGGACGTCGCTGGAGGCGCTGGTCGACATGGGTGAGGGGTTCAAGAACTGCGCGGACACCGAGAGCCCGGTGCTGTCCTACCGCGGCCCGCTCGACAGCATGTTGCGCGATCTACGGGCAGGCCCGATCACCGACCGCAAGGTCCCGTGATTTCGGTGTAGTTGGTTGCGCTCACCGCAACCAACTACACCGAAATCGCAGATCAGGAGCCGTCTTTGACCTTCGCCATCGCCAGCACGTCGAGGCGACGGTCGAGTTCCTCCTCGGAGAGCTTCTCGCCGATCAGCCCGCGGTCGATGACCGTCTGGCGGATCGTCTTGCGCTCCTTGAGCGCTTCCTTGGCGACCTTGGCGGCCTCCTCGTAGCCGATCGCCGAGTTCAGCGGCGTCACGATCGACGGCGAGGACTCCGCCTGCGAGCGCATGTGCTCTTCGTTGGCCACCAGACCGTCGATGCACCGCTCGGCGAACAGCCGCGACACGTTGGTCAGCAGCTTGAACGACTCGAGCAGGTTGCGGGCCATCATCGGGATGTAGACGTTCAGCTCGAACGCGCCGGCCGCACCGCCCCACGCGATCGCGGCGTCGTTACCGACCACCTGCGCGGCGACCTGCGTGACCGCTTCGGGCAGAACCGGATTGACTTTGCCCGGCATGATCGAGCTGCCCGGCTGCAGATCCGGCAGCTGGATCTCGGCCAGCCCGGTCAGCGGCCCCGACCCCATCCAGCGGACGTCGTTGGCGATCTTGGTCAGCGACACCGCGATGGTGCGCAGCGCACCGGAGGCCTCGACCAGCCCGTCGCGGGCGGCCTGCGCCTCGAACGAGTCCTTGGCCGTGCGCAGTTCAGCGATCCCGGTCTGGTCGACGAGCACCTCGACGACCTTCGCGCCGAACCCGTCGGGGGCGTTGAGCCCGGTGCCGACGGCGGTGCCGCCGATCGCCAGCTCACCCAGCCGTGGCAGCGTCGCCTTCACCCGTTCTATACCGGCCTCGATCTGGCGGGCGTACCCGCCGAACTCCTGGCCCAGCGTCACCGGCACCGCGTCCATCAAGTGCGTACGGCCGGACTTCACCACGGTCCGCCACTGCCGCGCCTTGCCCGCCAGCGACTCGTGCAGCACCTCGAGCGCCGGGATCAGGTGGCGCACAGCGGCTTCGGTGGCCGCGATGTGGGTGGCGGTCGGGAACGTGTCGTTGGAGCTCTGCGACATGTTCACGTCGTCGTTCGGGTGCACGGTCACGCCGTTGCGCGCGGCGATCGACGCGATGACCTCGTTGGTGTTCATGTTCGAGCTGGTGCCCGAACCGGTCTGGAACACGTCGATCGGGAACTGGTCGTCGTGCTGCCCGTCGGCGATCTCCGCCGCGGCGGCGATGATCGCGTCGGCCTTCTCCGGCGCCAGCAGCCCGAGGTCCTTGTTCACCTGGGCGCACGCGCCTTTGAGCAGTCCGAGTGCGCGGATCTGGGTGCGCTCGAGGCCGCGGTGCGAGATCGGGAAGTTCTCGACGGCGCGCTGGGTCTGCGCGCGCCACAGCGCAGCCTTGGGCACCCGGACCTCGCCCATGGTGTCGTGCTCGATGCGGTACTCGGTCTCGACTTCGTTGTCGGCGGTCATGAAAACCTTTCTCATCCAGGTCTTTACGGCAGGGGGTAGGCGGCGTTGCTGTCACCGGTGAAGTCGACAGCGGAGTACTCGTTGAGTTTGGACAGCCGGTGGTAGGCCTCGATCATGCGGACGGTGCCCGACTTGGAGCGCATCACGATCGACTGGGTGGTGCACCCGCCGCCGACGTAGCGCACACCCTGCAGCAGGTCGCCGTCGGTGACGCCGGTCGCACAGAAGAACACGTTCTCCCCGGACACCAGGTCCTCGGTCTTGAGCACCCGGTCGATGTCGTGACCCGCATCGATCGCCTTCTGCCGCTCCTCGTCGTCCTTGGGGGCGAGCTGGGCATGGATGGCGCCGCCCATGCAGCGGATCGCGGCGGCGGTGATGATGCCCTCCGGGGTGCCGCCGATACCGGCCAGCATGTCGGTGCCCGAGTTCGGCCGGCACGCCGAGATCGCGCCCGCGACGTCGCCGTCGGAGATCAGCCGGATGCGGGCGCCTGCGTCACGGACGTCGGCGATGAGCTGTTCGTGGCGCGGGCGGTCCAGGATGCAGACCGTCACGTCGCGGACCGACAGGCCCTTGACCTTCGCCACCGCGCGGATGTTCTCGCCGATCGGCGCGGTGATGTCGATGGCGTCGACGGCGTCCGGGCCGACGGCGATCTTGTTCATGTAGAACACCGCCGACGGGTCGAACATCGCACCGCGCTCGGCGACCGCCAGGACCGAGATCGCGTTCGGCATACCTTTGCTCATCAGCGTGGTGCCGTCGATCGGGTCGACGGCGAAGTCGCAGTCCGGTCCGTCGCCGTTGCCGACCTCTTCGCCGTTGTAGAGCATCGGGGCGTTGTCCTTCTCGCCCTCGCCGATCACGACGACACCGCGCATGGACACCGAGTTGACCAGCTCGCGCATGGCGTCGACGGCCGCACCGTCGCCGCCTTCCTTGTCCCCGCGACCCACCCAGCGGCCGGCGGCCATGGCCCCGGCCTCGGTGACGCGGACGAGTTCGAGGGCGAGGTTGCGATCAGGGGCTTCCCTGCGGCGATCGGGCATGCGGGTGATTGTCCCAGAAGCCGCTCACCATCGGGAGGCTGGGATACTGGCGGCATGACCGTCGACCCGAGCCAACCGGACCCGACCCCGTCCGAGTGGGCCGGCCCCGCGCCGCGGGAGGCGAAGCCGCGGGTGCTACAGGACGGGCGCGACATGTTCTGGTCGCTGGCCCCGCTGATCGTGGCCTGCATCGTGCTCGCGGGTCTGCTCGGCATGTGTTCGTTCCAGGGTCGCGGCCCGACCGAAGGTGCGCCCCCCGCCTTCGACGCCCCCACGGCCCTGCAGGCCGACGCCGACGCACTCGACATCCCGATCCGGCTGCCCGCACTGCCCGACAACTGGCGGGCCAACAGCGGCGGCCGTGCCGGGATCGAGGCCGGCGCGACCGATCCGGCCACCGGTCAGCCGACCCGCGCGGTGGTGTCACGGGTCGGTTATCTGGCGCCCAGCGGGCACTACGTGAGCCTCACACAGAGCAACGCCGACGAGGCCGCCCTGGTCGAATCGATCAACCCGGGCCTCGTCCCGTCCGGCGCCCAGGACGTCGACGGGGTCGACTGGGTCGTCTACCAGGGCGGTGAGGACACCGAACCGGTGTGGACGACCCGGCTGCCCGGTAACGCGCAACTCGCGATCACCGGCGCGGGCAGCCCCGAGGAGTTCCGCACACTCGCGGCCGCGACCCAGAAGCAGCAGCCCCTGGAGAAGCGATGACACGCGAGCCCGATGTCGCCGCCGGAGCGGCTCCGCCGGCATCAGACCTCACCGGATGGACCGCCGAGCCCTTCACCGCCGCCGGCTACACCCACGACGTGTACCGCAAAGGTGAGGGCCCCGGGGTGGTGCTCATCCCCGAGATGCCCGGCCTGCACCCGCACGTGCTGGCGCTGGGCAACCACCTCGTCGACAACGGGTTCACCGTCGCCGCCCCGTCGCTGTTCGGCACGCCGATGAAACCCCCGATGGGTCCCGGCGCGGTGCCGGTCCTGCTCAAGGGCTGCGTGTCGAAGGAGTTCGCGGCGTTCGCCACCAACGCCGACCGCCCGGTGGCCCACTACCTGCGGGCGCTGGCCCGCGACCTCAACGCCCGCACCCCCGGCAAGGGCGTCGGCGTCATCGGACAGTGCTTCACCGGCGGCTTCGCGCTGGCCGCCGCCGTCGATGACAGCGTGCTGGCGCCGGTGCTCAGCCAGCCCTCGCTGCCGCTGCCGATCACGCCGAAACACAAACGCGACCCCGGGCTGTCCGAGGGCGAACTGCGTGTCATCGAGCAGCGCGCGGCCAACGACGGCCTGTGTGCGCTCGGGCTGCGCTTCAGCAAGGACTGGATGTCGCCGGGGGAGCGGTTCACCACGCTCAAGGAGCGGCTCGGTGACGCCTTCGAGGTCATCGAGATCGACTCGACCAAGGGCAATGCGCACGGCATCTCGCCGCGGGCGCACTCGGTGCTCACCGATCAGGTCCGCGAGGTCGGCGGCCACCCCGCCTACGAGGCCCGCAAACGCGTCGTCGAATTCCTCACCGAGCGGCTCGTCGAAGCCTGACCTTCCGCTCCAGAGAGCGCAGCCACTGCGGTCGGCCGGGCCGCTGCGGTGAGGTCTCGTCGTCGCGTATCAGCGGTACGCCCTTGTAGACGGCGAGGTAGACGCTGATCGTGGTGACGACGATGATCATCAGCACCGGGCCCAGCACGATGCCCCAGAACCCGAACATCGCGATTCCCGCGAACACCGCGAGCAGCATCAGCGCCGGGTCGAGGCGTGCGGCCTTCGGGACGAGGATGGGGCGCAGCACGTTGTCGATGTTGGTGACGACGAGCAGGTGGAAGGCCACCACGAACACCCCGCCGATCACGTTGCCGAACAACGCCATCCCGATGCCGAACGGGATGCTGAGGATGCCACTGCCGAGCGGGATCACCGACAGCGCGCTGAGCAGGATGCAGAAGAAGAAGAACCCGTTGTGGAAGCCGGCCACGTAGATGGAGATCGCCCCGGCCACACCCTGACACAGCGCGATGACGAACTGCCCCTTCACCGTGCCGCGCACCATCGCGCCGGTCTTGGCCAGGTACAGGTCGGTGATGTCCTCGCCGAGCGGGTTGAGCCTGCGGATCAGTGTGCGGATCTGCTCCCGCTTGACAAGCATCGACACGAATACGTACAGGAAGATCACGCTCGCGGTCAGCGCGCCGAGCACGCCGCCGACCGCACCCTGCAGCACCCCGAGCAGCCATTCGCCGACGCGCTGGGACACCGTGACCACACCGTCGCGCAGGGTGTCCGGGGTGAGGCGGAAGTCGACGAACGGCACCCTGTCGAGCACGTCGTTGGCCAGTGCCAACGCGCGGTCCCCGAGCGTGCTGACGTCGGTGGTGGCCATCCACTGGTTGACGGTGGTGACCATCTGCGAGATCTGCGCGATCGCCAGGAACACCACCAAGGTGACCGGGATGATGACCACGAGGATCGCCGCCAGCAGCGTCAGGGTCGCCGACAGGCCGGTGCCGAACCGGCGGCGCAGCCGTTCGTAGAGCGGGGCGAACAGGTACGCGCCGACCGCGGCCACCACGATCAGGATGAAGAAGTCGTGCAGGAAGTAGGCCGCGAACGCCAGTGCGGCGACGGTGCAGACGGCCAGGGCGCGTTTCTGGGTCGGGCTGAGGTCCGCGTCGACACTCGCGTCGTCGGGTAGGTCTGCGGACACGCGGGGAACCTACCCCGTGGTGACCGTGCGCGCCCGCTGCCCGGCGCGCTGTTCGGCGACGAACCGGGTGGCCATGCGCTGCATCAGTCCGGGTGCCAGGCGGGCGAAAAGCCATGCGGCGTGGGCCTGTCGGGGCTTCACCAGTAGTGCCTTGTTGCGGGTGATCGCACGCAGGGTGTCGGCGGCGAGCCGGTCGGCGTCATACGGTTCCTTGACCCGTTGACCCTGCAGGTAGTAATCGCGGCCGACGAAGCCGCCGACCGCACCCTTGTCGAGGATCGGTGTCTCGACTGCGGCCGGGCACACCGCGAGCACCCCGACCCCGTGGGCGGCGGCCTCGGAGCGCAGCGCCAGCGACATTCCGACGACGGCGTGTTTGGTCATCACGTAGCTGGTGATCAGCCCGGCGGCGGTCAGCCCGGCCATCGACGCGGTGTTGACGATGTGGCCGTGCCCCTGCCGGATCATCTGCGGGTAGGCCGCGGCGACGCCGTGCACGACACCGCGGATGTTGGTGTCGATGATCGCGTTCCACTGCTCGAGGGTGAGCAGTTCGGTGTCCCCGCCCCAGGAGATGCCCGCGTTGTTGAACATCAGGTCGAGCCGGCCGCTGCGGGCGACGACGTCGTCGACGGTGCGCTGCACGGCGGCGGCGTCGGTGACGTCCAGCGGAGCCCACCGCGCGCCGAGCTCCCGTGCGGTCTTCTCGGCGGCGTCGGCGTCGATGTCGGTGCACAGCACCTCGGCACCCGCACCGGCCAGCGCCCGGCACAGCGCCGCGCCGATGCCCGAGCCCGCACCGGTGACGACGGCCTGCTTACCCGCGAACGTCACTGCGCCTCCGCGAGTTTCATGACGTGGTGCAGGATGTCGGGGTACCGCTTGAGGTGGGCGCCGCCGTTGAGGTCGAGTACCTCACCGGTCATCCAGGACGCGGCGGGTGAGCACAGGAACGCCACGGCGGCCGCGACGTCCTCGGGCTGTCCGGCCCGGCCGAGCGGGGTGTTCTCCAGGTACTCCTCGACGACGCCGGGGACGCTGGCGGCCGGATCGGTGAGCGGGGTGTGCACGAAGCCCGGGGCGACGGCGTTGACGCGGATCCCGCGCGGCGCGAGTTCCAGCGCGGCGACCTGGGTGAGCATCGACAGCCCGGCCTTGGCGGCGCAGTAGGCGCTCATCCCGGCGGCGGGCTGGCGCCCGTTGAGCGACGAGATCTGCACCAGCACACCGCCTTCGCGCAACGTCCGGCCCGCGTGTTTGGCGACGACGAAGCCACCGGTCAGGCAGACGTCGATGACCTCGCGAAAGCCCTCGACCGGCATGTCGACGATCATGCCGACGTTACTGAACCCGGCGCAGTTGACGACCGCGTCGACCGGGCCGGCCTGCTCGAAGAGGCGCTGGACAGACTCCTCGTCGGTGACGTCGGCCTGCGCGTGGGTGTGCGGGTCCCCAAGGGCGGCGGCGCGGTCACCGGCGCCGTCGCCGTTGCGGTCGGCCAGGACGATGCGGTACCCGGCGGCGGCGAGCGCCTGGGCGCTGGCCCAGCCGATCCCGGAGGCGGCGCCGATCACGACGGCGGTGCGGTTGGTGGTCACGGGTACTCAAGTTAGAACACGTTCCAAGTGTGGTCGGGGGTTTCGGTCACACTCTTGTTCAGGACGATGTGGGTGGAGGTGTACCGACCCGTGGCTTTGGCGGTCTGTCTGCTCTTCGACAGGCGATCCGATTCGGCGATCCGCGCGATCTGGGACCGCCTCGAAAGCGATGGGGTGCCGACCCTGCGCTCCCACACCCACGGTCACCATGTGCCGCATCTGTCGCTTGCGGTGCTGCGCAGCTGGGATGCGTCCGCAGTCGCTGGTGCGCTCGGACGACTTCCCGCCGGGCCGGCGGTGCAGCTGCAGTTCGACGGTGTGGGACTGTTCCGTCGCGGCCGGGTCTGGCTGGTCGCTGGTGTGTCCGCCGCGCTCGTCGCGCGGCAGGAACGCGTCGTCGAGGCGGTCACCGCCACCGGCGCCGATCTGCACAAGCACTACCGGCCGGGGATCTGGACGCCGCACTGTTCGGTGGCGCCGCGGGCCATGCTCGCCCAACTCCCGACCGTCGCGGCCGCGCTGTACGACGTGCTGCCGTTGCGTGCGACGCTCGACCGCGCAGCGTTGGTCGACAGCGCGACGGGGGTGATCACCCCGCTGGCGCGGATGCCCTGACCGCCGGTTCTCACACCCGCACGCAGCGGAACCCGATGTGGCTCATCCCCGTGTCGACCGGTTGTCCGCGCCGGGCCGCGGGCCGGTAACGGGCGCAATATGAGTCGGCGCACAGGAACGATCCGCCCTTGACCACCCGCCGCGGCATCCCGAAGCGGTCGCGGGACTCCTCCGCGCAGCCGCTGTCGGCGTAGAAGTCGGTGGTCCACTCCCATACGTTGCCCGCCATGTCGTACAAGCCGTAGCCATTCGGTGGGAAGCTGCCGACGGGGGTGGTGCGGCCGTACCCCGGGTCGGGCCGCCACGGGAAGTCGCCGTGCCAGTAGTTGGCCAGCCGCGTGCCCTCCGGTTCGGCGTCGTCGCCCCAGGTGTAGGCGGCGTTCCGGAGGCCGCCCCGCGCGGCGGTCTCCCATTGCGCCTCGCTCGGCAGTGCCAGCCCGGCCCACGCTGCGTAGGCCTCGGTGTCCTCATAGGCGACGTGCACGACGGGGTGGTCGGCGCGGTGGGCGATCGAGGAGCCGGGGCCCACGGGGTGGCGCCAGCATGCGCCCGGCGTCCACACCCACCACTGGCTGAGGTGGCGCAGGTCGACGGGTCCCGCGGTGCGTCGAAACACCATGGATCCGGGTTGCAGATTCGCCGCCGGTGCGCCGGGATAGGCCGCGGGGTCCAGTGGCCGCTCCGCGACGGTGACGTAACCGGTCGCGTCGACGAACGCCGCGAACTCGGCGTTGGTGACGGTGCGGGTCTCGATGAAGAACTCGTCGACGTGGGTTTCGCGCACCGGAGCCTCTTCCGGATCGTGCCGGTCGGAGCCGAGGAGCGCGGTCTGGGCGGGGATGCGGGCGAAGTCGTCAGTCACCGAATACGGTCACCCAGTCGTCGCGCATGCTGATGACTGTCCAGCCCTGCGATGCGGCGTGGTCCAGTGCCCGTTCGGCGCCTGCGGTGTAAGCGAATTCGCGGTCGGGGTCGTCGTGGTGCACCAGCAACCGCAGACCGCCGCAGTACCTCAGCATCTCGTCGTCTCCGTTGGAGTTGCCCGCCGCGAGCACCGGGCGTCGGCCGATGCGGCTCCAGATGCGGACCGGCTTCTCCGGGCCGTCGTCGAAGACGTCCAGCGTGGGTTGGATGATGAGTTCGCCCGCGGGGTCGAACGACAACCCCTGTGCGCTGCCGATCACCCGTTCGGGCGGGATGCCGTAGAGGGCGGCGGTGACGGGCCGCATGAAGTCGCGCCCGCCGCCGGAGGCGATGTAGCAGGTGAACCCGTGCGCTTCCAGGTGGCGCAGCAGCTGGACCATTGGCGCGTAGGTGCAGCTGCGGTACGGCCGGCCGAGTGTCGGATGCTCGGCCTGGTCGAAGAACTCGGCCACCAGACCCGCATACCGCTCGACCGTCATCGACACGTGCAATGAAAGGCCCGCCTTCGCAAGTGTTTTCAGGTCGTCGTCGTCGCCCTCGTAGTGTTTGGTGACGGCATTGCCGAACCATGCCATGTCGCGGTCGACGGCGGCCCGGTACGGCTGCTGCGGCCGCAACGCCGGGTCGGAGCGGGCTTTCTCGGCCAGGCGCCGCACCAGGAAGTCGAGTTGGATGTAGGCAGGCTTCTCGCACCACAGCGTGCCGTCGTTGTCGAACACCGCGACACGCTCCTCGGGTGCGGTGTCGGCCACCGTTCGGTTGACGAAGTCGACGATCGCCGACTTCGCCGGCCCGTCGTTCCACAGGTCGAGCATCTAGTCCTTCGCCAGGAACTCGTGGAGCTTCTCCAGCGCCTGGTCGATGGTGAAACTGGCCGGGGGATGGCGGGGCGGGAACTCCTTGAACGATTCGAGATACTGGGTGACGATCACGCTTGCGTAGAACACCAGGAACCCACGGCGGATCATCCAGTCGTAATACGTGTTCGAAGTGATGTCGGCCCGTTCGAACGGGTCGGTGCGCAGGTTGAACAGCTTGGGCACCCGCAGCGGGGTGAACGGTTCGGCCCACACCTGCAGCGTGCCAGGGCAGCGTTGCTCCTGGAACACCACCTTCCAGTTGTCGTACCGCAGGCCGAGGACGTCGCCGTCGTCGGAGAAGTAGATGAACCCCTTGCGCGGGCTCTCGGCCACCTCGCCGGTCAGGTAGGGCAGGAGGTTGTAGCCGTCGATGTGAACCTTGAAATCTCTGTCACCGGCGCGATGTCCGGCCTTGAGCTTGTCGACGATGTCGGGTTCACCGGCCGCGGCCAGAAACGTCGGCAACCAATCATGGTGTTGGACAATCTCGTTCGACACCGCGCCGGCGGGGATCCGGCCGGGCCAGCGGATCAGCTCCGGAACCCGGAAGGCGCCCTCCCAGTTGGTGTTCTTCTCGCTGCGGAACGGGGTGGTCGCACCGTCGGGCCAGGTGTTCGCGTGCGGGCCGTTGTCCGTGGAATAGACGACGATCGTGTCGTCTGCGATTGCGAGCTCGTCGAGGGTGTCGAGCAGCCGCCCGACGTGACGGTCGTGGTCGATCATCGTGTCGTGGTACGGCGACTGCCATCGCCCGGCCTGCCCGACACTCCCCGGCTTGGTATGGGTGAACAGATGCATGTGGGTCGTGTTCATCCACACGAAGAACGGCGTCTCGGCCGCAGCCTGGCGCTTGATGAAATCGATGCAGGCTTCGGTGGTCTCGTCATCGATGGTCTCCATCCGCTTGCGGGTCAGCGGGCCGGTGTCCTCGATGCGTTGCCTGCCGACAGGACCCCATCGCGGATCGTCGGGTTCGTCCGACACCTCGTCGGTCGCCCAGCACCGGAGCACACCCCGCGGTCGCGCGGCCTCGTACATCCGGGGGAACTGCTCTTTGGGCGGGTAATCCGGATTCTCCGGCTCCTCCTCGGCATTGAGGTGATAGAGGTTGCCATAGAACTCGTCGAAACCGTGCACGGTCGGCAGGTGCTTGTTGAGGTCGCCGAAGTGGTTCTTGCCGAACTGGCCGGTGGCGTAGCCGAGTGGTTTGAGGAGTTCGGCGATCGTGGGATCCTCTGCGGACCAGCCGATGTCGGCACCGGGGACGCCGACCTTGCTCATCCCGGTGCGGTACACGCTCTGGCCGCTGATGAACGCGGCGCGGCCGGCGGTACAGCTCTGTTCACCGTAGGAATCGGTGAATCGCATGCCCTCGGCGGCGATCCGGTCGATGTTGGGGGTGCGGTAGCCCATCAGGCCGTCGCTGTAGCAACTGAGGTTGGTGATGCCGATGTCGTCGCCCCAGATGATGAGGATGTTCGGTTTACCGTCGGGCATTGCGCCCCCTTGCCGTAGACAATGCGTCGATCGTATGGCTGCTCGGACGGCGCGACGTCGTTTCTCGCTGGAAAGTCTGTGAATTCTCGGCGGTGCGCGTGTCTGGGTGCCCGATGGCGGGCTCGGGCGCAGAATTCCAGACATGCTGGCCGTCGACCTGCTCACCCGCGTCGGCCTGGCGACCCTGCTCGGTGTGGCGATCGGCCTGGAACGGCAGTGGCGTTCGCGCATGGCGGGCCTGCAGACGATGGCGTTGGTGAGCACGGGTTCGGCGCTGTACCTGATCCTCGGCGCGTACAGCTTCCCGGGCGCCGACCCGACCCGGGTGGCGGCCCAGATCGTCTCGGGGATCGGCTTCCTCGGCGCCGGCGTGATCATGAAACAGGGGCTGTCGGTGACGGGGCTGAACACCGCGGCGACGCTGTGGTCCACCGCCGCGGTGGGGGCGCTGGCCGGGGCGTGGCTGTGGCGCGAGGCGCTGGCGAGCGCGGTGATCGTGGTCGCGGCCAATCTGCTGTTGCATCCGCTGGCCGAGACGATGGACCGGCGCAAGCACTGGAGCGGCAGGGAACATCCGCCGGTGAACTACCTGCTGACCGTGGTGTGCCGCGGCGATCACGACACCGACGTGCGGGCGCTGCTGGTTCAGGCGGTCGGTGACTCGGCGCTGCGACTGACGTCGATGCGGTCGGCTTCCGGGGGCGGGGGAGCGGTGGAGATGACCGCGGAAGTGTCGGCCGACGCCCGCGACGACGCGGCGCTCGAACGGGTCGTCAGCGTGCTGGCCGTCGATGCCCGGGTGACCTCGGTGCGGTGGAGCATCCCCGACGAGGAGCCCAGCGGCCTCGCGCGGCCATGATTCCGAGACCGATTCGTGGCCTTTTCGCGTCGCGTGCCGAATACCGCGAAACGGCACTGGCCGGATGCGAGCGTGGTTGACTTTCGAGCAGGAACAAATGCACTCGGAGGTGCGGAAATGACGGCGAACATCGATGCGGAGAACGCCGGGGGCGGGGATTCGGGCATCGCCATCAACTCCCGGGTCCTGGTGCATCCGGGCACCGATCGGGAGAAACGCGGGGTCATCGTGGAGGACTTCGCCGACACCGCGGGTAAGGCGGTCGAGATCGGCGAACACCACATCGCCGACGCCGCGAGGCGCTGGGCGGTGGCGCTCGACGACGGGGGGCTGGAATTCGTCGACGACGGCGATCTGACCGCCGACGGCGAGGGGAACTGAGCCCGGCTGCTCAGCCCGCGGCGGGGGCCGGCGTAACCGCCTGCACCGCAGACGCTTTGGTGGCCTCGGCCTTCATCTTCCGGTACAGCTCGACGTAGTAGGGCAGGCACGCGGCCATCGCCTGTTCGGTGGTGAACAGCGGCCGGTAGCCCAGGTCGCGTTCGGCCTTGGCGATCGAGAAGTAGTTGTCGAGGTAGATCCGTTCCACGCCGGTGGGTTCCAGCAGCGGTTTGGGCAGCCCGAACTTGAAGTGCAGCCACTGCCATGCCGTCATCGCGAGGTGGACGAGCCGTCCCGGCACCCGCAACCGCGGATACCGCTCACCGCAGGCCTCGACGACCGGGCGGGAGAACTCGAACATGTTGACCGGATCGCCGTCGTTGACGAAGTACGCCTGACCCGGTGCGGTGCCGCCGGGCACCAGGTGTTGCGCGGCCAGGATGAACCCGTGGATCAGGTTGTGCACGTAGGAGTTGTCGAGTTTGACCTTCTTGCTGCCGACCAGCACCTTGACGTGGCCGGCCAGCACCGACTCGAACACCTTGCGGAACATGGTCTGGTCGCCGCGGCCCCAGATGCCGCTCGGCCGGATCGAGCACGTCAGCATGCCGTCGACCCCGTTGGCGGCGAGCACGTACTTCTCGGCGGCCACCTTGGTCTCGGTGTACAGATCGTTGAAACGTGTTGTGTAGGGCAGGGTCTCGTCCCCGGCGACGATCCGTTGGCCGCCCATCACCACGCTGTTGGATGCGGTGTAGACGAATCGTTTGACCCCGGCGGCCCGGCCCGCCCGCACCAGGTTCTCGGTGCCGCCGACGTTGACGGCGAAGCTGCGCTGCCGGTACTCGGGCGTGACCGACGCGCCGCCCATCAGGTCGATGATCGCGGCGGTGTGGAAGACGGTGTCGACGCCGGCGACCGCGGCGGCCACCGTCTCCGGATCGCAGATGTCACCGACGAGTGTCTCGAGCAGGGGGTGCTTCGGCAGCGGCGACGGGACGCGGTCGAAGGACCGTACCCGGTGACCGCGGTCGAGCAGTTCCGTCACGAGGTTGGCGCCGACGAAACCGGAGCCCCCGGTCACCAGCACCGTGCCGAGTTCGGTCGTCAACCGTGGATCGCCCATACGGCGACGATAACTGAAACGTGTTCCAGTTTTCCAGGCCTACGCGAGAAGTGCTTGCCCGGTCAACCGTCGTCGGACTCGCGCCCCCCTAGCGCGGACTCGATGCGCTGACGGGCACCGGCTAAGTGCTCCTCGCAGCATCGCGCCAGCTCCTCGCCGCGCTCCCACAGCTTCAGCGACGCCTCGAGGTCGAGGCCGCCGTGCTCGAGTTGCTGCACGACGGCGACCAGTTCGTCGCGCGCCTCTTCGTACCCCATCTCACTAATGGGCTTCATCGGTTCCCTCACTCGTCGCGCTGATCGCACCGTCGGCGACCCGGATGCGCAACCGGGTGCCCGCCGGCGCGTCGTCCGTCGTCTTCAGGACATGGGTGTCGGGCAGGGTCTGCACGACCGCGTACCCGCGGGCCAGCGTCGCCGCCGGACCCAGCGTGGTCAGCCGGGCGGTGAGGTGGCCGATGCGCTCGGATTCCACCGCCACCAGCCGGCGGACATCGCGGCGGGCGGCCGCCCGCGCGCGCTGCACCTCGTCGGCGCGGGAGTCGATCGCCTGCAGCGGCCGGGCCAGCACCGGCCTGCTGCGCAGCTGGTCGAGGTGGCGCTGTTCGCGGCGCACCCAGTCGCGCAGGGCGCGGGCGCTGCGCGCGCGCAGGTCGGCGACGTAGTCCTGCTCGGCGGCCGCGTCGGGTACCAGACGTTTCGCCGCGTCGGTGGGCGTGGCCGCGCGCACGTCGGCGACCAGATCGCACAGCGGGTTGTCGGGTTCGTGGCCGATCGCGCTGACCACCGGGGTGGTGCACCTGGCGATCTCGCGGCACAGCGTCTCGTCGGAGAACGGCAGCAGATCTTCGACGCTGCCGCCGCCACGGGCGAGCACGATGACGTCGACACCGGGGTCCCGGTCCAGGTCGCGCAGCGCCTCGACGATCTGCGGGACCGCGCTGGGGCCCTGCACGATCGTGTTGCGTACGGCGAAGCGGACCGCGGGCCAGCGGTTGGTCGCGACGGTCATCACGTCGCGTTCGGCGTGGCTGGCGCGGCCGGTGATCAGCCCGATCGTGCCGGGCAGGAACGGGATCGGCCGCTTGAGCCGCGGGTCGAAGAGCCCCTCGGCGTCGAGGAGTCGGCGCAGCCGGTCGATGCGAGCCAGCAGTTCACCGATGCCCACGGCGCGGATCTCGCTGATCCGCAGGCTGAACGACCCGTTGCGGGTGTAGAACTGCGGTTTACCCAGCACGATCACCTGGGTGCCCTCCGACAGCGGCACCGGGGCGTTGGCCACCAGGTCGCGCGGAGCGCTCACCGACAGCGACATGTCCGCCGCGGGGTCGCGCAACACCATCCACGCCGTCGTCTGGCGGATCTTCAGCTCGGTGAGCTGACCTTCGATCCACACGCTCCCGAGCCGGTCGATGTACTTCGCGACTCGCGTGGCGACGGCACGTACCGGCCACGGATTGTCGGCGGACTTTCCCTGTTCGGGGGTCGTCACTTCGCGGTGGCGCGCGTGATCCGGTTCGCCAGCAGGGTCTGGAACGGGGCGCGCGAACGCGTGGCGCCCTCGTAGTCGAGCAGCGCCTCGAGGTCGTCGACGCTCAGCGAAGGCAGCCGTGCGCGCAGCTGCGCCAGCGTCAGCGATTCGTAGTCCAGTTCGGTGACGATCGACGGCGTGTCGGTGCCGGCGGAGGACTGCTCGGCGCCGGTCTGGGCGCCGTTGTTCTCCGGTTCGCCCGTGGAGAACAGCGCGAAGCGGCCCTCGGTGCGCCGCTCCCCGTCGCCCTCGGTCGATGCGGAGTCGTCGTCCTCGTCGAACGTCGCCCACTCCGGCTGCTCGTCCTTGGGCGGGAACAGGTTCTCCAGCGTCTCGTCGCCCTTGTTCACCAGGTCGGCGATGTTCTGCTGGAAATGGATCACGATGCTGGCGACCTGACTGGCCACGGTCATCGGATACATCAGGATCGTGTGTGGCAGCTTGCGGGTTTCCTCGACCGCGGTGACGGCGGCGCCGACCAGCAGACGGACCCCATAGGGTGCGGTAGCCATGCCGACAGCCTACGGCTGGGCGGTCGGTGGCACCGGTCAGTACCCTGGGAACCATGCCGTCGACGATCAACATGGGGATTCCGGGTGCGTCCAGCTCGGTGACGGGCGGCGTGTCCGGTAAGCGCGTCCTGCTGGCCGAACCGCGTGGGTACTGCGCCGGCGTGGACCGCGCGGTGGAGACCGTCGAGCGCGCGTTGGAGAAGCACGGCGCTCCGGTGTACGTCCGTCACGAGATCGTGCACAACCGCTACGTGGTGGACACGCTGGCCAAGGCCGGCGCCGTCTTCGTCGAGCAGACCGACGAGGTGCCCGAGGGTGCGATCGTCGTGTTCTCCGCCCACGGCGTGGCGCCGACCGTCCACGAAGAGGCCGCCGCCCGCAATCTGAAGACCATCGACGCCACGTGCCCGCTGGTCACCAAGGTGCACAACGAGGCCAAACGCTTCGCCCGCGACGACTACGACATCCTGCTCGTCGGCCACGAGGGCCACGAGGAGGTCGTCGGCACCGCCGGTGAGGCGCCCGACCACGTCCAGGTCGTCGACAATCCCGACGCGGTCGACAAGGTCACCGTGCGCGACCCGAACAAGGTCATCTGGCTGTCGCAGACCACGCTGAGCGTCGACGAGACGATGGAGACCGTCCGCCGGCTGCGCGAGAAGTTCCCGACGCTGCAGGATCCGCCGAGCGACGACATCTGCTACGCCACGCAGAACCGCCAGGTCGCGGTCAAGGCGATGGCGCCCGAGTGTGAACTCGTGATCGTCGTCGGGTCGAAGAACTCGTCGAACTCGGTGCGGTTGGTCGAGGTGGCGCTGGGCGCCGGGGCCGACGCGGCGCACCTGGTCGACTACGCCGACGACATCGACCCGGCCTGGCTCGACGGCGTCACCACCGTCGGCGTCACCTCCGGCGCGTCGGTGCCCGAGGTCCTGGTGCGCGGGGTGCTCGACCGCCTCGCCGACTACGGGTACGGCACCGTGCAGCCGGTCACCACCGCCAACGAGACGCTGGTGTTCGCGCTACCCCGGGAGATCCGGCCCGCCCGTAGCTGAGCGGGCCAGTCCCTAGGCTGGACGGATGTTCTTCTTCCTGTTCGGCCTCAGCACCAAACAGCAATACCTCGGCGCCGGGCCGACCCGGACCTGCCCGCGCTGTCACAACACCACGCAGTGGACGGTCATGCGGCAGTACCGGCAGTTCACCGTGTTCTTCATCCCGCTGGCGCGGTGGAAGCGGCGACAGTTCGAGGTGTGCGGGATCTGCGGCACGACCGTGGCGGCCTGACCGTCAGACGTCGTACTCCCACGCGTCGGCATCCCACTCCGAGCGGGGACGCGGACGGCTGCGGTACTGGCTCGGCTGGTCGTCCCCGTCGGCGCCGCGGTAACGCACCCGCGAGATCGGGTGATGGCCCGGGCTGCCGTTGCGTGGCTCCGGCGGCTCGTAGGGCTCGTAGGCGTCGAAGCGGCTGGGACGCTCGGTCCGGCGCTCGGATCTGTCGTTCGACGACGACCGCCGCGCGCGGGGCGGCTGCTGCTTGCGCGGTTCACGGGCTTCGCGCGGCGCCTGGGTGCGGGACCGGCGCCGCGGCTCCGGGGTCTCGGAGGTCCGTGACGCCGAGCGGGGCCGACGCGGCCGGTCGACGACGGGTTCGATGATCTCGGTCTCCGGCGGGCGGTTGTGCCGTGAGCGCGACGGTGCGGCGCGTTTGGTCGGTTTGCGTGCGGCTCCGGCGCGTGCGGTGTCACGCCTGGTGCGGCTGCGCTCGGCGGCCGGTTTGGCGGTGCGCCGCGGCCGTTCGGCGCTGCGCGGGCGCCGCGGCGGCGCATCCTCCGCGTCACCGTCGCCGGCCGCGGGTTTGGCGAACAGCCCGGACACCGTCGCGGTGAGTGTGCCCAGCAGACCGCCGCCGGGTTTCGCGGCCGGTGCCGCCTCGCCGGCGGTGGCGTTCGCGTGGCGGGCGGACATGCCCAGGTACCAGCGGGCCATCCCGATCAGCAGGACCGCCGCGGATGTGAAGAACATCAACGGGAACCGCTCGATGAGGGGATAGCCACAGTTGATCGCCAGGTCTTTGAGGCCCTGGATCTCGGAGCCGTGGAAGAGGAAGTAGGCGCCCGGCACGGTCACGAACAGCAGCAACGGCGGCTGGATAACCGCGGTGAACAGGCCGGACTGCCGGACGGCGAGTACGGCGAGCAGGCAGCCGAGGACGTAGCATCCGGCGAACACGGACCCGAGTTCACGGCTGCCGGAGCCGGCGTCGAACGCGAAGCCGACGGCGGTGAGGGTGAACGCCAGCACCACCGCACCCCACCAGGGCAGACCTGGGAAAAGTGGATGCACAGAGCGGTGGTCGGCCGGTACTGCCGACCGTGCGCGCTGTCCGGACACAGCTAGACCGTACCGGCTCGTCCCGAGAGCGCGCGTCCAGCGCGCGCGGGCGTGCCCGTCGCGCTCTGGCAGACTGTGGTTCCTGTGGGCCTCAACCTGGGAATCGTCGGACTGCCGAATGTCGGTAAGTCCACTCTGTTCAATGCGCTGACGCGCAACAACGTGCTGGCGGCGAACTACCCGTTCGCGACCATCGAACCCAACGAGGGTGTGGTCGCGCTCCCGGATCCCAGGCTCGTCGAGCTCGCGAAGATGTTTCATTCCGAGAAGATTGTGCCCGCGCCGGTGACATTCGTCGACATCGCCGGGATCGTGAAGGGCGCCTCGGAGGGGGCCGGCCTGGGCAACAAGTTCCTCGCCAACATCCGCGAATGCGATGCGATCTGCCAGGTCGTGCGGGTGTTCGCCGACGACGACGTCGTGCACGTCGACGGCAAGGTGGACCCGAAATCCGACATCGAGGTGATCGAGACCGAGCTCATCCTCGCCGACATGCAGACGCTGGAGAAGGCGGTGCCGCGGCTGGAGAAGGAAGCCCGCACGCACAAGGACCGCAAGCCCGTCCTGGACGCGGCGCTCGCCGCGCAGGAGGTGCTCAACGGCGGTAAGACGCTGTTCGCCGCGGGCACCGACGTCAGCCTGTTGCGGGAGTTGAATCTCATGACCACCAAACCGTTCCTGTATGTCTTCAACGCCGACGAGTCGGTGCTGACCGACGAGGCGCGCAAGGCCGAGCTGCGGGAGTTGGTGGCGCCTGCGGACTGTGTGTTCCTCGACGCGAAGATCGAGGCGGAACTGCAGGAGCTCGATGACGAGTCCGCGGCGGAGCTGCTGGAGTCGATCGGGCAGACCGAACGCGGGCTCGACGCGCTGGCGCGGGCCGGCTTCCACACGCTGAAGCTGCAGACCTATCTGACGGCCGGGCCGAAAGAGGCGCGGGCGTGGACGATCCATCAGGGCGACACCGCGCCGAAGGCCGCCGGGGTGATCCACTCGGATTTCGAGAAGGGCTTCATCAAGGCCGAGATCGTGTCGTTCGACGATCTGCGCGAGGCCGGGTCGATGGCCGCAGCCAAGGCGGCGGGCAAGGTCCGCATGGAGGGTAAGGACTACGTGATGGCCGACGGCGACGTGGTGGAGTTCCGCTTCAACGTCTAGGGCTGCAGAGTGCGCCGAGACTACGGAAGATGACGGAAATCCCGCGAAATGCGTCACCTTCCGTAGTCTCGCGGAGCTGACTTGTCGGAGGGCGTCCCTAGCATCCGGCGTATGAATTTCGTGTCGACCCGCATCATCACCGCCGACGTGAACCGGCTGGTTGCGTTCTACGAGAAGGTCACCGGCGTGGCCGCCGTCTGGGGTAACGAACTGTTCGCGGAGATCCCCACGCCGGTCGGCACGCTGGCGATCGGAAGCGACAAGACGGTTGCGCTGTTCGGTGCCGGATCCGCCGAGCCCGCCGCGAATCGCAGCGCGATCCTCGAGTTCCTCGTCGACGACGTGGATGCCGAGTACGCGCGGCTTCGTGGCGAACTCACCGAGGTGGTCACCGAGCCGACGACGATGCCGTGGGGTAACCGTGCGCTGTTGTTCCGTGACCCCGACGGGAACCTGGTCAATCTGTTCACTCCGGTCACGGATGCCGCTCGCGCGAAGTTCGCTCGAGACTACGGAAGGTGACCGAAATCCCGCGGAATCCGTCAACAACCGTCGTCTGGGCGGCGCGCGGACGCGCTAACCCGCCGCCAGCACCGCATGCGACCGCACATCGGCGCTGCCGGGTCGCCGCAGCCGGTCCACCTCACTGAACCCGGCCGCGGCCAGCATCCGCGCCATCCCGTCGACCGGCCACCGGTAGGCGGTCGTGACCTTGTGCGCGAACGCCTCGACCGTGTCGCCCTCGAAGCACCCCACCACGAGCGTTCCGCCGGGCACGATCGCCCGGCGTCCAGCACGGTGCCGTCGCACGATCAGAGATTGCGCGCCAGGAACCGCAGATCCTCTGAGTGCACCTGCGCCACCGAACCGAACATCCGGATGTAGACGTCGGCGAGCTCGCCGTAGCGGTTCCTGATGTCGTCTTCGGGCATCGCCGAAAGTGTAGGGCCGACGCTCGTCTCGTCGTCCACGCGCCGTCGCGGCGTTAGAGTTGACCCGTGGTCGGTGAGGAACGGACCGACGCGCGGGACACAGACGGGGACCGCGCCGCTGAGCTGGACGATCGCGCAAGGGGTCTCGCGCGACGCGAAGACGACCTCGCACGCCGCGAGCAGGTCGCCGACGAACGCGACCGCCTGGCCGACGACCGGGACCGCATCGCGGACGCGCGTGAACAAGCTGCCGACGAGCGGGAAGTGCGCGCGGACGAACGTGAGGGCGCGGTCGAAGAGCGTGAACGCGAACGACTGCGGCGTCTCGATGACGCCGACCAGCGCATGCATGCCGCGGCCGAACGGGAGCGCGCCGAGATCGCGCGTGCGGTGGCGGAGACGCAACGGCGAGTCGATGGACCATGACCGGTACGTTTGAGAAGTTCGGCGGGCGGGTAAGACGTGCCGGCGGGACACCAGAAGTAGTTGCATCCATGGTCCCCGCTAGGTGACCGCTCGGACGCAACTCGAACGTGTTCAGCAGCGTGCACCTTCTCGGGCGGTCACCGCCCTCACACGCGACGATGGATCGGTGACCAACACCGATCTGTCCGAGACCTACCGCGCCTATCTCGCCTGTCTCAACGAACGCCGCTGGGACGACCTGAGCCGGCACGTTGCCGACGACGTCACCCACAACGGTCGGCGGCTGGGGCTCGACGGTTACCGCGCGATGCTCGAGGCCGACACCCATGCGACGCCGGACCTGCGCTTCGTTCCCGAGATCCTGCTCGCCGACGGCGACATGGTCTCGTGTCGGCTGGCGTTCGACTGCACCCCACAACGTGAGTTCCTGGGACTGCAGCCGACCGGTGCGCGAATCTCCTTCGCAGAACACGTCTTCTACCGCTTCACCGACAGACGGATCGCCGAGGTGTGGTCGTTGATCGACAGGGATGCGGTGCGCGAGCAGTTCGCACGGTGAGATCAGCCCAAGATATCCGGGTGTGACGCAACGATTTTCGCTACTTGGGCCAACTTCATGTTGAGTTCCATCGACGACTTCCGCAGGATGTCGAACGCCTCGTCCGCCGAGATGTTGCGCCGACCCATGAGAATTCCCTTCGCCTGCCCGATCACATCCCTGCTGTCGATCGCCTGACGCAGTTGGGCCTCGCGGAGTTTGGCGGTGGTGACCGCCTCGGTGTTGGCCAGCGCCAAGGACGCGTGCGTGGCGAGGAGCAGGATCGCACCCCTGTCCACGGCATCGAGTCCTGCGGGGGAGTGGGAGTACAGGTTCAACGCCCCCGACAACCGCGGCGGTTGGGGCATGGGGAGCAACGACAGCGACAGGATCGCCTCCACACCCAGCTTGCGTGCGGCGCGGGTGAAACGCGGCCACGGCGACGGGACGTCGGGTTCGGGCCACGCCGCGAATGCCGGTCCGGGGTTCATGGCGGCGGTCACGCACGGTCCCTCGTCCATGTCGTACTGACACTGATCGAGCATGCGGCCCACCGAGTGCGTCGCAAGCGGTGTATGGAACGTGCCGTCGGGGTTGCGCAGCGTCACACTCACCACGTCGACGTCCGGGGCGACGCTCATGATGGCATCGACGACCTGCTCGAGCACGTCCGCGACGGTCTGCGCATTGAGCAAAGCGGTTGTCAGATCAGCGAATTGGCGACCCAACGGACCCGTGGGGTAGCCATGGTCGCGTTTCGGGGCGACGCCCAGCCTCGATGCTTCATCCGCGTCGGCGACGAACCGTCGCTTGTCACGGGCCCAACTCTGGGCGGAATCACTCAACGGAATCTTCTTCCTACGGCGTGCCCGCGAGACGCCGCCGCGGGTTCTTGATGGTGTGAACGCCGCGGTTGCTGTACGACGACGGGAGGATTCGGATCCTCATCACGGTCGCACTACGTGCAGTCCTTCGAAAAAAGTCGGCCGCTACACGAAGGCTACGCGAAAAACAAGCAGGTGGATACCTGTGGTGCCGTCTAGGTGTTGTCGGAGGACCGGTGCACCGCGTGTGACTCGCGGTCCGAAACCCGCTCGTGCACGGTCATCAGTGTCTGGTCGTACACGCGCCGCGGCGGGAGCTCGTCGGACTGTCCACTCAACGCGCGGAAATCCTCGACGAGTTGGACCGCCAACGCCCGCAATTTCACGTTGGCTTCCTGAGACCGCCACTTCAGCAACGCGAACGCGGCCTCCGCGTCGAGACCGTACAGCAGTCCGAGCATCCCCTTGGCATGCTCGATGACCACCCGCCGGTCCGAGACGTCCGCGACGGCCGCCGAGATCCGCCCTTCGTAGGCCGCCTCCGCCGGCGTCACGTCGATGTAGAACCCGTGCGTGCCGACGACGGCGCCGCTCTCGTCGCGCAGCTGATCACCCACCACGACCAAGCGGTGGTGGACGCCATTGGCGTCGATCATCCGATGCCGCGTGCTGAACGCGGCCCGCGTCCGGCGCGTGTCCTCGAGCGCACCGACGAAATGCTCGTGGTCGTCGGGATGTTTGTGCGCCAGCACCTGTGCCGTGGTCGGAGCGGGCAGTTCGCCCGGCGCGTAGCCGTGCATCTGCTGCACCTCGTCCGACCACTCCCACCGCTCCTCGTCGATGTAGAAGCGGAACCGCCCCACCGTCTGGGCACTCCCACCCGACAACGCCTGATCCAGTTCGGAGTCCCCGTCGCCGCTGTGCCCGAGCCCGTCGTCTCGCACATTCCGAGCCTATGTCAGTGTGCCGAGCGATATGGTGCGACCACGATGTTCGTCGTCCGAACGTGCGGGTCCCGGCGTTCGCGCAGAAGGCATGCGCTCCGTATCGCCACTGTCGCGACGGGCGTCGCGGTCCTCGTCGCCGCCTGTACGTCCCCGTCAGAGCCGGCACTGCGCACCATCGACCCCCGGGCGCTCCAACAGGTGGTCCAACGGCTGGCCGACGAACTGACGGTGCCCGGCGCGTTCGTCCTCGTCCACACCCCACAGGGACGATACGACGCCGCGGCGGGCACCACCGAGGTCGGTACCCGCACGCCACCGACCGCCGGCACGCATTTCCGCATCGCCTCCAACACCAAGACCTTCACCGCGGCGCTGATCGTGCTGCTCGCCCAGGACGGTAGGATCCGCTTCACCGACCCCGTCACCGCGTACGTCCCCGACGTGCCCAACGGCGAGAACATCACCGTCGCAGACCTTCTCACGATGCGCAGCGGCCTCTACGGGTACACGCAGGACCCCTCGCTCGCGCAGGTGATGGACGCCGAACCTGCGAAATCCTGGACACCGGCCGAAGTGCTCGCCATCGCCTACCGCCACCCACCGCAGTTCCCGCCCGACACCGCGTACGAGTACAGCAACACCAACTATGCGCTTCTCGGTCTGATCGCCGAGAAGGCCGGTGGCCGAACACTATCCGAACAGTTCCGCGACCGGCTGTTCGAACCCGTCGGCCTCACCAAGACCTCGCTGCCCGCCGCCGACGACACCGCCATGCCTGCGCCCTATTCGCACGGCTACATGTACGGCGGAAGTTTCTACGCCCTGGCCGACGATCCCTACCCCGCCGAGATGCAGGCCGCCGCGCGCGCCGGGACGCTGAAACCCGTGGACTACACGAACCAGAACCCGTCGTACGCCACCGCCGCGGGAGGAGCGATCTCCACCGCCGACGATCTGAGCACCTGGATGAAGGCACTGGTCACCGGTGAGGTCTTCGACGACGACCACCACCGGCAGTGGACGAGGAGCCTGCGGCCCGAGGACCCGGATGCGCCCGGCGGCCAGCAGTACGGGTACGGCATCTCGTATCAGCGGTTCGCACCGCGCGCGGCGATGTACTACCACGGTGGGGAGTTGCCCGGGTTCAACTCGTTCATGGGCTACGACCCGGACAACGAGGTGAGCCTGGTGATCTGGACCAACCTCACGCTGTCTCCGGACGGCAGGACCACCGCGCAGGCGATGCTGGCCCCGATGCTCGAGCAGATCTACGCGGGGCTCTCGCTGGGATAGACGTGTGTCTCGTCCGTGACCTCGGCGCGACGCGGACCGGGAACGCTCGGCAGGGTGGTCGAGACGATCTATCTGGTGGCGGCAACTCTGTGGATCGTCGTGGTGGTGACCGGGGCGTGCGTCGGGGTGCGCGTGGCGCTCAAGATCCGGGCGCGGCGACGGCGGATGAACCAGCTCCTCGCCCTGGTGCGGCTGCCGCTGGTGCTGGCGGGCCGGCGGCGTTAACCGAGGACCCGCTGCAGATCCGGGCGCATCTGCTGCAGCTGCTGCGCCCAGTAGCCCCAGTTGTGGGTGCCGTTGGGCGGGAAGTTGAACACGCCGTTGTGGCCGCCCGCGGCGAGGTACCGCTGTTCGAACGTCCGGTTCGAGTCGATCGCGAAGCCCTCGAGGAACCCCTCACCGGCCACCGGGGCGGGGTTGGCGTAGGCGACGTCGGTGGGCGCCCCGTTGCCGCAGTAGACCCAGATGCGGGTGTTGTTGGCGACGAGGCGGTCGACGTTGACGGTCGGGTCGTTGCGGGCCCATGCCGGATCACCGGGCGGACCCCACATCGCGGCCGAACTGAAGCCGCCGTTCCAGTTCATCGACAGTCCGACCAGTCCGGGCCACGGACCTTCGGACAGGTTCGGGAACGCCGACAGCGAACCGGCGTAGATGAAGCGCTGCGGGTGGTAGATCGCCAGCGTGAGCGCCGCCGAACCGCCCATCGACGCGCCGACCGCGGCGTTCCCGGTGGCGGCGACATCGCGATTGGCCGCCAGCCACGTCGGCAGTTCCTCGGTGATGAACGTCTCCCACCGGTAGGTCACGGTCCTGCCGTTGCCCACCGCGGGTTGATACCAGTCGCTGTAGAAACTCGACTCGCCGCCGACCGGCATCACCACCGAAAGCCCCGAGCCGTTGAGGATGTCGAACGCGGCGGTGTTGCGGTCCCAGCCGCTGACGTCCTCCGGCGCCTCCATGCTGTCGAGCAGGTACACCGCGTGTGAACCCGGTCCGCCGCTGAGGAATTCGACCTTTATGGTGCGGCCCATGGCCGCCGACGGCACCTCGAGTTGCTCCACTGGCAGATCGGGACTGGAGAACGCGGTCGCCGTCCCCGGCGCGAGCACGCCTCCGGCACCCGCGAACAGCACCGTCGCGGCGGTCATGGCGAACAACACCCGAAGCGAAGCCATCGCAAGCCCTCCCGTGGCTACCCGACTGGCCGCACAGTACGCCGACGGTGAGCGCCGAGGGACGCTAATCGCTCACGACGTACAGCTGGTATTTGCCCGAGAAACCTTTCAGCGACACCTCGCGGCTGTCGCCGATCGTGACGCCGTCGACCCCGTCGACCACATCGCGCACCGCCTCGCTGACCAGGATCTCGCCGCCGTCGGCCTCGGCGGCCACCCGCGCGGCCAGTGCGACGTTGCGGCCGAACAGGTCCTCGCCGCGCCGCACCGACTTGCCGGTGTGGATCCCGATCCGCACCCGAATCCCGTTGGGCCGTCGACGAAGTGCGTGCTGCAGCGCAATCGCGCAGCGCACCGCGTTCTCGGGCGCGGCGAACGCCACCATGAACCCGTCGCCCTGGCTCTTCACCACATGGCCGTCGTGATCCTTGACGAACCGCTGCACCGAACGAGCGTGGCGTCCGATCAGCCGCGCCCACGCCCGATCGCCGATCCGGTTGTTCAGCGCCGTCGAATCCTCGATGTCGGAGAACATGATCGCCACGCGGCCGTTGGGCGCCAGCCGTGCCAGGTCGGGCCGCTCCACCTCGAACCAGTCGGCGAGGTCCTCGATCGACGACGTGATCGCCCCGCCGAAACCCTTCTCCCGCACCAGGTTCGCGGTTTGCCAGACATGCTTGACCGCTTCCCTGCCGCCGTTGAGCAGCGCGCTGCGGGTGTCGACGCGGGCACGCAGTTCGTCGGCCTCCTGGCGGGCGCGGGTGAGCAGCACCCACAGCGTGACCAGACCGACCGCCTCCGCCACCGCCAGGACGGCGAGGACGACGGCGGTGATCTGGTATCCGGTCACCGCGTCACCAGCCCTCGGTGAGTACCCGGTCCAGGGCGTCGACGTAGAAGTCGGCCGACTCCACGTCGATGCACAGCGGCGGTTTGGTCTTCAGGATATTCGAGTGGTCACCGGTCGGCTGGATGATCACGCCGAGGTCGAGCATCCGTTCGCAGATCGCCTTGGTCTCCTGCGTCGCGGGCTCCAACGTCTCCCGGTCGCGGACCATCTCCACCCCGAGGTACAACCCGACCCCGTGCACCGTGCCGATGATCGGATGCTTGTCGGCGAGCGCCTCCAACCGTGACTTGAGGTGACCACCGACGCGAACTGCGTTGCCCTGCAGGTCTTCTGACCGCAGCACGTCGAACACGGTCAGTCCGATCGCACACGACAGCGGGCTGCCGCCGGTTGAGGAGAAGAAGTACCCCTGCGACCGGAACGCCTCGGCCACCGCCCGGCTGGTGATGACGGCGCCGAGCGGATAGCCGTTGCCGGTGGATTTGGCCACCGACACGATGTCGGGTACGACGCCCTGCTGTTCGAAACCCCAGAACCAGTGTCCGAGACGGCCGTAGCCGACCTGGACCTCGTCGGCGATCGCCAGGCCGCCCGCACCGCGCACCGCCGTGTACACCTGCTGGAGGTATCCGTCGGGCAGCGCCATACCGCCCGCGTTGCCGTAGACCGATTCGCAGATGAACCCCGCCGGGGCGCGGCCGTCCGCGACGAGTTCTTCGATCTGCGCGACGGCCTCGGTGGCGTAGCGGCCGACCTCGGTGCCGCGGTACTTGCCGCGGAAGCTGTTCGGCGATTCGACGGTGTGCACCCAGTCCGGGCGGGTGGTCAGCGCGTTGGGGTTGTCGGCGGTGGACGTGGACACCGCGTCGGTGCCGTAGGTCCAGCCGTGGTAGGCCTCGCGCATCGCGACCACGTCCCGGCGCCCCGTGGCAGCCAGCGCCAGGCGGATCGCGAGATCGCTTGCCTCCGAACCGGAGTTGACGAGGAACACGGTGTCGAGCGGATCGGGCAGTTCGGCGGCGAGGCGTTCGCTGTACTCGACCACCGCGGCGTAGTTGAACCGCGAGTTGGTGTTGAGCCTGCGCAGCTGGCGCGCCGCGGTGTCGGCGATCCGCGGATGCGCATGTCCGAGCACGGTGACGTTGTTGACCATGTCGAGGTAGCAGCGCCCGGCCGTCGACATCAGATAGTGCCGCCAGCCGCGTTCGATCTGCGGCGGCGTGCGGTAGTAGTGCTCCTGCACGGTGGCGAACGCGCGGTCGCGGCGTGCGACCAGCTCACCGGCGGCGGGGGACTCCGGCGCCTCCGGCGGCAGGCCGAGCAGTGGCCGCGGATCGCGCACGTGCGCCAACCACCCCGACGCCATCTCGGGGCGCACCAGTGTGGGCGCGAGCATCGCACCGACCGGGCGGACCGCGACCTCGGCCCAGCGTGCGGCATCGGCGTGAGCGAGGGGGTCGCCGGCCTTGACCACCGTGGTCACGAGGCCGGGATGCACGCCGGTGAGCGTCACCTCGAAGTCACGACCGCGCAGGGTCACCGCATCCTCGCCGCTGGCGGTCACCTCACCGTCCCAGGGCGCCACCAACGTGAGCGCTTCGGCCGGCCACAGCCCTATCCCGGTCGGTACCACCTCGGCGCTGCGCTGGCTCAACGCGGGTGCGAGCGTCAGGCGCGGTTCCCCGAAGCGGGTGAGCACCAGCGTCGCTCCGCGCGCGACCGCGTCCGCGGCGAGCCGGTCCTCGAGGTCGGCGGACAACCAGCCGCCGGGCACGAACGCGTGGTCGTACACGTCGGAGGTCGTCGAGAGATCCAGTGTGACAACGTCTTCCGCGCCGACCATCGGCACCGTGGCGGTGACCTCGGCGCGCGGCGCGGCGACACCGAGCTCAGCGCGCAGCACCGCGGTCATCACGTCCATCGGGACCGAGGTGGCCTGCTCGAACATCCGCCACTCACCGTCGGACTGTTCGGTGACGTAGGCGTTGTCCGGGTCGAGTTCGGCCTGTTGGGCGCCGCTGACGATGAGCACCGCCGTCCGCAGCACCACCATCGGCCACAGCGCGTCGATCTCCGCGGCGGAAAGTGGGCGGATGGCGTGGAAGGCGCGCACCGCGGGCACGATCGACACGGGTTCGGTGCCGGTGTGCCCCAGCACCGACGACGCCGCGATCGCCAACTCCGACACCGCCCAGGTGTGGGTGAGATCGCCGAAGTCGATGACCCCGTCGGGCCGCCGGGACCCGTCGGCCGCCCGCGACACGACGACGTTCGCGTCGGTGATGTCCAGGTGCACGGCCTGACGCGGCAGGTCGTCGGCGACGCGGCTGATCCGCGCCCAGGCCTCGCGCGTGGCGGTCTGCAGCCGTTCCCGCTGCACATGGTCGCCGACGTGGCCGATCAGCGCGTCGACGACGTCGGCGCCGTAGCGCAGATCCCACTGCAGCACGCGGTCCAGCCCAGGGTGCTCGAACCCGCTCAGCGCCCGACTGACCCGCGCCGCGACCTCGCCGAGGCCCGCGACCGCCGCCGGGCCGATGTGGTCGGCGTCGATCAGCGTGCCGCCGGGCAGGAACGTCAGCAGCCGCACCAGCAACCCGTCCACCGCCGTCACCTCGGCGCCGGCGGAGTTCGGCAGCGGCACCGCGATCCGCAGCTGCGGTTCGGCGTCGGCGATCGCGTGCGCGGCGAGGTCCTGCGCCGCCACCTCCACCTCGTTGAAGGCGGGATTGGACACCTTGAGCACGCCGAGCACGTCGTCGGTGCCGGGCCGGCGGACCACGAAGTTCTTGTCCTGCTGGCTGCCGAGGGAGACGGCCTCGGCGTCGATGCCGTAGTGCGCGGCGAGGATGCGCTGCGCGTCGGCGACGCTGACCTGGGGGGCGGGGAGCGCCGGAGTCTCGAGGAAGTCGAATCCGGCCGTGCGGCGGGCGGTCACCGGCTCACGAAACCGACGACGGCTTCGGTGAACGCATCGTTGTCGTCACCGGCAGCGGTGTGCCCGGCGTCGGACAGCTCGACGAACTCCGCGCTCGGGACCGTGCGCAGGAACTCCTGCACCCCTTCATAACTGACCACGTCGGAAAGCTTGCCACGGATGAGCAGGATCGGAATCGTCAGTTCCGTCGCGGCCTTCTCCAGCTCGTCGGCGTGGACGAACGGGTCGTCGCCGTTCCCCGCGACGAATGCCGGATCCCAGTGCCAGTACCACCGGCCGTCGCGCTGGCGCAGGTTCTTCTTCAAGCCGTCATGGCTCTTGGGTCGCCTCCGGTGCGGCAGGTAGGCGGCCACCGCGTCGGCGGCGTCGGCGAGGGTGTCGAACCCGTGAACATGGTCGACCATGAAGTCGCGGATCCGGGCGCTGCCGTCCTGTTCGAACCGCGGCACCACATCGACGAGCACCAACTGGGTGACCCGCTCGGCGCCGGCCTCGCGGGCCACGAGGATGCCGGTCAACCCGCCCATGCTGGCGCCGATCAAGGCCACCGGCCTGGCGATCTGATCGAGCACCGCGAGCACGTCGGCGCACATCACGTCGACGGAGTAATGGGCCTCGGGGGAGCGGTCGCTGTCGCCGTGGCCGCGGCTGTCCAGCGCCACCACGTGCAGACCCGCGTCGGCGAGTATCTGGCCGGTGTTCTTCCACGAGAACCGGTTCTGGCCGCCGCCGTGCAGCATCAGCACCGTGGGCCGGCCCGCGGCCGACTCCGCGCCTCGATTCCACTCGTCGCCGACGAGGGTGAGCCCCTCGGCGCCCCGATACGACACGGTCTCCGCGGTACTCACGCGCGTCACGTTACCGGGGCGTTTGCGCCCGGCCGCGATGAGTTCGGCGGTCCGCGCGAGTCACCTCTGGGAAGACGCCACGACAATCCCGAGGAGTTCCGATGCCGTCGATCACCCCGTCGCTCTGGTTCAACGACGACCTGGAGGAGGCCGTCGCCTTCTACACGTCCGTGTTCCCCAACTCGAAGGTGGAGAGCCTCAGTCGCTTCACCGAGGCCTGCCCCGGCCCGACGGGGGAGGTGGTGTCCGGGGTCTTCGTGCTCGACGGCACCCGGTTCATCGGCATCAACGGCGGGCCGCAGTTCCCGTTCACCGAGGCGGTGTCGTTCACCGTGCACTGCGCCGACCAGGACGAGGTCGACTACTACTGGGACCGGCTGGTCGAGGGCGGTGAGGAGTCGCAGTGCGGCTGGCTCAAGGACCGGTTCGGGCTGAGCTGGCAGATCGTGCCGGACCGGCTCACCGAACTGCTCGACGACCCGGATCCGGTCCGGGCCGCGGCGGCCTCGAAGGCGATGCTCGGGATGCGCAGAATCGTCATCGCCGAACTCGAGGACGCGGTCGCCCCCGTCTGATCGCTGCGGCACGTCGCCGACTGACGCTCACGGCCCGCCACGTAACGTTTGGCGGAAGCCGGGATGAGGTGATCCCGGGTGCCGCAGAGGAGCAGACATGGCAGACGATGCCCCCGCCCCCGACGGCGAACCGATCGCGACCGTCGACGACGAAACCGCGGTCGAACCCGCCGATGCCGCGCCTATCGTGGCGCCCGCGGGCCGCTCACCGGTGCGGACCGTCCTCATCGCAGGACTGGCGCTGGTCGTCGTGCTGGCCGGCGTGACGGGCTGGTTCGGCTACCGCGCCTACCAGGCCAACCAGGACAGCAAAGAGCGGGAGCTCTACCTGCAGGTCGGCCGTCAGGCCGCGCAGAACCTGACCTCGATCGACTGGCAGCAGGCCGACGCCGACGTGCAACGGGTGCTCGACGTGGCCACCGGAACGTTCTACGACGATTTCCAGAAGCGGGCCGAACCGTTCCTGCAGGTGGTCAAGGAGGCCAAGTCCAAGTCGGTCGGCACGCTCGGCGAGGCCGGGCTGGAGTCGGTGTCCGACGGTAAGGCGGAGGTGTTGGTGGCGGTGACGGTGCAGTCGTCGAACGCGGGTGCGCCGGAGCAGGCGCCGCGGGCGTGGCGCATGCGGCTGACGGTCGAACGCGTCGACGACGGCGCGAAGGTCTCGCAGGTGGAGTTCGTGCAGTGACCGGCATCCCCGAGGAAGAGCAGAAGACCGTCGACGAGCTCGAGCCCGAGACGACCGCGGTCGAGGAGACCGTTCCCGACGAGACAGCCACCGCCGCGCCGCCGGCCGCCCGCCGCGGAATCCCGTGGTCGCGGGTGGTGGCGTTCGGCGTGGTACCCGCCGTCGCACTGATCCTCGCCGTCGCGGGCGGCTACCTGTTCTGGCGCAACTCCACCACCGACGGCGCCGAGGCGGCGCGGGAGGATTCGGTGGCCGCGGCCCGCAGCATCGCGATCGCGATGCTGACCTACGAACCGCAGACCGTGGACCAGCAACTCGGCGCCGCCAAGGAGAAGCTGACCGGCAGCTTCCGCGACACCTACAGTTCGCTGATCGACAGCGTCGTCGTGCCCGGCGCCCGAGAGCAGCAGATCGCCGCCGTCACCGACGTGCCCGCCGCCGCGTCGGTCAGCGCGGACGCCGACCACGCCGTGGTGCTGCTGTTCGTCAACCAGACCGTCACCGTCGGCTCCGAGCCGCCGAGCACCACCGCGTCGAGCGTGCGGGTCACCCTCGACAAGGTCGGCGACCAGTGGCTCGTCTCCAACTTCCAGCCGATCTGATGACGCCGCGCTGGTTGGATGTGTCCACGCCCGCCGGGCAGCTGCGGGCGCTGGTCTGGGGTCCCGAACACGGCCCGGTCGCGTTGTGCCTGCACGGGTTCCCCGACACCGCCTACGGCTGGCGCAAAGTGGCGCCCGCACTCGCCGACGCCGGCTGGCGGGTGGTGGCGCCGTTCATGCGTGGGTACGTGCCGTCGTCGGTGCCGTCCGACCGCAGCTACCACGTCGGCGCGCTCATGGACGACGCGCTGCGCGTACTGGCCGCGGCGGGTCCGACGGGTCGCGATGTGATCATCGGCCATGACTGGGGCGCCATCGCGGGGACCGGGCTGGCCGCGATGCCGCACAGTCCGTTCGACCGGGCCGTCATCATGTCGGTGCCGCCGGCCGCCGCGTTCCGGCCGCTGGGCCGGGTGGCGAACGGTGCGCGACTGGCCGCCCAACTGCCCCGGCAGATGCTGCGCAGCTGGTACATCTTCTTCTTCCAGCTGCCCGGCCTGCCCGACCGGTCGGCGTCCTGGGTGGTGCCCCGGCTGTGGCGGCAGTGGTCACCGGGTTATCACGCCGCCGAGGACGTGCGACACGTCGACGCGGCCATCGGTGTGCGCCGCAGGTGGCGGGCCGCGCTGGGCTATTACCGTGCGACCGTGCGCAATTCGCGGCCGCCCGCGCAGTACGCCGAACTGCACCGGCACTGGCTGTCGGCGCCCGCGTTGCCCACGTTGTACCTGCACGGCCGCGACGACGGTTGTGCAACAGCCGATTTCACGCCGTGGGTGGAGCGGGTGCTGCCGGCGGGCAGTGCGACCGCGATCGTCGACCACGCGGGGCACTTCCTGCAGCTCGAACAGCCCGACGTGGTGGGTCGCCACATCGTGGACTTCATCGGGACCGCCGGCTAGGTCCGCGTCATCCCCGGGTGCGCCCGGCTCAGCGCCGCCAGCAGGAGCCGCCGCGGGGTGAGGTGATTGACCGCTGCCGCAATGCGATTCGGTGCCCCCGGGATGATGACGGCCCGGCCTGCCGCGAGCCCGTCGAGACCCGCGCGGGCCACCGCGTCGGGCTGTCGCCACATGAAGGGCGGCAGCATCTTCTCGGCCACGTCATCGGGGATGCCGACCTGTTCGCCGAACCCCGTGCGCACCGGTCCCGGACACAGCGTCGCGACCGAGACTCCGGTGCCGCGCGTCTCCTCGCGCAGCGCGTGGGTGTAGGACAGCACGAACGCCTTGGCCGCCGCGTAGGTCGCCTGCCCGGGCACGGGGCCGAATGCGCCGACGGAGGCGACGTTGAGCACCGCGCCGCGCCCGCGCGCGACCATGCCCGGTACGAAGCGGCTGCACAGGTCGACCACCGCGGCGACGTCGAGTTCGACCAGCGCCAGCTCGGCCGCCGGATTCGATTGCGCGACCGGGCCTAGGTTCGACATGCCCGCGTTGTTGACCAGGAGGTCCACCTCGACGCCGAGGTCGCCGATCCGCCCGGCCAGCGCGGCGCGGTCCTGGGGGCGCGACAGGTCGGCGGGCAGGACGTGCGCGGTGGGTCCCAGCTCGGCGGCCAGTGCGTGCAGCTGGTCGGCCTGGCGGGCGACGAGCGCCAAACGGTAACCGCGTCTTGACAACTCGCGGGCGATCTCGGCGCCGATACCTTTCGAGGCGCCGGTGACCAGCGCCACGCCGGTGGTGCTGGTGGGCGGGAGCATGCGCCGAAGCCTAACCTCGGACACCATGACCGTGCGTCGGCTCGCGGCGCTCGACGCCCAGAACCTGTGGATCGCGGCGAAGATCCCGAACGACCAGTTCCTGATCTACGGTTTCGCCGGTGTCCCCGACGACCTGTCCGAGGCGCTCGCGGCGGTCGTGGATCGGGCGCGGGCCTGCGGTGAGCTGCGGTTGCGGGTGCGCGAGCGGGGTCGGTTGCGGTATCCCGAGTGGATCGACGGCGGGGTCGACCGGACCCAGGTGCGGACCCATGCGGGCGGCGACTGGGCGGGCTGTCTGGCGGCGGTGTCGGAGCTGACCGCCGATCCGCTCGATGCGCGCACGGCCGCGTGGCGGCTGCACGTGTTCACCCCGGTGTCAGGCATGCCGGGCGTGGAAGGTCCGGCGACCGTGGCGGTGGTGCAGATGTCGCACGCGCTGGCCGACGGGATGCGGTCCGCGGCGCTGGCCGGGTGGCTGTTCGGCCGCGCCACCCCCGTCCCGCCGGTGCCCGTGCCGACGTGGGAGACGTGGACGCTGCCCGCACGGGCGGTTCGCGCGGCCCGCACCCACCGACAGCTGGTCCGCGACGTCGACGCGGGCAACGTTCCCGCGCAGGCTGATTCGCGACCCGTCTTACGCAGCAACGCCCGCCCGGACGGACGTCTCGGCCTGCGGGTCCTGGTCCGTCGCCGCGACGAGCTGGCCGGCCCGACCGTCACCGTCGCCGTCCTCGCCGCGGTGTCCCGCGCGCTGGCCGACCACCTGCGCGACCTCGGCGACGATCCGTCCGCGCTCGGCGCCGAGGTGCCGATGGCGACCGCGGGACCCCGGCGCGCGCACAATCACTTCGGCAACGTCGGCGTCGGGCTGCATCCCGATCTGCCGCATGCCGAGCGCAGCGCCCGTATCGCCGGTGAACTCGCACAGCGACGGCAGCGCGCCGCGCACCCCGGGATGCGGGCCGCGGCACTGGCGTCCGCGGCGGTGCCCGCACCGTTGATGCGGTGGGGTGTCGACGCCTTCGACCCGACCGTGCGCTCCCCGACGGCGATCGGCAACACCGTCGTCTCGAGCGTGGCGCGCGGGGCCGCCGATCTGCACTTCGGCGGTGCGCCGGTGGTGCTGACGACCGGCTGTCCGGCGCTGTCGCCGATGATGGGGCTCACCCACGGCGTGCACGGCATCGGCGACACCGTCGCGGTCAGCGTGCACGCCGCCGCATCCGCGGTCGGCGACCTCGACGTCTACATGTCGCGGCTGGCCGACGCGCTGGACCGACGCACCTAGCGAGGTGGGGTACTCGACGGCCTTACAGATGGCCTAGATTCTGTCGCATGACTGCCTACGATGTCGGCGTTCTGATCCTGCGCGTGGTGCTGGGCCTGACGATGGCCGCCCACGGCTACAACAAGTTCTTCGGCGGCGGCCGCATCCCCGGCACCGCCGGCTGGTTCGACAGCATCGGCATGAAACCGGGTATGTTCCACGCCCGCGTCGCCGCGACCACCGAGATGGCCGCCGGGATCGGGTTGGCCGTCGGCCTGCTCACCCCGGTGCCCGCCGCGGGCTTCGTGGCGTTGATGCTGGTCGCCGCGTGGACCGTGCACCGCGCCAACGGGTTCTTCATCGTCAAGGAGGGCTGGGAGTACAACCTGGTGCTGGCCGCCGCGGCCGTCGCCATCCCCGCCATCGGACCCGGCAAGCTCAGCCTGGACTACGCGCTGTTCCACGGCACCGGGGTATGGGATCTGGTGTCGGGCTGGTGGGGTCTGGCGATCGCGCTGATCCTCGGGTTGGCCGGGGGTATCGGCCAGTTGGCGATCTTCTACCGCCCGCCGGCCAAGACCGGGTGACGTTTCGCGCGAGCAGACACAGATTCGCGCTCTCGGGCCGCGGATCACGCGAATCTGTGTCTGGTCGCGCGGAGATGACCCAACCCGTTCCGCGCAACTAGAACACGTTCTAGTCTTTGGGGCATGGGATTTCTCAAGCCCGACATGCCCGTCGTCGACTTCGAAGAGTGGAACAAGGGCACCCGCTCCGAGAAGATCCGCCCGATGGCCCGGCACTGGGCCGAGGTCGGGTTCGGCACGCCCGTGGTCATGCACCTGTTCTACGTGGTCAAGATCCTGCTCTACGTCCTCGGCGGCTGGTTGTTCGCGCTGGCCACCCCGGGTATCGACGGGTTCACCAACGTCGCCCAGTGGTGGACCGAACCCATCGTGTTCCAGAAGGTCGTGCTGTTCACGATGCTGTTCGAGGTGGTCGGCCTCGGCTGCGGCTTCGGTCCGCTCAACAACCGGTTCTTCCCGCCGATGGGGTCGATCCTCTACTGGTTGCGGCCCGGCACCATCCGGCTGCCACCGTGGCCAGGCCGGGTACCGCTGACCAAGGGCGACACCCGCACTCCCTTCGACGCGGCGCTCTACGGGGCGCTGCTCGTCGTCCTGCTCGTCGCGCTTTTCTCCGGCGGGACCGGTCCGGTGCCCGCACTCGGCACGACGGTCGGCGTGCTGCCGCTGTGGCAGATCTGGACCGTGCTCGGGCTGCTCGCGGTACTCGGGCTGCGCGACAAGGTGATCTTCCTGGCCGCTCGCGGTGAGGTGTACGGCTCGTTCACCGTCGCGTTCCTGTTCGTCGGCCACGGCGTGGACATGCTGCTGGCCGCCAAACTCGTCTGCGTCGCGATCTGGGTGGGCGCGGCCACCTCGAAGCTCAACAAGCACTTCCCGTTCGTGATCTCGACGATGATGTCGAACAATCCGCTGATCCGCACGAAGTGGCTCAAGCGCAAGTTCTTCGAGAACTTCCCCGACGATCTGCGGCCGGGCCGGATCTCGCGGGTCATTGCGCATTTCAGCACCGCGATCGAGATGTTGGTGCCGTTGGTGCTGCTGTTCAGCCACGGCGGCTGGCCGACCGCGATCGCGGCGTTCGTGATGCTGGTTTTCCACTTCGGCATCCTGTCGGCGATCCCGATGGGCGTGCCGCTGGAGTGGAACGTCTTCATGATGTTCAGCGTCGTGACGCTGTTCGTCGGCCACGCCGACCTCGGCCTGTCCGAGATGAGCACGCCGCTGCCGGTGGTGCTGTTCGCCGTGCTGGCCGTCACCGTCGCGCTGGGAAACCTGTTCCCGCGCAAGGTCTCCTTCCTGCCCGGGATGCGGTACTACGCGGGTAACTGGGACACCACGTGGTGGTGCATCAAACCGTCGGCGAACGAGAAGATCGAGCGCGGGCTCGTCGCGATCGCCAGCATGCCCGCCTCCCAACTGGAGAAGGTCTACGGCAGCCCCGAGCAGGCGATGATCTACCTGTACAAGGGATATGCGTTCCGCGGCTTCAATTCTCACGGCAAGGCGCTGCTGACCCTGGTGCACAACGCGCTCGCCGGACGCAACGAGGACGACTACGTCATCACCGAGGGTGAGCGCCTCTGCAGCACCGCGGTCGGCTGGAACTTCGGCGACGGCCACATGCACAACGAGCAGTTGATCGCCGCGATGCAGGAGCGCTGCCAGTTCGAACCGGACGAGGTGCGCGTCATCCTCCTCGACGCCCAGCCCATCCACCGGCAACGCCAGGAGTACCGGTTGGTCGACGCCGCCACCGGAGAGTTCGAACGCGGCTACGTCAACGTGGCGGACATGGTGACCGGGCAGCCGTGGAGCGACGACATCGCGGTGCATGTGACGTGGCGGGAGGGCGTCAGCCCATCACGTCGCGGACCTTGACGTCCTCGAGTCCCTGCAACAGCAGGGCGCGCGCGGTGTCGAGGTGTTTCCGCCAGTGCGCCTCGGCGCCCGCGCCGTCGCCGGAGCGCATCAGCTGCAGCAGCCGGCGGTAGGACCGCATCAACTTCTCGTAGTCGGCCTTCGACGGCGGGTTGCTCTCCTTCATCGCGAACGCCGTGTGGCGGACCGTGATCTCGTGGAGCATGCCGGCCATGATCGTCAGCGTGGCGTTTCCGGAGAGCTCGACCATGCGGCGGTGGAAGTCGCCGGTGGTCTCGGCGAGCCGGCCGTCCTGCCAGCTCTGCACGACGTGTTCGTCGAGGGTCTGCTCGAGTTCGTCGAACGCCGCGGTGTCACCGCCCTCGGTCAGCAGCCGCACGGCCATCGGTTCGATACCCGACCGTGCGGTCATCACGTCGGCGATCGTCGCGCCGGACAGTTCCAGCAGCAGACCCGCCGGGCGCGCCACGATCTCCGGTCCGGGCACCCGCACCCGCGCGCCCGTCCGCGAACCGCGGCGGACCTCGACGAGGCGTTCGGATTCGAGCACCCGCACCGCTTCGCGCAGCGTCGGGCGGCTGACGCCGAAGTGCGCCATCAACTCGGCCTCGTTGGGCAGGAAGTCGCCCTCTTTGAGCTTGCCGTCGACGACCATGCGGCGCAGGGTGCCCGCGACCAGCTCCGCCGTCTTGGGGGAGCGCACCGTCGTCGCCGAGGGACTGGCCCCGATCATGGGAGCCAGCGGGGGCGTACGAGCCACCTGACCTCCCGGTTGAGTCACGCCGACTGGTTGTCAGCTGTACAACTCAGTAAACCATCTGCCGAGGCGCTTTCGATGCAGGCCGACCCCACCAACCAGTAGGTTGACCTAGTAAACCTTGTGCTCTACCGTCGTGTCCAAGTGTGTGAGCGGTATCCGACTTCGAAGGAGAAGTGACATGGCTGAAGCCGTCATCGTCGAGGCTGTACGGTCGCCCGTCGGCAAGCGCAACGGGGCACTGGCGGGGGTCCACCCGGCCGAACTGTCCGCACAGGTGCTCAACGGTCTGGTGCAGCGTGCGGGTGTGGACCCGGCACTGGTCGACGACGTCATCTGGGGCTGCGTCATGCAGGCCGGCGAGCAGGCCCTCGACATCGCGCGCACCGCGGTGCTCTCCGCCGGCTGGCCCGAGACCGTTCCCGGTGTGACCGTCGACCGCCAGTGCGGTTCCAGCCAGCAGTCGCTGCACTTCGCCGTCGCCGGTGTGGTGGCCGGGCACTACGACGTGGTCGTCGCGGGCGGCGTCGAGTCGATGACGCGCACCCCGATGGGCTCCTCGCTGGCCAACGGCGGCAACCCCTACGGCGAATCGTTCAAGGCCCGCTACGACAAGACCCCGAACCAGGGTGTCGGCGCCGAGATGATCGCCGAGCAGTGGGGCTTCAGCCGCACCGAACTCGACGAGTTCTCGCTGCGCTCGCATGAGAAGGCCGCCGCGGCACAGGATTCCGGTGCCTTCAAGGACCAGATCGTCGGCATCGAGACCAAGGACGCCGACGGCAACGACACCGTCGTGCTCGAAGACGGCGGTATCCGCCGCGGTGGCACCGTCGAGTCGATGGCCAAGATCAAGCCTGCGTTCAAGGAGGGCGGCGTCATCCACGCCGGCAACTCCAGCCAGATCTCCGACGGTGCGGCGGCGCTGCTGCTCATGTCCGCCGAGAAGGCCAAGGAACTCGGCCTCAAGCCGCTGGCCAAGGTGCACACCGCGGTCCTCGCCGGTGCCGATCCGGTCATCATGCTGACCGCCCCGATCCCGGCCACCCAGAAGGCGCTGAAGAAGTCGGGTCTGAGCCTCGACCAGATCGGTGCGTTCGAGGTGAACGAGGCCTTCGCGCCCGTTCCGATGGCCTGGCTCAAGGACATCGGCGCCGACGTGGAGAAGCTCAACCCCAACGGTGGCGCCATCGCGCTCGGCCATCCGCTCGGCGGCTCCGGCGCGCGCATCCTGACCACGCTGCTGTACCACATGCGCGACAACGGCATTCAATACGGCCTGCAGACCATGTGTGAAGGCGGCGGCCAGGCCAACGCCACCATCCTCGAGCTGCTGTGACCGATACGAGCGAAAAGGCAACGGCCCCCGCCGCTCTCACCGAGCGGCGGGGTAATGTCCTGATCATCACGCTCAACCGGCCCGAGGCCCGCAACGCCGTCAACGGCGCGGTGAGCACCGCCGTCGGCGATGCGCTGCAGCAGGCGCAGGACGATCCCGAGGTGCGCGCGGTCGTGCTCACCGGCAGCGGGCCGTCGTTCTGCGCGGGCGCCGACCTCAAGGCGATCTACCGGCGCGAGAACCTCTTTCACCCCGAACACCCGGAGTGGGGCTTCGCCGGTTACGTCCACCACTTCATCGACAAGCCGACCATCGCCGCGGTCAACGGCACCGCACTCGGCGGCGGCACCGAACTGGCACTGGCCAGCGATCTGGTGGTCGCCGAGGAGCGTGCGAAATTCGGTCTGCCGGAAGTGAAACGGGGCCTGATGGCCGCCGCGGGTGGGGTGTTCCGCATCGTCGACCACCTGCCGCGCAAGGTGGCGATGGAGCTGCTGTTCACCGGTGAGCCGATGACGTCGGCCGATGCGCTGAAGTGGGGTCTGATCAACGAGGTGGTGCCCGACGGCACCGCACTCGACGCGGCACTGGCGCTGGCCGAACGCATCACTGTCAACGCCCCGCTCGCGGTGTGGGCCAGCAAGCGCGTGGCCTACGGCGCCGACGACGGCGTGATCGCCGCCGAGGAAACCTCATGGGACCGCTCCGGGCGCGAGATGCGCACGGTGCTCAAGTCAGACGACGCCAAGGAGGGGCCGCTGGCCTTCGCCGAGAAGCGTCAACCGGTCTGGAAAGCGAAGTAGGAGAAGATGAAGCGAACGATCTACGACGCCGAACACGAGGCGTTCCGCGAGACCGTCAAGGAGTACATCGAGCGTGAGCTCGTGCCCAACCACGACAAGTGGGAGAGCGAGCGGATCGTCGACCGGTCGGCGTACACCGCGGCGGGCAAGTACGGGCTCATCGGGTTCAACATGCCGGAGGAGTTCGGCGGCGGCGGTTCGGACGACTTCCGGTTCAACGCGATCATCGACGAGGAGATCGCCAAAGCCGGCGTCCACGGACCGGCGCTGAGCCTGCACAACGACGTCGTCGGGCCCTACTTCAAGGACCTGACCAACGACGAGCAGAAGCAGCGCTGGCTGCCCGGTATCGCCAGCGGCGAGACGATCATCGCCGTCGCGATGACCGAACCCGGCGCCGGCAGCGACCTCGCGGGCATCCGCACCTCCGCGGTGCGCGACGGCGACGACTGGATCATCAACGGCTCCAAGACCTTCATCTCGTCGGGCATCAACTGCGACCTGGTCGTCGTGGTCGCGCGCACCGATCCCGAAGCCGGACACAAGGGCTTCTCGCTGTTCGTGGTCGAGCGCGACATGGAGGGCTTCAGCCGCGGCCGCAAGCTCGACAAGATGGGCTTGCACAGCCAGGACACCTCAGAGCTGCACTTCGAGAACGTCCGCGTGCCGAACGCCAACCTGCTGGGCAAGGAGGGTCGGGGGTTCTACCACCTGATGACCAACCTGCCGTCGGAGCGGCTGTCGATCGCGATCTCCGCGATCGCCGGTGCCCGTGCGGTGTTCGACGAGACGCTGCAGTACAGCAAGGACCGCAAGGCGTTCGGTCAGCCGATCGGCAGCTTCCAGCACAACCGGTTCCTGCTCGCCGAGATGGAGACCGAGCTCGAGGTCACCGAGACCTACATCGACCGCTGCCTGCAGGGCGTCGTCGACGGTGAGCTGACCGCCGTCGAGGCCGCCAAGGCCAAGTGGTGGGCCACCGAGGTCGCCAAGAAGGTCGTCGACCAGTGCGTGCAGTTGCACGGCGGCTACGGCTACATGTTGGAGTACCGCGTGGCGCGGGCCTACGTCGACGGCCGCATCCAAACGATCTTCGGTGGCACCACCGAGATCATGAAGGAGATCATCGGGCGCGACCTCGGCGTCTGACCCTTCCCTCGCACCATTCGGCGCGGTCTCGCTTTTGCGAACGAGACCGCGCCGAATGCGTTTGCTACTCGGGTTCCCTTACTCCGCGAGCGTGCGTGTTCGTCCGCCCGGCGCGGCGGGTCACGGCAGTAAGCGCACGCTCGTCAGTGGGAGGACGACGGTGGTCCTAACCCGCGAACAGCGAGCAACTCACTGATCCGGTCGGCGCCCCACCCGACTTCCCAGAGGCAGCAGATCTCGGGTGTGAAGCCGATGCGGGCCAGCCGCCACTCGCCGTGCACGCGGTGAAAATTGTCGCGGTAGCGTCCGGCCACCAGCCACGCCGAGCCGTCCACTGTCATCGGATGCCAGCTGACCCACTGCCCGATCGCGAACTCCCGGTGGTCGTCGACCTTGATCTGCTCGCTGCCCAGGAAGCACAACGAGAACGTGACGCGCCCTAGCAGATCAGTCAGTTCGGAGAAACCCCACGACCTCTGCAAAGGCGCTGCCACGTCGACGGTCAGTGAGGCGAGCGCCGGAGGCGGTGGAGCGGACGCGAGCCGTCCGTCGTTGACGGCTTCGTCCACACTGCGGACGAACGCCATCTTCGCGTTCGATATGGCGACGGTGTCCTCCAGCTGGAGCACACGCGTATTGAGGTGGTTGTCGGTCATTGGGTTGTCTCCTGGATCGTCATGCGGTTTGGTCGACGACCTTCGCGCCGCGCACCCATCCGTACAGCGCGGGGGTGATCAAGTGGATTCGTTGTCGCCACCTCGCCGTCAATGGCGTTGCCGTCGTGTGGTCGTGCGTGATGGTGTGGGTGAAGGCGCCGAAGTGAGCCACCCCGCCCAGCACGGGGGCTTCCAGACCGTAGCCGTGGACGACGGGTGTGTCGGCAGTGCCGCCCACTTCCTCGAGGTTGGTGAATATGTGCAGGGTGAAGTCCGCCACCAGTCCCTCGAAGAACCGGCGGATGTCGTCGATACCCGTGAACGTCTCGTCCTCCGAGGAGAACTCGCCGTCGTGGTGCCATCCGGCGGTCGCCATGTCGGCGTCGTAGGGTCCGTCGTCGCACGCGACGCCGGCGGCAGCGACACCCGTCTTCGCGGCGAGCAAGTTCTCCAAACGGACGATCCGCGCTTCCAAAGCGGAACAGCCATCAGACGGCAAGATGGGCCTCCGCGACGGTCCGCCAGTCGGCACCCGCGGTGGGACGGAGCGCACTCAGTTGGCCCAGCTTCATCACCGCGTAGGAGTCGGCGACGCCAAAGGCGAACTCCAAATCCTGCTCGACGAGCACGATGGTGGTGCCTCGGGTTTCTTGTTCGTGGGCGAGCGCGGTGCGCAGGATGTTGCGCACGGACGGCTGCAACCCTTCAGTGATTTCGTCGATGATCAACAGCGCGGGCCGTGACACCAGGGCCCGCGCGAGCAACAGCATTTTCTGCTCACCGCCGGACAGCGTGCCGGCCTTCTGGTTGGTCCGACCCCTGAGTTTGGGGAACAGTGTCACCACTTCGGACATCGCTGCGTCGATGTCGGCGTTCTTGGGCAGACCGAGGCGGATGTTCTCCTCCACTGAGAGGTCGCCGAAGATCGCCTTCTCTTGCGGGATATACGTCACCCCTTGCCGTGCGACGCGGAACGGCTTCAGGGGACGCAGTGAGGTTCCGGCCACCAGCACCTCACCGGACCAGGGCTTGACGATGTTCACCATCGCCTTGAGCAAGGTGGACTTACCCATTCCGTTCTTACCGATGATCGCCACCACGCCGCCCTGGCGAACTGAGAAGTCTGCGCCGCGAACGACTTCGGCGCTCGAATAGCCAGTCCGCAACGCGCGCACTTCCAGCATCGGCGTCAACGTGGTGGCGCACTGGAGCCTGTCTTCAGGACTCGTGAGCATCGGCCAACTCCGCTTCTTCGAAGGTTCCGGTGTAGATCTCCTTGACCACCCGCGAAGTGACCACCTCGTCCACCGATCCGTCCAGCAGCAACTCGCCCTGATGCAGAACCACGATCCGGGAGCTGATCGCACGGACGAAGTCGAGGTCGTGCTCCACGAGAATCACAAGTTTGCCGTCGGCGGCGATCTCACGGAACACGGCGCCGAGCACCGACCGCTCTTCGTGGGACAGGCCGGCGGTGGGCTCGTCGAGTAGCACTACTGTCGGATCGGTCGCCATGACCATGGCCAACTCCAGCGCCTGCTTTTGTCCATGGGACAGGGTGCCGGCCGGCTCGTGGAGTACCAGGTGCAGTCCGGTGGCGTCCAGCACCCGCGCGGCGGCCGTCGGCAGTTCCAATATTCCGTCCCGTCGCCAGAGGCTGGGTCTACTGGCGCGGGTCCGCGCGATCCTGAGGCACTCGAACACCGTCAACGGACCAAATACGCTGGCATGCTGGAACTTTCTGCTTACTCCCATGGCAGCCACGGCTGCCGGTTCTTTCCGCGCGATCGAGCGGCCGGCGATCTCGACGACGCCCGCTGTGCGGAACTTCCCGTCGCTGATGCAGCGCATCAGCGTCGACTTCCCGGCTCCGTTCGGCCCGACGATGCTGACCACCTCCCCGGCACGGGCCTGCAGGTCGATGCCGGAGACCGCCGTCAGGCTCCCGAACCGGCAGGTAACGCGTTCGAGGTAGAGAAGTGGATTCCGGCTGTCAGACGCAGATTGGGGCGCGGCGACCTGTCGGATCGTTCCGCGCGAGGGTGGAACCGCCTGACGCCGACGAAGTTTCGTACGGATCCAGGCCAAGGGGATGGACACGACCGACATCAATCCGCCGGGCAGGTAGAGCACCACCAGCAGGAAGGCGACGCCGAGACCCAGTTGCCAGACGAAAGGAAACTCGGCGCCGATGACGGCGGTGACGTAGTCGATCACGACGGCGGCGACCACCGGTCCGACGAGTGTCCCGCGTCCGCCGAGTGCCACCCAGATGACCATCAGCGTGGCGGCCATGATGCCGCCAAGATCGGGTGCGACGACATTCTGTGAGCTGGCCAGCAGCGCACCACCGAACGCCGTCAGCGCCGCAGTGACAGTGAACAGCACAGTCTTTACCCGGTTGACGCGGATACCGAGATAGGTGCAGCGGGTTTCGTTCTCCCGGATCGCCTTCAGCAGCGTCCCGGTGTCCGAGTACACCACCAGCATCGCAGCGAACAGCGCGCCGAGCAGGATTCCGCCGGTCAGCAGATACCACTGGGTGGGCGCCAGAAGCGGTGTGACATATCCCGACAGGCCGCTGCTCGAACCGGTGGTATCGCCGCCGGCCAACACGACGCGTTCGAAGATGAACGGTGCCGCGAAGGACACGACACCCACGTACAGCCAGTCCGCTTTGGAGTGAAATGACAACACCCCGATCGCCAGCGCAGTGACGCAGGCTGCGGCAATCCCGATGACGGCTCCGAGCAGAATGGCTGTGGTCTTGTCGGACAGGGAATCTGAGCTGGCCGAGATGGCCACGGCGTATGCGCCGATACCGAACAGTGCGCCGTGCGCGTAGCTCAGCACGCCGGTGTATCCCCAGAGCAGATCGATGGAGATCGCGGTGAGCCCGTAGATGAACGAGACGGTCAGGATCATCTTCGTGTAGACGTCGATCGCGGGGGCGGTGAGGAGCAGCAACGTGCCGACCGCGACGATTGCGGCCAGTGCGCGAACTTGGGGACGAGAGGTCAAAGTGTTCATCAGATGCGGGCCTTTCGGACGAAACCCTCCGGCATGACGCGAAGGATCAGCACAACTGTTACCGGTACCGCCAGCGTGGCGATCGTCGGATCCCACACCGAGGCCATGCTGACCTGAAGCACGCCGAGCAGCACACACGCGGCGCCGAGGGCGACGGGTGACACGCCGACCAGCAACGAGATCATGAATGCTGCGAACAGCCAGGGAACGCCGATGTTCGGGTCCACACTCGCGATCGGGGTGAGCAATGCGCCGGCGAGACCGGCCAACGCGGACCCGAGCAGAAACGAGGCGAACCTGACCAGTGAATCGTTGATGCCGAGGACCTGGGCGAGATTCTCGTCCATGATCACCGCCCTGCCCACCAGGCCGAGCCGAGTCCTGTTGAGCATCAGGGCGATCGACACACCCACCGCAACCGCGATGGGGATGAACAGCAGCCGGTACAGCGAGTAGGTGGTGCCGAGGATGTCGATTGCGCCCAGGTCCAGTGTCTTGACGGGTTGCGTTCCGCGCCCGAAGTACAGCGTGATCAGTTGAGTGATGATCATGTTCAGACCCCACGTGGCCAGCAGGGTGTCCATGGGACGGCCGTAGAGTCGGCGCAGCACCAGCGGTTCGATCACCGCAGCCACCGCCGCGGTGACGATCGGCGCGATGAGAATCGGCAACCAGACGGGCAATCCGTACGAGGTCACCAGCACCGAGGTGTAGGCGCCGAGCGCCAGGAACGCGCCGTGCGCGAAGTTGATGAGCTTCATCATCCCGAAGACGATCAGCAGACCGGCGGTCACGATGAAGAAGAGTGCTCCGGTGGTGAGACCGTCGAGTAACAGCCCGGTTGTCATTGATCCTCCGTTCGGCCGGCGGCGATGCGTGGCCCATCGTGACCACGCACCGCCGTCGGGGCGGTTACTTTGTGCCCGTGGCAAATTGCGGGCACTGCGAGCCGGGACCGGCCTGCCCGAAGTCGGCGATCACCTTCGTGGTGCCGTCCGGTTGCACTTCACCGAGGTAGAAATTCATGTCGGTGTGGTGCTCCTTGTTCATCTGCATCCGTCCGCTCGGGCCGTCGAAGCTCACGTTCGGCAGCTGTGCGATGACGGCGTCGGAATCGGTGGAGCCGGCCGCGTCGATGGCCTTGGCCAGCAGGTGTACGCCGACGTACTGCGGCACCGTCAGATTGTTCGGCACGTGTGCCTTATCTCCGTACTTCGCCTTGAGCGATTCGATGAACTTCTTGTTCTCCGGGGTGTCGTTGGCGGTGAAGTACATGCTCGGGTACAGCACACCGGCTGCGTCGGAACCAATGGTCTTGGCCGTGTCCTCGTCGATGCCGAGATTGAACAGTGGCACGGTCATTCCGCTTTGCTTCCACTGTTTGCTAAGGGTGACGCTCGGGGTGCCGCCGGCCAAGATGGACACGACCACATCGGCGTTCGCGCTCTTGATGTTCTGCAGTACGCTCGTCCAGTCGCCGGCGTCGATGGGGTTGAACTGCGTGGAGACGACGTCACCGCCACTATCGGTCACTGCCTGCTCGAGGTACTTCGCAGTGTCCCGACCGAACGCGTAGTCACTGGCCACGATCGCCCACGACTTCGGTGTCATCGTCTTGTTGATATATGCGAGCAGCGGATCGATGGACTGTTCCGGAACCGCGCCGTTGATGAAAAGGTTTCCCCCGCAAGCCTTTCCTTCGTAAGACGACGTGTACACATACGGGGTATCGGCCTGCTCGGCGATGGGTTGGCCGGCGTTGCGGGCTGCGGTGGTCTCCATGCCGACGATTCCAACTACCTTGTCTTCCTGCACTGCAGCGGTGAATGCCTTCAGCGCTCCGTTGGCACCACTCTGATCGTCGTACACCTTCAACTTGAGTTGCCGGCCACCGAGTACTCCGCCTGCGGCATTGATCTCGTCGACGGCGAGTTCACTGGCCTGTACGACTCCCGGCGCGATCACCGAGTTGGCGCCGGTGAGACCGACGGGGATGGCGATCAGTACTGCGTTGTCGTCGGATTCACCCGAACTGCACGACACCAGGGCCGTGCTGAGTGCCGCGACAGCGGCGAGCATGGTCCAGCGTCGACCCGTCATACCAGCGGCTCCAGCATGCCGAGCTGAATAAGCATGGCGTAGTTGTCGGTCAACCCCCACTGCTCGTGCAGTTTGCCGTCCTTGAGTCGACAGATCATCATGTCGACCACCTTCATCTGTTTTCCGGTAGCGGGAAACGACGCGTCACCGGTGTTGGTCCCGCTGATCGCCTGCCGGACGATCACCAGGTCGTCTTCGGAGAATACGATTGCTGGCTCTTCGAGGTAGTCGGGGAATGCCGTGCGCATGGTGGTGACCACCTGCTTGAGGCCGTCGCGTCCGGGTGGCCAGTCGAACAAGCCGTGATCGCCCTGATACGAGATGAACTCCTCGGTGTAGAACTCCGGGATGCGGTCGAGTTCTCCTTTGTTCCATATGGATTCGATCGAGTCGAGGACGATTTGCGCATTGGACATGGACGACTCCTGGGTGTCGCTGAATGGAAGCGAGCGCGGAGGCTTCAGCTCCGCGATCGGTATCGGTTTGCCGCCGGCCGAGTTTCATCGGGGCGCGTCGCTCAAGTTACCGGGCAGCCGTGTTACGGCGCCTTGAACTTGGTTACGCGCACGTAAACCTTCCATCTGGAAGTAAATTGCCAAGTGTCAAAGGGGATCGACGAGTTCGGTCAGTTCGGCGACGAGCGAGTCGAACCGATGCCTGCCCATGCGATCGGCCATGGCGCGCTCGGCCTCGCGCTCATGGCGTCGCAACTCCGCGACGTCGCGTTTGCCGGCTGGGGTCAGCACCGCCACCACCTTCCGGCGGTCGGCGCGGTCGACGGCGCGCACGACGGATCCGCGTTCTACCAGTCGGTCCATGTTCCGGGTGAGACTGGGTGGCGGGAGGACGGCGGTGCTGGCCAACTCGGCCATCGGGATGCCCTCCGTCCCTTGCAATGCCGCCAGAATGCGCCACTGGTCGAGCGTCAGCCCGCGTTCCTCGAGGAAGGGGACGAACTCCGCCAGCAGATCGCGCTGGCAATACAACAGCAGCGTGGCGAGACTATGCTGTCGAACGGTGCGCATGCACACTCCAAGTACGGTGTCGCCGAGGATGCCTACTGCTGATGACGGACTTGCCGTCGGTTGAAGTGTAAGACGATCGGGCGGTGAGCACATGACGAGTCATCCGTACACCGGATTGGTTGGTCCGTCGCCACGCAGCGGGGCCGCGGGTCGAATGTCCATCGCCTTCGTCGTGCCCATGAAGGGTCCGGAGGGGCTTTACGCACCATCGTGTCTGGCGTGTGCCGAACTTGCCGTCACGGAGATCAACTCCTCCGGCGGAATTCTCGGTCTCCCAGTGGATCTCATACCGATTGACGGCGCCCAGCCGGCGGCCCGTGTCGGTGATCAGATCGCGCGCCTGGTGGACGCTCGCGTCGTCGACGCCGTGGCAGGCTGGCACAGCTCAGACGTGCGGCGAGCCATCACGAAACGCGTGGGCGGACGCGTCGTCTATGCGTTCGCGGCCGAGCACGAGGACGGCGACGACACGCGGGGTTTGTTCATGGTGGGTGAGCGCGCCGCCAATCAGCTTCAACCCGCGATGAATTGGATGCACCAGGCTCTCGGCGTGCGGCATTGGGCGTTCGTCGGCAACGACTACATCTACCCGCGTGAGGCAGTGCGCAGCGTTCGGGCCGGAATGCCGAGGACGGCGACGCTGGACATGACGACGTTCGTCCCGCGAGGTACGACCGATTTCACTGAGCAACTCGACGCCATCGAGGCGGCCCGTCCCGATGCGGTGTATCTGCTCCTCATCGGAGCCGACGCGGTCCACTTCAATCGGCAGTTCGGGGAGCGGGGGCTCGGCTCCGAGATTCCCCGGCTCGCGACGACGGTCGAAGAGAGTGCGCTGCTTGCCGGCGATGTCGGCGCCAATGAGGGGCTGTTCTCGGCGAAGGCGTACTTCGACACGATCGACACCCTTGAAGGACACCGGTTCAGCGATCGCTACTACGCCCACTTCGGCGCGGTCGCGCCTCCGCTCAACGGCGTGGGTGAGTCGTGCTACGAGGCGTTGCACCTGCTGTCCGAGGTGGCCCGGGAATCCGGCTCGCTGGATGTCGAGGACGTGGACGCGGTCCGTTCCGGATTCTTCTACGAGAGCCCCCGCGGGCTCATGCGCATCTGGGGCAACGTCGTCAGCCAGGACGTCTACATCGCCGCCGCCGACGGTCTCGAATTCACCGTTCAGGAACAGATTGCGCACACCTAGCCCGCGGCTGACGGGGGCCGGAAGCTGGGCGTCAGCGCCGCCCAGAAGACACAAAAGCGCCCCTCTTCGCGAGGGGCGCTTCTGGTGTGCTCGGGTGTCAGCCGATCGGCGCGTCCGCGGCCGGGATGTCGGCCGCGGCGGCCGGGGTGGCGGCGGCGGGGGCCTCCTCGGCCGGCAGCGGTGTGGGCTCGGTCGTCGGGGTCGCCTCGGTGGAGGTCGACTCGGCCGACGTGCCCGCCGGCGTCAGCGGCTCCGGCGCCTCGGCCGGGTTCAGCACGGTGTCGATCAGGTAGATGCGGGCGTTCTCGGCCGCGATGCCACCGCAGATCACCTTGGCGGTGTCGTTGATCTTGATGTCGCCGTTGGTGCCGACGACCTTGATCTCGGCGCCCTGCTGCGTCGCGCGCTGGCCCTTGACGTCGCCGGGACCCAGCAGGCCAAGGAACACGTGGTAGTAGTCCAGGTCGGTCAGCGCCGCCGGGTCGCTCTTGATCGCCTCGAGCTGCTCGGGCGGCAGCTTCGCGAACGCCTCGTTGGTGGGGGCGAACACGACGTACGGGCCGTTGTCGAGGACCGACGCGACGTTGACGGCCGGGTTGAGCCCACCGGAGACCGCGGAGCTGAACGTGCTGATGTCCGGGATCTGCGCCAGCACCTGGCTGACGGGCTGGTTGATGAAGGTCTTCCAGGTCGGCACAGCCGCCCGGAAGGGGTCGCAGTCGCCTTCGAGGCCGGGGACCGGGGTCTCCACCGTCTCGGGTTCGGCATGCGCGGTCACGGACAGGGGCAGCGACACGGCGATGGCGGCGATGCCCACGGCTGCGCCCAGGGTCCTGGTACGGGTCTTCACGATCGGCTCCTCAGCTCGTCAAACGCCTGCCGATGGGCGGCGTCGGGCCGGCTACCTATGCGGCGCCGCATCGCATCGTATGGGCACGGAATGGTAACGGCCAAGTCGAGGTCGAGGGTTGCCACCGGCGACCCCGCTCTGACCAGGCGTTTCACGGAACGTTACGTTGGTTGTCTCACACGGATGCTCACGCACAGCGCCGCGGCGACGACACACAGACCGGCCGCCACGTAGAACGCGACGTCGTAGCCGCCGTTGGCGTCACGCACCCAACCCGCTCCTGCCGCGGCGACCGCCGCCCCGAGTTGGTGGGAGGCGAAGATCCAGCCGAACACGACCGGTGTGCGCGCACCGAAGTACTGCCGGCACAGGGCGATGGTCGGCGGGACGGTGGCCACCCAGTCCAGCCCGTAGAAGATGATGAACACCCAGGTGCCCGGGGTGGCGTCCGGGGAGAGGAGGGCCGGAAGCAGCAGCAGCGACAGCCCGCGGCCGGTGTAGTAGATGCCGAGCAGCACCCGCGGATCGACGCGGTCGGTGAGCCATCCGGAGAACACCGTGCCCGCGACATCGAGCACGCCGATCGTGGCCAGCAGCCCGGCGGCGACCGTGGTCGGCATGCCGTGATCGTTGGCCGCCGGGATGAAGTGCGTGCCGATCAGACCATTGGTCGTCATACCGCAGATGGCGAAGCTGCCCGCCAGCAGCCAGAACGCCGGCACCCGGGCGCCGCGCAGCAGCCCGTCGAACGCGGCCCGGAACGTGCCCGTGGGCACGGCCTGCGGTTCCGCCGGACCCGTGGCGCCGTACGGCAACAGCCCCTTGTCGCCCGGGTGGTTGCGCATCAACACCGCGACCAGGGGCACGACGGCCAGCGCCGCCGCCGCGACGATCAGTGAAGCCCACCGCCAGCCGTGCGCCTCGGTCACCGCGGCGACGACGGGAAGGAAGATCAGCTGCCCGGTGGCGCTCGCGGCCGTCAGCACCCCGGTGACCAGTCCGCGGCGGGCGTCGAACCAGCGGGTGGCGACGGTCGCGACGAAGCCCATCGAGATCGCCCCGGTCCCGACGCCGACCAATACGCCCCATAGCAGTACGAGCTGCCAGCTCGCGGTCATCGTCACCGACAGCGATGAGCCCGCCGCGATCAGCAGCAGCGCCGTCGCCAGCACGGGGCGGATACCGAAGCGGTCCATCAGCGCGGCGGCGAACGGTGCGGTCAGCCCGAACAGCGTCATGTTCACCGACATCGCCAGCCCGACGGTGCCGTGCGACCACCCGAACTCATGGTGCAGCGGGTTCATGAACACCCCGGGCACCGCGCGGAAGCCTGCGGCCCCGAGCAGGGCGACGAAACTCACCCCGGCTACCACCCAGCCCCAGTGCAGACGTGTGCTTCGGTCGTCGGCGGTCAGCGTCACGAGAACACTGTGCCCGATCTCCGTCAACCGGGACCAGTGGCATGAATGACATGATTCGTCAAAGACGTGCCAAACTGGCGGTGTGCATCGCGTCGCCGTTCTGCTCCTGCCGCCGGTCGTCGGCTTCGACGCGGCCATCGCGCCGACGCTGTTCGGCAGTGCCGCCGACGCGCAGGGGCGGCCGCTCTACGACGTGGTGACGTGCGGGCTGTCGCGGGCCGCCGTGCCGTCGACGAACGGGTTCGGGATCGTCCCGACCGCCGGACCCGAGGCGCTCACCGACGCCGACACCGTCGTGATCCCGGGCACCCGCTACCGGCCCGCGCGGGTGGACGGGGTCCTCCCGGGTCCGGTGACGCAGGCGCTGGCCGGGATCCGCCCGGGCACGCGCCTGGTGTCGATCTGTACCGGCGCCTTCGTCCTGGCCGCCGCCGGCCTGCTCGACGGCAGGCCCGCCACCACCCACTGGCAGTTCGCCGACGACATGCGGCGGCTGCACCCGGCCGTTCAGCTCGACGAGAACGTGCTGTTCGTCGACGACGGCGACGTGCTCACGTCGGCGGGGCTGGCGGCCGGAATCGACCTGTGCCTGCACATCATCCGGTCCGACCACGGCGCGCAGGTGGCCAACAGGGTCGCCCGCTACTGCGTGGTGCCGCCGTGGCGCGAGGGCGGTCAGGCGCAGTTCATCGACCGGCATGTCGACGCCTGCGACCACGCGTCGACCGCGGCCACCCGTGAGTGGGCGCTGCACCACCTCGACGAGGAGCTGACAGTGCAGCGGATGGCGGCCCACGCGCGGATGAGCACACGCACCTTCAACCGGCGGTTCCGCGAGGAGACGGGGCAGGCGCCGGGTGCGTGGATCCGCAGCAGGCGCGTCGACCGGGCGCGCGAACTGCTCGAGTCGCGCGATCTGCCGGTGGACGAGGTGGCCCGGCTCTCCGGTCTCGGCTCGGCGGGCAATCTCCGCCACCACCTGCGCCGCGGCGTCGGCATGTCGCCGACGAGTTATCGCAAGGTGTACCAGGGCGCCTGACCGGCCGCCGCCTACCATGACGGCCATGCCCGAACCGCTGATCGTCGCGCTGCGCGAACATGCCCCCGAACTCGACGAGACGGCGTGGGTCGCGCCGAATGCCGCGGTCATCGGGTGGGTGACGCTATCGCCCAAGTCCAGCGTCTGGTACGGCGCCACGCTGCGCGCCGAGGTCGAACCCATCCGGATCGGCGCCGGCTCCAACATCCAGGACGGCGTGACCATCCACGTCGACCCGGGCTTCCCGGCCACCATCGGCGCCGACGTCAGCGTCGGGCACAACGCCGTTCTGCACGGATGCACGATCGAGGACGGCTGCCTGATCGGGATGGGCGCGGTCGTGCTCAACGGCGCCAAGATCGGCCGCGGCTCACTGGTCGCCGCCGGCGCGGTGGTGGCCCAGGGCGTCGAGGTCCCGCCGGGCTCGCTGGTCGCCGGGGTGCCCGGCAAGGTGCGCCGCGAACTGAGCGACCAGGAGATCGAGGGCAACCGCACGAACGCCGTGCTCTACCAGCATCTGGTCGACGTCCACCGCTGACCCGGGCAAACCGATTCCGATCCGGGGGACCTGGGTACCTAGGGACGGTGAAGAACCAGCGAGTGCTCGTCACCGGCGCCACAGGATATGTCGGATCGCGCCTGGTCAGCGCCCTTGTGGACGCGGGCGCGGACGTCGTGGTGGCCAGCCGCAACCCCTCGCGGCTGCGGTCTTTCGGGTGGTACGACGATGTGACGTCGGTCGCACTCGATGCGCAGCAACCGCAATCGGTGAAGCAGGCACTGGCCGACGCGGGCTCGGTCGACGTCATCTACTACCTGGTGCACGCCATCGGCCAGCCCGATTTCCGTGACGCCGACAACCGGGCCGCGGCCAACGTCGCCGAGGCCGCGCGCGAGGCCGGGGTGCGCCGCATCGTCTACCTCGGCGGCTTCGTGCCCACCGACGACACGCTGTCCGAACACCTCGCCAGCCGCGCCGAGGTCGCCGAGGCGCTGACCGTCGAGGGCGGACCCGACGTGGTGTGGCTGGGTGCGGCGATCATCATCGGCGCCGGCTCCACGTCCTTCGAGATGCTGCGCTACGTCGCCGACCGATTCCTGGTGCTGCCGCTGCCGAAGTGGGCGGCCAACCCGATCGACCCGATCTCCATCCGCGACGCCCTGCACTATCTGGTGGCCGCCGCCGACGTCGACAAGGTGCCCGCCGGCTCCTACGACATCCACGGCCCCGAGACCACCACCTACGGCGAACTGCTGCAGACCTACGCGCGGGTCGCCGGCCGGCGCCGCGCCCCGCTGCCGGTACGCGGGGTCGACACCTCCGTCGTCTCCCACCTCAGCGGGCTGGTGCTGCCGGTCCCCGCCGGGCTTGCCGGTGACCTGATCGAATCCCTCGACCACCCGATGACCGCCTCGAAGGACGGGCTGGGCGACTACGTCGACGCCCCCTCGGGCGGGCTGACCGGTGTCGAGGAGGCCATGCGCCGGTCGCTGTCCCCGCAGCGGGCCAGGCCGGTCAACGCGCTGGTCGACGTGCACCACCTCGCCGACACGGATCCGGACTGGGCCGGCGGCGACAACGAACGCATCGCGCGGCTGGCGCGGACGGTGACACCACCGATCGCGCGGCCTGCGCTCGGACTGCTCTGTCTGGTCCCCGGTCCGGTCGCGGCGGCGATGCGCACGGGCCTGGACACCCTCGTCAACCTGGTACCGAAAGGGCATTCGGCATGACCGAAACCGAGCATTCGACGTCACCGACGCCAGCGCCGTGCGACGAACGAAACGGTTTCTTCCAGGAGGCACGGCGCGTCGTCGGCAGCGTCGCCGCGCCGGCGGGGGAGTGGCCCGCGGTGATCCGCCGCCGCCGGATCATCGTCGCGATCTTCGTCGTCATCGGCTTCGGGCTGCTCGGCTACTCGCTGTCCATCCCGCCCGGTGACCCTGACTTCTACTGGTTCACCGCCGGGCTGGCCGTCTGGTGGACCCTCGGCGCATTCCTGTCCGGCCCGATTCACATGGGCCGCATATGTTTTCGGGGACGCAATCAGCGGCCGGTGATCACCGGCACCGCCGTCGGGCTGCTGTTGGGTGCGGCGTTCATCGTCGCCGGGCTGGTGGCGCGCGAGATCCCGCTGATGAGCGAGTACGCCGTCAAGGTGCTCGAACACGCCAATGTCGGCGCGCTGTGGCTGGTCGTCGTCATCACCGTGGTCAACGGGCTGGCCGAGGAGCTGTTCTTCCGAGGGGCGCTCTACAGCTCGCTGGGCAACCGGTGGAACGGCTGGTGGGCGGTGCTCTGGTCGACGGCGGTCTACGTGCTGGTGACCGGCGTGAGCACGCAGAACTTCATGTTGGCGATCGCGGCCATCGTGCTGGGCACGGTGTGCGCGCTGGAACGCCGCGCGACCGGGGGAGTGCTCGCCCCCATGCTGACCCACTTCTTCTGGGGTCTGGTCATGGTGCTCGCGCTGCCCCCGATCTTCGGGGTCTAACGCAGCGGGTTGGCCAGCTCGTCGCGCGGCATGCGCGCCGCGGTGACCGCGACCGCCGCGAGCAGTACCGGCGCGACGCCGGCGACCAGGAAGATCGTCTCCATCGACACGATCTTCGACAGCGGGCCGACGACGGCGAACGACACCGGCATGAAGACCAGCGAGACGAAGAAGTCCAGGCTGGACACCCGGCCGAGCATCGCCGTCGGCACCCGGCGCTGCAGCAGCGTGCCCCAGATGACCATGCCGGCACCGTCGGTCACCCCGACGACGAACGTGGCGGCGGCCATCAGCGGGAACGAACTCGTGGTGCCGATGACCACCAGCGGGAGTGAGCCGGCGCCCCACATCGTCATCATCACCGTCAGGTAGCGCCGCGGCATGCGCGCCGAGGAGACCGCGAGCGCGCCGAGCGCACTGCCCACCCCGAAGAACGCGAGGATGAAGCCGTAGGCGCGGGCACCGTCGGCGAATCGCTGCTGGGCGATGAACGGCAGCAGCACCTCGATCGGGCCGATCACGACGAGTACGAACACGCTCGCGAAGAGCAGCGTCGACAGCAGCCACGGGGTGCGGACCATGAAGCCGAACCCGTCGCGCAGATCGTGCAGGACGTGGGTGTGGGCCGCCGGTTGCCGTGCGGTCCGCGCCGGGCGGGTGGCCAGCAGGAGCAGCAGCCCGGAACCAAACAGGACCGCGACCACGGTGGCGCCGATCGACGGCAGGGTGGCGCCGACGACCATGCCCGCGACGGCGGGGCCGACCGACCGCTGCATGACCGGGCGGACGACGCCTTCGACGCCGTTGGCGGCGAGGAGCTGGTCGGCGGGCAGGATGCGCGGGAGGATCGCGCTGTAGGCGGGGAAGAAGAACGCCGCGGCGATGCCGAGTACCGCGGCGGCCACCGCCAGATGCCAGATGCGCAAGGCGCCAACGGTTCCGAGAACGGCGATGGTGGCTACGGCGGCGAAGTTGACCGCTTCGACGACGATGATGATGGCCCGTTGGCTGAACCGGTCGGCGGCGATCCCGCCGACGAGCACGAACGCGACCAGGCCGGTGCCGAGGCAGGTCGCGACCAGTGACAGGGCGGCGGGATCGTTGTCGAGGGCGATGACCTGCAGGGCCATCACCACCGTCCACATGCCCTCGGCGAAGATCGACAGGGAGACGGCCGCGATCAGCAAGCGGTACTCGCGGGAGGCGAAGGGTGCGAGCACGCGCCATCGACCGGCCGGTCGCTGGTTCAGGGTTGGCGTGCTCATCTTTCGATGATCCCGCGCCCGTCCAACGATTTTCGGCTCAGAAGAGGTCGCTGAGTGAGGGTAGGCGGCCGGCGAGTTTGGTGATGGCCCACTGGTTGAGGGACACGTTCTGCTCGGCGGCTTCCACCGTGAGCCGACTGTGGAGTTCAGGGGAGGCGCGGACGACGAAGGTGCCGCTGTACTGCTTGTCGGAGAGGGAGGGCGGCGGGTCCACACCGTTGGCGTGGTAGTGGCCGAGCTCGTTGGCGATCTCGCGTTCGATGTTCGTGATGGCTTCCGCGGCGGTGGCGCCGCGCTCGACACGGCCGGGGAACTCGAGACAGCGCCCCTCGTATTCGCCTCTGCTGGGCGACCATTCGGCTCGATAGGTGTAGGACGGCATGGCCTGATGATGGCGCAGGGGTGTGACAATTCTGCCCGCGTCGCCGGGCGCGCGGCGTCAGGTGCGCGCGCCGGAAGGGGATGTCGTCTTCAGTTCTGATGTCGCGGGTGCTATCAGCTAGCGCCGGCGATATCGGTTCTGAAGGTCACATGTGTTCCGGGCGCGCGGCGCCGGAAGGGGATGTCGTCTTCGGTTCTGATGTCGCGGGTGCTATCAGCTATCGCCGGTGGATATCGAAAACGGAGGTGGCATGTGTTCCGGGCGCGCGGCGCCGGAACCCCCTGCCCTCAGTGATCGGTGAACGACGCGCTGCGGCGTTCCTGGAACGCCCGCGTGCCCTCGCGGAAATCGTGCGACGCGAGCAGCGCCAGCTGCCCCTCCGTCTCACGCCCCAACGCACCCTCGAGCTCCGTCAGCGTCGCCGCGTTGATCGCCTGCTTCGTCTTCCGAAGTGCCACCGCGGGACCGGATTTCAGCGTCTCCAGCACCTTGTCCACCTCGGCGTCGAACTCCTCTGCGGGGTGCACCGACGTCACCAGCCCCCATTCGTACGCCTCGCGCGCCGTGATCCGCTCCGCCAACAGCGCCATCCGCATCGCCCGGATCCGGCCCACCGCCGCGGCGAACAACGCCGACGCACCCCCGTCGGGCATCAACCCGATCTTGGTGAACGCCAACATAAAAAACGCCTTCTCCGACGCCAATACGACATCCGACGCCAATGCCAACGACGCACCCACACCGGCCGCCGGGCCCTGCACCACCGCCACCACCGGCTTCGGCGCCGCGACGATCGACCGCACCGCCCGGTTGGCCGCATCGAGCACCGCGTTGATGCCGATCTCCTGCTTCTTGGCCTGATCGTCCTCGCTGATGCCCGCCCCGGAGCTGAACCCGCGCCCGGCCCCGCCCAGCCGCACCACCTTCACCGCCAGATCGCCGGCCGCCTTGTCCAGCGTGTCCGCGATGCCGTCCAGCATCTCGGCGGTCAGCGAGTTGAGGCTGTCCGGCCGGTTGAGCGTCACCGAAAGCACCCCGTCGTCGAGTGCGACGATGAGGTCGTCAATGCTCACGTACGTGCCGGTAGCGGAGTCGGTGGTCGTCATGGCTACACCTTCGCATGAGTGGGTCAAGGCCCGTGGCCGGTCGAGAAGGTTATATAAGTAAGCTATGTCGCGGTCAACTACTCCGAAGGGGCGGTAGAAATGGCGGGACCACTGCAGGGACTGCGTGTTGTGGAATTGGCCGGTATCGGCCCCGGCCCGCACGCGGCCATGATCCTCGGCGATCTGGGTGCGGACGTCGTCCGCATCGAACGGCCCGGTAAGGGCCCCGGTATCCAGACCAAGGGTCGTGACCAGCTGTTACGCAACCGCCGGTCGGTCGGCGCCAACCTCAAGACCGACGAGGGCCGCGACCTGGTGCTCAAGCTCATCGCCAAGGCCGACGTCCTCATCGAGGGCTTCCGCCCGGGCGTCACCGAACGCCTCGGCCTCGGCCCCGAGGACTGCGCCAAGGTCAACGAACGGCTCATCTACGGCCGGATGACCGGCTGGGGCCAGACCGGGCCGCGCAGCCAGCAGGCCGGCCACGACATCAACTACATCTCGCTCAACGGTGTGCTGCACGCGGTCGGGCGCAAGGGCGAACGCCCGGTCCCGCCGCTGAACCTGGCCGGTGACTTCGGCGGCGGCTCGATGTTCCTGCTCGTCGGCATCCTGTCGGCGCTGTGGGAGCGCGAACGCTCCGGCAAGGGGCAGGTCGTCGACGCCGCGATGGTCGACGGATCCAGCGTGCTGGCCCAGATGATGTGGGCGTTCCGCTCGATGGGCATGTGGTCCGACGAACGCGGCGTCAACATGCTCGACACCGGCGCCCCCTACTACGACACCTACGAGTGCTCCGACGGCCGCTACGTCGCCGTCGGCGCGATCGAGCCGCAGTTCTACGCCGAACTGCTCGACAAGCTCGGCCTCGACCCGGCCGGACTGCCCGATCAGAACGACATGAGCCGCTGGCCCGAACTGCGCGAGGCGCTCACCAAGGCGTTCGCCGAACACGACCGCGACCACTGGACCAAGGTCTTCGCCGGCAGCGACGCCTGCTGCACTCCGGTGCTGTCGTTCGCGGAGGTGGAGCAGGAACCGCACAACACCGAACGCGACACCTTCTACCGCGAAGGTGACTTCCTGTTCCCGGCGCCCGCCCCGCGGTTCTCCCGCACCGTGCCCGCCACCCCGACGCCGCCCGGTGTGCCCGGCGGCGACACCGAAGCAGTTCTCAACGACTGGGTCTGAAGCTGAACCAACACGACCGAAACAACAGAAAGGTATGTGCGAGTGGAAATCAAGGACGCTGCAGCCGTAGTCACCGGCGGCGCATCGGGCCTCGGCCTGGCCACCACCAAGCGACTGCTCGACCGGGGCGCCTCGGTCGTGGTCATCGACCTCAAGGGTGAAGAGGCCGTCGCCGAACTCGGCGAGCGCGCGAAGTTCGTGCAGGCCAACGTCACCGACCCCGAACAGGTCTCCGCCGCGCTCGACGCCGCCGAGGAGATGGGCCCGCTGCGCATCAACGTCAACTGCGCAGGCATCGGCAACGCGATCAAGACGCTGAGCAAGAACGGCGCCTTCCCGCTCGAGGAGTTCAACAAGGTCATCCAGGTCAACCTGGTCGGCACCTTCAACGTGCTGCGGCTGGCCGCGGAGCGGATCGCCAAGACCGACCCGATCGGCGAGGAGCGCGGCGTCATCATCAACACCGCATCGGTCGCGGCCTTCGAAGGTCAGATCGGGCAGGCCGCGTACTCGGCGTCCAAGGGCGGCGTGGTCGGCATGACCCTGCCGATCGCGCGCGACCTGTCGCGCGAGTTCATCCGCGTCTGCACCATCGCACCCGGTCTGTTCAAGACCCCGCTGCTGGGCTCGCTGCCCGAGGAGGCGCAGCGCTCACTCGGTCAGCAGGTGCCGCACCCCGCGCGCCTGGGCGATCCCGACGAGTATGGTGCGCTGGCCGTCCACATCGTCGAGAACCCGATGCTCAACGGCGAGGTGATCCGCCTGGACGGTGCGATCCGGATGGCGCCGCGATGAGCTTGCGCACGAAGTTCACCGAGACCTTCGGTGTCGAGCACCCGATCGTCCAGGGTGGTATGCAGTGGGTCGGCCGCGCCGAATTGGTTGCAGCCGTGGCGAATTCGGGTGCGCTCGGGTTCATCACCGCGCTCACCCAGCCGACGCCGGCGGATCTGGCCGACGAGATCGCGCGCTGCCGCGATCTGACCGACAAACCGTTCGGCGTGAACCTGACGATCCTGCCGACGATCAACCCGCCGCCGTACGACGAATACCGTCAGGTCATCGTCGACTCCGGGGTGAAGATCGTCGAGACGGCGGGGTCGAACCCGGCGCCGCACCTGCCGATGTTCCACGACAACGGCATCAAAGTGCTGCACAAGTGCACCTCGGTGCGCCATGCGGTCAAGGCGCAGAGCCTCGGTGTCGACGGCATCAGCATCGACGGATTCGAATGCGCCGGCCACCCCGGCGAGGACGACATCCCCGGCCTGGTGCTGATCCCGGCCGCCGCCGCCAAGATCGAGATCCCGATGATCGCCTCCGGCGGTTTCGCCGACGCCCGCGGCCTGGTCGCGGCGCTGGCACTGGGCGCCGACGGCATCAACATGGGTTCGCGGTTCATGTGCACGGTGGAGTCGGCGATCCACCAGAAGGTCAAGGAAGCGATCGTGGCGGGCACCGAGCTCGACACCGAATTGATCTTCCGGCCGCTGCGCAACACCGCCCGGGTGGCCAGTAACACCGTCTCGCGGGAAGTCGTGGAGATCCTCAACCGCGGCGGTCAGTTCGACGATGTGAAAGACCTGGTCGCCGGTAAGCGTGGCGTGAAGGTTTACGAAGTGGGCGATCTGGACGCCGGCATCTGGAGCGTCGGCACGTCGATGGGGTTGATCAACGACATCCCGACGGTCGGCGAGCTGGTGAGCCGGATGGTCGCCGACGCCGAAGCGCTCATCACGGATCGGCTGGCCGGGCTGGTTAAGCCCGCCGCCGAGCGGGTGTCGGCCTGACGCCGGTCAACCCTTGTACCCGCAAGGGGGCAGCAAACGGCTGAAGAACACGCGCGCCCGCACGGGCGCGCGTGTTCATCCCGCTTGAGCCAGCGGGGTCCAGTCTTCGAGCTGCTCGGAGGTGTCGCCCTCGACGAGGAAATCCCCGTGGTAGAGCGCCTCGAAATCAACCTTGATGACATCGGCACTGGTGTCGTCGATCCACATGCCAATGAGCGTATGAGTCACCATTAAGGAATCGTTGAGTCACGATTCGGAAAACGCTGGCAATACTACTTTCGGGTAGGTTTCTAGCCAGTAGGGGACGTGAAGTGGATCGGGTTCGTCCCGTTGAGCGCCACCCACGTCACCACGGCCGCCGCCACCGCCACGGCGAGCAGCAGCGCCGCCGTCCGCGTCGACCAGCGGATCCGATCGACCTGGGCATCCACCGCATACCGTCCGGCGCCGGCGAACAGCAGCGCGATCGCGCCGAACGCCACCAGGAACGGCACGTTGAACGGTTCGGACCAGAACGCCGACCCGGACACGTTGACCGCCCACGCGTCGATCATCGCGGCGATCACCGCCACCGCCGCGAGCGGGGTGAGCAAGCCCAGCAGCAGTCCGATCCCGCCGAGCGTCTCGGCCGCGGTGACCATGAACGCCGCCAGTTTCGGCAGCCGCCACCCGCCGGCCTCCATGAACCCGGCGGTCGTCGTGAAGTCGACCGCTTTGATGAGCCCCGCCTGCAACATCGTGGCGCCCACGGCCACCCGCAGCACCAGCAGCGCGATGTCGGTGCCCGTCGAGGTGGGGGTGGTGACTGTCGTTCTCACATCGGTGCTTGCCATGGTCTCCGTCCCTGTGCTGTGAACCGCCTGGGAAGTCGCTTCCCATCATCGTCTAGACCTGTGCGCCCGTCACTTCTCATCGCGAACCGGTGGTCACGGTTCTGACAGATTCAACGGTCCTTGCCGCGGCTACAAACTAGCCAATCGGGTGGGGGAGAGGACGGGACGTGCTGTCACGTATTGCCGGTGCGGCTGTCGCCTCGCCGAAACGGATCCTCGTGGTATCCGCGTTCGTCGTGGTCGTGGCCGCCGTCCTGGGAATCCCGGTCAGCCAGACGCTCTCCGCGGGCGGCTTTCAGGACCCGACGTCGCAGTCCGCGCGGGCCAACCAGGTCCTCGTCGACAAGTTCGACCAGGGCGACATGGATCTGATGATCAGCATCAGCGCCGACGACGGTGCCCAGGCGCCCGCCGCCACCGCCGTCGCCACAGAGATCGTCGCCGAACTCGAAGCCGACCCCAGCGTCTCCGGGGTGACCTCGGCCTGGACCGCACCGCCGGAGGCCGCCGAGTCGCTGCTCAGCAGGGACCGCACGACGGGCCTGGTGATCGCGGGCATCACCGGCGGCGAGACCGGTGCCCAGAAGCACGCCAAGGAGCTCTCCGACCGGTTGGCAAACGACCGCGACGGGGTGACCGTGCGGGCCGGCGGCGAGGCGATGACCTACGTCGAGATCAACAGGCAGACCGAAAAAGACCTGCTGACAATGGAGTTCATCGCGATCCCGCTCAGCTTCGGGGTGCTCGTGTGGGTGTTCGGCGGACTGCTGGCCGCGGCGCTTCCGGTGGCCGTCGGGGTGTTCGCGATCGTCGGCACCATGGCGGTGCTGCGGGTGCTGACGATGTTCACCGACGTGTCGATTTTCGCGCTGAACCTGTCGGTCGCGATGGGGCTGGCATTGGCGATCGATTACACGCTGCTCATCGTCAGCCGGTTCCGCGACGAACTCGCCGACGGTGTCGACCGCGACCGCGCACTCATCCGGACCATGGCCACCGCGGGCCGCACCGTGCTGTTCTCGGCGCTGACCGTCGCGCTGTCGATGGCGACCATGGTGCTGTTCCCGATGTACTTCCTGAAGTCGTTCGCCTACGCAGGCATCGCGGTGGTCGGATTCTCCGCGACGGCCGCGATCGTCGTGGCGCCCGCGGCGATCGCGCTGCTCGGAGACCGTCTCGACGCGTTCGACGTGCGCCGGCTGCTGCGGCGGGCGACCGGGCGATCCGAACCGGCCGTCAAACCCGTCGAGCGGACGTTCTGGTACCGCTCCACCAAATACGTTCAGCGCCGGTCACTTCCGATCGGTGTGGTCGTCGTGGGGCTGTTGCTGGTGCTCGGCGCGCCGTTCCTCGGCATCAAGTGGGGTTTCCCGGACGACCGCGTGCTGCCGCAGTCCTCGTCGGCGCGGCAGGTCGGCGACGAGCTGCGCAACGACTTCGCGATCGACACCGCCACCGACGTCACCGTCGTCATCCCCGACACCGCGGATCTGACACCGGCCGACATCGACCGCTACGCCGCGGACCTCTCTCAGGTGGCGGATGTGGTCAGGGTGGCGGCGCCGGGCGGCACCTACGTCGCCGGCGCGCGGGTCGGGCCCCCGTCGGCGGCGAGCGGACTGAACGCGGGCAGCGCGTACCTCACCGTCGGCAGCGACACCGATCTGTTCACCGACGCATCCGAGAGCCAACTCGACGCCCTGCACGCGGTGCCCACCCCCGGCGGCCAACCCGTGGAGTTCACCGGCACCGCCCAGGTCAACCGCGACAGCTCGGAGTCGATCACCTCGCGGCTGCCGCTGGTGCTGAGCATCATCGCCGTCATCAGCTTCGTGCTGCTGTTCCTGCTCACCGGCAGCGTGATCATCCCGCTGAAGGCGTTGGTGCTCAACGTGCTGTCGCTGTCGGCGGCGTTCGGGGCACTGGTGTGGATCTTCCAGGAGGGGCACCTCGGGGCGCTGGGCACGACACCCACCGGGACCCTGGTCGCGAACATGCCCGTGCTGCTGTTCTGCATCGCGTTCGGCCTGTCGATGGACTACGAGGTCTTCCTGATATCGCGGATCCGCGAGTTCTGGCTGCAGTCCGGCCGCACCCGCGCCGACAACGACGAGAGCGTGGCGCTCGGCCTCGCCCGCACCGGCCGGGTGGTCACCGCCGCGGCACTGCTGATGACGATCTCGTTCGCGGCGCTGATCGCCGCGCAGGTGTCGTTCATGCGGATGTTCGGGCTCGGGTTCACCCTCGCGGTGCTCGCCGACGCGACGCTGGTCCGCATGCTGCTGGTACCCGCGTTCATGCACCTGATGGGCCGCTGGAACTGGTGGGCGCCGCGTCCGCTGGCGCGGCTGCACGACCGCATCGGCATCGCCGAATCCGGACCGCCCCGCCACCGCGAACCGGTGGCAGGATAGGCGGGGTGAGCGTCGACAATCCGTTCTTCGCCCGGCTGTGGACGGCCATGTCCGGCCACGAGACCGACGCGATGCGGCACCTGCGCGCCGACAACCTCGCCGGTCTCGCGGGCCGGGTGCTCGAAGTCGGCGCGGGCACCGGCACCAACTTCGCCCACTATCCGCCGACGGTGGCCGAGGTGGTGGCCATCGAACCCGAACGCCGGCTGGCCGCGCACGCCCGTGAGGCCGCCGCCCACGCACCGGTACCCATCGAGGTGAGCACCGAGAGCGTCGAGGAACTGACCGCGGGGGAACCGTTCGACGCCGTGGTGTGCTCGCTGGTGCTGTGCTCGGTCGACGATCCGGATAGTGTGCTGCGGCAACTGTTCTCGCTGTTGCGGCCGGGTGGCGAACTGCGCTACCTCGAACACATCGCGGCCACCGGCCCGCGGGCCCGGCTGCAGCGGGTCGCCGACGCGACGGTGTGGCCGCGGCTGCTCGGGAACTGCCACACCCACCGGCACACCGAGGCCGCGATCACCGGCGCCGGTTTCCGGGTGGAGCGCGCCCGCAGAGAGTGGATGCTGCCGCCGTGGGTGCCGCTGCCGGTCGCCGAGGTCGCGCTGGGCCGGGCGGTGCGCCCTTAGGACAGGAGTTCGGGCAGGCGCTGCAGCAGCGTCGGCAGTGCGCCGGTCGCGGTCTCGCGCAGCGAGAGGGTCGCGGTGTCCGACAACGGGGTGCGCTCCGGGTTGACCTCGATGACCCTGGTGCCGCGCGACAGCGCCATCTCCGGCAGCCCGGCCGCGGGGTAGACGATCGACGATGTGCCGACGACGACCACCACGTCGGCGGTCAGGACTGCGCGCACCGAGCGGTTCCACGCGTCCTCGGGCAGCGCCTCCCCGAACCACACCACGTTCGGGCGGATCAGACCACCGCACGGGCACTGCGGCGGGTCGACGGCCTCGACGGGTTCGGGCATCTCGGGCAGGGTGCCCTCGAAGCGGGAACCGCAAGCGTCGCAATGGAATTCGAACAGGCTGCCGTGCAGGTGGTAGACGTTGCGGCTGCCGGCCCGCTCGTGCAGATCGTCGACGTTCTGGGTGACGACGTGCACCTCGGCGTAGTCCTGCCACGCCGCGACCGCGCGGTGCCCGTCGTTGGGTGCCACCGCGTCCATCATGTAGTGGCGCCACAGGTACCAGGCCCACACCTTCTCCGGGTTGGCGGCCCATCCCTCGGCGCTGGAGATCTCGTACGGGTCGACCTTCGCCCACAACCCCGTCTCGACATCGCGGAACGTCGGCACCCCGCTCTCGGCGGAGATGCCGGCCCCGCTGAGCACCGTCACCTGCACATGACCAACCTAGCGGGTGTGGGAGATACTGGTCACGTGGCCGGTATGGGGGAGTGGTTGACGGTCGACGCGCGGGGATCCAAACCCCTGTTCGACCAGCTGCGCACCCAGATCATCGAGGCCGTCCGCGACGGCCGGTTGCCGCCCGGCACCCGGCTCCCGACGGTGCGGGAACTCGCCGGGCAGATCGGTCTGGCCGTCAACACCGTCGCCCGGGCGTACCGCGAACTCGAGGCGGCGGGCGTGCTGGAGACCAGGGGCCGGTTCGGGACGTTCGTCTCCCGCGTCGACCCCGCCGACACCGCGATGGCCAGTGCCGCGCAGGCGTTCGTGTCGACGGCCAAGGCGCTGGGGCTCGACAAGTCCGAGGCGCTGCGTTACGTGGAGGAAGCGTTCTAAGGCGTCAGCCGAACTCGAGCAGCGTCCACACCGGGCGTATCTGATCGAACAGCGGAAGCCGCTGCGCCGTCCACAGCAGCGCGTTGATCACCCGGCCGCGAGCCTCCGGCAACGGCAGATCGTGTACGGCGCGCACGCCCGGGACCGAGTCGGCCAGCGCGGCGGCGTCGGCCGGGCTCAGGCTGAACGGCATCGGAGGAACCTTGTAGCGCAGGGAGGTTCGCATCCCCACCCGCGCCCAGCGGGCGAACCACGACGGCGGCAGGTCGAACATCATCTGTCCGCCGGGGAACCGCTGCGCACAGGCCCGGATGATCGACATGGCCTCCTCGGGCTGCAGGTACATCAGCAGGCCCTCGGCGGTGATGAACACGCCCTCGGAGTCGTCGACCTGATCCATCCAGCTGAAGTCCAGCGCGGACTGCGCGCACACCCGGATCCGGTCCGACGCCGGGAGCAGCTTTCGCCGTAGTTCGATGATCGGCGGCAGGTCGACGGTCAGCCATCCGAAGTCGTGGCCGACGTCGGCGGCGTCGATCCGGTAGAAGCTGGTCTGCAACCCCTCGGCCAGGGCGACGACGGTGGCGCGGGGATGGGTGCGCAGATAGCGGCGGGTGTAGGCGTCGAAAGCCTTGGCGCGCAAGCCCATGTCCTGGCGGCGGCTCGGCCCGAACTTGCCCCAGTCGAAGTCGATGGACTCGACCAACCGGATCGCCATCGGGTCGTCGATGAGGCCGTCGCGGCGGCGCGCCTCGTTGGCACGGACGAGCAGCGTGAGCAACGCCGTCTCCGAGACCCCGGTCAGCGCGCTGCCGTCCACCTTGGCCGGTGGTGTATCCGTCACCTCGCCGAATCTACCGAACGCAGCACTTTGTCCAGGGTGCGCAGGTTGCGGGTGGTGGTCGAGGATTTGTAGCGCTTCTTGCCCATGGTCTTGCCGATCGTGGTCTCCAGCGTCGTAGATTTGGGCACCTGCCAGTAGACGACGCCGTCGCCGCGCTGGATCTTCTCCTCGGGTGGAGCGTCGGCGGCGAGCTCAGCGAGTTCGTCGAGCACCTGCTCGTCGGTGACGAACGTGACGTAGGAGTGGTGGCCCTCGACCTCGCGTTCGAAGGGGTAGCCCGCCGAGATGGCCGCCACGGTCGCCGCGCCGTAGGCCAGCACCCACGCGTCGTATCCGAACCGGGTCCGCAGCGCCTGCTCGGCGGTGCGGCGCACGCTCGCCACGTCGGCATCGCTGTCGAGCAGCACGTTGCCGCTGGCGAGGATCGTCTTCACCGCGGTGAACCCCGCCTCGGTCAACGCCGCGGCCACATCGGCCATCTTGAGGTTGACGCCGCCGACGTTGACTCCGCGCAGGAACGCCACGAAACGTGTCATGACGCGAAGGTACCGAGGAAAGTAGGCTCGCAGAATGGTGCGTCAGGTGTTCGACGACAAGCTGTTGGCCTTGATCAGCGGTAACTCGCTGGGTGTGCTCGCGACGATCAAACGCGACGGCCGCCCGCAGCTGTCCAACGTCACCTACTACTTCGATGCCCGCGCGGTCGCGCTGCAGGTGTCGATCACCGAACCGCGGGCCAAGACCCGCAACCTGCGCCGCGACCCGCGCGCGTCCATCCATGTCAGCTCCGACGACGGGTGGGCCTACGCCGTCGCCGAGGGCGAGGCGGTCCTCACCCCACCCGCCGCGGCGCCCGACGACGCGACTGTCGAAGGGTTGATCACGTTGTACCGCAACATCGCCGGGGAACACCCCGACTGGGACGACTACCGGCGCGCGATGGTCGACGACCGCCGGGTCCTGCTCACGCTGCCGATCAGCCACCTGTACGGGATGCCGCCGGGCCGTCGGTAAAAGGAGGCGACGGCCCGCCGCCGAACGGGTTAGGCTGCCGGCATGGCTGACCAACCCGAGAACGACACCAAGCGCAAGTTCCGGGAGGCGCTCGAGCGCAAGAAGGCACACGCGGCGGGATCGGCGCACACCGACGGCGGCGTCAAGCAGCCGAAGGCGCACGGGCCGGTGGAGAACCGTCGCGAATTCCGCCGCAAGAGCGGTTAGTCCCGGACGGCCATGGCGCGGGCGCCCACCAGCGCGGCCAGCATCGCGGCCACGCACCACAGCCCCTGTTCCTTGAGGCCCCAGCCGACCGAGGTGAGTGTGGCCGCACCCGCCACGCACAGCAGTGCGCCGACGGCGGCGCTGCGCGCACCCGGACCGGTCACGGTGCCGCCGTCCCACAGCGGCAGCGGATCGTTCTCCAGCGGCCGCAACAGAGTGAACGCCGCCGCGACCAGCACCGCCATCACGATCACCTGGGCCACCGAGATCGTCACGAAATCCGGTGCGGCGGGGTCGAATCGGGCCAGGCCGAGGTAGGCGAACGCCAGGTGCGTCGCCAGTAGCGCGGGCATGTGCCAGAGGTACAGCGTCATCGCGCCGGAGTTGCCGATCGCGGCCAGCCACCACACCCGCGGCCTGCGCGCCCACCGCGCGATGGCAGGGGCGGCGGCAATCGCGAACGCGCACATCATGATTGCGTGGCCGGCGAGTAGCAGCGACGGTGGTGTCATGTTCTTGACCTGCTGGGTGTCGATGCCGACGAGGCTGAGCTCGTAGGGGCCCAACACCACCACGGCGATGTTCACCACGAGCGCCCCGACCCCGACGAGCGCGGCGGTGCGGCCCGCGATCAGACGGCGCCGGTACGCGACGCCGAACACCGCGGGAATCAGCCAGACGACGGTGTTGAGGTATCCGAGCGCGGTCAGGCCCTCCGTGTGGAGCCGGATCGCGTCGACGAGGGCGATGACCACGTAGACCCCCGCTACGGTGCACGCCGCCTGGATGGCGGTGGTGATACGGGCGAGCGCGGGCACGGCCGCCAACACGAGGACGTAGGCGCCGAGGAACCACAGCAACTGGATCGAGACCCCGGCGATCGGGTCGTAGACGTGAACGGGCAGCACCAGCCGCAGTGCCGTCAGCGTCACCGCCCAGAACGCCAGGTACCAGAACACCGGCCGGTAGAGCCGGGTGCAGCGCCGCAGGAGCCACCCGCCCCAGCTCGACCCCGGCCGCCACGAGTCCACGCAGGCCGCGACCCCGGCGAAGAAGAACAGCGGCATGATCTGGAACACCCAGGTCAGCGCCTGCAGCACGGGGGAGGTGGTGAGCAGGTTGCCCCACAGGAAGACGTCGTCGCGCACCGCGCTGGTCGCCATCATCGTGTGGCCGAGCACCACCCCGGCCAGCGCCGCGATCCGGATGACGTCGATGGCCCGGTCGCGGGTCTGCGGCGTCGCCGCCGTGACCTCGTCGGGGGTGGGGAACAGGCGGGTCGCAACGGTCATGCGGCAAAGCTAAGCCGCGCGCCACCCCTCACTCATGAGTAGAAACACTCGACTTCTCCCGCGAGAGGATCGCGATCAGGCAGCCCGTGGCGAGCACCGCGACGGCGATCGCGAACCCCACACCCGCGGTCTTGAGCCCGACCGCCTGCGCGGCCAGCCCTTCACCGACCACCGGCAGCGAGATCGCCACGTAGGCGACCACGAAGTACGTCGAACTGACCTCGGCGCGCCGCTCCGGCGGGGTGCGCTCGGCCACGGCGGCCAGGCCGCGGCTGAAGCTCATCCCTTGGCCGACGCCGGAGACCAGGGCGGCCACGATCAGGCCGGGCAGCGACGAGAAGTGCAGCGCGACGGCGAGAATCGCCATGCCCACCACGAGGATCGCGCATCCGGCCGCCACCGCACGCGGCGGCGGCACCCGGTTGGCGAGCACCTGGGTGACCGCCGAGGCGGCGAAGATCGAGCAGGCGATCGCCCCGGCGACCGCGTGGTTGGAGATGCCGACGACCTGGGCGAGGAACGACGGCGCCACCGCGGTGAACAGTCCGGTGACCGCGAACCCGGCGAACGCCGCGAGCGCGGCGATCACGAACACCGGACGGGCCTCCGGCGGGACGGCCAGCCGCTGCCACCCGATGCGGCCGCCGCGCGGTGAGGTCTCCGGGACCACGAACACCGCGACGCCGGCCAGCACGGCCAGCACGATGTGGACGACGAACACCAGATGCAGCGGTTGCGGCGCATACTGCACGAGCAGCCCGGCGACCAGCGGCCCGGCGCCCAACCCGCCGATGTTGGCCACCGTCGCCACCGCGGCCGCCCGGTTGCGCCAACTCTCCGGTGCGGCCTCGATGACCGCCGCAGTGGCCGTCCCGGTGAAGAGCCCGGCCGACAGCCCGGACAGCACGCGTCCGACCAGCAGCACCGGCACCGAGTCCGCCGCGAGGAACACCACCGCGCTGGCGATCGCGAACCCCACCCCGGCCAGCAGCATGGGCCGTCGGCCGACCGTGTCCGACCAGCGACCGAACGCCAGCAGTGCGACCAGAACGCCACCGGCGTAGGCCGCGAAGATGACCGTGGTGGTCAGCACCGCGAAGTGCATGCGGTCGGCGTAGAGGGCGTACAGCGGTGTGGGCACGGTGGTGCCGAGCATGGTGACCGCGAACGCGTACGCCAGGAGGGCGAACGCGTAACGGCTCACGGGGATTCGGGGCATGGGGGGTGCAACGTTACCGTCGCACCCCCGCAATCCCCACTCAGTGCGAGACGGCCTTCTCGGCGCCCACCCCGGTCAGCGAGCGCACCTCCATCTCGGCGGCGATCGTCGGGTCCTCGTCGTCCGGCGAGGTCAACGTGCCGACGATGCCGAGGATGAACGCCAGCGGGATCGACACGATGCCCGGGTTCGCCAGCGGGAACCACGCGAAGTCGACGCCCTCGATCATCGACGTCGGCGTGCCGGACACCGCGGGGGAGAACACGATCAGCACGATCGTCGAGATCAGACCGCCGTACATGCTCCACAGTGCACCGCGGGTGTTGAAGCGCCGCCAGTACAGCGAGTAGAGGATGGTCGGCAGGTTCGCCGCCGCCGCGACCGCGAACGCCAGCGCCACCAGGAACGCGACGTTCTGTTCGCGGGCCAGGATGCCGAGGCCGATCGCGAGTGCGCCCAGTACCACCGCGGTGATCCGCGAGATCTTCACCTGTTGCGCCTCGGAGACGTTGTCGTTCTTCAGCACGCTGGCGTAGATGTCGTGGGCGAACGACGCCGACGCCGTGATCGTCAGACCCGCCACGACCGCGAGGATCGTCGCGAACGCCACGGCCGAGATGATCCCGAGCAGCACCACGCCGCCGAGTTCGAACGCCAACTGCGGGGCCGCGGAGTTCACCCCGCCGGGCGCGGCCAGGATGCGGTCGGGTCCGACCAGCGCGGCGGCGCCGTAACCGAGCGCCAGCGTGAACAGGTAGAAGGCGCCGATGAGCGCGATCGCCCAGACCACGCTGCGCCGCGCTTCCTTGGCCGTCGGCACCGTGTAGAACCGCATCAGCACGTGCGGGAGGCCCGCGGTGCCCAGCACCAGCGCCAGCGCCAGCGAGATGAAGTTGACCTGCGTGGTCAGCGATACCCCGTACTGGGCGCCCGGTGCGAGCACGTCGCGGCCGGCGACCTTCGCGTCCTCGCTGCCGCTGACCATCGCCTGCGCGCCGCCCAGGATCTCGGAGAAGTTGAACCCGAACTTCGCCAGCACCATCACCGTCATGATGCCCGCGCCGCCGATCAGCAGCACCGCCTTGATGATCTGCACCCATGTGGTGCCCTTCATCCCGCCGACGAGCACGTAGACGATCATCAGCACGCCGACGACCGCGATCACGACCGACTGCCCGATGTCGCTCTCGATGTTGAGCAGCAGCGCCACCAGCACACCGGCGCCCGCCATCTGGGCCAGCAGGTAGAACAGCGACACCGCCAGGGTGTTGGTGGCCGCGGCCAACCGCACCGGACGTTGCTTCAGCCGGAAGCTCAGCACGTCGGCCATCGTGAATTTGCCCGTGTTGCGCAGCAATTCGGCGACGAGCAGCAGTGCCACCAGCCACGCGACCAGGAAGCCGATCGAATAGAGGAACCCGTCGTACCCGTAGACGGCGATGGCGCCCGCGATGCCGAGGAAGCTCGCGGCCGACAGGTAGTCACCGCTGATCGCGATGCCGTTCTGCGGACCGGTGAAGGCGCGGCCCGCCGTGAAGAACTCGGTCGCGGTGGCGTTCTTCTTGCTGGCGCGGATGACGATGAACAGCGTCACCAACACGAACAGCGCGAAGATCGACATGTTCGCGACGGGGTTACCGATGGTCTCGGCGGCGAGCACGGTCATGGCGCGTGTCCCTCCAGGTCGGCGCGCAGCTCCGTGGCGCGCGGATCGATCACCTTGTTCGCGTACCGCACGTAGATACCGGTGATGAGGAATGTGCTGACGAACTGACCGATACCGATCAGCAGGCCGATATTGATGTTGCCCCAGACCCTGGTGGCCATGAAGTCGGTGGCGAACGTGCTCAACAGCACGTAGAGGGCGTACCAGATGAGGAAGGCCGCGCTCATTGGGAACACGAAGCGGCGCAACCGGTTCCGTAGATCCTGGAACTCCGGACTGGCCTGCATGGCCACATATTGCTCACCGCTGGGCATCACTGCCTCGCGTGGTGGAAGCTCCGTCTCGGACACCGTGACTCCTGACCTCGTCGTATGTGAAGTGGTTCTCGGCCGAACCTAACTGAGAGGTAGGTCACATACCCGTTCCGCTCGGCGAGAACCAGCGGCGGTGCGGTGAACGGTCGGTCGGCGACGACAAGCGGCGGGACGGTCAGTTGCCGGGCAATCGCTCGATGCCCATGCCCAGCCGTTCGGGGACGTGCATCCGCGCGAAGATCTGCGCGACGTCGGCGGGGATCCGGCGCCGGGTCAGCCGGCTGACGGCGATCATCGTCACGAACGCCAGCGGCACCGTGACCGCGGCCGGATACCCGACGACCACGGCCGCCCATCCGCCGAGCGCGGCCTCGTCGACGGCGCCCGCGATCGCCAGCGTCACCGCCGTCCCCGAGGCCACCCCGCCGACCACCAGTCCGCAGATCGCGCCGATCGCGGTGAGCCCCCGCCACCAGATGCCCAGCACCAGCAACGGGCACAGCGTCGACGCGGCGACCGCGAACGCCAGCCCGACGCTGCGCGACAGCTCCAGTCCGGAGGTGATGAGCGACAACGGGATCGGGATGAGCCCGCCGACGAACGCGGCGACCCGGAAGTCACGCACGCGGCCGCGCAGCACGTCGGTGGCCAGCGCGCCGGCGATGCTGACCAGCAGCCCGGACGAGGTCGCGAGGAACGCCGCGATCGCGCCGGCGGCGACGAGTGCGGCGAGCAGTTGGCCGAACACCCCGCCGATCGCCGCACCGGGCGCGAGCAGTACCGCCGCGTCGGCGGCACCGGTGCTGAGCAACTGCGGTACGTAGAGCCGGGAGAACACCCCGAGCAGGGTGGGGAACAGGTAGAACAGCCCCAGCAGCGCGATCACTGCGAGCGCGGTGCGCCGGGCCACCCGCCCGTCCGGGTTGGTGTAGAAGCGCACCAGTACGTGCGGCAGTCCCATGGTGCCCAGGAACGTGGCGACGATGATCGACAGCACCTGGTAGAGCGGATGCGGGCCACCCAGGCCGCCGCCGGAGGCCAGCCACTGACTGCCCGCCACGGGCGTGCCCGCCAGCACCGGGGTGGTCGCCCCCTCGGCGAGTGTCATCGTGGTGTGCGCGCCGAGTTCGTGCTCCCCGGGCGCGCCGATCGGCGCGGCGGTCACCGGACGGCCGTCGAGCGTGCCGGTCACCGTGATCCCCGCCGGTTCGGTGACCTGTACGACGACGTCGGTCTCGATCGCGACGGTGGTGTCCTGGGTGACCGTCGGCGGCAGCGGTCCGCCGAGATCGCCGCGGTCGGTGAAGAACAGCCCGACCAGCGCGAGTGCGGGCACCGCGATCGCGGTCAGCTTGAGCCAGTACTGGAAGGCCTGCACGAACGTGATCGAGCGCATCCCGCCCGCGACCACATTCGCGATCACGATGCCGCCGACGACCACCGGCCCGATCCACACCGGCATCCCGAGCAGCGTCTTGAGCGCGAGGCCGGCGCCCTGGTACTGGGGGACCAGGTACACCACGCAGATCACGATGACCACGAGCATCGCCACTTTGCGCAGACGCCGTGAGCCGAGCCGGAACTCGGCGAAGTCGGGCACCGTGTAGGCCCCCGACCGGCGCAGCGGTGCGGCCACGAGCAGCAGCAGACCCAGGTAGCCCGCGGTGAACCCGACCGGGTACCACAGTGCGTCGGCGCCGTATTTGGCGATCAGCCCCGCGACCCCGAGAAACGATGCGGCGGAGAGGTATTCGCCCGAGACGGCGGCGGCGTTCCACTGCGGGCCGACGGTGCGGGAGGCGACCAGGAAGTCGGAGGTGGTGCGGGAGAACCGCACCCCGTAGGCGCCGATCGCGATGGTGGCCACCGCCGCCGCCAGCAGCGCCACCGCCGTCAACGGTGAGCCGGTCATGGTTCGCTGTCGATGACGCGGACGAAGTCGCGTTCGGCCTGCTCGGCCAGCCGCACGTACAGCCGGCCGACCCCGTAGAACAGCGGATACACCAGCAGCGCCAGCACCAGCCAGTTGAGCCGGACGCCGCCGACGGTGATCGCCGCCCAGTCTCCGACCAGCGCCGACACCGCGACGATCGCGCCGACCACGCCCACCACCACGGCGGCCAACCGCAGCGCCAGGCCCAGCTGCGCGCGCACCAGGCCGCGCACCAGCGCGTCGCCGACCTGGGTCTGCTCCTGCACCTCGACCCGGGTGCGGACCATCCGGGCGCCGCGCCGGTGGGCCAGCACCACGCGTTCGCGCTGCGGGCGTGCGGGCTCAGTCATCGCCGCCCGCGGGTCGCAGGTGGCGCAGTGGATCGCGCACCAGCCGGTCGCGCAGTTCCCGGGCCTGGCGGCGGCTCACCGGCAGTTCGACGGCGGGGGAGGATCCGTTGGCGCGCAACCGGACCAGGACGGCGCCGTCGCTGGTCCGCAACCCCGTCACCAACCGCAGCGCCACCAGGTAGGACCGGTGGATCCGCTGGAAACCCCTTTCCCGCCAACGGGTTTCGAGTGTGCTGATCGGGATGCGTACCAGGTGCGAACCCGAGGCGGAGTGCAGCCGGGCGTAGTCGCCCTCGGCCTCGACCCAGCCGATGCTGTCGCGGGGGATCAGGTGGGTGATGCCGCCGAGTTCGGCGGGTACGACGTCGGAGTCCGGTTCGGTCTCGGCGGGCACGGGGTCGGCGCTGGCACCCACCCGCCGCACGGCCTCGTCGAGGCGGTCCTGCCGGATGGGTTTGAGCAGATAGTCGATGGCGCCGACGTCGAAGGCGGCGACGGCCTTGTCGTCGTGCGCGGTGACGAACACGACTGCGGGACGGTGCGCGAAATTGGCGAGCACTCCGGCCAGTTCGAGCCCGGAGAGGCCGGGCATGTTGATGTCGAGGAAGATCGCGTCGATGCTGCGCTGGTTGAGTTCGCGCAGCGCCGAGGTGGCGTCGCCGACGCGGATGACCTCGCCGATGTCGGGGTGGCGGCCGAGCAGGTAGGCCAGTTCGTCGAGGGCGGGCGCTTCGTCGTCGACGGCCAGCACGGTCAGTCCGGATGTCACGCCCGCACCCCGGACCGGAATTTCGGTACCCGCATGATGACCTTCGTGCCCGCCCCGATCGCCGTCTCGACCACCAGACCGTAGTCGTTGCCGAATGAGGCCCGCAGCCGATGGTCGACATTCGTCAGGCCCACGTGCGCGGCCGAACCGTCGCCGCCCAGGGCGTCGCCGGTCCCGGTGCGCAGCGCGGCCGGATCCATGCCGACGCCGTCGTCCTCGACGGTGATGACGCAGTCCGAACCCTCGTCGCGGGCGATGATCTCGATCGACCCGCCGCCGCGGCCGGCCAGCCCGTGGCGTACCGCGTTCTCCACGAGCGGTTGCAGCGCCAGGAACGGCACGACGACGCCGAGCACCTCGGGGGCGACCTGCAGCCGCACCTCAAGCGACGTGCCGAACCGGGCGCGCTCCAACGTCAGGTAGCGGTCGATGTTGCGCAGTTCGTCGGCCAGCGTCGTGTACTGCCCGGCGGCCCGGAACGAATAGCGGGTGAAGTCGGCGAATTCGAGGATCAGATCGCGGGCCCGGTCCGGATCGGTGCGCACGAACGAGGCGATGGTGTTGAGCGCGTTGTAGATGAAGTGCGGGCTGATCTGGGCGCGCAGCGCCAGCACCTCGGCGCGGTCCAAGCGGGCGCGGGAGGCGTCGAGTTCGGCGAGCTCGAGCTGGCCGGCGGCATAGCGGGCCACCTCGCCGACCGCGCCGAGCATGCCGGGGCCCGGATCGCGGGTGGTGACGACGGTGAGTACGCCGAGCAGGTCGCCGGCGTCGGTCAGCAGGGGTTGGGCGATCACGGTGGCGGTGCGCACGCTGCGCAGCACCCGGCGCTGACCGGAGATCGACTCGCGCACGGTGCCTGCGGCCTCGGCGGTGACGTCGGCGGTCCAGATCGCGTCGTCGTCGGGATCGCGGGCGAGGAGCTGGCCGTCGCCGTCGAACAGGGCGATGCCGTCGGTGCCGGTCAGCTCACGCAGGAACGGCGCCGCCGACTCCGCGGAGGTGGTGTCGAGGCCCTGGCGCAGCGCCCGCGCCGCCAGCGATGCGGTGTGCAGGGCGGCGTGCACGGCGCGTTCGGTGGGGGTGGCCACCACGCGGCGGGTGCGCACCACGACGACCGACGCGGCCACCGCGGCCACGATCAGCACCGCCGCCAGGACTAGCGCGAACTCGCCGGACATCTCACCTCACGGGGTGTGGGACGGCGCGATGTGAGGTGACCCCACCTACTGAACGGGGCAGGCGTACGTTCTCGCCACGTCCATCACCCGCTCCTGCGCTCCGGGGCCGATGACTCCCTGGGCGGCGAGTTCCCAACTGATGTATCCCGGGAGGCCGCCGATGCAGGCCTGGTGGGCAACACGCCACGCGGTGTCCGGATTCAGGTTGTAACCGTTGCGCTGCAAGCCCTGTAGGTATTCGTCGAACGCCGGTGTGCCCTGGTCCGGTATCGCCTGAGCCGTACCGGCCAAGGCGAAGGCGGCAACGACCGCCACAACAAGAGGTGCAAGCACCCGTCTCATGGTCCGTCTCCTAGGGGCCCTGTCCACCGATAACGCCTAACCATCGCACACCGCGGCGAGACTCATCCCCGAACGGACTCGTCCCGCTTCAACGCACACTCGTCGTCATAAACTGGCGGCGTGGCGAAACTGCAGCTTGTCCAGGATCCGGCGGCCGACGCACTGCTCGAGTCGAACCCGTTCGCACTGCTGGTCGGCATGCTGCTGGATCAGCAGTATCCGATGGAGGCGGCGTTCGCGGGTCCGAAGAAGATCGCCGACCGGATGGGCGGCATCGACCCGCGCGAGATCGCCGACCACGATCCGGAGAAGTTCGCCGAGCTGTGTTCAGTGACCCCCGCGGTGCACCGCTTCCCCGGGTCGATGGCCAAACGCATCCAGGCGCTCGCGCAACTGATCGTCGACCGCTATGACGGCGACACCGCCGCGCTGTGGACCTCGGGTGACCCCGATGGCGCCGAGGTGCTGCGCCGGCTGAAGGCGCTGCCGGGCTTCGGCGAGCAGAAGGCGAAGATCTTCCTGGCGCTGCTGGGCAAGCAGTACGGGGTGACGCCGACGGGGTGGCGGGAGGCCGCCGGCGACTACGGCAAGGCCGGGACCTACATGTCGATCGCCGACGTGACCGATCCCGGCGCACTCGAGAAGGTGCGCTCTTACAAGAAGCAGGCCAAGGCTGCGGCGAAGGCCGCCAAGGGTTAGCGCGCCGAGACTGCTGCCAGATCTCGATATTCGCCGATTTCGCGATCTGTGCGCAGTCTCGCTGACTCGTATGGCCAAGGGCGAATAGGCTGGGCCGCATGAAGACACACTTGAACTGCCCGTGCGGTGAGGCCATCACCGGTAAGGACGAAGAGGATCTGGTCGAGAAGGCGCAGAAGCACCTGTCCGAGGCGCATCCCGGCCGCGAGTACGACCGCGACGCCATCCTGTTCATGGCGTACTGAGAACTCCCACACTCGACGAAAAATCCCCGGCCGCAACGCGACCGGGGATTCCTCGTATCAGGGGTCAGGGCACGACCGTCGAGCCGATGGTCGGCATGAACTGGCACTGCTTCTCGGTGGTGGTCACCTGGCCGAAGATGGTCGACATGATGCTGCCGGATCCGGTGTCGACGATCGCGGTCAGCGTCGTCGGGCCCTCCGGGTTGATGTCCGGGCGCGGTTTGAGCGTCGCGCTGCCTGACTTGCCCGTGGTCAGGTTCACCCATGTGACGTTCAGCGGCAGCTTCTGCTCGGCCGCCGGACCCGGCGTGCCCACCGCGGTGAACACGTAGGCCGTCTGCCCGGGTCCCGGTCCGGGCAGCGGGATCTTCGCCGGACCCGCCACCGAGATCGCGGTGGCCAGCACGTTGCCACCGTCCTTGAGGCAGCCGTTGCTGATCGACGGGTACATGAAGTCCTGCGTCGGCGGGCTGTCCGGGGCGAACCCCGGAGGCCCGGGCGCCGGCGCGGGGTTGGCCGCTTCGGGTGCCGGGGGAACCGCCTCCGGCGCCGGTCGGGCGGCGACGGCGACCGGAGCGGCTGCGGGCGTCGCAGCCGGGGCCGGGGCAGCCGCGGGTGCCGCCGCCGGGTCCGGACCCGGCAGCGGCGGGGTGGCGCCGGCGGGCAGCGGTCCCACCGCATGCGCCGGATTGACCCCGGCGGGCAGATGGGCCTGCGTCCCGGGCACCGCGCCCGGGGCGGGCACATGCGCCGCCGGATCCGCCACGAACTGGTTGACGGCCGACGCCACATCGCGCGAGGAGGACGGCGCTGCCGCATCCCCGGCGAATACGGCGGCAGCGGCCATCAGCATCGACGCGGCGTTGTTGGGATCCGCCGCCGCTTGCTGGATGACCGGACCGAGGCTCTCCATCGCGGGCAGACCGGGCGCCTGCAGCGCGTCGATCGGAAGCCCGGGTGCGGGCTCGGCCGCGGCCGTCGCACTGCTGAACAGCAATGCGACGGACGCGCCGAACCCGGCCGCGGTCGTCAACAGAGTTCGAGTCGGTGACATGTCACTCCTCGGGAGTTTCGGTCAGGGCGCAGACGTTCGGGCGGACGGTCAGGGCAGGGCCGAGACCGGGAACAGCGCCGGAGCCGCCGGTGCGCCGGCGGGCGGCGCGCCCACGGGCGGGGCGACCGGGGCCGCCGGAGTGGCCGCGGGCAGCAGGCTCGTCAGCGGCGAACCGGCGGGCATCAGCGACGCCAGGCCGGCCGGCATGCTGACGCCGGGCAGCGGCGAGGCGGCGGCCGGCGTGGCGGGCAGCGCCGCCGGCGGCTGCGGCAGGGTGATCGACGCCGTGGCACCGGGGGCGGCCGCCGGGGTGGCGGCCGGGGTCGCCGCAGGCATCCCGCTGCCGGTCAGCGCCGAGGCGAAGGTCTGCAGCAGCTGCGGCGCGTTGCCCAGCTGATCCAGGAACGGGATGGCCGGTCCCGGCGGTGCGGGCGCCGCGGGCTGGGCGGCGGCGGTCCCGCTGAGGCCCAGCGCGAGCGGAAGCGCTCCCGCCGCAGCGATAACGCTGGTCACGAGGGTTTTTCTGGTGAGGTTCATGGATCTCCCAATCCGTCGACAGCACGTCTGCGCCCGACGCTACGCAGTTACTGGTGTTACTCAAGTGACATGTGTGGCATTTATTCAACCGTTACGGAGGTGACGGGAATCGGTTACCGGATCAGTAGAGTCGGGCGAATCGACGACCACACCGCCTCCATCGCCCCACGCACCCGACTGGCCACGGCCGCTCCGGTGTTGCTGGTGCTGAGCATCGCGGCGCGGCTGTCGTGGACCTACCTCGTCGCCAACGGCGCGAATTTCGTCGATCTGCACGTCTACGTCGGCGGTGCAGGCGCACTCGACAACCCGGGCACGCTCTACGACTACGTCTACGCCGATCAGACGCCGGACTTCCCGCTGCCGTTCACCTATCCGCCGTTCGCCGCGGTGGTCTTCTATCCGCTGCACCTGCTGCCGTTCGGGCTCGTCGCATTCGCCTGGCAACTCGGCATCATCGTCGCGCTCTACGGCGTGGTCCGGTTGAGTCAACGCCTGCTCGGCCCCGTGCTGTTCGACGGCGGCGGCCGCCGGATCGCGATGCTCTGGACGGCGATCGGCATCTGGCTGGAACCGCTGCGCAGCACGTTCGACTACGGGCAGGTCAACGTGCTGCTGGTGGTGGCGGTACTCGGGGCGGTGCTGAGTTCCCGGTGGTGGCTGTCGGGTTTGCTGGTCGGGCTCGCCGCGGGGATCAAGCTGACCCCGGCGGTGTCGGGCCTGTACTTCGTCGGCGCGCGGCGCTGGGCGTCGGCGGTCTTCTCGGCCGTGGTCTTCGCCGCCACGGTCGCGCTGTCGCTGGCCGTGATCGGTGAACAGGCCCGCTTCTACTTCACCGACCTGCTCGGCGACGCCGACCGCGTCGGGCCGATCGGCACGTCGTTCAACCAATCCTGGCGCGGGGGGATCTCCCGCATCCTGGGCCACGACGCCGGGTACGGCCCGGCCGTCGTGGTGGCGATCGTGCTCACCGCGGTGTTGGCGCTGTTGGCGTGGCGGGCGATCGGCGGCAGCGCGGACCGGTTGGGCGCGATCTTGATCGTGCAGCTGTTCGGTCTTCTGCTGTCACCGATTTCGTGGACCCACCACTGGGTGTGGACCCTGCCGTTGATAATCTGGCTCTGGTACGGACCGCTGCGCCACCGGCTCGGTGCGCGGATGCTGCGCTGGGGGTGGCTGGTGTTGACGGTGGTCGGCGTCCCGTGGCTGCTCAGCTTCGCCCAGCCGACGATCTGGGAGATCGGCAGACCGTGGTACCTCGCGTGGGCGGGGCTGATCTACATCGTCGCGACGCTGGCCACGCTGGCTTGGGTAGCCACCACCGGCGCTACCGGTCGACGATCGCGTCGATCTCCCGCGCCATCTGCAGATCTTTCTGCGTGATTCCGCCCTCGGAATGCGTGACCAGAACGAAAGTCACTGTCCGCCAACGGATGTCGATGTCCGGATGGTGGTCCTTCGCCTCGGCGCGCTCGGCGATCCGGCGCACCGCCTCGATCCCGTCGAGGAACGCGGGGAACTTCACCGCGCGGCGCAACGCCCCGTCGACGCGTTCCCATCCGCCCAGATCCCCTAGGGCGGCGTCCACTTCGTCGTCAGACAACACGGCCATGCCCTCGACGGTATACCGTCGCCGCTGATGGGAGAACAGATCGTGGTGGCCGGTGCGCTGATCGCGCAATCACGGCTACTGGTCGCGCAGCGCGAGCGCCCACCCGAGTTGGCCGGGCTGTGGGAACTGCCCGGCGGCAAGGTGGCACCGGGGGAGAACGACGCCGATGCGCTGGCGCGCGAGTTGCGTGAGGAACTGGGCATCGACGTCGCCGTCGGCGCCCGCATCGGCGAGGACATCGCGCTGAGCCCGACCACCTCGCTGCGCGCCTATCTGGTCACCCACACCGGCGGGCAGCTGCAGGCGATCGATCACCGCGCGCTGAAATGGGTCGCCGCACACGAACTCGACGACCTGCCGTGGGTGCCCGCCGACCGCGTCTGGCTCGGCGCGCTCGGTCGCGCGTTGGCCGGCGATCGGCCCCCTCCGTAGAGGGGGCCGATGCCGTCGTGCGGGGTCAGGCGTCGTTGTTGGCGGAGTCGCCGTCAGAGCCCTCGGGCGACTTCGTGTCGTTGGAGCTGTCCGTGGACTCGCTTTCCGTGGAGTCGGCGGAATCTTCGGTCGCCGTCGCTTCCTCGTCAGTGCCCGCGACGTCTGTCACCTCTTCGTCGGTGGCTTCTTCCTCGACGGCCTCGTCCTCGGTCACCTCTTCGTCGGTGACCACTTCGTCGGTGGCTTCTTCGTCGGCGGCCTCCACGGGATCGACGTCTGCGGCTTCCTCGGCCGTGGTGACCCGGGCGGCGCTCGACACGTCGGACTTCTGCTGTACCTCATCGTCGTCCGATGTGGCCGCTAAGGCGACCAGGTTCGGCTCGGGGTCGGGGAGTTCGTTGACCGCGCCGATCCGCGCTTCGTTGAGAAGGGGCGCGGCGGGCTGCGGTGCGATGGCCTGGGCGACCGCATCACGCAGCCAGAGCAACCCGCCGAAGATGCCGTTGCTGAACGGATCGACGGGGCTGCTCGCCAGCAAGCCGCCATTGAGGAAGACGTCGAGCGTGTCGGCAGCGCCTTCGAGGGCGGCATACAGAACCGCCCCGGGATCCCCGGTGCGGATCGCCGATGCGACGCCCTCGAGCCCTTCGCCGAAAGTCTGAGCCGTGAACGTCGTGAGCGTCGTGAATCCGAGCATGACCGGTAGCAGATTCTGGGGGTTGGTGGCGGCGGTGATCGCCGCGGCCATGTTGGTGAACGGCTGCGCGAGTAGCGCTCCGATCTGCGGGATGACCTCCCCCAACGTTCCGAAGACGTTGCCGGCGGTCACGAAGAGGAGCGGCACGGCCGCCAGGAGACCGAACGCGGTGCCGTAGTCGCCGTCCTCGAGAGCCTCGAAGGCGTCGGTGAGTTGGCCCGGCAGGGTGACCCCTTCACCGGTGCCGGTCACGAAACCCACGAAGTTCTCGACGTAGTCCCGCCCGAGGCCGCCGAGCACGCCCGCTGTCGCGATCTGGTTCTCGACCACCTGGGTCAGGATGGGGGCCGGATTGGCGGCGACGGCCGCGATGAGCTTCTCGATGTTCGTCACGGCGTCGGCGAATACCGGCGCGAACGGGTTGGCGAATGCCGTGGGTGCGACGGCGCGACTGACCACCTCGGCCGCATCCGGCACCGGCGGTGCGACCGGACTGACGGCGATGGCGCTTGCGCCGACCAATGCGACGCCGGCGGCGAGGTAGGGACGAGCAGTGAGCTGCACGGGAACTCCTTTGCACATGCAAGGAACAGGACCCGCACAACTTACCCAGAAGTAAGTTAGCCCTGGAGGCTTTTCGGCAAATTGCGCCGGTGTCAGCGGACGTCATGGATCGGCGTCGATCGCCGAACAGCGAGGCGACTCGCGACGCGGAGGCAGGTAGCGAGAGTTGCAGAGTGAACGGCTGCAGCCGCAGACAAACCCGCGCCACGGGCCCAGGCCGACGGCCTGCGTCGTCGACTGTGGCGCTCAGTAGTGCAGGCGGTCGCCGACCACACGCACCTGACGGGCGCTGCGGGGGTGATGTACCGCATACAGCGGATGGGTCAGCAGCGGATGGCGGCAGTGCGGACATGATTGCTGGGGCTCCCGCGCCGCGGCCACCGTGAGGTGGTGGCACGTACTGCATCGCACCACGTGCGCGGCGTTGATCCAGTTCATCAGTCCGAGGTAGAGAGCGGCGATGGTGGCCGCCGCCAACACGACGATCAAGGCGATGGTCAGTGCCTCGTAAACCGCCATGATCAGACCTCCAAGCGCTTACGACAGATCTCGACGGGTACCTCAACGGTACTCGCGTATCCGCCCTCGCGGCAGGCGAATTCACAGGTCAGCGGGCGTTCACGCCTTGCGTGCGCGTTTGTAGACCTTCTCCAGGTCCTTGCCCCGGATGCCCATGTGCTCAGCCTTGCGCACCTTGTGCACGACGAGCGGGCACCGTTTGCAGCGCGGCTTGCTGCGGCAGCACTTCTTCTTCGGTTTGAGCTCGGCGATCTTGCTGGGTTTCACGGGGCGGGCGGGATCCTGACGGTGGCTGGGCGGCGGCGTTTCACATTGCCACGTAGATTGCCACGGGCCACGCGCGGTGCCATGCGCGGCCCCGCACGGCAAACTGCGCATTTCGCGATCGAGTCGTCGCACTGCGACAATCGAGTACGTGGATTTACCCAATGACTTCCGCAATGTCGCCATCGTCGCCCACGTCGACCACGGCAAGACGACCCTGGTCGATGCGATGCTGCGGCAGTCCGGTGCGCTGAGCCACCGCGGCGACGACGCTGTTGAACGCCTGATGGACTCCGGTGACCTGGAGAAGGAAAAAGGCATCACCATCCTGGCGAAGAACACCGCGGTGCACCGCCATCACGCCGACGGCACCATGACCGTCATCAACGTGATCGACACCCCGGGGCACGCGGACTTCGGCGGCGAGGTCGAGCGCGGTCTGTCCATGGTCGACGGGGTGCTGTTGCTGGTCGACGCGTCCGAGGGGCCGTTGCCGCAGACCCGCTTCGTGCTGCGCAAGGCATTGGCCGCGCACCTGCCCGTGATCCTGGTCGTCAACAAGACCGACCGCCCCGACGCGCGGATCGCGGAGGTGGTCTCCGAGAGCCACGATCTGCTGCTCGACGTGGCGTCCGATCTCGATGACGAGGCGCAGAAGGCCGCCGAGGACGCCCTCGGCCTGCCGGTGCTGTACGCCTCGGGCCGGGCCGGCATCGCCAGCACCACCGAACCCGTCAACGGCGAGAATCCCGACGGCGAGAACCTCGACCCGCTCTTCGACGTCCTGCTCGAGCACATCCCGCCGCCGCAGGGCGATCCGGAGGCGCCGCTGCAGGCGCTGGTCACCAACCTCGACGCGTCGGCGTTCCTCGGCAGGCTCGCCCTGATCCGCATCTACAAGGGCAAGCTGCGCAAGGGGCAACAGGTCGCCTGGATGCGCGAGGTCGACGGCCATCCCGTCGTGACCAACGCCAAGATCACCGAACTGCTGGTGACCGTCGGCGTCGAACGCACTGCCACCGAGGAGGCCGTCGCCGGTGACATCGTCGCCGTCGCCGGGATCCCCGAGATCATGATCGGCGACACGCTGGCCGATCCGGACCACGCACACGCGCTCCCGCGCATCACCGTCGACGAACCGGCCATCTCGGTCACCATCGGCACCAACACCTCGCCGCTCGCCGGCAAGGTGTCCGGGCACAAGCTGACCGCCCGGATGGTGAAGTCGCGGCTGGACTCCGAACTGGTCGGCAACGTGTCGCTCAAGATCGTCGACATCGGCCGCCCCGACGCCTGGGAGGTGCAGGGCCGCGGTGAGCTGGCGCTGGCCGTGCTCGTCGAGCAGATGCGCCGCGAGGGTTTCGAGCTGACCGTTGGCAAACCGCAGGTGGTCACCCAGACCATCGACGGCAAGCTGCACGAACCGTTCGAGGCGCTGACCATCGACTGCCCCGAGGAGTTCGTCGGCGCCGTCACCCAGTTGATGGCCGCCCGCAAGGGCCGCATGGAGGACATGACCAACCACGCCGCGGGTTGGGTGCGGATGGACTTCATCGTCCCCAGCCGCGGGCTGATCGGATTCCGCACCGACTTCCTCACGCTGACCCGCGGCACCGGTATCGCCAACGCGGTGTTCGACGGCTACCGCCCGTGGGCCGGCGAGATCCGCGCCCGCCACACCGGGTCGCTGGTCTCCGACCGCAGCGGGTCGGTGACCCCGTTCGCGATGATCCAGCTCGCCGACCGCGGCCAGTTCTTCGTCGAGCCGGGTGACGACACCTACGAGGGTCACGTCGTCGGCATCAACCCGCGCGCCGAGGACCTCGACGTCAACGTCACCCGCGAGAAGAAGCTGACCAACATGCGCAGCTCCACCGCCGACGTGATGGAGACGCTGGCCCGGCCGCTGGAGCTCGGCCTCGAACAGGCCATGGAGTTCTGCGCCGAGGACGAGTGCGTCGAGGTCACCCCCGAGATCGTGCGGGTGCGCAAGGTCGAGTTGCAGGCCACGTTGCGCGCCAGGGCGCGGTCTCGGGCGAAGGCGCGGAATTAGGCGGCCGATAGTCTGAGCAGCGTGCCGACCCGTCCCCGCCGTTACCGCGTGGCGTTGGGGGTGCTTCTCTCCGTCAGCGCCCTGCTGGGCGGCTGCACCGTGAGCCCGCCGCCTGCGCCGCAAAGCACCGAGACGCCGGAGACCACACCGCCGCCCGCGCCCAAGGCGACCCAGGTGATCGTCGCGATCGATTCGATCGGGCCGGGGTTCAACCCGCATTTGCTGTCGGACCAGTCGCCGGTCAACGCGGCGATCGCCGCGCTGGTGCTGCCCAGTTCGTTCCGGCCGATCCCCGACCCGAACACCCCGACCGGATCGCGGTGGGAGCTCGACCCGACGCTGTTGGTGTCGGCCGAGGTGACGAACGAGAACCCGTTCACCGTGACCTACAAGATCCGGCCCGAGGCGCAGTGGACGGACAACGCCCCGATCGGCGCCGACGACTATTGGTATCTGTGGCGGCAGATGGTCAGCCAGCCCGGCGTCGTCGACCCGGCCGGCTACGACCTGATCACCGGCGTGCAGTCGGTCGAAGGCGCCAAACAGGTCGTGGTCACGTTCTCGCAGCCGTATCCGGCCTGGCGTGAATTGTTCAACAACATCCTGCCCGCGCACATCGTCAAGGACGTCCCCGGCGGCTTCGGTGCCGGGCTGGAAGAGGCGATGCCGGTGACGGGCGGACAGTTCCGGGTGGAGACCATCGACCCGCAGCGCGACGAGATCCTGCTGGCCCGCAACGACCGCTACTGGAGCGCCCCCGCCAAACCCGATCTGGTGCTGTTTCGTCGGGGTGGGGCGCCCGCCGCGCTGGCGGACTCGATCCGCAACGGGGACACCCAGGTGGCGCAAGTGCACGGCGGCGCAGCGACTTTCGCGCAACTCAGCGCGATCCCGGACGTACGGACCGCGCGGATCGTGACCCCGCGGGTCATGCAGGTGACGTTGCGGGGGCAGCTGCCGAAACTGGCCGACCCGTCGGTCCGCCGCGCGATCCTCGGCCTGCTCGACGTCGACCTGCTGGCGTCGGTGGGTGCCGGCGACGACAACACCGTCACGCTGGCGCAGGCGCAGGTGCGCTCACCGTCGGACCCCGGCTACGTGCCGACCGCGCCGCCGGCGCTGGGTACCGAGGCGGCACTGGAACTGCTGGCCGAGGCCGGGTACGAGCTGGCAGGGCCCGGGGATGCGCCGCCGGGGCCCGAACCGGATCACACGCGCGGTCGGATCACGAAAGACGGTGTGCCGCTGAACCTGGTGCTCGGGGTGGCGGCCAACGATCCGACGTCGGTGGCGGTGGCGAACACCGCGGCCGATCAGCTGCGCAACGTCGGCATCGACGCGTCGGTGCTGGCGCTCGACCCGGTGACCCTCTACGGGGAGGCAATGGCCGAGAACCGCGTCGACGCGATCGTGGGCTGGCATCAGGCCGGGGGAGACCTCGCGACCGCGTTGGCGTCGCGATACGGCTGCCCGGCGCTGGAGGCGACGCCCGTCGCGACCGCGCCCGCCGCACCCTCGACGACACCGCCGGCGCAGACGTCCGAACCGCCGGCCCCGCCCGCACCGCCGTCGACCCCGCAGGCCACGCCGACCGCCACGCCGAGCCCCGCTCCGGAGTCCGGCGCGCTGGTGCAGGCGCCGAGCAACATCACCGGTGTCTGCGACCGCAGCATCCAGCCCAAGATCGACGCCGCCCTCGACGGCAGCGAGCCGATCGCCGAGGTGATCGACGCGGTCGAACCGCGGCTGTGGAACATGTGGACGGTGTTGCCGATCCTGCAGGACACCACGATCGTCGCGGCGGGGCCGAGTGTGCGGAACGTGAGCCTGTCCGGCGCGGTGCCGGTGGGCATCGTCGGCGATGCCGGCAACTGGGTGAAAACGCCCCAGTGACATCAGGAAGGCCCCCTCCGAGGAAGGGGCCTTCGTCGAACGATGGAGATTTACTCGGCGTCGCCTCCGCCGTTGTCGTTGCCGGTGTTGTCGTTGTCGGTGTTGTCGTTGCCGCTCTCGCTGTCACCGCCGCCGTTGTCGGCTCCGCCGGAACCGTTCTCGTCGTTCGACGGCTCCTGTTCGGTGACGTCCTCGTCAGCGGCGTCCTCTTGAGCGGCCTCCTCGTCGTTCTCCTCTTCCTCCGTAGCCTCCTCGGCTGGGGCCTCCGTCACGGGCGCCTCCTCCTCGGGGGGTTCGACGACCGTTTCGTCGCCGGCCTTCTCGTCGACGACGGCTATTACGTCATCTGGCTCAGGGGAGTAGCTCTCGGACGCGTCACCGGCGTCGACCGCGCTCTTGAACGACGCCCCGGTCACACCGGACTCGGTGATGTCGGAGGTGACGGTGTCGGCGGCTTCGGTGTCCGTCGACGGCACGTCGGCGACTCGTAACACCGGTGCCGCGGGCTTGAGGGCATCGGCGATCATCTGACGCAGGTTGAGCAGGCCCGCGATCGTGCCGAATTCGGGCGTCAGCAGGCCGCCGTTGAAGTCGAACCCGTTGAGGACGGCGCCGGTGACGAACCCGGGCACGTCGAGCGCCGCTGTGATCGCGCCGAGGATGTCGCCATCGACCGCGGCGTCCACGATGGCCTGGGTCGCCACGCCCACTGCCCCGAAGCCGGTTGCGATCGGCGAGAGAACGCCGAGTGCGACCGTCGCGAAGACAGTCACGGCCATGTTGGCGACGTCGAGCATGTTCTCGGCGGTGGCCGTGATGACTTCCTGAACGCCCACGAGCACGCCGAGCGCGGGGAAGAGGATTGGGGTGAGGAACGCCTGGAACAACTCCGGGAAGCCCTGGGCTGGGTGCCCCGTGACGATGAGCTCGAGGGCGTCCACGACGTTCGCCGGGATCCCGTCGGGGTTGAAGGGATCCAGCGCCTCGACGAAGCCCACGGCGAAGTCCTGGAATGCCGGCGCGAGCTTCTCGATGTACCCCAGCTGATTTTCGATCACCTGCTGCAGGATCGGGGCAGGGTTCTCGGCCACCATCTGCCCGAGGATGGCGAGATTCTCGGCCGTTGTGCCGAAGACGTCGATCCAGGTCTGGATGGGATTGACGGCTGCATTCAGTTCGACGCCGATGGTCGACAGGGTGGGTACCTTCACGTCCGGCAAAGGCGGTGCCACCGGGCTGATCGCGATGGCGCCGGCGCCGACGAGCGCTACGCCGGTGGCGAGATAAGAGCGGGCTGCGAGGTGCATGAGTCTCCTTGCGTCGGAGTTTTGTTGACGAAACCGCAACTTACCTCTCAGTAAGGTCACAGGAAGCGGATTGAGCAAACTTGCTTACGTCGACGTAAGGTGGCCCGCGTCAGACGCAGCGACTATCCACGAAACGCAATACACCAGCTAGGTGCCGAGATAAAACTCGCTAGAACCGTCGCAAAGTCGCGTCTGCGTCTGCCATCTGACAGCCTCTAGCTACATCACGATCATTTTATGATCATTGAGTGGGCAATGAAGAGTTGCTGTCGGTGACCGAACGAGCCGTCTTTTGCTGATGACGATGGCGTCAACAAGGCGGCCAACTGTTTGCAGACAGAAATTCGTCACGTCGACGTGCATGCCAGACAAGCGCATCCCGGCCACGTGCGCCGGTCACCGGGCAAACGCAAAGCGGCCCCGGACCGTGTGGTCCGGGGCCGCTCGCGGTGCTGCTGATTACTCCGAGTCGGAGGTCTTCTTCTCGGTCTTCGTCGAGGAGCTGTCGTTCGAGTCCTTGGCCGGCTTCTTGTTGCCGCCGACCGCCTTCTCGATGTTCTTCCGGACCCCGTCGAGGTTCTTGCGGGTCTGGTTGGCCGCACCCTCGAGGTTCTTGCGGGTCTGGTTCGCCGCACCCTCGAGGTTCTTGCGGGTCTCGTTGACCGCACCCTCGAGGTTCTTGCGGGTCTGGGTCAGCCCGTCGTTGATCTGCTTACCGGCGTTGTCGACCGCCTCACGCAGCTCCGCCTGTGCCTCGGTGACCTGCTTCTGCAGATCGGCAGCCGGGTTCGCCGGCGCGGGCAGCGTGATCTTGGTCGGCAGTTCGGGCAGTCGCGGCAGTGCGTTGGTGGCCGGCGCCTTGGCCGCCGGGGCGTCCTCGGTCGTCAGCGTCACCGCACGCGATCCGCTGCCCACCGAGGCGTCCGCAGCGTCCGAGGACTGGACCGCACCGGTGCGCAAGGCGTCGGCGTTGACGCGGTTGGCCTCGATGCCGCCGCCCGCGCTACCACCGATGCTGCCGCCGAACCCGCCGAGAGCCCCGCGGATGGCACCGCTGATCGCCGCGCTGATCGCACCGCCGATGTTGACGTCGCTGGCCGCCTCGGCGAAGGCCCGCGCCGCCGCGAAGATGCCGGCGCCGATGGCCTGGGCCGCGTCGTTGCCGTTCTCCAAGGCAGAGATCGCCGTGGCGCGGAACGCGTTGACCACCGCGCGGGTGGCCGCTGCGATGTTGTTGACCGCATCCGTGCCGATTTCGGTCAGCGAATCGGCTGCCGCACCGAAGTACGCGCCGGCCTCGCCGAACGATTCGACGAACTCCGCCGGGGTCGGCAGACCCTCGAGGCTCGCGCCGATCGCCGCGGAGATGTCCGCACCGACCTCGGCGAAGCCTTCCAGTGCCGCGGCACCCAGGTCCAGGCCGGCCTCGAGACCCGCTTCCAGCGAGAGCCCGAGGTCGGACAGCACCGGTCCGAGCGAGGCCGAGGCATCGATGAGCGCATCGATGAACACCGCCGGGCTGGGCAGATTCTCGACGGCTGCCTCGAACGCGGCGGCGAGCGTGCCGCCACCTTCGACGAGTGCCTCGAGGAAGGCGCCGAACGACTCGCCGCTGATGTCGATGCCGGTCTGGATGGCAGCGGTCAGCGCGGCCGACAGGTTGCCGATCGCGTCGGCGGTGGCATCGGCGATGGCGTCGAAGCCGGGTGCGAACGCCTCGATGGAGGTCTCGATCGCGGCGGCGAACTCAGCCGGGGTCGGGAAGCCCGCGATCGCGGCGTCGAACGCCGCAGCCAGTTCGGCACCCGCGTTGGCCAGCACGTCGGCGATGAGGCCGGCGTCCAGGTCGATGCCGAGGTCGACGATCAGGTCCAGCGCCGCGTCGATCGAAGCGCCGAGGTCGATGTCGATCGCGTTCAGGGCGCCGATGAAGGCGTCGAGGAACGCCTCGGGCGTCGGGAATGCGCCGAGGGCGGCCTCGAACGCCGCGGCCAGCTGACCGCCCGCGTCCTGCAGGCCGGCGAGGACCGCCTCGAACGCCGTCTCACCGGCAGCCAGGCCGGCCTCGATGGCGGCCGACAGCGCGCCGGAGAAATTGGCGATCGCGGTGCCGGTGGCGTCGGCCAGGGCGGTGAGGCCCGGGATGAAGCCCTCCAGCGCGGCCTCGAAGGCGGCCACGAATTCCACGGGCGACGGGAAGCCCTCGAGGGCGGCGTCGAAGATCGCGGCGAGTTCGGCACCGGCTTCGGCGAGGGCCTCGCCGATCGCGGTCGCATCCAGGTTCAGACCCAGGTCCACGACGACCTCGAGCGCGGCGTCGATGGCCGCCGCCAGGTCGACGTCGATGGCACCGAAGGCCGAGACCAGGGCGTCGACGAACGCCTCCGGCGTCGGGAACGCCTCGATCGCGGCGTTGAAGGCCGCGGCGAGATCGCTACCCGCGTCCAGCAGGCCGGTGACGATTGCGTCGAACGCGTCCACCCCGGCGGCGAAGCCGGTCTCCAGCGCCGTGGTGAGGGCACCCGACAGGTCACCGAACACCTCGGCGGTCGCCGCGGCGAGCGCATCGAAGCCCGGGATGACGCCTTCGAGGGCGGCGTTGAAGGCCGCGATGAACTCGTCCGGAGTCGGGAAGCCCTCCAGCACACCGTCGAACAGCGCGGCGAAATCCGCACCCGCTTCGAGCAGCGCGTCGGCGATGGCACCGGCGTCGAGGTCCAGGCCGAGGTCGACGATGGCTTCGAGCGCCACGTCGAGCGCCGCACCCAGGTCGACGTCGATCGCGCCGAACGCCGACACGAGGGCATCGATGAACGCCTCTGGCGTCGGGAACGCCTCGATCGCAGCGTTGAAGGCGGCGGACAGTTCGCCGCCGATGTCCTGCAGCCCGGCGATGAGGGATCCGAACGCGTCCAGACCCGCGATGGCACCGGCTTCCAGAGCCGCCGACAGCGCGCCCGAGAGATCGGTGAACGCCTCGGCCGCGGCCTCGGCGAGCACGTTGAAGCCCGGGACGAGACCGGCGACGGCGGCGTTGAAGGCCGCGAGGAAGTCCGCCGGGGTCGGGAAGCCTTCGATGGCGCCTTCGAACACGGCGGCCAGGTCGGCGCCGGCTTCGATGAGCGCCTCGGCGACAGCCGTGGCGTCGAGGGCCAGACCGAGGTCGACGATCGCCTCGAGCGCGACATCGAGCGCCGCACCCAGGTCGACGTCGATGGCGGCGAACGCATCCACGAACGCGTCGAGGAAGGCCTCTGGCGTCGGGAACGCCTCGATCGCGGCCGCGAACGCGGCGGCGAGATCGCTGCCCGCATCGAGCAGACCGTTGACGACGGCATCGAACGCGCCGATACCGGCGGCGGCGCCGGCGTCGATGGCCGCGGCCAGCGCACCCGACAGGTCGGTGAGCGCCTCACCGGCGGCCTCGGCGAACGCGTTGAGGCCCGGCAGCACACCCGTGATGGCGGCGTTGAACGCGGCGAAGAAGTCGGCCGGGGTGGGGAAGCCGTCGAAGACGTCCCCGAACGCGGCAGCCAGATCGGCACCGGCTTCGATGAGCGCTTCGGCGATCGCGGTGGCGTCCAGGTCGATCCCCAGGTCGACAAGCGCTTCGAGCGCCACGTCGAGTGCGGCACCGAGGTCGACGTCGATGGCGCCGAACGCCGAGACCAGCGCGTCGATGAACGCCTCGGGGGTCGGGAACGCCTCGAGCGCGGCGTTGAACGCGGCGGCGAGCTCACCACCGGCGTCGAGCAGTCCGTCGACCAACGCCTCGAATGCGGTGGCACCCGTGGCGAGACCCGCCTCGATGGCGGCGGCGAGCTCACCCGACAGCTCGGTGAACGCCTCGGCGGCGGCGGTGGCGACAGCGTTGAAGCCCGGGATGACGCCTTCCAGCGCAGCCTCGAAGGCTCCGACGAATTCCTCCGGCGTCGGGAACGCGGCCAGTGCGGCGTTGAACGCGGCGGCCAGGTCGGCACCGGCCTCGAGGAACGCCTCACCGATGGCGCCGGCGTCCAGAGTGATGTCGAGGTCCAGCGCGGCTTCGAGAGCGATCTCGATGGCGCCGGCGAGATCCAGATTGATCGACGCGAACGCGGACACGACGGCGTCGACGAAGGCCTCGGGCGACGGGAAGTTGGCGAGCGCGTTGTCGACCGCGGTGGCCAGGACGCTACCGCCGTCGAGCAGGCCCTCGACCACGGCCTGGAACGCGTTGTTGCCTTCCCCGACAGCGTTCACGAGCGCTTCCTGAAGCGCTCCGCCGAGACCGATGATCGCGGCCTGGGTCGCCTGAGAGGCGCTGTTGAGCGCACCACCGACCGGCGCCCACGCGGACTGGGCGGCGGCGATCAGATCAGACAGGGCCGACAGCGAAACGTCGTCGAGCACCGCGACCATCCGGTCGCCACGAATCTGGAAGTCCGGGGGCAGAACCTCGACCGGAGCCAACGCGATCGATGTAGCTCCCACAACGGCCACACCGGCGGTCAAGTACGACCGAACAGCAACTTCCATGACATCCCCTCAGAGTCTCAAAAAGCCCGACGGAGCAAAACATACCTGAGAACTACCTAAGTAACAAAGTGGTACCCGCCTTTTTCTACGGAGCTTTTCTGAGGTTACGATTCGCGTTTGCCTGACGGCTGCTACTCGTAATTAGCCTTCGATGTCGCCCGCGTTCACAAAGCGCCGGAATGGCAAATCGACGGCGGTGTGGGACGAGCTGTCTCCGATCGGGGTGAAAAGTCGTTCACCATGCTAACGACAATTGCTGGAACATTGAACCGTGAAGGTTCTTCGAGCGTATGGCCGTCGTGTGTTCGGGGTGGCGGATTGCCTATCTGGCGTTGATGGGTGCACTCCGACGCTTCTAGGTCGCGTCGCGCCGAGTTGACGGTCGTCATGTTGTTGTTTCAGCAAGGACTTGTGATGGAGCTACCGTTTGGGCAGGTCTTCGCTGGTTTTGGGTCCGACGGGGTGTCGGCAAAGAACCGAGGCGGATCGACGTGGGAACCGGCCGCAGTGGCCGGGAAGGGCTGGCGCGGACGTTCTCAGGAAGCGCAGGCGGCCCCGGCCGGGGCCCGGGGAGGCGCGGATGTCCCAGCTGAGAGGGATGTTTTGACGCTCGCGAAAATGGGTACCTGTGCAGGACTTCTCTGGCGTGGGTGATGAGTGGTCGTGGGAGGATTATTCGGGTGAGTCGCGCCGGCGGTCCCGCTTCTTAGCCGAGTCGCCGTACTCGGAGGCACGGCCGTCTCGAGTAGTTAGCTGTAGCCTGGGCGGCGAGACGTATAAGCGCGCATATGTAGTTAGCCACCTTATCAAGGACCGAGAAATCTGAGAGTCGGCTGAGGCGTCCAGTTAACTTCCTGGAGCGCTGCGCAGCGAACGGACAGGTAGGCGGTGCGCGGGTCTGATCGTGCGCTTGCTGAGCGGTCGGAGGCGCCCCGAGACGGCGCTGGGAACGGCACGACGCTGACGCGGACGTCAAATGGCTGACATGCGCCCTATCGCATGACCGAGTCTTTCAACGGGGTTTCACACGAGCGGCGAAGCGTCACAGTGACGCTTTGATGCGGTTGCGGTCTTACGACTGAGCGCCGTCGTCGTTTCCGGCCGGCTTGTCGCTCGGCTTCTCGTCCGGGGACGACGTGGAATTCGGCGACGAGGTGTCGGCGTCCTGATCGGCATCGTCGTTCTTGCCGCCGGTAGTGGCGTCGCCGGTGTCTTTGGTCGACGACGGAGTGTTCTTCTTCGGGCCCTGGGTCAAGCGCTTGATCGTCGACTGCATGTTGTCGAGACCCTGCTGAACGCGGACGCCGAACTCCTTGGCCAGATCGCCAGCCTTGGGGAGCTTCGCCGTGCTCGGCCGCACTGTCTTGGTGGGAACCTCGGCGTCGCCGGCGGCGGGCTCTTCGATGATCACGGGAAGTTGGGGTGCCGTTCCCGTTGAAGGCAGCTGCGATTGGGCGGTGGTCCCGGGTTTGGTCGTGGGCGCGGCGCCGTCGCGGATTTCGCCTGCGACGTCGTCGACGGTCTGGTCGACGTGGTCGATCAAACCCCCAGGCTTCCCGATCGGTTTCGGCAGGTTACGGATCAACGCGCGGATGAGAGGTTTGAGCGCACTCTCGTGGAAGGCCTTGTCGATCTCTTCGATACCGGTGAGATTCGGGTGCCCGGCCAGCAGGGCGGTGAGCGGTTCCACGATCAGGCGGCGGAGCGCCTCGTCGGGACCGATCTTGCCGGTAAGCAGTTGCTGCACCACCTGTTGGGTCAGCACCAGCGCGACCGCAGGAGCCATGCTGACCTGCTTGACGAAGGTGATGCCGGCCTCGCCGAAGCTGGTGCCGATGTCGGTCAGGGCGCCGACGACGTTGCCGATCGCGTCCGACGGTACACCCACCGGCAAGGGGGTGGGGGTGTGGCTGACCAGCGATCGCTCATGGTTGGGGGCGAAGTCCTCGACCGACAGCGGGATAGCGGGTTCGGTGTAGGTCAGACCGGTGCCGAATGCGGAGATCACCGAATCGCGCCCGGTGGTGGAGACGTCGTTGAACAGCCGCTGCAGCACCTCGATGGAGCTGAGCCAGTCCTGGCGGATGGCGCCGATCGACTGCAGGAACTCAGGGTCGAGGACGTCGAGCCGGTGACCGTCGGCGGTGAAATCCGATGCGGAGACACGGATGTCCGACGGCAGCGGGACAACAGGGTTCGCCACCACGACGGCAGCACCGGATATGACTACCCCGGTGGCCAGAAAAGGGGCGATGGCCCGCCGCATGGCGCCCTCCCCACGTGCGCAGCGTTCAATCGGTAAAGCGTAGCTGAGACTGGCCTGAGAATACAGCAGCCTGAGTGGTCGATTTCCTGAGAATATGCGTCGACAGGTTTAGAGCGGACGAAGCGACCCCGGGGCAGCACGCCCCGGGGTCGTTCCTTGGCTGCGGTCAGTCGGTTTCGGAAGCGGGTGCTTCCTTGTCCGGCTTGTCCTCGTTCTGGCTGTTCGTGGGTTGGTCGTCCTTGGCCTCGCGAGCGGGCTGCTTCTTCAACCCACCGGTCAGCGTCTTGCGGAGGTGCTCGCCCGCATCGTTGAGCCGGTCGACGCCGCCCTCCATCGCGTCGCGGACGTTCTCGCCCGCTTCGCGCAGATTCTTGATCAGAGCCGGTTGCTTGCCCGGGCGGTTGCGCAGGATCGGGTCCTTCTTGCCGGTCACGTCGGTACCCGGCTCGAGCTCGGCCGCGCCACCGCTGACCTCGAGGGTCACCTTCTGCGAGCCCTGGTCGAGCTGGCTCTGGTTGGCTGGCGGTGGCGTGGCCTCTTCAAGGGCGTCATTCGCGGTGATGGTCGTCGTCGGCCCGCTGGGCAGGCCGATCGGCAGCGGCGGCAGGTTCTGGATCAGGCTCGCCAGGTCGCCGAGGACGTCGATCGGGTTGCGGTAGATGCCGTCGGGCGGGTTGTTGACCCCCGGGATGCCGCCGAAGAAGAAGGCGTCGCGGACTCCGTCGACGAGGGCTTCGATCACGTCGCCCGGCACCTGACCCCAGTCGACGTTGTCGGGGAAGGTGAAGAAGGGTGCGTAATCCTGACCGTAGTTGTTGGAGAAATCGCGGTCATACGGGTCGATGCCGGCGGCGAGCTGTGCCGCGGTCGGGTTCTGGACGACGTTCGTGTAACCCAGGTTCCCGAGGATCTTGATGGCCGGCTCGATGGCATCCGCGAACGGGTTGGTGAAGCCGAAGGCGCCGCCGGTGAAGAAGTTGGCGACATCGGCCGGGTAGCGGAACGGCTCGAGAATCGGCTGACGGTCCGACGGGATGGTCAGGAAGATGTTGATCGCCCCGTCCTCGTCGAGAAGTCCGCCGATGATCCCCGGCAGCGCCGCGGCGAGTTGCGGCGCCAGGGCCGCGACATCGCCACCACGCAGGAGGTAGGTCGGAAACAGGCCTGCCGCAACGGAATTCGCGAGCGAGACCGGGTTCGGCCAGGCCGGGAAGTCCGAGAAGGGGTCGTATTCCGCCGTCGCGTCGATCTTGATCGGGATGAGTCCGCCGGTGGGGATGGAGATGTCGGGCAGGCCGATGGTGAGCGCACCGATCAACGCGGCCTTCTGCGCCGCAGGGATTGGCAGTGGAGCCAAGACGCCGGTCAGTGCTAACACCTGTGCGGCCGTGAGTGGTTCGGTGCCGATGTTCACGTAGTCCGCATCGTTTTCGACGTCGGGGGTGACGACACTCTCGTAGCCGAAGAGGCGGACGAGTGGGTCGAGCAGCGGTGCGAAGCGCGCCGCGATACCACCATCGGCGCGGCCCCAGTTCCGCAGCAGAAGGAGCGGCAGGATCGTCAGGATGTCCCGCTGCTCCTCGGACGTGAAGTAATCGCGGATCTGGGGATAGGCGAGACCTGTCGAGAGCGCTCCCAAACCAAAGCCGACGACGATCGGGATGCGAACTCCGTTCGCGAGAGGGATGTCAGGGACCTCGATTCCGAGGGGCTCAAGCAGCGGCGCCAGGGCATCGAGTCCGGCGATCACCGCAGGCAACTGCGGGTTCACCAGCCCAAGCAACTGCCCGATGTTCAGACCCGGTTCAGTGCTGGTGACCTCGTCGACAATGGCCCCCGGGAATGCGGGCACATAGCCCAGGTTGAGCCCGAACAGGTTGGCCAGCCCGAACGGGGGACCGGTCGTGACGAGGTTGATCCCCAACGGCTCCAGCAGATCCGGGATGCCGTTGATGGCGTCGAAGTTCAGCCCCAGCAGATCGCCGAGGTTGACGACGCTGCCCAGGTTGAGGATGTCGGTCGGCGAGAGGGCGGTCAGCTCGACCGCATCCGTGCGGGGAGCCTTCTGGTCGGGCACCGCCGAGGCGCCGGCCGCCGGGGCGGTCAGCCCCATCGTCAAGGCCGTCGCGGTCGCGGTCACCCCGCCCATCACGGCGGCTCTCCTCACACGGTTACGGAGCGGCCGCTTGCGGTGCTTCGACATTTATTACCTCCCTCTCAGCTGAATCTCAGGTGCGGCGAAACGTAACACCGGCCGACGCGGCCTCGGAGGTAATTGCTGCCGTCGCAACGACAGGTGATTGCAGTCGAAAGTTCTTTCTTTACAATCGCAACGTTGTGATCTGCACCACATGCCCACAAGTGAACGGCAGTTCCCCCGCGAGCGTCCGTCGACGGGGTGCAAAACCCTTGCAATAAAGAAAGATTCACCGCGATAGGTATCACCACGAATTCCGAAGGTCATCACACCCGGTAACCGGCAGCCCACGCCCCGCCTACGGCGAAACCAGTTGCGCTGGAAACCTGCCGAAAACCGGAAGAGTTTGCCGTCAGCGCCCCGTCATGCGTCGCCGCGCGGCGGAGACGCACCGGCGTACATTCACCGCTGATGACTGCACAAGCGCCCCGCCTGCTGTTCGTCCACGCCCATCCGGACGACGAGACCCTGACCACCGGCGGCACCATCGCCCACTACGTCACCCGCGGCGCGGACGTGCGCGTCGTCACCTGCACCCTCGGCGAGGAGGGCGAGGTGATCGGGGAGCGCTACGCCCAACTCGCCGTCGATCACGCCGACCAACTCGGCGGCTACCGCATCAGCGAGCTCACGGCCGCCCTGACCGCGCTGGGCATCGACGGGCCCCGCTTCCTCGGCGGGCCCGGGCACTGGCGCGACTCCGGCATGGAGGGCACGCCGGCGCGCCACCATCCCCGCTTCGTCGACGCCGACATGACCGAGGCCAGCGGGCTGCTCGCCGCCACCATCGACGAGTTCCGACCCCACGTCGTCGTCACCTACGACCCCGACGGCGGATACGGCCACCCTGACCACATCCAGACCCACCGCGTCACCATGACCGCCGTCGAGCGTGCGCACTGGCAGGTGCCGAAGGTGTACTGGACCGTCCTGGCCAGGACCGCCATGCAGGAGGCGCTCGACGCCGCCGCCGACATCCCCGAGAACTGGGTGCGGATCAGCATCGACGACGTGCCGTTCGGCTACACCGACGACCGCATCGACGCCGTCGTATACGTCCGCGACGCTCTCGCGGCCAAGGTCGCCGCCCTGCGCGCCCACGCCACCCAGGTGACCGTCGCGCCGAACGGGCAGAGCTGCGCACTGAGCAACAACATCGCGATGCCGATTCCGGCCGAGGAGCACTACGTGTTGGTCTCCGGGGAGCCCGGCCCCCGCGACGACCGAGGGTGGGAAACCGACCTGCTCGCCGGCGTCACCGTGGCGTAGCGAACACGGGTCACGGTAGGCTCCACCACATCCGGCGACATCGAAGGGGCAGTCATGGATCCCGACCTTGATCCCAACCTGCAGCACTGGCAGGACCGCCTCGACAGCTTCCAGTGGGTGGTCGGTTCTCTGGTGGGTGTGCTCGACAGCATCCCGACCTGAGGACGTCGCCGGCCCGCGCCGCCATCCTGGCGCTTCTCACCGTCGACGGTGTGCTCGCTGCCATCCTCGGCGCGTTCTTCCTCCCGCTGCGCATCGGCGCGGTCGCGTTCCCGGTCAGCGCGCTGATCGTCGGCCTCCTCAACGCCGCATTGGTCTGGGCGGCACAGCAGTGGACCGCCTCGAACCGCCTCGCCGCCCTCCCGCTGTGGGCGTGGCTGGCGACGCTGGTCGTGCTGTTCGCCTTCGGTCCGGGCGGCGACGTCGTCTTCGGCGGCCATGACGTGATGACCTACGGCGTGCTGATCTACACCGTCGTCGGGGTCGCTCCGGCCGCGTGGCTGCTCAGGCGTGCCCGTGCCGACTGAAGTGGGAGCGGACTACTGTGGCCGATATGCCGGAGTCAGTGCTTCCAGGATGTGAGACGCGCGGATGAAAGTTGCCTCCGCCGGGGTTAAAGGAGAGTGGCTCTGAACCCCCAGCACGGCGCTGATCTGCCCAGCCCGGTGTTCCCGCCGACGCCCGCAGCCCCCGGTTCCGCCGCGCTGCGGCGTGTACTGCGCCGGGCCCGCGACGGCGTCGCCCTCAATGTCGACGAAGCAGCGATCGCCATGACCGCGCGCGGCGACGACCTCGCCGACCTGTGCGCCAGCGCGGCGCGGGTGCGCGATGCCGGCCTGACCTCCGCCGGTCGCCGCGGACCCAACGGCCGCCTGCCGGTGACCTATTCGCGCAAGGTGTTCATCCCGGTCACGCACCTGTGCCGCGACACCTGCCACTACTGCACGTTCGTGACGGTGCCCGGACGGCTGCGCGCCCAGGGACTCGGCATGTACATGGAGCCCGACGAGATCCTCGACGTGGCCCGCCGCGGTGCCGAACTCGGTTGCAAGGAAGCCCTTTTCACGCTCGGTGACCGTCCCGAGGAGCGGTGGGACGAGGCCCGTCAGTGGCTCGACGAGCGCGGTTACGACTCCACCCTCGATTACGTGCGCGCCATGGCGATCCGCGTGCTCGAGGAGACCGGCCTGCTGCCGCACCTCAACCCCGGCGTGATGAGCTGGGCGGAGCTCTCGCGGCTCAAACCCGTTGCGCCGTCGATGGGCATGATGCTCGAGACGACTTCCCGGCGGCTCTTCGAGACCAAGGGTTTGGCGCACTACGGCAGCCCCGACAAGGATCCGGCAGTGCGGTTGCGCACCCTCGACGACGCCGGCCGCCTGTCGATCCCGTTCACCACCGGACTGCTCGTCGGGATCGGTGAGACGCTCGCCGAACGCGCCGAGACGATGCACGCGATCCGCAAGTCGCACAAGGAGTTCGGGCACATCCAGGAAGTGATTGTGCAGAACTTCCGGGCCAAGGACCACACCGCGATGGCGTCCACGCCCGACGCCGGGATCGAGGACTTCCTCGCCACGGTCGCGACCACACGTCTGGTGCTCGGCCCGAAGGTGCGCATCCAGGCGCCGCCGAACCTGGTGTCGCGCGAAGAGTGCCTGGCGCTGATCGCCGCCGGCGTCGACGACTGGGGTGGCGTCTCGCCGCTGACCCCCGACCACGTCAACCCGGAACGCCCGTGGCCCGCCCTCGATGATCTGGCCGACGTTACCGCCGAGGCCGGATACGACCTGACGCAGCGCCTGACCGCGCAACCGCAGTACGTGCAGGCCGGTGCGGCGTGGATCGATCCGCGGGTGCGGGGGCATGTCGACGCGCTGGCCGACCCGGGGACCGGGCTCGCACTCGACGTGAACCCGGTGGGCCGGCCGTGGCAGGAACCCGACGAGGCGCTGCAGTCGCTGGGCCGGATCGACCTGCACGAGGCCATCGACAGCGAGGGTCGGTTGACCGACACCCGCAGCGATCTGGGAAGCGCCTTCGGCGACTGGGAGTCCATCCGCGAGAAGGTCCACGAGCTGGCGGCGCGGGCGCCCGAGCGCATCGACACCGACGTGCTGGCGGCGTTGCGGGCCGCGGAACGCGACCCGGCGGCACTCTCGGATGACGAGTACCTCGCACTGGCCACCGCCGACGGTCCGGCGCTGGACGCCGTTGCCGCGCTTGCGGATTCGTTGCGCCGCGACGCCGTCGGTGACGACGTGACATTCGTGGTCAACCGCAACATCAACTTCACCAACATCTGCTACACCGGCTGCCGGTTCTGCGCCTTCGCGCAACGCAAGGGCGACGCCGACGCGTATTCGCTGTCGACCGACGAAGTCGCCCAACGAGCGTGGGAGGCGCACGTCGCCGGGGCCACCGAGGTGTGCATGCAGGGCGGGATCGACCCCGAGCTGCCGGTCACCGGTTACGCGGACCTGGTGCGCGCGGTGAAGAAGCGGGTGCCGTCGATGCATGTGCACGCGTTCTCCCCGATGGAGATCGCCAACGGCGTCACCAAGAGCGGAATGTCGGTGCGCGAGTGGCTGACCGCGCTGCGCGAGGCCGGGCTGGACACCATCCCGGGCACCGCCGCGGAGATCCTCGACGACGAGGTGCGCTGGGTGCTGACCAAGGGCAAGCTGCCGACCTCGATGTGGATCGACGTGGTCACCACCGCTCACGAGGTGGGGCTACGGTCGAGTTCGACGATGATGTACGGCCACGTCGACCAGCCGCACCACTGGGTCGGTCACCTGCGCGTGCTGCGCGAGATCCAGGACCGCACAGGCGGTTTCACCGAGTTCGTACCGCTGCCGTTCGTGCACCAGTCCTCACCGCTCTACCTGGCGGGCGGCTCCCGTCCCGGCCCGACGCACCGCGACAACCGGGCGGTCCACGCGCTGGCGCGGATCATGTTGCACGGCAGGATCTCTCACATACAGACCAGTTGGGTCAAACTCGGCGTCGAGCGCACACAGGTGATGTTGCAGGGCGGCGCCAACGATCTCGGCGGAACGTTGATGGAGGAGACCATCTCGCGGATGGCGGGTTCGGAGAACGGCTCGGCGAAGACCGTCGAGGAACTCGTCGCGATCGCCGAGGGCATCGGCCGCCCGGCGCGGCAGCGGACCACCACCTACGCGCCGCTGGCGGCCTGACCCGTCAGGGCAGCAGGCCCGCTGTGGTCAGGCAGGTCACGTCGTGTCCGTCGCCGGCCACGCCGGAGTCGACCAGTCGGCCGGAGAGGATCTCGCACGAGAGCGTCGCGGCGTCGCCGATCGCGGGGTCGGCGCCGATGTAGGAGTTCGCGTCGATCACCGGCTGGCCGAATGTCGCGCGCCCACCGCACCGGTTGACCACCTGGTAAGCGCGGGTGTCCGGGGTGGGCACTGTGATGTCGATGCAGTCGGTGCCTGTCCAGTCGACGACGACGTTGTAGCCGGCGGCCACCACCGGCGCCGGTGCGTAGACCGGCGCGCCACCCGTCTCGCAAGCCACGCCGTCACCGTCGCGGTCGAGTTTGGCGCTGTAGCCGGGCTGGCCGGCGAGGATCGGCGCCGCCCCCACGGCACGCGCCTCGTCGCAGTTGCGGTACGCGCCCGCCACTGGAGCGCTCACCAGCGCCAGCGACGGTGTGGCCAGTGCCGCGCACGCGAAACCGACGACGATCTTCTTCATGGAATCCCCCCGAGGTGGTTCGTGACGGTGCGCCTGCGATCGCGGGCACCCGAGAACACATCGACCCGGGAGAGCGGGCGTTACCGCCCGCCCGGAATAGAACCGGACCGAGGTCCGTTTGTGTTGATTGAGTGCCGGAACCTGCCCGGCGCACGACCCCAAGGAGACTCCCATGACCTCGACCACCTCCACTGCCACCGCGCTCGGCGTCGGCACCTGGGCCATCGACCCCATCCACTCGACGCTGGGCTTCGCCGTACGCCACCTGATGGTGAGCAAGGTGCGCGGCACATTCGACGACTTCAGCGGCACCATCACCGTCGGTGAGGACGGCACCGCGTCGGTATCGGCCGAGATCAACGTGGCCTCGCTCAACACCCGCAACCCCCAGCGCGACGAGCACCTGCGGGCGGCCGACTTCTTCGACACCGCGAACCACCCCACCGCGACCTTCACCTCCACCGGCGTGCGCACCGAGGGCAACCGTTACGCCCTCGACGGTGAGTTCACGCTCAAGGGCCACACGCGTCCGATCACCCTCGACCTGGAGTTCATAGGCACCAACCCCGGGATGGGCCACGGCGAGGTCGCCGGCTTCGAGGCCTCCGTCGTCCTCAACCGCAAGGACTACGGCATCGACTTCGACGCCCCGCTGGAGACCGGCGGCACCGTCGTCGGCGACAAGGTGACCATCACCCTCGAGATCGAGGCGCTCAAGCAGTCCTGACGCGCACGGTCCGAACGCCACGGTTCCCCGACGGGAGCCGTGGCGTCTTCGTCTCCGCAGCGCAGTGCCGCTTACGCGCATCAGGCGTGGCGGGTGGGCGTTTTGTATGTGCGACGTTTAGTATCAGTAACCGCGCGCAATCCTGGTGCGGAGGGCGCGTGAAAAGTTAGGGCAGGCTGAGACAACCGTCCAGGTGCCGGATGGGCATACTTCCGGGGCAGCCCACTGGACAGTTGGACCGAGGAACACCTAGGAGAACCGGTGACGTACGTCATTGCCGAACCCTGTGTCGACGTGAAAGACAAGGCATGCATCGAGGAATGCCCCGTCGACTGCATCTACGAGGGCGCACGCATGCTGTACATCCACCCCGACGAGTGCGTCGACTGTGGAGCCTGCGAACCGGTGTGCCCGGTCGAGGCGATCTACTACGAGGACGACGTCCCGGATCAGTGGGGCGGTTACACCCAGCACAACGCGGACTTCTTCGCCGACCTGGGCTCTCCTGGTGGCGCGTCGAAGGTGGGTCAGACCGACAACGATCCGCAGGCCGTCAAGGACCTGCCGCCGCAGGGCGAGGACTGACACGTCCACCCCTGAGGTAGCGCGCCGGGCGGTCTCCGCCCGGTTGCCCGAATTCCCCTGGGACACGCTCGCCGACGCCGGCGCGCTCGCCCGCTCGCACCCCGACGGCATCGTCGACCTGTCGGTCGGCACGCCCGTGGACGAGGTGGCCCCGGTCATCCGCGATGCGCTCGCCGCGGCGAGTGGCGCGCCGGGATATCCGACGACGGCCGGTACGCCGGCGTTGCGTGCGTCGGCGATCGCCGCGCTGGAACGCCGCTACGGCATCACCGGGCTGACCGACGATGCGGTGCTGCCCGTGATCGGCTCCAAGGAGCTGATCGCGTGGCTGCCCACCCTGCTCGGCGCGGGCCCCGACGACCTGGTCGTGGTGCCCGAACTGGCGTACCCCACCTACGATGTCGGCGCGCGGCTGGCCCACGCCCAGGTGCTGCGGGCGGACTCCCTCACCCAGCTGGGGCCGCAGACACCGGCGCTGATCTTCCTCAACTCCCCGAGCAACCCGACCGGCCGCGTCCTGGGCCTCGACCACCTCCGCAAGGTCGTCGGGTGGGCGCGCGAACGTGGGGTGCTTGTGGCGTCCGACGAGTGCTACCTCGGCTTGGCGTGGGAGGCCGAACCGGTTTCGGTGCTGCACCCGTCGGTCTGCGACGGTGACCACACCGGGCTGCTGGCGATGCACTCGCTGTCCAAGACGTCCTCGCTGGCGGGGTATCGCGCGGGGTTCGTGGCCGGTGACCCGGCGGTGGTCGGCGAGCTGCTCGCCGTCCGCAAACACGCCGGGATGATGGTGCCGACACCGGTACAGGCCGCGATGGTGGCAGCGCTCGACGACGACGCCCACGAACACGAACAGCGGGAGCGCTACGCCCGTCGCCGTGCGGTGCTGCTGCCCGCCCTGCAGGGCGCCGGCTACACCGTCGACCATTCCGAGGCGGGGTTGTACCTGTGGGCCACCCGCGGTGAGCCGTGCCGGGAGACCGTCGACCGGTTGGCGCGGCTCGGGATCCTGGCCGCGCCGGGAGAGTTCTACGGACCCCGCGGCGCCCAGCACGTCCGGCTGGCGTTGACCGCCACCGACGAGCGCATCGCCGCCGCCGCGGAACGGCTTTCGGCGAATCACCGCTAGCACGTCGCCGCCGTAATACCGTCGCAGTCGATGAGCGACGCGTTCCACACTCAGGAGAAGGCCGAGCGTTACCGCACCGAGCGCTACGCCGGGGCCGTCGGGCTCAACTGGTACACCACCGATCCGACGCTGCAGTTCATGTTGGCCTACTACCTGCCGCCGGACCAATTGCCGATCGCCGAAACGCATCTGACGCGGATCGGCGCGCTGATGGGCGGCGACGTCGCGCGGTGGGCAGAGGAGACCGACCGCAACCCGCCGTGGCTGGAGCGCTACGACAAGTGGGGCCACGACGTCAGCCGCGTGGTCATGCCGCCGTCGTTCACCGCGGCCAAACGCGCTGTGCTGGACAGCCAGCAGGCGCTGCGCGACGACGTCCGCGCCGCAGGCGGTCGCTCGTCGATCCCGATGTTCGCGGCGAACTACCTGCTCGATCAGGCCGACATCGGGATGGGCTGCGCGTTGGGCACCGGCGGCGGGATGGTGCAGGCGCTGGTGGCGGCGTACGCGCCGACCGACGTCCGCGACCACGTGCTGGCGAAGTTCGAATCCGGCGAGTGGGCGGGGGAGACCGCGCAGATGCTCACCGAGCGCACCGGCGGCTCGGACCTGGGTGCGCTGGAGACGACGGCGACCCGCGACGGCGACGCCTGGCGGCTCAACGGGTTCAAGTGGTTCGCCTCCAACTGCGACGGTGAGGCGTTCGTCGTCCTCGCCAAACCCGAAGGGGCCCCGGACTCCGGGCGGGGGGTGGCCTCGTTCCTCGTGCTGCGCACCCGGCGCGACGGCACCCGCAACGGGGTCCGGATCCGGCGGCTCAAGAACAAGCTCGGCACCCGGTCGGTGGCGTCGGGGGAGGTGGAGTTCGCCGACGCCGAGGCGTTCCTGCTCTCCGGCGAGCCGAGCACCGAGGCGGGTCCGTCGGACGGCAAGGGGCTGGGCCGGATGATGGAGCTCACCAACGCCGCCCGCCTGGGCATCGCGCTGTTCGCGCTCGGCAACGCGCGGCGCGCGCTGGTGGAATCGCTGACCTATGCGCGGCACCGGCACGCGTTCGGATCGGCGTTGATCGACAAACCGCTGATGCGGCGCAAACTCGCCGAGATGATCGTCGACGTCGAGGCCGCCCAGGCGCTGGTGTTCGACGGCACCGGACTGGCGAATCACCGTCAGCCACGGCGGATCCGGCAGCGCATCGCGGTCCCGGTCACCAAGCTCAAGGTGTGCCGCCTGGGCATCACGATGGCGTCGGACGCGATCGAGATCCACGGCGGCAACGGCTACATCGAGGACTGGCCCGTCGCGCGGCTGCTGCGCGATGCACAGGTCAACACGATCTGGGAGGGGCCGGACAACATCCTGTGCCTGGACGTGGCGCGCGGCATCCGGCGCGCTGCGGCCCACGAGGCGCTGCTGAGCCGGTTGCACGACGCCGTGTCGGTGTCCGACGACGACGCGACGACCGCCCTGGTGTCGCAACGGGTACTGGATCTGGAGGCGGCGGTGACGGCGTGGACCAAGCTCGACGGGGCGGTCGCCGAGGCGCGACTGTTCCCGCTGGCGCAGTACATGGCCGACGTGTACGCCGGTGCGCTGCTGACCGAACAGGCGGCGTGGGAGCGCGCCGAGCGGGGCGGTGAGCGTAAAGCGTTGGTGGCGCGGCTGTATGCGCGGCGCTACCTGGAGGACCGCGGACCGCTGCGCGGGATCGACGACGACAGCGACGAGGCGCTGGACCGCTTCGACGAACTGGTCGAGGGAGCGTTCACCGGCTGAGCTCCTTCGGTGGCCCGCAGCCCGAGTGCGAGCACGAGGCGGTCGTCGGGGTCGTCGAGCGAGGTGTCCAGCAGGGTCTCGATGCGGCGGATGCGGTAGCGGATCGTGTTGGGGTGCACGTGCATTCGGATCGCTATTGCCGCAATGTCACCGAAACCGTCGAGGTAGGCGCGCAGGGTGTCGGCGAGCAGCGGTTCATGGTCGCGTAGCGTGCGCACGCGCGGGTCGATGAGCCCGGGATGGTCGGCGACGTGGGCGACGATCTCGTCGAGCACCACCGTCGTGCGGGCGTCGGCCAGCGATGTGATCTGCCCGATGGCACCGGGATGCCTTGCAGCGCTGTCGAAGACGCGGTCGATCTCGACGCGCGCGGCCGCCGCGTCGGCGAGCCCGTCCAGCGGGGCGGCGATGACGGCGTGCAGTGTCAGCCCCACCTCGCGACGCAGCATCCCGGCCACGCCACGCACCCATGACGTCACCGACGCCGGGGCGCCGATCTTCGGGAACAGCACGTACACCCGTTCACCGGTCGAGGCGACCTGAGCGTCGGCGCGAAAAGCCGTCGCGCTGAGTGCGATCACGTCGGGGGGCGGCTCGGTGCCGAAACCGATCAGCGCCGCGCGGCTGTCGGCGTCGACGCCGAGCTCGCGGGCGATCGCGCCGATGTCGACGTCGGTGTCGTCGGTGAGACCGAGGAGTTCCCGTACCCGCAGGGTGTGGGTCGACGGCGCGGCGGCCATCCGGTCGAGCACGCGCGCGGCCAGCACCGCCCCGCCGCGCAGCACTTCCTCGGCGTCGTCGGCGAACGGGGCCGAACCCTGCTGCAGCCAGATGGTGCCCGCGAACGTCGGTGTCCGACGGGAGCTCGAGGGCAGATGGATGCCGACCGCCATGCGCGGCCGCAACCCGAGTTCGGGGCGCTCGGCCACGCGCACGACGTCGGGGGAGGACCGCAGTGCGTCGAAAATGCCCCACTGCCCGATCCAGGCCAGGTGTTCGGGCGGTCCGGCGCGGCCGAGGATCGACAGTCGGCGCAGTTCGTCGGCCTCCTCGCTCGATGCCGAGTAGGCCAAAACGTGGGACTGGGCGTCCTCGATGCTCACCATGCCGCGGGCCCGGTCGGCGATCGACTGCGCCAGCCCGAACAGATCGGTGCCCCCGGGCAGCGGCGGGTCGTCCCGGTCGGTGTGGTGGTCGAAGAACTGGTTGACCAGCCGGTAGAGCCGCTCCCAACGAGCGTGCGGGTCGACGGCGACGACCTCGGCGCCGCGGTCGGCGGCGTGCTCGACGAAATCGGGTGAGGGATTCTTGACGAAGACGGCCACCGGCGGCCGGGGTTGGGCGGTGAACCAGCGGACGGCGGCGTCGGCGGGCACACCGAGCAGGAAGAACAGGTCGGCGTTGCCGGCCGACGGGGCGATGCCGAGCCGCACGTCGTCGGCGTCGACGAGGGCGACCGAGGCCACCGGCAGGTCGAGGCCGCGCGGCGCCTGCTGCAGCGTGACCATCGTGCGGTCCAGCGCCAACAGCAGTTCGCCGAGCCGGATACGGGCTGGGCGCATATTGTCGGATCGTAATAGGCGACGCGTGTTTCTTTGGCGGATCAGCTAAGTGATGCAGGTCTCAGCTCGGCGATTCTGGTGCCATGGACGCGATCACCGAAGTACCCCTGCCCGCCAATGAGCCGGTGCACGATTACGCCCCGGGTTCGGGTGAGCGGGACCGCCTGACCCAAGCCCTCGCCACGGTGGCCCCGGAGTCGATCGACCTGCCCCACGTCATCGGCGGCCGCCGCCGCATGGGGGAGGGCGAGCGCATCGACGTCGTGCAACCGCATCGTCACCATGCGCGGCTGGGCACACTGACCAATGCCACGCACGAGGATGCGCGCGCCGCGATCGACGCCGCGCTGGCGGCCAAACCGGGCTGGGAGGCGACGCCGTTCGACGAACGCGCCGCGGTGTTCCTGCGGGCGGCCGACCTGCTCGCAGGACCGTGGCGGGAGACGCTGGTCGCGGCGACGATGCTGGGCCAGTCGAAGTCGGCGTATCAGGCGGAGATCGACGCCGCGTGCGAGCTGATCGACTTCTGGCGGTTCAACGTCGCGTTCGCCCGGCAGATCCTCAACCAGCAGCCGATGAGCACGCGGGGGGTGTGGAACCGCACCGACTACCGGCCGCTGGAGGGGTTCGTCTACGCGATCACCCCGTTCAACTTCACCGCCATCGCGGGCAACCTGCCCACGGCGCCCGCCCTGATGGGCAACACCGTGGTGTGGAAGCCGTCGCCGACGCAGATGTTCGCCGCACACCTGACGATGCAGCTGCTCGAGGCGGCCGGCCTGCCGGACGGGGTGATCAACCTGCTGGCCGGCGACGGTAAGGCGGTGTCCGACGTGGCGCTGGCCGATCCGCGCCTGGCGGGTATCCACTTCACCGGGTCGACCGCGACGTTCCAGCACCTGTGGCGTGAGGTCGGCACGAACATCGAGCGGTACAACGGCTATCCGCGGCTCGTGGGGGAGACCGGCGGCAAGGACTTCGTCGTCGCACATGCGAGCGCGCAGCCGGACGTGCTGCGGACCGCGTTGATCCGCGGCGCGTTCGACTACCAGGGGCAGAAGTGTTCGGCGGCGTCGCGGGCGTTCGTGCCGCGGTCGGTGTGGCAGCGGATGGGCGACGATCTACTCGGCGCGACCGAGGCGCTGCGCTACGGCGACGTCACCGACCTGTCGAATTTCGGTGGGGCGTTGATCGACTCGCGGGCGTACGCCAAGAACGTCGCGGCGATCGAGCGGGCCAAGAGCGCACCGTCGGTGACCGTCGCGGTCGGCGGGGACTACGACGACGGCGAGGGGTTCTTCGTACGCCCGACGGTGCTGCTGTCCGACGATCCGTCCGACGAGTCGTTCTGCACCGAGTACTTCGGGCCGATCCTGTCGGTGCACGTCTATCCCGACGACGACTACGAGCGCATCCTCGACGTCGTCGACGGCGGCGCCAAATACGCGCTGACCGGTGCGGTGATCGCCGACGACCGCCAGGCCGTCCTGCGCGCACAGCAGCGGCTACGGCACACCGCGGGCAACTTCTACGTCAATGACAAGCCGACCGGGGCCGTGGTCGGGCAGCAGCCCTTCGGTGGGTCGCGGGCATCGGGCACGAACGACAAGGCGGGGTCGGCGCTGAACCTGATGCGGTGGACGTCGGCGCGCTCGCTCAAGGAGAACTTCGTTCCGCCGACCACCCACGACTATCCCCACATGGAGGTGTGAGCGATGGGTGCCTTTCAGCGTTTCGCCCGGCCCGCGATCCTCGCCGCCGCGCGGTCGTCGTCGCTGCGCCACACGGCCGAGCGGTTGTCCGTCACCCGAAATGTGGTGCACCGGTTCGTGCCCGGGGAGGGTGTCGACGACGCGCTGGATTCGGTGGCAGCGCTGCGGGATTCGGGGCGCATGGTGAGCGTCGACTATCTGGGGGAGGACGTCACCGACGCCGACACGGCGAACGCGACCGTCGAGGCGTATGTGAAGCTGCTCGACCGGTTGGACCGGCGTTCGGAACCTGCCGGCTCGGTGCGGCCGCTGGAGGTGTCGCTGAAACTGTCCGCGTTGGGGCAGGCGTTGCCGCGCGACGGGGAGAAGATCGCGCTGGAGAACGCGCACACGGTGTGCACCCATGCGCAGCGGGTCGGGGTGTGGGTGACCGTGGACGCCGAGGACCACACGACGACGGATTCGACGCTGTCGATCGTGCGGGAACTGCGCACGGAATTTTCCTGGCTCGGCACGGTGCTGCAGGCGTACCTGCACCGCACGGCGGAGGACTGTGCCGAGTTCGCGGCGTCGGGTGCGCGGATCCGGTTGTGCAAGGGCGCCTATGACGAACCGCGGTCGGTGGCGTTCCGGGAGGCCGACGCGGTCACCGATTCGTATCTGCGGTGCCTGGAGACATTGATGGCGGGGCGGGGCTATCCGATGGTGGCGTCGCACGATCCGGTGGTGATCGATGCGGTCCCGGGGTTGGCTTCGGCGCACGGGCGCGGTGCCGGCGACTTCGAGTACCAGATGCTGTACGGAATCCGTGACGCCGAGCAGCGGCGGTTGGCCGAGGCGGGAGATGCTGTGCGCGTGTATGTTCCGTTCGGCACGCAGTGGTACGGCTACTTTGTGCGCAGGCTCGCGGAGCGGCCGGCCAACATGACGTTCTTCCTGCGGGCGCTGGCGCAGCGGTGAGGGGTCACCAGACGGGGTATGCGGCGACTGCCATGGTGACGTTGCCGTTGCATGGGCCGCCGAGAATGTCGGTGCGCCAGCTGCCTTCCAGTGAGCCGTCGCGCTGGGGGACGTAGTAGACGAAACTGCGTGCCGGTGCCCACACTTTCGGAACACCGTCGCCCATGAAGCAATCCCATTGCCAGTCGTAGGACTGGGTCCAGCGCGAGCCGTCCCAGGTATAGCGCAGGGGCTGGGGGACGGTCGGGTTGGTGGAGCGTGGGCCGCTCACCACGGTGGCGATGCAGGAGCCGCTGACACAGTCGGTCTTGAAGACGTACTGACCGGTGAAGTCGGCTTCGGGCTGCAGGGCGGCGGGGCTGGTGCCTGCCTTCTGGGAGGCGTAGCTGACGACGTTGAAGCGTCCGGTCCAGATCTGGCCGACGGGTACGGCGGAGGCGACGTCGCTCGGGCGGACGAGGGTGGCGATCATGGCGACCAACATGACGGTGGCGGTCAACAACGCCGCTGACGCTCGACGGGTAGCCATCGCCTTCCTCGCACTTCAGTTCAGGACACTCTTCATGCCGGAAGCGCCAGCGTAGCAGTGGTTTTCGACCGAACGGCGGACGTTATCCGAACTTGTCGATCTTGTTACCGTGATCCTCTGGTGTAGACACCCGCTGTGCCGCTAGAAGGGCGGGGGTCGGTTGCGTTCGGCGACGAAGTCGTCGTTGAGTTTGCGTTGTTCGTCGATGTAGCG
>NZ_LQIT01000007.1 GCF_001499965.1 Mycobacterium sp. GA-2829
TTGGCGGCGGTCTTCTCCGGGGACACCCTGTTCTCCGGCGGGCCCGGCGCCACCGGCCGCTCGTTCTCCGACTTCCCGACCATCCTGGAGTCGATCTCCGGACGCCTGGGTGCCCTGCCCGCCGACACCGTCGTCTACACCGGCCACGGCGACACCACCACCATCGGCGACGAGATCGTCCACTACGACGACTGGGTCGCCCGCGGCCACTAGCGGGTGTCGGCCGACGACAGCGACCAACTGATGAGCAGGTTCATCGCCTCGCGAGAGGCGGTGCCTGCCTCGGTGCTGTAGACGTACAGTGTCTGGTCGGGATCGTCGGGCATCAGGAACGTCTCGTAGTCGACGGTGAGGTCGCCGACGACGCGGTGCCGCAACCGTTTCGAGCCGTGGGTGCGCTGGTACACGCGGTGCTCGGACCACCACGTGTCGAATTCGGTGCTGGCGACGGCCAATTCGTCGACCAGCGCACGCGTGGTCGGATCGTCGGGATGGTTGCCGAGCTCCAGACGCAGGCTCTCCACCACAGCGCGGGCCTGTTCGTCCCAGTCGGCGAACAGCTCTCGGGCGTCCGGGGACAGGAACATCCACCGGGCGTAGTTGCGGTCGCGGGGCGGCATCCGGTCGAAGTCGGCGATCAGCACCCCGGCCAGCCGGTTGGCGGCCAGCACGTCGGCGTGCCTGCCCAGGATCATCGCCGGCACACCGTCCAACGCGTCGAGCACCTGGTACAGGCCGGGCCGGACACGCTGCACGGTGGGCCGCGACGTGGTGCGCGGACGCGCGGCGCCGACGAGACGCCCGAGATGTGCGCGGCCGGTCGAATCCAGTTGCAGCGCACGGGCAATCGCGTCGAGCACACCGGCCGACGGGGTGATCCGCCTGCCCTGTTCCAGCCTGGTGTAGTAGTCGGTCGACACGCCGGCCAGCAGCGCCACCTCCTCGCGCCGCAACCCGGGCACCCGGCGCACCCTGCTGTCGGCGGGAAGTCCCGCCCGCGTCGGATCGACCGCGCCGCGCGCATGCCGGAGGAACTCGGCGAGTTCCTGGTTGCGGGCGGCCACGGGTCGATTCTGGCAGAGCCGCCGCCTTCCGCGCCTGGGTCTGTGCGTCCCAGGTTCGGCCGTCCTGGGTACGTCAGGGCAGGTTATGACCGGTTTTCGCGCCCTGCGGCGGGCCAGACTCGGATACGTCGGCTCGTCGGGAGCCGGCCGTGAGAATTCGAGGAGTGAATCATGCCGTATCCCACCGCCACCCCCGCCACCTGGTTCGTGACCGGCGCCTCCCGTGGGCTCGGGTTGGAGCTGGTCCGCCAGTTGCTCGACCGCGGCGACCACGTCGCCGCGACCACGCGGTCCCCCGAGCGACTGCTCGACAGCCTGGCCGGGACGGACACCGAGCACCTGCTGGCGCTGCCGCTGGATCTGGCCGACGCGGCCGCCGTCGACGCGGCGGTCACCCGGACCGTGCAGCACTTCGGGCGGCTCGACGTCGTGGTGAACAACGCCGGCTACGGCCACCTGGCGGCGGTCGAGGAGACCACCACTGACGACATCCGCCGGATGCTCGACGTCCAGGTCCTCGGCGCGTGGAACGTTGTGCGCGCGGCTATTCCGCACATGCGTGCCGCACGCAGCGGGCACGTCGTCAACGTCTCGTCGATTCTCGGGCTGACCACGGTCCCGGGCTGGGGGCTCTACAGCGCGGGCAAGTTCGCGCTCAACGCGATGAGTGAGGCGCTGGCCGGTGAGGTGGCCGGTCACGGTATCGCCGTGACGATCGTCGAGCCGGGGTACTTCCGCACCGACTTCCTCACCACCGACTCGCTGAGCCTGCCTGCCGCCACCACCGACGCCTATCCCGAGATCCGGGAGATGACGCAGAGCCATCTGGATCTGCAGGGCAGCCAGCTCGGCGATCCGGTCAAGGGCGCCGCGGCGATCATCCGGGTCGCGGTCACCGGGGCCGGTCCGCTCAACCAGCTGCTCGGCTCGGACTCGGTGAGCTACGCCGAGGCGCGACTCGCGGCGCTGCGTGCCGACATCGACACCGGACGCGAACTCGCGTTGAGCACCGATCACGCGTAGCGCGTCGAGCGACTACCGTCGAAGATGTCGTCCGTGTCCGAAGGAAGTCCGCTCGTGCCCGAGTCCAGCGTGGTGGTCCGTCCGCAGCCGATCGGCAGCGTCTACTACACCGAGGGGTCGCGGCTGCAGGCGGCCGGTCTGCGCCCGACGATCGCCCTGTTCGAGGCGGCGGCGAAGGTGGTTCCGCTGCCCGCCCGCCCGCAGCCGATCGCGATCGCGGACTACGGGGCGGCCACCGCGCACAACTCACTGCTGCCGATCTGCGCGGCGATCGCCGTCCTGCGCACCAGGACCACCCGCGAACACTCGGTCCTGGTGGCGCACACGGACGTGCCGGAGAACGACTTCACCGCGATGTTCCGCACGCTGACCGAGGACCCGGACTCGTATCTGCGCAAGGATGCCGCGGCGTTCGCCTCCGCGGTCGGGCGCTCGTTCTACAGCCAGATCCTGCCGTCCAACAGCGTGAACCTCGGCTGGAGTTCGTATGCGATCCAGTGGCTGAGCCGGACGCCCGCGCCCGTGCCCGACCACTTCCAGGTCGCCCACACCGCCGACGAGTCGGTGCGGGCGGCCTATGCCCGCCAGGCCGCCCACGACTGGCACGAGTTCATCGCGTTCCGCGGCCGTGAGCTCTGTCCGGGTGGGCGGCTGGTGGTACTGACGATGGGCATCGGGGAGGACGGCGAGTACGGGTACCGGCCGTTGCTCGCGGCGATGACCGATGCGCTGGCGGAACTGGCCGGGTCCGGCCTGATCCGTGAGGACGAGGTGCGCCGGATGACGATCCCGACGGTGAGCCGACGGGCCGCGGACTTCGTGGCGCCGTTCGCCCCCTCGGGTCGCTTCGAACGCCTGGAGATCGAACACCTCGAGATCGTCGACGGTGAGGACCGGTTCTTCCGTCAGTACCGAAAAGACAAGGACGTCAAGGCCTTCGGCGACAACTGGGCGCAGTTCGCGCGGGCGTCGGTACTGCCGACCCTGGTGGGCGGGCTCGACGGGGGCCGCACCGATCCGCGGGCGGGTCAGTTCCTCGACCGGCTGGAGGCGGGGATCGCCGCCCGGCTGGCCGCCGCCCCGGAGGTCTCGCAGATCCCGCTGGCGCAGCTGGTGCTGCACAAGCGGCCGAAGACCCGCTGATCAGCCGGCGAGGCGTTCGCGAAAGGTGTTGCGGTAGTTCAGCGGTGCCACTCCGGTGAGCCTGCGGAACTGTTCGCGGAAGTTCGCCGGCGAGCTGAAGCCGACCTCCCTGCCCACCCGTTCCACACCGTGGTCGGTGGTCTCCAGCAACTGCTGGGCGTGGCGGATCCGCACCCCGGTCACCCACTGCATCGGTGTCTGCCCGGTCTCGGCCTGGAACCTGCGGTTCAGGGTGCGCACGCTCATCGACGCATACCGGGCGATGTCGGCCAGGGTCAGTTCCCGGTGCGCGTTCTCCTCCAGCCAGGCCAGGACGGCGTCGAGTTCGGTGCGTTCGGCGACGGGTCCGGCGGCCGCCCGGTTGCGCAGGATGAACTGCGCCTGGCCCCCGCTGCGGTGCAACGGGGCCACCGCCATGCGGGCGGAGTCCGCGGCGGCGCGGTGGCCGTGGTCGCGCGCGACCATGTGCAGGCACAGGTCCAGCCCGGCCGACGCGCCCGCGGAGGTCAGCACCCGCCCCTCGTCCACGTAGAGGACGTCGGGGTCCAGGTGCACGGCCGGGTACGCCGCCCGGAACGCGTCGGCGGCCGCCCAGTGGGTGGTGGCGCGTCTGCCGTCGAGCAGACCCGCCGCGGCCAAGGTGAAGGCGCCGGTGCAGATCGAGGCGACCGTCGCACCCGCGGCGTACGCCGCGCGCAACGCCTCCTGAACGTCGGCGGGCGCTTCGGTGATGATCTCGTCGCAGCCGGGCACCACGATCGTGTCGGCGCCGGCGAGGGCGTCGATGCCGTGGTCGGTGCCGATCCGCAACGGCCCGGCGTCGACCTGTGGCGCCGTGGCACACACCCGCACGTCGTAACCCGGTGTCCCGTCGGGCATTCGGGTCCGGCCGAACACCTCCACGGCGGTCGCGAGGTCGAAGGCGATGACGTCCGGCATGGCCAGGACCGCGACGGTGCGCATGTCCGCACCCTAACAGCCGTACTGGCAAGATCTCGTCGAAAAGTGGCGATCTGGCCACTGCCGCATCGGTGCGATTTCCCGCACGCTGATCGGCATGGATGCCCAGATCGTGTTGTTCGACGGGTTCGACCCGCTCGACGTCATCGCCCCCTATGAGGTCCTCGTCGCAGGCAGCGGCGCCGTCGGAGGAGACCTGAACGTGCACCTCGTCTCCGCGGAAGGTCCTCGCCCGGTCGTCAGCGGCAGTCGCGGACTGGTCCTGCAGGCGACGGCCGGGTTGGATCCGCACCGGCCGGGTTTCGTGCTCGTGCCGGGTGCGACGGGACCCATCGAGGGCGATCCGGACGATGGGGACGTCACGATCCCGGTGCTGTTGGCGCGATTCTGCGAGACGGTGGCGATACCCCTGCTGCGCGAGGCGTTCGCCGATCCGGACGTCACGGTGGCCACGGTCTGCGGCGGCTCGCTGGCGCTGGCGATGGCCGGTCTGCTCGAAGGGCGGTTCGCCGTCACCCACCATCTCGGCATGGACATGCTCGAGGCGACCGGGGCGCACGCGGTGCCCGCCCGGGTGGTCGACGACGGCGATCTGGTGTCCGGGGCCGGGGTGACCTCCGGGCTGGACCTGGCCCTGCATCTGCTCGACCGCGCCTACGGTCCGCGGATCGCCAACACGGTGGAGTCGCTGTTCGCCTACGAGCGCCGCGGCACCGTGTGGAGCAACCGCGGCCACGTCCCGGTGGCGGTGTGAGCGCCGTCGAGGGAGCGTGGGACGTCAGGATCAAGACACCGATCGGAACACTGTCCACCACATACGAATTCGTCTCCGCCGGCGACCGCCTGCGCGGTAGCGCGACGTCGAAGGACGAGACCGTCGAACTGCGCGACATCGCCGTCGTCGACGAGGGCGACGGGCAGCGGGTGACCTGGCGGCAATCGGTGACCAGGCCGATGCGGTTGCACCTGAGCTTCGACGTCGTCGTCGACGGCGACCGGATGACCGGCCATTCCCGCGCGGGCCGGCTTCCGCGTTCGGCCGTGGCCGGGGTGCGCCGTCGCTGAATCAGCGGATGGTGCCCGCCCCGGGGACGAGCGGCAGATCCAGCGCCGTGACCCAGCCCGGCCGCAGATCGTTGACGGCGGGCACCGCGTTGAGCGCGCGCATCCCGGTGGCCAGACAGCCTGCCGCGGCGGCGTCGCGGCCGGAGCCGTCGGTGAAGCGGAACGCCGTCTCCTGCGTGATGCTCGGGCTGCCGTCGATCTCGACGCGGTAGACGTCGTTCTGCGTCCCGGCGGGCCAGTCGGGTGCGGCGTCGGCGCCGATGCGGTTGACGTGTTCGAGTTGGATGCGGGTCTCGCCCCGGTACACGCCGTTGATGGTGAACCGGACGGCGGCGACGTTCCCCGCCGCGATGACCCCCTTGGCGCTCGGGCGGTCGGTTGGCGTCACCCACTTGTCGTAGGTCGTGGTGATCTCGTCGAGCATGATGCCCGCCGCGTGAGCGATCATGGGAACCGTTGCGCCCCAAGCCATCACGAGGATGTCCGGGGTCTCGAGCAGGGCCCGCTGCCGCGGCGGCCTGCCGATGCCCATCTCGTTCTCGTAGTCGCCGGTGTAGTTGGTGTAGTCGAGCAGTTCGGCGGCGCGCACCCGCTTGACCTCACCGCACACCCCCATCAGCGTCAGCGGGAACAGGTCGTTGGCGAAGCCTGGGTCGATCCCGGTGGTGAAGCACGACGACTCCCCCAGCTCGCACGCCTCGGTCACCGGCGCGATCCAGCCCGGCGGGTTGAGGTGCATGGTCGGCCACAACCACGGCGTCATCGCCGTCGAGCAGACGTCGATCCCGGCGCGCAGGAAACGGGTGATGAGCGCGATGTTCGCGTCGGCGTGTGCGGCGGTCGGGCCGAAGTGCACGAGCGCATCGGGTCGCAGCGCGATGAGCGCGTCGACGTCGTCGGTGGCGGTCACGCCGAGCGTGCGCCCGAGCCCGCAGATCTCCCCCGCGTCACGGCCGACCTTGTCCGGACTGCTCACCCCGACGCCGACGAGCTCGAACAGCGGATGGCGGTCGATCTCGGCGATCACCATCTTGCCGACGAAACCAGTGCCCCACACGACGATGCGTTTGGCCATGGGATCACCCTAAGGTGAGGTCATGACGGCTGGGGTGGAAGGGCGGCTCGCGGGACGACGGGCCTTGGTGACCGGTGGCTCGCGCGGAATCGGCGCGGAGATCGTGCGGCGGTTGGCGTTCGACGGGGCCGCGGTGGCGTTCACCTACGGCAGTTCGGTGGCCGACGCCGACAAGGTCGTGGTCGATGTGTCGCGCGGCGGCGGCCGGGTGCTGCCGATCCGGGCGGACAGTTCGGATGCCGGGCAGATCGCCTCGGCGGTCGACGAGACCGTGACGCGGCTCGGCGGGTTGGACATCCTGGTCAACAACGCGGGCGTGGCGGCAGGCGGACCGGTCGATTCGTTCCCGCTCGACGAGTTCGACCGCCTCGTCGCGGTCAACGTGCGCGGGGTGTTCGTGGCGATCCAGTGCGCGGTCCGGCATCTCGGCGACGGCGGCCGCATCATCAACATCGGCAGCATCAACGCCGACCGGGTGCCCGCGCCGGGGCTGTCGGTGTACTCGATGACCAAGGCGGCCGTGGCGGGGCTGACCCGCGGGCTCGCGCGGGAACTCGGACCGCGCGGCATCACGATCAACAACGTCCAGCCCGGGCCGATAGCGACGGACATGAACCCCGCTGACGGTGAGTTCGCCGACGCCGCAACGCCGTTGATCGCCGTCGGGCACTACGGGCACCCCGCCGACGTGGCGGGCGTGGTGAGTTATCTGGCCGGCCCGGACACCGGCTACATCACCGGCGCGAACTGGAACGTCGACGGCGGGTTCACGGCCTGACCCGCCCGCCGAGCGTGAGCTCGTGCGCGAGTTCCGGACGATTCCTCGAACGCGAGCTCACGTTCGCGGGGTCAGAAGCAGCGCCGCAGCCCGCCCGGTTCGCAGATCAGCGGGTACCGGTCGACGGGATTGTTCAACGGCCCCTTGAAGGCGAGCGTGAACGGCGTCTTGATCATGGTGGCCGGCAATTCGCCGTTGCAACCGGGCGCGTGGGTGTCGGTGCGGGTTCCGGTCATGGTCACGGTGTCGAACTCGATCGTCTGGACGACCTGCAGGGGGCTGCCGTCGGAGCAGATCACGCCGTCGGCGATCGTGGTGTCGTAGGCCCACACCCCGTTGATCAGCACCGCGTCCCCGCTCTTGACCTCGGGGAACGATGTCACGTGCAGCCGGCAGGCGACCGGCAGATACAACGGTTCGCGCAGATCCCCTACGGTCGGCACGCAGGACGGGTGGATATCCCAGTCGCCGGTCAGTCCGTCCTGCTGGGTGTAGGTGAAGACCCCCTCCAGCACCTGCTGGTCGGCCTGCGCCGGACCGGCGGCGCCGAGGGCCGTCCCGAACGCCAGGACCGCCGCGGCCATCACTCGCGAGATCGTGATCATCGCGGTCAGTATGGCAGTCCGCCCACCGGGACGTCACCGGTTCGCCGGCGAGCGTTTGCGATCAGGACCACACGGGGTAAGAAGCGTCAAAGGCCCGATTGATCTTGAGGTGGTCGTGATGCGGCGGAACGCGGTGGTGGCTGCGTGCGTGGCGACCGCCCTCGCCCTGATGGTGGCGCTCACGGGCTGCTCCACCGGTCAACGCGTCGACCTCGGCGACGCCGCCGCCGACAACCTCGTCGCCGCGATCGCCGGTGAACCCGACCAACTCGACCCCCACAAGACCTCCGCGTACTTCTCGTTCGAGGTGCTCGAGAACGTCTTCGACACCCTGGTCGAACCCGACGCCAACCTCGAGATGCGCCCGGCGCTCGCCGAATCGTGGGAGGTCAGCCCCGATCAGCGGGTGTGGACGTTCCATCTGCGCCGCGGGGTCACCTTCCACGACGGCACCCCGTTCACCGCCGACGACGTCGTCTACTCCTACCGTCGCATCATCGACGAGGAGCTCACCAACGTCGACAAGTTCAGCGCCGTCACCGACGTGACCGCCGTCGACCCGGCCACCGTGCGGATCACCGTCGACAAACCCACCCCCAACCTGCTCACCAACCTCGGCGGGTTCAAGGGGATGGCCATCGTGTCGCGGGCCAACGTCGAGAGCGGCCAGATCGCCACGAAACCGATCGGCACCGGGCCGTTCTCCTTCACCGGCGCCACGAGCGGCGACTCGATCACTCTGCGCGCCAACCCGTCCTACTGGGGCGGGCCTCCGCGGATCTCCGGGGTGACGTTCCGGTTCATCTCCGAACCGTCGACGGCGCTGTCGGCGCTGCAGGCCGGCGAGGTCGACTGGACCGATTCGGTCCCCCCGCAACGCGTCTCCCAGCTGCGCGAGGACGACTCGCTGCGGCTGGCGGTCACCCCGAGCAACGACTACTGGTATCTGGCGCTCAACGAGGCGAAATCGCCGTGGAACGACGTGCGGGTGCGCCAGGCGATCGCCTACGCCATCGACCGCGACGCGATCGTCGCCGCGACGAGCTACGGCACCGCGGCGAAGAATCAACTCGCGATCCCCGACGGCAACCCGTGGTACACCCCCTACGACCGCTACTCCTACGACATCGACAAGGCGAAAGACCTTCTCGCCCAGGCGAACGCCCGGCCGGAACGGCTCGACATGCTGGTCACCAGCGAATACCCCGAGACCGTCACCGCCGCGCAGATCATCGCCGACAACCTCGCCCCGCTCGGCATCACCGTCGACATCCGCACCGTGGACTTCGCCACCTGGCTCGACGAACAGAACAACGGCAACTTCGACATGCTGATGATGGGCTGGCTCGGCAACATCGATCCCGACGACTTCTACTACGCCCAGCACCACACCAACGGCACGTCGAACGCGCAGAAGTTCTCCGACCCCGAGGTGGACCGCCTGCTCGACGCCGGGCGCGTCGAGACCGACCGCGACACCCGCCGCGACGACTACGCCAAGGCCGCCACCCGCATCGCCGACGAGGTCAGCTACATCTACCTCTACAACCCGTCGGTGATCCAGGCCTGGACCCCGGAACTGTCCGGGTACGAGGCACGCCGCGACGGGGCGGTGCGGTTCCGCGGCGCCGTCCTCGGTGAGGACGAATCCTCGTGAGCGGCTTCGTCACCCACCCCGTCGTACGCTTCCTCGCCCGGCGTGTCGCCTACTCGCTCGTGGTGCTGTTCGGCGTCCTGATCGTGGTGTTCGCGCTCGTGCAGCTGGTCCCCGGCGACCCGGTGCGGATCGCGCTGGGCACCCGCTACACCCCCGAGGCGTACGAGGCGCTGCGTACCGCCAGCGGCCTGGACCGGCCGTTGATCGTGCAGTTCTTCAGCTATCTGGGTAACGCGCTCACCGGCGACCTCGGGGTGAGCTTCCGCAACGGCGATCCGGTCACCGCCACGCTGCTCGACCGGCTGCCCGCGACGGTGTCGCTCGGGTTGGTCGGCATCGTCTTCGCGATGCTCATCGCCGTGCCGGCCGGCATCTGGGCGGCGCTGCGCGAGGGCCGGGTCAGCGATGCGATCGTGCGAGTGACCAGTCAGTTCGGCGTCTCGGTGCCGGACTTCTGGCTGGGCATCCTGCTGATCGCCCTGTTCTCGTCCACGCTGGGCTGGCTGCCGACGTCGGGCTACCGGCCACTGTTCGACGACCCCGGGGGCTGGCTGCGGCACATCATCCTGCCGGGCCTGACCGTCGGGCTGGTGGCTGCGGCGATCATGACCCGCTACATCCGCTCGGCGGTGCTCGAGGTGGCGTCGATGGGTTACGTCCGCACCGCCCGGTCGAAAGGCCTTGCGCCGCGGGTGGTCACGCTGCGGCACACGGTGCGCAACGCGCTGATCCCGGTACTCACCATCACCGGTATCCAGCTGGCGACGATCCTGGGTGGCGTCATCGTCGTCGAGGTGGTGTTCGCCTGGCCCGGGCTGGGCCGCCTGGTCTACAACGCCGTCGCCGCCCGCGACTACCCCGTCATCCAGGGCGCGGTGCTGTTGATGGCGGCGCTGTTCCTGCTCATCAACCTGATCGTGGACGTGCTGTACGCGGTCGTCGACCCGAGGATCCGGCTGTCATGACCGCCCCGGAGAAGCAGACCCGGATCGCCTCGTGGCGGCTGCTGGCAGGCAACCCCGTCACCGTCGTCAGCGCGGTGATCCTCGCAGTCGTCGTGGTCGTCGCACTGTTCGCGCAGTGGCTGACGCCGTACGGCGTCAACGACATCGACGTGCCGAACGCACTGCAATCCCCCAGCGGCGCGCACTGGTTCGGCACCGACGAACTCGGCCGCGACGTGCTGTCGCGGGTCATGGTCGCCATCCAGGCGTCGATGCGGGTGTCGGTGGTCAGTGTGGCGTTCGCGGTCGTGGTCGGGGTGACCGTCGGGGTGGTGGCCGGATACCGCGGCGGCTGGCTGGACACGGTGCTGATGCGCATCGTCGACGTGATGTTCGCGTTCCCGGTGCTGCTGCTCGCGCTGGCGGTGGTGGCGATCCTCGGGCCGGGGGTGACGACGACGATCCTGGCGATCGGCATCGTGTTCACCCCGATCTTCGCGCGGGTGGCGCGGGCCAGCACGCTGTCGGTACGGGTGGAACCGTATGTGGCGGTGTCACGCACGATGGGCACCGGTCACCTCTACATCCTCGCGCGCCATGTGCTGCCGAACATCTCGGGGCCGTTGATCGTGCAGACGTCGCTGTCGCTGGCGTTCGCGATCCTGTCCGAGGCCGCACTGTCGTTCCTTGGCCTGGGGATCCAGCCCCCGCAGCCGTCGCTGGGCCGGATGATCTTCGACTCACAGGGTTTCGTCACGCTGGCGTGGTGGATGGCGGTGTTTCCGGGTGCGGCGATCTTCGTCATCGTGCTGGCGTTCAACCTGCTCGGCGACGGACTGCGCGATGTGCTGGACCCGAAGCAGCGCACCATGATCGAGGCGCGGAGGAGACGATGACCGGGCCGGTACTCGAAGTCGCCGATCTGGGGGTGCGGATCGGGCGGCGCAACATCGTGCGCGGGGTGTCGTTCACCGTCGAGCGGGAGAAGACGCTGGGCATCGTCGGGGAATCGGGGTCGGGCAAGTCGATGACGGTGCTGGCCGCGACGGGTCTGCTGGACGCCCCGGGCGCGTCGGTCAGCGGGTCCAGTCTGCTCGGCGGTCAGCCGCAGACCCAGCTCGTCGGCGCGCCGGCCCGCACGCTGCGCGGGGTGCACGGCGGCCGCGTCGGCTTCGTGTTCCAGGACCCCGGCACGTCGCTCAATCCCCTTCTCACGCTCGAACGTCAGATCACCGAATCGCTCGAGACGCACCGCAACATGACCCGCAGGCAGGCCCGCGACCGCGCGCTCGAACTGCTCACCGCGGTGGGGCTGCCCGAGGCCGAACGCCGGCTGGACTCCTATCCGCATCAGCTGTCCGGTGGGCAGCGCCAGCGGGTGATGATCGCGATCGCGCTGGCGTGCGATCCGGAACTGCTCATCGCCGACGAGCCGACCACCGCACTCGACGTCACCACGCAGGCCCAGATCATCGAGCTGGTACGGGACCTGCAGCGCGACTTCGGCACCGCGGTCGTGTGGATCAGCCACGACCTCGGCGTGATCGGTCAGGTCGCCGACGACGTCACCGTGCTGCAGCACGGGGTGGCGGTGGAACAGGCCGCGGTGCTCGACGTGTTCGACCGCCCGCAGCACGAGTACACCCGCGAACTGTTGGCGGCACGGCCGCTCGTCGGCGGTGACGGTCCCCCACCCGCCGATCCCGATGCGCCGGTGCTGCTGGAGGTGGCCGGTCTCGACGTGCGGTTCGACGTCTCCGGGCCGACCGGCCGCTCGACAGTGCTTGCCGTGCAGGACCTTTCGTTCCGCATCCGCAGGGGCAGCACGCTGGGTCTCGTCGGTGAGTCCGGGTCGGGGAAGTCGACGGTGGCCGCCGCGCTCACCGGGCTGGTCCCGCCGCACTCCGGGACCGCGACGCTCGACGGGGTCGACGTGTTCGGGGTGCGCGGCGCCGAGGAGAAGGCGTTGCGCCGCCGCATCAGCCTGGTGTTCCAGGATCCGTTCTCCTCGTTGAACTCCCGCATGCGGGTGGGCGCGGCGGTCGCCGAACCGCTGGCGGTGCACAAACTGGTCGACGGGCGGGCCGGTCGCCGGGGGCGGGTCGCCGAACTGCTCGACCTGGTGGGGTTGCCCGCCGACTTCGCGGCGCGCTATCCGCACGAACTGTCCGGGGGGCAGCGCCAACGGGTGAGCATCGCCCGTGCCCTGGCGACCGAACCGGATCTGTTGATCCTCGACGAATCGACGGCCTCCCTGGATGTTTCGGTGCAGTCGAAGGTGCTCGACCTGCTCGCCCGGCTGCAGAGTGAACTCGGGTTGACGTACCTGTTCATCGGCCACGACCTCGCGGTCATCCAGCGGATGAGCCACGACGTGCTGGTGATGCGCGACGGTGTCGCCGTCGAACACCGACCCGCCGCCGAACTGTTCGCCGAACCCGAGGAGCCCTACACCCGGGATCTGCTGGCCGCCGTGCCGCCCGCCCGCCCGCGCGCCTCGGCGTGAGACAGTCCTTGCCATGACACAACTGAGCGGCAAGGTGGCGCTGGTGACCGGCGCCTCGTCGGGACTCGGTGCGGCGACGGCGAAGTTGTTCGCCGAACGCGGCGCCACGGTGTTCGGGATCTCCCGTGACGCCGAGCGGATGGCGGCGGTGTTCGCCGACGTCCCCGGAGGAACGTATGCGTCGGTGGACATCACCTCCCCCGAGGCCTGCCGTGCGGCCGTCGAGGACTGCGTCGAGAAGTTCGGCAGGCTCGACGTGTTGGCGAACATCGCGGGTTACCACCAGATGCGGCACACCCCGACGGTCTCGGACGCGGAGTGGGCCCAGGACCTGGCGGTCAACCTCAACGGCCCGTTCTTCCTGTGCCGTGCGGCGCTACCGCACCTGCTCGCGAGCGGCGGCAACATCGTCAACGTGGCCTCGATCGCGGGCGTCGAGGGTGAGGTCTACTCGGCCGGATACTGCGCGGCCAAACACGGTCTCGTCGGGTTGACCCGCGCACTGGCCATCGAGTTCACCGCCGATCGGGTGCGGATCAACGCCGTCTGCCCCGGCGGCATGGTGACCCCGCAGACCACCGAGTTCGCCGCCCCGGACAAGGCGGACTGGAATCTGATCATGCGTATCGCCGCGCCACGCGGGATGATGGACGTCGCCGACGTCGCCAAGACCATCGCCTACCTCGCCAGCGATGACGCGGCGGCGGTGCACGGCGCGGTGTACGTGGTGGACAACGGGAAGACGGCCGGATGAGACGGATTCGGGATGTGGTCGGCTCGCACGCGACCCGCGGCAGCGCGGCGGTGGCCGGTTCACTGGCCACGGTGACCAGTGCCGCGGTGACCGGTTCGGTGGGGACCGTCAACAGCGCCGGGGTGACCGGTTCGATGGGGACGGTCAACAGCGCCGCGGTGGCCGGAAGCGCGCTTACCGCAATGTCATTCGCGATCAGCGCCTGCCTGGCGTGTGTCGGCTGTTTCGCCTGCTCGCGATGCGTGGCGTGTATCGGATGTGCGAGTTGCTCGAATTGCGTTGGCTGCGTTGGCTGTTACAACTGCTCCGGGTTGCGCAACGCGGTCGGGCTGCGCGACGTCCACGCCTAACCCAGCGTGGTGTGCATGAGCAGCGTGCTGTAGTCCGACCAGCGCGACAGCGTGAAGTAGAGGTCGTCGCCCGACGACCACGGGTGGATGTAGGGGGCGTAGATGCCGCCCGGCACGGCCGTCGACGTCACGATCGTCTTCGCCGAACTCCACGGCCCTTCGGGTTTGTCGGCGGTGCGCATCACCACGTCGCTGACCGTGTTGGTGTAGAGCATGACGAACTTCTTCAGGTGGTCGTTCCAGGCCACCGACATCTCGCTGCCCGGCGCCCACACCACCTGGATTGCCAGGAACGGGAAGCCCTTGAGCCAGCCGAAGGGCGTGTAGTACTCGTAGGCGGATTTGTCGGCGACGGCGTTCTCGGTGACGCGGGACAGGAACGGCATACCGCCGCGGCCGGCGCCGGTGCCGTAGGCGTACACGTACCCGTTGTGCCGCAGGTAGGCGCCCATCTGGAAGTTCTGGTCGCCCCACACGAACGTCACCCCGGGCACGGTGTTGAACCAACTGGGCCGGATGCTGGTGGCAGGCACGGTCCAGGTCTCCCCGTTGTCGTCGGAGACCGCGACGGCCGAGAAGTTCGTCGACCACTGTCCGGGTGCGCCCCACTGGCTCACCGACATGAAGTTGACGTACTGCCGGGTGCCGACCGAGATACCCGCGGTCGGGATGACGGTGACCTCGGTGGCCGCCAGGTTGAGGCTCTGGATCACCTGCCGGGAGAAGTTCGGCCGGTCGGCGCGCACCGGTGAGCCGCCGAACTTGTCGCCCGGCACGGGGTTGGCCACGGACAGCCCGTTCGCCAGGTCACGGCTCGAACTGCGGAACAGGGTGTTCTTCCGCCACTCCTGGTCCTGCAGGCTGCAGTTGCCGAAGGTGTCGCCGAAGGCGATGAGCACCTGCCGCTGGGCGCCCGAGTAGCCGTTGTCCCACATGATGCCGAGGTCGGCCCCGGAGATCCCGAATCGCTTGTAGAAGCTGGGATCCGGGCCGACGACCGTGTCGACGATCGTGGCGCCCGACGCCGGGGGCGCGGCCGCGGCCCTGGCCTCCGTCTCGGGAGCAACGGCGGCATCGGCCTTGGCGGCCTCGGCCGGGGTGGTCTTCGGCGCGGGTTTGCGTCCGATCGGCAGGTGCAGGACCGGGAACTTCGGCAGGGTGAGCGACGGGGCGGCACCGGGGGTCGCGCTACGCGCCGCCGGCGCCGATGCCGCCGTGACCGAGCAGGGGTCGGCCGCGGCGGGTGGGCTTGTCGTGATCGGCAGGGTCAGCGACGCCACGCAGGTCGACGCCGCGGTCAGCGCCGCCAGTCGTCGCAGGGCCGGCATGTCACACCTTTCGCGTGAAGCGAGATACGGGTGTGACAGTAGTGGCCGTTGGGGCAGGTGGACGGGGTCAGCGGGGCAACCGAAACGGCTTCGTGATCGATCCGAGACGATTTGCCCTCGGAGTCCGACCGCATGATCGGACCAGTCAGCGACTGCCTATGCCGCTTTTAGTTGTTTGCGCAAAGATTCAGCTGGCGGCGCGCTCGATGAGCATCTCGGGGGTGCGCTGGGTGCCGTCGAGCTGGTGGGCGAACTGCTCGCGCGCGGCGAGGACGACATCCTGAAGCCGGGTGACGTGGGCGGATTGGCCGCCGACAGCGGCGGCGGCATCGGCCACCTCGTCGATGGCGTGCCAGGTCTGAGCGCTCAACGGCGTCAGGGGCTGCAGATGGGCGTTGCGCACACCGGTACGGATCGCTTCACACAACCAATGTTCAAAGTTGATTCGAAGGGTTTCCTCAGGAAATTCATTGGTATACATGTTAGCTACCCTCCGCACGTCACGCTGTTTAGGCTGTTCACAGCCGCGACGTTGATTTTACCCCCCTTTGCAATCTCCTAACCGCACTGTTCATCGGAGCTCCAGCGACATCGCAAAAGTGGCCCAGACCACATCGAGGTGTCGATCCCCGCGCAACGGGAATGCTGGCTCCGATACCTAGTGAGGGGATTACATGACTGAGCACAACCAGTCCGACCAAGCACGCAAGGGTCTCATCGACTCGGTCAAGGGCAAGGCGAAGGAAGTCGTCGGCGCCGTGACCGGCAACGATTCGTTGACCGCCGAAGGTCAGCTCGAGCAGACCCAGGCCAAGGAACGCAAGGCCGCCAACGCCGCCGAGGCGCTCGCCGACGCCGAGGCCCAAGAGGCCCGGCAGGAAGTCGCCGAGGCACGTCGGGAAGGCGCCCAGGAGCGCGCCGAGGTGAATGCCGAGACCGCGGCCGCCGAGCGGGAGGCCCGCGCCGACGCCGAGGCCCAGAAGCGTCAGGCCGAACAGGCCGCCGCGCAGCGCGCCGCCCGCGACGCGTCGCAGGCCGAGACCGAGGCCCAGCGCCGCGCCGAACAGGCCGATGCCGAGGCTCGTGCGGAGAAGGCCGAAGCCACCGCGGAGGTCGCCGACGCCGCCGCCGAGCGCAACGACGCCATCAAGGTCGCGGCCGATGCGAAGGCCGAGGCCGAGCGGATCCGTCGGGAGGCCGACGGACTGGCCGCCGACGCCGACGTTCCCGAACAGCGATAGATCAGGAGACTCACCGATGAAGATCACCGACCTTCCCTTCGCCGTCCTACGGCTCCAATACCAGTTCGCCCGCTTTCCGCTGCAGGTGATCGAGGACCGGGTCGTGGCCCGCCTCGACTCCGAGGCGCCGGCCCGACTGTTCTACGAACGCTCGCTGGGCATGCTCGACCTCGCCGTCGGCAACGCGCTCAGCGCCCCCGACGTCGAAGAGCGCGGCGCGGCGTTGATCGAGCGCAGCGAGGCACTGCGCCGGGCGGCCCGGCTCGACGAGACGGCCACGCAGGTGCGCGAGCAGGCCGAGACGGACCTCGAGACCACCCGAGAGCAGGCCCAACGCGAGAAGCAGCAGGCCGAACAGGAACGCCAGCAGGAGATCAAGCAGGCGCGGCAGACCGCCGCCGAACGCAAGCAGAACGCGGTGCAGAACGCGCAGAAGAAGGCCGCCGACGCCAAGCAGAGCGCCGATCAGGTGGCCGCACAGCGCATGAAGTCGGCCGAGGCGGCCCGCCGCCAGGAAGAGGCCGTGATCGAGGCGACCGAGAAGACCGTCGAGAACATGGCCAAGGAGAAGCTCGACGACGCCGCCGACAAGGCGGGCACCGCCGCCAAGAAGCGGGCCCAGGCCGACCGCGTCGAGGATCTCGCCGACGCCGAGAAGGAGAAGCGCCAGCAGGAACGCGCCGCCCAGAACGGACGCACTTAGTCGGAGTAGTACTCCAGCACCCGTTCCGAGGTGTCGGCCCGGCCGTTGCTCACGATGGTGAGCCGGTCGGGCCGAACTTCGTAACGGGCCCCGCCGTTCGGATCGGTCACGTCGTAGCCGCCGCCCGCGGGCTCGGCGCCCTCCAACTGGATCGTGGCGCCGTCGCTCAGCCGTTCCCCGCGGTAGTAGTAGTCGTCGTCGCCGCTGCGGCACACGATGGCCAGCGACTGCGCGGTGCGCACCATCGCGGCCGGGGACTCGCCCTCCCCGCAGCGGGGGTAATGCCCGACGAAGCCCTGGGCGTCCGCGCCGGTCATCCCCGCCGGGGCCGATCCGGACGTCGACGAGGACGTTGTACTCGGTGTCGTCGAGGTCGTGGTGCTGGTGGTGGTCTCCGGTGACGTGGTCGTCGTGGTGGTCTCGCTGGTGGTCGGGATGCTCTCGTCGTACGGGGTGGTGGCCGGCGTCAGCGTCGTCCGCGCGGTCGGCGCGGAGTCCCCGCTGAACGCGAGGATCGCGGCCAGCACCGCAGCGACCCCGAACATGACGATGATCGCGGCGATCAGCACGACCTGACCGGTGTTCTTCTTCCCCTTCCCCGCGGGTCCGGGCGCCGGCGTGGGCGGTGGCGTCGGGTACGGGGTGTAGCCGGTGGCCGCGGGATTGGGGTACACCGAGGAGAACTGCCGCGTGCCGCTCAGCGGTGGGGCGGCCGCCGCGGCCGCCGGTGCGGCGGCGGGTTCCATCGCCGCGGCGGTCGCGGCCCTGGCCAGCTCGGCGGCGCTGCCGTACCTGTCCCCCGGCTGTTTGGCCATCCCCCGCGCGATGACGTCGTCGAATGCGCGGCTGATCCCCCTGCGCATGATGCTGGGCCGCGGCGGCGGACCGAACATGTGCGCGGTCATCAGCTGGCGCAGGTCGCCGGTCTCGAACGGCGGTCTGCCGGTGAGACATTCGTAGAGCAGGCAGGTCAGCGAGTAGATGTCGGCGGGTGGGCCGACCAGTCCACCGCTGAACCGCTCCGGCGCCATGTACGCCGACGACCCGACGATCATGCCGGTAGAGGTCACCCCGGGGTCACCGCCGACGTGGGCGATGCCGAAGTCCACCAGGTAGGCGAAGTCGTCGGGGTTGAGCAGGACGTTCTCGGGTTTGATGTCGCGGTGCACCAACCCGTCGGCGTGCGCGGCGCCCAGCGCCGCGCCCACCTGCGTGATGATCGAGGCCGCCCGCTTCGCGTCGAGCGGTCCGTCGGTGTGCAGGACTTCCTTGAGGCTCGCGCCTTCCACCAGGCGCATGTCGATGTAGAGGACACCGCCGATGTCGCCGAAGTCGTGCACCGGGATCACGTGCGGTTCCTGCAGCCGCGCCGCGACGCGGGATTCCCGGCGGAACCGCTCCTGGTAGCTGGGATCGGCGGCCAGCTCTGCGCGCAGCAGTTTCAGCGCCACCGTCCGGCCCTTGACCGTGTCGTATGCGCGGTACACCTCGCCCATCCCGCCGACTCCGATCAGGGACCGGAGTTCGTACGGGCCGAACCGGGTACCGAGTCGCGAGCCGCCGTGCGGGGTGGCCATCAGAAGAGTTCCTTTCAGTCCGTCCCGACCGTACCGGCACGCACCCACGCACCGGATCCGGTGACACCAGTGTTCCCGGTCCACCCCGGACGGATTCGTGGCACATCCCACAGCGAGCCTCGGCGCGTCGAGGGAGACCACTGAAATCGGGCGCGATCTGCTATCACTACTGACGACACCACGTCGCACGGAGGATTCCACCAAGTTGCCCAACTCGCACGTTGAGGCTGGGCGCCGCCTCGGTCCCCCGGCGGAGCCCGTTGCGCGCCGAGGCGCGGCCAAGTGGATCCGGCGGTTCGCGGTCCCGATCATCCTGGGGTGGATCCTGCTGGTCGCCGTCCTGTCGCTGACGGTGCCGCAGCTCGAGGTCGTCAGCCAGATGCGGTCGGTGTCGATGGCGCCAGAAGAGGCGCCGTCGGTGATCGCGATGACCCGCGCCGGTGAGGTCTTCGAGGAGTTCGAATCCGACAGTTCGGTGATGATCGTGCTCGAGGGCGAAGACCGGCTCGGGGACGCCGCGCACCGCTTCTACAACGACATGGTCGACCGGCTCGAGGCCGACACCACCCATGTCGAACACGTGCAGGACTTCTGGGGTGACCCGCTCACCGAGGCTGGGGCGCTGAGCAACGACGGCAAGGCCGCCTACGTCCAGCTGTATCTGGCGGGCAACCAGGGCGAGGCGCTGGCCAACGAGTCGGTCAAGGCGGTGCAGGACGTCGTCGCCGGCCTGACACCGCCGCCCGGTGTCGATGTCTACGTCACCGGCGGTTCGGCGCTGGCCGCCGATCAGCAGATCGCCGGCGACCGCAGCGTGCGCGTCATCGAGATGGTGACGTTCGCGGTGATCATCGTGATGCTGCTGTTCGTGTACCGGTCGATCGCCACGCTGCTGCTGGTGTTGGTCATGGTGCTGCTGGGGTTGAGCGCCGCCCGGGGTGTGGTGGCATTCCTGGGCTATCACGACCTGATCGGCCTCTCGACGTTCGCCACCACGTTGCTGGTCGCGCTCGCCATCGCCGCCGCCACCGACTACGCGATCTTCCTGATCGGCCGATATCAGGAGGCCCGCACCGCGGGTGAGGACCGCGAGTCGGCGTTCTACACGATGTTCGGGGGCACCGCGCACGTGGTGCTGGGCTCCGGGATGACGATCGCGGGCGCCACGTTCTGCCTGAGCTTCACCCGGCTGCCCTACTTCCAATCCCTCGGCGTGCCACTGGCCGTCGGCATGACCGTCGCCGTCGTCGTCGCGTTGACGCTGGGCCCTGCCCTCATCACCGTCGCGACCCGCTTCGGGTTGCTGGAACCCAAACGCGCCATGCGTATCCGCGGCTGGCGTCGCCTGGGCGCCGCGGTGGTCCGCTGGCCCGGACCGATACTGCTGGGCACGGTCGCGCTGTCGCTGATCGGCCTGCTCACCCTGCCGGGCTACAAGACCAACTACAACGACCGCAACTACCTCCCCGACGACCTGCCCGCGATGGAAGGTTTCGCCGCCGCCGAACGGCACTTCTCCGTCGCACGGATGAACCCTGAGCTGTTGCTCATCGAGACCGACCGCGATCTGCGCAACCCCGCCGACTTCCTGGTGATCGACAAGATCGCCAAGGCGGTCTTCCGGGTCGAGGGCATCGGCAGCGTCCAGGCCATCACCCGCCCGCAGGGCAAACCGCTGAACTACGCCACCATCCCGGCCCAGATGAGTATGGGCGGGATCATGCAGACGATGACCCGGCCGTACCTGCAGGAGAACATGGACACCCTGCTGGTCCAGGCCGACGAGATGGCGAGATCCGTCGCCACGATGACCGAGATGATCGGGCTGATGGAGCAGATGAGCGCCACCACCCACGATCTGGTGACCAAGTCCAAAGACCTGTCGGTCGAGATCGCCGAACTACGGGACAGCATCTCGAATTTCGACGATTTTTTCCGTCCGATCCGCAACTATTTCTACTGGGAACCGCACTGTTTCAACATCCCGGTGTGCGCGTCGATGCGGTCGGTGTTCGACGCCCTCGACGGGGTCGACACGATGACCGCCGACTTCCAGGCCATCATCCCCGACATGGAGCGGCTCGACGCGTTGATGCCGCAGCTGCTGGCGATCATGCCGCAGACGATCGAGACCATGGAGACCGCGCGGGAGTCGATGCTGTCGATGCACTCCACGCAGGCCGGACTGCTCGAGCAGCAGGCCGCGATGGACACGGACTCGACCGCGATGGCCGATGCGTTCAACGATGCCATGAACGACGATTCGTTCTACCTGCCCCCGGAGATCTTCGAGAACCCGGACTTCCAGCGCGGGATGGAGAGTTTCATCTCGCCGAACGGGAAAGCGGTGCGGTTCATCATCTCTCACGAGGGTGACCCGTTGACCGTCGAGGGCATCGAGCGCATCGACGCGATCAAGACCGCGGCCAAGGAGGCCATCAAGGGCACCCCGCTGGAGGGGTCGCGGATCTACATCGGCGGCACCGCCGCGGCGTTCAAGGACATGCAGGAAGGCAACAACTGGGATCTGCTGATCGCCGGGATCGCCGCGCTGTCGCTGATCTTCATCATCATGCTGATCCTGACCCGCGCGTTCGTCGCGGCGGCGGTGATCGTCGGCACCGTGGTGCTCTCGCTCGGCGCGTCGTTCGGTTTGTCGGTGCTGGTGTGGCAGCACATCGTCGGCATCGAACTGCACTTCATGGTGATGGCGATGGCCGTCATCATCCTGTTGGCCGTGGGCGCCGACTACAACCTGCTGCTGGTGGCGCGGCTGAAGGAGGAGATCCCGGCCGGGATCAACACCGGGATCATCCGCGCGATGGGCGGCACCGGATCGGTCGTGACGGCGGCGGGGCTGGTGTTCGCGTTCACGATGACGTCGATGGTGGTCAGCGAACTGACCGTGGCCGCGCAGATCGGCACGACGATCGGCCTCGGCCTGATCTTCGACACGCTGGTGATCCGCGCGTTCATGACCCCGTCGATCGCGGCGCTGCTCGGCCGGTGGTTCTGGTGGCCGCAGCGGGTCCGCCAGCGGCCGGCGATGTCGGGGTCGCTGGTCCGCCGACCCCGTTGACTCTGCGTCCAGGGTCAGCGCTTCTCTAACTTCTTCGCCCCACGCGCAGAGTCAACGGGAAATGCCTAGCGGCCGAAGCCGGCGTCGCGCAGCGCCTGGGCCATCGACCCGCTGGGCGCGCGCGTCTCGCGGCGACGGGAGTCGTTGTTGCGCTGGGCGTTCCGGTTCTGCTGCGGGCGTTGCTGCGGGCCGCCCTCGCGGCGCGGTTTGGCCTTGTCGCGCTGCGGCGCGTCGTTGAGGCGCAGGCTCAACCCGATGCGCTGCCGGTCCACGTCGACGTCGACGACCTTGACCCGCACCACCTGCCCCGAGCGCACCACCTCGTGCGGGTCGGACACGAAACGGTCGGCCATCGCCGAGACGTGGACCAGACCGTCCTGGTGCACGCCGACGTCGACGAACGCGCCGAAGGCCGCGACGTTGGTGACCACGCCTTCGAGGACCATGCCCACCTTCAGGTCGGCGACCTTCTCCACGCCGGCGGCGAACGTCGCCGTCGAGAACGCCGGCCGAGGATCGCGCCCCGGCTTCTCGAGTTCGGCGAGGATGTCGCTGACGGTCGGGATGCCGAACCGGTCGTCCGCGAACTCCGCCGGCTTCAGTGACCGCAGCTGCCGCTCGTTGCCGATGATCTCGGCCAGCGTGACCCCCGAGCGGTCCAGGATGCGCCGCACCACCGGATAGGCCTCGGGGTGGACGCCCGACGCGTCGAGCGGATCCTCCCCGCCGGTGATGCGCAGGAAGCCCGCACACTGTTCGAAAGCCTTGGGCCCCAACCGCGGAACCTCGAGCAACGCCTTGCGGTTGCGGAACGGGCCGGTCTTCTCGCGGTGGGCGACGATCGCCTCGGCGAGGGTGTCGGTCACCCCGGACACCCGCGAGAGCAGCGGCACCGACGCGGTGTTCAGGTCGACCCCGACGGCGTTGACGGCGTCCTCGACGACGGCGTCGAGGCTGCGGGCGAGGATCCCCGGTGTGACGTCGTGCTGGTACTGGCCGACGCCGATGGACTTGGGTTCGATCTTGACCAGTTCGGCGAGCGGATCCTGGAGCCGGCGGGCGATCGACACCGCACCGCGCAACGTCACGTCCAGCTGCGGCAGTTCGTGCGCCGCGTACGCCGAGGCGGAGTACACCGACGCGCCGGCCTCGCTGACCATCGCCTTGACCGGCGCCTTGGCGCCCGCGGCGGCGATGTCGGCGATGAGTTCGGCTGCCAGCGCGTCGGTTTCGCGCGAGGCGGTGCCGTTGCCGACGGCGATCAGTTCGACGCCGTGGCGCGCGACGAGCGCGGCCAGCGTGGCCTTGGCCTGATCCCACTGCCGCTGCGGCTGGTGCGGGAAGATCGCGCAGGTGTCGACGACCTTGCCGGTGCCGTCGACGACGGCCACCTTGACGCCAGTGCGGAACCCGGGGTCGAGGCCCAGCGTCGTGCGGGAGCCGGCGGGCGCGGCGAGCAGCAGGTCCTTGAGGTTGCGCGCGAACACCGCGACGGCATCCTCCTCCGCACGCTGACGCAGGCGCACCCGTGCCGCGACGGCCGCCGAGACCATGAGCTTGACCCGCCACGCCAACCGCACCGTGGTGGCCAGCCAGGGCGTGGCCGGGGCGGTCGAGGTCATGTCGACGCCCAGCGTCTGCGCGACCATCGCGAGGTAGGCCGCGTCGTCTCCGCCGTCGAAGTTCAGCGACAGCACCTCTTCCTTCTCCCCGCGCATCACCGCGAGCACGCGGTGCGAGGGCATCTTCTCCAGCGGTTCGGAGAATTCGAAGTAGTCGCGGAACTTCTGGGCGGCCGGGGTCTTGGCGACGTCGTCGGAGCGCGGTGAGGTGCGCAGCGACCCGTCGGCCCAGAACTTCTCGCGGACGGCGCCGACCAGGTCGGCGTCCTCGGAGGCGCGTTCGATGAGGATGTGCCGGGCGCCGTCGAGGGCGGCGGCCGCATCGGCCACCGCTTCGCCGAGGAACTGCGCGGCGACGTCCTCGGGCACCAGCGTCGGATCGGCGAGCAGCCGGTCGGCCAGCGGTTCGAGGCCGGCCTCGCGCGCGATCTGCGCCTTGGTCCGCCGCTTGGGTTTATAGGGCAGATAGATGTCCTCGACCCGCGACTTGGTGTCCGCGGTCAGCAGCGCGGTCTTGAGCTCGTCGGTGAGTTTGCCCTGCTCGGAGATCGAGGCCAGCACCGCGGCGCGGCGCTCGTCGAGTTCCCGCAGGTAGGTCAGGCGTTCTTCGAGCGTGCGGAGTTGCGCGTCGTCGAGGCTGCCCGTGACCTCCTTGCGGTAGCGGGCGATGAAGGGCACGGTGGCGCCCTCGTCGAGCAGCCGGACGGCGGCCGCCACCTGCCCCTCCCCGACGGCGAGTTCCTCAGCGAGACGGGCGTTTACCGATCGGACGGTCAGGCTCGAAGTCACGCCGAGACCCTACCCAAAGTGGCCGACAGGTCGCCGCAGCGGTCAACCGGCGCGGCGCTCCTCGGCGGCGCCGCCGTCGGACTCCCATCGGTGCAGGGCGAAGATCGCCGGGTCGGTGTCGGTGTGGTGCTCCAACATCGCGGTCATGGTGATACTCCTCTCGTCTCAGGTGTGTCGCCGGCTCGTCAAGCGGTCGCGAGGCGGCGGGTGTCCCGGGTCGCGTACGGCACCGCCTCGAGCACGGTCACCGTGACGGTGTCGCCGTCCGGGGTCGCGTACGTCCGCCGCTCGCCCGAGCGGGCCCCGTCGAGCGCCCGGCCCAGCGGTGACTCCGGCGAACACACGTCGATCTCGGGCGCTTCGATACCGCGCACACCGAGCAGCACGGTGTCGACGCGGCCGGTGTCGTCGTGCCGCACCGTCACCGCCATGCCCGGTTCGGCGATCCCGTCGTCCGGCGGGGCCGCACCGACGACCGCTCTGGCGAGCAACTCCTCGATGCGCCGGATGCGGTTGCCGCGTGCGATACCGGGTCGGGCCCGCAGCTGGGCCCGTTCCATCTGCAGCCGGATGTAGGCCTGCCTCGTCATCCAAACATGTTCGGCCATGGTCATATACGGCCTCCTTTCTGGTGTGGTCAGCGTCCCGTGCGGCGCAGCGGGTCGAATTCGCGTAGGGGGTCTGGTTGCTTACCGGTCGTGACGTATTCGGCGAGCAGTCGACCGGTGACCGGTCCGTGGGTCAGACCCCACAGGCCGTGGCCGCCCGCCGCGTAGACGGCTCGAGAGATCTCGCCGATGAGCGGCCGGCCATCGGGGCTCACGGGGCTCGACACAACGCGGATGTCGGTGCGTTCGGCCCAGCGCACCCCGTCCAGCACGGAGTCGACCGCGGCGACGATGGCGCCGACCCGTTCGGTCATCGCCGGCTCGTAGGTGTCGCGGAACTCCACCGAGCCCGAGACATGCAGTCCCCCGGGGCGCGGGGTGCACATGACATGCAGGTCGGGCAGGTACACGGGTTCGGACACGGGGATGTCGGTCGGCACCGTGAACGCGTAACCGCGCGCGGACTGGATCGGGACCCGGATCCGGCCCCGGGTGAGGCGGGGCAACCACGCACCGGTGGCGATGACGGCGGCGTCGGCGGTCAGCGGCTCCCCCGCACCGGCGTAGACGGTGACGCCGTTGCCCGAGCTGAACACGGCGCGGGCATCGACCGTGCGCAGCGTCGCGCCGCGCTCGAGGACCGAGCGCTCGAGCGCCCGCACGAATGCGCCGGGCTCGACGAGGCGTTGTCCGCCGATCGCCAGCGCGGCGGTGCTCGCCGATGACGCCGCAGGCACCCGCTCCCGCACCGCCCCGCCGGAGAGTGTGTCCACCTGACCGGCGTCGGCGAGCTCGCGGAGCATGCGGCGCGCGCCCCGTGGCGTGCGGAACAGCGCGGTGATCGTCGTCTCGCGTACGTCGGCGTCGACGCCGTTGGCGGTGAGCACGTCGAAGGCTTCGATCGCATCCTCGTTGAAGGCAGCGGCCGCCAGGGTCGCCCGCTCACGGGAGCTGCGCCGACAGTGGGCCGCGAACTGCACCGCGAACGCGGCGAGCCCCGAGTTGGCGGTCATCGGGAGGTGCACCGGTGCGCCGTCCGACAGGGACCGCCACCCCGCCCGGATCAGCGCCGGGGAGTTCAGTGGCAGCGCCAGCGCGGGCGAGACCCATCCGGCGTTGCCGTGCGATTCGCTCGCCGCGGTCCCACCGCGTTCGACGAGCGTGACGTCGACCCCGCGTTCCTGCAGGAACCACGCGGTCGACAAACCCACGATGCCCGCACCGACGACGATGACCGTTCTCGGTCCGCCGTCAATACGCCCGACAACCACCACCCACCTCCACGGCCGACCTGCGACGACACCTCCATGGTCTGGCCGAAGCGCGCCGTCGGCTTGCCCGCACAGGGCAATGGGCAGCGACGGTGTTGTCGGCTTCCGACAAGACGCCGTCAGGGGTGGCTGGTGGTGTGGCCGCCGCCGTCGACCAGGGTGTCGAGGTCGTGTTGCCAGGCGGCGGACCGGATGCGGTCGCACACCAGCTGAACCGTCACGGTGAAGATCGCCAGACCGGCAGCCACGCCGAGCCACAGCCCGGCAGCTGCGGTCGCGCCCTCGATCCCGGCGCGCGACGTCGGGGTGGGCGGGGTCACCTGTTTGCCCTCGGCGTCGATCCACAGCTCGACGGAGTCGCCGGTCACGGCGGTCGGTTGGGTCTGCACGGTTCCGGTGTGGCGGGTGTTGCCGTCCCACCACTCCACCGGGACGGCGATCACGCCGGTGCGGGTGAAGGACGCGTTTTCCGGAGCATCGGAGACCATGGCCGTGACACTGCGCCGGGTCTCGTTCTGCTCGGCGTAGAGGGTGCTGCGTGAATCGTGTACGGCCGTACCGATCGCGGCCGCGACGGGCAGCGCGAACACGGCCACCAGGACGGCCACGGCGACGACGACCGCCTCGACGCGGTCGGTGGTGCGTACGAGAGGGTCGCGACCGAACAGCCGCACCAGCAGCGGCCAGCGAGGCATCCTGAGCTCGAAGCGTTCCATCGCGGCGGCGGAGCGGTCACCGGGGTCGGACGCGGCAACCACAGCGCACCTCCTCGACTCGATCGACCGTTGACTCCATGATGGCGAGGATGTCCGCCCCACGGTTAGCCGAAACTCGACAACGTCGTGGCGATGAATTGTCCGGTTCTCACAGCGCGTCGAGCCATTCGCCGGATCGGCGAATTAGGCGTTCGCCGTGATGGTCAGTGCCGGACGGGTTCGCGTTGTTCGACGGTCTGAGCGGGCACCACGGCGGGGGTGGCCGGGCGGCGGCGCAGGCGGGCGTCGGCGGCGTTGAACCGGCGGCCGAGAATGCGGTAGTCGCGCTTGCTGAGGGTGCGGCTGCTCGCGGCCAGGTGATCCAATTGGGCCCAACTCAGACCATCGAGATCCCCGTCGGCGTCGTGGGTCGCCACGACTACGCCGCCGCGCAGCAGCGGGACGTTCTTGGCGGTGAAGCCGGTCGTGGCCAGCAGCAGTTCGGTCGCGCTGCGGTTGACACGGCGCTGGCAACCGCGCGGTGCGGGAGTGAACCAGAAGACGAATTGCCGATCGCCGCTGGAAAGGCTTTCCAATCCGCGATCGCTCACCAGATCGGCGATATCCGCTTTGCTGAAGGCGTGGGTTTCGTAAACCACGCCCTTGGCATTCATATAGAGGACGGTGTTCATGAGAGTGATCCTTTTCAGCTGGTGCATTTGATGAGAGCTGCTCTCGATAAGAGATTTGCCGTGATACTCCTGTGATAAACGTGAAATTTGTGACGGATGTGACTGGGGCGTAATTGGCCGGCGTCGGCACACCGGATCTGGCGACTACGCCGGTATCGTCGCCGTCGACCCGGGAGGTGAGAGTCGATGGCCACCGTCGCACGCCCGAAACACGTCGTGGGGGCAACGGATCTGTCCGAACCGGCCGCGGTGGCACTCGCCCGCGCCGGACGGCTCGCCACCGAACACCGCGCCACTCTGACCGCGCTGCACGTGATGGAGAGGGGGGCCACCGCCGACCTGACCGATGCGGCACGTGCGGCGCTGAGCGTGCACGTCAACGCCCTGGCCGAATGCACGCCGACGACCGTCTCGGTCCGTCGCGGCAGGGCCGCCGTCGAGATCACCGCCGAGGTGGCCCAGAACGCGGCCGACGTGGTGGTCGTCGGGGATCGCGGTCAACGCGGACTGGCCGAGGCGTTTCTCGGCACCACCGCCGAGAACGTGGTGCACATGAGCCCGGTTCCGGTGCTGGTCGCGAAAAGGCCTGCCACACAACGGTATGAACGGGTGGTCCTGGCGGTCGACACGACGGCGGAGTCGGCCGAGGCGGCGCGCTTCGGGTGTGCGCTCACCCCCGCCGCCCAGCACATCGTGGTCCATGCGTGCACCGTCGTCGGCGAGAACCTGCTGCGGATGTACGGGGTCGACGATGCCGAAGTCGACCGGCTGCGCGAGGTCGCGACCGAGGACGCCCGCCGGTACGTCGCACAATTGAGCGAGACGTTGACGCCCCGACCACACGAGGTCATGGTGACGACGGGTCACCCGCCGACCCGCCTGGCAGAACTGAGCCGATCCCGGTCGACGGACCTGATCGTGGTCGGCACCGGGGCCCGGTCACCGGTGTCCTACGCCTTCTTGGGCAGCGTCGCACAGCACGTGCTGCGCGAGGCGCGCTGCGATGTGCTCGTCGTGCCGTCGCCAGGTGCGGCGTCCGAAGTGGGAAGTGAGTGAGTGAAGCAACACCGCAATCGCCGAATCCGGCGGGTCGCGCCGGCGCTGGCCTGCGTCGCCGCGCTGGCCGTCGGCTGTGCCGGCTCGACGCAGCCGTCGCCCCCGAAAGTCGCCTCGCCGGCAGAGGCGCCGGCGCCCGCCTCGCCGGCCCCGGTGACTCCGCCGCGGCTGCGGCTGGCCGCCGACCCGGCCCGGATCGCCGACGATCTGATCGCCGACGAGCGGGCGCTGCGCGATCCCGCGTCGTCGGAGGAGGTGCTGCGCGCGGCGGCGCGCCGCCAACAGCTGGCCTACCGGGCGCTCGGCCGCCACCCCGAGTGGGACCCGGTGGTGCGGCCACGCATCCCGGCGGCACTGCTGCCGGTCTACGACCTCAACGTCAGCGCCCGACGACAGCTCAGCGAGTTGAGCCGAGGAGATGCGAAACCCACCCTTCCGGCGTGGCGGATCGTCACCCCGCCGCCCGCCGAGGAGCTGAAGGGCCTCTACCGCAAGGCCGAGCAGGCCTCGGGTGTCGGCTGGAACTACCTGGCCGCGATCAACTTCGTCGAGACCGCGTTCGGACGCATCGCCGGGGTCAGCACCGCGGGGGCACAGGGGCCGATGCAGTTCATGCCCGCGACGTTCGCGGCGTACGGCGGGGGCGGCGACATCCGCTCACCGCACGACAGCATCATGGCCGCGGGCCGCTATCTCGCCGCGAACGGCTTCGCGCGTAACCCCGGCGGCGCGCTGTGGCGGTACAACAACTCGAACGAGTACGTGCGCGCGGTCAGCGACTACGCCGGGGTGCTCGCCCGGGATCCCGCAGCGTTCGAGGGCTACTACCGGTGGGACGTGTACTACAACTCGACCGCGGGCGACGTCGTGCTGCCCGTCGGGTTCGCCGCGCACGCACCGCTGCCGGTCGTCGACTACCTGGCCGCCCATCCGCTCGAGCCACCGGTCGTCCGCGTCCACGGCCGCAGCGAACAGCGCGTCGCCGACCTGCTCCGCACCCGCAATGACGCTGCACGACAACAGGTTCCGTCGCTTACCGATGCGGTGTCCCGCCGGTTCCTCGGGGTACCGTACCGCGCCGACACCCTCGTCGGCTCTGCGGCGCAGCCCGAGGAGCTCGTCGTCAACCTCGAGGCGGTGGACTGCTTCACCTTCGCCGACTACGTCGAGGCCCTCAAACGCGCCGACGACCGTGAGGAGTTCATCGACCGCCTCATCGACGTCCGGTACAAGGACGGCGCGGTCGGGTTCCGCACCCGCAGGCACTTCTTCACCGACTGGGCGGCCGCGGCGCCGACGGTGGCGAAAGACGTGACCGCCGAGCTCGGCGCGACGCCGGTCCGGGTCGCCAAGCGTCTCAACCGGAGAGACGACGGCGGGGTGTATCTGCCCGGGTTGCCCGAGGTGCCGCGGGAAGTGGCCTACCTTCCCAGCGCGGCGGTCGACGACACCGTGGTGGAGAGCCTGCGCACCGGCGACTACATCGGCGCCTATGCCGAGGACGGCGGCCTCGACGTCACCCACGTCGGCATCGTCGTCGACACCCCGGCCGGACCGGTCGTCCGCAACGCGTCATCACGACGGGGTGACGACAAGGTGGTCGACAGCCCCCTGATCGACTACGTGCGAACCGTTCCCGGGATCGTGGTGCTGCGCCCGCCACAGTGACGCGACGCCGCACTTGCCACCGTGCGGCGGGAATCTGTGAAAAAGTAAGCATCGCGTCGGCCCGACCGTGCGGGTCGAGAGATGGGGTGCTTGTCGATGAACGGTTCGCTTCGGGCGGTGTTGGCCGCCGGTGTCGTCGCGGTGACCTGTGGTGCGCTGGCGGCGTGTCCGCCCGCGTCCGCGGCCAAGGCCGAGGCGGTGGCAGTGGCGCGGCCGGTGATCACCACCGCCTCTGCGGCGCCGCTCTTACGGCCAGTCGAACCGCCCCCGCCGCAGGACTTCACATCTGCACTCGCGCTGGTCGGTCAACTGGCCGATCCGGTGGTGTCCAACGCCGCGTCCAACGTCATCGACGACGTCTACTCGGTGGCACGGTACTGGGCGAACTACATCGCACTCGACCTCGGGCCCTGGTTGCTCGGCTGGGTTCCATTGGGCTACCTGATCGCCGACCAGATCGACATCTGGTATCCGGACCTCGTCCTGCCCACCGCCGACAGCTTCGTGTACGACTTCCTGGATCCGGTCGTCAACGACTTGTTCAATCCGGCCGTGTGGGCCGACGGCATCAACGCCGTCGTGCGCACGGCCGCGGCCGGCTTCGCCAACGGGGTCGCCGATGAGATCGACTACATCCTGAGCCTCGGCTGGTTCCCGATCCCGTTGCCGCCGTTGCCCACTCCCCCGCTGCCCCGCGTCGCGTCGGTGGCCGGCCCCGTACTGACGCTGGCCACGGAAGACGCCGACGAGGTCGCCGAGGAACCGCTCGTCGACGAAGCGCAGCGGGTGAGCGTCGAACCGGACAGCGAGCCCGTCGACGACACGGTCACCGAGACCGAGACCGCAGTGGAGCCCCCGGAGGAGCCGGAGCCCGCGGTCGAGGACGTACCGGACGAGCTCCCCGTCGGGTCCGACGACGAGGAACCGCAGGCGGACGTCGAGGATGACCTCGAGTCCACCGAGTCCACTGAGGACGACGTCGATGCGCCCGAAACCGAAGGCGCCGAGACTGATTCGGCGGACGATGGAGATGACACGGGCGACACCGACGACGACCAGGGCGACACCGACACCGGTTCGGAGGACTGAGCTAGCCGACCGCCAGGTCCAACCGTTCGAGTCGGCGCACGAGCAGACTCGGCAGCCAACGACCGACATCGGCCGCGTCAAACCGGGAGGTCCGGTCGAGGAGTTGGCGGATCACGACTCCGGCTTCCAGCCGGGCCAGTGCGGCTCCCACACAGAAGTGTGCGCCGCGCCCGAACGCGATGTGGCCCCTGCCGGATGGACGGTCGAGCCGGAACTGGGCCGGTTCGGCGAAGTGCGACGGGTCGCGGTTGGCCGCACCCCACAGCAGCAGTAGCCGCGACCCGGCCGGGAGCTCGACGCCACACAAGTCGGTGTCGTGGACGACGTGGCGGTAGTGGCCGCGAAACGGCGGTTCGTATCGCAGCACCTCCTCGAGGAAGGCGTCGAGGAGTTCCGGCCGCTCGCGGACCTGCTGTTGGACGTCCTGGCGTGTCGCGAGAACCCATGCGGCAGAACCGATCAGCGACGCCGTCGATTCGCCGCCCGCACTGAACAACGTGATCATCATGGCCAGGGCGGCCATGTCGTCCAGCGCGCCGTCCGCGGTGGCGACCGCGAGGTCGCCGAGCAGATCGTCGTGCGGATCGGTGAGGGCACGCTGGAACTGCTCGGTGATGTATCCGCTCAGCTCGAGCACCGCGACCCCCGCCTCCTCGAGCTGCTCCGGGGTGACGAGGCCCTCGACGACCTGGGTGGCCGAGTACCCCCACCGGATGAGCTTGTCGACGTCGGCATCGGGAACACCGATGATCCGCCCGACGATCATCATCGGCAGGCGGTTGGCCAGGGCGTCCATCCATTCGATGCGCCCACCGATGAGGTGGTCATCCCAGAGTTCGGTTGCAGTGTCGGCGATGAACGGTTCGAAGGCTCGGATGCGTTTGGCCGCCAGTTGCGGGAGCAGCGCCTTGCGGTGGACGGAGTGGGTCGGTTCGTCCGCGGTCGCGAGTGCCTGTGTCGGGCCGCCGAGTTCGCCGACGTGGAATTCGGCGACCGCGCCGCCGGGTTGGTACATCATCGTGGCGGTCAGGTTGGACGAGAAGTCGTCGCTGCGCGCGATCGCCTCGGTGACGGCGTCCCACCCGCTGACGGCGTAGAAGCCGGAATCACCGATGCGGTGCAGGGGGCCGGTCTCGTGCATCCGGGCGTAGAGCGGGCCCGGATCCTGGATGTAGCGGTCGTCGAAGAGCGCCAGACCGAGGGCACCGTCGGGTGAGGTCATGGTGTCACGCTGCGCGGCGGGTGACGCCGCGTCAACGGGCGCCGAAGAAGTCGAGATCACCGACCGCCGTCGAGGCGCCGGTCTGTCTCAGCGCACGCATCCTGCCTGCGAATTTTCCGGGTCATGGCGCCATCTGTGTCTCAATGCTGAGATACTTCGTGACGTCATGAGCAACGACTGGGTGGTCGGAGGCGACCGCCGCCGAGCGGCGGCCGAGCGCATCTACGCGGCCGCCGTCGACCTCGTCATCGCCGAGGGCCTGGACGCCTTCGACATCGACGCCCTCGCGAAGCGCCTGCACTGTTCGCGGGCGACCGTGTACCGCTACGCGGGAGGGAAGGCTCAGATCCGTGATGTGGTGTTGATGCACCTCGCGGCAGGCGTGATCGACACGGTCCGGGCCGCGGTCGTCGGCCGCCAGGGTGCGGACCGGGTCGTCACCGCGATCATGGTGGCGCTCGAGCAGATTCGGTCCGATCCGATTCGCAAACTGTTGATGAGCGCGGTGAACGCGCCCGGACTCGGTGAACTGCACACGTCGCCGCTGCTGAGTCGGCTCGCCGCGGATCTCACCGGAATCACCGAGGACGACCCGCTGGCAGCTCAGTGGATCGTGCGGGTGGTGATGTCTTTGGCGTACTGGCCGAACCCGGACCCACGCGAGGAGTCGGAGTTGTTGCGCCGCTTCGTGGCCCCGGCGTTCAGCGAGACGTCACCTGTGAGCGGCCGGGTGTGACGGCGAACCGTGTCCGGAACTCCTTGATGACGTGCCAGACACTGGCGTATCCGACCGCACGGGACACCCGCGCGACGCTCAGCTCGCCCGCATCGAGCAGGTCAGCGGCTGCGACGTGCTTTCATCGCCCACCCAGTTACGCAGGAGCATAGTGTGGACCAGCCGGGAGCGGGCGGTATCGCCGGTGGCGCAACCGCCGGTGGCTATTGTCCATTTCACGGGTGAGGGGTTTCGTTGAACGCCAGCAATGACGCCACGTTCGTTGGCGTACATCACGTTTCACTGACAGTGACCAACCTCGAGACGAGCATCGCGTGGTATCAGCGGGTGTTCCGGACCGAGCGCCTGGACCTCACGATCCCGCACTACGGACGGGAGGAGACCGGTTACAGCGTGCTCCTGCCCGAGCCGCGGTCGGGTGTGATCTTCGGGTTGCACACCAACACCGGCAACCGCGGGGAGCCGTTCGACGAGGCGCGCACGGGGCTCGACCATGTGTCGTTCGGTGTGGCCGGACGCGACGCACTGGTTGCGTGGACCGCCTGGCTCGACGAGATCGGGGTCCCGCACACCGGCATCGTCGACGAGACCGAACCGATCACGTATTCGACGGTGGTGTTCCGCGATCCGGACAACATCCAGCTCGAACTCATTGCGATGTAACGGAGTCGCACGCAGAACCGGGTGTCGCCGGGCTGGGACTGCACCGACAGATGCCCACCGTCGCGGTCCACGATCCGCCACGCCAGATCCAACCCGAGCCCGCTGCCCTCCCCCACCGGCTTTTGCGGTGAAGAAGGCGGTGAAGACATGGCCGATGATGTCGGCAGCTTGACGACCATGATGGCCAGTTTTCGGAGGCAGACGTGGTCAAGACTGACCCGGTTTGGCGGACCACTACGGGGGTACAGGCACCGGCTGACGAGGAGCTGCAGATGCCGAGGTCACCATACGTCCGTCGGAACGCGACAGCATGACTGCCGGGTCGCCGAGCGCTCCCACAGCCGACCAGTTGGCCGCGCTCTCCACGGTCACTTTCGAGTGGCTGGACGCTATGGCAATTCTCAGCGAAGTCGCTGCGGCGGTGCCCCGAATCGGGCCTTGTCATACCGAAGCCACGTATCGCCTCACCGGCGGTGCGTGGGCACGATCCCCGTCGACGCAGCAAGAGTGCCACAGCCTCGACCGGATGGTCGCCGACTCAGGTGGAAACGGAGCCGTGACGGTACCCGGGCGGGCGTGGAGTTGGGCGTTTCCCCTCAAACACCAAAGTACGGTCGAGGGCGCACTCGTCGTCAGCGCTGCCCACCTGCCCTCGAACGGCCACCTTCGGTTGTTGATGGTGCTGGCAAATCAGGCGGGCACAGCGTTGGCATGTGCTGCCATCTACCGGCGCGACGAGCGGTGCACCGAGCAACTCGCTAAAGCGACGACCGACCTCGCCGGCGCGCGGCAGCAGCTGCGAAGCCAGGCGCGGGTTCACGACACTATCGAGGCGGCCCTCGAAGGTGGAGGGGACGAGCAGGCAATCACCGACGCGCTGCATGCGTTGACACGGCTGCCCGTAGCTCTTGAGGATCGGTTCGGCAATCTCCGCTGCTGGGCCGGCCCCGGGCGGCCGGTGCCTTACGCCAAACCGGACCCGCATCGGCGGGAGCACCAACTTGCCGTCCTGGCTGCTCGTCACGGTCCCATGCAAATGACGGATCGCGTTGCAGTCCTCGTCTCGCCCCGTGGCGAACAACTCGGCGTGCTGGCGATCATGGTCCGCGCAACCGCATCACCGACGACGACATCGCCGCGTTGCACTTCGCGAGCAGGCTGTTGGGCTACGAGTTGCTCCATCAGCACAGGCTCGTGGAGGCGGAGTCCTCCGTGCGCCGCGAACTCGTCGATGACCTCATCGCCGGTATGGACGACGGCAGTGCCCTTGCCAGGGCGCAGGCGTTAGGCCATGACCTTGACCGTAGGCATTACGTGGTCGTCGTGCACAGTTCGGGCGGGTTCGATTCGATGGTCACCGCTGCCGGCCGTGCTGCCGCAGAACTGCACCTGAACAGGCTCCAGGGACGTCGCGGCCGGTTGCTGGTGCTCGCGACCGAAGGCCGCCCTGATCCGCGAGAACTTCACCGCACGCTGAGCCAGTCCATAACCCCAGCCACATGCGCCATCGGCATCGGTTCGTGCTGTGACACCCCATCGGACTTCCCGAAATCTTTCGCCGATGCTCAGCGGGCGCTCAATGTGCGGTTGAATTCCGCGGTTCCCTCCGGTGCATCGGCCTACGACGAACTCGGCTTCTACCGTCTCGTCGATGCAGCCCACGCGGAGGGCGCCGTCGAGGATTTCATCCAGGAATGGCTCGGCGCGCTGCTCCACTACGACGCCATCAAGAAGTCAGAGCTCGTTCACACGCTGAGCCAATACCTCGAAAACGGCGGCAACTACGAAGAAACGGCCAAAGCGTTGTACATCCACCGCAGCACGCTGCGTTATCGGCTTGCACGCATCGGTCAGGTCTCCGGCTATGACCTGCGCAATGTCGATACACGTTTCAACCTCCACGCGGCGACGCGGTCGTGGCGTTTTCTCTGTGCCGCGAGCGCGGATTCCCTCGAACCGAACTAGCGCGGCCGACGTCCCTGCACTCGGGTCGACACCCGGTCGCACCTATTGCGCCAGCACCGAGTGCTATCCGTCGGCGGGCCGCTTGAAGCGATCGAACCGTTCATGCTGGCGCGCGCCATACGCCGCCTGCTTCACCGCCTCGTCATCCTCGAGACCCGATCCCAGCGCGCCTCCCAACGTCGCGATCGCGGCCGACAGCCACGCCAACCTCAACAGATCACTCGCGCCCACCGGATGGCCGAGATTCTGTTCCAGCAGCGACGGAGGCAAGGTCCACCACGCCGTCAGCAAGAGCAACACGAAGCACGCCGCATGCAGAACGACGACACCGATGGTGAGCGTGGCGACAGTCGATGCGTTGTACATGACCGCCAGTTCACGCTCGATCGGCGAACTCGGCCGTTCCCACAGCCTGTGGTTGACGATCAGCCACCCCACCATTGCCGCGGTGGCCAGGACCGTCGTCACCCCGAGTCGCCACGGACCCATCGTCGACGAAAGCTGCCAGATCGTCGGATAAGCCAAGCTGACCGTCCCAGTGGCGAAAGTCGCCATCAAGACCCGCGACAAACCCGCAGCCAACTTCCATGGGCGGTTCGCGTAGATCATGCCCATGAACATGCGGAACCGTGCGAACCGCGGCGACGCGGCGTAGCGCACCGCCCCCTGGTCTTCTGTCCTGGTCAGATTCCCAAAGGTCGCAACGTGGCCATCGCGGTTCTCCGCTACCTCGATGACGACTGACTCGACCATCGTCCGCACGCGCCGGCTGATGAACAGCCCCCCAACGCTGGGCACGGAGATCACGCCGAAGCGGTCCGGGATGCTGATGTCTGCGACCACTGGCTGGGTGCCGTCACGGCGAGGCAGATCGGTGACGTACACAACGACGTCTTGTTGTCGGCTCGGTGGATCGACCGACTCGAGAACTTCGCTCAACGAGGACTGCTCGGTGAGACGGTACGAGGCCGTCTGCACTGAAACGGTCCACTCCAACGGCGGGTGGTGCGGCAACCGCTCCGGCAACTCCGTCGAGAGGTCCGCTGCCAGGGCCGCCGGAGCGCCCGGATCCGCGAGCAGGAGCACCGAGGCAGACACTAATTCGACTTTCCCATTGACATTCGGCTGCGCAGAGGCGTCGCCAGGGCGGCAGCGGCCACACTGGTCAGGGCTGCCGCAGAGGGCTTCGGCGACCAGCGCAATGCAGCCACCGCCCAACCGACCGGGTTGTCGAGCGCCGGGTCGGAGCCGGCATGGTTCTCGACCGTCCGCAGCTGGTTGGCCGGCTCGGCGAAGACGTCGAGCATGGCAGGTACGAAGGCTCGCAGGTCTTGAGGCCCCCGGCTCGTGACGAGGTTGCGATCCCGCACAACTTCGCGGTCAAGCCACGTGGCGCCGGCATTGACCAAGTCGTCGCGGATGCCAGGCCACGAGGTCAGGGTCCGCCCGGGGAGCAAACCCGCCGATGCCAGCACCCATGGACCGTGGCACAACGTGACGATCGGCTTTCCGCTGTGGTCGAAGGCGCGGACGAAATCCCGCGCGGCTGCCGACTGCCGCAGGAGATCGGGGTTGATGAAGCCCCCGGGAAGCAGTAAGCCGTCGTAGGCGTCGGGGTCGGTATCGGTGACCACCCTGTCGACGCCCACCCGAGTGGCGGGCATGTGCAGGTTCACCCCCCGAATCCGGCCTTTGCGCAGTGACACGATGTCGACTGTCGCGCCGGACATTTGGAGCGCGCGTAGCGGAATCACCAGTTCCACCTTCTCGAAGCCGTCGGCAGCCAGCACCGCGATGTTCCGCCCTGAAAGGCGTCGTGCGTGTGACATCATTCTCCTGTCAGTGTCGTGACACACGAAGCGCCACTCGGACTTTCGGTTGTCAGCCGGATATCCGCTGGGCGACAGATCATGCAGCACGAGCTGAGTGACCTGTGACATCGCGACGGACCCGGTCGAACCTGACGTGTGGGTGCTACCTCCGGCGCTTGAATAGTTTCCTCAGGAAACAGGCGGACAAGATCCACGGGCCGGCGACGATGATCGGATCAATCCACATGTGCTTCACGTCAACCCGGCTGCGGCGGTACCGGGACTTGACGCCGTTATGGGTGAATTCCGCTTTGAAACCCGATTCGGTGATCGGATTGTCGGGCCGCAAGGTGAGAAGTGAGCGTAGGTGGTGCTCGGCGGCGTCGACCCGATCGGCGTACAGCAGGATCAGCCAGTGCGCGGCGCGGCCCTCGCTGAACTTCCCGTACGCGAGCTTTCGGAGTACCCCGGCCAGGCCACTGGGCGGCTGCGCCGTACCGAACACCGGGGTCAGGAAGCGATGTTCGACCGACCGTTCACGCGGCCACTTCTCAGGCTGGCGCTCCGGGAAGTCCCAATGCGCCCCGGTGTCGAGGAACTTCAGTTTGGGCACCGAGGGACGATCCTCTTTGTTGAGATCTGCGCCCCACCCGGGGATGCGGGCCCGAAGGGCGTCGCTGTCCGGTATCGGCGGATGGTCGGCGGTGTAGGCGGGCACGCGCGACGATGTCTGAGTCATAATAGCTTCCCTATGGGTCGATCAGTTCTGGTTGACCAGGACGACGGGCTTGATGACGTCGTCCAACTTGGACGAGAACATGTGTTACCCCTCGGCAATGTGATCGAGCGGAATACGATGCGTCACAATGTCATTCGGCTTGATATAGCCGTTCTCGATATGGGACCACAGCCGGGGCCACTGCCGCTTCACCGGGCACTGGTTGGTGTGGATGGTCAGCCCCTTGTTCATCGCGTCCCCGAATTTCACCGCGCTGAACATCGGCCCGTAGGCACCGACCACCGAGATCGTCCCACCCTTGCGTACGGAGTCGATGGCCCAGTTGAGGGCGATCGGAGAACCGCCCTGCAGCTTGAACTTCGCTGTGGTGACGTGCTGCATGAGGTTGCCGTCCGCTTCGGCGCCGACGGCGTCGAGATCGACGTCGGCCCCGAGGAAATCGGTGGCCTTCTTCATTTCCAGCACGATGTCGCCGTACTCGCCGAAGTTGTAGGTCTCGGCATGGGCGAACGTGCGGGCCTTCTCCAACCGGTGCTCGAGGTGGTCGATGACGATGACGCGCCCGGCGCCCATCAACCACGAACTCTTCGCCGCGTACAGACCGACCGGTCCCGCACCGAACACGATGACGGTGTCTCCTTCCACGATGGATCCGAGCTGCGCCCCGAAATACCCCGTCGACAGTGCGTCGGTGCAGAGCAACGCGTCCTCGGACTCCATCCAGTCCGGGATCACCGACGGACCGACGTCAGCGAACGGCACCCGCACGAATTCGGCCTGGCCTCCGTCGTATCCCCCGCAGGTGTGCGAGTAGCCGTAGATGCCGCCCACCGCGGTGGCGTTCGGGTTCACGTTGTGGCAGTTCGAATAGAGACCCCTGGCGCAGAAGTAGCACGACCCGCAGTAGACGTTGAACGGCACCATCACCCGGTCGCCCGGCTTGATGTTCTCCACGGACGAACCGACCTTCTCCACGACTCCGATGAACTCGTGTCCGAAGGTGTGGCCGATCCGCGTGTCCGGCATCAGACCGTGGTACAGATGCAGGTCAGATCCGCAGATCGCGGCCAGCTGCACCCGCACGATCGCATCGTTCGGGTGCTCGATGGACGGGATGTCTTTCTCTTCAACGCGGACTTTGTAGGGACCGCGGTATGTCATTGCCTTCATTAGCGCCTCCTGCCGGACTGGTGATCGGCGCCGCATACCCGTCACCCATGGGCCAAAACTGACCTGCCATGACCAAAAACCGCACGGATATTCGGTCTTCCGGCACGATGGGCGCTGTCGGTTGCACCGCCGACAGCCTCGACGATTTCGGTGGTTCCTGCTTCGACACGGCGCTGTCGTCGAGCCCGGCGGCACTACCCACCCTGCCTTCGCGAAGCCGGGTCACGCGGTCTTCGGTGGACTGGCCGTTCGCGCCGCTGCCCACGTCGAGGCTCTTCGCCGACCGGTTGAAGAACTACCCGCTCGACAGCTCGGTACGAGCCGCGATCGACCGTGAGTACGCGCTCAGGTCGTTTCCGCGATTGGCACAGCATCGGCACCCCCTCGCCGAGACTGCTGCCAGATCGCGAAAACCGCGCCGAACGCGATCTGTGCGCAGTCTCGGCGCAAGAACGCTCGGTGGCCGACGATTATTGCAGCGCAACCTATTTCAGCGCCCTACGAATACGTACGAGCGCCACCCGATCCGATCGATTCCGCCTCATTCCGGGTGAATAAGCGGCAACTGGGACGGGCTTAGCGCCGTTGACATGAAGTTATGGTGCGTGCACGGTGCGTGATACGTAACGTGAGGTCTGCGGCCGGTGCAGATCTGGGTGGCGCCAAGGTCTACGGCAGTGTCAACTTGCGCGTCGTCGGTACGTCGGCCAGCCTGGTCGCCGCGCAATACCGATGTCCTGTCACGTTGAGAACACCGGTGACGGAGCAATCTCGTTCGGATTGAGATGCGATGTCAGACCGCTGCCGCTCGAAGGATTACTGCGATCATCGGCAGATGGCACCCCGGACAGAGTCGAAGACGGACAGCAGGCTGGCGGCCCGTCTCGCCGCGCTGGCCTCGCTCGGCGCCTCTGTCATCCACTTCGCCGTCGTAGCGAACCACTGGCAGGAGTGGATGCCGGCGGGCGTATTCTTCGCGTCCCTCGCAACCTTTCAATTACTATGGGCCCGTCTGGTTCTCGCCCGAACCACGACTTCGGTGCTCGGCCTCGGCATCATGGTCAACATCGGCGCAATCGTCTTGTGGGCGGTGTCCAGGACCGCTGGTGCGCCATTCGGCCCACACGCCGGTGAAGCCGAACTGGTACAGGCCGCGGACTTGTGCGCCCTGCTTCTGCAGATCTATGTCGTGATGGGAGCCGCCTGGGTCTGGCACCGTGGCCTGTATGGGGAGCATGTACCGGCATTCGTCAGCGCGGTCGTGCTTTTCGGCGCAGTCGGCGTCGTTTCGCTCGCGTCCACAGTCGGTGTCGCGTCGGGACTGCGCCACGGCCATCATGCGCCCTCAGGTGCAGAAGCAGAGGCTGGTCATCACGGCACGAGCGCAGGGCACGCAGGCGCCCATCACGGTCATGAGCCGACCGCTCCGCCACCGGCCCTCGAACCCGCGCGCACGCCGGCGACACCGGCCCAGCCGCCAGTACCGGCACAGGTGCTGGCACCGGCCTCAGCCCCACCGCCGGCGGAGCCGTTGCATGACCACGGTGATCACGACCACGGCCACTAGAACCACGGCTCTGACGATGGACACGTAACCCAGGATGTCGGTTCGCTTGTGCGCTGAGCGTGCCCAAAAAAGTTGAGAGCGAAATGATCTCGTGAGCTTACGATTGCCAATACGATCCCTAACGGCTGAGCACCACACGGGTGCTGGCCTCGGGTCGTAGGTCGAGGCGGCGCAACAGTTGCGCGTTGAGGGCCACGACGATCGTCGATAAGGACATCAGGATGGCGCCGATCGACATTGGCAAGACGATTCCGACGGGTGCGAGGATGCCGGCCGCCAACGGCACCGCAACGAGGTTGTAGCCTGCCCCCCACCACAGATTCTGCTTCATCTTGCGGTAGCCGGCGCGGGAGAGCTCGATGACCGACAGGACCGAGCGCGGGTCCGAGCTGGCCAGGATGACGCCGGCTGAGGCGATCGCGACGTCGGTGCCGGCGCCGATGGCGATGCCTACGTCGGCCTGCGCTAAGGCGGGAGCATCGTTGACGCCATCGCCGACCATCGACACCTTTTTGCCTTCTTGTTGCAAGGAGGCGACTTTTGATGCTTTGTCCTCGGGGCGCACGCCGGCGAACACCCGGTCAATGCCGAGTTCATGGCCGACCGCTTGCGCGACCGCTTCGGCGTCACCGGTGATCATGACGACCTCCACGCCCAGCTTGTGCAATGCATCGACGGCTTCGCGGGATTCGGGTCGGATCTCGTCGGCCAGGCGAAGCCCGCCGAGCACAGCACCGTCGCGGACGACATGGAGGATGATCGCGCCTTCCTCGCGCCAGGCTGTGGCGGCGCCGACTTCCTGTGCGCCGATCTCGTCGAGCAGGTGAGGACCGCCGACCCGGATCTCGTGGCCATCGACCGTCGCGGTCACGCCGACCGCCGGTGCGGATGTGAAGCCACTGGCCCGGGGCACGCTGAGTCCGCGCTCGGTCGCGGCGCGGACGATCGCCCGCGCCAGCGGGTGCTCGCTGTCGGTTTCGGCGGCGGCGGCCAGCGCGAGGACGGTGTCGTCGTCGAGGTCACCACTGGGCGCGACCCCGGTCACCGTGGGTTCACCCTTGGTCAGCGTGCCGGTCTTGTCGAAGAGCACCGCGTCGATGGTGCGCATACCTTCCAACGCCAGGCGGTCCTTGATCAACACCCCGCCCCGCGCGGCGCGTTCGGTGGCGATGGACACCACCAGCGGGATCGCCAAGCCCAACGCGTGGGGGCAGGCGATGACCAGCACGGTGATCGCCCGCACGACAGCAGCGTCGGGATGCCCCAGGGTCGACCACGCCACCGCGGTGACGGCGGCAGTGATCAGGGCGAACCAGAACAACCACCCGGCGGCCCGGTCAGCGAGGCGCTGAGCCCGCGAGGACGAGTTCTGGGCCTCGGTGACCAGCCGCTGAATGCCGGCGAGGGCGGTGTCCTCACCGGTGGCGGTGATCTCGACTCGCAGCCCGGAATCGGTGGCCACGGTGCCGGCCGTCACCGCATCGCCGACCCCACGGGCAACCGGGCGCGATTCACCGGTCACCATCGACTCGTCCATATCCGCACGCCCGTCGACGATCTTCCCGTCGGCGGGCACGCTACCCCCGGGTCTGACGACAACCACGTCCCCGACCTGCAGGTCGGCGGGCGACACGGTGATGGTGTGGTCGCCATCGACTTTTTCGGCCTCGTCGGGCAGCAGGGCCGCCAGTGAGTCCAGTGCCGAAGTGGTCTGAGCCAGGGACCGCATCTCAACCCAGTGCCCGAGCAACATGATGACGATCAGCAGCGCCAGTTCCCACCAGAACTCCAGTTCGTGGTGGAGCAGTCCCACGCTCGCTCCCCAAGAGGCGAAGAACGCCACGGTGATGGCCAGTCCGATCAGCAGCATCATTCCCGGTTTGCGGGAACGGATTTCGCTGACGGCGCCGGTGAGGAAGGGACGCCCGCCGACGATGTACATGACCGTGCCCAGTAGCGGCGCGATCCACCGCGCGCCGGGAAAGTCGGGAACCTCGTAGCCGAGCAGCATCGCGAACATGGTCGAGAAAGCGACGACCGGGACGGCGATGATCAGGTTGATCCAGAAGAGCTTTCGGAATTGAGCGACGTGATCGCCACCGTGGCCGGCGTGTCCGCCCGGCCCCCCGTGGCTGCCGTGTCCGTTGTGGTCAGTCTCGAGCCGATCCGAGCTGTGCTCACCGTGGTGCCCCAGACTGGCGTGCTCCGCGATTTCCGGTGTTGCAATCGCATTGTCATCATGGTTGGTCATGTCGACTCCCTCCTTCGAGGAGCTCAGGTGTTGGGTCAGCGGCGGGGATCCAGGGCCGCGCAGAGCGGGCCCAATCGCGCCGCAGAGTTCACGCGACCCGCGCTGCCGAATAACCCGCCTCGTCGACAGCGCGCAGGATCTCCGCATCGTCGACGGGCCCGCTCGACGTCACCACCAGCGTTCCGGTAGCGGTGCTCACTTCGACGTCATGAACCCCGGCAACCGCGCCAACCTCCTCGCGTACCGACCTCTCACAATGCCCGCAGGTCATGCCTGTCACGGCGTAGGTGGTTGTGCTCACCACTGACTCCCTTCATGTCGTGGATACCCGACGGATTATCGTGTTCTGAATATACCCCCCGGGGGTATCAGAACAAGGGGTTGTTCTCAGGGGGGATGGCTACCGACCGGTCGGCAGGCGCACCTCGCCGATGGCCTGACGCGGTCGCCGTACCACGTCGAGGGCGCTCATGCCGATCCCGTAGGTGAACACCGTGCGCTGCGGCCTGATCGCGATGAAGCACATCTCTGCCTGCTCGGCGACAAGGAGCCGTTCGGCGTTCAGAATCCGGCGGTGAAACCACGACCGCTGGAAGGCCCTCACAGCCGACGGATGCTCAGCCTCGAGAATGTCTGCGAATCCGCGGAACTGAACCACCGCAGGCGGTACGACGGCGAGGAACCGGTGCGGCACGGGAATCACGAAGGCCACCTGTGGAGCCGCCCGAATGTTGCACACCTTCGCGGTCGACGTTCTCGTGGTCACGTAGAGGATCGCCGGCTCATCCGGTGGAGAGACCGCATAGACCACCCCGGTCGCCTGAGGCCCGCCACTGGGACCGACCGTGGATAGCGTTGCGAACCGCTGCCGTCGCATCGCCGATTCCACCGCGGCCCAGTCGGCGCTGCCTCGGTTCTGCGACCCCCTCACCCGTCGGCCGATCGCGTCCGCAGGGCGGCCAGGCGCTCGCGGTACTCAGCCTCAGTCAATTCACCGCGGACGGTTCCCGTGGCGAGGATCTGCTCAGGCGTCGCCGGTACCTGCGGCAGCTTTCCGGCGCCCAGGAAAGATTGAACGGCCAGCACGATCCCACCCACCAGGAGCGCCCAGAACAATGCCAAACCGATCGCCATCGCGACATACCCCCACCAGTGCATATCGCCGCCATACCAAACCGTCATGACGACTCTCCTTCTCACCATCGACTACCCACGGTGGCGGCTACCGCGTCGTGATGGTCGCCCAGATCGGCGCGCTGAGGCCCCCACCGCCGTCTACGTTGCCGGGTGCGCATATCGCTTCTTTAATTGCTCGACGAAGATTCGATGAAGCCGCGATTACCCAGTCTCCGAATGCCTTCGATGCCGTCCCAGCAGGCACCATAGAAGGCATGGAATACCACCCGGGTACAGCTCCTGAACAGGTGAAGGGGTACCGCGCGTTGGTCGTCGACGACGAACTTCCTCTGGCCGAAGTCGTGGCCAGTTATCTCGAACGCGAGCAGTTCGAAGCCGTCGTGGCCGGCAACGGCGTCGAGGCGATCGCCGTCGCGCGCGACCTCGATCCCGATGTGGTCATCCTCGACCTCGGCCTGCCCGGCATCGATGGACTCGAAGTCTGCCGGCAGCTACGCACCTTCTCCGACGCCTACGTCGTCATGCTCACAGCTCGCGACACCGAACTCGACACCGTGCTCGGCCTCACCGTCGGCGCCGACGACTACATCACAAAGCCCTTCAGCCCACGCGAGCTGGTCGCCCGCATCCGGGCCATGCTGCGCCGACCCCGCGTCCGGCAATCAAGCGCCACAACCGCCGAGCAATCGGAGGCACCGCCTCGTCGCTTCGGCGCACTGAGCGTCAACGTCGCCGCGCGCGAAGTGCACATCGGCGACGAACAGATCCTGTTGACGCGCACGGAATTCGACATCCTCGAAACACTGTCAGGCCGGCCAAGGGTCGTGCTCAGCCGACGCCAACTGCTCGAGATCGTCCGCGAAGGACCGTGGGTCGGCAACGAACACCTCGTCGACGTGCACATCGGCCACCTGCGCCGCAAACTCGGCGACGATGCGGCAAACCCCCGCTACATCACCACGGTCAGAGGCGTCGGGTACCGGATGGGGACCGGACAGTGACTCACCCGCCGGCGCCAACAGCCCCCCAACGTCGATGGCGCCGCCCTGGCATCGGTCTGCGCCTGCTGGGCGCCCAAGCCATTGTGCTGGCAGCCGGCGCCGCAACCACCGCCGTCGTGGCCGCCATCGTCGGCCCTCCCCTCTTCCGCGAACATCTCCACCGCGCCGGAGTCCCGATGGACTCCCTGGAAGAGGTCCATGCCGAAGAGGCCTACGGCTACGCGACGGTGATCTCCATCGGTGGCGCCCTCGCTGTGTCCGCAGTGGCCGCACTGGCCGTCAGCTTCTACCTCAGTCGCCGACTGCAACGCTCCATCACCGAAGTCGCCTCCGCCGCCACCGATGTCGCCGAGGGCAATTACGACATCCGCGTCTCACCGCCACGCCTCGGTGACGACTTCGATGCACTAGCGACCGCCTTCAACCAGATGGCCTCCCGGCTCGAAGCCGTCGATTCGACCAGACAACGGCTTTTCGGAGATCTAGCCCACGAGATCCGCACACCCGTAGCGGTGCTAGAGGCCTACATCGAGGCACTCGAAGACGGTGTGCGGACTCTGACGCCGCAGACAGCGGCGATGCTGCGCGACCAAACACGTCGGCTCGTACGGTTTTCCGATGACGTGGCCGCTCTGGCCAAGGCCGAAGAGAGTTCCGTTTCGATGTCACATGCCCACGTTGACGTCGAGCGCCTGACGCGACAATGCGCCGCCGCCGTAGAGGAACGCTACGACAACAAGGGAGTCGCACTCCACATTCGCGTCCAGGGAGACTTACCTCAGCTGTGGGCCGACGAACAGCGACTGTCCCAAGTGCTGGGCAATCTCCTCGGAAATGCATTGCGCCACACGCCGTCCGGCGGCTCGGTAGAACTGAGTTGCGTGCGCCAGGGCGACCGCCTGAAGATCGCCGTCGCCGACACCGGCGACGGAATCGCCGCGGAACATCTCAGCCGAGTATTCGAACGGTTCTACCGCTCAGATGTCGCGCGCGATCGCAAGCACGGCGGCGCCGGGTTGGGCCTCGCGATCGCGAAGGCTCTGGTCGAGGCCCACGGCGGCTCGATCACCGTAGCGAGCCCCGGACCCAACTCCGGCGCGACCTTCACCGTGCACCTGCCGATCACACCACCGAGAAGCCAGGACTCCCCGGCATCGCAGCACAGGAACGCACCCATTCAGGCGAAACGGTGAGTGGCTACTTTTGCAGCATCGCCTGCATCTTGCCGATTTCAGCCTGCTGAGAGGACACGATGTTACGCGCCATCTCGACCGCCGCCGGGAACTGGCCGTTGTCAATCTCGTGCTGGGCCATCATGATCGCGCCCTTGTGGTGCTCAATCATCTGCGTCAGGAATAGTCGGCTGGCCTCGGTACCCTCCGCGTTCTGAAGCGCCGCCATATCGGCTTCCGACATCATGCCGTGGCCGCCCCCGCCCATACCGGGCATATCGCCCATGTCGCCACCGCCGGGCATCTGATGACCGGGCATATTGCCCATGTCGCCACCGCCGGGCATCTGGTGGCCCGGCATGCCGGTGTTGCTGGGCGCGGGTGTATCCGACACTCCCCACTGCTCAAGCCATCTCTGCATCTGGTCGATCTCGGGACCCTGAGCATTCTTGATCTCCTTGGCAAGCGATGCGACCTCGGGGTCGATGCCTTGCTTGCCAAGCAGCATGTCGCTCATCTCGATCGCCTGCTGGTGATGCGGAACCATGCCCTGGGCGAACATCGCATCGGCGTCGTTGTGGGTGGCGTCGCTGTCGGCAGGGCCAGGCGACGCGGACGTTGCCGCCGCTGTGGAGCCGGCGGAGGGCTCCGGTTCGGTTCCGCCGTTCGAACAGGCCCCGACCAGCAGGGTCGACGCCGCCAATACCGCGACGCCAACTCCATATCGCTTGTGCTGCATGGCACGTCCTTCCTCGCAACTTCGGACCACGCTTCCCCACGGCAAGCGTCTTGCCGCCTCAATCCAGCCTCGAGAACACTCATATGGATCCGTCCGGTTTTCGATGAAGTTTCGATGAAGACGACGCCGGGTCGCGTCGGCCACACCCACGTCCCCATGCCCCAGGACCGGTACATGACGCGCGCTGCATCCACGCCGAAGTCGCCGGTCTGCTCGTCCGGACGGTCGCTATGAGCGGTGACTCAGCGGTCCTGACCCTGACAAACAGCCTCTGAAGTGGGGCGGGCGGGGCTGGACCCCGCGACCAATGGATTTGAGACCGGCCCATCGTGATGCCGCCGTTCTGTACCCGAAAGCTCCTGCAGCGGGATATCTTTCAGCGTTCGCCGGGTACGGAAGAGCGGCGCTCGATCCGGTCGATTCCGGCTCATTCTGGGCGAATGCACGGCAACTGGGACGGGCTGAACACCGTGGACACGAAGGTATGGTGTGCGCACCGGGGCGTGGTAGGTAACGTGGGGGCGTGGCTCACGCCCGTAATCGCCTACGCCGACGGCGCGAGTCGCTGCGCCGACAAGGCCTGCGGCCAGTTCAGATCGTGGTTCCCGACGTCGATGCACTTGAATTTGGCCGGGAGGCGCATCGACAGTCGGCGTTGGTCGCCGCCGGCGAGCACGAGGCCGACGACCAAGCCTTCGTCGACGCGGTGTCCGTCTGCCCGCGGAGTCCATACCGGCAAGCCCCGTCCAGTCCTCGTCATCCAGGATGACCGATTCGACGCGACCGCCTCGGTTACAGTCGTCCCGTTCACGACCAGCGAGGTCGACGCACCTCTCCTGAGAATCCCGATCGAGCCCACGTCGTCGACTGCCCTGACGAGTGCCAGCTCGCTGATGATTGGCAAGGTGACGACCGTTCCGTGGCGATCGGGGCCACCCCACCCTCTTCGACCCGATCCGTAGACCCCAGCGGCCACGTCGTCAGCCTCCGAGGTCGGACGGCCTCGGCAGGTTGGTAGTCCAGCGCGAAGCCAGGGCGTCGATGATGGCTCGCTGCTGGGCTTCGTCGTGGTCGTGCATGAGAAGTCCTTCCACCGTGAAGACGCCGATCATGACTTCGGCGTCGGGCGCGGGGACTCCGGCGGCCTGAAGTTCGAACTGAAGCAGGCTGCCGGTGATCGTATGGAAGTTCTGATGCCATTCTGCGATCGCTGCGGAGTGCTCGACGCGGGCATGCACGGTTGTCACGAGGCGGCTCATCTCAGTGAGTTTGCCGACGACCCATTGCAACCTTTCTGCAATCGGTTGGCTTGCAATCTCTTCATACTGCGGCCACACGTCGGCCATGACAGCCTCGAGCACCGCGATCAACACTTCGTCTTTGTCTGGGAAGTACCAGTAGATCGTGTTCGGTGCCACTCCGGCTTCTTTGGCCAGGCGACTCATCGGGGTGGCGTCATAGCCCGCGTCGACGAACAGTCGCCGGGCCACCGCAACGATCTCCGCGCGCTTTTCGGCGGCGGCCTGCGGGCGCTTTGGCGCCATCACGTCCTCCTCGATGCCGTCCACGTCACACCATGTTGAATAGCGTTCAATACGCTGTTACGTTTTGTTGAACAGCATTCAAGATACCTCCTGGAGGCCGCGACCATGGTTCAGCCGCTCGGCTACGCCCGACACGACGTCACCTTCATGTCCGAGGGCACACTTTGCGCGGCGTGGCTCTATCGGCCCGACGGCGTCGACAACCCGCCGATCGTGATACTTGCCCACGGGTTCGCCGCCTTCCGCGAACTGCGCCTGGACGCCTACGCCGCACGATTCGCCCAGGCCGGCTACGCCGCCCTGGTGTTCGACTACCGGCACTGGGGTGCGAGCGACGGACAACCCCGCCGCATCCTTGACATCGCCAAACAGCAGGCAGACTGGCGGGCCGCCGTCGCCTACGCCCGTAGCCTGGACAACGTCGACACCAGCCGGCTGGTGGGATGGGGTTCCTCCTTCGGCGGTGGCCACGTTCTCACATTGGCCGCGCGCGACCACCAATTCGCCGCCGCCATCGTCCAGGTCCCTCACGTCAGCGGACCCGCCTCAGCCTTCTCTCAATCCCCCAAACTGGTGGCACGCCTCATCGTCGCAGGAGTGCGCGATCAGGTCGGCGCATGGCTCGGGCGGGCGCCGCACCGAGTGACATCCATCGGCAGGCCCGGTGACTTCGCCATGATGACCTCACCCGGCGCGTACGAGCTCGTCGAGGAAATGGCCGGGGGCGAAGCGGCCGAACACATGCGCGAGCAACTCGAGGCCGAGAACGACGTCGCCGCCCGCATCGCCCTGCGCGTCCCGCTGTATTCACCGGGACGGCACGCCGCCAAGATCACCACACCGACGTTGGTGCAACTCGCGACGAAAGACGACGTCACGCCCTATGCGAAGGCCCGGAAGATCGTGGCCCGCATCCCGAACGGAGAGGTGCGGTCCTACGACATCACCCACTTCGAGCCGTACCTGGACCCACACTTCGAGCAAATCGTGACCGATCAGATCGACTTCCTGAACCGTCACGTCGGCGCTGGCACCCGATGAGCGCACCGTCGTCAACGACTCCAACTCTGCCGGCGTCGGTGCACACGCTGGTCGTGGGTGCGGGGTTCGCCGGGCTGGCCGCCGCCGCAGCGGTGCTGCGCGACGACCCCCGAGCCGACCTCCTCATCATCGAGCGGGCAGCCGAGGTCGGCGGAACCTGGCGCGACAACACCTATCCCGGTTGCGCGTGTGACGTCCCGACCTCGCTGTATTCGTTCTCCTTCGCCCCCAGCGCGAAGTGGAGTCACACCTTCGCACGCCAGCCCGAGATCTACCGCTACCTGACCTCGGTTGCCGACCGGACGGGGCTGCGCCGCCACCTGGTCACCGGATGCGAGCTGCTCGGCGCGGCGTGGGACGGGGACGAGCAGCGTTGGCGGGTTCAAACCTCACTCGGCATGGTGACCGCCACGGTCCTCGTCGCCGCGACCGGGGCGCTCTCCACACCGAAGCTGCCCGACGTGCCGGGACTCGACCGCTTCGGCGGCACGGTGTTTCACTCCGCCACCTGGAATCACGACCACGACCTGAGCGGCGAGCGGGTCGCCGTCATCGGCACCGGGGCCTCGGCGGTGCAGTTCGTGCCCGAGATCGCTGACCGCACCGCTCACCTGACGGTGTTTCAACGGACCCCGGCGTGGGTGCTGCCCCGGCTCGACCGCACCCTCGGCCGCCTCGAGAAGGCGCTGTACCACCGGATTCCGCTGTTGCAGAAGCTGGTCCGCGGGATGGTCTACATCTACCGGGAGGGCTACCTCGCGGTGCTCGCGCACCTGACCTGGCTTCTACCGCTGCTCGAAATCATCGCCAAGACACATCTGCGCCGCCAAGTGCCCGACCCTGCCCTGCGCAGGGCGTTGACGCCCGACTTTCGCATCGGATGCAAACGAATCCTGCTGACCAACGACTGGTTGCCCACCCTGGCCCGCGAGGATGTCGAAGTCGTGACCACCGCCTTGACCGAGGTCACGGAGACCGGCGTCCGCGACGGCACAGGCAGGCTGCACGACGTCGACTCGATCATCTTCGCCACCGGCTTCACCCCCACCGAGCCGCCGGTTGCTCACCAGCTGACCGGCGTCACAGGCACCACGCTGGCCGCGCACTGGGCGGGGAGCCCGAGTGCGCACCTGGGCATCACGGTGCCGAGTTTTCCCAACCTGTTCTTGATGTACGGGCCGAACACCAACCTCGGGCACAGCTCCATCGTGTACATGCTCGAATCCCAGGCCGCCTACCTCGCCGCGGCCCTGCGCCTCATGCGCGCCGAAGGCTTCGGCTCCGTCGATGTTCGCCCGGACGCCGAGCGGACGTACAACGAATGGATCAACGACGCGCTGACCAAAACCGTCTGGAACTCCGGTGGATGCTCCAGCTGGTATTTGGACGCCCGGGGCCGCAACTCGGTCATGTGGCCGACGTTCACCTTCCGGTTCCGCGCCCGCACGAAGAGCTTCGACGTAATCAACTACGACACCTTCAGAACGCGGCAGACCACAACCTAACGACGGACGCCCATCGCACTTCTCGCGAACGCCGCAGCTCTAACACCGCAGCCTCGACCTCGGCGGGCATCTGATGGGGACACCACTGGCGGCCCGAAGACGACATGTCAGCCATCAGCCGACCTGATACAAGAAATGAGTGGGGCGGGCGGGGCTCGAACCCGCGACCAATGGATTATGAGTCCACGGCTCTAACCGACTGAGCTACCGCCCCCGGCGCGACGAACGCGGCCCTATCGTCGCATGCGCACCCACGGCAGCGTCATCAGCACCCACGCGATCACGATCAGCGCCGTCGCCGAGAAGATGTACACCGGCCACGGGCCCAGCACGTCGAGCAGGCTCGCGGTCACCGGTTTGCCGTTGAGGAACCCGTAGTTGGTGTCCGCGATCCGGTTGAACACGAACGTGACCGCCGCCCACACCGCTGTCACCGCCACCACGAGCCGCAGGCTGCGCCACCCCGGCCGCATGCCCCGTCCCCACGTCAGATAGATCGCCGCCCACACCACCAGCAGGTGGATCGCCCAGAAGGCCAGAAACGAGTAGTGCGGGAAGTCGGGGCCGACCAGCACCGGCGAGATCAACGCCTGCGCGCTGAGCACCAGACCCCAGTAATAGGTCAGCGCGTACGCCCAGTGCCGCTGCGACCACAGCGCGCACGCCGCGGCCACCGTCGCGAGGTCGGTCAACCGCAGCGGCACCGACCGCTCCACCGTCGGCGGCACCAGCGTGTAGATCAGCACCGCGAGATAAATCAACCCCGTCGCGGCGCCGACCACCCGCCCGAACCGTCGTGCCTGCGCGTCAGTCTGCCTGCGCCCCAACCACACTGCCCCGACCGCACCCACCACGAACAGCGCAATGGCAGCCCAGTACGACGAACCGTAGGGCTCGAACTGCCGTTGCGCGAGGCCGGTCACGCCATCTCGGCGAACACCGTCCGCCCGTCGTCGTCGACCGTGTACCGCTCGGTGCCCGACGCCACCCGCGGGGCGTCGGCGCCGAGCGCGACGGCGATCTTGTTGGTGGCGTTGCGCATGACGTCCAGGGTCAGTTCGACGGCCTCCTCCTCGGAGAACGTCTTGCGCACCGCACGGGCCACCTCCGGTGGGATCGCCGCGGGCGTCCACACCAACGCGTCGACGTACCGCAGCGCGGCCTTGTGTTCATCGCTCAACTGCTCGGAGTGCTCGAAGTCCTCGATCTCGGCGTAGAGCGCCTCGGACCCGCCGGCCCCCAGCGCGTGCTCCTCGCGCAGCGATTTGCACAGCCGGCAGTTGTGCGCGATCGCCCCCCGCAACCGCACCACCTCGGTGGTCAGCGGATCGAGCGCATGCAACCGCGCGACGGCGGGCACGAACTCACCGAGCAGCGCCTGTGACGGGTCGGTGTCGTGGTCCCACTCGGTCACGGCACTCGCGGGATGCCCGAGGTCGAGCGCCTCGAACCCGGCCCGCACCCGCGGCACGAAATCCGCAATGAACACCGCCGAGGTGACCCGGAAGGCCCTGTCGCCCAATGCGTTCAGGAACCGCTGGCGCTGGTTCTCGCCCACCGCGGTCACGTCAGTGGCGAACTGCTCGGCGAACGCCGCCACCACCGGCTCTTCCTCGGGGTACTCGTCGAAGAGGTCGGCCTCGATGGGCAACGGCGGCAACCGCAGCGCCCGCCCGCACGTCAACCGGATGACCTCGTCGAGGCGTTGGTCCCCCGACGACATCGCCACCAGCGCGGACAGCTGACCCAGCACCGACGTCACGGTCACCTGTCGATTATTGCGCCTGACTGACCGAAGACATGTGGAAGTCGGGAATCCGCAACGTCGGCATCGACGCCCGCGTCGCCCAGTCGCCCCACTCCCGCGGCAGCGTCACCTCGCTCACGCCGGCCTCTGTGGCGCGGCGCAGCAGATCCAGCGGGCTCTCGTTGAACCGGAAGTTGTTGACCGCCGCAGTCACCTCACCGTCCTCGATGAGGTACACGCCGTCGCGGGTCAGCCCTGTCAGCAGCAGCACCGTGGGGTCCACCTCGCGGATGTACCAGAGCGTGGTCAGCAGCAGTCCGCGTTCGGTGTTGGCGATCATGTCCGCCGTATCGGCCGTCCCGCCGGTCATCAGCAGGTTGTCGGCGGGCACCGCGACCGGTTGGTCGAACTCGGCCGCAGCGGCCCGCGGATACGCCAGCGCGTTGACTGCCCCGTCGCGCAGCCAGTCGACCCGCCCGATGTCCATCCCGTTGTCGAACACCGACACCCGCTCCGAGGAGGTCGCGGCCACCACGAACGGTGTGCAGGCGAGCCCCGGCGCCGCCGGATCGGAATAGAGGGTGAGCGGCAGGTCGGTCAGCTTCTCCCCCACCCGGGTCCCACCGGGCGCCGACAGCGCGGTGCGACCCTCCTGGGCGCCGCGGCCGTCCATCGTCCAGTTGAGGTAGATCATCATGTCGGCCACCGTCGACGGCGGCATGAGCGTCTCGTAGCGTCCGGCCGGCAGTTCGACGGTGCGCTGCGCCCAGCCCAGCCGCATCGCCAGGTCGTCGAGCATCGAATCCGTTGGCACGTTGACGAAGTCGGGAGTGCTGACGCCCGCCCATGCGCTCGCACCGCCGCGTTTGGCGTTGATCTCGACCGACCCGGTGGGTTGCGTGTAGCGTCTGCGCAGCCCGCTCGACGTGGCGACGAACGTCGTCTCCAGCACGTGCCGCGCGAACCCGTAGAGCGGGTCTTGCCCGCGGAACCCGCGCGCGAGACTGCCTGCGACCGAGGCGAACACGTCCGCACCGGTGGTCGGCACGGGCAGGTCCCAGTCCCCCGGGACGTCCGTCGGTGGCAGCGGCGGCGCGGTGTCACGGGCCTCGGGAGCGGCGACGGCGGCGTCCTGCGACGCGGCCACCAGCGCGGCGATCGCGGCCGGTTCCACCTCGCTCGAGCGCACCGACCCGACGCGCGCGTCATTCCCTTGGCGCACAATCGAAATCACCGTGGTGCTGCGGCTCACCGACTCACCGTTGGTGGTCATCGAGTTGCCCGCCCAGCGCAGCGACGCGTCGGCGCGGTCGGTCACCAACACGATCGTCTCGTCGGCCCGGCCCAGGCGCGCGGCTTCGGCGAGTACGGCGTCGACGACCTGCTGCGGCCCGATCATCGGGTGGCCTCCTCACGGGTGTTGAGCACGTTGATGCCCCGGAACAACGCCGACGGGCAGCCGTGGCTCACCGCCGCGACCTGCCCGGGTTGGGCCTTCCCGCAGTTGAACGCCCCGCCGAGCCGCCACGTCGACGGTCCGCCGACCGCCTCCAGCGCCCCCCAGAACTCCGTCGTCGTCGCCTGGTACGCCACGTCGCGCACCTGTCCGTCGAGGCGGCCGTCGCGGATCCGGTAGAACCGCTGCCCGGTGAACTGAAAGTTGTAGCGCTGCATGTCGATCGACCAACTCTTGTCGCCGACGATGTAGATGCCGTCCTCGACGCGGGCGATCAGATCCTCGGTGCTGACGTCCTCGGCGGCCGGCTGCAGCGACACGTTGGCCATTCGCTGGATGGGCACGTGGTGCGGCGAATCGGCGTAGGAGCAGCCGTTGGACCGGGCCACCCCGAGCCGCGCGGCGAAGACCCGGTCGAGTTGGTAGCCGACGAAGATCCCGTCACGCACGAGGCCCCAGCTCTGCGCCCGCACCCCTTCGTCGTCGAAACCGATGGAGGCCAGGCCGTGTTCGACGGTGCGGTCGGCGGTCACGTTCATCACCGGTGAGCCGTAGCGCATGGTGCCGAGCTTGTCGGGGGTGGCGAACGACGTGCCCGCGTAGGCGGCCTCGTAGCCGATGGCCCGGTCGTATTCGGTGGCGTGGCCGATGGATTCGTGGATGGTCAGCCACAGGTTGGTCGGGTCGATCACCAGGTCGGTCGGTCCGGCGACCACGCTGGGCGCCTTGACCTTCTCGGCGAGCAGGGACGGCAACTCCGCCAGCTCTGCGGTCCAGTCCCACACCTCGTCGTCGGCGACGACCTCCCACCCCCGCCCGGTCGGCGGGGCCAGCGTGCGCATCGTCTCGAAGGTGCCCGCGGTGCTGTCGACGGCAACGGCCTCTAGTGTGGGCAGCACGCGCACCCGCTGCTGGGTGATCGACGAGCCGAAGGTGTCGGCGTAGAAGGTCTGCTCCTTGGCGGTGTGCAGCCCCGCCGACACGTGGTCCACGCCATCTGCGGCGAGCAGCCGTCCGGAGTACTCGCCGAGCACCGCGATCTTCTGCGCCGCGGGCACCGTGAACGGGTCGACGCGGTAGTCCGACACCCAGGTCACGTCGCGGTACACCGGTTCCGGTGCCAGTTCGATGCGTTCGGCGTTGAGCGGCGCCAGCGTCGTCGCGACGGCCACCGCGCGGCGCGCCGTCTCGGCGGCCACCGCCGGATCGAGTTCGGCGTGCGAGGCGAACCCCCATGTGCCGTCGACGATCACCCGCACCGCCAGACCGATCTCCCGGTCGATGACGGCGGTCTCGAGTTCACCGTCGCGCAGCTGTACGAGTTCGGTGGTGATCGCGTGGACTCTCAGGTCGGCGTAGGTCGCTCCGGCCGCCTGCGCGGCGGACAGTGCGGCGTCGGCCAGTTGCTGTCGCGGGAGGGCGAGGAAATCGGCGTCGACTCGGCGGGGCGCTGGCACGGGCTCCACCGTAACGGCGAGCGGGCCTGCGCACCGATCAGGTGGGCGCCGAACTGGTCGGCAGCACGGTGAGTTCCACCGCGAGCGCCGCGCCGCAGACCACCACGATGATCGCCAGGGTGATCCAGTCACGGGCCTTGGGTCCCGCGGGTGCGGCCGAGATCTGCCCGGTCCCGCCGCGGGCGGTGATCGCGTCGCCCATCTCGTCGGCACGGCGCAGCGCGACGGTGACCGCGGCCGCGAGCAGGTCGACGATCTCGATCAGCCACCGCTTACGGCGGTCCTTCCGGCGCGACAGGTGCTGTTTGGGCCGCAGCCGCCGCGCCGCGTAGAGCGTGGCGAATTCGTCGATGAGCATCGGAAAGGCCCGCAGCGCCAGCGCGATCGCCACCGCCCAGTCGTCGACCGGGATCCGCAGTGCCCGCAGCGGCCTGCCCAGTTTGGCGACCGCGGGGGCGATCTCGGCGACGTTGGTGGACCACGACACCATCGCGCCGAGGCCGAGCAGCACGATCGACAGCGCGGTGATCCGCAGGAAGTTGAACAACCCGCCGAGACCGACCTCGAGCGAACCGAGCGTCACCACCGGATCACCGCCGCCGAACGTGGCGGTCAGGCCGCCGAGGAACAGCAGCCCCCACAGGAACACCGGGATGGACGGCAGCGCCCCTCCCGGGATGTGCGCCAGCCGCGCGGCCACCAGAACCAGCAGCCCGACCGCCGCGATCGGCACCCAGCCCGGGTAGAAGGTCAGCAGCACCCCGATCGCGGCGACCGCGATCAGTTTGGTGCCCGCCCACAGCTCATGGATGACCGAACGGCCGGGCACCGGGCGCAGCAGCACCACCGGGCGGCGCTGACGGCGGGCGGGGGCGGTCACGCGACACCTCCCGCGGTCGCCGAAGCGGGCGCGAGCACCCCGTCGCGCAGATGCAGGGTGCGCGGGCACAGCTCCTCGAGCCCGGAGAAGTCGTGCGAGATGACGACGACGGTCAGCCCGGCGTTGCGTCGCAGGTCGGTGACCAGGCGCAGGAAGCCACGCTGGCTGGCCGCGTCGAGCCCGGCCAGCGGTTCGTCGAGGATCAGCGCGCGGGGTTTGCGGGCCAGTAGGCCGGCGAGCACGACGCGGCGCATCTGACCACCGCTGAGCTGGTCGATCCGCCGGTCGGCCATGGCCGCGTCGAGCCCGACGGTGGCCAGCGCCGCCCGCACCCGGTCGCGGTCGTGGTGGGAGAAGCCGGCGGCCGAGGCGATCTCCCGGCCGACGTGACTGCGCATCAGCTGCAGGCGGGCGGCCTGGAAGGAGATCGCGACGGCGCCGACCTGGTCGGAGACCGGTTTGCCGTCGAGCAGGCAGTCGCCTGCCGTGGGTACGGTCAGCCCGGCCATGATCCAGGCCAGCGTCGACTTGCCGGAGCCGTTGAGGCCGTGGATGAGCAGACCGTCGCCCTCGGGCACCGAGAAGTCGATGTCACGCAGCGCGGTCTTCGCCCACGGGGTGCCGGTGGCGTATTCGTGTCCGACGCCGACGAGTTCGAGGACCGGCGCAGTGACGGTGTCGGCGACGGGGGTGGTGCCGGTGGGCGCCGCCCCGGTCTCGACCATCTCGGTGTTGTCGGCCGCGCCGCCGTTACCGGTGAGGTTGATGGTGCGGTCGGCGACATTGGCCTCGTCGTTGTAGTGCGTGATGTGCACCAGCGACATGTCGTGGTGCTCGGTGAGCCCGGACAGCACCTGGATGAGGCCTTCGCGGCCCTGCTGGTCGACCATGCTGGTGACCTCGTCGGCGATGAGCAGCTTGGGTTCGCGGGCCAGCGCGGCGGCCACGGCTAGGCGCTGCAGTTCGCCGCCCGACAGGCCGCCGGTGTCGCGTTCCTCCATCCCGTCGAGGCCGACCTCCGAGAGCAGTCGGGGCACGTCGGTCTGCGTTCCGGGCGGCAGCCCCCAGACGACGTCGTCGGCGACCCGGGTGCCGAGCACCTGGCTCTCCGGGTGCTGCATGACCACCGCGGTGCCGCCCAGGCGGCCCAGCCCGACGGCGCCGGGACGGTCGACGGTGCCCGCCGTCGGTTCGCGGCCGGACAGCACCAGCATCAGCGTGGTCTTGCCGGACCCGTTCGCGCCGGTGACCGCGACGTGTTCGCCGGGATCAACCGAGAGCGACACGGGGCCGAGCGCGTCGTGCGCGGTCCCCGGATACCGGAACCGCACGTCGCGCAGCACGGTCGGAACCGGCGCGGCCGCGCCGGTTTCGGCGGGCGCCTCGAGTTTGTGGACGTCGGGAATGCTGACCAACCGGCCGAGCACCCGGGACAGCGCCCACCACCCGACCAGCGTCACCATCGTGATGCTGAGGATCCCGGAGCCCCCGATGACCAGCGGCCAGTAGTCCAGCGCGGTCGCGAAGTCACGTTTGAGCCGCTCGGCGGTGTCCTCCATGTTGGGGATCCGCGACAGCACCGCGGCGATGCCGTTGATGTTGGCGGTCAGCGAATCGAAGATCAGGTTGCGCAGGCGGGAGAGTACGGCGAGGGCGGCGACGGCGGCGGCACCGAACGCGGTGCCTGCGATCAGGGCCGCCACGAACACCGTCGGGGTGCCGCGGCCACGCCGCTTGACGATGCCGGTGAGGCCGCCGATGTAAGCGCAGTCGATCACCGACATCATGCCGCCCATCCCGGCGATCAGGAACGCGATGGTGGCACCCGCGACGGTCGCGGCCAGCAGCACGCGCAGCCGGTAGCGGTAGGCCAGCAGCCCCATCGGAACAGTGCCGAGCAGGGACAACGCGGCGGCGAAGGGCACCACGACCGCGATGATCGCGGTGGCCGCGCACAACGCGGCCATCACCGAGGCCTGCGCCAGTTCGCCGGGTTGCAACGACCCTGCGCGTCGAGGCTGGCTCGGCGTGGGGGTCGGGGTCATCACCCGATTCTGCCAGCCGGTCCGGTCGCGGCTGCGTCCGCTGGGGTCGGGCGGTGCTCGACTACATAGTGTTCCTATGTATCATGGACGCCATGACCCCACCTGCCACCGAGGAATCCCCAGTGGCCGGCGGCGAACTGCTCGGCGGTGAACTGCTCGCCGTCGTCGCCCGGCTCAACCGGCTGGCCACCTCGCGCACGCGGCTCCCGCTGCCCTGGGCGCAGGCCCGGTTGCTGTCGACCATCGAGGACCAGGGCGAGGCCCGAATCTCCGACCTTGCCACCCTCGACCACTGTTCGCAGCCCACGATGACCACGCAGGTGCGCCGGCTCGAAGACGCCGGACTGGTCTCGCGGACCACCGACCCGCTCGATGCGCGGGCGGTCTTGATCCGCATCACCGACAAGGGCAGGACGGTGCTGGCTCAGGCCCGCGTCGATCGCGCCGCCGCGATCGATCCGCGGTTGGCGCAGCTCTCGTCCGAGGACCGTCAGACGCTCGCCGACGCCGTCGAGGTCATCAAGCGGTTGCTCGCCCAATCCGACTGACAGACAGGAGACGCCCCACTCATGTGGCGCCAACCCAAAGCCGTCTGGGCCGTAGCCTTCGCCTGCGTTGTGGCATTCATGGGCATCGGCCTCGTCGACCCCATCCTCAAACCGATCGCCGACAACCTCGACGCCTCCCCCTCGCAGGTGTCGCTGCTGTTCACCAGCTACATGGCGGTGATGGGCGTGGCGATGCTGATCACCGGCGTCGTGTCCAGCCGCATCGGCCCCAAGCGCACACTGCTGCTCGGCCTGGTGGTGATCATCGTCGGCGCCGGACTGGCCGGGATGAGCGACACGGTCTCAGAGATCGTCGGATGGCGTGCGCTGTGGGGGCTGGGCAACGCCCTGTTCATCGCGACCGCCTTGGCGACGATCGTCAACGCCGCGCGCGGTTCGGTCGCGCAGGCGATCATCCTCTACGAGGCCGCACTGGGCCTGGGCATCGCCGTCGGCCCGCTCGTCGGCGGGGTGCTTGGTGAGATCTCATGGCGCGGACCGTTCTTCGGCGTCTCGGCGCTTATGGTCATCGCGGTGATCGTCACCGCGATGCTGCTGCCGACCACGCCGCGCGCCGCGCGTGCCACCACGCTGGCGGATCCGTTCCGCGCACTGCGGCACCGCGGACTGCTCGGGGTCTCGGTCACCGCGCTCCTCTACAACTTCGGCTTCTTCACGCTGCTGGCCTTCACACCGTTCCCGCTCGACCTGGGCGCCCAGGAAATCGGGCTGATCTTCTTCGGCTGGGGCGTGTCGCTCGCGTTCACCTCCGTGGTGGCCGCACCGCGATTGCAGCACCGGTTCGGCACCGTGCCAACGCTGTTGGTCAACCTGGTCGTGATGTCGGCGACGCTCGCGGTGATGGCGGTGGGCACGAACAACAAGGCCGTGCTCGCGGTGTCGGTCATCGTCGCCGGCCTCTGGTGCGGCATCAACAACACGCTGATCACCGAGGCGGTCATGAAGGCCGCACCCGTCGAACGCGCAGTCGCCTCGGCCGCCTACAGCTTCATGCGGTTCGGCGGCGCCGCGGTGGCCCCGTGGCTCGCCGGTGTGCTCGGCGAACAGATCGACGTGCACCTGCCGTACTGGGTGGGTGCGGGTGCGGTGCTGGTGGCCGCCGGTGTGCTGGCGTGCACCCGTAAGCACCTGTCCGGCATCGACGCCGAAGAGGACGACCTCACCGAGCGCACCGACGAGGCGCGCGCGGTGACGGTGGGCAGTGAGACCTGAGCCTGCAACCTAGGTCTGCACCGCCGGATCCGCGACCTGGGCGCCGGTGTTCAACGTGATGACGTTCGTCACGAAGCTCCCGGTGAAGGGGTCCAACCGCGCGACCGCGAGCTCCAGCCGCGTGCCGTCGGCGCTGAGGGTGAGCGGTCCCTTCGCCAAACCGCCGATGGCGAACGGCAGCCCGACGAGGTTGCCTGTCCCGGTGTCGTAGGTCGCCACGACGGTCGTGGAGGTGCCCGCCTTGGGGTGGTGCACCGTCACCAACCGGTAGGCCCGGGTGCCGTCGGTGCTGAAAACCGGCGCACCGGTGGCGGATCCGCTGAGGGTCTCCCACTCCCCCAGCACACCGCCGGCCACACTGTCGATGACCACCACGGTGGTCGTCGGCGAGTCGGTCTTCGGATCCTCCTTGGTGACCGTGAGGTAGCCGACGTCACCGGTGCGTCCGCTGAACATCATGCGGCCCAGCGGGGTTCCGTCGAAGGCCGCGGTGCCCAGCAGGTCGCCGGTCGAAGCGTCGAAGACCGCCACCACCTGATCGGTGGTCACATACAGGCGCGTGCCGTCGTCGCTGAACTGTGCCGCGCCCACCGAATGACCGAGGAGTGCCGTCGACCCGATCAACGTTCCGTCCTCGGCGTTGAGCACGACCACGTGGCGGTACCACTTGTCGGTGGCCAGGTCATGCTCGGTCAGCGTCAGGTAGGCGCGCGTGTCGTCGGCGCTGAACCGAAGCACTCCGCCACTGGGCTCGCCGACGAGGGTCAACGCGTCGCCGACCTGGGTTCCGGTCGCGGTGTCGATCACCGTGAGCATCGTGGTACCGGTCCCATGGGTCTGCGACGACGGGTGGATCGTCGTCAGGATGGCGTGGCTGCCGTCGGCGTTGAACTGCAGCGGGTTTCGCTCGTCGACGCCGGTCGCCGACACGGTGCCGATCACCGTGCCGGTCACCGCGTCGATCACCGCCACCTCGACCCGCGCCGGCTGATCGTCGGTGGCGAACCGGGTGACGACGCGTTGGTACAGGCGGTCGGGGGTCTGCTCCGCGAACTGCAGGCTGCCCCGCCCTCGGCCCTGCAGCACGATCGGGGTGCCGATGAACGAGCCACTCGCCACGTCGAACACCGAGATCTGCGTGGTCTCGTCGAAGGTGACCGGGTCCCACACGTTCGTCGACACGTACGCCCGCGTACCGTCCGGGCTGAACCGCACCACCGGGATTGCGTCGTCGTTGGCGGGATCGGTGAGAGCGTATCCGTCCAGGGTGACCGGATCGCCGATCAGCTGCCCCGTGACGGCGTCGAGCACCGCGACGGTGGCCTTGGAGGTACCGGTGAAATAGACGTCGACGGTGGTCACCCGGATCAGCCGGGTGTCGTCAAGACTGAAAACCAGTGGCCCACTGGGTTTCCCGTCGACGAGGACGGGATCACCGACCAGGGTCCACGTGGCGGTGTCGATCACCGACACCCACGTCTTCTCCGGCGTCGTCGCGTCGACACCGGAGCCCAGGTTGTGGGTGGTCAGATAAGCGCGGGTACCGGCGTCGTTGAACTCGAACGTGCTGTCGGCCAGAATCGTCCCCCGGTTCCACACCGGCAGCCCGGAGACGGTGATCGGGTCGGCCACCACGAGGCCGTCGGCCCCGAATACGTACACGCTGGTGGACCAGGTGCGCGCGGTCGGGTCGAACACCTTGGCGGCCTGGAAGACGATGTCGCCGTCCTCGCTCCACTGCAGGACGCCCGCCCGCTCCCCCTCCAGCGAGACCGGGGCTGTCACGGCTCCGCCGGCGCGGGCGTCGATGATCACCACGGTGGTGGTCGAGGTGCCGGTGGCGCGGTCGGTCTGCTGCGCGGTGTGCACGACGAGCGCGCCGTGCGGGCTCAACGAGAGCTCACCCGGCCTGCCGTCGACCGTCACCGGGTCGCCGATCTGCTTACCGGTCACCGTGTCGACGATCACCACCGTGGTGGTCGCGGTCCCGGTCGAGTCGTCGTAATCCTCGAGCATGCGGTAAGTCCGGGTGCCGTCGGCGCTGGTGAGCACCGAGTCCTGGGCCTCACCGATCACACGTACCTCGGCGATCACCGTGGGGCCACCGGTGACGACGGTGACCTCCACGACCTTGCGGACGGTGTCGGGTTGCGCCAGCCCGAGGATCTGCGCCCCGCGATGGAGGACGTTCTGGATGGCGCCGGCGACGCCGCCGAGCCGATAGGCCGAGGTGTTGCTCGCAGTGACGACGAAGCGGTCGACCCCGCCGGTCTGGGCGAACTCGGCGCTCGGCTGATAAGTGAACGCGCCGGTCCTCGGGTCGACGATGACGCGGCCCCGCGGAGTTTCGCCGGTCCCGCTGTAGGTGAGCGGCTGCCCGTGGAAGTCGCTGCCGAAGAGGTCACCGAGTAAGGCACCGTTGGTGGTCTGCCCCATCAGCGCGGGCGACAGGTGCGGGCTGCGGTTGAAGAAGGTGTAGTCGATCTCGCGGCGCAGCCACGCCAGCACCGCCCAGATGGTCGGGTTCTGCGCGGGTACCGAAGGGCCGTTGGTGGCGCCTTGGGGATTGATCCCCATCCACGACAGCACATTGGACACGAATCCACGCACGGCGTTGGCCGGTGCGGTCAGCGTCTGGGTCACCGGGGCCGGTGAAAAGGTATGCGAGACAGCGCTCCTCGATGCAGCGCCGGTGACGAGAGCGGCGGCTTCGGCTGCCCCGGTGGGCGCGGCGTCCGTCGGCGACGAATCGTCGGCGGGTTGATCGACGACGGTGTCGTCCTCGTCGGAGGCAGGCGCTGTGGTGACCGGTTGCGGCGCCGGTTGGGCGGGTGTACTTGGTTCGGCGGGAGCCTCGTCGTCCTTCGCCGACGACGTCTCACCCCGGTCATCGGCGGGCTCGGTCTCGACGACTGCGGCGTCGGCCGGTTCTTCGCCAGTGGGCTCTTCCTCCGCGGGCTCTTCGTCGACCGGCTCTTCGCCCTCGAGGTCGTCGTCTTCGGCGTCGTCGTCGCCCGATTCGACGTCTTCGGACTCGGTGTCGTCAGAGGTGTCGTCGTCGGACTTCGGGTCGGTCGTCTCGGCAGGACTCGGATCCTGATCCGAAGCGCGTGACTCGGTGGCCGGTGCGCTGGACGTATCGTCGGCCCACGCCACCGGCACATCGCCTACGGCGAACCCCACCCCGAGGGCCACCGCCAACGCGCCGACCCGTCCCACATACCTGCCGTATCCCACCAACTGCTGCCCTTCGTCGTGCACTCCGGGCCGGTTGTGGGCACGGGCCGCGCACCGGCGCGGCCGGGCAAGCATATGGTTGCTGAGCCTGACTCGTTAGCTTTTCAAGGATTTGCTGGCTGTCGGCGTGTCCACACGGGTCCAGATTTGCCTGCGTGACAACGGATCACCGGAGGCCGCAGCCGAGGCCATGCCTCTGGGACGGTTTGCCAGATCCGCAAGCGCGGTTGCATTGTCAAGCTCAAATTGACGTGGGCGTAATTCCCGTGGTTCGCCCCAGTCGGGTCTCAGGTGACCGTGGTGCCGATGAGCAGTCCGACGCCATAGGTCGCCGCGATCGCGACGGCGCCGAGCGCGAGTTGGCGCGTCGAGGCGAACACCACCGGTTTACGGGTGAACCGCGCGGCAACCCCGCCGACGATCAACAGACCGACCGCCCCGCACAACAAGCCCGCCCATAACGACTCGAACCCCAGCAGGTACGGGAGCAGCGGAACGACGGCCCCGATCGCGAACATGAGGAACGACGAACCGGCCGCCACCCACGGCGACGGCTTTTCCTCCGGATCCACCCCGAGTTCCTGCACCAGGTGGAAGTTGACCGCGCGGTTCTCGTCGCGGTGGATCTCGGTGGCGGCCCGGCGGGCGGTGTCGTCGGACATGCCCATCGCGACCAGCATGTCGACGAGTTCGGCCTGTTCGGCCTGGGGGTGCCTGCGGAACGACCGCCGCTCCACCCGTACCTCCGAGTCGATCTGCTCGTTGGCGGTCGTCACCGACGTGTACTCCCCGAGAGCCATCGAGAACGCCCCGGCGAGCAGCCCCGCGACACCGCTGAGCACGACGGTCTGCGCACCCGCGCCGGCCGCCACTCCCGCGATCAGCGCGGTGTTGCTGACCAGGCCGTCCATCGCCCCGAATGTCGCCGCGCGCAACCATCCGCCGCTGACGTCGGCATGCCTGTGGTCCATCGTGTGCGGCAGGCCGGTCGGTGATACCGGAGCGGGCCGGTCGGGTTCGGTCATGACGTCATTGAACGCTTGCGCGAAGGTGACGGTTTCGTGAGGTCGCCCTGGGTTTGGCACATCACGGTTTCGCGCAGTGGATAGCGGGTTACCGTCAGGTATGACCACCACTGCGGAGCATCTGCGAAACGCCCTCGACGGGCGCTGGCGCGACGTGAAGAACGACATGCGGGAAAAGCTCTCCCACGAGGTCTTCAAACCGCACTACACCCCCAACACCGTCATCGCGCGCACCAAGGTGAACGAACAGTTGCGGATCATGGCCGCCGAGGGCGCCGCCGAGGACGGCTTCGCCAAGGAGCACGGCGGCAACGGCAACGTCGGCGCCGCGATCACCCAGATCGAGATGCTGGCGATGAGCGATCTGTCGCTGATGGTCAAGGCCGGTGTGCAGTGGGGGCTGTTCGGCGGCGCGGTGGAGAACCTCGGCACCGAACGCCATCACGAGCAGTACGTCAAGCGGATCATCGACTGCGATCTGCTGGGCTGCTTCGCGATGACCGAGACCGGCCACGGCAGCGACGTGCAGTCGCTCGAGACGACGGCGACGTACGATCCGCAGACTCAGGAGTTCGTCGTCAACTCCCCCACCCCCACCGCCCGTAAGGACTACATCGGCGGCGCCGCCCAAACCGCCCGCATGGCAGCGGTTTTCGCGCAGCTGATCACCCACGAGGGCGGTGAGCCGGTCAATCACGGCGTGCACTGCGTGCTGGTGCCGATCCGCGACGAGAACGGCGATGACCTGCCCGGCGTCACCACCTCCGACTGCGACTACAAGGGCGGACTGCCCGGTGTGGACAACGGCCGCATCGTGTTCGACAACGTCCGGGTGCCGCGCGAGAACCTGCTCAACCGCTACGGCGACGTCGCCGAGGACGGCACCTACACCTCCCCCATCGAGAACCCCAACCGGCGGTTCTTCACGATGCTCGGCACCTTGATCCGCGGCCGGGTCACCGTGGGCGGCAGTGGTGCGGCCGCCGCGCGGGTGGCACTCGACATCGCGACCCGATACGCGTTGCAGCGCAAGCAGTTCTCCGCACCCGACGGTGGTGAGGTCGTCATCATGGACTACCTCGTGCACCAGCGCAGGCTGCTGCCGCTGATCGCCCGCTCGTACGCACTCCAGTTCGCGCAGAACGAGCTCGTCGCCAAATGCCACGAGCTGCAGAGCATGGAGCGTCCCGACGCCGAGGAACAGCGTGAGCTCGAGGCACGCGCCGCGGGCCTGAAAGCCGCCAACACCTGGCACGCCAGCAGGTCGATCCAGGAAGCGCGCGAAGCCTGCGGCGGCGCAGGTTATCTCGCCGAGAACCGGCTGATCGGCCTGCGCGGAGACATCGACGTGTTCACCACGTTCGAGGGCGACAACCACGTGCTGACCCAGCTGGTCGCCAAGGAACTGCTCACCGCATACGCCGACGATGTCAAGGGTATGAGCCCGGTGGAGTGGGTGCGCTTCGCGGCCAACACCGTCGGCACCCGGGTCATGAAGCGCACCGCCGCCGAGACGATCATGCAGACCATCCTCGACACCCGGCAGGACAACGAGGAGGAGGGCAGCCTCTTCAACCGCGGCACCCAGGTGCAGATGTTCGAGGACCGGGAGGAATACCTGCTGTCCTCGGTGGCCCGCCGGTTGCAGAGCAAGTCCAAGGAGTCCTCGGCGTTCGACGCGTTCAACGCCGTCCAGGACCACGTGCTGCACACCGCGCAGGCCCACATCGACCGGATCATCCTGGAGGCGTTCGTCGCGGGCATCGACGCCTGCGAGGACGAGGAGGCCCGGCGCATCCTCGGCATGGTGTGCGATCTGTACGCGCTGTCGGTCATCGAAGAGGACAAGGCGTGGTTCATCGAACACCGCTACCTGTCCACCGAGCGCGCGAAGGCCGTGACCCGCGGGATCAACGAGCGGTGCCGGTCGCTGCGGCCGTATGCCGAGACACTGGTCGACGGGTTCGGCATCCCCGAACCGCTGCGCTACGCCGCGATGATGGATCCGAGCGAACTGATGTCCCCCGAGCCGGCCTAACCGTTCGGGATCGGGTCGGCGGCCTCGAGCTTGCCGTCGGCGCCGATACGGAACCGGACGGTGCCGATACCCGTTGGGCAGCACGGGGCTTCGTCGCCCTGGCGCCACTGGTACTGCACCGTCACGGTGTCCGCCCCGGTGGGCAGCACCGAGATGTAGGGCCGCGGCTGCGGCGTGGCCGGACCCAGCGGGGCGTTCCCCGCGAAGAACAGCACCTGCTGGGGGCTGTCGGGTTGCGGTGGGGTGGAACCGATCTGGACCCAGTACAGCCGGCAGTCGGTGGTGTGTCCGTCGGCGACCTGCGTCCACGTCAGCCCCGGCGCGGCCGGTGGGGTGCCACTGATCGCGCGCTGCACGGTGTCCGGGGTGGGCCCGTCCGCCGGGGTGCACGTATCCGGTTCAGGGGGCGCGGCACCTGGTGGACTCCAGCCGCAACCCGCGGCCAGCAGCGTCGCGGAGGTGAGCAGGACGAAGGCAGGCCGCATGAGGACGAGCCTACGCATCGGCTCCGGCGCCTCATCTCCTACTCTGACCACGGCATAACTCTGCCTACTGTCGAACGAAGGAGTTCCCGATGGCGTGGTTCCTGGCGATGCAAGGGCCGCCGAGCAAGCTCGGCCAGTCGCTGGTCTACGAATTGGCCGGATCCGCCGACCGGACCAAGCTGGCCGAGGAGATGGCCAGCGCCGCGACGCTGGACCGGGTCGTGCCGGTGCCGGCGATCTTCGGTGCTCAGCGTCAGGAGGTGACGCTGTACGTGCGGCCCGCGGCGTGGGGCGTATGGGCGTTCTACGAACTCTCCGAGGAGGACCGCAGGCAGATGCTGGCGGCCAACCCCCTCGTCAACGCGTTGGCGCAGGCGGCCAAGCAGCAGCAGGCCGGCAGGGGTCAGGGCCCCGGGCCGGGCCAGACCCCGCTGGGCCTCTAGCCCACACCGGCGAGCGGGCACAACGTCGCCCGCCCGCACGAGGTTTGCCCCCATCGCTCGCCGGGTACGAACATCCCCGTCGGAGGGTCAAGCTCGGGTTCGTTGACTGTGCCCGGGCACCGGCACCGGCGAGGAGTGGGCATGACCCTTTACAGCACCGTGGCGCGACGACTGCGCCAGGCACCGATCGCGATGGCGGCGACGGTCGTACTCCTCGGCGCGATGTGCTGGTCCGCACCGAGCGCGCAGGCGTTCTACATCCAGAACCATGCGAGCATCACCCGCAGTGCGTTGCCGCCGGACCATGTCAACGAGGTCGCCATGCTGCAGATCCTCAACGGCCCGCCGCCGGGAGGCGGTGCGATGGGCAGTGACGCGTTCGCGGCGGATCAGTGGCGGCATATGGACAACGCGAAGAACCCCGCCGATATCTGCGCCCGCGCACGCCAGGCGTGGAACATCCTGCAGCCGGTCGTCCTGCGCGGATCACAGCCCGCCGACCCGGGCGCCCGGCTACTCGTGGACGGACCCGCGGCGAACGCCGCGATCGGGGGCCTGTTCCACGCGCAGCAGGACTTCTACGCCCACTCCAACTGGGTGGAGGACAACATCGCCGCCGGTCAGCTGGATCGGCTCGCTCCCCCGTTGTTCCCGTCCTGCGACCCCGGGGTCTTTCCCGCCGATCTCCACACCGGCTACTTCAACATCCTGTACTCGAAACAGTTCCCTCTCGACGGCTGCCCGCCCGCGGGTCCGCCGCCCGGCTACGCCGACTGCCATGCCGCGTTGAACAAAGACGGCCCGGACACCGCCCGCGGCGGTGAGCCGGTGCCCGGGACGTCGATGCGCGAATACGATCTCGCGGCACGGTTGGCGACGACCGCGACAACGAACCTCTACCAACAGCTCCGCGGTCTCATCGCCGGCGCGGTCTCCGCACAGCATCCCGGCGTCGACGCAGAGTGCGTGGCGGCGAAGGTCTTTCGTCCGGACCTGTTGGGGCCCTGCCGACCGCGCGGGTGATGGGATCCGGGCCCCGCGCGGTTCTGTGCAGACGCATCGTCTTCGACGCGAAATACTCGCGCACCCCGGCACGGCTCCCCTAAACTGTCGGAGTTGCGCTTACCGCGAGGGGGCCACATGGCCACAACGCAATCAGCGAATTTCACTGCCAATCTCGTCAAGGTCGGGGTCGACAGTCTAGGCGGCGTTGTCCAGGACACGATCATCTCGCGCGTCCGCCGCCGCAACGGCGCGCGCGATCCCGTCACGCGGTTCAATCCCTTCGCCGACGCGGTGATCGCGAACCCCTATCCGGAGTACGAAGAACTGCTGGCCGGACCGCCGGTGCGGTACAACCCCCGGCTCGGGATCTGGATCGTCCCGCGCTTCGCCGATGTACGGGCGGGGTTGCGCGATCACGAACACCTGTCGTCGGCGCAGAGCCAGAGCCGCTTCCGCGTCGAACTGCCGATGATGATCACCAAGGACCCGCCCGACCACACCCGACTGCGCGGGCTGGTCTCCCGCGCGTTCACCCCGCGGGCGCTGGCGATGTGGGAGTCGGCGATCGAGTTCCACGCCGAGCGTCTGGTCACCCGCATGCTCGCCATGCCCGATCCCGACGGCGTCCGCGACCTGGCCAAACTCCTTCCCACCCGTCTCATCGCCTCGATGTTCGACATACCCGAGGCCGATCACGCGCGGTTCCGGGAGTGGTCGGAGGCGCTGATCGACGGTTCGTTCGTCGAGGTCGGCCGCCGGACCTTCGGTGTGGTGCAACGCATGGTGTTCGCCACCTTCGCGATGCGGCGGTATCTCCAGCCGCTGTTCGAACAGCGCCGCAGACACCCCGGCAGCGACCTCATCTCGCTGATGATGACCGCCGAGGACGGCGACAAACTCACCGACGACGAGATGTTCTGGGGAGTGGTCATGCTCGTCGTCGCGGGCAACGAGACCACCACCAATCTGCTCGGCTGGCTGATGCACACCTTCGCGCAGCGGCCCGACGTCTACGGCGCTGTCCGCGACGAGCCCGCGCTCATCCCGGCGCTCATCGAGGAGCAGTTGCGTTTCGAATCGCCGGTGCAGGGGTTCTACCGCACCGCCATGGTCGACTACGCGGTCGACGACTACGTCATCCCACGGCAGTCGCGGGTGCTGTTGCTCTTCGGCGCTGCCAACCGCGATCCCCGCCATTTCAATCAGCCCAACACATTCCGGCTCGACCGCGGGTCGATCGACCACCTGGCCTTCGGTGGCGGTGTGCACTTCTGCCTCGGCGCCGGACTGTCCCGGCTGGAGGCACGCCAGTTCGTCCTCCACCTGACCCGGCGGGTCGCGGCCGTCGAGCCAACGGGCACTCCCACGCGGCTACACAACGCGACGATGCACGGGTGGAGTACCCTACCGCTGCGCCTCGTCCCTGCCGAGACCTGAAGCGCGCCGACCGTGGGATCGGTTCTGGTGACCGGTGCGTCGCGGGGCATCGGTCTGTCGATCGTCACCCGGCTGGCCGACGCCGGATGGGATGTGGTGGCCGGTGTGCGCACCGAACAGGACGCCCGCGACGTCGGTGCGCGCAATCCGCAGCACATCTCCCCGATACTGCTGGACGTTACGGACTCTGAACAGGTTGCCTCCCTGCAGGATTCGCTTCCGATGCGACTCGACGCCGTCGTCAACAACGCCGGGGTGGTGGTCCCCGGACCGCTGGAGACCGTCCGCCCGGAGGAGCTGCGCCGCCAGTTCGACGTGAACGTGGTCGGCCACCTCGCGGTGACCCAGGCGGTGCTGCCCCGGCTGCGCGAATCCCAGGGCCGCATCGTGTTCATCTCAAGCCTCAACGGCCGCATCTGCGTCCCGCTCATGGGTGCGTACTGCGCGTCGAAGTTCGCGCTCGAGGCTGTCGCCGATGCGCTCCGAATGGAGTTGGCGCCGTGGCGGATTCCCGTCATCGTCATCCAGCCGACCCAGACCGACACCGACATGGTCCGGAATGCGGGGGCACTGGTCGAGGAGACGGAGGCGGCGATGCGTGACGACCACCGCATCCTGTACGCCGGACACATCGACGGGATGCGCAGGTTCATCCGACGGTTCCATCTGTCCGCGGTACCCGCCGACGACGTCGCCACCGCAGTCGCCGACGCGCTCGGCGCGCGCCGACCGCGCGCCCGCTACATCGTCGGGATCGGCCATCAGTTCCCTGCTCTGCAGGCGGCGATCCTGCCGAATCTCCCGCCCGCGGCACGCGATCCCCTGCTGCGGCGCTTCGGCAGTCAGCCGGGACCGCATCGAACCCGCTGAGATTTTGCTGAAGCGATGCTGAAAGCGCATCTTCCCGACGGTGTGCGGGTTTACCATCGACAGGTGCGAGAAGGTCGGGGTGACGGACGCGGTTCTTCCGTCATCGAAGCCCGCGATCTGTGCAAATCGTTCGGACGCGGCGACGCTCAGACGCCGGTGCTGGACCACATCGACCTGGACATCGGCCAGGGTGAGTTCGTCGTGCTGATCGGGCCGTCCGGTTCGGGGAAGTCGACGCTGCTGAGCATCCTCGGTTTGCTGGAACCGCCGTCTGGCGGTGACGTCCTGGTCGACGGCCAGAGCGTGAGCCGGCTGTCCCGGCGGCAGTTGGCCCGGCTGCGGGGCCGCAAACTGGGGTATGTGTTCCAGTCGTTCAACCTGCTCGCCGGTCTGTCGGTCGTCGAGAACGTGATGCTCAGCGGTCTGCTGGTGGGCGAATCCGGTCGCGCGCAGCATGACCGGGCCATCGGACTGCTCGAACAGTTCGGCCTCGGCGGCAAGGCCAAACGCGTACCCGCGGAACTGTCGGGCGGCGAACAGCAGCGCGTGGCCATCGCCCGTGCCCTGTTCATGGAACCCGACGTCATCCTCGCCGACGAGCCGACGGGCAACCTCGACACGAAGAACGGCCGCATCGTGCTCGACGCGCTCGAGACGCTGAACGCGGAGGGGCAGACGATCGTCATGGTGACCCACGACCTGTCGATCGCCGAACGCGCCCCGCGGCTGATCGCGTTCCGCGACGGACACATCGAATCCGACAGCGGCCGAACCGACTACGACGGTGAGGTGCGCGATCCGGGGGTCGCAGTGCTGCGAGAACCCGACGGGTAGTGCCGCCCATGGCGCGTCGGCGACTGGCGGCGACTCTCAGCGTGCTGCGGATCATCAATCTTCGTGCCATCCGCCGCCACCTGCTGCGCGCGACGCTGGCCGCGATCGCCCTGGGCGGCGGGGTGGCCGTCGTCGTCGCGGTGCTGATCGAGGCGACGAGCGTCAGCAAGGCCGTCGACGACGTCGGGTACCGCATCGCAGGCCCCGCACCGCTGCGCATCGTCGGCGCCGCGAACCACGGTGGCATCGCACCGGCGAATCTCGATGCGGCGCGCGCGATTCCGGGCGTGTCGGATGTCGTGCCCGTGATCCGCGCGGTCACACTCATCCGCACCGGTGAGCGCGAGACGTACGTGGTGGCGCTCGGGATCGACTGCACCGCACGCTGGATCATCGACCCGGCCGTCTGCCCGCCGGACCGTGCGGAGCCACCGGTGCCGGCCACGTCCACCACGCTCGGCGCCGAGCTGCAACCGGAGTCGACGTTGGTGACCGACGCCGGGCAGCTGCGGTTGGACGCCGTGCAGCGCGTCTCGCAGCTGGACACGATGAACAACGGACTGGCGGTGGTGCTGCCGCTGAGCGTGGCCAAGGCGCAGTTCGCCCGGGGCGACCGGGTCGATCTGGCGTATGTGACGCTCGCCGACGACGCCCGGGCACCGGAGATCGGGGCCCAGTTGCGCGACGCCCTCGGACCCGGCTTCAGCGTGCTGACCCGCAGCGATCCCGACCGCGGCTTCAACGTCAACACGGTCCTGTTACCCCTGCTGTCGATGTTCGCTTTGATCGCCGTGGGGGTGGGCGTCATCCTGATCTCCCAGATCACGCGGCTGTCGGTCGAGGAACGCAGGCACGAGATCGCGGTCGCCGGCGCGCTCGGCGCCTCACCGCTGTCGGCGGTCACCGGATTCCTCGCCGAGGCCGCGATTCTGGGGGCGGCCGGATCGGTGCTCGGAACGCTCGTCGGTATCGCGATCGCCCATCCGGTCGTCGGCAGCGCCAGCGCACTGACCCAGTTGTATCTCGGTGTCAACGTGCCGGTCGTGGTCCGGCCCGACATTCTCGCCGCGGGGGTGGTGGTGGGCATCATCCTGGCGGTGCTCGCCGCGGCGCCGCCCAGTCTGTCTGCGCTGCACACCGCCATCGCCTCGGAGCTTTCCGGCCGGTCGGCTCAGGAGGACACCCAGCCACGGCGGATCTGGCCGAAAGCCCTCGGCCTGCTCGCGCTCGGCACGGTCGGCGTGCTGGCCGCGACACTGCCCACCCGGTCCGGCGGCCTCGAGGCCTGGCAGGCCACGCTGTCCAGCGCCGCCGTGGTGGTGGCGATCGTCGGAATGCTCACCGCCGCCGCGTACTTGAGCGCACAGGTCATCACGATGGTCAGGGTCCCAGAGCGGATCCGCGGCGCGACCGTGCGGGTGGCGCTGACGGGTCTGCGCGCCAACCCCACGCGAACGACGGCGATCGCAGGTGCGGTGGCCGTACCGGTGGCGGTGGCGATGCTGCTGTCCTCCTTCCTGGCCGGGATCGACCGCGCGTCCTCGGACCTGGCAGAGGCGCAGGCGAGCGGACGGCTGGTGGCGGGCACCACCCGCTTCAGCGACTGGGGGTCACTGGACGCGAAGATCTCACCCGAGACCGCGGATCGACTGGCGGCACTGCCCGGAGTGGAACGCGTCGAGCGGATGGTGGAGATCGAGATCGCGCTGGCGGACGGGGCGCCGGCGTACGTGCGGGCCGAGGACCATCCGACGTATCCGTTCCCGGTGCTCGCCGGCAGCCCGCCGGAGCAGACCCTCGAGTCCGGACAGTTGATCATCGGCGGCGTCCTGGCGCGCGAGCAGGGCCTGCGGGTGGGCGACACCGTGCGGTTGGGCAGCGGAGCCGAGGCGCGCGACCTGGCGGTCGGCACGATCGTGGCGACACCTGAGGTCGGCGGGCGCCGCATCTACATGCCGTACCGCTCCGCCGAGGAGATCTTCGGACCGCAGTACGCCGGCCTGGTCCGCCTGAAACCGAAACCGGGGGTGCCGGAGGAGCGCATCGAAACCGAGATCGCCGCAACGAGTTTCGCGCAGCCGGTCAAGGTGGTCGACGCCCGCGGTTACGAGAACGCAACGGCGAGCGGGGTCAACCGCTTCCTCACCACCCTCAATGCGCTCAAATACGGTTTGCTCGCAATAGCTTTCGTATCGGTGTCGGCCACGCTGCTGCTCGTCGGGATGCGCAGGCGCCGCGAGACGGCGCTGATCCAGGCGCTCGGCGCGACCCCGTCGAAGGTCTTCGCCGTCACCACCGCCGAGGCGGTCGTCGCGTGTGCGGTGGGCGCGGTGTTCGGCGCCGTGCTGTCGGTGGCGATCATGGAGGCCGTGCGCGGGGCGGCGGTCGTCACGGTGGGGTCGCTCAGCCCGTTGACGTTCTCCTGGGTGGAGGCGGTCAAGTACTCCGCACTCGCCGCGGCGGCGGCGATCCTCGCCTCCATCGGTCCCGCCTGGAAGAGCACGCAGACCGCACCCGCAACCGCGCTCCGCGAGGAATGACCCCGGGGCGTCAGAACCGGTAGGTCGTGCAGGCGATCTGGAGGCCGGACCCCGCAGCCAGGACCAGAGCGGTGTCGCCCGCGCCGACCGACCCGTGTCGGCGGGCGTGCACGAGGTTGTAGGGCAACGCCGACGAGAACGGGTCAGCGGTCACCTCGGGCGCGGCGAACCGCGCTTGCGGGATGCCGAGGCGCGTGGCCAGTTCCGCACGCGCGGCGTCGGGGAGGTGGGGTCCGAACACCGCGGCGATGCCGGCCCGGGTCAACCCCTCGCGCTCCAGCAGCTCCTCGACGGCGTCGGGGATGCACGCGAGGAGGTGGGCGGTCAGTTCCGGATCGCGGTCGATGTGCAGCCACGTCCGCCCGTTCTCGTGCCGGGTGTAGGTGGCGAGCGCGTCGGCGTGCGCGGGGTCGTGGCGGTAGACGAATCGCCCGAAACCCTCGGTGCCGTCGCCTCGGCGGAGGATCACCGCCGAGCCGGTCTCGAGGATCCCGAGCAGGGGTCCACCGCGCTGCCCGCCGTTGTTCTCGATCTCGGCGGCCACCACCATCGCGGTCTCGACGGTTCCGGCGTCGATCATCTCGGTTGCGGCGTGGCATCCGTTGAGGAAGCCCACGGCGCCGTTGAGGAGGTCGAAGGCCAGCGTCTTCGGGCCGTCGGGTGACCGGATGTCGTCGTTCATACCGAGCTCGCCCGCGATGAACGCCGCGATGGCCGGTTCGCTGATGAATTCGCTGCGGTACACGCCGGCGTGGATGAGCAGGTCGAGGGCGTCGGCGCCCAGCCCGCTGTCGTCGAGACAGGCTCGCGCGGCGCGCACTGCCAGATCGACCGAATCCGGCTGCGCGCTCTGTGCCGGGGCCGTGCCGACCCCGGCGATGCGGACGCGGTGCGTGGCCACGTGGTCGCTGGCCCGCGTGTTCGGTGTGCGGCGGGCGTTCGGCGCTTGTCCGTTGTGGCCGTCGGCGTTGCGACGGAGCCGGTCGGGCAGGTCGTCGAAGGTGTAGAGGGCGGCGCCGACGGTCTGCCCGGAGCCGCTGATGCCGAATACCGCATTGTCCCCGGACTGGATCCGGTTGCCCAGGATGTGGTCCTTGAGCGCCACGAAATGCGATGTACTGGCGGTGTTCCCGCGCTCCGCGAGGTTGAACACGGTGTTACCCGGGTGGGCGGCAGCCTTGCCGAACACCCGGTTGATCGCCAGCATCGCATCGTTGAGCGAGGACTCCGAGGTCTGGTGGATCACGAGGTGATCGCAGCTCTGGGGCCGCCAGCCGTGCCGCTGCATCACCGCGGAGACGAACGGCACCGCCGCCTTGACCGCGACCGCCGTCCCGCCGATGGAGTCGGTGACCATGATCGCGCCGCCGTGGGACTTGTCGGTCACCTTGGCCACGCACAGCTTGCTGTACCGGCCGAGGGTGGCCATCTCGATGTCGTGGAAGCCGACGCGGTCGTTGGGTCCGCGTTCCAGGATGACCGCCGCGCCCGCGTCGCCGAGCGTGAGGCACGCCAGCCGCGGGTCCATCGGGCCGTCGATCTCCTTCTGCGCCGTCTCGGTCAGGTGCGTGATGTACTCGCCGCTGACCACCATCGCGCAGCGCACCCCACCGGTCTGCAGGAACGCGTCGGCGACCTTGATACCCGTCCACATGCCCGCACAGGCATTGCTGATGTCGAAGGCCACCGCATTGACGAAACCGCACCGGTCACGCAGCCGCACCGCGGTGCCGGGCTCGAACACGAACTTGTGGTCCGGACCGTCACAGCGGGAGATGTTGCAGGCGATGAGCAGATCGATCTCCCCGGGTCCGTGGCTCGAGCGGGACATACAGTCGACCACCGCCTGCCGCGACAGGTCGATCGAGAACTCCCCCGGCGCGACCACGCGCCGGTTCCGGATCCCGGTGAGCCGTTCCATCGGGATGCCGATCTCGGTGGCGCAGCCGGCGAGCACCGCGGCGGTGGACACCGCTTCGGCGGGCAGGTACGTGCCGATGCTCTCGATCAGCGTGTTGTGGGTGCGCCGCCGACGAGCGGGCACCACCGCGGCGGGATGGGTCGTCTCCTCGACCACGTCGGCCACTTCGGGCGCCATCACCGGCCCACGGTTGCGATCCGCCGAATCCTCGGAGCCGTCCTCGGCGGCCAGCGCGGCGATGGTCCCGCACAGGAAGACCGCCTCCGGCGTCAACGCCAGACCCGCCGCCCGCGCCTTGGTGGTGACCTCGAGGCTGTGCGTCGAACACCCGCCGAGCGCGAAGAAGTCGTCGTGGATGCCGATCCGGTCGACGTCGAGCACCTCACGCCAGATGCCGGCCAGAATGCTCTCCGCGCGGGTCCGCGGCGCGACATACTCGCGCTGCTCCGGCGGTTCATCGGCGGCCACCGCGGTCAATGCCCGGCGGTCGACCTTCCCACTCGTGTTGTGCGGCAACGACTCCGTGATCCGAAAGACGGCGGGAACCATCATCGTGGGAAGCTTGTCGACGAGGAAACTCCGCAGGTCGGCGGTGGACGGCGCGGGGTCCTGCGCGGGCACCAGGTACGCGACCAGCCGGGTGTGGCCGGAGGCGTCCCGACCGGGTACCACCGCGCACTCGCGGATTCCGGGGCACTTCGACACCGCCGCCTCGACCTCGCCGAGCTCGATCCGGACACCGCGGACCTTCACCTGGTCGTCCAGGCGTCCCAGGTACTCGATGTTGCCGTCGGGCAGGTACCGCGCCAGATCGCCGGTGCGGTACATCGACTTCCCGGGTTCGCCACCGAACCGGTCGGCCACGAACTGGGCGGCGGTGGCGTCGGGCCGGTTGAGGTAGCCGCGGCCCACGCCGGCCCCGGCGATGTACAACTCCCCCGGCACCCCGACCGGCACGGGTTGTCCCGCGGCGTCCAGCAGGTGGACCCGCACGTTCGCGATGGGCCGTCCGATCGGGACCCGCGGGCCCGCGGCGCCCTGCACGCAGCGGAAGGACGTGGCGGTGACGGCGGCCTCCGCCGGACCGTACTCGTTCCACAGGTTCGCGTTCAGCGTGGCCAGGAAGCGTTGGGTGAGTTCGTAGGGCACCGGTTCACCACCGCAAGAGACCCTGCGCAGCGCCGTGCATTCGGCGACGTTCGGGTCGGCGAGGATCGCGCGCAGCATCGACGGGACGAACAGGGCCGTGGTGACCGCTTGTTCGGCCATCGTGCGCACGAGGTACCCGACGTCTTTGTGGCCCTCGGGCGCCGCGATGACCACCCGCGCACCGGCGATCAACGGCCAGAAGATCTCCACGATCGACACGTCGAACGTCACCGGCGTCTGATGCAGCATCCGGTCGTCGGCGCCCAGCGGGTCCGCCTGCTGCATCCACAGCAAGCGGTTGCGGATCCCGCCGTGGGTGATGAGCACGCCCTTCGGCACCCCGGTGGAGCCGGAGGTGTGGATGACGTAGGCGAGGTTGGCCGCGGTCGTGTGCGCGGGGCGGGCCGGGGTGTCCGCCTCGACGGAGTGGTCGAGGCACAACCGCACACCGGCGAAGTCGCTCAGCCGGTCTGAGAACCGTTGGTACGTCAGGCAGAGCGGTGACTGCGCCACACCGGACACCATGGCGGCGATGCGGTCGACCGGTTGCGTCGGATCGATCGGCATGAATGCGCCACCTGCCTCGACGACCGCGAGCAGCGCGACCACGAGGTGGATCGAGCGGGGCAGCAGGACGGGCACGATGGTGTCCGGGGCGACGCCGAGACTCTGCAGGCGGGCCGCTAGTTTCTCTGCGCGGCGGTGCAGTTCGGCGTAGGTCACCTCGTCGCCCTCATACGTCACGGCGATCGCATCGGGGCTGCGCTCGACCACCGCCGCCACCATGTCGTGCAGACAGTCAGGGGCATCGAAGTCGACGCGGGTGGTGTTCCATTGCGCCTGTTCGCGGCGCTCGGCGTCGGTGAGCAGCGGCAGTTCCGAGAGGCGCGCGGCGGGGTCGGCCACGATGCCGGCGAGCAGGGTCCGGAAGTGCCCGGCGATGCGTTCGATGGTGGCCGCGTCGAACAGGTCGGTGTTGTACTGCAGTGCGCAGACCAGCTCGCCGTCCCGCTCGCCCATCAGCATCATCAGTTCGTCGGGCGCACCGCCCTGTCCGATGTGCACGGTCCGCATGTCGAGTGTCGTGGCGCCGCGGTCGCCGTCGGACCCCTCCCGGAACCGGCGGTGTTGCTCCCAGGCGAACGACACCTGGTACAGCGGAGCAGTACTGGCGTCCCGGACCGGCTTGAGCCGCTCGACCAGCAGCGTGAACGGATACTGTTGGTGCGCAAAGGCTTCGAGCACGATCTGCTTGACGTGTGCGAGCAGTGTCGTGAACGGTGCGTCGCGGGTCGCATTCAGCCGGAGCACCAGTGGATTGGCGAAGTATCCGACCACGCCTTCTGATCCCAGCCGCTCGCGGTCCGCGAACGGTGAGCCGATGAGGATGTCCTGCTGACCGCTGTAGCGGTGCAGCAGTGCCGTGTACGCCGCGAGCAGCGTCATGTACGGTGTGGCGCCCGCGGTTCGGCCGGTCTCCTTCAGCGCCGCGGTCAATCCGCGGTCGATCGTGAAGCGGTGGACGCCACCGCGGTAGGTCTGCGCGGCACGGCGTGGCCGGTCGACCGGCAGCTCGATGACCGGCAGGTCGCCGGCCAACCGGTCCCGCCAGTAGGCCCACAGGCGTTCCCCGTCGGGTCCGGCCAGCATCCGGCTCTGCCGTTCGACGTGCTCGATGTAGGTCTCCGGGCGCGCCGCGGGTGCCTGTGCGCTGTGCTGGGCCGCGTAGAGCCTGCGCAGTTCGTCGAGGATGACGTCGATGGACCAGAAGTCGACGGCGATGTGGTGGACCACCAGGACCAGGGTGTGCTCTCCGGACGCGCGCCGCACCAACGACACCCGCAGCACCGGACCGGCCTCCAGGTCGAACGGGCGGTCCGCCTCGCGGCGCAGCCACCGGTCGAACTCGGCGTCGGAGTCGATGTCGCACCGGGTGATTCGCGCCGGCCACCGCGGATGCACGAGCTGCACCGGCTGCCCCTCGCGGACCGCGTAGGTGGTCCGCAGGATCGCGTGCCGGTCCACGAGCCCTTGGACGGCCTTCTCCAGCGCGGACTCGTCGAGCCTGCCGCTGATGTGCCCGGCGTAGGTGATGTTGTAGGCGGGACTGCCCGGGGCGAGTTGGTGGAGGAACCACAGGGACCGCTGTCCATAGGACAACGGATGCGCCGACGCCGAGACCTCGGCTCGCTGTTTGAGCAGACGCGCCAGCAGTTCCCGCTTCTCCGCGGTGGACAGCCCTGCGACGTCAATGGAGCTGGTCGTCATCGTCGTTCTCTCCGGCCGCCAATATTTCGCAGAGCAGATCGTCGACGTCGTCGTCGGCGACCTCCGGTATGCGGGTGAGCAGGTCGAGCCAGCGCGAGCCGTCGCCGTCCGGCACCGCCACTGCGGTGTCGGAGACGGTCACCTCGGCGGGGAAGTCGGTGAGCGCGATGCCGAGCCACTCGACCAGCTCGGCGACACTCGGCCCGTTCAGCAGATGGACGACCGGTATCTCGATCCCGAGGTCCTGCTCGACGCGGGCCCGGAGTTCGGCCGCCATGAGCGAGTCGAGGCCGAGCGTGTGCAGGGGCGCCCGGATGTCGAGCGACTGTGGGAGCAGGCCCAGCCTGCTCGCGGCCTGCTCCCGTAGGTAGGACTCGAGCAGCCGGTCTCGTTCCTCGCGGCCGGCGGTGCGCAGCAGGTCGCTGAGATTCGGCGCCACCGAGACCGGAGCGGTCAGGGGGACGGCTCTCTGGAGACGGCGCCTGCCCGCGCCGAGAACGCCCACCGCGGCGCCCAGCAGCCGCCGGATCAGCGCCGCTGTCGGGACGCCGGGCGGGCCCTCCAGCGCGGAGCCGGCAGGTCGCATCGCCTCGGCGCCCAGTAGCGACTCCGACGGGACGGCCGCCTCGAAAGGTGTTGCTCGTGTGCCGTTTTCGGCGGGTTCGAGCCAGAATCGCCTGCGCTGCCACGGATACGTCGGCGTCACCGGGCAGTGGGACCCGCGGGGCTGCACCCGAGCCCAGTCCACCGCGTGGCCGTTGGCGTAGTGGGTGGCGAGCGCTGTGTGGTCGTCGCCGGTTTCGCCGGCGTGGGCGTGCACCGCGTCGGATCGCTGCCCGGGGCGGCGCTGTCCCGCGTGGGCTCCGGGATGCGACGCCCCCCGCCGGTAGGCCGCCAGGGCGTCGACCAGCTCGTCGCGGGTGGCGCCGACCACGGCGAGCCGATGGTCGTGGTGATCGCGGCGCACACCGGCGGTGTGACACAGATCGGCGATCCGCGCGCCCGCCGTCAACGCCGACTCGTACCGGCCCGCCAGTGCGACAAGCGCTTCGGGCGACTTGGCGGAGACGGGAAGGATGTACGGCTGATCGTCGCCCGCCTCGTCAGCGGTGACGCGGACCTCCGGCGCCTCCACCAGCACCACGTGCGCATTCGTGCCGCCGAACCCGAACGCGCTCACCCCGGCCGTGGCCCTGCCGCCACCGTCGGGCCACGAGGTCACGCTGTCCGCGACCCGCAACGGCAGGTCGGCGAACGGGATGTTCGGATTCGGCCGCGTGTAGTGCAGCGTCGGCGGGATCAGCCGATGGTGCAGTGCCAGTGCGACTTTGATCAGTCCGGCCACACCGGCGGCCGCCTCCAGGTGTCCGATGTTGGTCTTGACCGAGCCGACCAGGCAGCGGGTCTGCGGCGGGCGGTCCTGTGACAGGACCGCCCCGAGCGCCTGGGCTTCGATGGCGTCGCCCACCAGCGTGCCCAGACCCTGCGCCTCGACGTACTGCACCGCCCCGGGCGACACCCCGGCACGCCGATACGCCTCTGCCACAACGGCTTCCTGCGAGACCCGGCTGGGGGCCATGAGGCCGTTGGTGCGGCCGTCCTGGTTGACAGCGGAGCCCCGGATGACCGCGTACACCCGATCGGCGTCGGCCAGAGCCCGGCTCAACGGTTTGAGCACCACCATCCCCGCGCCCTCACCCCGCACCCAGCCGTCGGCACGCGCGTCGAAAGCCTTGCATCGACCGTCCGCGGCCAGCACCCCGGCCCTGCTGAAGTTGAGCCCGATCGCCGGGGTCAGCATGACGTTGACCCCGCCGGCCAGCGCCAGCTCGCACTCACCGTCGCGCAGGCTGCGGCACGCCTGGTGGACGGCGACCAACGACGACGAGCAGGCACTGTCCACCGCCAGGCTGGGCCCGCGGAAGTCGAAGAAGTACGACAGCCGGTTGGCGGCGATGCTCGAGGCGGTCCCGGTGCCGCTGTAGCCGTCGATCAGTTCGGGACGGCTCAGCTGCAGGTGCTGGTAGTCGTTGGTGGACACACCGGTGAACACCCCGGTGCGGCTGCCCGCGAGTCGCTGCGGCGCCTGACCGCCGTCTTCGAGGGCTTCCCACGCCACCTCGAGCAGGAGCCGCTGCTGCGGGTCCACTCGGACGGCTTCGCGCGGCGAGATGCCGAAGAACGCGGCGTCGAACTCGTCGATCCGGTCGAGGAATCCACCCCAGGCGGCGGCGCCACTGACGTCGGCGCCCCAGCGGTCCGGCGGCGTTTCGGTGACGGCGTCGACTCCTGCGCACAGCAGCTGCCAGAACGCCGACGGACCGTCGGCGCCCGGGAAGCGGCATCCGATGCCGATGATCGCGATGGGCTCGTCCGCGCGCGGTTCCGGCAGGGCGGCGGGCGCGGTCCGGGTGTCGTCGGCCGCGTCGCCGGACAGATACGCGGCCGCCTGATCGATCGTCGGGTACTCGTACACCAGCGTGGGCGGCACCGCGCGGCCGAGCCAGGTCTCCAGCGCCCCGAGCATCTGGATGGCGTGCACGGAGTCGAGCCCGTGGTGGGCGAACGGCAGGGTGGTGTCGATCTCGGCCGTCGAGACCCCGAGCTCGAGGGCCAGCCGGTCGACGAACCACGCCCTGATCTTGTCGGTGTCGGCCGACGGTCGGCCGGGGTCCGTCGCGGCCGGTGTCCGGCGGTCATCGGGCGGTGCGGGCGCGTGCCACTTGGCGAACACCTCGAGCGTTCCGTCGAGATAGCGCTGTCTGCAGGCGCTGCGCCGGATCTTCCCGCTCGACGTCGTCGGGATCCGTAACGGCTCCATCAGCACGACGGTGTGCGCGCGGATGTCGTGCTGGGCGGTGACGGCGGCACGGATCTCCGCGATCACTGCGTCGACGTCGTCCTCGCCGAGCAGTTCGCGGTCGACCTCCTGGACCACGGCGAGCTGTTCTACGCCGTCGGCCTCGAGCGAGAAGCACGCACCGCGACCGCTCATGAGCGCCGGGTGCGTCTCCTGGACCGTCGCCTCGATGTCGTTCGGGTAGTAGTTGCGGCCGCGGATGATGACGAGGTCCTTGAGCCGTCCGGTGACGAACAACTCGCCGTCGAGCAGAAAGCCCAGATCACCGGTGCGCAGGAAGGGACCGCGGCCGGTGTCGGACGTGAGCGCCTGGAACGTCTCCCGCGTCTCGGCGGGTTTGTTCAGGTACCCCTGCGCGATGTTGTCCCCGGCCACCCAGATCTCGCCGACCGCACCGGGACCACATTCGGTGCGGTGCACGGGATCGGCGATGACGATCTCCTCGCCGTGGCCCGCGGGTCCGCAGCCCACGACCGCGGCGGCGGTGGGATGGCCGGCGGGCACCCGGGCGACACGGTGTTCGCGCAGCGCGACGCCGTCGAGGTGTCGCACCGTTGGCGCGACGCCGCGCTGCGCGTTGCCCGACACCAGCAGGGTCGCCTCGGCGAGGCCGTACACCGGGTGAAACGTCTCGGGGCGGAAACCCGCGGGCGCGAAGGCGCTGGCGAACCGCTCGAGGGTGGCGGCCCGCACGGGTTCGGCACCGCAGTACGCCCGCACCCAGTGCGACAGGTCCAGCGCCGCGCGCTCCTGCGGGGTGCTGCGTTCGACGCACAACTCGTAGCCGAAGTTCGGCCCCACACTGATGTTCGCGCGGTGCCGGGAGATGGCCTCCAGCCACGCCATCGGGCGCTGGATGAACGCCGAGGGCGGCATCAGGAAGCTGGTCCCGCCGAAGTAGGCGGCTCCGAAGACGCCACCGATGAGGCCCATGTCGTGGTGCAGCGGCAGCCAACTGACCACGCGTGTCCGGTCGCCGAGGCCGGCGTCCCTGCTGATGGTCTCCAGGTTGGCGAGAAGGTTACGGTGGCTCAGCACAACGCCTTTCGGCGCACTCGTCGACCCCGAGGTGTACTGCACGAAGGCGATCGCATCGGCGGCGACGTCCGGGGTGATCCAGTCCGAGGCGGCGTCGGGTGCGACGGCGTCGACGGCCAGCCAGCTCATCGACCGGTCGGCGGTGAGCCCGTCGAGGACCTCTCGCATGCCGGACTGCGTGTCGGCGGTGGTCAGCACAAGGCTCGCCTGGACGTCGGCCACGATCGACGCGACGCGGGACATCAGCCGGTTGTGCACCGGCGGGTGTACGGGAACAGCCACCACCCCGGCGTAGAAACAGCCGAACATGGCGGCGATGAAATCCAGACCCGAGGGACACAGCACCAGCGCGCGCTCACCCGCCGCGTGGTGGTCCTGCAGTGTGGCGGCTATCGCGCGGGCGCGGGCGTCCAGACCACCGTAGGTGAGCCGGCTGTGCTCGTCCGCCTGTGTCGAGTAGTCGAACGCTAGCTTGTCCGGGACCGCCGCTGCCCTTTGCCTCAGCAGTTCCAGCAAATTATATGTCACCGCGCACCCGATCCTCAGGCGTCCGCCCGATGAAGGTGTTGTTGTTTCACCCGCAACCTCCTGAGCCGCGTTGTCCACGGCCCTCGCCGGAACCGGCGTGGTTGGGGCTGTTCATCACTACCGGCCTCGCGGAGGTCGGCATCGTCATACGGTTCGTCGGTTATGGCCCGGGCTAGCCATCGGATCGCCCCGGCGAACTGTTTCGATCGTCCTCTTTGGACCGGAAAGCGTCAATATCCAAACCGTTGACGCAGCTGGCAATTTTCTGTGAACAAATTGTTGGCGAAGTATGGCAACGCGCACCGCGTCGTGCACGACGCCATTTCGGGCGGACTCGGTACGCGCGTCAGCAACACCCCGGAGTTCGGCAAGAAACCACTGCCGTCGTCGACCCGGGCACCGACCGATCGCATCGGGCAAACTGAGCGATGTTTGAGGAATTGACGTTCGCACAATGTCGCGACCGAATACGGCGGCTGCGGCACCGGTCGATGATTGAGTGATGCCATGCGGTCTCAGCGGACCTATCAGGCACTCGGGGTGTACATGGCGCTCAGCGCCGTCGTGGAGGCACTCGAGCCGGGTTTCATCGCCCGCACCCGGGAGACCGTGCAACTACCGCCGCACGTGCGGCGGCTCGTCTGGCCGCTCAAGGCCGCGGCAGCGGCCTCCCTGCTGGCGGTGCGCCCGTGCCCCGGCGTGGCCCGCCTCGGCGCCGGGACGTTGACGGGATTGTTCGTCCTCGCAGTGGCCGCGCACATCCGGGTCCGTGACCTCAGCGTCGCGATGCTGGCCGCGGCTGTGAACGCGGCGGTCTTCGCCGCGGTGAGCGTTCGGGGGCCGTGACTCAGGAATCATCGTCGGAGCCGCCCGAATCGTCCTCGGAGTCGTCCTTCTCAGAGGATTCGAGCTTGTCCGCGTGCTTGGTCAACAACGCGGCGAGTTCGCGGGCTTCCTCGACCTGCAGGACGTCCTCGGACACGCGTCCGTCCTCGTCATCGAACCGCTCGAGGGTGATCGCGTTGTCCTTGGTTCCGACATCCCACCGGCTGCCTTTTTCACGAGCCATGAGAAGAGCCTTTCGACGGAGCGAAGTGGATACGTGCGGATACCCACCTCGCGAACGCCGGAACCGGCGACGCGTTTCGAAAGAGCTCCCCCGGCTGGACTCGAACCAGCAACCCTTCGGTTAACAGCCGAATGCTCTGCCAATTGAGCTACAGGGGACTGCGGTGTCCGCGTGAGCTTTCCGCGCGAACCGAGGAGTGACTCTAGCCTATGGACCCACGCCGCCGCCAACGCGCTCCCCGGCACGGCGCGAACCGCCCGTCATGAGGCAGGATGGGAGCCACGCACCGTCTAGTGGAAGGGCCTTCGTGATCGGGTACGTCGCCGTGATGGCCGTCGGGTACGTGTTGGGCACCAAGGCAGGCCGCCGCCGCTACGAACAGATCGCCGGCACCTACCGTGCGGTGACCAGCAGCCCGGCCGCGAAGGCCGTCATCGAGACGTCACGACGCAAGATCGCCGAGCGGGTGTCCCCCGATCCGCAGCTGACCACGCTGACGCCGATCGATGAGAAGACGACGGTGCTGCACCCCGAGGCGCAGACCGAGAAGTGAGGCGCGAAGCGCGCTAGTTGCCGCCGATACCGCGGCTGATGGTGGTGCCCGGCAGCAGCGGACCGGTGCTGATCCCGTTGCCGTTGAAGCTCACCGACGGAGTCCCGACGCCGACGCCGTTGCCGTTGGAGTAGCCCAGGCAGTGGCCGTCTTCCTTGTTGCCGAACCATGCCAGGCACGCCGGGCCGGCCTGGGTGGCCTGCTCGGGTGCGGACGTCAGCGCGGCGGCCAGGGGCGCCGCGACAGCGGCGGCGGCGAATGCGCCGATCGCGACCGAACGCCGGATCTGTTTCATGGTTGCCACAGGAGCTGCCTTCCCTCGCCGTTCCCCCAACGGGTGTATAGCGCGCTCACCATATCGCGTTACAGCGACTCACGCAGTGAGGTCGTCGCCGCTGGCCTGTTCCAGCAGGCTGCGCCGGTACGCCTCCATCGCGACCAGGTCACCGAACAGCGCGTGATATTCGTCGCCCTGCTCCACCGGCGACATGCGCTGCAGCTTCGACTTCACCTCGGCGATCTGGCGGCCCACCCAGACTTCCTGCAGCCGGGCCAGCACACCGCCGATGTAGCGCGGCAGCTTTTCCTCGTCCTCGACGCGAAAGGCCTCGACGCTGAGCTCGTTGACGAGATTGGCCGCCTGCGGGCTGGCGGTCTGCCCGCGCACCGTCTCGATCCACTGCGCACCGGACAGCCCTGCAGCCGCACCGCCCGCGGCCTCGATCGCGGTCCGCACCGCCCGGTAACCGGGGTGGGTGAAGCTCTCGACGGTCAGCGCATCGAAGACCGGTCCCGCCAGCGCCGGGTACTGCAGCGCCGATTTGAGCGCCTCCCGCTGCGGCCACAGCGTCGGATCCTTCGGATCCGGCCGGGCGGCGGGTTCGGCGGTGCGGCGCTGCGGCGCGGCCGGTTCGGTGCCGTTGCGCCTGCGCCCGCGTTCGGGCGCCCCGCGTTTGGACGCTTCCTCGCGCACCCGGCTGAGCACCTGCGCCTCATCGGCCCACCCGGTCCAACCGGCCAACCGGCGGGCGTACACGTCGCGCAGCGCGTGGTCGCGGATCCGCGACACCAGCGGTACGCATCGGCGCAACGCCTCCACCTGCGCCGACGGATCGTTGTCGAGGACGTCGCCGGAGGGGATCAGGCTGCGGACGGCGAACTCGAACATCGGGATGCGCCGGGCGACCAGATCGCGCAGCGCGTTGTCCCCGGATTTCAGCCGCAGGTCGCACGGATCCATCCCGTCGGAGGCGATCGCCACGAACGATTTACCCGCCACCTGTTGATCGCCGTCGAACGCCTTGAGCGCGGCGGCCTGACCGGCGGCGTCACCGTCGAACACGAAGATCAGCTCACCGCGGTACCAGTTGTCGTCCATCATCAACCGGCGCAGCAGCGCGAGGTGCCCGTCGCCGAACGCCGTGCCGCAGGACGCCACGGCGGTGGTCTCTCCTGCCAGGTGCATCGCCATCACGTCGGTGTAGCCCTCGACGACGACGGCGCGGTGCGCTTTGGCGATGTCGCGTTTGGCCAGATCCAGCCCGAACAGCACCGCGGACTTCTTGTACAGCACGGTCTCGGGGGTGTTGACGTACTTGGCCTCCATCGGATCGTCGTCGAAGATCCGCCGGGCGCCGAACCCGATCACCTCTCCCCCGGCCGCCCGGATCGGCCACAGCAGCCTGCGGTGGAAGCGGTCCATCGGGCCGCGCTTACCTTCCCGCGACAGTCCCGCGGCCTCGAGCTCCTTGAACTCGAAACCCTTGCGCAACAGATGTTTCGTGAGCTTGTCCCACCCCGACGGGGCGAAGCCGCAGCCGAAGCGCGCGGCTGCGGCCGCGTCGAAGTTGCGCTCGATGAGGTACTGCCGCGCCGGTGCGGCCTCCTCGGATTTCAGCGCCTCGGCGTAGAACTCCTGCGCGGCGGCGTTGGCGGCGAGCAGCCGGCTGCGGCTGCCGCGGTCGCGCTGGACGTTGGTGGTCGACGCCCCGGTGTAGGTGACGGTGTAACCGATGCGGTCGGCGAGCAGTTCGACGGATTCGACGAAGCTGACGTGCTCGATCTTCTGCACGAAGGCGTAGACATCGCCGCCCTCACCGCAGCCGAAGCAGTGGAAGTGGCCGTGGTTTGGCCGCACATGGAACGACGGTGACTTCTCGTCGTGGAACGGGCACAGGCCCTTGAGGGAGTCCGCGCCCGCGCGGCGCAGCTGCACGTAATCGCCGACGACGTCCTCGATGCGGACGCGGTCACGGATCGCTGCGATGTCGCGATCTGGAATCCGCCCGGCCACCGGGTCAGTCTAGAGGTCTGGGCGACCGTGCCTCGTGCACGCGTTCCAACCGTCCCTCGGTGTAGGACGCGATCTGGTCGACCACCACACGCAGCCGCGCACCGTCGTCCTCGGCGGCGACGAATTCCGGCGCGAACAGCGGATCGAGGCTGCTCGGGGCCTGCCCCCACAGGATCAGCGCGACCTCGTGGATGCGGGTGCGCTGATCGGCCTGGATCCCGAGGTGGCCGTGGTCGCTCATGATGAATTGCAGCGCCAGCATCTTGAGCACCGCGACCTCGGCGCGCACCAGTGTCGGCACGGCCAGCTCGGTGTGGAACCGCCGCAGCGGGCCGTCCCCGGCGACCGCCCTGGTCTCGGTGATCGCGGCGTTGGCGAACCGGCCGACCAGCTCGCTGGTCATCCGCTTGAGCGCCACCGACGCCGCCAGCGTCCCGTCGTACTTGCCGACCCCGGCCACCACCGGCATCTCCGAGAGTCGTTGGGCCGCGGCCCGCAGATCGTCGGTCGGCAGCGACGGAAAAGCCGCGGCGCCCAGCCGCGCCAACGAACTCGCCGCGTCGTCGTCGGCGAGCACCCGCAGGTCGATACGGCCGGAGACGACGCCGTCCTCGACGTCGTGGACGGAGTAGGCGACGTCGTCGGCCCAGTCCATGACCTGTGCCTCCAGGCACGGCCGCTCGGCCGGGGCGCCGTCGCGCACCCAGCGGGCAGCGGCCATATCGTCGCTGGAAAAACCTCCGTAGAACCCGAACTTCACCCGGTCACCGCGCTGCCACGGATACTTTGTCACCGCGTCCAGCGCCGCCCTGGTCAGGTTCAGTCCCGCGCTACGGCCTTCTGCGTCAAGCACTTTCGGTTCGAGCCGGGTGAGGATGCGGAAGTTCTGCGCATTGCCCTCGAAGCCGCCGAACGCCTTGGCGATGTCGTTGAGCGCCCGCTCGCCGTTGTGCCCGTAGGGCGGGTGGCCGATGTCGTGGGCCAGCCCCGCGAGGTCGACGAGGTCGGGATCGCAGCCGAGTCCGACGGCCATACCGCGCCCGATCTGGGCCACCTCGAGCGAATGGGTGAGCCGGGTGCGCGGGGTGTCGCCTTCGCGGGGGCCGACCACCTGCGTCTTGTCGGCCAGCCGGCGCAGCGCGGCACAGTGCAGGACGCGGGCCCGGTCTCGCGCGAAGTCGCTGCGGTGTTCGGAGTCGGTGCCGGGCAGGACGGCACTCTTCGCCGGTTCGGCCACCAGGCGTTGGCGGTCGAACTCGTCGTAGTCGTCCTGCAGTCGTGGGTTCACCGAGGCACAGTCTGCCAGCACGGTGCGTCGGTCTCGGCGAGGTCGGGGCCGCGCGGCACTAGATTTGCGTCATGCGCATCACGCGACTGCTCGCCCTCCTGGCCACCGTCCTGACGACGGCCGTACTCCTCGCGCCGGGCGCCGCGGCCCAGACGCCGTTCCGGCTGCCCGGCTACGTCACCGACCAGGCCGGGGCGCTGTCCCCGGCCCAGCGCGGTGAGGTGCAGCAGGCCGTCGACCGGCTCTACAACGACCGCAAGGTCCGGCTGTGGGTGGTGTTCGTCGACGACTTCTCCGGCCAGGGCGCGGTCGGCTGGGCGCGCAGCACCATGCAGATCAGTGATCTCGGCGACTACGACGCGCTGCTGGCGGTGGCCACCGTCGACCGGGCCTACGCGCTGCAGGTGCCCCAGACGGTGCCGGACCTGACCGCCGAGAAGGTCGACGAGGTGCGGCGCAATCAGGTCGAGCCCGCACTGCGTGCCGGTGACTGGGCCGGCGGCGCGGTGGCGGCCGCCGACGGATTGAACAGCGCCGCGGCACCGGCCCGCATCCCCTGGGGCGGAATGCTGTTCGCGCTCGGGGTGATCGCGCTGGCGGTGGCGGTGCTGTGGGTGTGGGCACAACGACGCAGCCGCAAGCGCCGCGCCGCGGAGATCGAACGGGCCCGCAACGTCGACCCCAGCGATCCCGACGCGTTGGCGGCGGTCCCGCTGCACGCCCTCGACGAGCTGTCGCGGTCCATCGTCGTCGAGGTCGACAACGCGGTGCGGACCAGCAGCAACGAACTCGCGCTCGCGGTCGAGGAGTTCGGCCAGGAGCGCACCGCACCGTTCACCCGCGCGGTGGACAACGCCAAGGCCACACTGGCGCAGGCATTCTCGGTGCGCCACCAACTCGACGACGCCATCCCCGAAACCCCCGCGCAACGCCGCGAACTGTTGACCCGGGTGATCGTCTCCGCGGCGCAGGCCGACCGCGAACTCGATGCGCAGACCGAGGCCTTCGAGCAGCTGAGGGAGCTCGTCATCAACGCCCCGTCGCGGCTCGACGGCCTGACCCAGCGGGTCGTCGACATCACCGCCCGCATCGAACCGTCGCGGCAGAAACTGGCCGCCCTGCACACCGAATTCGACGCCGCGGCGCTGGCCTCGGTGGCGGGCAACGTCGACGCCGCCGCGGAGCTGCTGACCTTCGCCGACCAGAACATCACCCGCGCGCGGGAACTCGCGGCGCGGCCGGTGGCGGGCGCGCAGAGCGAGTTGGTCGACGCGGTGCGTGCGGCGGAATCCGCGCTGAGCCAGGCCGGTTCGCTGCTCGACGCGGTCGACAGCGCCGCCGGGGACATCCGGCGCGCGGCGTCGCGGTTGCCTGCGGTGATCGAGGACATCAAGTCGGGTATCCGGCAGTCCGGGGACCTGCTGTCGAGCGGCAAGGTCCCGCAGCAGGCGGAACTCACCGCCGCGCGGGACGCCGCATCGGCGGCCGTCGCGGTCGCCCAGCGGTCCGGTTCGACCGATCCGCTCGGCGCGTTCACCCAGCTGACCAAGGCCGACGCCGACCTCGACCGGCTGCTGGCGACGGTCGAGCAGGAACGCGAGGCGGCCGAACGGCTGACCCGCGCTCTGGACGAGGCGCTGTTCGTCGCGCGCTCACGGGTGCGGTCGGTGTCGGACTTCATCGACACCCGCCGCGGCAGCATCGGTCCTGAGGCGCGGACCCGGCTGGCCGAGGCGGTCCGGCAGATCAGCGCCGCGGACGCCAAACGCGAGACCAACCCGTCCGAGGCGATCGCGCACGCCAACGGCGCCGCCATGCTCGCCGCGCAGGCCCAGCAGTTGGCCAACTCCGATGTGCAGTACGCGCAGCAGGCCTACATGGGCCGCTACGGCGGCGGCGGGGGCGGCAACATGGGCGCGATGATCGGCGGCATCCTCATCGGCAACATCCTCAGCGGCGGGATGCGCGGCGGCTTCGGCGGCGGATTCGGCGGCGGCGGATTCGGTCCCGGCTCCTTCGGCGGCTCCGGGGGCGGAGGCGGCGGGATGTTCGGCGGCGGCGGCCGCTTCTGAATCCACGCGAGCAGACACAAAATCGCCCTTTTCCGCGCGGAAAAGGGCGATTTTGTGTCTGCTCGCGCAGGGCGTTCTAGCAGCCCTTCAGCCGCACCGCCAGGTAGTCCGACACCTCCGAGAGCGCGATGCGGTCCTGGGTCATGGTGTCGCGCTCGCGGATCGTCACGGCGTGGTCTTCGAGCGAATCGAAGTCGACCGTGATGCAGTACGGCGTGCCGATCTCGTCCTGGCGGCGGTAGCGCCGTCCGATCGCCCCGGCGTCGTCGAACTCGACGTTCCAGTTCCTGCGTAGTTCGGCCGCGAGGTCGCGGGCCTTGGGCGACAGGTCGGCGTGGCGCGACAGCGGCAGCACCGCGGCCTTGACCGGCGCGAGCCGCGGGTCGAGTCGCAGCACGGTGCGCTTGTCGACGCCACCCTTGGCGTTGGGCGCCTCGTCCTCGGTGTACGCGTCGACGAGGAACGCCATCAGCGAACGGGTCAGCCCGGCTGCCGGTTCGATGACGTACGGCGTGTACCGGGTGTCGGCGGCCTGGTCGTAGAACGACAGATCGGTGCCCGAATGCTTGGCGTGCGTGGACAGGTCGAAGTCGGTGCGGTTGGCGACGCCCTCGAGCTCACCCCACGGATTGCCCGCGAAACCGAACTTGTACTCGATGTCGACCGTGCGATCCGAGTAGTGCGAGAGCTTCTCTTTCGGATGCTCGTAGAGCCGCAGGTTGTCGCGGTCGATGCCGAGGTCGACGTACCACTGCAGCCGGGTGTCGATCCAGTACTGGTGCCATTCCTTGGCCGTCGACGGTTCGACGAAGAACTCCATCTCCATCTGCTCGAACTCGCGGGTGCGGAAGATGAAGTTGCCGGGGGTGATCTCGTTGCGGAAACTCTTGCCGATCTGGCCGATGCCGAACGGCGGCTTCTTGCGCGCGGTGGTGACCACGTTGGCGAAGTTGACGAAGATGCCCTGCGCGGTCTCCGGGCGCAGGTAGTGCAGACCCTCCTCGGACTCGATCGGGCCGAGGTAGGTCTTGAGCATCATGTTGAAGTCGCGCGGCTCGGTCCACTGACCCTTGGTGCCGCAGTCCGGGCAGGTGATCTCGCTCATCGCCACGGAATCGGGATCATCGATCCCCTTCTTCTCCGCATACGCCTCCTGCAGGTGGTCCTGCCGATGGCGTTTGTGGCAGTTCATGCACTCGACGAGCGGATCGTTGAACACGTCGACGTGACCGGAGGCCACCCATACCTGCCGCGGCAGGATGATCGCGGAGTCCAGGCCCACGACGTCGTCGCGGCCGGTCACCACGGACTTCCACCACTGCCGCTTGATGTTCTCTTTGAGCTCCACCCCGAGCGGTCCGTAATCCCACGCCGACCGTGTACCGCCGTAGATCTCGCCGGACTGGTAGACCAGGCCACGGCGTTTCGCCAGGTTCGCAACGGTGTCGATGATCGAAGAAGATGGAGCCACGGTCTGACAGCGTAGTGGGCGCGCCGACCCTCCTCCGCCACCCCATCACCAGGCTATTGAGACTCAACCCTTGACGTGAGACGAAAATCTCATTATGAATTGAGCGTATCGGATCGGAGGTTGTCATGGCACTCACCCGCGAACAGATGGACCGCATGCTCGACGAGCACTTCGGTTACGAGGCCGCCGACGACGTCGACGGCGTCCTCGCGACGCTGACCCCCGATGTCGAGCACGACATCGTCGGCGCCCCGACGGGTCCGACGCTGGGACCCGACAATGCCCGCGCCTTCTACGAGGGCCTGTTCGAGGACCTCGCCGAGAGCAGCGTGCGGACGATCCGCAGGCTCTACGGCGAGGACTTCATGGTCGACGAATCGCTCTGGAGCGGCCGCGCCCCCGGGCGGCCGTTCGGCGTCGAGGGCCGCAACCGGCCGCTGCAGTTCCGCTTGCTGCACGTGCTCGAATTCGCCTCCGACGGGCGGATTCGCCGCGAGAACGTCTGGGTCGACCTCGCCGCGATCCTGGCCCAACTGCCGCAGGACGAGCGCGAGCCGGCGACGGCCGCCCCGTGACGGCGACCGAGGCGGCCGGCAGGCCCAACCAGCGCAGGCGCACCCGCAAGGATCTGCTGCAGGCCGCGGCGCGGCTGATGAAACAGGGCCGTATCCCGACGATCGAGGACGTCGCGCAGGAGGCGCTGGTCTCCCGCGCCACCGCGTACCGCTACTTCCCGACGGTGGAGGCGTTGATGCGCGAGGCCGCACTCGACGTCGCGATGCCGGAACCCGACCACACCCTCGCCGACGTGGACTCCACCGACCCCGTCACCCGACTCGAACGGGTCGACGGCGCGCTCCACGAGTTCATCCTCGAGAACGAGACCGCATTGCGGATGATGCTCGCCCACGCCATCGAACAGGGTGCGCGCCAGGACGACGACGGCACCGCGCCGCGCCGTCAGAACCGGCGCGTCCCGATGATCGAGGCCGCGGTCGACCCCGCGCGGGAGCGGTTCACCCCCGCCGCGCTCGACAGGTTGACCCACGCGCTCGCGCTGATCATCGGGCCGGAGGCCGTGGTCGTCGGCAAGGACGTCCTGCAGCTCGACGACTCCGAGATGCGCGAGGTCAAACGTTTCGCGATCAACGCCCTCGTGACGGCGGCACTCAAGGACGGCTGACGCTCCCGTTGACATGCGAATCGATGCATGTATGGTGGCAGCCATAATGAAAATCGTTTCCAGCACGGTGGAGTCCGACGCCGGCCACGAGCACGGCGCAGCACCGCTGCCCGCCCTGCCCTCCCGCGAGGTGCTCGACTCGGCCGGTGAGCTGCTGCGGGCGCTGGCCGCGCCGGTGCGGATCGCGATCGTGCTGCACCTGCAGCAGTCCCCGCGCTGCGTGCACGAACTCGTCGATGCGCTGAGCGTGCCGCAGCCGCTGGTCAGCCAACACCTGCGCATCCTCAAACAGGCGGGCGTGGTGGCCAGCGAACGGTCCGGCCGCGAAGTGCTCTACCGGCTGGTCGACGCCCACCTCGGCCACATCGTCACCGACGCCGTCGCGCACGCCGGCGAGGACGCCTCGTGAGCCCGGCCCCGGTTCGCGCCACCCGCCAGCGCGCGGCGATCGCCGACCTGCTCGACGGGCTCGACGAGTTCCGGTCGGCCCAGGAGCTGCACGATGCGCTGCGACAGCGTGGCGAGGGCATCGGTCTGACGACGGTGTACCGCACCCTGCAGTCGATGGCGGAGTCCGGGCTGGTCGACGTGCTGCGCACCGACACCGGTGAATCGGTGTACCGCCGCTGCTCGGCCGACCACCACCATCACCTGGTGTGCCGGTCGTGTGGTTCGACCGTGGAGATCCAAGGCGGCGACGTCGAGGACTGGGCTGCCCGCGTGGCGCGCGAGCACGGATTCTCCGAGGTCAGCCACACGATCGAGATCTTCGGCGTGTGCGGGGGCTGCGCCGAGACGTGAGCCGTCAACGGCGGCCGCTGCGCCACCCCAGGACCGCGATACCGATGCCGACGATCGCGATGATCGGCCCGAGGATCGACCATGTGGTGGTGCCGGTCATCGGGCTGCCCGCGACCGCCCCGAACCCCTGGAGGGCGAACAGCAACCCGAAGAGCGCGACCACCACACCCACGACGACCAGCACGATGCGCATGGCCGCGACCCTATCCGGTCAGGGCCCGCCGGATGTCCGCGCCGGCGGTGAGCACCAGCAGCAACAGCGTGCGCAGCGCCTCGTCGGTCAGACCCGCGGCCGGGAAGTTGTAGCGCAGCAGTACATCGGCGGCCTTCTTCGAATTGCGCTTGGCGCCCGCGGCGATCTCCTTGTCGCCGTGCTTGGCCGCCAGCGACACCGTGCCCAGCAGCGTCCCGTGCGCGTGGTCGGCGACCGCGGTGCGCAGTTTGGCGTCCAGCGGCAGATCCCAGGCCAGGATCTGGGTCAGCGACACCAGGTCGAGGTCCTCGGCGATCGTGACCACCCGCAGCGAGGCGATCGTGCCGTCGTGACGCACGGTCAGCGCACCGTCGGGTTCGGCGGTGAGCGCATCGACGAATCCGTCGAGGACCGCGGCCAACCGGGGCTGCAACTCCATCAGGCGCGCCCGCTCAGGCACATCATTCGGCTCTGCCGAAGCGACGGTTGCGGCTGACGTACTCCTCGCACGCCGCCCACAGATCGCGCCGGTCGTAGTCCGGCCACAACTTGTCCTGGAACACGTACTCGGCGTAGGCGGACTGCCAGAGCAGGAAGTTGCTCGCCCGCTGCTCCCCCGACGTGCGGATGAACAGGTCCACATCCGGGATGTCGGGCCGGTGCAGGTGTTTGGCGAACGCCGCCTCGGTGATGCGCGAGGGGTTGACCTTGCCGTCGACGGCCTCCTGCGCGAGTTGGCGCGCCGCCTCGACGATCTCGGTGCGTCCGCCGTAGTTCACGCAGTAGTTGATGGTGATGACGTCGTTGTCGACGGTCATCTCCTCGGCGATGTCGAACTCCTTGCTCACGCTGCGCCACATCCGCGGGCGGGAGCCGACCCAACGCATCCGCACCCCCATGTCGTTGAGGTTCTCGCGGCGGCGGCGGACCACCTCGCGGTTGAACCCCATCAGGAAGCGCACCTCTTCGGTGCTGCGCTTCCAGTTCTCGGTGGAGAACGCGTACACGGTCAGGTGTTTGATCCCGATCTCGATGGCGCCGCAGGTGATGTCGATGAGCACGGCCTCGCCCATCTTGTGCCCCTCGGTCCGGCCGAGTCCGCGCTGGGTGGCCCACCGGCCGTTGCCGTCCATCACCACCGCGACGTGCTGGGGTACCTGGTCGGCCGGGATCTTCGGCGCGGCCGCCTTGCTCGTGTGCTGGGGCGGGCGCGCGAATCTGCCGTTGGTGTTGGGCGGCAGCTCGGGGAACACCACCGGCCACGTCGACTTGTCGGGAAAGGTCGGATAGTCGTCGGCGGGTGGCTCGAGCTGCGGGAATTGTGACTTCTTGCGCTCAGCTGCCCGCCGCGAGCTGGTCACCCGGTTCGTCACCACGGTGCACATCCTGCCGCAACACCGAAATCCGGTGGTCGGCGACCGCGTGATCAATTCGGTAGACGCGCTCGACCAGCGGCAATGTGCGCAGCTGTCGCTCCAGGTGCCACTGCAGATGCGCCGCCACCAGACCGCTGGCCTGGCTGCGGTGCGACGGCGTCGACGCCTCGGCGGCCTGCCAGTCACCGTCGTGCAGCGCCGACATCAGGTCCAGCACCGCCTGCGGCGGGGTCACCGACCCCGACGGCCTGCAGTGCACGCATACGCTGCCACCCGCCGCGACGTGGAACGCCCGGTGCGGGCCGGGGGTGGCGCAGCGGGCGCATTCGGTCAGCGCCGGGGCCCAGCCCGCGATCCCCATGGCCCGCAACAGGTACGCGTCGAGCACCAGTTCACGCGGCCTGCTGCCGTCGGCGACCGCGCGCAGCGCGCCGACGGTCAGCCGGTGCAGCGCGGGCATCGGGGCGCGTTCCTCACCGGCGAGCCGTTCGGCGGTCTCGAGCACCGCGCAGGCCGATGTGTAGCGGCCGTAGTCGCTGACGATGTCGGCAGCGAACGCGTCGATCGCCTGCACCTGGGTGACGATGTCGAGGTTGCGGCCGGGGTGCAGCTGGACGTCGATATGGGCGAACGGTTCCAGCCGGGCGCCGAACTTGCTGCGGGTACGGCGCACCCCCTTGGCGACCGCGCGGACCAGCCCGTGGTCGCGGGTCAGCAGGGTGACGATGCGGTCGGCCTCCCCCAGCTTGTGTTGGCGCAGCACGACGGCGCGGTCTCGGTACAGCCGCATCTCATCAGTCTCTCACCGCACTACGACAGCGGCGTTAAGCGCGCCGATTAGGCTCGGTGCCGATGCTCGACTCGTCGTCCTCCCGCCCGCCGCGCACCGCCTTCCCCACCCTGACCGATCAGCTGTATCAGCTCGCCAGCGGTGCGGTCACCGCTGGCGAGCTGGCCCGCCGCTCGCTCGACGCGATCACCGCGAGCCAGCCCTCACTCAACGCGTTTCGGGTGGTGCTCACCGAACAGGCGCTGGCCGACGCCGCCGAGGCCGACCGCCTACGCGCCGCCGGAGTGCAGCGCCCACTGCTCGGAATCCCGATCGCGGTGAAGGACGACGTCGACGTCGCGGGCGTGCCGACCCGGTTCGGCACCAAGGGTGCGGTGCGGCCCGCCACCGCCGACGCCGAGGTGGTCCGCCGACTGCGCGCGGCCGGTGCGGTGATCGTGGGCAAGACCAACACCTGCGAACTCGGCCAGTGGCCGTTCACCAGCGGGCCCGCGTTCGGCCACACCCGCAACCCGTGGTCGCGGGAACACACCCCGGGTGGATCCTCGGGCGGCAGCGCCGCGGCCGTGGCGGCCGGATTGGTCACTGCCGCAATCGGTTCCGACGGGGCGGGCAGCGTCCGGATCCCGGCCGCCTGGTGCCATCTGGTCGGTATCAAACCGCAGCGCGGACGGATCTCCACCTGGCCGCTACCCGAGGCGTTCAACGGCATCACCGTCAACGGGGTGCTGGCGCGCACGGTCGCGGACGCCGCCCTCGTCCTCGACGCTGCGTCGGGCAACGCGCCCGGCGATCTGCACCGCCCGGCACCGGTCCGGGTATCCGACCACGTCGCGCAGGCGCCCGGCCCGTTGCGGATCGGATTGTCGACGTCGTTTCCGTTCAACGGTTTCCGCGCCACCCTGCACCCCGAGATCCGCACCGCGCTGAACACCGTCGCCGATCTGCTGCGGGATCTCGGCCACCGCGTGCGGCCCGCCGAACCCGACTACAGCGTCGGGATGAGCTGGAACTTCCTGTCGCGCTCCACCTCCGGCCTGCTCGACTGGTCCGAACGGCTCGGTTACGGCGTCGAATTCGACAAGCGCACCAAGGCGAATCTGCGCATGGGCCGGTTGTTGTCCGAACATGTGCTGCGCACCGCGCGGGCCCGTGAGGCGGCGGCGCAACGCCGGATCGGGTTGATCTTCAACATCGCCGATGTGGTGCTGGCCCCGACCACCGCACAACCCGCACCGCCGGTGCACGACTTCGACGACCGCGGCGGACTGTCCACGGATCGGGCGATGATCAAGGCCTGCCCGGTGACGTGGCCGTGGAATCTGCTGGGCTGGCCCTCGGTCAACGTGCCCGCCGGATTCACCTCCGACGGGCTGCCCATCGGCGTGCAACTCATGGGCCCGGAAGGCAGTGAGCCGCTGCTCATCTCGCTGGCCGCCGAACTCGAGGCCGTCAGCGGCTGGGTGCGGCGTCAACCCCGCCCGTGGTGGACCTACCCCTCCTGAGGGTCCCCCATAGGGAAACACCCGATTTGTCGTCCGGGCCGCGGCCATAGCGTTACCTCACCCGCAGATCCACGACGCCCCAGAATGAGGTAGTCCACTACGTCAGTACGTCGCGCCGGCTGTCTCTAGCGTCTGGTCCGCACTGAGTTTCGTCTCGACACCTGAGAGGACCACCGATGTACCGGACAACCTTGGCACGGACAGCACTGCCCATCTCGGCCGCCGCGATCGCAGCGTTCGCGTTGGCGCCGGCGATCGGCGCCCAACCCTACGGACCCGACACCTGTATCAGCGGATACGTCTGGCGCGAGGCTGCACCCGGCGACAACGTCTGCGTCACCCCCGCCGTGCGCGACGCCACCCGCGCGCAGAACGCCCAGGCCGTCGCCAACCGGGATCCCAACGGCGCCTACGGATCCAACAGCTGCAAACAGGGCTTCGTGTGGCGGGAGGCCTTCGACGGCGACGTCGTGTGCGTGACACCCGACATTCGGACCGCCACCAAGGCCGACAACGCGGCGGCCGCGTCCCGCAAGGTGACCAATCAGCCTGCGCAGGCGCCGGCCGCGCCGCCGGCGCAGAACCCGTTGTGCGGTCAGCCGTTCCCCGTCATCGGGCAGTTCCCGTGCTGACGGTCTAAAACCCAAGCCTGCCAAGCTGTTTGGGGTCGCGCTGCCAGTTCTTGGCGATCTTGACACGCAGGTCGAGATAGACCTTCGTCCCGAGGAGCTTCTCGATCTGCGTGCGGGCGGCGGTACCGACCTCCCGCAATCGGGTCCCGCCCTTGCCGATCACGATGCCTTTCTGGCTGTCGCGTTCGACGTAGAGGATCGCGTGCACGTCGATGAGGTCGTCTCGGTCCTCGCGGGGTTCCACCTCGTCGATGACCACCGCCAGCGAATGTGGCAGTTCGTCGCGCACCCCCTCGAGGGCGGCCTCGCGGATGAGTTCGGCCATCAGCGTCTCTTCGGGCTCGTCGGTCAGCTCGCCGTCGGGGTAGAACGCCGGCCCCGGCGGCAGCTTGCTCGCCAACACCTCGGCCAGTACGTCGAGTTGTTCACCTGCGGTCGCCGACACGGGCACGATCTCGGCCTCGGGCCCGACCAGTTCACTCACCGCGATCAACTGGGCGGCCACCCGGTCGCGGGCCACCTTGTCGGTCTTGGTCACGATCGCGACCAGCGTCGTGCGGGGCGCGACCGCGCGGATCTGCTCGAGGATCCACCGGTCCCCCGGCCCGATCGCCTCGTCGGCGGGGATGCACAGCCCGATCACGTCGACCTCGGAGTACGTGGTCTTCACCAGGTCGTTGAGCCGCTGACCGAGCAGGGTCCGCGGCCGGTGCAGGCCCGGGGTGTCGACGAGGATGATCTGAAAGTCCTCGCGGTGCACGATGCCGCGGATGGTGTGCCGGGTGGTCTGCGGCCGGTTCGAGGTGATGGCCACCTTCGCGCCGACGAGCGCGTTGGTCAAGGTGGACTTACCCGTGTTCGGCCGACCGACGAAACACACGAAGCCGGAGCGGAATTCGGTCACGACACCACGTTCCCGGAGCGGTCGGTGACGAAAACCGCAGCTTGGGCGGACAGCTCACGCACCGCGGCCACCCCCGCGTCGTCGGCCGAACCGCCGACCAGGACCGCGGCCTCCAACCCCTCGGCGCCGCTGGAGACCGCCGCGGCCACGGCGGCCTGCAGTGCGGTCAGCGGCAGGGCACTCAGCGCGACGGGCGCGCCGGCGTAGGTGCGGCCGTCGAGGTCGCGGACCGCGGCGCCACTGGCCGCTTCGGCGCGCGCCATCGCACCGCGGGCCAGGACGACGAGTTTGGCGTCCTCGGGGTCGAGTTCAGTCACGGCGCTCCTCGGAGTCGTCGGCGTCGTCGGGCTCGGGTTCGGTGGGGCTGACCAGGACCGTGCCGATGCGGACCCGGCCGCGGTGGTCGGGGCCGCCCTCGGCCCGCAGCCGCAGCTTGTCCCAGGTGACCTCGGCGCCGGGCAGCGGGACGCGGCCGAGTTCGAATGCGACCAGCCCGCCGACGGTGTCGACGTCGAGGTCCTCGTCGAATTCGATGTCGTAGAGCTCGCTGAGATCCTCGATCGGCAGCCGCGCCGACACCCGGTACTCGCGGTTGCCGAGGTCCTCCACGGGGGCGACCTCGTCGGTGTCGTACTCGTCGGCGATCTCACCGACGATCTCCTCGAGGACGTCCTCGATGGTGACCAACCCGGCGATCGCCCCGTACTCGTCGACCAGCAGCGCCATGTGGTAGCGGTCGCGCTGCATCTCGCGCAGCAGTTCGTCGAGCGGTTTGGAGTCCGGGACGAACACCGGCTCGCGCATCACCTGCACGACGGTGGTGTCGCGCCCGCCGTTGACCGAGTAGTACGTCTGCTGGACAAGGTCTTTGAGGTACACGACGCCGACGACGTCGTCGACGTTCTCACCGATGACGGGGATACGCGAGTGCCCGCTGCGCACCGCCAATGACGTGGCCTGCCCGGCGGTCTTGTCACTCTCGATCCACACCATCTCGGTGCGCGGCACCATCACCTCGCGGGCGGCGGTGTCGCCGAGTTCGAAGACCGACTCGATCATCCGGCGTTCCTCTTCGGCCACCACACCGCGCTGCTGGGCCAGGTCGACGACCTCGCGCAGTTCGATCTCGGAGGCGAAGGGGCCGTTGCGGAATCCGCGACCCGGCGTCAGCGCGTTGCCGATCAAGACCAGCAGCCGGCTGATCGGGGTCAGCAGCACCGAGATCGCCTGCAGCGGAAGGGCGGTGTACAGCGCGATGGGATAGGCGTTCTGCCGCCCGACGGTGCGCGGGCCGACGCCGACCGCGACGAAGCTGGCGACCACCATGATCGCCGCGGCCGCGGTCAGCCCCCAGCTCACCCCGAGGTGGCCGTCGAGGTAGGCGGCGAGCAGCACCGTCGCGGTCACCTCGCAGGCGATCCGCAGCAGCACGATCAGGTTGATGTACCGGGGACGCTCGTTCATCACCCGCTGCAGCCGCACGGCGCCGGGTCGTTCGTCGCGGACGAGTTCCTCGACGCGGGCCATCGAGACCGTGCTCAGCGCCGCGTCGATAGCCGCGAAGACTCCGCCGAACGCGACGAGCGCGATCACACCGATGAGTTGGGGCAGTCCGCTCATTCGTCGAAGTACCGCGACTTGTCGAGCAGTCGGCGGTCGCGTTCGGTCTGCTTGTCGAGGTGGTAGGCCTCCACCTGATCGGCCACCCAGCCCTCGAGCAGTTCACGCTGCAACCCGAACATCTCTTTCTCCTCGTCGGGTTCGGCGTGGTCGTAGCCGAGCAGGTGCAGGACACCGTGCACGGTCAGCAGGGCCAGTTCGTGGCCGAGTGAATGTCCGGCTTTCTCGGCCTGTTTCGCGGCGAACTCCGGGCACAGCACGATGTCGCCGAGCATCGACGGACCCGGATCGGGTGCGTCGGGCCGGCCCCCGGGTTCGAGTTCGTCCATCGGGAAGCTCATCACGTCGGTCGGACCGGGCAGGTCCATCCACCGCATGTGCAGATCGGCCATCGACGATTCGTCGAGCAGGACCATCGACAGTTCGGCGGCCGGGTTGACGTCCATCTTCTCGATGACGAACCGGGCGACGCTGATCAACTCCTCCTCGGAGACGTCGACGCCGGATTCGTTGGAGACCTCGATGCTCATCGCGCCCTACCGCCGCGGCCGGCCGTTGGACGCCCGCCGCTGCGCCCGGTTGAGCTGTGCGGGCTCTTCGAAACGCGCGTAGGCGTCGACGATCTCTCCGACCAGGCGGTGGCGAACCACGTCGGCGCTGGTGAGTTCGGCGAAGTGGATGTCGTCGATGTTGTCGAGGATCCGCATCGCCGCGCGCAGTCCCGACTCCGCACCGCCGGGCAGGTCCATCTGGGTGATGTCACCGGTGACGACGATCTTCGAGTTGAAGCCCAGCCGGGTGAGGAACATCTTCATCTGCTCGGCGGTGGTGTTCTGCGCCTCGTCGAGGATGATGAACGCGTCCGAGATCGTACGGCCGCGCATGTACGCCAGCGGCGCCACCTCGATCACGCCTGCACTCATCAGCTTCGGGATGAGTTCCGGGTCCATCATGTCGTGCAGCGCGTCGTAGAGGGGCCGCAGGTACGGGTCGATCTTCTCGCTCAGCGTGCCGGGCAGGAAGCCGAGGCGCTCACCGGCTTCCACCGCGGGCCGGGTCAGGATGATGCGGCTGACCTGCTTGGTCTGCAGGGCGCTGACGGCCTTGGCCATCGCGAGGTACGTCTTGCCGGTGCCCGCGGGGCCGATGCCGAACACGATGGTGTGGGCGTCGATGGCGTCGACGTAGTGCTTCTGGTTGAGCGTCTTGGGCCGGATCGTCTTGCCGCGGCGCGACAGGATGTCGAGCGTCAGCACCTCGGCGGGCGACGCGTCATCGGTTCCGGTGAGCATCGCGACGCTGCGGCGAACGGCGTCCGGGCTCAGCGACTGGCCGCCGGCGACGATCGCGATCAGCTCGGAGACCACCCGCTCGCCGAGCGCGACGTCAGCGGGTTCACCGGTCAGTGTCACCGCGTTGCCGCGGACATGGAGATCGGCGGAGAGCAGCTTCTCGAGTTCGCGCAGGTTCCCGTCGGCGGAGCCGAGCAGGCCCATGACGAGGTCGGGCGGAACATCAATGCTGCTGCGTACCGGGGCTTCCGTGCTGGGTGAGCCCGTCGCGGAGGCCACAGGAGGCCCGGACGAGTCAGCGTTCGTTTCGCGGGACGTCACGTGCTGCTTTCTGCCTGCTTTCTGTCTTGTCCGGCGCCGCCGGTCGTGTTGTCGCTGGTCCAGTCTACCGCCGGCGCCGACACCGCCCCAGTGGATGAAGCCCTACTGCCAGCGCGGCGTCAGCACCCCTAGGGCGCCGAGGCCGACGGCCGCCGCGGTCGAGGTACGCAAAACCGTGGGCCCGAGCCGCACCGCGACTCCCCCGGCCGAGGTCAGCGCCTCCACCTCATCATCGGTGATTCCGCCTTCGGGTCCGACGATCAGAGTGAGCGCCGCGACATCGGCGAGCGGGACCGCGGTCAGCGGTCCGGAAGCCGATTCGTGCAGCACCAGCACCCGGGCGCCGGCGGCCACCTCGGCGGTCACCCGCTCGACCAGCTGCGCGATCGTCACCACACCGTCGACGGTCGGGATGTGGGCGCGACGGGACTGGCGCGCCGCGGCCTGGGCCACCGCACGCCACCGGCGCAGACCCTTGTCCACCTTGGCCGCCCCGTCCCAGCGGGCGACGCAGCGCGCGGCCTGCCACGCGACCACCGCGTCGGCGCCCGCCTCGGTCGCCAGTTCGACCGCCAGTTCGGCGCGGTCGGACTTGGGGATCGCCTGCACGACGGTCACGGTCGGCGTGGGCGGTGCGACGGTGCGGCGTTCCAGCACCCGCGCGGTCAGCCGCCCCTTGCCGGCGTCTTCGACGACGCAGTGCGCGACCGTGCCCGCACCGTCGCCGAGGTCGAGGTGTTCACCGGGCCGGGTGCGCCGCACGTTGGTCGCGTGGAAGCCCGCGTCGCCGTCGACGACAGCGAGCTCACCGACCTCGGCCAGCGCGTCGACGTAGAAGAGGTCGCGCACGCGGCGGCCTCAGCGGCCGGTGAACGTCTCGCGCAGCCGGCTGAACAGGCCGCCGGAGTTCGACCCGGCGGACGAGCTGCTGGTCCGCACCTCGGCGACGTCGCGGCTGCGGTGGTCCTTGAGTTTGCGCAGCAGCTCGATGTCGGTGTGGTCGAGCCGGGACGGCACCACGACGTCGATGTGCGCGTGCAGATCACCACGCACCCCGGAGCGCAGGTGCGGCATGCCGTGCCCGCGCAGGGTCGTCACGGCGCCGGGCTGCGTGCCCGCCGCGACCGTGAGCTCGACGGTGCCGTCGAGGATGTCGTCGACGGTGACGGTCGTGCCCAGTGCGGCGTCGACCATCGGCACCGACACCGTGCAGTGCAGATCGTCGCCGTCGCGGACGAAGACGTCGTGCGGCTTCTCGTGCACCTCGACGTAGAGGTCACCCGCCGGACCACCGCCGGGCCCGACCTCGCCCTGGGCCGCCAGCCGCACCCGCATACCGTCGCCGACCCCGGCCGGGATCTTGACGCTGATCTCGCGGCGCGCGCGGACACGGCCGTCACCGCCGCAGCGGTGGCACGGGTCGGGGATCACCTCGCCGACGCCGCCGCACACCGGGCACGGGCGGGTGGTCATGACCTGACCGAGCAGCGAGCGCTGCACGGTCTGGATCTCGCCGCGGCCACCACAGGTGTCACAGGCCTGCGGGGTGGAGTCGCCGTGGGTGCCCTTGCCGTGGCACAGATCGCACAGCACGGCGGTGTCGACGGTCACCTGCTTGGTCACCCCGGTCGCGCACTCGGCGAGGTCAAGACGCATCCGCAGCAGCGAATCCGACCCGGGACGGACCCGGCCGATGGGACCGCGCGAACCGCCACCGCCGCCGAAGAACGCCTCGAACACGTCGCCGAGGCCGCCGAAACCACCCGAGAAGCCGGCTCCGTTTCCGCCGCCGCCGCTTTCCAGCGGGTCGCCGCCCAGGTCGACGATGCGCCGTTTCTCCGGATCGGAGAGCACTTCGTAGGCGGCGCTGATGTCCTTGAACCGGGCTTGGGCCTCCTCGTCGGGGTTGACGTCGGGGTGCAGCTCGCGGGCGAGCTTGCGGTAGGCGCGTTTGATCTCCTGATCGCTCGCGCCCTTGCTCACTCCGAGCAGGCCGTAGTAATCGCGTGCCACGCTTGACCTTTCGATGCCTGTGGTGCCGGGCCGAACCCGGCTTGTCGTGCCGGTGTTACCGGCTGCCGAGAACTTCGCCGATGTAGAGAGCAACCGCCGCGACGTTGGCGATGGTTCCCGGATAGTCCATTCGAGTGGGGCCCACCACACCCATGCCGCCGTAGACCTTGCCCGAACTGCCGTAGGCGGTGGTGACCACCGAGGTGCCCGCCATCTGTTCGGCCTCGGTCTCGTGCCCGATCCGGACGGTGACCTTGCCCGCCTCCTGCTGGGCGGCGAGCAGGCGCAACACGACCACCTGCTCCTCGAGGGCTTCGAGCACCGAGCGCAGCGACCCGCCGAAGTCGGCGGTGTTGCGGGTCAGGTTTGCCGTGCCACCGAGCAGCAGCCGCTCCTCGGTGTGCTCGACCAAGGTCTCGACCAGGACGGTGGCCGACCGGCCGACCGCATCGGCCAGCCGGTGCGACATCCCCGGGGCGCCGCTGAGGTGCGCGGCGAGATCCGAGACGGCCACCGAGGCCGCCGAGAGGCGCTTACCGTCGAGGGCCTTACCCAACAGATCGCGCAGGGTGGCCAGTTCGGTGTCGTCGAGCGCGTCGCCGAGTTCGACGATGCGCTGGTCGACACGTCCGCTGTCGGTGATGACCACCAGCAGCAGCCGGGCCGGTGTCAGTGCCACCACCTCGAGGTGGCGCACGGTGGAGGTGGACAGGGTCGGGTATTGCACGATCGCGACCTGACGCGTCAGCTGGGCGAGCAACCGCACTGCACGGCGCAGGACGTCGTCGAGGTCGACGCCGCTCTCGAGGAATTTGAGGATCGCGCTGCGCTCCGCCGACGAGAGCGGTTTGACGTTGTCGATGCGGTCGACGAACTCGCGGTAACCCTTCTCGGTGGGGACCCGTCCAGAGCTGGTGTGCGGCTGGGCGATGTAGCCCTCGGCCTCGAGTACGGCCATGTCGTTGCGGACCGTCGCGCTCGACACCCCGAGGTTGTGCCGTTCCACCAGCGTCTTGGAGCCGATGGGCTCCTTGGTGGCGACGAAGTCGGCGACGATGGCGCGCAGCACCTCGAAACGACGCTCGTCGGCACTACCCATGATGTTCACCCACCTTCCCCCGCAGAACCGCACACAGTCGGCCTCCAGTTTACGGTGCTCAGCGGCGGTGTTCCGCATCGCGCACGGTGGCCGGGATACCCCGCGGCCCAGGTTCGGCTAACCTTCCGTCGTGGAGGGGGCAGAGCAACCGAAGGCGCGCCGATGATCTTCAAGGGTGTCCGCGACGGGAAGCCTTACCCGGAACACGGTCTCAGTCACCGCGAATGGTCGCGGATCCCGCCCCGCCAGATCCGATTGGACGAGATCGTCACGACGACGACGGTGCTCGCACTGGACCGGTTGCTCTCCGAGGACTCCACCTTCTATGGCGACCTGTTCCCGCATGCGGTGCGCTGGCAGGGCGTGATCTATCTGGAGGACGGACTGCACCGCGCGGTGCGTTCGGCGCTGCGCAATCGCACGGTCCTGCACGCCCGGCTCTACGACATGGACGTGCCGTACTCCCAGCAAATTTGACGGATTCGAAAACCGTCTAGCTAACTCGCGTAACTACCGCTTGCAAGCGTCGGACGGCTGATCTTGCTTTCTGAACAGCCTCTCAGGTTGGACATCGCGCGCCTCACCAGCGAATAAGATGCTTAAGGGTCGCCTAAGTTAAGTTAGGCGTACCTATTGAAACTCAGGTAACCCTCAGTTAGCGTTTGGCCTCGCCGCAAAGGCACCAAATTTGCAGAACCACTGAGGAGAATCCGTGCAAGAAGCACTACGCGACGATGCTTTCGGCTGGGAGACCATGTCCGAAACCGCGAACTCGGCGTCGCGTTCGAAGAAGTTCCTGGCCGCCGGTGTGGCCGTCGTTGGCGCAGGTGCCGTGGCCGTGAGCCCGGTGACCGTGACGCCGACCCTCCCCGACATCCAGGTGCGGGCGGTCGAGCTGTCGGCGGTCGTCGACCCGTTCACCCAGCTGGCGGCGAGCTTCGAGGCGACGGTCGAGAACCTGGAGCTGTGGACGACCAACCTGTCGAACGTGACGCTGCCCGCGCTGCAGCAGATCCTCGTCGGCTACCCCGAACTCCTCGGTGACTTCGTCCAGGTCGGCGCCTCCGGCGTGGTGGATCCCCTCGGCACATTCGCCGCGATCCGGGGGGTGTTCGACACCTACGCCCCGATCATCGAGAGTGGCAACGCGGCGGCCACCGCGGCGCTGCAGACCGCGTTCGAAAACCTGCCGACGGTCATCGACAACACGCTGAACTATCTGCGCAACGGCGAGTTCGTGGAAGCCTTCAGCGAGGTCAACATCTGGTTCCTCGTCCAGCTCCTCGAGCGGCCGTTCGTCCCGCTCGTCCCGACGCTGGGCATCCCCGGTGACATCGCCGACGCCCTCGGCGCCGAGACCGCGGGCAACGTGCTGGACGCGCTGTTCACCCGCGGCGGCATCAACGGCATCACCAAGGCGCTGCTCGCCCCCGCGCTGACCGCGGTCCTGCAGGGCGCCGTCGTCCTCGACGAGGTCCGCGCCGCCTACGACGACGGCGACACCGCCGCCGCGCTGACCGGGCTGGCCACGCTGCCGCTGGCGGTGGCCAACGCGTTCGTCAACGGGTTCGTCCCGCCGTTCACCACCCGTTCGAACTGGCCGGGCATCTTCGGCGACGGCGGCCCGGTCGACTACTTCACCGTCGACCTGCCCCGCATCCTCGGCAACGCGCTCAAGCCGCAGACCCCGGCGCTGCTGCGCGCGGCGTCCACTCCTGCCGCGCTGGAGTCGGGTGACGTGGCGTCGACCGAGATCGGGTCGTCCGACACGCTGACGCTGGACGTCGCGACCGGTACCGCCACCGCTGAGAAGGCGACCGCCGAGAAGGCCGCCACCACCACGCCGGCCGTCGAGGCCGAGGCTCCGGTCGCCGAGACGCCCGCCGCCGAGGATCCGGAAACCGGTGCCGAGGTCGTCCCGGTCGCCGACGCCGATCCGGTCACCGAAGCACCGGAGAAGACCGTCAAGCGCCCGAACCCCATCAAGGCGTTCAACGACGGTGTGGCCAAGGCCGTCAGCGACACCAAGATCACGCTGAAGAAGGCCTTCGGCGGCAGTACCTCGAAGAAGGAGTCCACCACCAAGGATTCCGATTCGAAGTCCGAGTCCGGCTCGGCCGGCGCCGACAAGGGCGGCAGCGACGCCAAGAGCGATTCGTCCTCCGCTTCGGAGTAGCGAACCCCGCCAACGCAATCGGGCCCCCTCCCTCGCGGAGGGGGCCCGATCCGCATGCGGGTCTAGTCGCCGGCCATCGCCTCGCGCAGGCTGCGTGGCCGCAGATCCGTCCAATTCTCCTCGACGTAGGCCAGGCACTCCGCGCGCGATGCCTCGCCGAACACGACACGCCACCCGGCAGGCACCTCGGCGAAGGTGGGCCAGAGGCTGTGCTGGTCCTCGTCGTTGACCAGCACGTAGAAACGGCCGTTGTCGTCATCGAATGGGTTGGTGCTCAACGTTTCTCCTGTATGTCGTTGGATCGGCCGCCAGTTCCGCACCGAGGACACGGTCTGACAGCAGGCCGAGGCAGCTGAGGTTCGGGAACCCGGGGCCCTGGTTGAGCCCGGCGAGGCCGGGCAGGAACAGCTTCGGGGTGACCCCCGCGACGGCGAGGTCGTGTCCGATGGACTCCTGGAGGAGTTCACCGGTCAACGGGCCGCCGAGGCCGAGTTCGAGCAGATCGCGGGCGTCCTGGCCGAGCAGCGGCATGAACCACAGCGGATCGGCGCCCTGACCGTCGATGACGAGGTCGAAACCGTGCACGGTCTCCACCCGCTCCCCGGCGCGGTCGGTGTGCAGGGTGAGCCGGATTCGCCCGTCCCGCGGTACGGCATGGGCGACGCGGCCGCGCAGGTGCCGGATCCGGTCGTCGGCCAGCAGCGCCTCCTGCACGCGCGCGGAGAAGACGCCGCGGTCGGTGCGGAACATCGCGTCGCGCCGTTCGGCGAGCGTCAGACCGGTCCACCCGGTGGGGTCGGAGAACAGCGTGTTCTCGAAGAACCCCTCGCCGCGGGTGAACAGCGTGACCTGCGGGGAGATCACGGTGATGGTCGAAATGCGGTGGCGGAACAGCTCATTGAGCATCGAGGCCGCGGTCTCCCCGCCGCCGATCATCGCGACACGGTCGGCGACGATGAGTTCGTGACCCGCGGCGCGCCGCCAGAAGTCGGCGATCGACATCACGCGCGGATGACCGGGCAGCAGTGTGCGTTCGGCCTGTCCCGGACCGGTGACCAGCATCGCGTCGGCGTCGATGGTGGTGTCGCGGGTGTGCAGTTCCCAGCCGCGTCCGCCGACGTTGATCCGCTCGACTTCCCCACGTACCAGCGTCATCCCGACGGCATCGGCGACCCATCGCAGGTACGCCGCCCACTTGTGGTGGTTCGGCGCCGGCCTGCCGCGGTCGATCCATTCGGCGAACTGCGAGGTGGCGATCAGGTAGGCCTGCCAGCTGTGCCGGGTCATCCGCTCGTCGAGTTCGGCGTTGCGCCGGGGTACCAGCGCGGAGCGGTACGGGAAACCGATGTCCTTCTCCGGGCTGGTGCCCAACCGGTGCTGCCCGTCGGTCCAGCCGCCCGCGGCGGTCCAGTTCGCGCCCACCTCGGTGCGTTCCACGACCACCACATCGGGTGCGTCGAAACCCATGTTGCGCAGTTCGGCGGCCTTCGCGGCGACGGCGACGGCCTTGGGGCCCGCACCGATCACGGCGAGCGTGGCGGTCATGGGGCAACCTCCTGGAGTGCGTCCTGCCAGAGGGTCTGCAGGACGGCGACGTCGTCGGCGGACAGCACGTCGGGCAGCGTGCGCCACTGGGTGGCCAGCACCGGTGTCTCACCGTGGGCGAGGATCGCGGCCATCACCGTCACCTCGTGGCGGACCGCCGCATCGGGTTCGGGCAGCACCGACACCTCGGTCAGCAACCCCCGGTCGGCGCTGAACGACCCGGTCCCGCCGACGTCGGCGCGGCCGAGGTAGTTCAGCAGCAGTTGGGGTTCGCGGTAGCCGCCGAGTTTCTCCGCGGTGTCGGCACGCAGATACCGGAGCAGTCCGTAATCGATGGTGTCGCCGGGGATCTCGGGCGGACCCGCGTCGGGATCGACGCGAACCGGGTAGATGGCGCTGAGCAGGCCGACGGTGTCACCGGTGTCGGCGCCGGCATCGACGGCACCGTCGGCGCGGCCGTGGGTCTCCAGCGCGAGCAGCGGCGGCGGGGTGGGTTGTCCGCGGCGGCGGCGCCATGCGGTGACGGTCCTCGCCGCGGCCTTGGTCAGCAGCGCGGGCATGGCCTCCGGTGCGGCGATGAGCCGGGCGGTGAGTTCCGGTTCGCTGACCGAGACGCTGACCTCGACCGACCCGGCGCGGTCTCGGTCCGGCCGGATCCGGCGGGCGCCGAGATCCGGGTCGTCCCCGTCGAGTTGCGCCGCCCAGAACGATGCCGTGTCGAGTCGGTGGGCCCGCTCGTGCAAATGGGCCGACCACTGGCGGTAGTCGGTGTGCTCCCGTGCCGGCGCGGGGGTGCACCCGGCCCGCAGCGCATGCCAGGCGGCGTCGAGTTCACCGAGCACGACCCGCCACGACGCGGGGTCGATCGCCAGCACGTGCGCGGTGAGTACCAGCACACCGGGACCCTGCTGCGGGCGCAGCCAGGCGGCCGACCACAGCCGTCCGCGCTCGGGATCCAGTGCCGCGACGGCGGTTTCGGTGTGTGCGGCGACCGCGGTCGCGAGGTCGCCGTCCACCGCGACCTCCGTGAGAACGGGGGCCGTATCATGTTGCGGCACAAGCGTCATGGCCGCCCGGTCGAACCGTGTGCGAAGCACCTGGTGGCCGTCGGCCAGTGTGGCCAGCAGCGTCCGCAACCCGTCGGCAGTGATGCCGTCGGGCAGCGGAATCGCCTCGGTCTGCGCGAGGCGGCGCGGGTCACCGAATGCGTAGAGCCAGTGCACGTTCGGGAGCACCGGGATCGGCTCGGTGCTGTCGCCCCGCGGTGAGTCGGCCTCTCCGGTGTCGGCTTCGGCGTCGATGGCGGCGGCGAGTTCGCGGATGGACCCGCACTCGAGCATCAGCCGGGCCCGCAGCGCGATCCCGCGCCTGCGCGCGGCCTGTACCACCGACAGCGCGACGATGCTGTCCATCCCGAGCGTGAGCAGCTCGGCGTTGACGTCGACGGTCGAGGTGCCGAGCAGTTCGGCGACGGCGGCGGCCAGCGCCGCCTCGGTGGGCGTCTCGGGTGCGGCCCCGGGACCGGCCGCGACGGCGTCGTGTGCGGTGAGCGCGGCGTCGTCGATCTTGCCGTGGGCGGTCAGCGGCATGTCGTCGAGCACCGCGATGTGCTGCGGGACGAGGTAGCGCGGCAGCCGGGCGGTGAGCATTCGACGCAGTTCGGTGACGTCCACGGGCGTGCCGGCGGTGGCGGCGTAGGCGATCAACCGCGGACCGCTGGGGTGGCTGCGGACGGCGACGTGGGCGGCGCGCACCGCGGGGTGGGTCTGCAGCACCGCGGCCACCTCCCCCGGTTCGACACGGAAGCCGCGGATCTTGACCTGATCGTCGCTGCGGCCGAGGTACTGCAGCGCACCGTCGGCGTCTCGGCGCACCACGTCGCCGGTGCGGTACATGCGGTTTCCGGCGTCGAACGGGTCGGCGACGAACCGGCCCGCGGTCTCGCCGGCGCGGCCGAGATAGCCGCGGGTGAGTTGCGCGCCGGACAGGTACAGCTCGCCTGCGACGCCGTCGGGCACCGGGCGCAGCCATGCGTCGAGCACATAGGCGCGGGTGTGGCGCGTCGGCGAGCCGATCACCGACTGCGCGTGCCCGGCGATGGGGGCGACGACGGCCTCCACGGTCGTCTCGGTGGGGCCGTAACAGTTGTAGGCCGCCATTCCGGTATGCGCGCACTGCTCGCGGATGAACCGCCAGGTCCCGCTGCCGACGGCTTCGCCGCCGAGGGCCAGCACCGCCAGCGGCACCCGTGACATCAGCCCGAACGCCCGCAGCTGCGCGAACATCGACGGAGTGGTGTCGATCATGTCTATGCCGAACCGGTCGATGGTGTCGACCAGCGCCTCGGCGTCGCGCTGGACGTCGTCGCCGATGATGTGCACGCAGTGGCCCTCGAACAGCGCCACCAGCGGCTGCCACGCGGCGTCGAACGTGAACGACCAAGCATGCGCTATGCGCAGTGGGCGGCCGAGCCGGGCGGCCGCCGGGCGCAGGACGTGCCGGGCGTGGTCGTCGCCGTAGGCGAGCACCGCGTCGTGGGTGCCGATGACACCCTTGGGCAGTCCGGTGGTGCCGGAGGTGAAGACCGCGTACACGGCCTGGCCGGGGTGCACGGCGACGGGGGTCCACGACGGGTCCGGCCCGGTGACGTCGGCCAGCAGTGCCTCGTCGACGATCACCGGCGCGGCGGTCTGGCGCAGGATCTCGGCGATCCGCTCCCCCGCCATCGCCGGGTCGAGCGGGACGATCATGCCGCCCGCCTTGAGGATCGCCAGCATCGCGACCACGTAGTCCGGGCCGCGCGAGAGCGCAACGGCCACCGGGGTTTCCGACCGTACGCCCCGGGCGGTCAGTGCGGCGCCCAGCCGGTCGGCGGCGGCGTCGAGTTCGGCGTAGCTCAGCGTGCCCTCGTTCCAGCTGAGCGCGACGGCACCGGGGGGGGGGGGGGCGGCGGCGGTGACCGCGGTATGCACGCCGGTGGGCGGCGGCGGTGTCGCCGCGGGGGCGGGGCCCGGTGCGCCGGCGCCGATGCGCACATCGCGAAGCGGTTTGTCCCAGTGGGCGATCAGCCGTTCGACGGTGTCGAGCAGGTCCCGGCCGACCCGCTGCGGGGTGAGCGAGCCGAGGGCGCCGTCGAGGGTCTCCACCAGCACCGTCAGCTGACCGTCGGCCATGTGGGCGGCGATGGTGACGGGGAAGTGCGACAGGCTCTCCAGCGCCGCGGGTGTGAAGGTGGCGCCGTTGGCCTCGAACCGGTGGTCTCCACCGACCAGGCCGCCGGGCGGGAAGTTCTCGTAGACCAGCAGGGAGTCGAACAGCTCGCCGACCCCGGCCATGGCGCGCAGTTCGGCGTGCGCGAGATAGCTGTGGTCGCGCAGTGCGGCGGCGGTGCGCTGCAACCTCAGGCATTGCGCCCCAACGGTTTCGGCGGGGTCCAGCCGGACCCGCAGCGGGACGGTGTTGATGAACAGCCCCACCATGGTCTCGACGCCGGTCAGTTCTCCGGGCCGGCCCGACACAGTCATCCCGAAGGTCACATCGCGGCGGTCGGTGAAGACCGACAGCATCGCCGCCCACGCCATCTGGACCAGGGTGTTGACGGTGACGCCGCGGGTGCGGGCCGTCTCGGTCAGCCGGTGGGTGGCGTCGGCGTCGAGCCGCACCTCGGTGCGCCGCGGCAGTCCCGGCGACGGTTCGACCGTCGACAGCGCGGGGGTCAGCAGCGTCGGGCCGTCGACGCCGGCCAGGTGTTCGGCCCACAGCGCCCGGCTGGCCGCCTGATCGCGGCCGGCGAGCCATCCGATGTAGTCGCGGTAGGGCCGGGGCGATGCGGGCAGCGCGTTCGGGTCGCCGCCCGCCCGGTACAGCGTCACGAGTTCCCCGACGAACAGCGGCAGCGACCAGCCGTCGATCACGATGTGGTGGGCGACGATCACGAGTCGCCAACGCGCGTCGGGCAATTCGATGAGCAGAAACCGGACCGCCGGACCCTGTTCGAGGTCGAAGGGTCTGCGCCGTTCGGCGTCTTCGAGGCGGCCCGCCTCGTCGGCGGTCGCCGCGGTGACGTGCCGCCACGGCACCTCGACGCGCGCCGGGATGACCTGGACGGGCCGGGGCAGGTCCCCGCGGTAGAAGCTGGCGCGCAGGTTGGGATGCCGGGTGAACAGCGTTGCCGCGCAGGCGCGGAGCAGTTCGGTATCCAGCGTCCCGGTGACGTCGGCGGCCATCGCGATCACGTACGGGTCGCCGTCGGTGTGGTCGGCGCCGGTGAGGGTGGTCATCGAGTAGAGCCCCTGCTGCAGGGGGCTCAGCGCGAGGACGTCCTCGATCGCATTGGCGGCCGGTTTGGTCTGGGTCACGGCGCATCCCCCCGCGACGCGTTCCAGGAGGCGGTCAGCGCCGCCAACTCGTCCGGGGACAGTCCCGACGCGCTCATCGGTGCGTGCGCGGTGTCGGCGTCCCCCGCCGTCGACCCGGTGCCCGCCGCGGTGGTCGCGGCGTCGACCGCCGCGGCGAGTTCGTGCAGCGTCGGGTGTTCGAACACCATGCGCGCGGTCAGTTTCAGTCCGGTGTCGCGGGCCCGGGCGGCCACCTGCACAGCCAGGATGCTGTCGCCGCCGAGGCTGAAGAAGTCGTCGTCGCGTCCGGTGACCTCGACGTCGAGCACCTCGCCGAGCAGGGTCGCCAGCGCCCGTTCGGTGTCGGTGGCCGGTGGCTGGCCGCTGCGTTCCACGGCACGTTCGGCCGGTGCGACGACCTGTGCGGAGCCCACGAGTTCGAGGATGCCGTCGGCGCTCCACCTGGCCCGGTCCCCGGTGCGGTGCAACCGCGCCCCCGGCGCCCCGTACGGATGCGCGATCAGCCGTGTCGCGGTCGCCGCAGCGGTGTTCCAGTGGGCGGCCGACAGCGGTCCACCCGCGGTGTACACGTCGCCGACCACCCCGACCGGAACCGGCTGCAGTGCGCCGTCGAGAACGAGAACGCTTCCGCCACCCCATTGTTCGACGATGCGCTGCCGCTCTCCCGCCGCGCCGATGTCGAGTGCGGTGAGCGTCAGGTCGGGCTGGTCCGCGAACGCCGTCACCGCCCGCACCAGCCAGTCCGCGAACCGTCCGGCGGTGTCGCGGCTGTACAGCTCGGGGCGGTAGATGACGTGGCCGCGGTAGCCGCCCGCGCCGTCGGAGGCGAAGAAGTTCAGCGACAGGTCGGCGTGCGCGGCGTCGAACGTCGGCTCGAGCACCGTGACGGTGGTGTCCCCGTCGGGCCCGTGGTCGATCACCCGGTTCTCCGGAAGTTGTTCGCGCACATGCACCACCACACTGAACAGCGGGTTGCGCGCCAGGGTGCGTACCGGACTGACCGCGTCGACGACCTGGTCGAAGGGCAGGTCCTGGTGCGCGTAGGCCGCCAGCGCCATCTCGCGGGTGCGGCGGAGCACCTCGCGCAGGGTCGGGTTGCCGCGAAGATCGTTGCGCAGCACCAGGATGTTGATGAAGAAGCCCACCAGCTGGTCGAGTTCGGGTTCCGAACGGCCGGCCACCGGGGTGCCGAGCGGGACGTCGGCCCCGCCGCCGGCCTTGTGCAGGACTACCGCGACGGCGGCCTGCAGCAGCATGAACTCGGTGACCCCGGATTCGCGGCACAGCACAGCGAGCCGGTCGCGGGTGGCGCCGTCGATATGGAATTCGACCGCCTCGGCCAGACCGCTGGGCACCGGCGGGCGCGCGTAGTCCGGCGGCAGCCCGGTCTCCTCGGGCAGGCCGGCCAGTTGGCGCCGCCAGTAGTCACGCTGCGGCTCGGCGACACCCGCGTCGTCGGCGAGCAGCGCGGTCTGCCAGGCACCGAAGTCGGCGTACTGGATCGGCAGCGGCGCCCATGCGGGTGTCTGCCCCGCCGCGCGTGCGCGGTAGGCGGTGAGCAGATCGGAGAACAGCACGGTGGCCGACCAGTGGTCGCCGGCGATGTGGTGCATGACGACCGACAGCACGATGCCGTCCGGCACGCTCAGGATCGCCGGGCGGATCGGGCGGTCGTTCTCGAGGTCGAAGACGTGGCGGCGTTCCCGGTCGAGTTCTTCGCGCAGCCACTCCTCACCGTCACCGGCGGCCCGGCGCACCGCCACCGGTTCAGGTGGAAGCACGATCTGGTGTGGCACACCGTCGATCTCGCGGTAGACGGTGCGCAGGATCTCGTGGCGGTCGATGACGTCACCGATCGCGGCGACCAGCGCGTCGACGTCACACGGCCCGTGCAGCCGCGCGGCGAACGGGATGTTGTTGACAACGCTGGGTCCGTCGACGCGGTAGGCGAACCAGCTGCGCAGTTGCGCCGACGACAGCGGGGCCGGCCCGTCGAGGTGCAGCGGCACCAGCCGTGGCCGCGCCGGGCCGCCACCGTCCGCGCGCAGGGCGTCCACCCGGGCGGCGAGGTCCGCCACTGTGGCCAGCTCGAAGACCTCCTGCACCCCGACATCAACGCCGCACGAGGTACGCACGGCGGCAACCAGTTTCGTCGCCAGCAGCGAGTGGCCGCCGAGGTCGAAGAACGAATCGTCGGCGCCGACGTCGGCGCGGTCGAGCAACTGCCCGAACAGCCGGGCGATCTCGCGTTCGGTGTCGGTGGAGGGGGCGCGGAACTCGACGGCCGATGTGAGTTCGGGTTCGGGCAGTGCGGCGCGGTCGATCTTGCCGTGGGCGGTGATCGGGACCTCGTCGATCACCACGTACGCCGCGGGGACCATGTATTCGGGCAGCGCCGCGGCCACCCGGGTGCGGATGCGGTCGACGTCCACCGACTCCCCGTCGTGGCCGCTCACCGGGGTGAGGTAGCCGACCAGGCTCTTGCCCAGCCCCGGCAGATCGCTGACCACCACGACGGCCTGGCCGACGCTCGGGTCGACCGAGATCGCCGCCGCGACGTCGCCGAGTTCGATGCGGAACCCGCGGATCTTGACCTGTTCGTCGGCGCGGCCGACGAATTCGATGTCCCCGTCGGCATTGCGGCGGGCCAGGTCGCCCGACCGGTACAGCCGTCCGCCGGGGGTGAACGGATCGGCCACGAAGCGTTCCGCCGTCAGGCCGGGCCTGCGGTGGTAGCCGTGCGCGACATGTGTTCCGCCGATGTAGATCTCGCCGATCGCGCCGACGGGTACGGGTTGCAGCGCGTCGTCGAGCAGATGCATCTGGGTGTTGATCTTCGGGCGGCCGATCGGCACGATGCGCGTGCCCTGCTTGCCCTCGACCTTGTACCGGCTGGCGTTGATGACGGTTTCGGTCGGGCCGTAGAAGTTGTGCAGCAGCGCGTCGAAGGTGGCGTGGAACTTGTCGGCGACCTCACCGGGCAGCGGTTCGCCGCCGATCGGGACGCGTTGCAGCGTCCGCCACTGGTTGACCCCGGGCAGGGACAGGAACAGGCCGAGCAGCGACGGGACGAAGTGCATGGCCGTGATGCCCTCGTCGCGCAGCAGGTCGGTGAGGTAGCCGATGTCGTTGAGGCCGCCGGGCCGGTGGATGACCACACGGGCGCCGCACGCGAGCATGCCGAAGATCTCGGCGATCGACACGTCGAAACTCGGTGAGGCCACCTGCAGCATCCGGTCGTTCGCGTCCACCTGGTAGTCGTTCTTGAACCAGACGAAGTACTCGGCGACGGGCCGGTGCGGGACCGGCACACCCTTGGGCAGACCGGTGGTCCCGGAGGTGTAGATCAGGTAGGCGGTGTTCTCCGGGCGCAGTGGCCGCACCCGGTCGGCGTCGGTCGGGTTGTGGGCAGGCAGTTCGTCGAGGCCGGTGACCGGTTCGCGCACAACGAGTTTCGCATCGCAGTCGCCGAGGATGAACGACAGCCGGTCCTGCGGGTAGGTGGGGTCGACCGGCACGTACACGCCGCCGGCCTTGGCCACGCCGAGCGCGGTGACCATGAGCTCGGGCGATTTGTCGAGCAGCACCGCGACTCGGTCCTCGGCGCCGACACCCTGCCCGATCAGCCAGTGCGCGACGCGGTTCGCGGTCTCGTTGATCTCGCGGTACGAGAACTGCCTGCCCTCGTAGACCACCGCGACGGCGTCGGGGGTGGCCGCGACCTGGCTCTCGATCAGGTCGGGCAGCGTACGGGCCGGGGTGTCGAACAGCTCACCGGTGGCGACGTCGTGCAGCCACGCGGTGTCCGCGGCACCCATCAGCGGCAGGCGGGCCAGCGGGGTGTCGGGGTGGTCGAGTGCGCTGTCGAGCAGGACGACGAAGTGGTCGAGCAGCTGCTGCGCCAGCGCCGGCTCGATGATCTCCACGAGGTGTTCGAGTTCGACCAGCGCGCCGCCGCCCGCGGGGTCGGCGTCGAATTCGACCATCACGCCCAGCGGCAGCTGGGTGAGGTGGCTGCGCAGATCGGCCCGTTCGCAGCGCACCCCGGGCGGGGTGAAGCCGAACCGGTCGGGACCGCGGAAACCGAAGCTGTTCCGCGTCATCCGCTCGGTGCCGTGCCGACGGTCGGGGTTGAGCTCGCGGACCACCGCGTCGACGTTGACGCCCTGGTGCGCGAACGCCCCCACGGCGGTGTCGCGGGTTTGGGTCAGCATGTCGCGGAACGACGTCGACGCCTCGGGGCGCAGCCGCATCGCGACGGTGTTGCCGTAGTAACCGATCCGGTCCTCGGTGCCGGCGCCGCGGTTGAGCACGGGTGTGGCGACCAGGAAGTCGTCGGCGTGGGTGTAGCGATGGATCAGCGTGCCGAACACGGCGAGCAGCACCGCATACGGGGTGCAGCCCGCTTCGCGCGCCATCTCGGTCACGCGCCGGGTGGTGTCGGCGTCGAGTACCGCGGCGCTGCGCGCCGAGCGCCAGTTCGTCGGCACGGCCGATCCGTGCGGACCCGGGAGTTCCAGCGGTTCGGGCGGATTCGCCATGACCTCGCGCCAGTAGGCGATGTCGGCGTTCACGTCGCGGGGTCCGGCGGGAATGTGCGGGGCCAGTTCGGCGCCCAGCTCTGCACCGGTGTAGGCGCGGGTGAGGTCGGCGAAGAACACCTCCCACGACCCGTCGTCCCACGCGATGTGGTGGGCGACGAGCAGCATGACGTGTTCGTCGGCCCCGGTGCGCACCATCGTGATCCGCAGCGGCGACGCCGTCGACAGGTCGAACGGTGCGGCGAACTCGCGCTGAGCGAGCACTTCCAGACGCAACCGCTGCGCGTGCGCGGACTGGTTCTCCGCCGCGGTCAGATCGTGTTCGGCCCAGCCGGGCCGCAGGTCGTCGTGGACCACCGGACGCGGTTCGCCGGTGTCGTCGACGGCGTAGGTGGTCCGCAGCACGGGGTGGCGGCGAGCGACGGCGTCGACGGCGGCGCGCAGCGCGGTGAGGTCGACCGGACCGGTGATGCGGTACGACAGGCAGATGTTGAGCAGTGCGCCGGATGGATCGGCGGCTTGGACGAACCACATGCGGAGCTGACCGTCGGACAGCGTGCGCGCGGAATCGGCCGCCGCGGTCTGCGCGGCGAGTCCGCGTTCGCCGAGCCTGCGGCGCAACAGTTCCAGGCGGGCCTTGTCGTCCAGGCCTGCCGGACGGTCGGTCGTGGTGTCAGTCACTGGGGATGTCCACTTTCTCGTCGAGTTCGGCGACCAGTTCCACGCCGGTGACGCCACTGAGCAGAGTGGCCAGCGGGACGGTACGGCCGATGACACGTCGGAATCGCTTACGCAGGTCGAGGGCGAGCAGGGAGTCGACCCCGAGGTCGAACAGTGAGGCGGTCAGGTCCACCGAGCCGGGGTCGCCGAGTTCGAGGACCGCGGCGAGTTGGGCGCGTACGGCATCGGCGGTGTCCACCGGCGCTTCCGTTTCCGAAACTGACTGCGCGGGTCTGGGTTCGGCGTTCCCGACGAGCATCTGCAGCCGGTCGGTGTCGGCCGAGAACACCAGAGGGTCGACGCCGTGGTCGCACAGGCTGGCGTCGACCGCCGCCCGCGGTGTCATCGGCCGCAGACCGGACCGTTCGATGCGGGCGGTCTCGGCGGCGTCGACGATGCCCGCCGCGCCCCCGGACTGCCACAACCCCCACCGCAGTGCCACGCAGCGACGGCCGTCGGCGCGCAACCGCACCGCCATCGCGTCGAGCATCCGGTTGGCGGCCGAGTACACCGCGTGGCCACGGCCGCCCCACAGACCCGACACCGACGAACACAGCACGATCCGGGCGTCGCGCCGCAGCGGCCAGGCCCGCAGCATGTTGTCGAGGCCGGTGATCTTGGCGCCGAACGTGGCCGCCGCGGCGGCGGCGTCGAGTCGGTCACCCGCCGCGAAGACGGCAGCGCCCGCGGTGTGGACGAGCAGCGACGCCTCGGACATGGCTTCCGCTGCGGCAGAGACACTTTCGCGGTGGGTGAGGTCACACGGTATCGACAGCACCTCGGCGCCGTGCGGTGCGGCCAACTCCGCGAGCACCGCGGGGTCGACGGGGCGGCGGCTCAGCAGCACGATCCGCCGCGCGCCGCGTTCGGCGAGGTGACGCGCGTAGTGCAGCGCGATCTCGCCCGCGCCGCCGGTGATCACCACGTCGTCGAGCACACCGTCGTCGAGCGGCCAGCCCGGTGCGTGGGGTGCGTCGGCCATCGCGCGCCGGTACCGCACCGCATCCCGGACCGCGATCTCCCCGCTGCCGGTGAGCAGTGCGTCGACGACGGTCGCGTCGGGCGTGGTGTCGGGGGCGAGGTCCAGGTGGTGAAAGCCGAGGTCGGGGTGTTCCAGCCCGAGGCTGCGGTGCATCGCGGCGATCGCGCCGGCGCACAACGCAACCGGTTCGCCGGGCTGCACCTGCTCGGCGCCTGCGGTGACCAGCCAGACGTCGCGGCACCGCGGCCCGGCCGCAGCGGGGTAGCGCAACGCACCGGCGCCGACGAGGTCGGTCAGTGCCGCGACCGCGTCCTCGGTCTCGGCCGCGTCGGGCTGAGATGCGACGACCACCAGGGTCTGCGCATCGTGCGGGTCGGTCAGCACCGCACCCGGGTGGGCGTTCACCGCCGCGCGCACCTGCGCACCCAGCGCGCCACCGGGCCCGAGGTCCATCACCGCCACCGCGACCGGTTCCGTGCCCGCCGGGCCGGACGGGTCGGCGGCCTGCCACACCTCCTGCGCCACGGTGAGGCCGGCGACGGCGGGCAGCGGATCGGGCTGGGCCCACATCGCGGTGGCGCGCATCGGCGCGTTCGGTACCCCACGAAGCCGAACCGTGCTGGGTCCGAGCGTGTCGCGCCACCCGTACCCCGGTTGCGCGACTGCGGCGATCGCCAGGTTGGCCGACAGAGCCTCGGTGATCGGGGCGTCCCGCCGCCCGGACCCGACGAGGGTGGCCGTGGCGTCGCCGAGCAGGTCCCCCATCGCGAACAGGAGCTGCGGATGGGCGGACAATTCGACGAACACCCGCGCACCGCACCGCAATGCGGATGTGAACGCCTGGTCGAAACGCACCATGGTGCGCAGGTTGGCGTACCAGTAGTCGCCGAACCGGGTGCCCGCCGGGACGACGTCGCCGGTGGCGCCGCCGATGAACTGCACGGGGGTGTCGGCGAACACCGCGTCCGGCAGCATGCGAAGCAGGTCACCGCGCAGGGGTTCGAGCACGCTGGTGTGCACGGGGAACCCGACCGTGATCTCGCGCGCGAAGCGGCCCTGCGCGCGGACGTGGGCCACCGCGGCGGCGACTGCGCCCCGCTCCCCCGCGACCGCCACCGAGGCGGTGGCGTTGACCACCGCGAGCTCCAGCCAGCCCGGGGTCGCGGCGATCACCTGTTGTGCGGCATCGGGATTCACACCGAGGACCGCGACGGCGTGATCCCCGGGCAGCCGGTCCACGACCGCGGCGCGGGCGATCACCACCGCGGCCGCGTCGGCCAGCGTGATGGCCCCGGCGATGTAGGCGGCGCCGATCTCGCCGAGGCTGTGCCCGACGGTGAGGTCGGGCAGCACGCCGTGGGACCGCCAGACGTGGGCCAGCGCGACGGCGTGGGTGAACTGCGCGGCCTCCACCTCGGTCTCGGTGAACGGTCCGTCGGCCGTGGTCAGGTAGCGCACCGGCGACGGGGCGCCCGCGGCGGTGAACGCGTCGGCGCATTCGTCGACCGCGGCGCGGTACTGCGGCAGGTGCCGGTAGGCGTCGGCGCCCATGGACGGCCACTGGCTGCCCTGCCCGGGGAAGACGAAGGCGACCCGCGCCGCGGAGCCGTCCGTGCTGTGCGTGACGAGAGGGTGCTCGGCGCCGTCGACGACCGCCCGCAGACCGGTGGTCAGTTCGTCGGGGTCGCCGGCCCGAATCACGGTGCGGTGTCTGCGGACTCGTCGGGTGGCGGCCAGGTGCGCCGCGAGGTCGCGGACCGCGACCTCGGGGTGGCGGTCGGTGTACTCCAGCAGTGCGCGGGCGTCGGTGGCGATGAGGTCACCGGCGTGCGCGCTGAGCAGTACCGGTACCCGCCCGTCGGGCCAGTGGTCGGGGCGGCTCACGTAGCCTCCCCTGACCGGTCCGGAACCGCCACGACGAGGTGGGTGTTGGTGCCGCTCATCCCGAACGCCGACACCGCGCCGACGCGCTCGCCGTTGCGGGCGGGCCACGGGGTCAACTTCTTCGCCAGTCGCAGACCCGTGGCGTCCCAGTCGATCTCGCGGCTCGGCTCGTCGGCGTGCAGGGTGGGCGGGATGCTGGCGTGCTCGGCGGCGACGAGGACCTTTGCCAGCCCCAGTGCGCCCGCGGCCGCCTGAGCGTGACCGATGTTGGATTTCACCGATCCGAGCAGCGGCCCGCGGCCGGGCGCGGTGTCGCCATAGGTCGCGGCGAGTGCGTGCAGTTCGGTGCGGTCGCCGAGTCGTGTTCCGGTGCCGTGGCCTTCGACCATGCCGACGTCCTCGGGACTCACTCCGGCCTGGTCGATGGCGCGGCGGAACAGCCGGCGCTGTGCGTGTTCGCTGGGTGCGGTGAGTCCGACGGTGCGCCCGTCGGAGTTGACCCCGCTGGCGCGCACCTCGGCGAGGATGTCGCGGCCGTCGCGCACCGCACCAGACTTGCGTTGCAGCACGAACACACCGGCACCTTCGGCCCACACGGTGCCGCTGGCGTGGGCGCTGTAGGGCCTGCAGTGGCCGTCGTCGGAGAGTGCGTGCTGTTTGGAGAACTCGACGAAGTAGCCGGGTGAGCCCATGACGCAGACGCCGCCGGTCAGTGCGACGTCGCAGTCCCCCGACCGCAGCGCCTGCACCGCGAGGTGGAACGCCGACAACGCCGAGGAGCAGGACGTGTCGACGGTGAGCGCCGGTCCGGCCAGGTCGAGGGTGTAGGCAATGCGTCCGGAGATGACGCCCAGTGAGGTGCCGGTGATGAGATGTCCGCTGTGTCCGGAGAACTCGCTCAGCGCGGGACCGTATTCGAGTGCCGACGCACCGAGATAGCAGCCGACGTCGTGGCCGGCGAGGTCGTCGGGGTTGATGCCGCTGTTCTCCAGCGCCCGCCATGCCAGGCGCAGCGCGACCCGCTGCTGCGGATCCATCGCGGCGGCCTCGCGCGGCGAGATGCCGAAGAACTCCGGGTCGAAAACGGCTGCCCCGGCGAGGAATCCGCCGCAGTCCTGGATCGGTTTGAACCCCTCGCGCCGCGAACCGGCGAACAACTCGCGCAGCGACCAGCCGCGGTCGGTCGGGAACGGGCTGAGCGCTTCGCGTTGTTCGGAGAGCAGCGTCCAGTAGCCCTCGGGGGTGTCGATACCGCCCGGCGCCTCCACCGCCATCCCGACGATGACGACGGGATCCGCTTCGATCATCCGCCGCCCACCAGTGCCGACACCGCGTCGAGGTGGTCGTCGAGGTAGAAGTGGCCGCCCGCGAACGTCGACATCGTGAACCGCCCCGCGGTGTGATCGGCCCAGCGCTCCGACCATTCCTTGCTGATCCGGTGATCGCGGTCGCCGCGTAGGGTGTGGATGTCGGCGTTGATCTTCTCGTCGCGTCCGCAGGTGTATCCGTCCAGCGCCCGGTAGTCGGCGCGCACCGCCATCACCAGGAGTTCGACGAAATCCTCGTCCTCGAGCAGGCGCGGATCGGTGCCACCGAGGTCGACCATGTCGGCGAGGACGTCGCGGTCGGTGCTGGGCAGCGGCGACCCCTCGGCGACCGTCGACGGGGCCTGCCCCGCCGACGCCCACAGCGTGCGCACCGCGATCCCGTGCCGTTCGGCGGCCCGGGCGAACTCGAATGCCACCACCGCGCCCATGCAGTGCCCGAACAGGTCGAGCGGGCCGAGCCGGTCCCACGGGCCAGCCTCGAACAGCTGGGCCGCGAGCTCGGCGATGCTGCCCACCGCGGGGTGGCGCAGCCGGTCCGCACGCTGGGGGTACTGCAGCACGTAGGTGTCGACACCGTTGCCGGACAACGCCTTCGCCAGCGGCCGGTAGGCCGCGGCGGCACCGCCGGCGTGCGGGAACACCACCGTCGTCACACCGCCGGAGGCGGGGAAACGTTTGATCCAGGGCGCGAACTCGAGCTGCGACGCCGTCATCGCGACGCCTGCGCCGAGGTCGAATCGAGCGCGGACGCCACGTCGGCGGAGTTCATGTCGGTGACCTCGAGGTACAACTCGGCGACGCCTTCGAGGCGGTCACTGCCGTCCTCGTGCTCGGTGAGCCTGCGGGCCAGCGCGCCGACCGTGCGTGCGGCGAAGACATCGGTCACCATCACCCCCGGTGAGTCCAGCCATTCGCGGATACGGGCCACCGTCTGCGTCGCCAGCACCGAATCGCCGCCCAGTTCGAAGAAGTCGTCGTCGGCACCCACGCTGTCGCGGTCCAGGACCGTGGCGACGATGTCGGCGAGGGCGCGCTCCAACGCCGTCGCGGGCGACCGGTGCGTTGCGGTCCGCCCGTCGGTCATCGTGCTGGTGAGTTCGGCGGCGACGGCCCGGCGATCGATCTTGCCGCCGACCGTGAACGGGATCGCCTTCAGCACGATGTGGCTCGGAACCATGTGCGGCGGAACGAGTTCGGCCATCCGCATAGTCACCTCGTCGACGGTCAGCCCGGTGTCGGAGACCTGCACGATCGCGGCGAGCCGCTCCCCGCGCCCGTCGCCCGGGGCCGCAAGCACCGCGGCCACGGCGGCGCCGACACCGGCGATGCGCCGCAGTACGGCCTCCACCTCGCCGAGTTCGATCCGGTAGCCGCTGACCTTGACCCGATGGTCGGCGCGGCCGACGAAATCGATCTGCCCGTCGGGCAGATAGCGCACGAGATCGCCGGTGCGGTAATACATCGTGCCGTCGTGGACGACGAACCGTTCGGCGGTCAGATCCGGACGTCCGCGGTAACCGCGGGCGATGCCGCGACCACCGACCCACAGTTCACCGGGCACCCAGTCGGGGCAGTCGCTGCCGTCGGCGGCGACGACACGGCAGACGTTGTTGGGCAGCGGGCGCCCGAACGGGACGGCCGACCACTGCTCCGGCAGCTCGCCGGGTTCGCAGATCGTGTTGTGGGTGGCGGTCTCGGTCGCCCCGCCGAGACCGGCGAAGCGGACATTCGGTGCAGCCCTGCGGAATTCGCGCACCATCTCGGTGCGCACCCAGTCCCCGCCGGTCGGCACGACACGCACCGACGGCAGCGCTCCACCGACCTGCAGCAGCATCTCCAGCCAGCCCGGCATCCAGTGCAGCACGGTGACGTCGTGCTCGTTGATCATCCGGGCCCAGCTGTCGGGATCGCGGCGCTGCGCCTCGTCCACCACGACCAGCGACCCACCCGCACGCAGCATGCCGAAGACGTCGAGGGTGGACAGATCGCCCTCGAGGGTGGACAGGGCGAGGCTCCGGTCGGCGGATCCGATTCCGAAGTGGTCGTTGATGAATTCGAGCGTGTTCATCGCCGCGGCGTGGGTGACCTCGACACCCTTGGGCGCACCGGTCGAACCGGACGTGAACAACACGTAGGCGACCTGTTCGGGGTCGAGCACGGCCGGGGTAACGCCGTGGGCGCGTGACCCGACACGGATCGCCTCGGCGATCGTCAACGCGGGCAACGACGTCGGCGCCTCGCGACCGCACGCCAGGGCCATCCGCGCACCTGAGGTCTGCAAGATGTTCTGGGCGCGGTCGTCGGGTTGGTCGGCGCCGATCGGCACGTACACCGCGCCGGCGGCGTGGATCGCCAGCAGTGCGGTCACCTGGTCGACGCACTTGGGGCCCATGACCGCGACGGTGTCGCCGGGTTTGATCCCGGCGACCTGCAGGGCCCCGGTGACGGCGAGGACCTGCTCGCGCAGTTCGGCGTAGGTCAGCGTGCCCGCCGAGTGGATCACCGCGGTGGCGTCCGGCGTCTGCGCGGCGGTGCGGAAGAAGCCGTCGTGCAACGCGTCGCCGCTGCGTTCGGCGGTGGTGACCAGCGCGTCGCGCACCGCCTGCTGAGCGGGCGGCACCGCGGGCGGATCGACGACGTCCCATGCCGCGTCGTCGGTGGCCAGCCGCTCGAGTTCGGCGAGCTGGTAGGCGAACATCGCGTCGATGACGCCGGGACGGAACGCGTCCTCGCGGACGTCCCAGTTGACCAGCAATCCGCCGTCGAACGGAGTGACCTGCGAGTCCAGCAGCACCTGCGGGCCCTGGGAGATGTGCCACACCGGGGTGCCGAACTGGTCGGTGACGTCGCCGGCGAACAGATCACCGAGGCCCAGGGCGCTGGTGAACACGAACGGCGCCAACGTCGGCGTGCCGTGGTGGCGGCTCAGGTCGCGCAGCACCGACAGTCCCGAGTAGGTGGCGTGCGCAGCGGAGGTGTGCAGCGCCTCCTGCATGACCCGGGCCCGCTGCGCCGGGGTGTGCGCGTCGGTGAAGTCCACGTCGAGCATCAGCGACGACGAGAAGTCGCCGACCAGTTTGTCGACGTCCGGGTGGAACGGCTCGCGGCCGAACATGGGCAGGTTCAGGAGGAAGTGGCGGCTGGTGGCCCAGCGGGCCAACGTCCCGGCGTAGGAGGCGGCGAACGCCATGGCCGGCGTGATGCCCCGCTTACGCGCGGCCGCGTAGAGACCGTCGCGGGTGCGGGCGTCGAGGAACTTCCAGCGCCGGGTGCCGCGGCGCGGGTCGCGCTGTTCCGACCGCGGAACCAGGGGCAGCACAGGGGCTTCCGGGAGATGCGGGACGCGTTCGGCCCACCAGCGGCGGTCGTCGTCGGCGGTGGGCGCCGGGCTGGCGGTCAGCGCGCCGCGGTATTCGCGGTAGGTGTACTGCAGGTCGGGCAGGTCCGCGCCGCGGTACAGCGCCGCGAGGTCGGCCATGAAGTTGCGGTAACTGACGGCGTCGGCGGCCTGCATGTCGAGGTCGACGTGCAACCGGGTACGACCGCCGGGCAGCAGCGTCAAAACCAGCTCGAGCACCTCACCTTCGAGGAGCTGATGGGATTTGGCGTGCCGGATGATCTCCAGCTGCTCGTCGGCGGCGGCGGTGTCGAGGTGACGCAGGTCGGTGACCTTGACCGGGAGCGGGCGGTTGCCGATGCGCTGCATGCCGTCGCCGAGGATCTCCACGCGCAGCATGGGGTGACGACGCGCGAGCGCGGCGGCCGCGGCGCCCAGCCGCTCCGGATCGACTGCCGCGCCGTCGAATTCGACGTAGAGGTGCGCGGCCACCCCGCCGAGCTCGGTGAGCTCGTTGCGGCCCACCCACAGCGCGTGCTGGATCGGCGCAAGCAGGAACGGGGCATTGGGGTCCTCGATGTCCGCTTGCCGCACAACGGGTTCGGCGGCCGTATGGGCAGCGACGAGTTGCTCCCACGCCGCCACCGTCGGGGTGGCCGCCATCGCGGCGAAGCGCACGTCGATGCCCTGTTTCCGCCACCGGCCCGACAGCGACATCATCCGGATCGAGTCCAGGCCCGACGCGATCAGGTCGGCATCGGGGTCGACCTCGGACTCGGTCACCCCGAGAAGTTCGGCAACCTCGGCGCGTACGGTCTGGGAACTGGTCGCAACGGCCTCCACCGCGTTCCTCCAAGTCAACATAGGCTGCCCTAACTTCGTGGAGGCTATCCTATATTCAAGGAGCCGAACACTCCTACCAGAGGGGCCCCCGCAATGAGCACCGGTTTCCAGCATGTGCACAGTGACCTGGCCGAGGGCTTCGTGCCGTTCCCGGAGGAGCGCGCCGAGGAGTACCGCCGCGCGGGGTACTGGGCGGGGCGTCCGCTGGATTCGCTCCTCACCGAGGCGGCACAGCGCAGGCCCGACCACCCCGCCGTCGTCGACGTCGTCGAACGCCTGACCTTCGCCGAACTGTCCGCCCAGGCTGACACCGTGGCCGCCGGCCTGACCGAACTCGGCATCCGGCCGGGTGAGCGGGTGCTGCTGCAGTTGCCCAACTCCGTCCGTTTCGCGGTCACATTCTTCGGACTCCTGCGGGCGGGAGCGGTTCCGGTGATGTGCCTGCCCGGCCACCGCACGGCCGAGTTGGGGCACTTCGCCGACGTCAGCGATGCGGTGGCACTGGTGGTCGCGGACGAGATCGGCGGGTTCGACTACCGCGAGATGGCCACCCAGCTCATGGCGGATCGACCCCGGCTGCGGCATGTGGTCGTCGACGGCGATCCGGGACCGTTCACGGCGTGGTCGACGCTGCTCGCGGGTGGCACCCCGCCGGAGCGTGGACCCGTCGACACGTCGCTTCCGGCCCTACTGCTGGTCTCGGGGGGCACGACCGGCCTGCCGAAGCTGATCCCCCGCACCCACGACGACTACGTCTACACCGCGATCTCCAGCGCGCAAGCGTGCGAGTTCACCCCCGACGACGTCTATCTGGTGGCGCTGCCAGCGGGCCACAACTTCCCGCTGGCGTGTCCGGGGATGCTGGGCTCGATGACCGTGGGGGCGACGACGGTGTTCACCGCCGACCCGAGCCCGGAGGCGGCGTTCGCGCTGATCGACGAACACAAGGTGACAGTCACCGGGTTGGTGAACGCACTGGGCAAGCTGTGGGCGCAGGCCTGTGAGTGGGAGCCTGTCCTGCCGACGTCGCTGCGGCTGGTGCAGGTGGGCGGATCGCGCATGAGCCCGGAGGACGCCCGCTTCATCCTGGACCGGTTGACGCCCGGGTTGTCGCAGATCTTCGGGATGGCCGAGGGGATGCTGAACTTCACCCGGCCGGGTGATCCGGTGGACGTCGTCGTGCACACGCAGGGCAGGCCGGTGTCACCGCACGACGAGATGCGGGTGGTCGACGAGTCCGGTGTCGAGGTGGCGCCGGGCGAAGAGGGTGAGCTGTTGGTGCGTGGGCCCTACACACTGAACGGGTACTACCGGGCCGACGAGGCGAACGCGCGATCGTTCAGCCCGGACGGGTTCTATCGCACCGGAGACCGGGTGCGGATCTTCGCCGAGGGGCCGCTGGCGGGCAACGTCGAGGTGACGGGGCGCATCAAGGACGTCATCCACCGCGGCGGGGAGACGGTGTCGGCGACCGATCTCGAGGACCACCTGCACACCCATCCCGGGATCCATTCCGCTGCGGCCGTCGCGCTGCCCGACGACTATCTCGGTGAGAAGATCTGCGCCGCAGTCGTTTTCCGGGGGAAGCCGGTCAGCCTCAGCGAGCTCAACGCGTTCCTCGACGAGCGCGGCGCCTCGACCCATGCCCGGCCCGACGTGCTGGTGCCGCTGCCGTCGCTGCCGATGACCGCGGTCGGCAAGGTGGACAAGAAGAAGCTGGTCACTCAGTTGAGGACCTCGTAGCGCAGCAGGACCGTGCCGCCAGGGAAGGTGCGGTTCTCCAACAGCCGCAACGAGATCCATGACGGCAGCTTCGGGAAGAACGGGGTGCCGCCGCCGACGGCGGTGGGCGCGAGCACGATCCGGAATTCGTCCACCAGCCCGGCCTGCACGATCGGCGCGGCCAGCGTGGCGCCGGCCACCTCGAGTTGGCCGTCGGTTTCGGCCTTGAGCTTGCGCACCACCTCGACCGGGTCGCCGCGTTCCAGTCGGGAGTTCCAGTCGACAGAGTCCAGGGTGCGCGAGAACACGACCTTGGGCATGTCGCGCCAGACTCTGGCGTAGTCGACGATCATCGGGGTGGCGTCCGGCGCCTGGTCGGCCGTCGGCCAGTACGCGGACATGAGTTCGTAGAGCCGTCGCCCGTAGAACGACAGGGCGGTCTGCCGCTCGAAGTCGTTCCAGTACTGGTGCAGTTCCTCGCTCGGATCGGACCAGTCGATGTCGCCTCGAGCGTCGGCAATGTATCCGTCCACCGACACGTTGAAGCCATAGATGAGTCTGCCCACGAAGATCAGACTGCACCCGAGGGCCGGATTCATCGGGCAAAGACCCGCCGATCCGCGGAGCCAGCCGGTAGCGTCGGTTCCATCGGCTGGCGGGAGACCACCATGAAGCGCTGCATCGGCGGAGTGTTGGCTGCGACGGTGATGGCTGTCGGGTTGTTGACCTCGGCGCCCCAGGCCGCCGCCGGCTGCCTGTACGGCGGTCCCACCCTCGGTAGGTGCGACGGGCCGATCCAGCCCGACGGCACGTGGCAACGGTGCCTGGTGGTCGCTCAGTGGGTGCCCCGCGGCGCCAGCTCGTACCTGGCCCCGGTCAAGCACTGTCAGCCGATGGGCATCGGCCAGCCGCCCGCGGATCCGAACTTCGCCGAACCCCCTGTGCACATCGACGGCTGATGCTCTGAGTCTGGAACGCCGGTGCCTGTGGCGTGTTGGTGTCACCCGACGCGGATTCCCAAGCCGGCGAGGAGCGCGCGTGCCCGCCCTGATCGGCGGTCGGTCGAGAAGGCGTACCACTGTTCGGCGAGGCCCTCCTGGTGAACGAGATCACGAAACCGCCGGAAGGCGCCCGTACCCTCGATCGCCCTTGCCAGTCGCTCACTCAACGTCGAATCATGCAGTCGCTCAGCGAAATCCGCCATGTCACGCCAACCGTCCCGCGAATCGGTGCAGTCGAACCGCACCCAGCGGTCAGGCTCCCCGTCGACGTCGATGGCCGCGTCATCCCCGACCGTCATCGGGTCGGTGCTGTTCTCGTCGTAGACCCGTCCGGTGTGCAGGTCGAGGTACCCGCCGGTCGAGACGTCCGGACCGGCTTCGAGTAAGGAAGCGAACATCTCGAGGTCGACCGGCACCTCCCGTCCCTTGAGCGGCGCTGCGCGCAGACGCGCGAGCAGATCTTCGGCCAGCACGTCGTCACCCGCACTGGCGCGCAGGGTCAGCCGGTTGATCACCGACGCCACCACCGGCTCGGCGTGTTCCCGTCGCCGTTCCAGCGCGATCGGCAAGGCCGACCCCACCTGCTGCAGCACGTCGTCGACGTGACGCCCGTCCAGTGCGGAGAGAATGCGGTCGGCATCTCCCGCCACGACGGCTGACCGCAGCTCGCGCAGGTCGACGGAGCGGACCTCCTTCTGTCCAGGCCACCCTGGCATCAGCATGGGATGTGGCTGAGCCGGCCTGTTCGGAACCCGACTGTCCCCGTCATCGTCGGCCCACCGGCGCCCGTACTGGTCCGGGATACTGCCCCAGCCCCAGTAGGGCAAGGGCCTCTTCGGCGCAATTCCCAACATCTCCCGGGGGTCGATCTTGTCCTCGCCCACCACGCAACGGTGGGTCCAGTCATCGCCCAGGTCGAAGACGAAACGGAACTCTGCTCCCGGCCCGACGACCCGAGCGACCTTGGCCGACTCGATGTCCAACGGCTGCGTGATCGGCCCGCCACTCCACCCAGCCATCTCGGCGCCCGTCTCGACGTCGGTGATCACTCGGCCGTCAGACAGGGTGAACATCGACAGGTGAGACCGGTCCCAGCGCGCAAAGCCGTCGTTGACGGCATCCGCCAGATCCATGAAGGTATGCGACGGCCCCACCGCGAAGATGCGCCCGGGCCATGGCCACAGGTCTTCCCCACGCCCGCCCAGGAGCTCCACCGTCACTGACAACCATGTGCGCGCCATTCCCCGAGGATTCCATTCGGTTCGCGGGCCGTCATCACGTCACCATTGATTCACGGACACCTAACTCGCGATCGCGTTGCGGACGTCCAGCACGGCCGTGTCCGCCGCCGCACGACCGGCATTCGTGCCGACGGGGTCGTAGGCCGTCAAGGGGGTTTCGACAGCCGTGGGAAACAGGCGGTCAAAAGCCTCGTCGGCCGCACGGTTGCGGGCGGCCAACACGGGCAGCAGCCGTTCGTCGCGCTGCATTTCGGCAGTGGCCGACGAACTGGCTGCGGCGAGCCGCTGACCGATGCGGGCGGCGTAGGCGACGAGGAAGGCCAGCCTGAACGACTTGGTGCGCGTCTGCCCTCGGACATCGTGGCGGCGTCCGGCGACCAGCATCGCCCGATTGGCCTGGACCAGCAGCGAAGTGGTCAGCAGATCCACCAGATCCAGGTCAGTCTCCGAACCGACGGCGACGACGCACCCCAGGTTCTTGATCCAGACGACGCGGCACCGATTGGCCTGCGCGACGGCCTGCGCCAGGACGACCTTGGCCGCAACGTAGGGATTGTCGATCCAGATCCTGCGGACCGCGGCGACCGGCGTGCGGCCCTTGCCGTGATCGGCGACCGCCTCCTTCAACGAGTGGCGCACCATGAGCGCCTGCGCCTTGGATGACAGCGCCTCCGCTTCGTCCGGATACTCGGTGGCCTCGGCCTTGGCCAGCAGGGCGCGTATGCGCGCAAGCATCTTCTCGTCGACCTCCGTCGCCGCGCCGGATAAGGGGCGATGTTCTCCGGGCAATGGGAGCGTCCGCTCGAGGGGCGGGATCGTGGCCAGCAGGTGTAACACCTCGAGGACTACCGTCACCACCGCACGCTCGTCGACGGAATGCTCAGCGGCCCAACGCCACATCTGCGGTGCGGTCGGCGCGGTTCCCGTCGTGAGCTCGGCGAGTTCTGCACGCCAACGCGGGTGCAGCGTCGGCGTAGAGTACCGCTGCGACTCCAACACGATTGCCTCGTCGAGGTACCGCACGGCGGCCGCGTTGACCCTGCGGCGCGCCACCTCGTGCAAGTCCGTCGGCGACCACCCGTTCTGCCACGCCGCACGGATCGCTTCCTGCACAACGAGGTCGGCAGCGATGTCGAGTTCACGCTCGAAGCCGCGATGCTGCTGCAAGAGTTCAGCAGCGCGCCACGGAGCGGGACCGACCGCGGCCGCGCTCAAGGCCATGATCAAGTTGTCGAGAATCTGCGCTCGCCCCAGTTCTGGTTCGGGCGGCTTCGGCCCTGTATTCGACCGGCGATGCTCACGCTCAGCAGCCGACCGGCGCCTCCGCCTCTGTTTGGCCATCCGCCTCTCGCGGTTGCTCTTGCCCATGCGCCGGAGTCTTGCGCATGGGTCCGACAACGAAAGTGATGCAGCGTAGGCGCGTTGGCGAGGCTGGTCGGCCGAGAAGACGAACACGACTTCAGGACGGTCGTGACACCGATTCGCTGCGGTGATGTTCTGCGCGATGTCTGCAGTGGTCCGTGGTCCATGTCCTTACATGGCAGTGCACTGTCATCGATGTCTGAGACATCGCGTTTGTGCAGAGTGGCGTCCTGGCTCTTGGGTCGGGGTCCGCGGCGGTTTTCCGTTTCCGATGTATCTCACTCCGGGGGCGGGGCGGGTGTGCTCAATGAGGACTTCGCCATCGAGGTCAGCCACGGCGATGCTGTCGCCATCGACGACGAGCAAGACCTGCTCCAGGCCAGCGACGCGGTCGACGGGAGCTGTTCTAGCCCCATCGACCGCATCTTGTCGTGCACGCGGATCGGCCCGTGGTCCAAGTCGGACGCCTCCAGAGCCGCACGCGCGGCCACAACCTGTTGTTTGACCCCATCGCTCAACGACGGGCTCGATCTCGGCCGTCGGGTCCTCGCTCGCCTGCGCAACTCGCAGAACGGCTTTCGGGAGATACCGTGCTCGAGGCAGAAGGTCGAGACCGCACAACGCGGCGCGTCATCAGGCCACTGGGAGATCGCGAGACGGACGCGAGAATCGATGGGTTCATCAACGGCCACCCCTCGAGCGTTGGAGCGAAAAGGTCACCACCCAGACCACTCGACCCGTCACCGGTGACCAGTTTGTGCAGGTAGTGGACTTGTCGGTGGTCGAATGTATGTTCGGGGTATGTCGGGTGAGGACCTGCAGAACGCGATCGCCGCGCTGGATGCCGCGGTCGATCAGCTGGCTGCCTGCCAGGTGGATCTGCTGACCCGCCCCGACCTGGTCGCCGCCCTGGACAGACTGGAAAACCTCGGGTGTCGGCTACCCGCGGTGCGTCACCGCCTGCTGGCCCGCCTCCAGGTGGAGGCCACACCCCGGCAGCTGGGCGCCAAATCCTGGAAAGAAGTGTTGCGGGTGCGGTGGCGGCTCTCCGGCAAAGAAGCCCACCGACGGCTCACCGACGCCGCCCTGTTGGCGCCACGCCCGGCGGTGTCGGGGCCGGCGCTGCCGCCGGTGTTGCCGGCGACCGC